>NZ_CAJXYQ010000041.1 GCF_913063105.1 uncultured Draconibacterium sp. | reverse complement strand
TCCCCCGGAAGGGGCTAGCAAGCGATATTAATATATTAGCAAAAGAACAAAGTCCACCGGATTTTTAATGTGATCCGTAATTCCTGAAGTGATTTTGTTGATTGATCCCATAAAAAAATCCCGGGCGTCCAATCCGGGATTCTACTCTTTTAATACACAACTTAATTGAATTCTTGAAAATTGCTAACTCTAACTAAACTAACCAAATCTATTTAAAACTACCTTAACTAACTATCGGGTTTGTATAGTACAAATATAGCCACGAACAAAAACAGTGCATACTATTTTCTGCTGAAACAACACAAGAATAAACTGATTTATAACTGTTTAAAATTCTGATAAGATAGGAGCTGTTTTCTGATCACCCTATTTCAAATAGGGTAATACCTGCGCTTTTCGTAATCCGTTTTCAACCAAAACAGCTTTAACACCTAACTTTGAAACCTCATGGATGTTGCGGTATTCATCATCGAAAAATACCATTTCGGTATAAGGAAGCTTAAAATGATTTTGAATCTTTTTGAAGTGAGCAACCTTAGTGCCCGGGTAAATTTCTTTTAAGTCGAAATATTTATTAATATCAAAAAGATGAAGGAGGTCTTGGGCCCAGCCTGGTTCGAAAGTTCTTGATGCTGCAGCTATTTTCTTGTCGTTCTTTTGCAATTCATCAAAAATACCAATTACTTCGGGATAAAGCTGCATCTCGCTGCCTGATTGGTCGAGCAGGGCACCATTTTCCCAAAAATATGGAGGGTTTGTTGCGTCGCACCAGGTTCCACCTGCATCCCAAATCGTAAAATCGAGGTCAAAAACAAACAATCTCATTTCTTTATTTTCATTAGTATAAAAAAAGAGCCATTCAAATGAATTCGAACGGCCCCTTTTGAACTACTAACTAACTATCTAAGATTTTACTAAATTCAAGTTTTCATCTAACGGAGTCATTTTAGGCATCATTAAATGTACAATACCAAGTATAAGTAAGTAACACGACCCTGCAATTAAGAAAGCCCAAAAGTAACCTGTACTTCCTGCAGAGTCAAGGATTTCACCTAAAGCTTTATCACTAACGATACCCGCTACAGCGCCAACCATTCCACCAATACCTGTTACTGAAGCAACAGCTTTTTTAGGGAACACATCCGAAACCAATGTAAAGATATTTGCAGACCAGGCTTGGTGCCCCGCAGCAGCAATACCAATAAGAACAATGGCTACCCACTGATTTTGGGTAAATGCCACATAACATACAGGAAGAACAATAATTGCACATATTAACAGTGTCATCTTACGCGCTTTGTTAAGCGTCCAGCCTTTGCTCATAAAATATCCGGAAATCCATCCGCCACCAATACTTCCACCGTCGGCAAGCAAGTACATAATTAAGAACGGAATTCCAATATCCTTAAGACTTATTCCAAAGGTTGCATTTAAGTACTTGGCTCCCCAAAAGAGATAGAACCACCATACCGCGTCTGTAATTTTTGCCGTTGCAAATGCCCAAGTCTGACGTTTCGGTAACACTCTTGCCCAGGCAATTTTTTCTTCCGACTCTGGTTCAGAATCGCTGTGTATATAGTCAAATTCTTCTTTTGATAATACCTTCGAATCTTCAGGTTTTCGATATACTTTAAGCCATAATATAACCCAAACCGTACTTAAAGCACCCGTAATTAAGAATGGAATTTGCCAACCTGTTCCTTTTACCCATCCAGGTTCGGTAACTTCTGTAACAATCCATCCAACCACAAAAGGAGCCGCTATTGCACCAACGCTAGTTGCAGCGTTAAACAAGCCTGTAGCGAATGCCCTTTCTTTTTTCGGAAACCATTCTGCTACTGTTTTTTGTGCTGCCGGGAAGTGTCCTGATTCTCCAAAACCTAAACCAAATCGGGCTATTGCGAATAAACCAACACTGGTTACTGTTATATTAAACACATTAATCTCCTGAACTACCAATGCATGTAGCATTCCAAAAATACTCCAGATACCAATGGCAAGCATGTATCCTTTTTTAGTCCCGAGCTTATCTATTATACCTCCCATTGTAAGCATACCAAGAGCATATGCAACTTTAAAGGCAATCATGATGTTTGCGTAATCCGTGTTCGTCCAATTGAATAGATTTTCCAGGGTAGGTGCCATTACACCGATAATACTTCTGTCAAAGTAGTTAATCGTGGTGGCATAAACCAACATGGCCAATATTTTGTACCTGTGATTCCCTTGCGGTTTTTTAATTTCAGTCATAAATTATTGATTTAGTATTTATACTATTTTAATTTTTCGATTATTGCCAATGCTTCGGCACATTTATCGGTAATGTACTGGTAATTTTTCTCGGCCAAAACCTCTTTCGGAAACAATTGGCTTCCCATGCCGACACAGGTTACTCCTGCATTAAACCATTGTTTCAGGTTATCTTCGGTTGGCGAAACACCTCCTGTTGGCATTATACTGGCGTAAGGCATTGGGCCTTTAACGGCTTTAACAAAGCTTGGTCCGCCCACTTGCGAGCCCGGGAATATTTTTACTACCTCAGCTCCCAATTCGTGTGCTTTGCCTAT
>NZ_CAJXYQ010000040.1 GCF_913063105.1 uncultured Draconibacterium sp. | reverse complement strand
ACAAAGCTTGGTCCGCCCACTTGCGAGCCCGGGAATATTTTTACTACCTCAGCTCCCAATTCGTGTGCTTTGCCTATTTCGGTTACCGAACCACAACCCGGACTCCACGCAATTTTGCGCTTGTTACACACTTTTGCCGTTGCCTCATCAATTAATGGAGCTACCACAAAGTTGGTTCCCAAAGCAATGTACATGGCTGCTGTGGCTTCGTCAACAATCGAGCCAACACCCATAATCATTTCGGGGCAGTTTTCGATGGTCCATTTGTTGAGTTCTGCAAATACAAGTGTAGCAAAATCGCCACGGTTGGTAAATTCGAATAACCGAACGCCACCATCGTAACAGGCTTTTACCACTGCTTTGCATACTTCAATATCCTGATGATAAAACACCGGCACCATACCGCTTGCTTTCATTGTTTGTGCTACTTCTATTCTTGAAAATCTTGCCATCTCTTTAAGTTTCTTAATAAAGGTTACCTTTCTTCTCAACACCTCCGTTACCAGGTAACGAGTGTCCCCCCATAAAGAGGGACAAGAATTTTTGCTTTGCAAAAATTCAGGGGGTACTTCATGCCTTTTCTACTCCCCTTTTTTAGAACGTTTTTTACCAACGTTTCTTGGTTACGGCGCATGCAACTTTCGTTTTTACCTTTTTAGATGCGCCGTTATATTATCTTCATCTTTATTCCCCGGGTTGAAACCCGAGGCTACCAAAATCTAATCCCTACGGGATTTAAGAACGTTTTTGTACAACTTTACGTTGTTACGGCGCATGGTACTTTTCTTTTTCAAACTACGTTTCCGTTTGCGCCGTTTTCTTTTGTTATTTCTTATCCCCGCACTAAAACACGGGCTTATTCATTTTTAATGAAACACTATGCAGAATAAACTCCGCCATTAATATCCAGTGTCTCGCCGGTAATAAATCCATCATACTCCGAAGCAAGGAAAGCTACGGCACGCGCCACATCATCGGGATTGCCTGAGCGTTGCAGCGGAATGCCTTCGATTGTTTTCTTTGCAGATTCTTCGGTTGTATGGGTTGCATGAAAAGCAGTTCCCTGGATAAATCCGGGAGCAACAGAATTTACCCGGATTCCCTGCGGGGCAACTTCTTTGGCTAAGGCACGGCTCCAGGTTAGCACAGCACCTTTACACATGGAATACACCAGCGACCCCGGATGCCCTCCAACACGGCCTGCCAACGAGGCAACATTTACAATGCTCGAACCTTCCTCACTATTAAGGTGAGGGATTATTTCGCGTGTTACCAACATCATTGTAGTCAGGTTAATGTCAATCAACTTTTGCCAGTAATCCATTTCAATATCGCCAACAAAGCTGCGTTTTACCAGCGAGCCCGAGTTATTGATAAGAACATCAAAAGTTCCCATTGCCTTTACTGCCTCACTTATACACTTTTTAGCTTCTTGCTCGTTGGTTAAATCGGCTTGCAGACAAATGGCCTTCTGACCATTGTCTTCAGCTATTTTTTTAAGGCGCATAGGCTCCTCGTTCGAACTGAAATAATGCATGCAAACATTGCATCCTTCTTCAATCAAAAGTTTTGATATTGCTGCCCCAATTCCCTGCGAAGTGCCGGTTATAAAGGCATTTTTGCCTATAAGTTTATTCATTATTGTGTTTTTAATTGTTAAATGTTTTCCTAATGGTCAATGTAGGACAGCTTTTCAAAGCTACATTTCATTCATTACGGCGCATGGTACAATTTGTTTTCAATCTGCTTATCCGGTTGCGCCGTATTTTGATTTGTTCTTTTATTCCCCGGGTTAAAACCCGGGGTTATTCAGATTAATCTCGTTGGGATTCTTTTCTTCGAGCTTGTGACTTCGGTCTTCAAGCTTTCCTATCGGTCTACCCGCGCACTACCTCCACCAATAATTTTTTCCACTTCCGAGAGTGTTGCCATGGTGGTATCGCCCGGAGTTGTCATGGCCAAAGCACCGTGTGCGGCACCGTATTCTACTGCTTTTGCTCCGTCGTTAAATTCAAGAAAACCATAAATTAAGCCCGATGCAAAACTGTCGCCGCCACCTACGCGGTCCATAATCTCCAAATCTTCGCGGTGCTCAGCTTCGTGAATTACGCCTTCGGAATAACAAATGGCTCCCCACGAGTTTACCGTTGCTGTTTTTACCGTACGCAGCGTTGTGGCAATTACCTGGAAATTCGGAAATTCTTTCAAGGCCGTTTTTATCATGCTTTTGTAGCCCGACAAATCCAGTTCTTTAAGGTTCTCTTCGTTGCCTTCTATTTCAAGACCCAGGCATGCTGTAAAATCTTCTTCGTTGCCAATCATTACATCCACATATTTGGCAATCTCGCGGTTTACTTCCTGTGCTTTCTTTTCGCCACCAATGGCTTTCCATAACGATGGGCGGTAGTTTAAATCGTACGAAACGATGGTACCGTATTTTTTAGCCACTTTTACCGCTTCAATCACGGTTTCGGCTGCTGTTTCAGAAAGTGCTGCGAAAATACCACCCGTGTGCATCCAGCGTACACCAAGTGTTCCGAAAATGTATTCCCAGTCAATATCGCCCGGTTTTAG
>NZ_CAJXYQ010000039.1 GCF_913063105.1 uncultured Draconibacterium sp. | reverse complement strand
AGTAATAAAGTAAAAACAAGCGACCTGGAATTAAAAGACAGGTTGGTAGCCATTAACCGTGTAACCAAAGTAACAAAGGGTGGACGTACATTCAGTTTCTCTGCCATTGTTGTTGTTGGAAACGAGGATGGAATTGTAGGTTGGGGCCTTGGTAAAGCAAGCGAAGTAACTACTGCAATTGCAAAAGGTATTGACGCAGCTAAAAAGAACCTGGTAAAAGTTCCGGTAATTAACGGAACAATACCGCACGAACAAACAGCAAAATTTGGAGGAGCAAACATTTTGTTAAAACCAGCTTCATCGGGTACTGGTCTAAAGGCCGGGGGTGCAATGCGTGCCGTACTTGAAAGCGCTGGTGTACACGACGTACTGGCAAAATCAAAAGGTTCATCCAACCCACACAACCTGGTAAAGGCAACAATGGAAGCACTTACCGAGTTGCGGGATGCTTATATGGTAGCAGAACACAGAGGTGTATCACTGGAAAAAGTTTTTAAAGGATAACACAGTTATGGCTAAATTAAAAATTACACAAGTAAAAAGTGGTATCGGTTCAACAAAACGCCAAAAAGCAACACTTGAAGCGTTAGGTTTGAAAAAATTGAACCAAACTGTTGTTCACGAGGCTACTCCTCAAATTGTTGGTATGGTTAACAAAATGAGGCATTTAATTAGTGTTGAAGAAGTTAAGTAATATTTCAAACCATTGAAATTATGAAACGGGTCTTGATTACTCGAGACCCGTTCCATCTTATTCAATTGAATATTAAAATATTTAATAAGATGAATTTAAGTAACTTACAACCTGCAGAAGGATCGACTAAAACAACAAAACGAATTGGTCGTGGTCAGGGCTCAGGCCGTGGCGGTACATCAACTCGTGGTCATAAAGGCCAAAAGTCGCGTTCAGGTTACTCCAGGAAAATTGGTTTCGAAGGCGGTCAGATGCCTTTGCAACGTGTAGTTCCTAAAATGGGATTTAAAAACATTAATCGTGTTGAATACAAAGCAATCAACCTTGATGTTCTTGAAAACCTGGCTACAAAAAAGAACCTGACGGTAATTGACAAAGAGTCCTTGGTTAGCGCAGGTATCGCGTCGAAAAACGACAAGATTAAAATTCTTGGCGGTGGTACTTTAACTAAAAAACTAGAAGTTAAAGCCAACGCATTTTCAAAAAGCGCGAAAGAAGCAATAGAAAAATTAGAAGGAACAACTGAAATACTTTAAACCGTAATGAAACGATTTATAGAGACCCTAAAGAATATTTATAAGATTGAAGATCTAAGGTTCAGAATTGGAACAACACTGTTTTTCCTGTTAATTTACAGGTTAGGCTCGTTTGTTTCGCTTCCGGGAATCGATCCGGCACAGTTACAAAACCTGCAAAATCAAACATCAGATGGTTTGCTGGGATTGATTAACATGTTTTCGGGTGGTGCCTTTGCACAGGCTTCTATCTTTGCTTTAGGAATCATGCCGTATATTTCTGCCTCAATTGTTATCCAGTTAATGGGTATCGCAGTTCCCTATTTCCAGAGGTTGCAGAAAGAGGGAGAGTCAGGAAGAAGGAAAATTAACCAGATTACACGGTATTTAACTGTGCTAATTCTGATTCCGCAGGCATCGGCATATCTTACCAATCTTCATTACCAACTGCCCGATTCGGCATTCGCACTGAGTGGAATATGGTTTAATGCTCCATCCATTGTGATTTTAACTGCCGGTTCGATGTTTGTTTTATGGTTAGGTGAACGTATTACCGATAAAGGTATTGGTAATGGTATCTCCTTAATCATTATGATTGGTATTATTGCCCGTTTACCCATGTCGGTTGTACAAGAATTTGGTAACCGAATTAACCAACAGGGTGGAGGTTTAGTAATGTTCCTGGTAGAGTTTGTTATCTTGTTTATCGTATTTATGGCATCAATTGCCCTGGTACAGGGAACCCGTAGGATTCCGGTACAGTACGCTAAACGAATTGTAGGTAACAAGCAATACGGCGGAGTACGTCAGTACATCCCTCTTAAAGTGAATGCCGCAGGTGTAATGCCTATTATTTTTGCTCAGGCAATTATGATGGTGCCTATTACAATTGTTGGTGTTGCTAATTCTGAAAATTTGCGTGGTGTTGCGGCTGCTCTATCAAACATCACAGGTTTTTGGTATAATTTAACACAATTTTTATTAGTGGTAGCTTTTACGTATTTTTACACCGCTATTACTATTAACCCAACACAAATGGCAGAAGACATGAAGAAAAACGGCGGTTTTATTCCGGGGGTTAAACCCGGTAAGAAAACGGTTGAGTTTTTGGATACTGTAATGTCGCGCATAACTTTACCAGGATCAATTTTTCTTGGTTTAGTAACAATAATGCCGGCATTTGCCATGATGATGGGAATTAGCCAGTCGTTTGCCCTGTTTTACGGTGGTACATCGCTGCTTATTCTTGTTGGTGTAGTGTTAGATACCTTACAGCAAATTGAAAGTCACTTGTTGATGCGCCATTATGATGGTTTGATGCAATCAGGCCGAATTAAAGGACGTCCGGGTATTGGAGGAATGTAAAACAAATTGTAGAGAGATTTATTTAGTAGTTAAACTTATTCAAAAAAAATTAAAAGTAGTTTTTTATGGCAAAACAACCATCCATAGAACAAGATGGAACAATTATAGAAGCATTATCAAACGCAATGTTTCGGGTTGAACTGGAAAATGGTCATGTAATTACAGGACACATTTCCGGGAAAATGAGAATGCATTATATTAAAATTTTGCCAGGGGATAAGGTAAAAGTCGAAATGTCTCCTTACGATTTAACTAAAGGTAGAATTACATTTAGGTACAAAAACTAAAGATTGTATAGGAAACGAGTCCCGGCCTAAGTCGGGCATCGATACAAAAAATTAAAAAAATAATAAGATGAAAACTCGTGTTTCAGTAAAAAAACGTAGCGAAGACTGCAAAATTATACGCAGAAAAGGACGTTTGTATGTGATTAATAAAAAGAACCCTAAGTTTAAACAACGTCAAGGGTAATTAATCTTTTAAAAAGAAGAATTTTATGGCACGTATTGTAGGTGTTGATATTCCAAGTAATAAAAGAGGTGAGGTTGCTCTTACCTATATTTATGGTATTGGCCGCAGCAGGGCAATAACTATCCTGGATGAAGCAGGTGTAGACAGAAACCTGAAAGTACAGGATTGGAACGACGAACAGTTGGCCGCTATTCGTGGAGTTATCGGCGATAACTTCAAAGTAGAAGGTGAATTGCGTTCTGAAGTACAAATGAACATTAAGCGATTAATGGATATTGGTTGTTACCGTGGTATCCGTCACCGTATCGGTTTACCGGTACGCGGGCAGAGCACAAAAAACAACGCACGTCCCCGTAAAGG
>NZ_CAJXYQ010000038.1 GCF_913063105.1 uncultured Draconibacterium sp. | reverse complement strand
CAGATAAAACGGGAGTACAAATGAAAACGGTTTCGTACTGATTCAACATAATCATCTAATTTTTAAATTATTAAATATAATATCCAAAATTTTGGACGCGCAAAAATAGAAATAAATTGTTATTTATCAAACAGTTTGGGGTTTTTTCGAGAATATAATTGAATTGTTAAGGGAGTTTCGGTTTTGCTGTCATTTCGAACGAAGAAAGAAATCTGTTTGTGTAAGCTGTTAATGCAACAGATTTCTCACAACGTTCGATATGACAATCTTACTACTTTCTTTCTTAAAGCGGTATATTCCCATGTTTTTTTGGCGGATTCGACTTGCGTTTATTTGAAGTCATATCCAAAGCATCGATTACTTTCCTTCGGGTTTCACGCGGGTGAATAATTTCATCGATATACCCCAGCGAAGCAGCTTTATACGGATTGGCAAATTTATCGCGGTAATCCTGTACTTTGGCCGCTTTCTCTTCATCGGTCATTTTTTCGCGATGGATTATATTTATAGCACCTTCGGGGCCCATAACCGCAATTTCGGCAGTTGGGTAAGCCAGGTTTACGTCGCCACCAATGTGCTTACTCGACATAACATCGTAGGCACCACCATAGGCCTTGCGGGTAATTACGGTAACTTTTGGTACGGTAGCTTCCGAGAAGGCATACAATAATTTTGCACCGTGTTTAATTATACCACCAAATTCTTGTCCGGTACCGGGTAAAAAGCCGGGTACGTCAACAAAAGTTACCAGCGGCAGGTTAAAAGCATCGCAAAAGCGCACAAAGCGTGCAGCTTTAACCGATGAATTAATATCGAGCACTCCGGCAAGGTGAGCCGGTTGGTTGGCCACAATTCCCACGGGGCGTCCTGCAAAACGGGCAAAACCAACAATTATGTTTTGTGCATATTGCGGTTGCACTTCCAGAAAATGTTTGTTGTCTATCACATTCTGGATGATATCGTGCATGTCGTAAGGTTTATTGGGGTCGGCCGGTACAATTTCCTGCAATTCCTCAATAATTCGGTCTGATGGATCTATGGTTGGTTTTACCGGAGGATCTTCCAGGTTGTTTGATGGAAGAAAACTTAATAGTTCGCGCACCATCATAAGTGTTTGGTCTTCGTCGTTTCCGGTAAAATGAGCAACACCACTTTTCGAGCTGTGGGTGTGGGCACCTCCCAGTTCCTCTTTTGATACATCTTCGTGGGTTACTGTTTTAATAACTTCGGGGCCGGTTACAAACATGTGGCTTTTTTCGTTCACCATAAAAATAAAGTCGGTAAGGGCAGGAGAGTACACTGCTCCGCCGGCACAAGGGCCAAGTATTGCCGAAATTTGCGGAATAACGCCTGATGATACCACATTGTTATAAAAGATGTCGGCATAACCGGCAAGACTCTCAACACCTTCTTGTATACGGGCACCTCCCGAATCGTTAAGACCAACTACCGGAGCACCCATTTTTAATGCGAGTTCCTGAATTTTTACAATTTTATCGGCATTGGCACGGCTTAGCGAACCGCCGAATACAGTGAAATCCTGGGCAAAAACATAAACCAGTCGTCCGTTTACTTTTCCATAACCCGAGATTAAGCCATCGCCCAGCACTTTTTTGGCTTCCATACCAAAATCGTAATTGCGGTGGGTCATTAATTTGTCAATTTCTGTAAAGGTTCCCGGATCGAGTAGTTGAAGAATACGTTCGCGGGCTGTTTTTTTTCCTGCCGCATGTTGTTTTTCAATTCGTTCCTGGCCTCCACCCTGTTCTGCCTGAGCATTAAAATCTTCAAGCTGTTTGTATTTTGCTTTTAAATCCATTTTTTTTTCTTTTAATCCAATTCAATCAAAACCTGGTTGCTGTCAATGGTGTCCTGGTTTTTTACATTTACTTTTTTTACTGTTCCGTCTTTGGGAGCTTTGTATTCGCTTTCCATTTTCATGGCAGAAATAATAATAACCGTATCACCTTCTTTAACCGAATCACCTTCTTTAACCAAAATGTTAACAACCTTCCCGGGCATGGGCGAAGAGATTTTGCTGTCTCCCTGTCCAACTCCGTTCGCATTTCTGTTTTGTAAATATCTTGCTTCTGCATCAATCACTTCCACCTCGAAATTATCGTAAAGGGTGTAGGCGGTGTATTTTTTCGGAGTTGCTTCAGGTACCAGTTCAATATTGTACGAATGCCCGCTTTCAAGTATTGAAAAAGTTCCGTCAGCTGTGTGCATAAGGTCAACATTGTAGACTTTTCCGTCTACTTCTATTTCCAAAATGTTTCCATCTTGTTTTAGCAAATTGACCCATGCCAGTCTATCGCCAATTTTAATTTCAACAGCCATATTTATAGTTTAAAAATGATTTACGTATGGGATTTTTTTCCAGCGACTTTGTGCCGGAACAAATTCTTTATGTACTTCTTCAGTACTTCCTAATTTATCAAGGTAATCAATAAAAGCAGCAATAATAACCATGTCTTCAGGGTTGTCTTTTGTTGCTTTCGATAGTAATTGTTCCTGATTTTTTTCAATAAAATGTGTGTCGTAATTTCCTGAAATAAAATTTTTGTTGTTCATTACGCGTTCGAGCATTTTTATTGAGGTTTTTACACCGGTTATTTTGTATTCGTACAAAGCTCTGCGCATTCGGGCGATGGCTTCGTCGCGGGTTTTTCCCCAAACAATTAATTTAGAGATCATTGGGTCGTAATAAATAGGTATTTCGTAGCCTTCGTAAACGTAGCCGTCGGTACGAACCCCCAAACCCAGTGGTGCCGAAATTTTATGAACCTTGCCGGCACTGGGCATAAAATTATTATCCGGATCTTCCGCATAAACCCTGCACTCAATGGCATGCCCCTTTTGTTTTAAATCGCTTTGGCCAAATTCGAGTTTACGGCCTTCTGCAACATAAATTTGTTGTTTGACCAAATCAATTCCGGTAACTCGCTCTGTAATTGGGTGCTCAACCTGTAGGCGCGTGTTCATTTCCAGAAAATAATAATTTAGGTCGTTGTCAACCAAAAATTCAATGGTACCTGCCCCTACGTAATTAACAGCTTTGGCAGCTTCTACGGCCGCTTTGCCCATTTCGTCGCGCAGTTCCTGTGTCATCAGTGGAGACGGTGTTTCTTCAATCATTTTCTGGTGACGTCGCTGCACAGAACATTCGCGTTCAAACAGGTGCACAGTATTTCCGTGCTGATCGGCTAAAATTTGAAACTCGATATGATGTGGCGAAGTAATGTATTTTTCGATGTAAACAGCATCATCACCAAAAGCGGCTTTAGCTTCTGAACGCGCTGCACGCACTGCCGAAACAACTTCCGATTCGTTTTTAACGAGGCGCATGCCTTTTCCTCCGCCACCTGCTGATGCTTTAATCATTACCGGAAGCCCAATGCTTTTGATTACCTCAAGAGCTTCATCTTCTGTTTTTATTTCGCCATCGGTACCCGGAACTACTGGTATTCCAGCTTTTGTCATTGCATCCCGAGCCTGTATTTTATCGCCCATTTGGATAATAACTTCAGGCGAAGGACCAATAAAAATAATACCTTCGTTGGTACAACGACGTGCAAATTCTGCATTTTCGGAGAGAAAACCATAGCCGGGATGTATGGCATCTGCGCCACTTTCTTTGGCAATTTCTATTATTTTATCAACGTTTAAGTAGCTCTCGCTCGAAGGAGCTTTTCCAACATAATAGGCTTCATGTGAATAGCGAACATGAAGTGATGTTCTGTCGGCTTCCGAGTAAATGGCAACGGTTTCAATGTCCAGTTCCCTGCAGGTTCGCATCACACGAATTGCAATTTCGCCTCGGTTTGCGATTAGAATCTTTTTGATTTTGTTCATACAAATTTGAAATCAATAATTTTAAATCATCTCAATTGCTGCAAATAATAACTCTGTTTTTGAAAAATTGTTTAGCTCTGCCTGATTTGGCATTGAAGTTACTTGTTGTTCAATACGTTAATACCGCTATTTTGTTAATAAATGTAAAAAGAAGCTATTTGAAAGGATAAAAGATTAGTGAAATTTGAATTACAAAAACAATGGTTCTAAAATTATATTTTTTATGATAACTATTTTTTTCTTCTTTATTATTACTTATTTTTGCTGCTAATATAAAACCGACCATGCAATCAAAATACACTCTAACACTTCTTTTATGCTTGTTTTCTGTGTCTTTATTAAGGGCTCAGGATCTTAAATATACCCTCTCTGATGACTCGTTGGTAAATCATTATGCCAGTATTAAAAGAGTATATTATGCTACACGTACGTCGTTGGTTCCAAAAATCGACGGTAAGCTTGATGACGAATGTTGGCAATCAGTTGGGAAATGGGATGGTGGTTTTATTCAGCAACAACCACGTCAGGCACATGCGCCTTCGCAAGAAACAGAAATAAAGATTTTATACGATAATAAATACCTCTATTTTGCTATTAAGGCTTTTGACAATGAACCCGAAAAAATGAGTGTTAATTTAGGGCCTCGCGACGATTATACAGTTGGCGATATAGCTGGTGTGGCCATTGATTCATACAACGATAAACAAACTGCTTTTGAATTTAATCTCACCTCGGCCGGACAGAAGGTTGACTTAATGCACATGGGGGAATACGGCTGGGATTTTAACTGGAATGCCGTTTGGGATGGTAAAACATCTGTTGGAGACTCGGCCTGGTATGCCGAAATGCGGATTCCGTTTACGCAAATTCGTTTTGCAAATAGCGAAGAACACATTTGGGGAATGCACATTTGGCGATACATTTACCGACTGAGCGAAGAAAGCCAGTGGAAACTGATTCCTATTGATGCGCCTGCCATGGTTTATATTTTTGGCGAGTTACGAGGTATAAAAGATATTCCGTACAAACGTAATTTCGAGGTAATGCCGTATGCCAGTGCTAAATATATTCCGGAGTCGAACGATAACAATAATTTTGGTTTTGGACTTGATGGAAAAATTGGTGTTACTTCAAATTTTACCCTCGACTATACCTTTAATCCTGATTTTGGGCAGGTTGAAGCCGATCCTTCTGAATTAAATCTTACATCGTACGAAACATTTTACGACGAAAAACGGCCGTTTTTTTTGGAAGGAAACAGCATATTGGAATACAATTCGGGAAGTGATATGTTGTTTTATTCCAGACGAATAGGACATGCACCGAGCTACGAACCTGATTATGATGAGGAGAATGGTGAAAGATTGGAAATGCCCGACAATACAGCGATTATAAATGCACTGAAACTTACCGGAAAAAATAAAAAAGGCTTTTCGATGGGATTGGTAAACAGCATGACCGCACGCGAAACAGCAACTGTAAAATCGGCCGATGAGAGTATAAAAGAAGCTGTTGAGCCGTTTACAAATTTTTCAATAGTCCGCTTAAAGCAGGATTTTAATGAAGGAAGCACTGTGCTTGGTGGAATTTTTACCTCTACCGTAAGAAATATTAAAGATGAAAACCTGGAATTTTTGACCGATAATTCAATGGTTGGAGGTCTTGACTTTGAGCATAACTGGAAAAACCGAAAGTACTACATTGCTGCCAAAAGCTTTGGTTCGAGGATTAGTGGTTCCGAAGAATCGATTGCGCGCTTGCAACGAAACTCCCGGCATTATTTCCAACGCGAAGATGCGGATCATTTAACCTATGATGATACTAAAACCAGTCTGAGTGGCTGGGGTGGAGAGTTCGCCGGAGGAAAGCGTAGCGGAAAATTGCGTGTTACAGGCGAATTGGAATGGCGCTCACCAGGTGTAGATTTGAACGATGTTGGCTACTTGCGCCAGGCCGACTACATTAATCAGGATTTCGACCTGCAGTATCGTGTAAATAAACCCAAAGGCATTTTGTTAAACTATTCGCTTCACTTATCGCAAGGCCATAACTGGAGCTATGGTGGCGAAAACCTGCGCGATAATTTAACAACCTACCTACGCTTACGTTTTAAAAATTACTGGAAATTCGACCTGGTAGCTTATAAAGTATTTAATGAGATTGATACCCGTGCACTGCGAGGTGGCCCATCGTTACGCATGGATAACCGAAACAAATTTTCGGCAGCTTTACAAACCAACTCGCAACGCGACTTTTTTGTAGGATTACGCTCCGATTTTACCCGATATGCAGATGATATTACTTTTGAAAATTCATATACCTTTTATTTAGATTGGCGCATTAGTACACGCTTTATGCTTTCTTCCAGCTCTACTTACATTAACGAGCAAGACAACAGCCAGTATGTAAGACGGACGATGGTTAACGATAACTACGAATATGTGGTGGGTAACCTCGATCGACAAACATTTTATACCACTTTTAGGGCCGAATTTTTTATTACACCTGAATTGTCGCTGCAATATTATGGCAGCCCGTATGTTTCGTCGGGAAAATACCTCGATTACCGCCGTGTAAAAGATTCGAAAGCGAAAGACCTCGCCAAACGCTATGATTTTCTTACCGTTCAGGATAATCTTTTAAAAGATGATGCCGGCAATGTTTATCACGATTTTTCGTACTACGATTTTGACTTCGAATTTCAGGAGTTTCGATCAAATTTTGTGGCACGTTGGGAATATAAAACCGGATCAACATTGTACCTGGTATGGAGCCATAACCGCAGTAATTACGTTGATGCCTATAATTCGTCGTTGGGAAACAGTTTGAAAGACATTCGTAAAATTAGTGCAGAAAACGCATTTATGCTCAAGTTTAGCTACTGGTTCTCGCTGTAGGTACTTATTTTATCTCATACGTTTTTCAAAAAACAAATGTCCTTTTCTTGTCAGACAATTTTCGCGGTTAATAGATAATCTGATTTTACACCCAAATAAAAATTATCTTTGACGCGTGAAAATTCAAGACTATTTACCTTTTTATAAACGCAACCTGGCTCTGGCACTTCCAATTGTATTGTCGCAAATTGGGCAAGTAACTGTTTCACTGGTTGATAATATGATGGTGGGGCATGTGGGAACAAGCGAGTTGGCTGCAGCATCGTTTGCCAATAGCGTATTTATGATTGGGATGGTTTTTGGAATGGGGGTAACCATGGGCCTTACGCCATTGGTAGGAAAGGCTTTTGGACAGAATGAACTTCGAAAAGCTATTGTATGGTTAAAAAATGGTGTTTTTGCACATACCATCATGGCAATAGTTTTATCAATGCTGATGTTTTCAATTTATTTTATGTTGCCGTTTATGGGGCAAACTGATAATGTGTTAAAACTTGCCCGCCCTTATTATTTGTTGCTATGTTGCTCGTACCTGCCATTTATGCTGTTTTTTACCTTAAAGCAGTTTTTTGAAGGTATTGGAAACACAAAATTGGCCATGCAAATCACCCTTACAGCAAATGTGGTAAATATATTGGTGAACTATGTATTTATTTTTGGAAAACTGGGAATGCCGGAACTTGGGCTACTGGGAGCTGGATTAGGAACCCTGGCTTCACGCATTTGTATGCCGGTTTTATTTGCCTTTTTTATTCTTCGAAATTCACGTTTTAGGCGTTATTTTGTGTTAGCACACCACCAGGCTTTGCTTAAAAAATACATTAAGCCCTTATTGAATATTGGTATTCCAATAGGTTTTCAATTAATTGTTGAGGTTGCTGCTTTTGGTATTGGTGCTGTAATGATGGGATGGTTGGGCGAAACACCATTGGCAGCTCATCAGATTGCACTCGGACTGGCTACGTTTACTTATATGATTTCCCTCGGAGTAGCGCAGGCAAATACAATACGTGTTAGCCATCAAATGGGAGAACGGGATTTTGAGTCGTTAAAAAAGGCTGTTTTTGCATCAACACACCTGGTTCTTCTATTTATGAGTGTTGCTGCCATACTATTTATTGTTGGACGTAATTTACTTCCTTATTTGTTTACAAGTGATAGAGAGGTGATTAATGTGGCCGCAGGATTGTTGGTAATTGCTGCAATCTTTCAGCTTTTTGATGGTTTACAGGTGGTAATGCAAAGCTCGTTAAGAGGAATGGCCGATGTTACCAAACCGATGCTAATCGCTTTTATTGCCTATTTACTAATAGGCATACCGGTAAGTTATATTTTTGCATTTAAATTCGGATTTGGCCCCAAAGGTATATGGATGGGCTACCTGGTAGGATTAGGTACAGCCGGTATACTTTTCTTCTTTAGGTTTAATAGTAGCTTAAAAAAATGGATCAGTTAGAATTTCAGGTGGAGCAACTTATTTAATTAGCTTGCTAATATGAAAGCCGAATCAATTAATAAGCTTAAACCCTCGCCGGGCAGGCCTTCATTTCTCCATAGATGAGAAACGAAGCAAAGAATCAAGTCAAAAATAACCTTTGTGTTTTTTCAAAGTTACCAAATAGCACGATTGA
>NZ_CAJXYQ010000037.1 GCF_913063105.1 uncultured Draconibacterium sp. | reverse complement strand
GCTTATTAATTGATTCGGCTTTCATATTATAGCAAGCTAATTAAATGAGTTGCTCCACCTGAAATTCTAACTGATCCGTAATATCAACAGGAAACATAAATTAAGCGGCCCCTCAATTTTTCTGACGCATTTTCTCATCATCAATATTTTTGCTTATTATGTTGAATTATCGACACTTAAGCTTTTTTTAAGCCCGCGAGAATGGCATATTCAGACGCACACAACACATTTGTCCTAAAAAATCAATCCACCGCATTCTAAACACTTTAAGTAAATATTAAGGTTCGGACGAAAAAAAAAACAGCACTTGACTCAATGAATAAAATGTATTTACTTTGTGTGGCTTTTTAAAACAGGCAGTTAAAACCTGAAAGCGAAATAATTACAATAATTTTCTTTTAAATAAATTAAAACTTTCTCAACTATGATTAAAATAGGTATTAACGGATTCGGTAGAATCGGACGTTTTGTTTTCCGCCAGGCAGTTGCCAAAGGAACAGTACAAGTTGTAGCTATTAACGACCTTATTGATGTTGAATACATGGCTTACATGTTGAAATACGATTCAACTCACGGTCGTTTTGACGGAACTGTTGAAGTAAAAGACGGTGCACTGGTTGTTAACGGAAATGTTGTTCGTGTAACTGCAGAGCGCAATCCAGCCGACATTAACTGGGGTGCTGTAGGTGCTGAATACGTTGTTGAATCAACTGGTCTTTTCTTAACTAAAGAATCAGCTCAGGGTCACATCAACGCAGGTGCGAAAAAAGTTGTAATGTCTGCTCCTTCAAAAGACGATACTCCAATGTTCGTTATGGGTGTAAACAACAAATCATATACTAACGATATGACTTTTGTTTCGAATGCATCTTGTACTACTAACTGCTTGGCTCCTATCGCTAAAGTATTGAACGACAAGTATGGTATTGTTGACGGTTTGATGACAACTGTTCACGCTACTACTGCTACTCAGAAAACTGTTGACGGTCCTTCTATGAAAGACTGGAGAGGTGGACGTGGCGCTGGCCAGAACATCATTCCTTCTTCTACAGGTGCTGCAAAAGCAGTAGGTAAAGTAATTCCTGAGTTGAATGGAAAACTTACAGGTATGGCTTTCCGTGTTCCAACTCCTGACGTATCAGTTGTTGACCTTACTGTAAACCTGGCTAAAGGTGCTTCGTACGAAGAAATTTGTGCTGCAATGAAAGAAGCTTCTGAAGGTGAATTGAAAGGAATTTTAGGTTACACTGAAGATGCAGTTGTTTCTAACGACTTCATCGGTGAAACTCAAACTTCAGTATTCGATGCTAAAGCAGGTATTGCTTTAACTGACACTTTCGTAAAAGTTGTATCATGGTACGACAACGAAATGGGTTACTCAGCAAAAGTTTGTGAATTGATCGAGTACATGGAATCAGTAAAATAATTATACAATTATATACTGTATGAAAAGGGATGCCGAAAGGTGTCCCTTTTTTAGTTGTTGAAGAATTGTCATTGCCATTAAGACGGTGAGCACTGAGACAGAGAGATTGCAAGCAATTGTTAAACTGTAAAATTGCTAAATTGTTAATGCGGGATTCCAGGTACTGGATGCTGTAAACTGCGACTGCGAACTGCGAACTGATTCTTACCAACTACTTCAGAAATCAAAAATCGTTAACCACCATTCTGAATTCTTTACTGATGCTTTAATTCAGGCTACTTTCTACAAGTTAATACCCCATAAGATAGCAATCATCTGAAAGGAGCAAATGATTATCTTCCTTCAGCGCTCCATTCCAAAACACCAAATTAACATAGTCTTTTATAAGATATACTCCATCTTTCATTAGTTGACCATTAACTTATGGAAGATAATAGTTATAAACAATCAGCGCAACATTATCTCCTATAAGATATTGAGGCGCTGATATCTGATAGTCATTCTCTGGTGTATGAAAAAGGTTATCTGACGTAAGATAATGATCATCTTCCATAAGATAATCACTCTCTGACGGAAGCTCTTAGCTTTTGTACACTGAAAAAATGAGATTAAAAGAGATTGAAAAAAGACTGATTCGATCTGATTCGGAAACAGATCTCTCGCTATGCTTCGAGATGACAAGCTTACAAACCTTTGCCTTTCAACTTTTTACTTTTGCCTTGTTTCCTACTCGTAACGCAACGATTCAATCGGGTCGAGTTTTGAAGCTTTTTGCGCCGGATAATATCCCGAAATTATTCCGACCAAAAAGCAAAGTACCACTCCAAGAATTATCCAGGTCCACGGAATAAAGAACGGTGAACCGATCAGTTTTGCCACCCCGTTTCCGGCCAGAATTCCTAAAATAATTCCGACAAAACCACCAATCTGCCCTACCAGGATGGCTTCAATTAAAAATTGCTGCTTTACAGTTGAGCTTTTTGCTCCAATCGCTTTTCGAACGCCAATTTCGCGGGTACGCTCGGTAACGGTAACCAGCATTATATTCATTAAACCTATGGCTGCCCCAAATAAAGTAATCAATCCTATTATTGTTGCTACCAGGGTAATATTTTTAATATTTTCAAGCAGCATATTGGCCAGGTTATCACTTTTTTCAATGTTAAAATCAGTATCATCAAGCGGTTCGAGGTTACGAACAATCCGGAATGAGGCTTCGGCCTGACCGATTGCGGCATCCATAAGTTCGGGCCTGTCCACTTTAATCTGCACATCAAAGTTCATATTTGGCCTCGAAAAATAGGTACGTGAGTTGGTATATGGAATAAAACAAACCATATCGCTGTTCATTCCAAACCCACTGCCTTTTTCTGCCAAAACACCAACAACCTTGTATTTTCCGCTACCAATACTTATTACTTTCTGTATCGGATTTTCACCTCCTTTAAAAAGGCGTTTGGCCAATTCACTTCCTAGCAAAACAACATTTCTGCCGGATTGGATATCATGGTCGCTAAAACTCCGACCCGTTCCAATTTCGTAACCGGCTGTGGACAAATAGTTTTCATCAATTCCTCGAACCGAGATATTCGGATTGGTTTTCTCCGATGCGTATTTCAGGGTTGCTGTTCCGGTTGAATATACCGAGATGGCTGTAGTTGCAGGAAAATCGAACAATTCTTTAAACTCTTTTGCCTGGTAATACGAAATGTATGAATGGTTTTTGGTACGGTAACGGTTGTTTCCAATCTGAACCCGCATTCCCCTACTCGTTATGGTAAAAGTGTTGGCCCCCATCGATGCAAATTCCTGGGTTATCGAATTCTTAATCGAATCAATTGCGGTAAGAATACCTACCAAAGCAGTTATTCCCACTGCAATAATTAACACCGTTAACACCGTTCGCAACAAATTGCTCTTTACCGACGATAAAGCAACTCTGACATTTTCGAAGAATAAGGTTGTAGATCTCATTGAATTTAAAGTTCCCGTTTTTTCCAATCCAGCGCCATTCGATTTTTCTCCATTTACGACTAAAAATCTCCGGCTTGTAACAGCTAAGATACAGATAAGATCAATAGCTTACATCTTTGTTTTTTTTTGTCTTTTCCTATTGGTAGAAATGTGCAGGCAATAATTACCCGTAGCGCGTATTTTTTATGAAATAAAATTCCTTTCCAAATTAAAAAACTTCAATCAACTAATTACCAAAAAATTACTTTATCTTCGCCAACTTGAATTCAGAAAAAATTATAATGGCAAATTTCGAATTAAAAGACGATTTACAAAAGTTTAGTTATGCGCTGGGAATGAGTATTTCAGCTAACCTTATTCAATCAGGAGTAAAAACTGTTCATCCAACGGCTTTTATTACTGCATTACAAGATGTTTTTTCAGGTGTTCCTCCCAGAATGAAACCGGAAGAAGCGAACCAGATTTTGGAGTCATTTATGGCCGAATCGCAGGCAGCTGATGGTGGAAAAAACCTGGAAGAAGGTAAAGCTTTTTTAACTGAAAATGCAAAAAAAGATGGGGTAATTGAATTGCCCAGCGGACTACAATACGAGGTAATAAACGAAGGAGAAGGCGAACTGCCAACTGCAAACGACCAGGTAAAATGCCATTATCACGGAACATTAATTGACGGTACCGTTTTCGATAGTTCTGTTGAACGTGGCCAACCGGCAACATTCCCGGTTAACGGTGTTATTCAGGGTTGGGTTGAAGCGTTGCAGCTGATGTCGGTAGGCTCGAAATGGCGCTTGTTTATACCATCAGACATGGCTTATGGCCAAAACGGCGCAGGTGGAGCCATTGGGCCAAACGCAACTCTTATATTCGAGGTTGAATTATTAGAAATTGTATAACATAGTAAATGAAGGTCGGTTAGACCAAAAAAATTAATCAGATGAAAAATAGCATTATTTATCTTTTAGTAGTTGGGTTAATCGTTGCTGCAACTTCATGTCAGCAAGGTGGCCCTGCAAACGTAAAACTTGAAACCAGTGTTGACTCGGTAAGTTACGCCATTGGTGTTTTGGTTGGTGCCAACAACAAACAACAATTGGAAAGTGCACCTGGAAACGATGAAATGAACCTTGAAGCAATGGCTGCTGCATTCCGTGCGGCATCGCTTGGCGAAGAAGTTTCGATTACTGAAGAAGATGCCAACGCCATGGTACAAAAATTTTTCCGCGATGCCGGCGAACGCGAATCGCAGGCAAATCTTGAAAAAGGAAACCAATTTTTGGAAGAAAATAAAGCACGCGAAGGCGTAGTAACTACCGAAAGTGGTTTGCAATACGAAGTACTTACCGAAGGTACAGGCGAAAAACCAGGTGCTACTGATAAAGTACGCGTACACTACCACGGAACACTAATCGACGGTACTGTTTTCGACAGTTCGGTTGATCGTGGCGAACCTGCAGTATTTGGTGTAAACCAGGTTATTAGCGGATGGACAGAAGCATTACAATTAATGCCTGTTGGCTCAAAATGGAAAGTTTTTATTCCTTCGGAACTGGCCTATGGCCCACGCGGTGCAGGTGGCGATATCGGTCCTAACTCGGCACTTATTTTCGAAGTTGAACTACTGGAAATAGTAGAAGAATAGCAGGTTTCATCATTCCGAGAGAAGAACGACTGAGAAATTTCAACTAGCAGAACATTTCCGAATCAGATTTCGCTCTTCGCTTGAAATAAAAAACTTGTTGATAAAAAAACCCGTTGTCTGAACCAAGGCAACGGGTTTCTTTTTATATCTTCGTTGTTAAATTTTTAGCATCATCCTTTCGAGATTTGCCGCTGGCAAAACGATTCTCAGAATCTCATTGAAACTCAAACAGATTTTGAAACATCCATAGGATAATGCACTGAATACAAAATATTTAATTGATTATGGCATTAAGTGTTAAAGGAAAAGTAGAACAGATTTTAAAACCCGAATCGGGGGTTAGCCGAGCAGGAAAAGAGTGGAAAAAACAGGAATTTGTAATTGAAACAGACGAGCAATACCCACGCAAGGTATGTTTTACTTTATTTGGCGAAAAAGTGGATTTAATTAATGGTTTAAATTCAGGAGAGGAAATTGAAGTTTCTTTCAACCTGGAATCGCGCGAATACAACGGTCGTTGGTTTCACAATATTAATGCATGGAAAATTGATAAAGTAACAGCTGATGAAGGTATGCCTGTTCCGCCACCGGAATTTGGTATGGATGATATTCCGCCTGAACCGGCTGACGACGCAGCAGGAGACCTTCCCTTTTAATTGACGAAGGACAACAGAATAACGATAAATAGAAAATGCTATCTTTGATTAATACAGAGATGGCATTTTTTATTTGGGTCTCTTCACAGATTGGAAAATAATCCACGAATTGAAAAAAAGATTTCTTAAAACGCGCAAGTGAAATTCTAACCCCGCGTAAAAACAGGGTTACCGGGTTTCGATAAACGTGGATTAAAAACATACCCTTCAGCATCAAAAGCCTGCAGCTCTTCAATGCTTTCAATCTCATTTTCGATAATAAAACGAGTCATTAAACCCCTTGCTTTCTTGGCAAAAAACGAAATCATTTTATACTGTCCGTTCTTCATGTCTTTAAATTGAGGTGTAACAATCTCAACATTCAGTTTTTTAGTATCGATGCTTTTATAATACTCGTTTGAGGCCAGGTTGATAAGCACATTGCTGCCCGATTCGGCGATAGCCTCCTCTATTTTTGGTGTTATTTTCTTTTTCCAAAAGGCATATAAATCAGCCGAACGCTGCACCTTTAACTTCGTTCCCATTTCCAAACGATAGGGCTGCATGAGGTCTAAGGGTTTTAACACACCATAAAGTCCTGACAGAATACGCAGTTTTAACTGTAACTTTTGCAATTGCTCTTTGCTAAACGAAGGTGCATCAAGGCCTTGAAAAACATCGCCGCTAAAAGCCAGAACAGCTTGTTTGGCATTCTCGGGCGTAAACGGCTGATGCCAGGTTTGAAAACGCTCGTAATTCAGCTGCCCCAGGCTGGCCGAAATCCCCATTAACTCCGAGAGTTGTTGGGGTTTCATCTTACGCAATTTTACCAGCAGTTTTTCCGACTCATCAAGCATTTCGGGAAACGTATAATCTTGCGTTACCGCAGGCGTTTTATAATCAAGCGATTTTGCCGGTGATATGATTACTAACATAGTTTCTGATTTTTTTCAAAATTAACAGAAAAGCGGTTTTAATGTTCAGATTTCGCCTTTTTGTAAAATCAAGGATAAAGATTAAGATAAAAAAAGCTACCCCAAGAAAGGTAGCTTATAACAAAAACTCAAATCAAACGACATAAATCTAAAAGCTAATTCCAGTTCCTTGAATCATAGCTCTTTTTTTCTCAAAATGTTTTATTACGGTTTTCAATTCCATCTTACGCAATCCAGTATTTGGAATAGTGATCATAAACAGTATCCTGTGCTGAAGGGTGATCATGACGTAAAAGATAGGAATCTTCTACGCCAATGGCATCAACAAACCCCTTGTGCAATACCTTTTTTGCCAATTCCTTTTGTTCTTTAAAAGCCTCGAGAATTACCGGAACGGAAACCTGTTGTTTAATTTTATTGATGAGCACCAGGTTTCTCTTCAGTAAATAATCGTTTGATGACTCAAATTTCATTGAAGAAGCTGTAAGATCAACATTAAAGGCATCAAATCCAGCCAGTTCCAATTCGCTCACACCTTCAAGCACACGTTCTATGCCATTATAGTCAGACCAGGCTTTCTCCCGGCTACGTGCACTTTGTGTTGCTGCAATAAATTTATCATCAATCCGAATGTTCAGCATCACCGGAAAATCGTCGCCACAAACTATTTTTATAGCCTCAACAACCTTATTGGCAAACGCTATACGTTCGCGAATTTCACCTTGCAGATTTGTTATTTTGTTGAATGAAGAATCCAAAACAAACTCAGGTTTTCTGTTTCCGTTAGTAAACTGGGGTCAGGTCAACCTGAATACCATCGAATCCAACAATGCGGGCAACCGTAGCCAATCTCACATACTCATCAATGGCCTGGTCTTCTTCCGCATAACTGTTTAAGGTTACCACCTTATCTTCACGCACCTTATTTTTTGACTCGTCAATGCGTCTGACAAGCAGAAATCCGGGCAAAGCACTGCTAAAACTGGTGTTTACTCCGGCAAAAACTTTTGTTCCAAAGCGATGCACGCGTTCCACCATTTTTTTTAAGCGCTGTATGTATTCGGTCATTTCTGCTCCCGAAGGATAGTCTGTCAGATCTTGTCTGGGCGCATACATTTCTGACGATTGATTGCCGGTAACAATCATTCCAACTCCCTCTTCAGCACGTCGTTCGTAATATTCCATAGTATGGGTGGTAAACATGCCGCTAAATGTTGTAACTCCTTCATCCAGTCTTACTTTTGATACACATCTGTTTTTTACTTCGCAACCATTTATTGCAAATGGCGAAATTAGTTTCTGCTCGTTGTTTTTCATTTGTTTTAATTTTTAATATTCTTAATTCGTATTATCTCGTTTGTTTTACAAATTTAGTATCACCCCTTCCGGTAATCTGCTCTTTACGGTTCTCCAGTCATCCCAAAAAGCTCAAAAAAAAATAAGGCGGGGTGTACATCAAAAAGGGGCAGGCTAAAGAGCCTACCCCCACTTTTGAACTTACAGTAATAACAAACGACACTAACTGTTATTCCCAAAGTTTTTAAAATATCTTATTCGTTTGTATACTGCGTTGCAGTCAATATTCTTAGTTTACCTAATTTGAGCTTATTTCAGATTCTCGGCAATGTATTTAAAGGCATCCATTTTTATTTTGCTGGTTTCGCGAACGGCATTTGAGGCCGATTCGGCACTGCCAAAATGAGCGATAATTACATTGTTGGTTTTATCGATATAAATACCCTGGCCGTAAACCCCGCGTGCCGTCATAACTTGTTTATCCGGATCGTGTATCCACCAGAAATTTTTATATCCGGCAAAATGTTTGTCATATGCGGCACCATCGGTATTACTGCGATAGATACTTCGTTGCCCCGCCATGTATTCTGAAGTAGTTAAATTAAAAGTGTCTTCGATAAATTCTTTGGGGATGACCTGTTCACCATTAAATTTCCCATCATTTAATACAGTATAACCAAAGCGGGCAAAATCGCGCAGGGTTGTCAAAAATCCACCGGTGGCAATCGGGCTAAAGGCAACGTCTGCAAGCATCTGCGCATCGTGTTCAACACCCAATTTTTGCCAAATATGTTCGGCAATAACTTCCTCCAGCGACTGGTTGGTAACCCTTGAAATAATCATTCCTATTACATCAACATTTGGGGAATGGTATTCAAAAACTTCTCCCACATTTTTACTTGCATCGCTTTGTATATTTGGCAAATACTCCATATTTCCCCGGGGCGTATCGTTTGTTTTCGGATCCATCGACATCAGGTCAAAGGCAGGAATCATTCCCACTCGCCGAAAGTATTCGTAATTTACGTTACCCGGCTTTAAATCCTCGTATTCTTCCGAATAATCGATAGCAGTAACCATGTTTAAAAGCTGCTGCACCTTCAAACCTTCAAAGCCACTTCCCTTCATTTCAGGAATATATTCCTCTACCTGCTTGTCCAAATCAAGCATACCTTTATCGGCAAGAATTCCGGCTAACACCCCCACAAGCGATTTTGTAGATGATGCCCACAGGTGCAGATCTTTTTGTTTAAAATCTCCAAAATATTGTTCGTAACGAATTACGCCATCTTTTATCACAATAATTCCATCGGTATCGTCGGCAACCAAGGCATCGAGTACACTTTGCCCGTTTCCGCCGTTAAACTGATCGTGAATAAAGTCGGGGGTACTATTTCGCGGAAAATTAACAACTGCCCCACCCCTGGGAACCATTAATGAAGAATAGATACCCATATTCCGGAATGCCCATTTGTTGTAAGGTTGCTCAAAAGCATTCATAAATGTTACCTGCGATTCGGCACTGGCCGGAAAACCATCCATGGCTTTTGCTGCTATTTTTTCTTTTTGCTCCAGTACCTGTTTTTTATTGCTCCGCACTTTGCTATTGGCTATCAGCAAAATACCGGCTAATAAAACCAGGGCCATTGCCCCTCCTCTTAAAACTGTTTTTCTTTTCATTGCATTTCGTTTTATCGTTATTACTGATGCAAAGATGCCGGTTTACCAGCTGCCATTCGGCTCATAAAAGCTCAGGCGAAGTCCCATTCGGTTCAGTTCTTTTTAGCTATAATAAAGGCGAGACGTTATAGCTGAGCTAAAACAATCTCGCCTGTGAGGATATGTTAGTTGGCTATTGGAGTATGAAGCGTACTATTTTCGACATGCCGGCTTGTTACTCCAAAACGCCTTATTATTTTATCCACACGCTTCCTGATAAATTTAAGGAAGAGATGCTACCGTCTCATTTGCGACGGAGTTGGTGCCGGTGCTGGCCGGGTTGCCGGTTGCATTGGCCGTGTAGCTGGCTGACTTGGCCTCATAATCGGCTGCGCGGGCCTGTGTATCGGTTGTGCAGGACGTACATCAGGCTGCACGGGCCGGGTTCCTGGCTGGCTGGGCATGGTACCACCTGGCTGTACAGGCCTTGTACCGGGCTGAGCGGGCAGTGTCGACGGCTGAGCAGGTCGCCTGTCGGGCTGGGCCGGCAGTTGAGCAGGTTGCTGCGGGCGTCCCGGACGCTCAATCGGATGCTCGGGTTTTGGCCGGTGATGCGGCGGACGATAGTGTGGCGGACGGTAATACGGTGGCCGGTAGCCATACCAGTGCCAGTTCCAACCCCATCCCCAGTGCCAATGCCAGTTCCAGTAAAACGACGAGCGGAACCAGGGCGAATAAACAGGTACCCATCCGTAAAACGGATCGTAGAAGAAACCATAACCGTAGGTCATGGGATGATGGTAGTAAAACCGACCATGCCATCCGTGGTAATGAAATCCGGTACCGAAAACTACTGTTGGACCATAAACATACGACCCGGTGTAGCCCGATGTGTATCCGGTATAAACCACCCTGTCGGTATTCTTATAAATATGAACGAACTTTATATTGTAAAGCGGATTATCGGCCGGAATTTCTTCAACCCCTGCCGGACGCTGTGTTGCAATTTGCCATGGTCCGTAAGGCGATGACGAATTGTACCATACTGCCTCATCAACCAGGTAATAGCTGTTATTCCATTGAATTACCGGACTCGAGGTGTTTACAGCATAGCTCAGGTTGGTTCCGTCGATAGCTGCAAACTCACGATCTCCATTATACGCCACTTTTGTATCTAAAGTGGTGGAAATATCATGCCGGGTTACCGAAGGCACCTGTGCATCGCGCACAGCATTTTCGGCAGCTTTTGTTCCGGGTACGCTTACCAGCACATTGGCTTTATCGTGATTTTCCGGAATTTGGGCAAAACCGGCAGGCAAATCACCCGGAGCCAGGTACTGCCAGTTTCCCTCCAGCTTATCCGAAACAAACCAGCGCCCCGAAAACAAGGCATAGTATGTATTGGTATCCACCTGCCTGAACACTTCTGCATCAGAATTTTCAACATAAACCAGTTTCGTATTCGGAATAAGAACGTATTTCGGGCTACCATCGGTAGAAATCAATTCTGCCGGTTCGGTGCTAAAAATAAGGTCAGGAATTATCCTTGCCTGGTATTGCTCGTTTTGCATGCTGTCGTACAATTCGCGGGCATGTTTTTTCATTACCCGCTTTACACGGTTTGGCACATCATCGTTGTACTCCCACCCCTGCAGGGCATTTTCAGAGGTAAACCACAAGCCACCACCATACATATAATAGGTATCTCGTTTGTTATCCTTAACAATAAATGCACCGGCATTGGCAATTTTCGAAAAACGTTTATCCAGCTCTTCATAAAAAGGCTCGCCATTTACAATAATCAACGCTGCTGGCTGATTGGTATAAATAATTGGTGGTGCCTTTTCGTTAAATCGTGTTTCACCGCTTGCATTCGATGATCTGAAAACCTTGTCGATAGTGCTTTTAGGAAGCTCTTTAAACTGCGACTTTAATTCTGTGTAAAAAGCTTTTTCAATTTTCGCCTTTTCTTCCAACGAAAGATCTTCGGCCAGGCGAATGTCATTTACTTTCCAGTTTCTAATTTCATACATACTTGAGGAATTTCCATCCTCAAAATCAAATTCGGCCCAGAACGAGCCAAAGAGTTCATCTGCCGAGCCCTTCTTTTTTGCCAGAAATACACTCGACATTTCCATCGTTCCGTTATTGCCTGCTTTAAACTCAGGCGAAACATTCAGTATTTCTACTGAGAATTCATTGTCCGGGTTTTTTGTGTCCTTATCCCCGGCGATTTTGGTTGATGCAAATCCACCTAAAGAAAGCATCACAACCAGGACTGTACCTAATAGTGCTTTCATAACCTTCCTGTTTTAATTGTTATTACTAGTACAAATATGTTGGATTACCGGCTGGTTTTTTAACCAGAAAAGACCAGGAATTATCCCAAAAAGACCAAGTGTATCTTTTGCAGGTATTTGCTGACCACGAAACCAAATCCGCTTTAAAATAGATTGCACTAAAGACAAAACGAAAAAGCCCGGCACTAAATACCGGGCTTTTCTCAATCAATTGTTCAATCTAAATTCAAATGCCATAAGTTCGTCCTTATTCAGGATTAACTATTGGAGGCTGCTCTGGAGAGACCTCAATCGGCTGAGCCGGAAGTGGATCTTCGTAATAATAATCGTCGGAACATGATGCCATTGTTACTCCAATACCTGCTAATAATACAAATGCTACTGCTAATCTTTTTAATTTTTTCATCGTTTTAAATTTTAAAGTGTTATTACTGTTTGTTTATTTGTTCGATACAAAGATGTGGGCTTTTCAAGCCGTATTTTGCTCTTAAAAGTCCAGCTTAAGTCCCAAAGGGTTCAATAGTATAGTTACCTGCCAGCGCTCCGAAATTGGATTTATGATGCGAAGTAATTAATTGTAGTATCTTTGCCGCGGTTTAGAACAAAAACAGAGGGGAAGCGTTTTGGTAGCATTGTGCTCTTTATTCACGGTTATTATTTTGTGAGCCCTTGTTTACCAAAGAAAACAATAATGAAATTTGAAGATTTAAAATTACATCCTGTAATACTTAAGGCATTAAAGGATGAAAACTATACGGAACCAACCTCCATACAGGCACAGGCCATTCCGCTGGTATTAGAAAAACATGATGTATTGGGTAGTGCACAAACGGGCACTGGAAAAACAGCCGCTTTTGCCATACCAATTATTCAGCATTTAATAAACAACTCAGAACACGAAAAAGGCCGGCGACGGATTAAAGCGCTGGTGGTTACCCCAACCCGCGAGCTGGCCATACAAATTGGCGACAGTTTTAATGCTTATGGCAAATACAGCAGGCTGTATAATACCGTAATTTTTGGAGGGGTGCCGCAAAATCCGCAGGTACGTCAGCTGCAAAAAGGCATCGACATACTTGTGGCCACTCCCGGACGCTTACTCGATTTAATCAGTCAGAATCATATTTCGTTGCAGCACATCAAGTATTTTGTGCTCGACGAGGCCGACCGCATGCTCGATATGGGGTTTATTCACGACATTAACAAACTGCTGAAGCTATTACCCAAACAGCGGCAATCGTTGTTCTTTTCGGCTACCATGCCAAAAAACATTGTAAAGCTTTCGCAACAAATTCTGGTGAACCCCAAAAAAGTGGCGGTAAACCCGGTTTCGTCAACCGCTGAAACCATACAGCAGCAAATCTATTTCACCAACAAAAGCGATAAAAAGAACTTGCTGTTGCATATTCTTAAAAATGAAGAACTGGAACAGGTTCTGCTGTTTTCGAGAACCAAGCACGGCGCCGACCGGATTGTGCGAAACCTGCGCAACAAAAAAATTGAAAGTGCAGCTATTCATGGCGAAAAAAGTCAGAACCAGCGCCAAAAAGCCCTGTTGCGGTTTAAAAAAGGAGAAATACGGGTGCTGGTAGCCACCGATATTGCGGCACGCGGAATTGATATTGACAAACTGCGTTATGTAATTAACCACGACATACCCAACGAGCCCGAAACCTATGTACACCGTATTGGCCGCTGTGGCCGGGCCGGCGAAGAAGGTATAGCCATTTCGTTGTGCGAGCCCGAAGAAAATGCTTATGTAAAAAGCATTGAAAAGCTGATAAAGCTAAAGATTGAAGTTGCCGATAACAATCCTTTTCCGCAGACCGACAAGCCGATGAATGCCAATGAAAAGAAAGCATTTGAAGCTGAAAAACAGCGAAAACGACAGGAGTTTTTTGCCAACCGTAATAAAAAACGAGGCAACCAAAACCCGGGATTCAGACGGAAGAAAAGGTAGTTACCACAGGAGAACTTTATTAATTCATATTTCTGGTCTTATCGACAAGGGCACGGATTACCCTTCGCTGGTGCGGATTTGTAATCCGTACCTCAGCCGCAGGATTATAAGTAAATTTGCGGGGAACTGCCCCGAACGATTCATAATTAAGTACCATTGTTGCATCGTTTTCCTGCCGGAGGCAATACTTTTTGGCCTGAACCAAAAAGTATTCAAAAAGTTCGAGGCTGCTTTTGCCCTTAGCATTTACCCTTCATAAAACCCAACTTCGGACGGGTGATCTCTTCGTTTCCTCAGAGCTTCCCGCTCTCAGTAAGATTTTATTTTGATTAAATACACGAGCAAAAGAGGCCGGGGAGTTTCAATGTAGCGTCGTTTTTTTAACAGCTGTTTTTGAAAAAACTAAACCACGATGCACTGGAAGTACATCGATTTAAAATTGAATGAAATTCAAAAGAAAATAACGAAGACATGAGTAAT
>NZ_CAJXYQ010000036.1 GCF_913063105.1 uncultured Draconibacterium sp. | reverse complement strand
AGGTTGCAAATACCTTTGAGCGGATTAGTATGACAGAAACCAAGGAGTGGCTACCATTGTACTATGCGTCGTACTCAATGATCGTGATAAGCTACTTCGATCAGGACCTTAACAAGAGAGATGCATACCTGGATAAAGCGCAACAATTTTTGGATAAGGCACTTAAAATTGCGCCTGACGAATCGGAATTGTATTCGCTTGAGGCATTTCTTATTCCTTCGCGAATTACGGTAGATCCGATGACAAGAGGAATGGAATACATGCCTAAAATGAATGCAGCAATCGACAAAGCAATTGCACTAAATCCGGATAATCCGAGAAGCTATTATTTGCGTGCTATTACACTTTTTAATATGCCCGAACAATTTGGAGGTGGAGCTGATGCTGCCCGTCCTCATTTTGAAACGGCAAAAGAGAAATTCGATACTTTCGAACCGGAATCGCCGCTTCATCCGAACTGGGGAAAAGAAATAAATGAAATGGAGATGCAGAAACTGTAAATTGTTTATATCAGTTCTCCGTATAAGTCATAATCTTCGGCACCTGTTATTTTCACTTTAACAATGGTGCCGTTTTTTAATTCTTCATCGGTAGTAATATAAACTTCCCCGTCAACCTCGGGCGAATCAAATTCGGTACGTCCAACATAGTAATCGCTCTCTTCACGGTCGATTATCACATCAAACTCCTTCCCCACTTTTTGCTGGTTGAGTTCAGCAGAAATGTATTGTTGCAGTTCCATGATTTCGTCGGCACGTGCTTGTTTTACATCGTCGGGCAAATTATCTTCAAATTTACTGGCGGCATATGTGCCATCTTCGTTCGAATACGGGAAAACACCCAGTCGGCCAAATTTTTGCTCCTGCACAAATTCTCTTAACTCGTTATAATCTTCCTCCGTTTCGCCCGGGAAACCTACCAACATCGTTGTGCGGATTACTACTCCCGGCACTTCTTCTTTAATTTTTGCAATTAATGCTTCAGTTTCTTCGCGGGTTACATGGCGCAACATATTTTTTAGCACCCGGTTTGATATATGCTGTAAGGGCATATCGAGGTATTTACAAACTTTAGGGTTTTCGCGCATTACCGGCAGAATCTCCATCGGAAATTTCGTAGGATACAAATAATGTAAGCGAATCCATTCAATACCTTCTACCTCCGACACTTTGGTAATTAACTCTGCCAATTGATTTTTGCCGTACAAATCAATTCCGTAATACGAAAGATCCTGCGCAATCAGCAACAATTCTTTCACACCTTTTTTGGCCAGGTAGCGGGTTTCCTTTACCAAACTGTCGATGGTGCGCGATTTATGGCGGCCCGTCATTTTAGGAATGGCACAAAACGAGCACGAGCGGTTACAGCCTTCCGAAATTTTCAGATAAGCAAAATGCGAGGGTGTGGTAATTTTACGCTCGTAAATATATTCAGGTGCATAGGTAACTTTTAGCTCTTCCACCATGGCTTTCATATCAAACTTACCAAAGTATTTGTCTACTTCAGGAAGTTCTTCTTCCAGCTCGTTATGGTAACGCTCCGAGAGACAGCCCATTACGTAAAGTTTATCAATTTCACCACGTTTTTTCGCCTCGGCATAATCCAGAATCATATCAATCGATTCCTGCTTGGCATCATGAATAAAACCACAAGTGTTTACAAAAACTGCATCAAAATTGGTTTCGTTTGAATCGTGCAACACTTCAAATTTCCCCTTCTCCAGCTGGTTCAGCAAAACCTCCGAATCAACCAGGTTTTTCGAACATCCCATGGTTACCACATTTACCCTTTTCTTCGCCATAACTTTAATCCTTTCTATTTCAGGCTGCAAAGTAAAGATAAATTTGTCTGAATTAAGAAAGTAAGCAAATTAACTATTAAAATATAATAATCCTTCATTCAGGTTCAAACTACACGAATTTACTATTTTCAATATATATTTATTGTTTTTCAATAATTTTTTATTTATTTTCGTTTGAAATCTAAATAGATAAAAATGAAAAATAAGAGAAAAACCCAAACAGAACAGGTTCTGATTTTTATGAAAGTAATTGCCTGGATAGCCTTTTTTAGTTTTGTTGTAGCAGCTGGAGTTCTGGTATTTTCCTATTTTTCAAGTTTACGGAATCCGGAAAGCGCAAAAAATATTCACGAAGGCCTTAATTTGTTTCAGTTGCGACAAGAAAATTTCAATCTATATTCGGTTTTAATGGCTGCCCAATTTATTATGAACCTATTAAAGGCCGTAGTATGGTGGATGGTTGTTAAGCTCATTAATAAATTAAAAATTTCAAATCCGTTTACCGGAATAGTTGCCTATAAGCTGGCTCAGATAAGCTACACTTTGTTTGCCGTGTGGATTTTTGCAGTTACTGCCGGTGGTTTTATTGCCTGGCTGGGCGATAAAGCCGGCAACCTGAATGATTCCTGGAATCACGGACAATATTTGTTTATGGCCTGTTTGGTTTTTATTATTTACCAGATTTTCAAGCGAGGTATAGAAATACAGTCTGAAAACGATTTAACCGTTTAAGCTATGCCAATAATTGTAAACCTTGATGTAATGATGGCGCGACGCAAAATGTCGCTCAACGAACTATCGGAGAAAGTAAACATTACACTGGCCAACCTTTCCATACTAAAAACAGGCAAAGCCAAAGCGGTACGATTTAGTACGCTGGAAGCGGTTTGCGAAGCCTTGGATTGCCAACCCGGTGATTTACTGGAATTTGTAAAAGAATAAGAAATTAAAAATTTTCATAAAGCAAGGATTCCACCTCTTTAAAAAGATGGCATCCCTGTATTCTACTGTTTCGTCTTTAACGGATCGGCAGCTTCCTTAAAGAATTGCTCTTGCAAGGCAGGTACAACCCTATCTGCTTTTACCAATTGAATCATTTCAACCAGTTGGCGAACGGTTTCATTTACCAATAGCTCGCCTGCCTCGGCATTGGCTGCCGATGCCTCGCCGCCATAATGATTCGGATAACTGGCATACCACCAAATTCCGGTATAAACATATTTCAATTCTTTTATGCGCTGCTGGTTTTTACCCGACTGCTGTGTCGCCCGGTCCAAATGCACCACATCGGGTTCAGCTGTCAGCATCGACGATGTTTCGCGGGTACCGCCATGGGCATCATTTTTATCTTCATGCGTTAGTTCCACAAATTTTTTCATCACTTCCGCATTACTTTCGGGGCGAAACCAGTACAAGCTGTAATCTCTTGGCTCTGCTAACTGTGCCATTCCAAAATAATTCAAAAAAGCATTGTTTCCGCCATGGCCGTTTACGATAATTATTTTTTCGAAACCGTTGTGATGCAGTTCATCCAACGTTTCCTGTAACATTTTCCAAATCAGTTCGGGCGAATACGAAATAGTTCCCAGCTGATGACGTGCTTCGTTTATCTGGCTAAAATAGTACCACGGAAATACTACTGTATATTCTTGTTCGGCAGCCCGAAGCGAATATTCGCGAACCAGGTCTAAGTCGGTACCCAGGTGCAGATGTGCCCCGTGCTTTTCCATCACTCCAATTTGAATAATACAGGTTTTCGAACTTTTTTCAAGTGCCTCGATAAAATCAGGGGCTGTTAACTCTTCCACGCGAAAAGATAAATCCTGTGCCTGCCCCAAAAAAGCAGATGTGGGCCAAAAAAATTGTCAGATTTTTTCTCATGGATTTTAGGTTTTAGTTAAACTTTCTATAAAACTAGAATCCTGGAAGTTATTTAACAACGATTTTCTATTTTTATAGGCAAACTTAGAATATGCCGGTTGTAATTGCACATAGTCATTTAAATCCCGGGGGAGTAACCCGGATTATCGAATCACAAATCGATAGCCTCGCCAACGAAGAGGTAAAAGTACTGGTAGGCGCCTGTCCTAATCCTGAAATAATAACTTCAAGAAATGCAGAACTTCATGTTTTTAGCGACTTAAATTACCTGGAACGTAAAAAATATACCGAACAGGAGGCTAAAGATATGCTGCATAAAGTTCATCGGGAAATAAGAGAGCACCTGACTTCTGAAACGGTTTTACATTTCCATAATTTAAACCTGGGAAAAAACCCCATAGTTACTTACGCCGTTTATTTGCTTGCAAAAGAAGGAGTAAAAGTTTTTAACCACGCGCACGATTTTGCCGAAGACCGCCCGAGCAATTATTCCTTTTTAGAAGAAATCATTCATGATATTTTTCTGCAAGATGTTAACCAGATACTTTATCCAAAACTGTCGAACTACCATTACGGTGTGCTCAACTCGTTTGATTTTGAACGATTGAAAGAACTGGGAGAAGAAGAAGAGCGCATAGAATGGCTGCCCAACCCGGTTACGTTTAATGCCTCGGAAAATATACCAGATAAAGCGGCGGCCAAGCAAGAAATTTGTGCGCAATTGCAATTAAATCAGGAAAAACTACTGGTAAGCTATCCGGTGCGCGTTATACAGCGAAAAAATATTGGCGAATTTATACTCTTATCAATTTTATTCCGCCACCGTGCAAATTTTGCCGTAACTCAACCGCCTCAAAATCCGGTAGAAATTGAGATGTATAAACAATGGACAAATTTTTGTGAACAGAACGATGTCGACATTGTTTTTGAAGCCGGGACAAAGGTAAATTTCGAAAAACTTTTACGAGGAAGTGACTTCTGTATTACCACAAGTTATAAAGAAGGCTTTGGAATGGTATACCTGGAACCCTGGTTGCTTGACACGCCAGTGGTAGGGCGCGATATCGATTTCATTACCAGAGACTTTAAAAACGATGGTTTTGTTTTTCCAACACTTTACTATAAACTGCACATACCTGGCATTAAAACCGATTTTAAAGACCTGAACCTGAAAATGCAAATGGAAATTATTCAGGGGGTATTGAGTGGAAAGATAGAAAAACAAAAACTTTTTGAACAAAATCCGATTTTAAATACTTTGTTTAGTGATGTCAAGTCTCACATCATCGATAAAAACAAAACAATTATCAAAAACAACTATTCTTTAAAAGGGTATGGAATTAAACTTCAGGAACGATATAAAAAAATGGTTGGATAGTACCGAAAAACTGGATCCCATTCCTACCACTTTTTGCCCGAATCTAAAAACAGATTCAAACGAAAAAATAAAAGCTGTTATTTTCGATATTTACGGCACCTTACTTATTTCCTCTTCAGGAGACATTGACCAGGCATCGTTAAACACCGAAAATATGCGCACCGCAATGGAGGCCGGTGGTTTCGATTTGTCGGCTTGCAAGGAAGATACCTGTAATTTTCTGCTCAATCAGTTACAGGAACAGGTAAAAAAGCAACACCAAGAACTAAAAGCACAAGGGCACCCCTACCCCGATGTTGACATTTTTAAAGTTTGGCAGAGAATGTTTGAAGCAGCCCAAAACAAAGGTTTTTTTAAACTAAGTGGCAACGAATCGAGGGCTGACACCATTATGGTTTTCGAGCTATTAAGTAACCGGGTGTATCCCATGCCGGGAATGAAAGAGGTGCTGCTTGAAATAAAAAAAATGGGACTTCCGATTGGAATCGTTTCCAATGCACAATTTTATACACCCATTATTATGAATTATTTTCTCACCGGAGAGTTCAGCACCAAACAACACATTGAAATGTTTCATGAAGATCTCTCGGTGTATTCCTTTAATGAGTTAAGGGCCAAACCCGACACCGCTTTATTCGACAAATTTATTCCGGTGTTGAACAGCAAATACAACATCGAGCCATCAGAAACAATTTTTGTTGGTAACGATATGCTAAAAGATGTATATACCGCTTCCAAAGCAGGATTACGAACTGTATTGTTTGCAGGCGACGAACGCTCGTTACGTCTGCGGGAGAACGACGACCGTGTAAAAGGCCTGTTCCCCGATTTTATAATAAACGATTTAAAACAGCTGTTAAATATTCTGGCTTAGGCTTAAGCCGGAAAAGTAATAACACTTTAAAATGATATAGATGAATCTTAACGAATTACATATAGGTATCATCCACTCGCTTATTGGCAAGAATGATGGGGTTTCAATTGTCATCGACCAATCGGTTGAGGCCATGTCGCAGCATCTGAACATAAACATTGGCAACTTTTTCTTTTTAGCGGCCCACTCTTCGCCACGTTTTAATGCACAAACCAATGATGTGTTTTGGCATAAAAGTGAAGCCCACAAAAGTATTCTTAATAATTTCAATAATCCGGATGCTGAAGGACTGGATGAAATGATTCATGAAAATGCCCTGTATGCCAAACAAGTTATCAAAGATTGGGTGGAAGAAAATGACATCGATTTGATTATCGCACACAATACTTCGCATCCGTACAACTTTATAACAGCTGTTGGGTTGGGCTATTACATTGAAGAGCTGCGTGCCGAGGGCATTATCTGGCCCAAACTTATGGTGTGGTGGCACGATTCTTATTTTGAACGCGCTATTTTTGCTCATCCAAATAAAGTAATTCAGAAATACCTGAAATACTTACCAGGAGTAACCTATGTAAACTCTATTGCTTTTATTAATAAGCAGCAAATTGATTTGGGGAAACGACTTTTTGAAGAGCATAACAGCACCAAGCTCGAAAAATTTTTCAAGCTCCGAACAACAGTTGTACCAAATACCACCGAAATTCCGTGGAAATGGGAACATTTACCTACAGAAACAAATGAGTTGCTTTGCCCGGAGCAGGACAATTACAACGACTCGTTTATGAAAGACATTGGTCTTGAAAAACAAGTTGAAAGCCGTGGATTTACCATGGACGATACAGTAATTCTACTGCAACATACCCGTGTGGTTCCACGCAAAAAAATTGAACTGGCTATTGATTTGGCTTTTGAACTGGAGAAAAAATTCAGAAGTAATAGAAAAATTAAATGTCTGGCGGTAATTGTGAGTGGACACTCGGGCGATGAGCAAAACCAGTACTTAAACAATTTATACACGCATTATACCGAGCTGTGCAAAGCCAACCCCGACAGTAATGTTGTTTTAATTTTTGGCGAACACAACATTCTTTCGCACCGCGATATTATTGTCGATAAGAAATTTTACAAGTTTGCCGAAGTACCTTCCATAGTGGCGGCCCATGGCGGAATAGGAACCTATTTCAGCGATGTGGAAGGGTTTGGGAACAACCTGCTCGAAATGATGTCGTTTGCCTTACCCGCGGTAATAAACAAATACGATGTTTACAAAGAAGAAATTGAACATTATGGCTTCGACCTTCCGGCAATCGATGGCGGCGGAATTACTCCCGACCTGGTAGATGCAGCCTATCAACTGCTTACCGACATCCCTTACCGAAATACAATAGTTAAGCACAATCTGCAGGTATTAAAAGAAAAACTGGATCATAAGATTATTGCCGAAAAGCTGGAGCCAATTATAAAAAGTATGTATATGCGCGAACTTTAGGGCAACAGGCAATACCTTACTATTAAGTTAAGGCAGATAAACAACAGCGCAAGAAAGAATAATATACCAAAGGTTTGTTTATTTTTATAAAGAAACACAAAAACGAATAAGATGGGAGATTTTTATCAAAATGGATTTGTAGCAACGCTGCATAATTTACGTGCCAGACCTTATGAAGAACTGGAGCAAAAACTTGAAAAGTTTAGTGAAAAAAGACCCATTGGATTAATTATCCCTTCCTTATATTCAGAGCTGTCGCGCCAGGCATTAAAAGATATTGTTTCCATTTTAAAAGAGATACCTTACATTGATGAAATTGTAATAGGGTTAGATAGAGCCGACGATTACCAGTATAAAAATGCGCTGGAATTTTTTGCAGAATTACCGCAGCATCACCGCGTTTTATGGAACGATGGCCCGCGCATGCAGGAATTTAAACGCAAGTTGGCCTCCAAAAACATTGATACTTCAGTGCCGGGTAAAGGACGGAATGTATGGTTCTGTTTTGGCTATATGATTGCATCAGCACGTTCGGAGGCAATTGCCTTGCACGATGCAGATATCGTAACTTATAATCGTGAGATGCTGGCACGACTGGTTTACCCGGTTGCCGACCCTTCTTTTAACTTCAAATATTGTAAAGGGTATTATTTCAGAACTGATGAGGAGAAGCTACATGGCCGTGCCGTTCGTTTACTCGTTACCCCACTCTTAAGAACCTTAAAAAAATTACTCGGACATCATACCTACCTGGAATATCTTGATAGTTTCCGCTACCCGCTGGCCGGAGAATTTTCGATGCGTGCTGATGTGATTAAAACCATTCGTATTCCATATGACTGGGGACTTGAAATTGGTATTTTAAACGAAGTGGAACGAAACAACTCGTTTAACCGGATTTGCCAGGTTGAAATTGCCGACCGTTACGATCATAAACACCAGTCGCTTTCGGCCGAAGATGCCGAAAAAGGATTATCAAAAATGAGTCGCGATGTTTCCAGAGCTATTTTTGGAAAACTTGCTACTGACGGAATTACCCTCACACCGGAATTCTTTCGTACATTAAAAGCAACATATTATCGTATTGCTTTGGAATTTGTAGATTTATACAAAGCTGATGCAGCAATGAATGGTCTTTCATACGATTTCCATAAAGAAGAAGAAGTGATCGATCTTTTTGTAAAGAATGTCTATCAATCAGGAATTGATTATTTGAATAATCCTGACAATGTACCACTTATGCCGAGTTGGAAAAGAGTTAGAAGTGCTTTTCCCAATATTCTTGAAGAATTTTACGATATAGTAGAAGCTGATAACAATATTCTTTAAAAACAGAAAAATATGCTTAATCCCAATACTTCTTTCATAAAAAAAATTGAGAGCAGATTAAAGTTTATCTATAAAGAAAACTACAACAAATCTATTCTCGCCGATTTAATTCACATTATTTCCTCGTATCAGATTACGTCGAAATCGGGAAATAAGTGGAACGAAAAAGATATTGTACTAATTACCTATGGCGATAGTATTATAACGGATGATGAAGCTCCATTACAAACTTTACATCAGTTTTTAAATACCAACCTGAACGAACAGTTATCGGTGGTACACATCTTGCCATTTTTCCCTTTTAGCAGCGACGATGGTTTCTCTGTTATTGATTTTAGGGAAGTAAACCCCGACCTGGGTGACTGGGAGGACGTTGAACAGCTGGCAGGCGACTATGATTTGATGGCCGACTTGGTAATCAATCATGCTTCGAGCAAAAGTCAGTGGTTTAAAAACTTCCTGAAACAACACGGAAAAGGAAAAGACTATTTTATTGTTGAAGATCCGTCGAAGGATTTATCGCAGGTAACACGGCCACGCAGTACACCACTTTTAACTGCCTACGAAACCCCAAAGGGAACCAAACATGTTTGGACGACCTTTAGTGCCGACCAGGTTGATCTGAATTTTTCAAATCCGGAACTGCTGGTGGAAATGATGGATATTTTGTTAACATACATCGACAAAGGCTCGCGTATCATTCGCCTTGATGCCATTGCATTTTTATGGAAAGTAGTTGGAACAACCTGCTTACATCTTCCTGAAACTCATGAAGTGGTAAAACTGATGCGCGATGTGGCAGAGTTTATAAATCCAAATGCGATTATCCTCACCGAAACCAATGTGCCCAACAAAGAAAATCTGAGCTATTTTGGTGATGGCGACGAAGCACATATGGTTTACCAGTTTAGCCTCCCTCCTCTTTTATTGCATGCTTTACACACAGGCAATTCACATTTTCTGACAACATGGGCACAGAGCCTGCCGCAATTGGATGGAGATAAAACTTTCTTCAATTTTACAGCCTCTCACGATGGAATTGGAGTGCGTCCGTTGGAAGGACTTTTGCCCGAAGAAGAAAAAGGTGCTCTGGTGGAAAATATGAAAGGGTTTGGCGGCATGGTCAATTATAAATCAAATCCTGATGGTAGCCAGAGTCCATACGAACTTAATATCACTTATTTTGATGCATTAAAGGGAACAAATAAGGGCGAAGACGAGTTTCAGGTCGAACGTTTTCTGGCTTCGCAAACAGTTATGATGAGTATGGCTGGTGTTCCGGCCTTTTATATTCACAGCCTTACGGCTACACCAAACTACCTCGAAGGTGTTGCCCAAACAAATCACAACCGCACCATCAACCGACGGAAATGGAAGTTAAATGAGCTAAATGAGGTCTTGAATTCAGCTACACCGCAACGGAAGGTTTTCACCGAATTGCAAAAACGCATATTGCTTCGGAAGGAACAAGTTGCTTTCCATCCCAATTCAAAACAGGAAATACTGGATATTGGCCAGCAATTTTTTGCATTAAAACGAAAAGCAACAGGACAAACAATTACGGTAATAGTAAACATGACCGATGAAGTTCAAACGCTCGACTTTCCGGCAACTTCCAAGTTCGACTTAATTTCAAACTCCGAATTTAAATCAAAAGAGTTAAAGCCTTATCAATGCTTGTGGTTGATTTAATTGCATATTATATTTGAAAAACATAAAAACACGAAAAAGTCAAAATATTCGTGTAATAAAAAAGGCTTTCATGAAACTGAAAGCCTTTTTTATTCTGCAACCTGTCTGCATTATTTCTCCTTGGTTTCCGGATCAACACTTGTAATTTTCCACTCATCGCTGTTGGCAAACTTCCACGTATTAAGAAAACCGAGCTTGATTATATTCTCCATTTTCTCCCAGTTAATCTTACTGAGCTCATCCGATGGCTGGTGGTAATCGGGATGCATAGCTGCCATAAAATAAAAAATCGGAATTCCTTCTTTTGCAAAAGGTGCATGGTCGCTACCTCCCCTGGGATTCTCCGACGGACGCAAGGAAAGATCAAGATTAATGTCAAAATTTTCAATATTTTTTGTTGTTGTTTCAGCAATGTCTTTGTTGGCTTTGGTATAAACCATATGTGCCTGATTTTCAAGCGTATCGTTTTTAGGGTTGCGGGCAATCATGTCATAATTCAAGTTCAGCACTACATTTAAATTCTCCTCTTTTGCGTTGCGAACAAAGTATCTCGAGCCAAACAGTCCTTTTTCTTCGCCTGTCCATGCGGCAAAAACCACCGATTTTTCCGGTTTTTTACCGGTAGCCATAAAAGCTTTGGCAATAGTCATTACACCTACCGTTCCAGAAGCATTATCATCGGCCCCATTGTAGATTACTCCATCCCATTTTCCTAAATGGTCATAATGTCCTCCAACAACAATAAATTCATCCTTGTTTTCGCCTTCAATATAGCCTAACACATTTCGGGCATTTACAATTTTTGAATTTACAGTTGTTTTAAAAGCCAGTGATTTTCCGCTTAGCACCTGCGATGCCGGTTCCAGATGGTTAGCCACCTTTTCTTCAAAGGCAATTAAATCAACCCCAGTTCCTTCAAGAATTTGATTAGCCACCCTGTCTGACACCGAGAAAGTAGCCACATTGGCATCGAGTTCTTTTTCGGGTAGCGACATTCGGTTATTGTAATATGGGTTTGGTTTTTTATCATCTTCATTAAAGCCACCGTTGTTCGTATAAATATCATTCTGTGCCCAACTCATCATGGGCTTACTACCAGGACTCACCTGAATGATGGCAAGTGCTCCGGCTTCTTTTAAACGTTCGGATTTATCGCGCTCCATGTAATAAGCCGCATAACGCCCTTCAGGTTTAAATTTCTCATAGCCCACCGAGGCCGTATCGTTATGACCAGGATAACCTCTTAAAATCACAACAATTTTTCCCTGAACATCAAGTTTCTTTAAATCGTCGTAGCCACTTTCCTTATCGGCAAAACCATAACCGGCAAAAACAAGAGGAGCCTGTGCTTTCTGCCCAACCGTTCCTGTACGCACATAGAAATCGGTTTTATATGCAAAATTCATGGAGCTTTCGCTTCCCGGCTTGCTGCTAACTACCGATAAAACCTGCTCCTCTCCCGGTTCGTACTCAATAAGGCTAAAATTCTGAAAATAAGTTCTGTATTTTTCGGGCCGAACACCCTCCATCCGCTGTGCCCTCGAAGGCTGCGTATAGCTTTCGTCGCCAAATGGCTGAATACCATAGGTTTTAAACATGGCAGCAATATAATCAGCAGCTATATATGCCCCTTTGGTTCCCACCGCACGACCTTCAGTCCAATCGGAGGCCAAAAACTCCAGTTGCCCTTTTATTGCCTGTTCATTTATAGCATTCAGGCCTTTTTCAATTTCAGTTTGGGCATAAATCAAATGCCCTGTACAAAACAGAATTAATAGTAACGCAATTTTTCTCATGTGTATTTTTATATGTAAAATTATAGTTTGTAATTCTTGTATTTGTGGCTCCTTTTCATTTCTTTCATCAGCGCCAGAAAATAGGTGTACAAATGGCTGTAAAAATTACAACTTATCTGATAAAAATTAATAAAAAGCAGCAAAATTATAACGGTTTGCAATATAATTTCAACACCACCTGTTTTTCATTGCTGTTAATACTGTCTCTCTTTATGTCTTTTTTACCTTCATTTTAAACATTTGTCAACTAACGATAGATTAAAAACTTGCGTCATTCGGAATTAAGTTTTACCTCAAAAAAATGGTATTTCAACAAAAATTGACGTAAATTTATAGGTAAAGCCACCGTTCTTTGAGCTATAAAAGAAGGAAATAGAATACAACAAGTTTCTATTCCTTTGTTTTTACAGGTATTAAAATTAATCAGTTCTTTAAAATTTACCAGGATGAAAAAAACTACCCATTTAAGCGGAATTATTATCAAACACGAGAAACTGATTCAAATCACACTAAATACTCCCGAGAACATCTACATTGCAGAAGCTACAAATCCGTATGCCAACTATTACGGAAGAACCCCGCGTAAAGCCACACCCAATTCGATCTTTTTATTTACCAAACGTTTTCATTTTCTGGAAGAAATTATGAATATGGCTGTAGGTATTGAAAAATGCTTATTGGAACGCATAAACATTGCCAGTGCCCTTATTGAATCGGGTGGTAAACAATTTGCAGCCATTCGGATTAAAAACTTCCCCGATTACAGCCAGCTGATTAAGCTGCAAAAATGCTTAACTGCCCAGGGCATTATATTCCTGGATAAAGTCACCCTTGAAGAAGAGGTAAAAGCAATTATTAACAAACATTTTGTATTGACCGAGTTGGAAGAACAGTTCTATATCGACCAGCTTGAAGACCACAAAGGATACTTTATTACCGATCAGCCATTATCAAGTTCTGCATTTGAGAAAAAAATTAAACAGATTAGAAATAACGGTAACTGCCGACTTTTTGATGCCGTACAGGGTAAAACTATTATCGACGGAAAAATACATGAACTAATACGCATTTTTTCAGAGAAAATTGACATTGAACTCCTGAAATGTTTAAGAACCGAATTTTACAGGTTGTAGAGAAAAGAACCATTAAAAGAAAAGCCCGGTACGTTTTATTTTACCGGGCTTTTAAATGTACCAAATATTTTTCTTCAATTAGCGGAGATCCTCCAACTCCTTCAGTTTTTCTTTTACTTCAACATCATCCGATCGCAACTCCAGTGCCTTGCGGTACCAGAAACGGGCAACACTATAGTTTTGAGCATCAAAAGCCTGTGTAGCCGTTGTTTTATATTTTTCAAATTGTTGTTGACTCTGGCCCGCAACACGTTCGGCAACGCGCCGCTGAATTTCGCGTAATTGTTCTTTGGGGTAATCTTCATCCGATTTTTGCGACAACGCCTGGTTGTACCATCCTCTGGCTACCGCCAGCTCGTTATTTCGCAGGTTCTCATCTGCCAAATCAATAAAACGTTGATATTCCCGATCACGTTCGCTCAACATTAATCCTCCTAAAATTTGGTTAATCTCGTCAATGCGTTGTGGCGGATAAGCTTCCTCAGGTTTTAAATCTTTTGCCTTAAAATACCAGGCACGTGAAACATTATATTGCTTCACATCAAAGAAAGCGTCTGCTTTTTTAATAATCTCATCATAAAGGACATTTAAGCCCGATTCTTCCAATATGCGTTGCTCATCCAGTTCTTCCTGCATTTGTGCAATTTGTTCGCGTCTGTTTTGTAAATCTGCCGCAGCTTGCTGTTCGGCAGCTACACGTCGACGTTCATTTTCGCGTATTTCGTCAATTTTCATAATTTGCGAACGCGGGTATTGCTCATCAGGTTTTACACCTAAAGCAATTTCATACTGTAAACGAGCATCGTCATAAGCCTGCGTTCTAAAATGTCCATCAGCTATCACAATCACATTCCTGTACTTTTCATCAATCGCTTGTTGGGCAAGAATTTCATCAATCTCGCTGATTTTATCTTTAGGATATTGCTCATCCGTTTTTAAAGCCGATGCTTCAAGATAATTGTCTTTCGCCGCACCGTAACTGTTTGCATTGAAGAATCTATCAGCCTGCATAATCAAACTGGCATATTTTCTATCAAGTTCGGCCTGGGCGGCTGCGGCGGCGGCCATTTCCCTTACAATTCTATCAATCTCATCGATACGCTGCTGCGGATAGCTTTCTTCGGGTTTGATATCCAAAGCCGTGCGGTATTCGTTGCGCGAGTTTTCGTAGGCTTCGGTATTGAATAACTC
>NZ_CAJXYQ010000035.1 GCF_913063105.1 uncultured Draconibacterium sp. | reverse complement strand
CCATTCAATGGGCGCCGGATGGCATAAATTTCGAAATTATGTCGTCGATTAAGGGTGCACCACATGCAATTGGCCTGGATCGTACAGTTGATAATGAAGCTGAGCCAACAGCAATTATGCGGCAAGGACTGACACACGAATACAAAACCTATGACTGGCAGTATATTCGTGGTTTCCGCTCGTGGGTGAAAAACAGTCACACCGCAAAAGGTGAAGCCAACGATGAAGGTAAAAAAGATGATTCGGCTGTTAAAACAGACACCAATTAGTTCATAAGTTTAATTAGATATTTACTTAGATGAATTCCGGAGAGACCATGCTTCAAGGTCTTTCCGGTTTTAAAAACAAGAGTGAAAACAAACTTAACCAGTAGGAAAATGAAAAAACATAAAGAGAGAATAAAAAAGCAATTAAATATTTGCTTGCTTCTGCTTATTTCTATTCTCAGTGTGCAGGTTATGGCGCAACCCAACACAACCTTCTCTGCAGCCGATATGAACAGAGTACGCGATTTAAGCGGAATGAAATGGAAGTTTAAAATGATGTTGCCTGGCGAAGGGGTAAAAAAAGGACTGCATCGCCTGCCGTCAGAAGATATTGAAACGCTGGTTTGGAACAATGCCCGGGTGCCGGGCGATGTATACACTGATTTGTGGAAAGCCGGAGTAATCGACGATCCGTACTTCGGACGCAATAACGTTCGTGCACAGTGGGTGCAACAATACGAATGGTGGTACTCGCACCAGTTTGATATGAAGGAAATTCCGGAAGACGAAATTGTAGAATTGGTTTTTGAGGGTGTTGATTACAGTTGCGAAGTGTGGCTAAACGGTCATTACCTTGGCGGACACGAAGGAGTATTTTCGAAATTTTCTTTCGATATAACTAAGTATTTGCGCACACATCCGTGGGATGCACAAAAGGGCAGAAATATGCTAATGGTTAAGCTTGATCCGCCGCCACAGGTAAACGCGTTTGTAGCCGGTAAAAAAACACCATGGTTTGGCGATTATACCCGCGATCTTACTCCAATTGGTATCTGGCGTCCGGTAAAAATGGTACGCACCGGTAAAGTACGTTTTAACGATGTGTATGCCAATAACAATATAAACAAAGATGGCTCGGCTGATGTAAAACTTGAAATTACGGTTGAAAACACCGGTAAGCAAGCAAAACAAATGGATTTTGCCGCAACCCTGGCAGGGCATAATTTCGACATGAAAAATGTGGATATTGAATTCTCGGAAACTATTAGACCCGGCTTGCAAAAGGTGGTAAAAAACATTCATTTAAAAGAACCAAAATTGTGGTATCCATGGGATTTGGGCGATCCAAACCTGTACAAAATTGATATTGCCTTAAAAGACGACCAGGTCAATCACGATTTCAATCAAACGGTTTTCGGTATTCGCGAAGTTACCATGAAATGGAATCCCGGCTTCGAAAAAGATGTGGATGTTACTTTTCCGCGTTCAACTTACATTAACGGTAAATTCCATTTCATCCGTTCGGCTTGCTGGGGAGGCCCACCCGATATTTTTGTTGGACGCACCTCACCAGAAGAATATAAGGAACTGATTCGCCTCGCCAAAGAGATGAATATGAATAACATCCGTATTTTCGGCTGGCACCCACCAGAAATTCCTGAATTCTACCAATACTGTAACGAAATGGGGATGACGGTTTGGCAAGATATGATTCCGCTGGGAACAGGAAACATTCCGTACGACGAAGAAAACCTTGTTGAAATTTTTAACGAAGGTATAAAGGTTGTAAAAGAACGCCGCAACCACCCATCGCTGATTATGATGGAGGGAGGTGAAGAAATGATGTTCCGCACGCGTGATCCACATGCCGGGCGCGCTTTTCTTGAGCGTTTGGGCGATTCCTTACAGGCCTATGTAAACCTGCCTTATGTGCCCGATTCGCCAATGACCGACCATGTGGCACAGGAAGCCGGATTTAAGCCAAAAGAAGCCGTTCATGCCTTGCGTTATTTTTACGATATGGGCCAATGGTTGCACGAAGACTGGTACCAGGAATATTGCGATGGGTATCCCATAGTGCCGGAGTTTGCCATTACCTCGGTTCCTGATGTCGAGAGCTTGAAAAAATTTATTCCGGAAGAGGAAATGTGGCCTCCGGGTTTAAGTTGGGGACACCATTGGGCCGACCTAACCCGCTTGCGTATGCAAAACTGGGACGTTTTTGGAAGCGAAATGAAAGGCTCGTTGGAAGAATTTGTGGAAGCATCGCAAGACGCCCAGGGGATTATCTTTCAAAATGGAATTGAGCATTTTCGTCGCGATAAACCACAGTTAAGTGGCATTGCCCTGTGCCATTTTATTACCTACTGCCCCGATATGAAGTGGGGAATAATTGACGCTTACCAAAAACCTAAAAATTCGTTCAATTTTGTGCAAAAAGCCTACCAGCCGCTGCTGGTGAATTTCCAGTTTACAAAACGCCGTTGGCATAACGATGAGCCTTTTGTTGGAAATATCTGGGTTGTGAATGATTTATACGAAGCGTACGAAAACCTTGAAATACGATTTGAAATTAAAGACGATGGCGGAAAAGTATTGAGCAATAAAAACTTCGCTGTAAAAAAGGTTGAGGAGAACAGTGCCAAATTGTTTTTTGAAATCGAGGAAGATGTATTGAGCTCCGTAAACAAGAAATTTTTTGTAACGCTTGAAATGACTGACAAAGATGGCAGAACTGTTTCAGCCAACGATTACTTCTTTTTAATTGGCGACCAGGCCGAAGCAACAAAATACTACAACAACTGGAAGCAGGAGCGTATTGAGCAGGAAAATAAACACGGACGCTACGGTTCGTATTATCATTTCTATAAAGAGTTTACCGGCCAGGATGGAGCAAAATACGAAAGCGATATTCAGGTTCCGCGTGCAATAGGATTTGAATAAGAAGGCAAAGAATTAGACAACCTTGTGAAATAGTTGGTTGGGAATCATCTTAGATAGCAGTGTTTCTGGCTAAGTGATTTGTAGTCAGGTGATATTGTTGTGATTGAGTAGATGGTCTATTACAAGCTAAAATAAATTTGCCCCTTGTTTTAACGAAGATTGTCCTCGGTCGTTCTTGCTTTTTACTGATAAATTGCCACCCTGATTTCAACTTGAAGTGGAATAATTATACTGGCTCAAAATGAAACTGTGCCTTATAATTAAAACATAATTATAGTCGTATAAAAAACACGAATGGATTCAGAATGTATCGAAGGAATAACGTTTATGGGCTTCGAACGATATTGTACAGATGAAAAAGGAATAATACAGCTTGGCGATTTGAAAACATACCTTTTCAATCGTATACTAACTATTAAAACTATAATAATGAAAGCATCTTTATACGAAGGAAACAAAACTTTTTCGATAGTTGAAAAAGAGATAGAGGCACCAAAAGCCGGTGAAGTAAGAGTAAAAGTAGCTTATTGCGGGGTTTGTGGAACCGATGTGCATATTTACCATGGCATGATGGATAAACGGGTGAATATTCCGGAAACGATTGGGCACGAAATGTCTGGGGTGATTGACGCTATTGGTGAAGGTGTTGCGGGGTTCGAAGTTGGTGAAAAAATAACAGTTCGCCCATTGGATAACCGACTGGAGGAAGCATCAGATAAAGGCTTTGGCCATATTGCAAAAAAGCTGAAATTTATTGGAATCGACAGTCCCGGTGCTTTTCAGCAGTACTGGAATGTGCCTGCGTTTACCCTGCATAAATTAAAGCAAGAAACCGATTTGAAACTGGCAGCACTTATCGAACCACTTTCTGTTGCCTGTCATGATGTTCGTCGTGGACGCACAAAAAAGGGAGAAACAGCAGTGGTTCTTGGTGGTGGCCCAATCGGCTTATTGGTTGCAATGGTTGCCAAACACAAAGGAGCCAATGTAATTATTTCTGAGGTAAATGAAATTCGGATTAATATGGCCCGCGAAATGGGTTTTGAGGTTGTTAATCCGGCAAAAACTGATTTGGTAGCTTACGTTGAAGAAAAAACCAACGGCCGTTTGGCTGATGTTGTTTTTGATGTAGCCGGTGTGCAACCAGCTCTGGATATTATGACCGAAGTGGCCGGTATACGCGGAAGAATTGTAATTGTAGCTATTTATGGAGAGCCCAAACCAGTAAACCTGTTTAAGTTTTTTTGGAAAGAACTGGAATTAATTGGTGCACGCGTGTATGAGAAAGAAGACTATGAAGAATCAATTCGTTTAATCACCGAAAACAACTATCCTTTTGAAAAAATAATAACAGCAATAAAACCGCTTGAGAACATCCAGAGCTTGTTTGAGATGATTGATTCTACTCCCGACGGTATGAAGTTTTTAGTGGATTGTAATGCCTAGTAACATTGCTATGAAACAGTTGAACCCAGGAGAATTTATATAAGACGAAATCAATAAATAATTAATCAAAAAAATTAGAAAATGAATACAACAGAACTTTTTGACTTAACAGGTAAGGTTGCTTTGGTAACCGGTGGAACTCACGGAATTGGAATGGCTTGCGGAAAAGCTCTGGCAAAAGCTGGTGCAAAACTTTGCGTAAACGATATTGATGAGGAAAAACTGGCAGCAGCAAAAGAGGAATACGCTAAAGATGGAATTGATGTGTATACCCTGAATTTTAATGTGTGCAGCGAGGAAGAAGTGGATAAAGGGGTAACAAAAATTGAAAACGAAGTTGGGCCTGTTGATATTTTGGTAAATAACGCCGGAATAATAAAACGAATTCCGATTTTAGAGATGAGTGTGAAAGAATACGAACAGGTTATTGATGTAGACCTTGTTGCTCCATTAATTGTTGCCAAACGTATTGCTCCAGGAATGATTGAACGCCGTGAGGGGAAGATTATTAATATGTGCTCGATGATGAGTGTTTATGGTCGCCAAAACGTTTCGGCTTACGCTTCAGCAAAGGGCGGACTTAAATTGTTAACTGCCAATATGTGCTGCGAGTGGGCAAAATTCAACCTGCAGGTAAACGGAATTGGGCCGGGGTATATTGCTACAGCACAAACTGCTCCTATTCGCGAAGGCGGACATCCGTTTAACGATTTGGTAATGACCCGCACACCTGCCGGCCGTTGGGGAGACCCTCAGGATGTTGGAAATGCCTGTTTGTTTTTATCATCGAAAGCTGCCGATTTTGTTAATGGTCAGGTACTTTATGTCGACGGTGGAATACTGGCCAATTTTGGATATGTAAAAGGCGAAAACGAAGTTTAGCAGGCGTCATGCTACTCTTTTTTTATGTAGAATTAAAGAGATGATAGGTAAAAAATAATCTTATTTATAAAACAATGACAACGCAAAATATGAAATTCGACCAATTTATAAATGGCCAGTGGGTAGCACCCTTAAACGGTTGTTACATCGATGTCTTAAACCCTTCAACCGACGAGGTGGTTGGGCTTGTGGCCGATGGCGATGAAGCTGATGCAGTAGTGGCCTTACAAGCTGCAGAAGCTGCAAAAACAGCATGGGCTGCTACTCCGGCTAAAAAACGCGCCGACTTGCTTCGTGCACTTTGTGCCGAGGTTCAGGCCAAGCGCGAACAACTGGCAACAGTGCTTACAAAAGAGCAGGGCAAGCTGTATAAAGTGGCTTTGTTTGAAGTAGACGTATTCTGTTCGTTTGTTGAATATGCTTGCGAGTGGGCCCGCCGTATCGAAGGCGATATTATTCCTTCTGATAACGAAAACGAACAAATCTGGATTCAAAAAATACCCCGCGGGGTGGTGGTGGCTATAACCGCATGGAATTTTCCGTTGGCTTTGGCAGGCCGTAAAATCGGGCCGGCGCTTGTTGCCGGAAATACAATGGTAATAAAGCCTACCAGCGAAACTCCTCTTTCTACTTTTATGCTGGGCGAGATGGCTAAAAAAGCAGGTATCCCCGATGGCGTTCTGAATATTGTTAACGGGCCAGGCCGTACCATGGGGAATGCACTGGTAAAAAATCCAATTACCAAAATGGTAAGCATGACAGGAAGCACTCCGGCCGGTCAGGCTATTTTTAAAGCAGCCGCCGAAAATCTGGCTCATGTGCAGCTCGAATTAGGCGGAAAGGCACCTTTTATCGCTTTCGAGGATGCTGATATTGACGAGGCAGTGGCTGCTGCGCTTCACTCGCGTTTTGATAATTGTGGGCAAGTGTGCACCTGTAACGAGCGCATGTACATTCACGAAGATATTTATGATGCCTTTATGCTTAAATTTATGGAAAAGGTGAAGGCGCTAAAAATTGGGGATCCTTTTGATGATTCAACCGACATAGGGCCAAAGGTAAATAAGGCGGAAATGAAAAATATGCAGCACCTGGTTGAAGTTAGTTTAAAAGAAGGTGCAACGCTGGCTTATGGCGGAAAATCACCGGAAGGAGCTGAATTTCAAAAAGGGAATTGGTTTATGCCAACCATTTTAACTGATGTAAGACAGAATATGACCGTGGTGCACGAAGAAGCATTTGGCCCAATTTTACCGGTGCTAAAGTTTAAAACTTTTGAAGAGGTAATTGCTTATGCCAACGATTGTGAATTTGGTTTGGCGGCCATGGTATTTACCAACGATATGAATAAAATTATGCGTTGCAATACAGAGCTGGAGTTTGGCGAAATTTATATCAATCGCGGACACGGGGAACTTCACCAGGGTTTTCATAACGGGTATAAAATGAGTGGTACCGGTGGAGAAGATGGGAAATACGGTTTTGAACAGTATCTGGAAAAGAAAACTTTTTACGTACGGCATAAGGCTCAATAGACTTTACACAGTTTATAGCTGGCAGATTCAGGGTGGCAAACGTTTCGATGTGGATGACAGAACCACCTTTGCCCTAATTCAAAATAAAAAATGACCAAAATACAAACGATAAAAACGCAGTTGTTTAAAGTGCCTCTTCCTGAGGTGCTTAACGATGCTAAACATGGCGATCATACCCATTTTGAGCTGGTTACCACAACCATTACCTTAGAAGATGGCAGTGAAGGAACGGGCTATACCTATACCGGAGGCAAAGGTGGCCGAGCCATTAAGGCAATGCTTGAATATGATCTTGCACCAGCCTTGATTGGGAAAGACGGCGATGCCATTGATGAGATTTACGATTTTATGGAATGGCATATCCATTATGTAGGCCGTGGAGGAATTGCGTCGTTTGCCATCTCAACTATTGATATAGCATTGTGGGATTTTAAGTGTAAAAAAGCCGGATTGCCATTGTGGAAAATGGCCGGAGGAGCCAACAAGACCTGCAAAGCCTATTGTGGTGGAATCGATCTTCAGTTTCCGATTGAGAAACTTTTAAATAATATGAAAGGTTATTTGGAAGCGGGTTTTAATGCTGTAAAAATAAAAATTGGCAGCCCTGATCTCAATCGCGACATTGAACGAATAAAGGCAGTGCGCGAGTTTATTGGTCCCGATATAACCTTTATGGTTGATGCCAATTATTCAATGACAGTTGATAAAGCCATTGAGTGTATTAAACGCTTTAAACCTTACAACATTCTTTGGTTTGAAGAGCCAATTATCCCGGATAATTATCTGGGCTTCGCAAAAATTGCAGACGAAACGGGTATGGCGTTGGCAATGGGAGAGAACCTGCACACTATTCACGAATTTGAATATGCCTTCGAGCAGGCAAAACTCTCTTTTATTCAACCCGATGCATCAAACTGTGGCGGAATAACCGGTTTTTTGGCAGCGGCCGAAATGTCGCGTAAATACAATATCCCGGTATGCTCGCATGGAATGCAGGAATTGCATGTGAGTTTGGTTTCAGCACAAGAAAATGCCGGTTGGCTTGAGGTGCATAGTTTTCCTATTGATGAATATACTACTCGCCCCTTGGTTGTTGAAAACCATCGTGCAGTTGCGCCCGATTATCCCGGTACCGGAGTAGTTTTCAACTGGGACAAACTGGCTCCATACGAGCTTGTGTAGCTAACTAATTCAGGCAACAATATTACCCCGGTAAAATAAATCCGGGGTTTTTAAAACTTACCATACGAAGTGGACTGAACTATCAGTAAAAAACAGAAATATGCGGAGAGTGACTGGAAGAGAATATTATCAGAACTAAAAACCAAATAACGATGACCATAAAACAGCAGAATTTTGGAAGCTTCGAAAACCAGAAAATAAGCCTTTATACGCTTGAAAATTCCCAAGGAATGCAGGTTAGGTTAATGAATTTTGGTGCTACCATTACGCAAATTACCATTCCCAACAGCAAGGGACAACCTGTTTCTATTGCCTGCGGTTTTGATAACTTTGAAGACTATTTTTCAGAAAAATACAGAGCTAACGCACCCTATTTTGGATGCACTGTGGGGCGTTATTGCTCGCAAATTAAAGACGCAAAATTTGAGATAGATGGCCGGGAGTACAAGCTGGCCAAAAACTGTGGAGAAAATAACCTGCATGGTGGAACCATTGGTTTCGATAAAAAAATATGGGAAGCAGAGCCAATCCGGACTGAAAATGCTGTTGTTTTTCGTTTGTGGAGCAAGGACATGGAAAAAGGCTTTCCGGGAAATGTTGAGGCGCAGGTAAAAGTAACTCTTACCGAAAACAATGAGATTGTATTGAATTACGAGGCTATTGCGGATAAAAAAACACCATTATCGATGACCAATCACAGTTATTGGAATCTTTCCGGTTTTAATACTGATATTCAGGATAACCTGGTTAAAATTAACACCAACAAGTTAATGGAAACCGACCAAACAGGTGCCGCTACCGGGGTCGTAAATGTTGAAGGTACGATTAATGATTTGCGCAGTGCACGAACAATAAAAGAGGTGCAATCGGAGCTTGGCGATGGTTTTGAACATTTTTACATTTTTGATACCGACACAAAACAGCTTAAGGCCATTGCCGAAATTGAAGATAAAGAATCCGGTAGAAAGCTGGAAGTTTTATCAACAGAACCATGCATGCTTTTTTACACCGCCAAATACATGGCTGACGAGCTACAACGAAACGAGAACGAAAAATATGGAAGATACCGTGCCTTTGCCTGCGAAACACATCGTTGGCAAAATGGTCCAAATCTTTCCGAATCGCCCAATACCTTTATCGAGGCTAATGAGAAATTTACGAGTAAAACCATATTCAAATTGAAATTTTAGAAATCACTACTAAAACAATACAACTATGATTGGAATTCTATTCGCGGTATTTGCCGGCGTAATGTTAGGCTTTTGGGCTATGCCCGGAAAATTTGTAAAAAACTATGAGTTTGAAAATGCCTGGGGTGTTTGCTATTTATTTATGTTATGGATTATTCCTGTAATACTGGGATTTTCACTAATTGATAATTTTGCACAGGTGTTGAGCGATGTTGGGGGAGCTGTTTTATTAAAAATGCTAATCCCCAGTTTTCTATGGGGAGTTGGAATGCTTTTGTGGGGAAAAGCCATTAACCATATTGGCTTGTCGTTAGGCTTCTCCATTTTTATCGGTACCATTGTTTTTATTGGTTCCTTACTGCCCTTTTTTATTTACGGCTTGCCAGCAACCAATGTTTTGCTAACTATCCTCCTCGGTATTTTGGTCATTCTTTTGGGCATAGTAATGAATGGACGTGCCGGTATATTGCGCGAGGGAAATAAAAGTGGAGAGAAAGCCGCTGGTGGCTCGATGATGACCGGGATAATAATTGCCGTGGTTGGAGGTTTACTTTGCACGGGATTTAATATTGCAAACGAATTTGGGAAAGAAGCTATTGCTGTTGCTGTTGAAAAAAACGGGAACGAAAGCTGGCTAACTTCTGTGGCCTCCATGTTTATCGTTTATGTGTCTGGTGGCCTATTTGTAATACCTTATTTTCTTATACAAATTACCCGGAAGAAAATGTGGGCTGCCTTTCGCGTGGCTGAGGCTGGTAAAAATGTGTCGTTGGCAGGTTTAATGGCCGCACTAAACTTTACAGCATCTATTTTATTTGCCTATTCTGCTTTTGTTCTTGGCAAAGCAGGAGGCACTATCGGATACGCAATTTTTAATACCATGTCGGTGGTTGTTGCCGTTGTTGGAGGAATAGTAACAAAAGAGTGGGCTACGGCAAAACAACAAGCTAAAAGTGCCTTGTATATTGGCCTTGCAGCAATGATTATAGGGGTTGTAATTATTGCAATTGGCAATGGTCTGGCCTAACCGTAAAGCCATGAAGTATTTAGAGAGACGCTGTGAGCAATAATTAAATGTTGATTAATTCTCCTGGTTAAGAGCCAAAGTCAATAAGGTTTATAAAGTAAGCAGATTGTTTTTACTCAACATTTAGAATATTCAGCTAATAAAAAACCGTAATAAGCTTTTTCTTTTAGCTTACTACGGTTTTTTTTGTTGGTGATCCCACCGGGATTCGAACCCAGATCGCAAGAACCGGAATCTTGTATTCTATCCATTGAACTATGGGACCATTTGCGTGCAAAAGTAACAAATTTCCCGAATGTGAGTAGTGAAATTGAAGATTAGCTTAGGATTAATTGTTAATAAAATGCTTTGCTCCCTTTAGCTGTCGTTTTTTTATATCGCTACTTTTGTGGCATAAAACAGAAAACAATGAAGGATAGGGTTAACCTTGCCAGAGAGCAATTTGATTCGTATGTTGAAGCTATCGAAGGTTTTGATGAACAGCAACTCCAAAATATTGAAATAAAACGAAACCATTCATACCGGGTTGCAGATCTTGCTGTTATGCTGGCTTCCAAACTGGGATTAAATGAAACCGAAGTTTATCTATCGTTTCTTATTGGATTGTATCACGATATCGGAAGATTTAAACAACTAAAAGATTACAATACTTTTAGTGATGCAAAATCAGTTGATCATGCAGCGTTTGGTATTGATGTTCTTAAAAACGGGAATTTTTTTAATGACCTGGATGAGGACCAGGTTAACCTGATTTATTTGGCTATACAACAGCATAATAAACTTGGGTTACCAAAACAATTGAGTGATAAACAGCGACTGCTGGCACAAATAATACGGGATGCCGATAAACTGGATATTTTAAGGGTAATTACCGATTATTATTCTAATCCAAAAGCTACGCCAAATCATACATTAACCTGGGAAATGCCTAAAGGAAATACTGTTTCGCCTGATGTTTCAAAACAAATCTTAAAGGGTAGTCTTGTATCAAAGGAAAAGGTTGTCAACGAGCTGGATATTAAAGTGATGCAGTTATCCTGGGTGTATGATCTTAACTATCGTCCTTCATTTGAATTAATGATGGAACGACGTTACCTTGAAAAAATTTATAACTCGATGCCGAAAAACGACACTGTGATAGAAATTTTCAGAAAGGTAAAAGTATTTGTTGAAAATAAGTTTATTGCCTGATGCTAAAGATTGTTACGGTTGCAATATCCCGACATAAAAGTAACTCAAAAAAACAGTAAGTAATGGCTAACAGATTAGTGTGCTTATGTAATCTTGTAGATGAAAAAGAGATAAAAAAACTGCTGGAAAAAGGGGCTGATTCTACATTGCAAATTCAATCGCTAACCCGGGCGGGAACTTCTTGTGGCCGTTGTTTGCCGGTTATTGATGGTTTGGTAAAAGAGCATTTAAAAACAAAACCCAAGCCGCAACAAGGAAAGCTGCGACTCGGGTTCTAAACACAACATCAAAATATTTTTCTAGAAGTATCTTGGCGATACAACTTTTTCTTTCTTAAATCGTAATTCGTACGACACCATTACTTCGTGGGTGCCATTGTTGTAATGCTTCAGGTTTGTTGTTGCAAAGTCAATGGCATAACCAATTCTCAGTTTTTCGGCAAACAACCATTGGGCAATAAAACCATACGAATCACCCGAGCGCCACATCGCACCTAACCAAAGTTTTTCTTTTATGAGGAAATTACCTGTCAGGTCTAATTGAAGTGGAGTCCCGGTTTCAGAAGTAAACGATGCTTTTGTTAAAGCCGTTGGTTTAAACTTCACATTTTCTCCGAGGTCGAAAACAGCCCCGGCCATTAAGAAGTAATGACGTAGTTGTCCTTCAACCGAAAAGTTTTGATAATCGCTTTCAAATTTACTATTGATAACCCTTGGAATAGAGAATCCAACATAAGCACGTTTGCCGTACAGAAATGCTCCAACTCCAAAGTTTGGTTTTAGTTTCGAGTCAATATCACCAACAAATGAAGGATCACCCGGATCGATAATATTGTGCTCAGCAAGGTTGTGGTTGTAACTTGTAAACCCACCTTTTAAACCTAATCGTAAATTTGTTTTTTCGCTTAACGGAACCAGGTAGGAGTAATCGCCATAAAGGTAAAAACGCTTCACATAACCTACCTTGTCATTTATTACATTTAAACCCAGGGCTACCCGTTCATTTTTTAACGGGGCCTGAAATGAAAATGAATAAGTTTCAGGAGCACCGTCCCAGCCTGTCCACTGGTGACGGCCCAATGCCATAAAACCTACCGATTCCCATGTTCCGGCATAAGCCGGGTTTATGGTTTGCGTATTAAACATGTATTGTGTATACATCGGGTCTTGCTGTGCATTAGAGGTAAATGCTGCTACTACTATTGCCAGAATCCCTAAACCTTTGATTATATTTAATTTTGTTTTCATCGTTCTAATTTTTTCAGATTTAACATTCATTAATTAATCAATTAATTATTTAGGAATACGAATCCCGTAACTGGCTCTTTACCATCCTTATTGAAGTACAGTATGTAGAAGTAGTTGGCAGCTGGCAACTGGTCTTTACCAAGCTGCATATCGTGCATCGATGTTCCATCCCACCAGGCATCGTACTCGCCCCAATGCGACGTGTTACCAAATCGTTCTTGTTCAAACACCAGGTTGCCCCATCGGTTAAAGATTTCAATTTTGGCATCCGGATAATCGTCCTCAAACTTCGCATCGCTTTCAATAGTACACGCAATTCTGAACAGGTCATTATAACCATCACCATTAGGTGAGAAACCATCAGGAATATTCCACTCATCGCAGGTTTCAGCTTCTGGTTCTTCCGGGATAACACGTCGTTCAATGTCATCTCTCCAATCTCGAATATTATTCACCGTATCAGCGGCCATATCCACTAATGGTGCATTTGAACCTACCGCATTCTTTCCATGTAGCCATTCAAGACTTGTGTCGTAGGTGTCGTAGGCGTCGTCAAGGCCATCACCATCGCTATCCGTTCCGATGAAATCAACATCAGCAATACTGTCATAAGGTAGTTCGTCCCATCCTTCAATGTAGTCAGCAATTCCATCGTTGTCTGCATCCAAATCCTGGAAGTCAGGTGTTCCGTCAAGATCCATATCCATTGCCGGATAATACACATTCTGTTCGTTATCATCATACTGATCATCCCAACCGTCTTTATCCGAATCACTTCCTAACGGAGGATAATAGTCAAATCCAAAATCAATACCACCATCGGCTTCATACTGAATACCTTCTGGTATATTTTGTTGCCACTCAATGTTGTCGACAATACCATCGTTATCCGAATCAATATCAAGGCGATCAACTATGCCGTCACCATCAGTATCAATATCACCATCTGCATTAGCCGACTTATTTTCGTCTTGCTCATGTATATCCAAAAGACCATCATCGTCATCGTCAATATCATCTACGTCTGGAATATCATCACAGTCGGTATCCAACAGAATATGAATGGTTACCTCTGCCGTATCGCAATTTTCAGTATTTACAGTATGACAAACAGAGTAAGTAAGTGTTAATACTGCCTCGCTGGCATCTTCGTTTACATAGTTTAATGCACCATCTGTAATTGTAACACCATTAGGTAATGTATTTAACACATTAAAGTTTGAATTTTCTTGTGTTATACCTTCATCGTTGGCAAGCAAGTCTACATCGCCTGTCACGGTTCCACCCGGGCAATAAATCAAGGTAAGTACATCAGGATTTGCTCTGAATGGTTCAACACCACAATCAAATTCTCCTTCTTCAACTGTAACTGATGCAGTGCAAGTTGAAGTATTACCACATTCGTCAATTACGGTTAATGTTACTAGATTAACACCTAAACCACCGCAATAGAAGTTTTCCTTATCAATAAACATGGTGTCTATTGCACAATTGTCGGTAGAACCACCGTCAATGTCGGCAACAGTAATACTTGCAACGCCATTTTCATTCAGTTGAATTGTAATATCATTACAAACTGCAGTTGGAGCTGTGTTATCAAGAACAGTTATAACCTGTACCTGAGGTTCTGCTTCGTTTCCACAAGCATCGGCAAGTGTCCATGTACGTGTAATAATCCATTCTCCTGCACAGTTGCCTTGCTCTGTGATTTCTGTATATTCTGCATTCAAATCAGTACAGCAAATGTCGCTTTCATCAGTTACGTCACCAGTAACTTCTACGCTTGCATCATATTGGCAGTCATCTCCTGAATATATGGTAATATCGGCAGGAGCAGTAAATGTAGGAGCGATGGTATCAACAATTGTAAATGTGGCTGTTGTCGACACACTGTTGCCACAATCGTCAGTTGCAGTAAAGGTAACAGTTGCTGATCCGGTATTGCAACAACCAGGAGTAAGTGCTTCAAAATTGTTGCTCCAGGTTATTCTACCAAAGCCTGCTTCAGCAGCACCGGTTGTTCCGTGTGTTGCTAACCAGTTTTCAAGAGCTTCAGTATTTCCTAAGCCATCACATTCAACGGTTAAATCGCTTGCTTCGCTGGTAAGCTCCACAATGTCTTCTCTAACAGTCAAATTCAAAATTATTGTACTGTCGCAACCAGCTGCATTTGTCGTGTATTGGCGGTATGAACCTGTTTGGGTATAAGTTCTGCCATTTAAGGTATACTCGTCGCATACAACCATACTGATTACATTCAGTGTACTTTCCAGGATGGTTAAGTTGATGGTCAGCGTTCCGGTGCAACCTTGTTCGCTTTCAATAACCTGAGTGTAGGTTCCACTTTCAGTATATGTTTCACCATTAAGTTCATATTCTTCACAAGCAGTTACATCAATTGTATCTTCAGGGCTCTCCAATACAATCAGGTTAATAGTTAATGTACTGTCGCATCCTGCGTTGTTCGTCAGGTTCTGAATAAAGGTGCCTGATTCAGTATAAGTGGAATCATTAATAGTCACTTCATCACAAACCGTCCTGTTTATTGTTTCTTCCGAGCTGTAATTTACAGTTGCAACAATTGTAAGTGTGCTGTCGCAGCCAGCCTCATTAGTCAGGTTTTGCGTGTAAGTACCCGAGGTGTAATATGGAATTTCATTTACTACTACAGAATCGCAACCTTCTTCTTCAATTGTCGCCGTAGTGCTTTCCAGAACAGTTAAGTTGATGGTCAGCGTGCTGTCGCAACCAGCTGCATTTGTCAA
>NZ_CAJXYQ010000034.1 GCF_913063105.1 uncultured Draconibacterium sp. | reverse complement strand
GTCCCCCGGAAGGGGCTAGCAAGCGATATTAATATATTAGCAAAAGAACAAAGTCCACCGGATTTTTAATGTGATCCCAGTTTTTTTTAAACCCGGCATCGGGTAATTATTTAGAAATAACATTCTTTAACTTCCGTTGATACGTGTTAACTAAAATCCGTAGTATTTTTGTTGCATAGAATTTGAATAGTTTAAGTGTTTTTTTCATAGAAAATAGATTTGGTTAGGTTAGAGAACAGAGATAATGGAGATTGTCTCTGTTTTTTTATGCCTGTTTTCTGCCAAATTTTCATCAAAAAGTTTATTTCTCTGATTTTTTTGCGGACTTAATCGATTGTCTGTGACATTCTGTCTGTCAGTGGGTTATGGTCTGGTCTTTGTTTTTGTGTAGCGAATTTTAATACATAAAGCCATGAACTTTAATAATTTTACAATAAAATCGCAGGAAGCCATTCAACAGGCTTTTCAGATTGCACAGGGAAATAATCAACAGGCAATTGAAACCGGCCATATTTTGCGAGGCGTACTTCACTCGGCCGAAAATGTAACCGAGTTTCTGCTTAAAAAGCTGGATGTAAATCTCTCCATTTTTAAACAAGCTCTCGACCAGGTTATTCAGTCTTACCCCAAAGTGTCGGGAGGTGAACAATATCTTTCTTCAGGAGCCAACCAGGCTTTGCAAAAAGCACTTGGTTTAGCCCAGGAAATGGGTGACCAGTATGTTTCGGTTGAGCATATTTTAATGGCTTTGCTTGATGTAAAAGATAATACCAGCCGTTTAATGAAAGATAACGGCATATCGAAAAAAGAACTTCAACTGGCTATTGACGAATTGCGAAAAGGCTCGAAAGTCGACAGCCAAACCGCAGAGGATAAATTTAACTCATTAAACCGTTTTGCAATAAACCTGAATGAGCGTGCCCGGTCGGGAAAGCTCGATCCGGTAATTGGACGCGATGATGAGATTCGCAGAATTTTACAGATTCTTTCGCGCCGCACTAAAAATAACCCAATTTTGTTGGGTGAGCCGGGAACCGGAAAAACAGCAATTGCCGAGGGCTTGGCTCATCGTATTGTGAGAGGCGACGTGCCTGAGAATCTTAAGTCGAAACAAGTTTTTTCGCTTGATATGGGAGCTTTGGTTGCCGGGGCAAAATACAAGGGTGAGTTTGAGGAACGTTTAAAAGCCGTGGTAAACGAAGTGGTTCAGTCGAACGATGAAGTAATTCTTTTCATCGACGAGATACACACCCTGGTGGGGGCCGGTAAAGGCGAGGGAGCAATGGATGCGGCTAATATCTTAAAACCCGCGCTTGCCCGTGGCGAATTGCGCGCTGTTGGTGCAACAACACTGGCCGAGTATCAAAAATATTTTGAGAAAGACAAAGCCCTGGAGCGCAGGTTTCAGATTGTGCATGTTGATGAGCCGGATACTTTAAGTGCCATTTCAATTTTACGTGGTATAAAAGAGAAATATGAAAACCACCACAAGGTGCAAATTAAAGACGATGCAATTATTGCGTCGGTTGAATTGTCGCAACGTTATATTTCTGACCGATTTTTACCCGATAAAGCTATCGATTTAATGGACGAAGCTGCTGCAAAACTTCGGTTGGAAATTGATTCGGTGCCCGAGGAACTGGATGAAATACAGCGAAGGGTAAAACAGCTGGAGATTGAACGCGAGGCAATAAAACGTGAAAACGATATCCGAAAGCTGAATTCGCTGAACGAGGAAATTTCAAACCTGAAGGAAGAGCAATCGCGTTTGCGTGCCAAATGGCAATCGGAAAAATCGGTGATTGAAGCTATTCAAAAAAAGAAAGAAGAAATTGAAACCTATAAGTTTGAAGCTGAACAGGCTGAGCGGCAGGGCGATTATGGCCGGGTTGCCGAATTACGCTACGGAAAAGTAAAAGAGGTGGAGGCTGAAATTGAAAAATTGCAGGCCGAACTGGAGGAAATGAAAAAAGGGGAAAACCTGATAAAAGAAGAGGTAGACACCGAAGATATTGCTGAAGTTGTAGCACGTTGGACAGGTATTCCGGTGCAGAAAATGTTGCAGAGCGAACGCGAGAAACTGTTGTATATGGAAGACGAATTGCACAAGCGTGTAATTGGGCAGGATGAGGCTATTGTTGCCATCTCGGATGCCGTGCGCCGTAGCCGTGCCGGCTTGCAGGATGAAAAACGGCCTATTGGTTCTTTCATCTTTTTAGGAACTACGGGCGTGGGTAAAACCGAGCTGGCAAAAGCATTGGCAGAATACCTGTTTAACGATGAGAACATGATAACCCGAATTGATATGTCGGAATACCAGGAGAAATTTTCGGTAACCCGACTAATTGGTTCGCCTCCGGGATATGTAGGCTACGACGAAGGTGGCCAGCTTACCGAAGCCGTTCGGCACAAACCTTATTCAGTGGTGTTATTCGATGAGATTGAAAAAGCACACCCCGATGTGTTTAACGTGTTGCTACAGGTATTGGACGATGGCCGTTTAACCGATAACAAGGGCAGAACGGTAAATTTTAAGAATACAATTATTATTATGACCTCGAACCTGGGATCGCACATCATTCAGGAAAATTATGAAGCCATGAATGAAAGCAATGAATTTGAGGTGTTGGAAAAAACACGGAATCAGTTGCTGGAGATGCTGCGAAAAACCATCCGCCCGGAGTTTCTGAACCGTATTGATGAAACGATTGTGTTTACGCCACTGTCGAAAGATGCCATTACTGAAATTGTACGCGTACAGTTTGAGCAAATTGTAAAACGCCTGGCTTCAAGCGATCTGAAAATTGAATTAACAGAGAAGGCAAACGAATGGTTGTCGACAGTTGGATACGATCCTCATTTTGGTGCACGTCCGGTAAAACGTGTGCTTCAACGATATGTATTGAATGAATTATCAAAGCGGATACTTTCAGGAAAAGTCGATAAAACAATACCTATTGTAATCGATTTCGAGGATAATTCGTTGGTATTCAAAAATTAGCCTGCTGCTATTACGCCTTCAGGACGGCTCTCACAGGGGAGCCGTCTGCTTTTTTTAGGGTAGCGGAAAACAGGAAAACTCTCCGCTTGTTGCTTCCAAATCTTCAGGGAAAATGAGATTCTCAATAATAATCAGGCCTTTATTAAATATACCATGGTGGTTGCTGTATGTGGTGCTTTCAACCGGATCGGCCGAAATGGTATCAAATCCAACTCCCCTTAAATCAAATTTTAATAAGAATTGCAAAGCTGCAGCAGAAAGTGTCGGGAATGTTTCGAAATATTTTTTATCGCCCCAGAATTTGCTCCAGCCTGTTTTAAATAAAACAAAAGCCGAATTGACCAGGTCTTTTTCAACCGGTAAAAGTAAGTCTGGTTCAATAAATTGTTGGTTTGGGTCTACTTTAATTATTAAGGCTTTTCCCTGAAAATAGGACACATTCAGGTCATCCAGCGCCTTTCCATTTTTAAGCATGTGCGCCGGTGCATCAATGTGTGTGCCCAAATGCGAATGAAAATGGAACCGCGTTTCGCGATAGCCGTTCTTTTCAACAGTTGCAATTTGCGTAAACTCAGGCTGCGCATCGCCCGGAAAAACCGGAGTCTCATTACTTAAAGCGTGCGACAAGTCGTAAATCATCTTTCGTATTTTTTAGGATAAGTGTATTTGGCATAAATAAGGTAACACGCCATAAAAATATTTACGATGTAGTTAAAATACAGCGGGAAATGGGCGATTCCTGTTTCCCAATCGCCAATAATAATATATACGAAAGTTAGTAGTTCGCCCAGCAGCCACATCCACAAAAATAGAATACTTAGGTCGTTAGCACTTTTGCTGCGGTAGGTTTTAATTACTTGTGGTAATCCGCAAATGGCAAATAAAATGTTGCCAACCCAGCCTATTGTTTCGTTAATCATGTTCAACGCAAAGATTAGCCATTCAGAATTTGGTTCAATTCGGGCACTGCCGCCTGAAGCTGATTGCTTGCATCTTTTACCATTTGAGGCACTTCATATAGGTTGCCGGCTTCGCATTCCAATTGAATTTTTTTAAGCAAAGTGCCGGTCTTCTCCATACCAAAAGTCATTGCCGACGATTTGGCGGTATGGGCTTCGCGGGCCAGCTTGTCCCATTGCTCCGAAGCCAAAAATGAACCCATGTTTGTTGTAAATTCATCAATTTGTTCCAGAAATATTTGTGCCAGTTCCTTTTTGAAAACCATATCTCCGGCTGAAAGTGTGTCGATTTGTGCCGTATTAATGTGTTGAAATGTAGTACTCATAGTTAAATATATGAGCAAGCAATTTAGCAAAATAATTGCGAAAGCTTTTTGTGCAATGGCTGATAAAATTCATATTTGTGAAGATTTTGAATACATAGTTTTGCGTTAACTATTTCTTATTTGAAGGTGGAGCCGGGCTCGGTTTACACAAGTGCCATTTACAATGAAATTAAAATTATGAAGACAACAGCATTTAATTCGATACACAAAGAGCTAAACGGTAAAATGGTTGAATTTGCCGGATATGAAATGCCAATAGAGTACTCCGGGATTAAGGATGAGCACATGACCGTACGCGAAGGTGTTGGGGTTTTTGATGTGTCGCATATGGGAGAGTTTTGGGTAAAAGGCCCAAAGGCACTGAGTCTGGTTGCAAAAATTACGTCAAACGACCCACGAATTTTAACACCAGGGCAGGCACAATACAGCTGTTTCCCGAACGGAAAAGGCGGTATTGTTGACGATTTGCTGGTGTATTGCTACGAACCCGAAAAATACATGTTGGTTGTTAATGCAGCCAATATTGAAAAAGACTGGAATTGGGTAGTACTTCAAAACGAAGGTATCGGTGCCGAAATAGAAAACGCATCGGATGCCATAAGTCAGTTGGCCATTCAAGGGCCAAAGGCAACCGAAGTATTGCAAAAACTTACCGATGTTGATCTTTCAGCCATTAAGTTTTACACTTTTGTTACCGATAAATTTGCCGGTGTTGATGAGGTAATTATTTCGGCGACCGGTTACACCGGGGCAGGTGGTTTCGAACTTTACTTCAGAAACGATGTGGCCGGAAAAATATGGAACGCCATTTTTGAAGCCGGCAAAGAGCAGGGTATAAAACCAATTGGATTGGCAGCCCGCGATACGCTGCGTTTAGAAATGGGGTACTGTTTGTACGGAAATGATATTGACGATACCACCTCGCCAATTGAAGCCGGTCTGGGCTGGATTACCAAGTTCAACAATGGCCGTGTTTTTATCGATCGCGAATTCTTAACCATGCAAAAAAACGAAGGCGTTACCCGAAGGCTACGCGGTTTTGTCTTAAACGGAAGGGGTATTCCTAGAAAAGGATACGAACTGGTAAACTCCGACGGTGAAAAAATTGGTGCCGTAACGTCCGGAACTATGTCGCCAGTATTAAACAAAGGAATTGGAATGGGCTATGTTGCCAAAGAATATTCGGCATTTGGAACCGAAGTGTTTGTGAAAATCAGAAATAAAATTATTCCGGCCGAAATTGTTAAGTTACCATTTATCTAACCAATAAAGCAAATTAAACTAAATGCGACCGCCTGTGTGTACAGGCGGTTTTTTTGTTTTCGTACCCCCCTAAACTTATGCTTAGAAAAAATGATTAAGAAGGGCACCGTGAGAATCCAATAAAATTACTGTAGATTTTTACTCCAAACTATTGGCAGAATTCGGTTCTATTTAAATTCTTTTTAAATATTACACCGAAAAAATCATTTATTGATTAAAATAGGGTATTGTTGATTGGAATAAGATATTTTTGTATGAAATAACAGATTGATACCGACAGCGTTAACAGAAGTAAGACAGTTAGAATGATATTCGTCAGCTGTTTTAATGTTGTTAATCAGTGTTTTAAAACTCATAAAAATAAATATAAACTTGATTTTTCTCATCGGCTAAACAATCACTATTGCTCTACTTTATAGTGGTGTTTAAAAGGTAAAAAATTTTAATTACTCACCTTAATTGTTGTATATATGAAAAAGCACAATTTTTACGCAGGACCTTCAATTCTGCCCGAATTTACAAAGGAAAAAACTGCTGAGGCTGCCATGAACTTTGCAGGTTCCGGACTTTCAGTAATGGAAGTTTCGCACCGTAGTAAAGAGTTTGTTGCCGTTATGGACGAAGCAGTTGCTCTAGTAAAAGAACTGCTTAAAGTACCTGAAGGGTATTCTGTTCTTTTCTTACAAGGTGGTGCCAGTACACAATTTTTAATGGCTCCATACAATTTAATGGACAAAAAAGCAGCATATTTAAATACAGGTGCCTGGTCGAAAAAAGCCATAAAAGAAGCCCATTTCTTTGGCGAAGTTGTTGAAGTAGCTTCATCGGCTGACACTATTTATAATTATATTCCAAAAGGTTACGAGGTACCATCAGATGTAAGTTATTTCCATTATACATCAAACAACACCATTTACGGAACACAAATTCCTACACCTGATGTTGACGTGCCTTTGGTAGCCGATATGTCGTCTGATATTTTTAGCCGCCCGATTGATGTTTCGAAATACGATTTGATTTATGCCGGAGCTCAAAAAAATCTGGGGCCATCAGGTGCAACCCTGGTAATTGTAAAAGACGCAGCTCTTGGTAAAGTTGAGCGTCCAATTCCTACCATGTTGGATTACAATACACATATTAAGGCGGGGTCGATGTTTAATACCCCATCAACACTTCCGGTTTTTGCCTGCCTGCAAACCTTAAAATGGTTAAAAGAAAACGGTGGAGTTGAAGCCATGGAGCAAAAAAACATTGAGAAAGCAAAAGTGCTTTACGATGAAATCGACCGGAATAAATTGTTCCAGTGCACGGTAACAGCTAAAGAAGATCGTTCGTTAATGAATGTAACTTTTATAATGACACCCGAGCATGCTGAATTGGAGAAGGAGTTTCTGGAGTTTGCCACAGCCAAAGGCATGTTGGGAATAAAAGGACACCGTTCGGTTGGAGGTTTCAGGGCCTCAATTTACAATGCAATGCCTGTAGAAAGTATACAGGCACTGGTTGATGCCATGCAGGAGTTTGAAAAAATGAAATAATCAAACAATAATCAAAAAAAATGCAGGGCAAATGTCCTGCATTTTTTTCACCCGGTTTTTCAAGTTGGCCTGGGTGAAACTAAATTTTATGAGTCATGAGGAAAATCTTAATTGCTACAGAAAAACCCTTTGCCCCGGTTGCTGTAAAAAAAATCAGTAAAATTTTTGATAAAGCAGGTTATCAACTTCAGTTGCTTGAAAAGTATACCGAAAAGCAAGACCTGTTGCAGGCCATTGCCAATGCTGAAGCAGCCATTATCCGAAGCGATAAATTTGACAAAGAGGTATTATCAGCGGCTAAAAACCTGAAAATTGTTGTGCGTGCAGGTGCCGGTTACGATAATGTTGATCTTGATGCAGCAACGGCGAACAACATTGTGGTAATGAACACTCCCGGGCAAAATGCCAATGCAGTGGCAGAACTTGCCATCGGTTTAGCCATAATGGGATTGCGCGAAATGTTCTCGGGAAAACCAGGAGGCGAAATGCGCGACCGAACCCTTGGTTTGCATGGCTTTGGTTACGTTGCCCGAAACGTATTTCGTATAGCACGTGCCATGGGAATGAAAGTAATTGTTTATACCCGTTACAGCAAAGGCGCGGCTGCAGCAATTGGACTAAAAGTTACCAAATCGCTGGAAGAACTTTACGAAAAAAGTGATATCGTTTCTATTCATGTTCCGGCACGTGGCGAACATTTAAAATCGGTTAGTGCCGAGGTGCTTTCGCATTTAAAAGATGGTAGCATTTTGGTAAATACCGCCCGAAAAGAAGTTATTAATGAACCGGATCTGGTAGCCTGCATGCAAGAAAAACCGGGAGTAAAATACATGTCGGACCTAACGCCCGATTGTGAAGCTGAATTTGAGGAAAAATTCCCCGGAAGATTCTTTTTTACACCCAAAAAAGCAGGTGCACAAACGGCCGAGGCGAACCTTAATGCCGGTCTGGCGGCTGCCCGGCAAATTGTCGAATTTTTTGAAAACGGCGACACGACGCACCAGGTGAATAAATGACTTGTTTTGTGGCACTTCGTGAATCCTGGTGCCTTCATTCTACAACTTTGTGGTTAAATTATAGGAACAGGATGATACGTTAACTCAAAGTTGCACAATGAATTATTTCTTAAAATAAATGTTACAAATAGGAACCGGATTTATATTTTTGGCAATCTAAAAATCTGGTTGTCTAAAATTTAAAATCAAAATAATGGCGATAATAAAACCATTTAAAGGACTTCGTCCACAAAAAGAAATTGTTGAAGAGCTGGCATGCCTTCCGTACGATGTGATGAATTCGGAAGAAGCAGCTGTAATGGCAAAAGGTAAAGAAAAATCTTTGTTGCGCATAACCAAAGCCGAAATTGAATGCCCTGAAGTTGACGACATTCATTCGGAAACTGTGTACAACAAAGCCGTTGAAAGCTTTAAGGCCTTTCAGGAAAAAGGCTGGCTACAGGAAGATGCCGAGGCGAAGTATTACATTTATGCACAAACCATGAATGGAATAACGCAATACGGAATTGTTGGTGCTGCTGCCTGTGCCGATTACGACAATGGCATAATTAAAAAACACGAACTTACCCGCCCTGAAAAGGAGGAAGACCGTATGGTGTTAACGCGTTATTTAAATGCCAACATCGAGCCGGTATTTTTTGCGTACAAAGCCGTGGCTGAAATTGATGCCATTGTGGAGAACATTGTAAAAAGCAAAGCTGCCGATTACGATTTTACCGCCGAAGATGGATTTGGCCATCATTTCTGGACCGTCGACGATGCCGAAACAAATGACAAACTAGAGCAGCTTTTTGAAGAAAAAGTACCGTTTACCTACGTAGCCGATGGTCATCACCGAACTGCTGCAGCAGCACGTATTGGCGCCGAAAAAACCGGGCAAAATCCAAATCATGCTGGCAACGAAGCCTATAATTATTTTATGGCCGTGCATTTTCCTGATAACCAATTGCAAATTATCGACTACAATCGCGTAGTTACCGATTTAAACGGCTTGTCGGAAATCGATTTTCTTGCAGAACTGTCGAAAGGTTTTGATGTGGAGAACATGGGAACTGAAATTTTTAAACCATCGGCATTGCACGAATTCAGTTTGTACCTGGCCGGTAGCTGGTATAAATTAACGGCTAAAGAAGGAACTTACGACGATTCAGACCCGATTGGAATTCTGGACGTTACCATTCTTTCTAACCAGGTGCTGGAGCCTATTCTGGATATTAAAGATTTGCGTACCTCGAAACGTATTGATTTTGTTGGTGGAATTCGAGGTTTGGCAGAATTGAAGCGTCGGGTTGATTCGGGCGAAATGAAAGCTGCTTTTGCGCTTTACCCGGTATCAATGCAACAACTGATAAACATTGCCGATAGCGGAAATATTATGCCGCCAAAAACCACCTGGTTCGAACCTAAATTGCGTTCGGGTTTGGTTATTCATAAACTGGATTAAACGCGAAAGGTCATCTGCTCACAACGAGTTCTTGCAAACTGTGAGCTGATGACTCAACAATATAATATCCCGGTTCGTTACTCAACAGATCGGGATTTTTTATGCCTGTCATTCTTCAAACACCAAAAAATCCCTAACTTCAAAAGCTAAATAAAACAATAATGGACATCGACAGCATAACTCTCTCCAGTATTTATAAAAAGCGAAAAAACGACCGCGATATTTTCCAGGAATTAATGCCCACCAAAGTAAAGGAAGTGCTTTTGGTAGCTACGCTATACGATTCATATTCGATTGTTAGGGAAGGGCAGTTCAGCGATAAAATTTTTGGCGAGTACCTGCAGTTAAACCTGTATGCTGCCCCACGCTTTACCAGTGTACATACCCAGGAAGAGGCATTGCTTATTCTGGAACATCGCGATTTCGACCTCATCATTGTAATGGCAGGTATGGATAAAGACACACCGGTAGCAACTGCCCATGCCATACGCAACGAGCGCCCACGGGTGCCGCTTTTGTTGCTGGTAAATAACAATGCCGATCTGCGTTTCTTTCAAACCGAGCGCAGAAGACTAAGTTTTATCGACCGTATTTTTGTGTGGAATGGCAATTCGAATGTGTTTATGGCCATGATTAAATACATTGAGGACAAAAGCAATGTGGCACGCGATACTCAAAATGGTAGCGTTCGGATAATCTTGCTGGTTGAAGACAGCATTCAATACTACTCGCGCTACCTGCCAATGCTTTACACCACGGTAATGACACAAACACAGGTGTTGGTTAACGAAGATGCAAAAGACGAACTGCACAAAATACTGCGTATGCGTGCCCGCCCAAAAGTAATACTGGTCGATAATTACGAAGAAGCCGTAAAGTTTATAAACAGTTACCGCCGCTACATGCTCTGTGTTATTTCGGATGTGAGATTTGAGCGGGGCGGGGTAGAGGATGAAGATGCGGGTATTGAATTGCTGAAATATACCCAAAGCACACGGAAATTTCCGATACCATTGCTGCTGCAATCGAGCGATATTTCAAATGCAAAACGCGCCAAAGAAGTAGGAGCTGATTTTATCAATAAAAACTCCGAAAGCCTGTCGATGGATATCTTTAATTTTTTGTACCGCCGTTTGGGCTTCGGAAATTTTGTTTTTAAAGGTACCGATGGTTTACCCATCACTCAGGCCCGAAACCTGGCTGAGTTCCAGGAGAAATTCAGAGATATCCCGGAGGGATCGTTGCAGTATCATGGCAGCCGTAATTCCTTTTCAACCTGGCTGATGGCACGTGGCGAAATTAATCTTGCCGAATTGCTGATGCCCATTCAGCTTTCCGACTTTAACTCGCCCGAAGAGCTGCGCCAGTTTTGTCTTAATAGTTTTAAAAAAATACGTTTCGAACGCCTGCGCGGTACCATCGTTAATTTCGACTCGGAATTTGTTTCATCAAGCCGTTTTATAGTGCGTATGGCAAAAGGATCGCTCGGAGGCAAGGGAAGAGGAATTGCTTTTATCTGCAATTTTATCGAAAACATCGATTTTTCAAAACTAATTCCCGAAATGAATATCCGTATTCCTTCCACATCTGTAATCGGAGCTTTGCAGTTCGATAAATTTGTGGAAATGAATAACCTTTACGACGATATTTATTCGTTAAACGATTACGATGCCATACGGAAACACTTTCTGGATTCGGAGTTCGACGATAAAATTAGGGGCCGGCTAATGGAGTACCTCCAAAAAATTAAACGTCCGTTGGCTGTGCGCTCGTCGGGATTGTTTGAAGACTCCTTGCTGCAACCCTTTTCAGGGGTTTATGCCACCTATCTTATCCCCAATAATCATCCCGATATTGAGGTGCGTTACCAACAGTTAGAAACGGCAATAAAGTTGGTGTACTCCAGTATTTTTACCGATTCGGCACAGGCTTATTTCGATGCGGTGAGCTACAAGATTGAAGAAGAAAAAATGGCGGTGGTTATCCAGGAAGTGATTGGCCACGAATACAATAATAAGTATTACCCCACACTCTCGGGGGTGGCGCAATCGTACAATTATTACCCTATTGCCTATATGGAACCCGACGATGGTTTTTCGGTAGCCGCAGTGGGGCTTGGCATGTATGTGGTGGGCGGTGAAAATGCCTTTCGGTTTTGCCCAAGATACCCCACAATTAATGCGGCAGCACTAAAAGACCAGATGCGCGATACCCAGCGGCAATTTTATGCCATCGACCTTTCAAACCCCAATATCGATATGCTTAGCGATGGCGAAAATGCGGCCATAAAAAAGTACCGGATAAAAGAAGCCGAAAAAGATGGTACGCTCGAACACTCGGCCTCCACTTATATTATTGAGAATGACGATCTTATTCCCGGAATTCATGGCCCGGGACCAAAAGTGGTTGATTTTGCCAATATATTAAAATACAATCATTTGCCACTGGCCGATGTGTTGCAACTCTTGCTAAAATTGTTTAAGGAGGCTATGGGCTCGCCGGTAGAAATTGAATACTCCATTGATTTGGAACCTGCCGAAAACGGCAAACCTACCCTTTACCTCTTGCAAATAAAACCCCTGATACGTACCGAAGCGCAGGTAGAAGTAGATATTGAAATGGTTGAAGAAGAAAGAGTGTTTATGTATGCCGAGCGCGGAATGGGTAACGGAAAAATGGAAAATATTCGAGATGTGGTTTATGTAGACCCCGATAAGTTTGATAAGCTGAAAACCAAACAAATGGCCCGCGAAATTAGCCAGTTAAACGACTGGTTTGATGAACAGGGCCGCGAATATATACTTATCGGCCCCGGGCGCTGGGGCTCGCGCGATCCTTTTACCGGAATTCCCGTGCTGTGGGCGCATATATCAAAAGCAAAAATTATTGTTGAAATGGGCTTGCCCGATTTTCCGCTCGATGCCTCGTTAGGATCGCACTTTTTTCATAACGTAACCTCAATGAATGTGGGCTACTTTTCGGTACCACATAACTCGCGCAAAACACGCCTTAAAATGGAGGCCCTGAAGCAACAAGAGGTACTGCGCGAAACCGAGTTTATAAAACATGTACAGTTTAATAAACCACTAACTGTTTTAATGAATGGAAGAGACCGGCGGGCATTGATTCATTGTTAACGTTGAGTGTATGCGTAGTGGCGGACTGCGGAGCTTCTCACTATCAAACCGAGATGGTGTTGATTCGAGCCACAAACCTTGATATTTACTACTTTCACCGCCATTACGTATGACACATTGTTACCTGCTGGCATTTATTTTTAGTTCATAATTTGTACTTCTTCCTCCAGCAGACTCTTTTTGAAGTACATCTTTTTTTATCAAGTCATTAATATCTCGAATTGCTGTGTCTTTCGAACATTTTGCAATTTTTGCCCATTTCATTGAAGTCAATTTACCTTCAAGTCCGTCAAGTAATTTATTTAATACTTTTTTCTGTCTTTCGTTAATAATTGTTTTTGAATGTTTGTTCCAAAAATCTGCTTTTAACAGAACTCTAGTTAGAATTTTATCCGTTGACTTTAAAGCATTAATTAAGCAGCTTAAAAACCATTTTATCCATTCGGTTATATCAAGACTCCCTTTTTGAGTTCTTTCAAGAATGTCATAGTATCCATTTCTTTCCACCCTAATCTGGGCAGACATACTATAAAATCGCTGGGTACTTTTATCAGATTGAGCTAACAACATATCAGTTAATGCTCTTGTAATTCTTCCATTCCCATCTTGAAATGGATGAATTGTAACAAACCAAAGATGTGCTATTGCAGCTTTAATAACTAAATCAATTTCGGTTTCTTCGTTAAACCATTTTAAAAAACGGTTCATTTCCATTTCGATTAAATTAGCGTCAGGAGCCTGAAAATGAACTTTTTCTCTTCCTGCTGCACCAGATACAACTTGCATTTGTCCAGATGTATCTTTTCTCCAATCTGCTACTATAATCTTGAATATTCCGCTTCTTCCCATCGGGAATAATGCTGCATGCCAATCAAAAAGTCTATCTTTTGTTAATGGTTTAAAACAATTATGAGTCGCATCAATCATCATCTCAACCATTCCGTCAACATTCCTGTCCGACATAATTGCACCTGCGAATTCCATTCCTAATCTTTGAGCAATTGATGAACGAACTTGCTCTGGATTTAAGAGTTCTCCTTCGATTTCTGCAGATTTTAATACATCTAAAGTCAGAGTTTCAAGTAACGCCTCGTCCCGTAATTCAAAGCCAAGAGATTCCATTTTTCCAATTAATCGTCCTTGCAGATTTCTCGCTTCACTTAGTAGGTTCACGAATTCATCACTACTCCAAGTAAAATCTGGCCAATTCTCTTTTTGATGTATATAATAATTCATTCGTCTTAAATTTTGCAACAAATATATGGCTTATTCGTTGCAATCGAAAATTATCGTTGCGATATTTGCATTGAATAAGGCCGTTTTTCGTTGCATAATGATCTTTCTCACCCAAATCATAGCGAAAGTAATTTTTGAATTCTCCAGTTTCAATTAATGACTTATCAATGTTTTGTTTGGCGATGCACTGTTTTTTTCATTTATTTTTTGTGTATCGTATTATTATTGAAGAGCCTCCACCTTTATTGTCAAAAACTGATTCAATTTCTCCCCAATTAAATTTTCTTTTATTGCCAATTTCTCTATCCAGCCATTCCCTATACTCCTTTTGCTTTATTTTTTCCTTTTCTGTTGAATAGTCCCACCAACTTTTATTTGTTTGGATTGGATTTTGGTCCACGATAAAACTAATTAACTGTATCGTGGAATTGAAAAATGAAAAAGTCATTACGAAATATTCATTCTCAATTTTTATGTTTTTTACCGTTATGCTTGTCCAACCATTTTGTAAGTCTTTTTCAACTTGAGATTCCCCTAAGTTTAGATTCTTTAATTCTAAAATTGTCAGGTCTGGATTGATTGAATGGTTTGAATCGATTGTTATATGGCCATTTTTTACGTCAATCATATTTAATTATTAATGCTACACAATGTGCCTGTTGCACAACTCACCATTTATTGTTAACAAATTTAGCATAATATCCGGGAGTAATGCACTATCTTTCATTAACTTGTAAATAAAAATGCAAGGAAAGAAAGTTTATTCAGAGAAACTGTTTTCAAACTTCCAACTATCGCAGCGGGTTCCCAAAACCAATTTTTACAGACGTTTAAAAGAAGTACTCAATTTATCTTTTTTGTATAATGAAACAAAAAAATATTATGGAAGCTGTGGACAAAAAAGTATAGACCCGGTTGTATTTTATAAAATATGCCTGGTTGGTTACCTTGAAAATATCATCAGCGACCGTAAACTTATTGAGCATTGTACCATGCGCCTTGATATCCTTTATTTTCTGGGCTTCGATATCGATGAAGAGCTGCCGTGGCACAGCACACTTAGCCGCACCCGGCAGTTGTTCCCTGAAAGTTTATTTGAAGAAGTATTTGAAAATGTATTGGCAATGTGTGTTGAAAAGGGAATGGTTTCCGGGCACACACAGGCCATCGATTCGGCACCGGTAAAGGCCAACGCAAGTATGGACAGCCTTGAGTTAAAAGTGCCAAAAGAGAAACTGGATGAATATATCCGTAAGGCTCGTTACCTGAGCCGTCCCGACCGCAAAGCAAAACACAACAAGGCCAGCAAAACCCAACAAACGGTTACTGCCAGCAACAGGGAACTAAAGGAACTGGAAAGCCGGACAAGAAACTGGCAAAAGACACAGGACCAACGCCCCGGGGCAGGCAATAAGGGGGCGAAATACACCAGCAACAAAACGCATTACAGCCCAAGCGACCCCGATGCCCGGATAAGCGTTAAACCGGGCAAAGCCAGAAAGCTAAACTATAACAGCAATATCTGTGTAGATACGGCCCATCATGTAATTACCGACATAAAAGCCTACCATGCCGACTTGAAAGACAGCCAGTACTTACAAGATGTTTGCCAACGGTTAAAACCAAGATTACAAAGCCAGGGTTTATTATGGAGTACAGTATTGGCCGATACCGGTTTTAGCAGTGGGGAGAATTATGCATACCTTGAAAAAACAAACCTGGTAAGTTACATTCCCCCGCACGGCACCTACAAAGGCGGGCCCGAAGGATTTACTTACATAGAGGATGGCGATTACTGGTTATGCCGGAACAACAAGAAAGTTACATTTAGGAAAATAACGGTTGAATATGGAAAGAACAATAACCGGAAGCGGCTTTACCTTACGCGTGCCAGCGACTGCAAAAACTGCCCTTACAAACCAGATTGCGCGGGCAAGGCACCAGAAAAGAGGATCGCAATTACGATATACAAAGAAGAATATGAACGGGCAATAAAACGGATAAAAAGCAAACGTGGGAAATACCTGAAAACAAAGCGGCAGAGCACCGTTGAACCGGTTCTTGGAACGCTTACCCAATTTCTGGGGCTGCGAAAGCTAAATACCCGCGGAATTGAAAATGCCAATAAATGCATGCACATGTCAGCAGTGGCCTATAATTGGATATGTAAATGTAACTCTGTCTGATTGATTTCTATTTTTCAAATTAAATTATTTTTTCAGTCACATCCAATTCG
>NZ_CAJXYQ010000033.1 GCF_913063105.1 uncultured Draconibacterium sp. | reverse complement strand
CTTTCTTCGGGTTTGATATCCAAAGCCGTGCGGTATTCGTTGCGCGAGTTTTCGTAGGCTTCGGTATTGAATAACTCATCAGCACGGGCGATGGCATCGGTGTAATTTTTATCCTTCTCGGCCTGAAGAGCGGCCAAGCGGGCAGCTTCGGCTTCGGCGGCTTCTCGGGCCAAACGCTCGCGTGTGCTTACAATCGAATCTATTTTAGCCAGCTGCTCATCGGGGTAAGTTTCGTCGGCCTTGGCCTGTTTGGCTGTGTTGTAGGCAGCAATAGCGGCGTCCCAGCCTTCGCGGCGGAATTCGCGGTCGCCCTCGGCAACAGCTTCTTCGTAAGCTTTTTGTGCTGCTGAAAGTTGTGCCAGGATGGTTCCGATTTCATCGATACGCTGCTGCGGATAACTTTCTTCGGGTTTGATATCCAAAGCCGTGCGGTATTCGTTGCGCGAGTTTTCGTAGGCTTCGGTATTGAATAACTCATCGGCACGGGCGATGGCTTCGGCGTAATTTTTATCCTTCTCGGCCTGGATAGCGGCCAGACGGGCAGCTTCTGCTTCGGCGGCTTCTCGGGTCAAACGCTCCTGGTCTGCAATTAATCCTTCAATCTTCACAAGCATCTCAGAGGGGTAAGTTTCCTGAGCCTTTAGTTGAGCCGCTTCTATAAAAGTACTCTTCGCTTCCGTATAGTTTTTTTGCTGAAACAAACGATCTGCACTGGCAATCAAGTCATTGTACTGACGATCAATTCTTGCAATATCATTTAAAACAGTAGCAATTTCATTAAGCTTATCTTTCGGGTATTGCTCTTTTGGTTTTATTCCCAGCGCTTCGTTATATTGGGTTCTGGCATCTTCATAATTCTTCATAGCCAACAAATTGTCGGCCTGTGCAATTACCTGTGCATATTGCTCATCAAGACCTTGTTGTGCCACAATCCTTTCTATTTCTTCAAGACGTTCAGCAACATGTTTGTCGCCTGCTTTCAGGTCATCGGCTTTTTGATAAAGCGCCTTCGCGCTGGCATAACTCTTTGCATCAAACTGTTTATCGGCCTGATTAACATATTCATTAAAACTATTCTCGGCATAGATTATCTGGCTTAGCTCTTCTACCCTCTTTTTGGTTCTGGGTTCATCGGGTACCAGCGCCAGTGCCTGTTCATAGTTCGATAAAGCTTCAGGGTATTCTTTTCGTTTGTAGGCTCTGTCTGCCTCTGCTATCAATTTGTCAAATTCCATGCGGTTCAGAATATCTTTCATCACCTTCCGGGTCTCTTCAATTCGGCGTGTTGCCTTTACATCGTTGGGTTTGTATGACAGGGCATTTTCAAAAGATGTTAGGGCACGATCGTAAAACTGTTTGGAGAACATACGCTCTCCTTCCATCATGGCATCGTCGTAATTCTGTTGTTTTTCCTGATTTTTGCGTTGATCGGCCAGTAATCCATTTATCTCAGCAATTTTACTTTTAGGGTATTGTTCGTTGGGTTTTATCTCAAGCGCGCGGTTAAAAAGTCCGAGTGCTTCGTTAAACAATAATTCGTTTATGGCCTGGTCTCCTTGTACAATAAGATCCTGGTAATTTTTATCGATAAGCTGTTGGTCGGTTAATTCTTTTATTTTTTTAAGCTGGTCGTTTACATACTGATCAAAAGGTTTAATAGACAAGGCACGATCATATGATTTTTTAGCATCGGGTAATTGTCGGTTCGCAAAATGCAAATCGCCTTCCTGAACCAGTTTATTAAATCTGGCTAACATCGCCTTATCCAGATCTTCGGCTACCATAATTAATCCCAACAGATCATTTATTTCGGCAATGCGGTCTTTTGGAAATTGCTCGCTTGGAAAGATTTTACTGGCGGCCTTGTACCCATCCAGCGCGGCAATAAAGTCTTCGTTACTGTATTCCGTTCCGGCTTGTTCCAGCAACTCGTTGTATTCTTTACGCAGCTCAGCCAGTTCAGCACGAGTTAAGCGACTCATGTAATCCGCATTCCGATCAACCTGTTGCGCTTGCATTACTGCCTGATTTATAAGTCGCTCAATTTGTGCATCGTTGTAATACAATTCTTTCACAAAATTATCGACACTTGGGCTGTAAAAGATTTTCAGCACTGTATTTTCAGAAAAGGAATTGTCGATGCCTGGTATCTCGGTAAACAAATTAATGTCAACCGGAAATGGTGGAAATTTAGGATCGGCACTTAATACTTCCCGCGGAACAGCTGTTTCAACGACTATTTTCTGACTAAAATTTCCCTGATGTTGAAATACCAGTTCCCATTTGTGATTCCAGTTCAGCTCCACTTTGTATTTCCCATCAGCGCCTACACCATAATTATCCAGTCGCCGGCCATCTCGAAACATTTGTACAATTGCACCTTCTGCCGAACCTTCCTGAACTGCAATAGTTCCTTCAACAGCCAAGCCATTAGCGCGTTGCGCATTTGTTTGCAAAAAAAAGATGAGAATAAATAAACCTGTAAGTATAGAATATAAAGCCTGCTTCATATTAAGTTGTTAATTAAGAAAGAACGAAAATAAAAACAAATAATTATCCTTTAAATAAAATGATGATTGATTTTGTTGAAGAAGTATAATTTTACATTTTGCAGGATTTACCGGCAGTTTTATTACATTTTTCAACGAGATGTATTATTTTGGCGCAACATTTATTTCATCAATAAGCAAATGACAACAAAACGAGAAGCCACTCTCTTTATGGCATTATTGCCCATACTAATTTTAATTGCACTATTAACTTTTAATGTTTTACTTTTTGATGATACTTTATCAGGAGCCAACCAAATTGCACTAATGCTGGCTGCTGCCATTGCCGGACTTGTTGCTTACCGTTTAGGCTATGGCTGGGATAGTGTACGAAAAAAAATTGTGGCCACCATTGGTTCTGCTATGCCCTCCATTTTAATTTTACTTTTAATTGGTTCGCTTGCCGGCACATGGTTAATAAGCGGAGTTGTTCCTGCAATGATTTATTACGGACTCGATATAATAAGCCCGAAACTGTTTTTGTTCACAGCTGTGGTAGTGAGTGCCATTGTTAGTGTTGCCACCGGAAGCTCGTGGTCGACCATTGCAACTATAGGCGTTGCATTGCTTGGAATTGGACAGGCCATTGGGATAAATGAAGCGATTGTGGCCGGAGCAATCATAAGTGGTGCGTACTTTGGCGACAAAATGAGTCCGCTAAGCGACACCACCAATCTGGCACCTGCAATGGCCGGTACCGATTTGTTTACCCACATCCGGTACATGACTTTCACAACTGTTCCGTCAATGACCATAACACTTATTATTTTTCTGGTTATTGGCTTCAACTATGATTTTTCTAATGCATCAATCGATGTTCAAAACGTAAAAACGGCAGTAGATACCACTTTTAATACCAGCCCCTTACTATTTTTAGTTCCTGTAATTTTATTAACAGTTATAGTTTTAAAGGTGCCTCCACTCCCCTCATTGCTTATCGGAACCTTATTGGGCGGAATTTTTGCAATCATTTTTCAACCAGATGTAATCAGGAGCATAGCCGGAGATATTGAAAATTACACCACCGCATCCTACTATTCGGTAATGCAAGCTATGTTTGGCGATGTTAGCCTTACCACCACTAATGAAAATGTAAATGATTTACTCAGCACATCAGGTATGCGCGGAATGCTTGATACCGTTTGGTTAATTCTTTCGGCGATGGTATTTGGCGGCGTTATGGAATCGGCAGGATTATTACGACGAATTACCCAACCTATCGTAAAATATGCAAAAAGCACCGGAAGCCTGGTTGCATCAACCGTTGGAACCTGTATATTCTTTAATACAACGGCTTCCGATCAGTATATTGCGCTGGTAGTTCCGGGTCGTATGTATAAAAAAACCTATGAAGATAAGGGTCTAAAACCAGAAGTACTTAGCAGAACGCTGGAAGACAGTGGAACCATTACCTCGGTACTTATCCCCTGGAATACTTGTGGCGCCACTCAATCAAGGGTTTTAGGTGTTGACACCTGGGCCTACGCACCCTATGCTTTCTTTAATATCATCAGTCCGTTTATGACCATTCTTTTTGCTTATTTAAACATTAAAATCAGAAGGTTGGTGAAGACTGAACCAGGTCCGGGAGAAATTCAGAATCCAACAGGTTCAAAATAATATCAATTAATAATAAACGCAGTAACTTTTCGATACTGCGTTTCCGGTTTACGTCATTATTAATTTACACTAGTCGTTTCGCACGTGGTATTAAAGTAGTTAAGGTTCCAACCTTGATTGGTTGTCCTGCTTCAATACTTTTTCGGGCTGCTGTTCCAACCAGTATCGACATAGCTCCGTCGCGGGTACCTGCCAAATGCTGGTACTCATCCTCTGCATTAGGTGTTCTAAAAAGATGGTCGTGTAAACGTTTATCTCCGCCACCGTGGCCGCCACGACTGTAGCCCACATTTATTATCTCCTGTTCGCCCCACAGCTTGTGCAAAATAATTGGTTTTTGCTGCAATTGCTGATTTCCTCTCTGATCCATTTCTGCCTTGTGCATATCTTCCTGCGATACATGTACCTGCTCCAGGTATGGCACATCCAAAAAGGCTTCAATGCGTCCTTCTGTACCGTTAAATGCAACTCTCCATCCTTCCCAGGGCGAATAAGTTGTAAGCATGTAATTAAGATGAACGTTATTGGCATATTTTACATTCACGTTCATTTTGTCGTAGATATTTATTTCGGGTCTGAAAAGACAACTGTCGCGAATATAACCATCATGTTGTTCATGTTTCACATACAAGTTGTATTCGGTTCTACGTTTAGTAATGTCATAAAAGAACGGACAAGTACCTTTTTCATCGCAATTTCGGCAATTTACACCACTCTTCTCCGGGCGATTACCATAAAATTCCAAATCACCTGTCGCATAAACTTCATCCGGATCAGAGTCAATCCACCAATTCAACAGATCGAAGTGGTGGGTTGATTTATGAATCAGCAAAGTACCACTCCACTCGCGCTGTCCGTGCCAACGGCGAAAATAAGAAGCTCCATGGCTGGTGTTTAGCATCCAGGTAAAATCAACCGAAACAAGCTTGCCAATTGCACCTTCCATAAGCAATTCTTTTATTTTGGTGTTATAAGGGCTCCAACGGTAATTAAAACCAACAATTACTTTGCGTTTATACTTTCGCTCAGCATCTAAAATCTGCTGGCATTTGTCTTCATCGGTAGTAAGCGGTTTTTCGGTTAAAACATCAACTCCATTTTCCAACGATTTTATAATATATTGATGGTGGGTTGCATCCGGAGTTGTAACCATTATTAAGTCCGGTGTTTGCTCACTAATCATATCATCAAAGTTGGTGTAGGTTTTACACTTTTCACCAACCCCAATATATTCTGCGGCATACTTTACCCGTCCAGGGTTACTATCCACTAAAGCAACAAATTCAAGGATGTCGCCATATTCGTCAACCAGGCGTTTTCCCCAAAAGCTGTTACCTCGGATTCCGGTGCCAACAAGAACCATTTTTAACTTACCTTGTGCAAGCACTGCAGCTTTTAATGGATTAGACACGACCGCTCCGGCAGCTATAGTGCCAATGGTTGCAAGAAAACTTCTTCTGTTTTGCATTTCTATAAGTTTAAATTTGATTGTTAATATCCTTACTAAACTTAAATTGTTTTATTTCTTTAGCCAAGCACTTTAATTTGTGTTACGTAAAAATTGTGTTAACTTTGCTTTTAACACAATTCATTTACAGCCAGTTAATGAAAAACTACCATCAAATAAATAAAGAGTTACATAAAGTATTAAATAGCCAGTGCTTTGCAAAATCGGTTGTTCTCAAAGAGCTTTTCAAGCATTTAGTAGAAAAATCATTGAAAGGCGAAGAACTTCGTGAGATTGAAATTGCCTACGAGGTTTTTGGTAAAAAACAAAGTCAGGAAAAAGAGAAGAATATACGCATCTATATCTTTAATCTGAGAAAAAAACTCAAGGAATATTATGCAAAAGAAGGAGCCGGGGATGAAATAGTTTTTTCTATTCCAAAAGGTGGTTACGAAGTTGATATAAAAGTAAACCGCAAACTTGTGTGGACGAGCAGAATAACAAAATTAAGTCCTTACATATTAATCGTTAGTGCACTCTTTTTAATATTTTCATTACTTATTTACCAGGGTAAAAACAGAGTACAAATTACAAAAAGCTTTTTATGGAACGATATTTACACCTCTGATTATCCGCTGCTGATTGTGCTGGGCGACCACTATTTTGTGCGCGCCAGAAATACCCTGGGACAAATGGGAACAACACGTTACACCAGCATCAACTCTGATAAAGATTTTGAAGCCTTGTTAAACACGCTCCCACCCGGACAAGATGATTTTAAGAAAACTTCGCAAACTTATATTAATAAACAAGCGCCTTTTGCGCTGTACAAGGTGTTAAGTTTTTTGGGAGGCAACCAAATGAATATAAATATGCGTTACTCGAGCGACTTGCAATGGGAACATTTAACAAACCGCAATACGCTATTCATTGGTTCGTATAAAACTCAAGGCATTTTAAAAGACGTTTTTGAGAAAACCGGAATTTCATTCGACTCTAAAAGTTCAATGGTATCATACCTGCACAACGACTCGGTTTCGGTTTTCCAACCCGATACCGAAGAGTTTCTCACCCAGGAATATGCCTCTTTAATTCATTTTAAAACCAGTGATGAAAGAATTGTTATGGCGCTAATGTGTAACACCGATGTGGGAAACATCGCAACCGTAAAATACCTCAGTCGACCGGAGCACCTTAAGCAGCTGAAGCAACTACTAAAAGAGCATAACAATACCAATTTTAAAGCCTTATTTGAAGTTAGTGGTCAGAATCAAACCGATTTTCAGATTTTTTTAAAAAGAATAGATCCCATACAAGTTGATATCGACAAGATATGGCCCTGACAGGCAGTTTTTATTGGCATTTTATAAAATCGTTGCCTAATAACTTTCTAAGTTCGGTGGCTGTTTCCGATTAAAAAATTACATTTGCGACTCAAAGCCACAATTTTCATTTTTACAGAAAACGATTGATAAGTAAAATCGTTATATGAAGCATATTGATTATAATTCCGACTGGCGCAAGGTAGCGTCAACAATCTACAAAAAGCCTACCGACTCGAAAATCTATGGTATGGTAGAGTTAGATGTTACCGAAATTGAGAAATACATTGCTCAAAAAAGAAAAGAAGGTTTAAAAACTACGCTCACCTACATTCTCACCTTAATTGTTGGACGAGCCATACGAAACGAAGTTCCGGAGTTGAATACTTTTGTGAAAGGTTCAAAAATTGCACAACGAAAGCAGGTAGACGGTGTTGTAAGTGTACTGTTAGCCGGTGGAGAAATGGGCTCAGTGAAGGTTGAAAACGCCGATCAACGAACCATTCAGGAGGTTACAGATGAGATTGCCGAACACATCCGTCAGTCGAGACAAGGTAAAGAACGCGATGCCATGCAATCAAAAAATATGCTTGCCCGGGTACCCTGGCCATTCCGCAAGTGGTTGTTTCGCCTCTACCGTGTACTTACCATCGATTGGGGAGTATCGCTCCCGGGCATTGGACTCGATTCGAACAGCTTCGGATCTTACGTAGTTTCAAATATTGGTACAGTTGGTCTCGATACGGGGTATGGTTCATTACTGCCTTCTTCTAATGTTTCATTGGTATTAATTCTTGGCACAGTGCTAAATAAGCCAGCCGTAGTCAACGGCGAAATTGTTCCGCGCAGAATAATGCTACTTTCAGCAACTCTCGACCATCGGGTTGTCGACGGCTCTCACGGGGGCAAGTTATTTCGCCACATAAAATACCTGGTAAAAAATCCACATTTGCTTGAAGAAAAACCTGATACTGATCTGGCTAAATTCTAATTTTCCTAACATGGAAAAATGTTCCAAAACATATTGAAATATTTTTCCCGTGTACGAACACGGAAAAATAATTTTTTTGTTTAGATTTGGAAGCGATTAACTAATTAAAAGGTTTTTCAAACCATAAAATTCTTATAGCTATCGAACTAAACAAACAAATACGGATAAAAGATATTGCTGAACGAGCAAAAGTATCGATTGGCACGGTAGACCGGGTGTTGCACAACCGAGGAGAAGTTGCCGAAGCCACCAAGAAAAAGATTCTTGAAATTATAAAAGAACTTGACTACCAACCTAATATACTCGCCAGCACGCTTGCTTCAAAAAAATCGGCAACTTTTGCCACTTTACTACCACAGCCTCCTTCAGAGGATGGGTATTGGAGCAAACCAATAAAAGGTGTAGAAAAACGAATTGCGGAGCTGCCTCAGTATGGTCTTCAAATCGAGTCATTTACTTTTAGCCAAACCGATCCTGCCAGTTTTGTAAAAGAGGCCAATAAGGTACTGAATATTAAACCAGATGGCGTTGTTCTGGCTCCCTTTTACAAGAAAGAGGCCACTGTTTTTATCGAAGAGCTTAAAAACAATAAAATACCCTTTGTTTTTATCGACTCTGAAATAAAAGATGCCGGGCATCTTAGTTACATTGGGCAAAATTCCTACCAAAGTGGCCTGGTATCAGGAAAGTTACTGGATTTAATCCTTCCCGATGGAAATATCCTGCTCATTCATTTTGCCAAAGAAATGGATAACCAAAACCACCTGGTACAACGCGAAAAAGGTTTTTATAACTGGTTTGCGAAAAAGAAAGAAAACAATCACCAGTTGTACACGCTTGAGATTCCGGATACCAATTCAGATGAATGGATGAATAAGGTTGAAAAAGAAATCCATCAAAAAAATATTAAGGGCATTTTTGTCACTAATTCAAAAGTATTTTTTGTTGGGCGCCTGCAAAACAAGTTAAAACTTGATAACCTTAAAGTAATCGGGCACGATTTGCTAAAAGAAAATATTGAATGTTTGAAAAACGACCAGGTACAATTCCTTATCTGCCAACGACCTGAAGAGCAAGGGTATAATGCAATAAACAAGCTATTCAGGAGAATCGTGCAAAGAAGAAATATTCAAAAAGAAAACTATACATCTATTGATATCGTAACAAAAGAAAACGTTGATTATTATAAAGAATTTAAATAACAGATATGCAAGCATTATCATTTAGCGATTTAAAAGGAAAGGTATGTGTAATTACCGGGGGAGCCGGTGTTTTAGGCACAGCCATGGTTAAAGCCATTGCGTCGGTGGGCACCAAAATAGCCATTGCCGATATCAACAAAGAAGTTGCAGACAAAGTAGCTTCAGAAATAGCAAAAGAATCAGGAGCAGAAGTTATTGGTGTTAAAGCCAATGTTCTTGACAAAAGCTCCCTGGAAGCAGCAAATGTAGAAATTAACAAAAAGCTAGGTCCAATTGACATATTGATTAATGGTGCCGGAGGCAACAGTCCGCAGGCCACAACAAAGGTTGAAACCATGACCGAGGAAAATATGGATAAATTGGAAGACACCTTTTACGGGCTGGAAATGGAAGGTTTTGACAAAGTGTTTGCACTTAATTTTAAAGGAACCTTATTACCAACCATGGTTTTTACACGCGACATGCTGAAAAATAAAAAAGGTGTGGTACTTAATATTTCTTCCATGAACTCGTACAAACCGCTCACCAAAATTCCTGCTTACTCAGCAGCAAAAGCATCAATCAATAATTTTACCGAATGGTTATCGGTACATTTGGCCAAAGTTGGTATACGGGTAAATGCAATTGCGCCGGGCTTCTTTATCACCAATCAAAACCGTTTTCTGGTAATGGACGAAAAAACAGGAAACTACTCCCCTCGCGGACAAAAAATTGTTGATAATACACCAATGGGGAAATTCGGGGAACCTGAAGATTTACAGGGAGCAACACTCTTCCTTATCTCCGACATATCTAATTTTATAACCGGTATTGTTATTCCGGTTGATGGAGGCTACAGTGCTTTTGGAGGAGTTTAATTTTTAACAAATGATAATGTAAAAGCCAAATCGCTTGATTTGGCTTCTTTAACTCATCATTCCGTTAACGCTAACGCAAAAAAATAGTTAAAATAAAAATGGTATAAAAAAGGCCGATCGGATAATCCACTGTTAAAATCGGCTCAATAAAAAACAAATATTATGGAACTAAAACAAAACTGTAAATATGCCATGCTTGTTCCAACCAGCATGGGAACACGCATCACTCCGGAGAATGGACAACCTGTTCACTCCAGCGATAAATTTACACTTTATGCCACCAGTGCCGAGACCAATGTTGCCAGCATTTCGTCGTACCTGGGTTTACCGGTAAAAGTTTTAACCGCCTTTGTAAAAGACAGTCCGATTGCAAAGTTTATTAAAAGTAATCTTAAAGCACGCCACATGGATTATGAAGGACCGGAAGTTGAACAGGGCAATCCGTGGGGTTACCGTCACCAGATAAATATTGCCGATAGCGGGTACGGTACCCGCGGGCCTCGCGTTTTTAATGACCGTGCCGGCGAAGTAGGTCGTACCCTTAAAGCCAGCGATTTTGATTTGGAGCGCATTTTTGGTGAAGAAGGGGTGCAAATCGTTCATCTCTCGGGGCTTATTGGTGCATTGTCGCCTGAAACAACTCAGTTTTGCCTGGAAGTAGCCCGTGTAGCTAAAAAGCATGGCACAAAAATTTCTTTCGATCTTAACCACCGTGCCTCGTTCTGGAAAGGTCGCGAAGAGCAACTGCATAAAGATTTTACCGAAATAGCATCAGTATCTGACATCCTGATTGGCAACGAAGAAGATTTTCAGCTTTGCTTCGGAATTGAAGGCCCGGCTGCCGGAGGCGAAGGATTAAAAGCAAAAATAGATGGCTTTAAGGGACTCATAACCAGAGTTAAAGAATCTTTCCCCAATGCATCAGTATTTGCTACCACCTTACGCGAGGTAGTCAGCGTTAACGAACACCTTTGGGGGGCCGTTATGCTTGAAGGCGACAACTGGCATGTTATTGAACCCAAAAAAATTGTTGTACTCGACCGCATCGGAGGTGGAGACGGTTTTGTTGGTGGAATGCTTTATGGAATTCTGAAAGGCTGGGATGCAGAAAAGTGGCCACAGTTTGGCTGGGCAACGGGCGCAATGGCTGCAACCTTTTTAACCGATTACGCCCAACCTGCCGATGAAGACCAGGTATGGAGCATTTGGGGAGGAAATGCCCGAGTGAAACGATAGGCTTATCCAAATTTTCTGTTTTGAAAAGAGCGCAATTTAGCACTCAGGTTATTTTTATAACAGCAAAAACAATACTATGATTTATTTTGAAAAAGGTTCTGTAAATACAGCATTAACCGGCGATGACCTTCGAAATGGCTTATTTGAAGCTTTCGAAAATATGGGTGAACGAAAAAAAGTGCTGGCCATTCCGCCAGATTATACCCGACTGCCTTCGCGCGCAGGTGAGTTAACAGAATTTACCTGGGAATATTTTAAAGAACGACTTACTGATGTACTTCCGGCTCTTGGCACACATACACCAATGACGCCCGACCAAATCGACCATATGTTTGGCCAAATGCCGGCCAGTCTCATACGTGAACACGACTGGCGCAACGATGTAATTACGCTGGGCACAGTTCCTGCCGATTTTGTGAAAGAAGTTTCTGAAGGGGCTGTTGACTACGCTTGGCCGGCACAAGTAAATAAAATCCTTGTTGAGGGTAATTTCGATTTAATATTGTCCATTGGTCAGGTTGTACCGCACGAGGTTGTCGGCATGGCAAACTACAATAAAAATATTTTTGTGGGTACGGGCGGATCAGAAGGCATAAATAAAAGCCACTACATTGGTGCAGCCTACGGAATGGAGCGAATGATGGGACGCGCTGATACTCCGGTGCGCAAAGTTTTTAACTATGCATCTGAAAACTTCTCGAATCACTTGCCAATTGTTTATGTTCAAACCGTTGTTGGGCTTAACAAAAATGGGCAATTGCAATGCTATGGCCTTTTTATTGGCGACGATTTTGAGGTATTCGACAAAGCTGCAAAGCTTTCGCTAGAGGTTAATTTTGAAATGGTAGAAAAACCTATAAAAAAAGCTGTGGTTTGGCTCGATCCTACCGAATTTAAAAGTACCTGGCTGGGCAACAAAAGTATATATCGTACCCGTATGGCTTTAGCCGATGGCGCCGAATTGATTGTTTTGGCACCTGCCTTAAAAGAGTTTGGAGAAGATCCGCAAATTGATAAACTAATACGGAAATACGGCTACTTTGGCACACCACATACTCTAAAACTGGTGAATGAAAACGAAGACCTGCAAAACAACCTGGGAGCAGCAGCTCATCTTATTCACGGCTCATCCGAAGACCGCTTTGGCATAACCTATTGTCCGGGAAAACAAGCGGGCAATTTAACACAAAAGGAAATTGAAAGTGTTGGTTTTAAGTACGGAGATTTTGATGTAATGACGGCAAAATACAATCCGAAAAAACTAAAAGATGGCTTTAATGTATTGCCCGACGGAGAAGAAGTCTTTTATATTTCCAATCCGGCAATTGGTCTATGGGCCTTTCGCGATAGATTTGAATATTAGCCCTTGTTAATTAAGAGAATTAGCTTAAATCGTTTCACCTCGAAAAAAAGTGTAAACGAAATTTGACAAAATGAATCAGCAGAAAACCATTAAATGGGGAATCATAGGTGTTGGCAATGTTACTGAAGTAAAAAGTGGCCCGGCATTTTACAAAATCAATAATTCAAAACTCGTTGCCGTTATGCGACGAAGCGAAGATAAAGTAAAAGATTATGCTCTTCGCCACCGTGTACCCAGGTGGTATACGGATGGTAGCGCATTAATTAACGATCCGGATGTTGACGCCGTTTACATTGCTACCCCACCCGATACGCATGCCTCATATGCCATTGAAGCGCTAAAGGCAGGTAAACCGGTTTATGTGGAAAAACCCATGGCTCGAAATTTTAACGAATGCCTGGAAATGATACAAACGGCTGAGCAAGTAAAACTGCCAATCTGGGTAGCGTACTATCGACGCGCTCTTCCCGCTTTTTTAAAAGTAAAAGAGCTGCTTGAAAACGAACAAATTGGAAAGCCCTATGCGGTTAATGTAAAGTTATACAAAGAGGCTGAAGAACGAAATCAGAAACCCGATGAAATGCACTGGCATGTTTTTCCTGAAATTAGCGGTGGCGGGCACTTTTTTGATCTTGCCTCCCATCAGTTCGATTACCTTGATTTTATTTTTGGCAAAATAACAACTGTGTTCGGACAAGCCGTAAACCGGGCAGGCCTTTATCCAGCTGAAGATACCGTATCAGCAAGCTGGAAACACGAATCGGGTGTTCTTGGAAGCGGTAGCTGGTGTTTTGCCGCTGATAAAAATTCAGTTGAAGATTCTATTCAGATTATTGGAGAAAAAGGCGAAATTTGTTTGTCGTGTTTTTCACATGGCGAGGTTCTCCTAAAAAACAAGGATGGAGCAAAAAAACTGAATTTCAATAATCCGGAGCATATCTCGCAAAACCTGGTTGAACAAGTTGTAAATGAACTACTCGGCAGCGGACGTTGTGTAAGCACCGGAAAATCAGCAACACGTACCAGCTGGGTACTCGATGAAATAGTTAAATCATATTACGCTGAAAAGAAGAAAGAATAACGTACATTTTTCACCACTATGAAAATTGTTATAGACAATAAAATACCATACATAAAAGGAGCTTTAGAGCCCTTTGCTGAAGTTGTATACCTTCCCGGCAATCTAACAACTCCGGATGTGGTTAAAGATGCCGATGCATTAATTACACGTACCCGTACCATTTGTAACCGCAAGTTACTTGCAGGCTCTAAGGTTAAATTTATAGCTACTGCAACTATTGGTTTCGATCACATTGACACTGACTATTGCGAAGAAGCAGGCATAAAATGGACCAATGCCCCGGGTTGCAATGCCGAGAGTGTAAACCAGTATATTGCATCTGCTTTGTTTTCGTGGTCGATGCGTAAACGGGTAGACTTGGCAAGTTTAACCATCGGAATTATTGGGGTTGGAAATGTAGGAAAACGCGTTGAAAAAACATGCAGAACACTGGGGATGAACGTATTGCTTAACGACCCACCTCGCGAGCGTGTGGAAGGAAAACAGTATTTCACCTCATTGGAAACCATAAAAAGGGAAGCAGATATAATTACTTTTCATGTGCCTCTCAACGAAAGCGGCAAAGATGCCACTTACCACCTGGCAAACGAGGAATTCTTGCAAAGTCTGACTAAAAAACCGTTAATTATCAATTCGTGCCGGGGAGAAGTTACCGATAACGAAGCAATTTATAATGCCATTGAAGCAAACGATATCGATGGTTTTATTGTTGATTGCTGGGAGAATGAGCCGGACATTAGCCTCGATTTGTTAAATTTAAGCGACTTCGGAACACCACATATTGCCGGATACTCTAAAGACGGAAAAGCGAACGGAACAAAAATGAGCGTTCAGGCACTAAGCAAATTTTTCGGTCTTGGAATAGATAACTGGGAGCCTCAGGAAATTGAAAAACCCACCAATACAACTATTGAAATAAATGGTAATCAACGACGTGAATATTCCATTCTGGCGGAAGCAATCTTATCAACCTACGACATTGAGAATGATGATGACAATTTGCGCGAAGCTCCGTTAAAGTTTGAACAACTAAGAGGCGACTACCCTGTCAGACGTGAGTTTGCCACATATTCAGTTAAAGCTGATAATATTAACAACGATACGCTAAATAAATTGAAGAACCTTGGTTTTTCAATAGCAGAATAGATTAAAGAACCACATAAATAATAAAATACTTAAAAACAATAAAATGAAAAAATTAGCAGACATTGGCTTAATCGGGTTGGCTGTAATGGGCGAAAACCTGGTTTTAAACATGGAAAGTAAAGGTTTTACGGTTGCCGTTTACAATCGAACAGTAGAAAAGGTTGATAAATTTGTAAACGGACGTGGTGCCGGTAAAAACTTTATCGGAGCACACTCCATTGAAGAATTATGTGCATCGCTCGAAAAACCCAGAAAAGTTATGATGTTGGTAAAGGCCGGGCAACCGGTTGATGCTTTTATCGACATGGTAATTCCGCATCTTGAGCCTGGAGATATTATAATTGATGGAGGAAACTCTCATTTTCCGGATACGGTTAGACGTACCGAATATGTTGAAAGCAAAGGACTGTTATATATCGGAACCGGCGTATCAGGCGGAGAAGAAGGCGCCTTAAAAGGCCCCTCAATTATGCCTGGCGGATCGCCGGCTGCATGGCCACATGTAAAAGAAATCTTTCAGGCAGTTTCGGCAAAGGTTGAAAGTGGCGAAGCTTGTTGCGATTGGGTTGGCGAAGGTGGTGCCGGCCATTTTGTAAAAATGGTGCATAATGGAATTGAGTATGGCGACATGCAAATTATTACCGAAGCCTACCAGTTAATGAAAGAGCTTTTGGGTATGAGCAACGACGAAATGCACCAGGTTTTTAAGAAATGGAACGAAGGTATTTTAGATAGCTACCTGATAGAAATTACTCGCGATATTTTGGGTTACAAAGATGAAAACGGCGAGGAAACAGTTGAAATGATTCTGGACACAGCCGGACAAAAAGGAACCGGAAAATGGACTGGAATTTCGGCCCTCGACCTTGGTATTCCGTTAACGCTAATTGGAGAGTCGGTTTTTGCCCGCTGTCTGTCGGCTCAAAAAGATTTACGTGTTGAAGCATCAAAAGTAATTGCCGGACCAAAAGCAGAGTTTGAAGGAGATAAGCAGCAATTTATTAACGACATCGAAAGTGCCCTTTTAGGTGCCAAAATTATTTCGTATGCGCAAGGCTACAACCTTATGATGGAAGCTGCCAAAGAATACAAATGGAACCTGAACTATGGAGGAATTGCATTAATGTGGCGCGGTGGTTGTATTATTCGTTCCGTATTTCTTGGCGATATTAAAAAGGCTTTTGACAATAATCCTGAATTACCGAATTTATTGCTTGATCCATTCTTTAAAGAAAAGGTTGAAGAAGCCCAGGCTGGCTGGCGCAGAGTTTGTGCCACTGCTTTGGCAAACGGAGTTCCGGTGCCTGCACTAACCTCGGCGCTTTGTTATTTTGATGGTTTCCGTAGCAAACGCCTACCGGCTAATTTACTTCAGGCCCAGCGCGATTACTTTGGAGCACATACCTACGAACGCATCGACAAGCCTCGTGGTGAGTTTTTCCATACCAACTGGACCGGCCGTGGTGGCGACACCGCATCGTCTACTTACAACGTTTAAAAACTAATATTGATAAAAAAGAAAAGGAAGCTTCTCGCTTCCTTTTTTTATAGGTTAATCATCGCTTTAACTGTCCCAAACTTGTAACCTTCAACCATATCAAAAGCTACCGGTGTTTCTTCCAGATTAAACTCATGTGTAACCATTTTTTCAACATCTACTGCGCCCGATGTTACCAAATCAATGGCTTCCTGTACACAATGGTTTTGCCGGCGTACATTAATCAAAGTTAACTCTTTTCTCCGCATCAAATCCATATTAAAAACATACTGCGCTTCCGGAGGTATCCCTACCAAAACTAATTTACCTCCTGGCTTTAAAATTTTTATGGCATTGTTAACAGCTTCCTGTTCCCCACTTGCTTCAAAAACTACATCCAGTAATAGCTCGTTCCGGTTTTTCACTTCTTCTTCCACTTCTTCTTCACCCGGGTTTATCTGCCACGAGGCCCCAATATCACCTGCTTTTATAAGCCTGTAATCAAGTGGTTCAATCATTCCAACATCCGCAACCATATCTGCTTTCAATTTCATTAGTATACTTAAACCAATTGGTCCGGCACCAAAAATGGCAACAGTTGTATTTTTATTTTTTATGGCTGCCAAATTTACGGCATAAACGCCAATGGTAAGTGGCTCGATAAGCGCAGCCTGAATGGCATTCAATTTACCGGTTACCGGAAAACAAGTAAACGAAGGCATAACAATGAACTCAGACAAACAACCTTCAATTTGGCCCGGACATCCCAGAAATTTATTATTCCGGCAGGTATGTGGCCTGCCCGCCAGGCATTGGTCGCAGCTTCCGCAATGTACAGAAGGATCAACCACCACCAAATCACCAACTTTTACATTATCAACAGCCGCTCCTATTTCAGCAATTTCACCCGAGCATTCGTGCCCAACTCTAAAAGGATAGTCAACTACCTGCGAACCAATTTTACCTTCTGAATAATAATGAATATCAGAACCACAAACGCCGATAGTTTTTAGCTTAATTTTCACGTCCTTATCGCTGCTGATAACTGGCTCTGGTATTTCAGTTAATTGCATTTTTCGGATACCTGTTAAAACAACTGCTTTCATTCTTTAACTGTATTTATACAAATAGTACTTATTTATCCAACAACTTGCTTTTTAGCAATTAAGCCCGGTGATGTAGCTACTACAACGCAAAATATGCTGGCCCCATGCTAAAAAAACCTCTTATGCAATTTAAAAACTATTCATTATGAATTATTGAAATGCCTCTAATTTTTTTTGTGTTTATATAATGACATCAATAAACTTGGTATATTAGAAAAATGATACGTTGCGAAAACATACATCTCAGTTATAAGAACAAGTTAATTCTTTCTGATTTTAATCTCGAAGTAAAGAAAGGAGAAAACGTTTGTTTAAGTGGTGCTTCCGGCAAAGGGAAGTCCTCGCTGTTAAACATGCTTCAGGGTTATGTTATTCCGCAAAAAGGGAAGGTATTTATTGATGGTGAACTGGTTAGTGCCACAACGGTAAAAAACATTCGAAAAAAAATTATTTATGTCCCGCAAAATATTCATTTACCGGTAAAAAACGGGAATGCCTTAATTGAACTGTTAAGTACCAAAAGTGAGCTTTCAAAAACATATCACCTGCTTAAACAACTTGGCTTATCAAAAGATTTCCTCAATCAGGATTTCTTAAAAATAAGTGGAGGACAAAAACAACGTATAATTATTGCCATATGCTTGTCGTTACCCAAAGAGATTCTTTTAATGGATGAACCCACCGCATCACTTGATGATAAAGCAATCAATCTTCTAATAAAAACCATATACGAGTTAAAAAATAAAACCATTGTTTCTGCTTCGCACAATCAACATTGGGCAGCTAGTTGTAACCGAACGATTAAGTTATGAATGCAATTGTAGATATAAATCTGAAGGAATTGGCTTTGGGGGCTTTTTTATTGCTTATCCCTATCGGGTTTCTTTACACCTACCGCATAAAAATGGTAAAAGATGTACTAATTAATGTAGCTCGAATGGTGGTTCAGTTAAGCTTGGTGGCCTTGTATCTCGAGTTTATTTTTGATTTAAACAGTGCTTTGATTAATTCGCTTTGGGTGCTGGTAATGATTTTGGTAGGAGTGCTAACGGCCATAAACCGAATTGGCCTGAAAATTAAATTTTTTATTTTTCCATTTTTCATTGCCGGTTTAACCTCCGTTTTAATTATCGATACTTTTTGTCTGGGTTTGATATTAAAACTCGACTATATTTTTGATGCCCGATATTTTATTCCCATCACCGGAATGGTTTTAGGAAATGCTTTAAACCACAATATTGTTGGCTTAAAAACCTACTTTAAAAGTCATACCGAGAAACAAGACCTTTACCGTTTTTTGCTCAGCAACAGTGGAAATCAAAAAACTGCTGTTCGTCCGTTTATTGAAGAAGCGGTTAAAATGGCCTTAAATCCGATGATTGCCAATATGTCGGTAATTGGTCTGGTAACCCTACCCGGCATGATGACCGGACAAATTCTGGGAGGAAGTCCACCGGCTGTTGCAATTAAATACCAGGTTATGATTATGATTGCCATTTTTGTTGGTTGCACAATTAATATTTTTGTAAGTATAGTTTTTACCAATAAAATTATTTTTGATGCTTATGGAAATATGAAAGAAGCTACAATAAAAACAACCAGGTTTTTGCAAAAAAAGATACAACGTTAAAAAATGCAGCAGAAAATACTTTACCACTTCCTTAACAGTAGCCATTATTTCTTGCTGTAAGAAAAACAAACAGAAACATGATTTTTATCAGACATTGTCCAATGTGTAGTTTTTCGAATAAATCGCTTTTTTTTTCAAAAAAATTCAAAACTATTCTATAACATATTGCTCAACTCATACAGCCTGACTATCAATATTCTACACAAAACAAAAGTAAGCTTTTTAACAAATATTAATTAATTTTAAAAAATACTTAAGGTTTAAGTCAATTTTATACTATATTAGCGAAGCCTTAATGAATAAAACGATTTAGATACTTATTAGAACTACCTTTTCTCTATTAGACCAATAAGTTTTCTGATCTAACTAAAC
>NZ_CAJXYQ010000032.1 GCF_913063105.1 uncultured Draconibacterium sp. | reverse complement strand
CAATGGGGTGTTTATGGAACAGTTAGATAAGTCGGATTCCTCTACTTTTGGGTGTGTCGGATAATGGGAGGAGGTCAAAAATTCCATTAATGCGTTCTGCAACTGCATTGGCATAAGGATCGTAAGACTCGGTCATACTACATTTTACCTTTCGTTTTGCAAGTACTTTCTGGTAGTCATCGCAGCAATACTGAAGCCCACGATCCGAGTGGTGTATCAAGGTATTTGTTTTGAAAGAACGATTTTTCAGACCTTGCTTTAATGCGCGGATCGCTCCATCGGCACTAAGAGATGCGGACACATCATGCCCGACTATTTTTTTAGAATAGGCATCGGTTATCAAGGTCAGGTATTGTTGATTTTCACGGTTTCCGATATACGTGATATCGGCTACCCAAGCCTGTTCCGGCTTTGATGGCACAATTCCTTCGATCAAATTTTTGTGCTTATGAAAACGATGGTGTGAGTCTGTCGTTTTCCGATAACTTCTTACCGGTTTTATTAGCAGGTGGTTTGCTTTCATAATTGAAAACAACTTATCTCTGCCTACTCCAATTTCACCCAGCCGTTCCCGCAATAAATAGTAAAGCTTACGTGTGCCCAGGCGGGGCATATGTCGCCTTATTTCATGCACCATAGCAAACACCTGCAAGGCTCTTGCCTGATTGCGCTTTACAGATTGAATACTGCGGTAATAAACCTGTCTGCTTACCCCGAACAAGTCACAGGCGGAAACTATCGTTTCTGTTCCTTCTTGTCGGCTTCGGTCGACTGTTCGGATGAGCATTTTTTTCTGATCGGGATATTGAACTCTTTCTCGGCCAGGTCGATCATCATATCAAACAGAACTGCCTTGCGGTCAGCCCGGTCGACTTGATGCTCTAAAAAGGACTTTTGCTTTTCCAGCAATTTTACCTTGGCCTCAAGTTCAAGAATTTTTTGTTCCTGGCTCTTGGGCATATTCGATGGTATTTGATTCTCCCAATCAAAGGTACCATATTTTTTGAGCCATGTTACAACTGTTTGGCTGCCTTGTATCCCATATTTCTTAGCAGCCTCTCTTGCACTCGTTTCTCCTCGTTCAATTTCTGTGACAACTTGTAATTTAAAGGACATCGAGTAGTCCTTTTGTGTACGCTTAACGTACTGTGAATGTTTTCTTTCTGTCATAACATTACTTTTTGTGTAACGCTATTTCAGGACGAGAAAAGTTTATAAAAAAAGTCGTTTCAAAGAATGAAACGACTTTTTTTAAACTTTTTCTGTTCAGAATTAATTTCCGGCAGGAGCAAAATCATGAACTGTTCCGGCAACATCGCCACCATATTCCATATGGAATGTTCCGGCACAAGCATTGTAAGTACCATTACCTACGCAGTTGTAAGTATTTCCATCACCCATTAAAATCGGTTGAGATGGCATGGTTACGGTACCATTATCAGGATCAAAATCGTAATATGCCAAATCATTGGTCCAATCCCAGAAGTTAGTTATCCAAATACGGTTAGCAACATCAGGATCTTTTGTAATTGTTGTTGCATAAGTTCCATATCCAGCCTCTGTAATTAAGAAATTACCGATAAAATCGTCGATATTGAAAGGACAGAATTTTGTAATTGCAATGCTCAAATTTTCACCGGCAAACACGCCATCATCTGTAGACAATGCTATAACTGCCTCAACCCCTTCTGCAGGGATATTAACGTCTGATACGGTAGCCGTAAACTCACCAACATTTGAATTTGCAGGCACTGTTACTGATGAAGGTATTGAATAAGCATCCGGATCGGCTGATGACAAATCTTCACGAGCCACTAAAGAAAATGTTCTGTCAGTACCAGTGGTTTGCGTTGTGTAGACTTTTACAGTTACATCAGCCGTGCTGTTTTTATTTACAACAACAGCTACTGATTCTCCTTCAAAACCAATATAATTTAAATCAACTGTTTCCGGCATTTCTGTTTCACAACTTGCTAATAGCAGAACAGAAGCAACGAACAGGAAGAAATATTTTATGTTTTTCATAATTCTTAAAATTTTCAATTAAAAAAATCTTGAACTTTCTGCGATGCAGATCCATTCATTACTTATTACCAGAATCAATATTCGGGTTGTTTTGAATCTCATTCTGAGGTATTTCAAATGTCAATCTTGGGTCGTTATATGGAATTGGCTCTCCAACCAGTGATAAGTGATTTGATCCTCGTACAATTGTTGCCTTGTTACGTTTCATTGCCAAATAACTCTTTCCTTCACCCCATAATTCAATTCGGGTTTGCAGGTAAATTTCATCTTTTAAAGCTTGCCCCGACAAACCGTCGATATAACTTGCATCAGCCATACGTTTGCCAACCAGTTCTTTTAAGCTTGCTCGGGCGGCATCTTCCTGGTTCAATTGTGCACAAACTTCAGCATGTAACAAATACATTTCAGCAACACGCATATAAACATAGTCAGTTTCAATGTTACGTTGTCCACCAATTGCTCTGTCAGCAGTATAGAACTTTCCTAAAGGAATCAGGTAATATCCTGAACTTGGGTCACCATAGAACTGTCCTTTTCGCACGTCATTTGCAGGAATAGCATCATACAAGCCCTGGTCGATTGCTTTTCTGTCACCTGCCCACTGATAACTGTAGGTAAATACATCCATTTGTCCCCACCATGAAATAAGGTCAAGACCATTATCTAATGTTAAATCTACACCCCAAATCCATCCTGGAGTACTTACATCTCTAAATCCACCAACTGAGGCATCTCCCATGTAAACAACTTCGGTTGAATCCATAATTGTAAATCCACCGTTATTAATAACATCTTCTGTTAAGGTTTTAGCCGCAGCTAATTTGTCGCCACCCATAGTTGCATATACATACGCCAAAAGACCTTCAGCAACATATTTATTAACTTCATTTTTGGCTGTACGGTTAAAGGTTTCCAACAGATCAATTGCTTCTGTCAAATCTTTCTCCATCAGGGCAAAAACTTCAGCAGTTGTACTTTTTGGCAAGTTAGGTTCTGTTGGATCCGTGTATATTGGAAGAATCTCTTTTGAAGGTTCATACTCCAATGCAAAGAACTGTGTTAAATAGAAATAGCAATAGGCACGTAAGGCTTTTGCTTGCCCCATAAGGTGTTTGTTTTCCTCATTCTCAGGTGTTACATCATTACCACCCAATGCCGAGATAACGGTATTTGCCGAACGGATAAGTCTGTAATAATAACGCCAAGGCATGTAGTTGGTTGTATTGGTATAGTCTGTAGTTTCAGTATACTCAGTGGTTCTACGGTACCAACCATAAGTACTAATTGACAGTGCCATGTCGCTGCACAAAAAGTCACTAAAAATATCATATCCTTTTTGCCCAAAATCATCGTGGCCACCATCACCACCTGTTCCTGTTTCAAACATTAGTGTATAGATACCACTAACACTACCCGCTACAACATCGGGATTATTTGCCGCGGCTTCAGCAACTTGTTCTTCTGATAAAAACTGAGTTGGCTGAACCTCCAAGAAATCTTCTCCACAGCCAGTAATCCCTACGATTAACACGGCCATGAGTGCCAATAAATATATTCTTTTCATAATACTTTTCATTTTTTGTAATTTCAAAATCACTTCTTAGAATTTTACGTTTAATCCCATTGTATAAGTTGTCAACGGATTGTAAGTATACCAATCAGAAGTACCTGTTTCTGACGTAGCGGGGTTGAATCCATCACGAGCAGATAATAAGAACAGATTGTCACCCGAAACAAACAACGTTAATGAAGAAATACCCCATTGTTTTACTAGGCTTGTAAAGTCATAACCTAAACGAACATTATTTAAGTTTAAGTAGTCAGCTTTAGTGATAAAGCGAGTTGAGGTGCTTGCAACATTGGTATCATATCCGTTTGATAAACGAGGAACATTGGTAACATCACCAGGTTTTTGCCATCTGTCAAAAATGTCAGTTGACCAGTTGTTGTTTCCAATAGGATCGTTATCCATAAGAGCTGCATAAACAAAGTCGTATGAATAACCACCTAGGCTATACAGGAATTGTGCGCTTAAAGAGAATTTTTTAACTGATGCATTAACTCGGAATGCTCCGCGAACTTTAGGAATAGAAGATTTTCCAACGTATTTCTGAGTTGCCGAAGAATACGATTTTGTTGTAGTTTGGCTAATCTCATGATCCGGATTTTCTTGCTGGTATTCATATAACGAAGTTATTCCCTCTCCTGCGTCTAATGATCCGTTTTCATTTTCATCGTAATAATCCTGAATCCACATGGTTGTTCCATCTGCAGGATCAACTCCTGCCCATTCTCTTACGTAGAAATCAAATAAAGAATGACCTTGAGAACGTCCAAAACGTCCTGCTATATCAATAACTTTAGGTAATCCTGTAGCAGGGTCAATAGGCATATCAATAAGTTCGTTGTTGAGCATTTCACCATTAAGCGTAATATCAAGAGTATAATCTGAATGACGAATAATGTGCCCTGTAAAGTCGAATTCTAATCCACTGTTACGTAAGCGGCCATCGTTTACTGTAATTAATGCATAACCAACTGAAGGTCCAACTCTTCTGTCAAATACCAGGTTATCGGTATTTTTCACATAATAGTCGATAGAACCATCCAAATATTCACCTAATGCAAATTCAATACCTGTCTGAAACATTTTTGATGTTTCCCAAGTCAAATCAGGGTTACCAACGTCACGAGCCGAAATCGAAATTTCATCGTTCAAGTTGTTAACATTATAGGTATTAATAGCAGGATAAAATCCAACACCTTGTTGTTCACCTACAATACCATAACTTGCTTTAACTTTCAGGTAGTCTAATAACGGCACATTTGCCATAAAAGATTCTTCAGAAACAACCCATGATGCACCAACAGAACCGAAGTTATCCCACTTGTTATCGCCAATAAAACGAGATGTTCCGTCGCGACGAACTGAAGCAGACAAGTAATAACGATTCATGTAGTTGTAGTTAATCTGGCCAAAATAACTTTCCAGATTTACTTCATCGGTATAAGAAGTTGGAGGAGATGAAACAATAACGAAATTGTTTAAGTCATCAATATCAGGATGAACTGCTTTTGATTTACTGGCAGTACTTATTTTTCTCTCCCAGAAATTTGCTTCATGCGCTGCAAGTGCTTCTATAGAGTGATCACCGAATTCTTTGCGATACCTAACTAAATTCAACACATTATAAGTGAACATTTGTGTATCTCTCTTGAAGATAGAACCGCCTTGTCCAGCTGCTGAACCGTAGAACGGGTTGTTCAGACTGTTATATTTACGCAAATAATATTGAGCACCAAAAGTGTTCTCAATTGTTAAACCGTCCATTAGTTTAATATTAAAACTAAAGTTACCGGTAGCCTGGTGCTGGTTTGTGCGGCTTCTGTCGTAATGAGCATCTGCAATCGAGTTGGTTAAAGCTCCAAAAGCACGACCATTACCGTAATCATACTGATTACCGCCAAAAATTGGATCTTCAACAATACTTCCGTCATCATTTCTAAGGAATAATGGGAAAATAGAAGGAATGTTATCCACAAACCAGAAAATACTTCCAGAGTCTGTAGATTGTCCATTATTATTGGTTTCTGTAATTGCATACGTCATTCTTGCTTTGGTGGTTAACCAAGGCTTAATTTCTGTATCAAGATTAATTGCAGCATTATATCTTTCAAAGTCGGAGTTTATAATATAACCCACATCTTTCAAATATCCGAACGAAGTAAAATACTTTGTTTTTTCGCTACCCCCTCTAAATGTAAGGTTGGCTTCTGTGCGGTTAGAGTTTTGAAATCCATAATCTTCCCAGTTCTCCGGATCATACTTTCTTGTAACTCCTGGCAGAACAGTTCTGGTAGCCGGATCAATTAAATCTGCTCCACTCGATACGTTCCACATATTGTATTTTGGGTTAATACCTGAACCTGAGAATAGGTTGTCGTTGGCATATTTAGTCGGATCGGCTACTCCTTCTGCTACACCACGGTTATACATCGATTCCCAACTTAAGCCAATATAATCTTCAGGTGACTTGATTACTTCGTGTCGAGCAATAGCACTTACGTTTACACCGTATTTGATGTCTGCTTCAATAACACTTTCACCCTCCATACCTGATTTGGTTGTAATTAAAATTACACCATTAGCACCACGCGAACCATAAATAGCAGTAGCGGTAGCATCTTTTAAAATGGTAGTGGACTCAATGTCATTCGGGTTAATTGCATTCAGTGATCCGGAATATGGGACACCGTCGACAACGTACAATGGATCACGGTTACCGTTTACCGAACCGAAGCCCCTGATACGAATGGTGGCAGTAGAACCAGGCTGACCTGAAGTGTTAATTACACTTACCCCGGCAACCTCACCAGATAGCGACTGTGAAACATTGGAGATTGATTTGCTTTTAATGTTTTCACTCTTAATTGTTTTTGCAGTTCCAACAAATGACTGCCGTGTAGCAGTACCATAACCTACTACAACAACTTCATCCAAACCAACAAGATCGGCTTCCATAACCGCATCAATTTTTGATCCGCTGATCTCAACTTCCATCGTTTTCATTCCAACAAAGGAGAAAATTAATGATTGAGCATCATTTGGAACTTCCAATTGGTATTGGCCGTCCAGATTCGTTACTGTACCAATCGTGGTACCTTTAACACTTACTGAAACACCGGGTATTCCCATACCATCATCGCCACTGGTTACAGTACCGCTGATACTTTTTACCTGTGCTTCAACCACAAGCATGCCAAAAAAAGCAATGCCAAATAGCATTAGCGCAATTTTTTTCATAGAATAAAATTTATTAATTAGTAAATAACTCACTCACCTTAAATACTCGGAAACAAATTAGTAAAAAAAAACATGAATTAACAAATATTTACACCATTAACACGTTGTGCTACATTTGGTTCACTATTTGATTTTTCAACTCTATATTTCCTCAACTAACTGTAAATCCTTTTGTTATATCCCTTAATACTTTTAGCAAATTTAACTAATGGCAAATAAAATTAGGTGACTTTTGTCATTTTTCAAAGATGTAAAGGCATTTATTTCCAAAAAGTTTTAGTATTCTTTAACAATTAGAAAACTTTTTACACCCGTTTTAATTCAAAAATTTATTTTGGCGTATAAAAGGATTCCACAAAACTTCACAGTTCAAATACCTGCTCTTTTTTTAACACATAAGTTTTAGTCCTTTTTACCAAGAATTTTCTTGCGTTCCCGCTTGTTCATTTCCAGCACTTTAACGTTTCTGGGATGATATACACTATAAGTTTTTGATGAGTTTAAAATTGCACGCTCCCCTGTTTCAGAAATTACAAACTGCGGAATTACAAATGATAACTGTTTGGTAAATAGTGAGTCATGATAGATTAGTAAGAAGAGCTTTCCTGTTTGAGAAGTAACTCTACCAATTTTTTGTCCGGAATAAATTTTTTGCCCGACTTTTAATTGTGCTGACGCAGTATTAATATTATGATAACATATAAGTGTGCCATCGTTGTGCAATACAGTTAAACTGTTATTCCAGGTATGATACCATAAGCGCGAATCGCCATTTCTTTCTTGTTTTGTTATTTCCACAACAATACCGGTTCGGCATGCATATAGTTCCGTGCCTTTGTTTGCTTTAAAGCCTGTTGCCGACCAGGAGTCAATACCTTCAGTTCCCCAGAAACCATCAATACTTTTTACATCAAAAATGGCAACTTCACTTGCAGGCCTAAATGGTAACAAATATGGGAAATCCAGATCAGCATCAGCTGTAGGGTCAGAGCGATATGTTTTAATTTCATAGTGAAACCGGGGCACCTCTGCATCTAAATCACGCTGCAAGGTAAATAAGTCATTGTAGCCTGGAGCAAGCCGTTTTACATATGGCAGTGGTTCGTTAAATGTGGTGTTTTCAATATCACCAAAGTTTATATGCAAAAACAGTGGTACTTCAGCATTATTGTTGGCACTAAATATACAATCTCCTATCCCATTGTAATCGGCCTGCACCTCTACAAATTGAGCCGAACAAATTACCGGGATACAACTTAGAAAAAATAAATAGATAAGTTTTTGAAGCATGGCGTTTCTGTATTGTTACCGACTTAAAAGTAAAAATTAAAATTAGATTACCTTTGGCACATGTATTCAAAAGAAGAATTAAAGCAACTAAATATTAACTTTTGGCAATTGTTTGACAAGCGATGTGGAGGCCATTCTGTTTTAAAATACAGAAGGAGAAAATGGGTGCTGCATAAAACAAAAATTAAAGGGGTTGCTTTACGTTTTGATGTGAATCGCCAGGATGCCAAGGTTCTAATAGAATTAGGAAACAAGAATGAAAACCTACGATTTAAAGCCTATGAGTTTTTAGAAAAATATAAAGTAGTATTGGAAACAGGTTTTGAAAATGGACTTATTTGGGAATTTTACCACGAGCGCGAAGACAGTGGTGCCGAAATTTGCCGGATTTATACCTGCTTACCAAATGTAGATTTTCATCGGCAAAACCAATGGCCTGATATTTTTGATTTTTTTATTGAAAATATGCTGAAACTGGAAACTAATTTTCTTGAAATTAGAGATTTGTTACAAGAGGCATTAAAAAGATAGAATAGTGAAATTACCTGAAAACATAAAAACAGACATTATAAACCAGTGTACATTTTCGGCAAGCAGAAGTGGTGGTCCAGGTGGACAAAACGTTAACAAAGTAAATACAAAAATTGAAGTAAGGCTGGTAATTCAAGCATGTGATTGCTTTTCGGAGAAACAAAAACAACTTATTCGATGTAAATTGAAGAACCGCATTAGTAATGATGATGAGTTGGTTTTATTTGAAAGTAGTGAACGCAGCCAGTTAAGAAACAAAGAAAAAGTTTCCAAACGCTTAATCCTCTTGATTCAGGAAGCTTTAACACCCGTAAAAAAACGAATTAGAACCAAACCTACAGCCGGATCAAAACAAAAAAGATTACTTGGAAAAAAACTTCAGGCACAAAAAAAACAGCTGAGACAAAAGCCCAATATGTAGTGAGATGCCTATTCTTAAGCGCAATACTTGTGTTTGTTAAACACACTTCGAAAACTTTAATTGGTCGTTCTGCAACTATTTCTTTTCTTTGCCTGCTCAAATACCAACAGTAAATGCGAACTATTTTTGAAAAAACAGGACAATTTGTAATTAATGTAGTTGATTGGTTCTATTTTCCTTTTCTGCATTTTCTTCCGCGAGAAATATTTCGTTATGCTGCAACCGGAGGCGCAAACACGCTATTTGATATTACACTTTACTTTATATTTTATCGCTACATTATTAAAATGCAGATTATTGAATTGGGTTTTGTAGCTATTAGTCCGCACATTGCTGCGTTTTTGCTGGTATTCCCGATAACATTTAGTACCGGTTTCTTTTTGGCAAAATATGTAACTTTCACGTCTTCAGAGCTTAAAGGCAGAATTCAACTCTTTCGTTATCTGCTTACTGTTGGCGGTTCTATTGTGCTTAATTATGTATTTCTGAAGTTTTTTGTTGAATATTGTGGACTATACGCAACCTTGTCAAAAATACTAACCACTTTACTTGTAATTATTTACAGCTACCTGGCTCAACGGTACTTTACTTTTAAAACAGGAAAGAAACTTCTTGCTATGCGCACAAAATCGTAATTTTTTTTTTGAGCCGATTGAATGTATTTTTACTGATTATAGTATATTTATTATTTGTATGAAAGAGTACCCTAATAAATATTATCCAACCATTCTTCAGGGCATTCACCTGGTTATTTTATATATTTTTATTCAAACCATTGTGGATTTTCCGCTCGCTGTAATTGATTATTACAAGGATACAGAATATTTATATCACCCAATAAAAAAAATAGCTCTTGGCGTAGGTTCAGTAGTTTTTATTCTTATCTATGGTATAAAAAAAGCCAAGGCTCCTGTACTTCATATTTTCCCGATAAAACTTTTTAATCCGCTGGTTATTATTCCTGTGGTTACCTTTTTATGGGGCGCCCATAATGTTTTGGAAGATGTTAACATCTGGGTAGAAAAAATGATTCCTGCCCCAGCATGGTTTTGGGAATTGTTTAACCGGATTTTTGAAGGCGATTATGGTTTTTGGGGTGCTTTTATGAAGGTAGCCGTTATTGCACCAATTGTGGAAGAGTTAATATTCAGAGGATTAATTTTTAATGGTTTCCGAAAAAATTACAACGGTTTTGTTGCTGTTTTTATGTCGGCCTTGCTGTTTTCGCTTTTTCATCTTAACCCCTGGCAAATGCCAGCCACTTTTGTGCTCGGTTTACTATTGGGATGGCTTATGTTGCGCACAAACAATATTTTTGTTGCCATTATTGGTCATTCAATAAACAATGCTATGGTTTTGCTTGCAGTAACCTACTGGCAATCAATTCACGAATACTCCATTTACTTGTTAGAACGAGATGAATTACTAATACTGAGTGCCTTGGTAATGGCGCTTTCGATTGTGCTAATTTATTTTACAAGTATTCCCTGGTTTCGCAAACACCGATAAAACAGGGCCATTCATCGAAAATAAAAATCAACACAACAGTTTAAAATTATTTTTACACTGTTTTAATAAATTACTGAAATATGGATATCCTTCTCATCGTTTTAGGTTCAATTTTTATTATTAGTGGAATACTTGGTTGTGTTTTACCAGTAATTCCCGGCCCCCCCTTAAGTTACATTGGTTTATTGTTGCTACACTTCACCGAACGATATGATTTTTCCAATAAATTTTTAATTATCTGGGCCGTTGTAACAGTTGTGGTTTACACACTCGACTATCTGATTCCGGCCTGGGGAACTAAAAAATTTGGAGGAAGCAAACGCGGAGTATGGGGAAGCATAATTGGACTGGTCGTTGGTTTGTTTTTCTTTCCTCCATTCGGCATAATTATAGGGCCGTTTTTAGGAGCGGTAATTGGCGAACTTACTGCCGGAAAAGAATCAGGGGCAGCGTTAAAATCGGGATTCGGTTCTTTTATGGGATTTTTGGCCGGTACCCTCCTAAAACTAATTACCTCAGGAATGATGACCTGGTATTTCATCAAAGAACTTATTTTTTAAAAATAATAATAAACAATCTGTGGTTTATAATATATCCACAGCATTTTAGTTTATACTACCAAATACATTGTTAATAGTAATACTTTTGTTGTGTGGCAAAAAAGAAAGCAAATACAACTACCCGGAAAAAAAAACCGGTGAGCAGCAAAAAAGGCAAATCAAAAAAGAACAGTAAAAAATATCCTGTACTTAATTTAATTCTTAAGGGCGGAATAGTTTTGTTTTTATTAGGTTGTCTGTTTTTTATCCTGGTTTTTTTGGGCGTGTTAGGTCCGGTTCCGTCTAAAACACAACTGCAACAAATTAATAACCCACTGGCATCAGAAGTGTATTCAATAGATGGCAAAATACTTGGGCGTTATTATGTTGAGAACAGAAGCTATGCAACGTTTAACGAGATTTCTCCAAATGTAATAAATGCGCTTATTGCTACTGAGGATGCACGTTTTTACGAACATCGTGGCATTGATGAGATAGCCTTGGCAAGAGTTCTTTTTAAATCTGTTTTATTACAAAACGATGCTGCTGGTGGCGGAAGCACCATTAGCCAGCAAATTGCAAAAAACCTGTTTCCCCGGGGTAATTACGGGCCCCTTTCGATGCCCGTGAACAAGCTTCGCGAAGCAATTATCGCTTATCGGCTTGAGCGCATTTACAGCAAACAGGAAATACTGGCCTTGTATTTAAATACAGTTCCTTTTGCTGAAAATATTTTTGGAATTGAAGTAGCTGCAGAACGTTTCTTTTCAAAATCGCCCAGAAATTTGCAAGTGCATGAAGCAGCTGTTTTGGTCGGAATGTTAAAAGCAAATAACTATTACAACCCGCGAACGCATCCGGAACGCGCCATTGGCCGCCGCAATGTGGTAATTGATCAAATGGCAAAATACAATTACCTTACTGCTACCGATGCAGCCAAATACAAAGAGAAACCTTTGGGTATGCATTATCGCCTGATTTCTTATAACCAGGGACCAGCACCTTATTTTCTTGAAATGCTAAAGCCACAATTAAAAGAATGGTGCGCGAACAACCATAAAAAAGATGGTGAGCCATATAATTTGTATACCGACGGATTGAAAATAACCACAACTATTGACTACAACCTGCAACGATATGCACAGCAATCGGTTAAGGAATACATGAAAAATTTGCAAAAAGTTTTTGATAACCATTGGAAAAACCGGGACCTGTTCAGGGAATACCCGGCGATTCTTAAAAGTGCAATTCAAAATGCAAATACCAGTAAAACTAGTTATAGTGAAGAGCTTAAAAAGTATTCAGCAAAAACACATGCCACGCTGTTTACCTGGGACGGGATTAAAAATGCGGAGGTGTCACGACTCGATTCATTAAAGCACTACCTAAAAATGTTAAATGCCGGATTTATTGCTGTCGATCCGCACACCTCGCACTTAAAAGCCTGGGTTGGCGGAATTGATTACCGCTTTTTTAAATACGACCATGTTACTGCGCCGCGACAAACCGGATCAACATTTAAACCCTTTGTTTATCTGGCGGCTTTGGAAGAAGACATTTCTGCTGATACCTATTTTATCAATCAACATAAAATTTATACAGAATACAAAGACTGGGCGCCACGAAATTCGCACAACGATTACGGAGGTTACTATACAATGAAGGGGGCCCTGGCAAAATCGTTAAATACCGTATCAGTTGAGGTATTATTGGAAGCAGGAATCGATGCAACAATTGATATTGCTGAAGATCTGGGTATTTCTTCCGAATTACCCGACTATCCTTCTTTGGCATTAGGTGTTGCTTCTGTATCGTTACAGGAAATGGTTGAAGCATTTGCAGGCTTGGTAAACGATGGCAAACCTGTTGAAATAAATTACCTGCTGCAAATAGCAGATAAAAACGACAATGTACTCGAAACTTTTTCATACGATTTGCATGACAAACCGGTTGTTTCTCCTCAAAACTGTCGGGCTGTTATAAACATGATGGAAGCTGTTGTTGATGAAGGTACAGGTAGAGGCATTCGAACAATTTATAAAATTCCGGGCGAGTTTGCGGGCAAAACCGGCACTACCCAAAATAACTCCGATGGGTGGTTTATTGGGATAACTCCCGATCTTGTTACAGGATGCTGGGTAGGGGCCGATGATCCGCGCGTACATTTCAGAACCACAACCTATGGACAGGGCGCATACATGGCGTTGCCTATTGTGGGCAAATTTTTTCATAAAACGTACCGCGATAAAAAGTTTGAACATTTTAAATACAGCACTTTCCAAGATCCGGAACCTGACTTGCTTGCCATGCTGAGTGAACCTGATTATAAAGAAGTGCTGGATATTGAAAAGCATGATTTCAATTTTGCAAGCATCTTCAAAAAGAAAGAATCGGGTGATTTAAAAGACAGACAGGATGCCACCCCCAAAGAGAAAGAAAAAGGTCAGATATGGAAGAAGATTAAGGGGATTTTTAGTAAAAAAGACAAAAAATAGTGTTTAAGCAAACCGGTCGTCGGAACGTTGAATACTCGGCAAATCATCATTTTTTGAGTCTAACCAGCCACTTACTGCATCAGGACGGTTATCCACTTGCCGGAAAAACGGTTTAATATCGATAAGTGGTGTTCCGTCCAACATATCGGCACCTTTGAACCAGATTTTATTACCTTCAATTTTTATCAAATCAACTGTTGACATGCCAATTGGCGACGGGCGTTTGGGCGATCGTGTAGCAAAAACTCCGTGCTCCTTGTCGTCCATAAAAGGTTTTACTTTTAGTTTATAGCCATCAACCCGGTGAAGGTGGTAAAGCAAAATCAAATTTGAAAAACCTTCGAGACCTTCCAAAGCCTCTGCTAATTGCGGTTCCAGCTCGATTACGCCAGTGTACTCTTTTGCTCCAACCGATTGAATTGGAATATTGGCAATAGTTTTATGAGGTGTTGAAATTGTTCCGATTCTACTCAGTTCTACTTTTTCTAATTCTTTCATAACCTGTCTTTTGAACTCATGCTCAAAATAGGAAATAAAAACGACGTAGCTATTGCAAATTTTTTCTTTTCCGCAGGGTAAAATATTTTTTAATTTTTACTTAAATTAGCAACCTTATTCGGGATGTAGCGCAGTCCGGTAGCGTACGTCGTTCGGGACGACGGGGTCGCAGGTTCAAATCCTGTCATCCCGACAACATGAAACCTTTCCGCTTTGCGGGAGGGTTTTATTTTGGGAAAAGTTCGATGTTAATTGAAACGAAATTCCAAAAAGAAAGACGCTTCGAACGCAGTGAGAGAAAGATTTTAGGTTGAACTACCCTACTCATTTAGGATTCATTTTCTATAAATCCTGTCATCCCGACAAACAGAAAAGTCTTTCACTTTAGCATAAGGATTTTTGTTTAGTGCTGATTTTATAATCAAAATAAAAACGTACAAGTTAAGGAAGGTATTCATTCATTTTTCTGCGGTAATTCATAAACAAAAAGAATAAACCAACTCAAAAAATAGGAAATCCCCTACCGGCAAATAGGTTTTAGCCTGTAGCAAAACATCATTCAAGAAGCTAATTTTAGAAAAACCAATTGATGATCAAAAATGAGTACAACATCCAGCAGTAATCATCCCTCAGTTTTAATTTTAGCAGACTTCTCTGATGGCAGTTGGTATGCCGCATCTTTTGCAATGCAATATTTGTATAATGGAAAAGCTCCAATCACAATAATGCAAACATACCAAAGTCCGGGTTGGGGACATTTTATGATGAGAAAATTAAGTCATCATTTAAAGAAAATTTCAAAAAACGAGCTGAAAGCACTAAAGCATAAATTAGTAACACATTTTAAAATAGACAAACGAAAGGTAAACACCTTAAACATTGAAGGTGAGCTTAATTTCGTTTTAAGTTATATGCCAGATTTTGAGAATCAATACAATATGGTTTTATCTACATACAGTTCGTTCAATGAATCGTGTAACAGGCAAAACGGATGTCTCCAGAAAATAATTGACACCGCCAAAAACCCGATTTTCATTATACCCGAAAAATTTGAAGGTGGAGATACGAAGAAAATTTTGTTTGTGGTTGATAGTGAGAAGGAACCCAAAAACCATTTGTGCGCTCAGCTGGCAGAAATATGCAATAAAACACAATCATCACTTGAAATACTCCGGATTGAGAAACAAAAAGACGAGAATTTTGGAAAACCAACGTGGAATTACCAGGATAATTTTGAAGGAATCAGCATTGCCACCAGTTTTATTCAACACCATTCAAAATGCAGAGGAATAAATAGTTACCTGCAAAATACAAACCGAGATTTAATTGTAATTGACCATGCATAAAACAATAGCAACAGCCTAAAACAATTATCATTTAGCACAATCAATATGGAAACAAAGGAATATAGTATTTTAGCACTCATTGCTCCCAATAGCGAAGGCCAAACTGTTCTGAAAGAAGCATTGTATTTGCAAAGCACACTGCATGTAAAGCTGGTGATTTTAAATGTAATTAAAGAAGCTGGCTTTTTTGAACGAAATTTTCAGGCGCAGGCTCAGGAGGAAACATTAAAAAATGCAAGAGAGGAGTTAAGTGGTTTTGTAAGGAAGAATTTGGGTGGAGAAATCCCCAACAATATTATTATTTCTGCAAGGGCCGGCAATCCGGTTGAGGTTTTACTGGAAAAATCCAAAACAGACGGACTTGAATTTCTTCTTATTGATAAAAGTAAAAGCAATTACCAAGGGGCACTGAATAAGGAGCAAATAAACGAATTAATAAGCCGTTCAAAATGCCCGGTACTCGCTGTTAATAAAGACTTTGGTGTTCCCAAAATTAAAAACATCGCAATTCCAATAGACATTACTCAATCGACTAAAAAACGGCTTTTGTGGGCCACGTTCTTAGCTAAAAAACACCAGGCAAAAGTTACTATTTTGTCGGCACTAAAGGCAAACATCAGCGAGACCAAGAGTCTTGCACTAAAAAATGCCCGCAAAATACAGAGCATCCTTTGGGATCAAAATATCGAATGCGACATTAAAATTTTAAAAATGCAGAATCAAGAGTCGCACGAGCTTATTCTAAAATATATTCACGAAGAAAAACCGGAATTAGTAATAATTCGAACGCATCAGGAATCAATATTTGCCAACACCAGTATCGGACGATTTGTCTCAAAAATCGTTCACGGAAGCAATTTTCCGGTATTCACGGTAAACTATACTGCCAATCCCGCAGATTCATTCTTTTTATAACAAAATAAAAAGTATAAATTCGAACTCTTGTATAATAATCGAAAACAAACTAACGGTATTGATGTTAAAATGCACAGAACGTTAAAATTTGTTGAAATCAAGTGCTAAAAAATGTTAATGTTACTTGCTAATTTAATGAACATCTTATCTTCAGAATTTGAGACATTCTATAAAATAAAATGAATAATAATAACACTAGGACAGGCAAACTCATATCCATTCAGGACTCGTTGGTAAAAGTTAGGTTTTACGACAATGTAATTATGGGTGAAACGGCCAATGTAATTGTAGATGATAAATCATTACAAGCCGAAGTATTACAAATTGATCCCGACCCAAAAAATGCGGATGCAGGGATTGCTGAAATGCAGGTTTTTGAAGATTTAACCGGAGCAAAAATTGGCGACCCGGTTGAGTTTACGGGAAAGCCGCTTTCAGTGCTATTGGGTCCCGGACTATTAACCAGTATTTGGGATGGACTTCAAAACCCCTTGTACAAATTAGGTGAACAAGATGCCTATTTGGTGCCCGGGATGAAGGCTCCGGCGCTTGACAAAGATAAGCTTTGGGAGTTTACACCTTCGGTAACTGCCGGCGACTGGGTAAAAGGTGGCGATGCTATTGGAACCGTACCTGAAGGCCGCTTAAAACATAGTATTTTGGTGCCTTTTAACTTTGGCAAATGCAAAGTTGAAAGCATTATCGAAAAAAAGGAAGTTAATATTGTTCAAACGGTTGCTGTAATTACAGATAAGCAAAACGTAAAACACGAGTTGCAGCTTGCATTCCGATGGGCAGTAAAATCCCCTATCCCATTTAAAGAACGGGCTATTCCAAGTAAAACTATTTCTACCGGAGTGCGGGTAATTGACTTGCTGGCACCGGTTAGCTACGGCGGAACAGTTGGTAACCCGGGGCCTTTTGGAGCGGGCAAAACCGTGCTTCAGCACTCTTTGTGTAAATATGCCTTAGCCGATATTATTATTATGGCCGCTTGTGGAGAACGCGCCGGTGAAGCAGTTGAAGTTTTTAAAGATTTTGCCGAACTGGAAGATCCTTCAACAGGAGACTCGTTGATGAACCGGATGTGTATTTTTGGAAACACCAGTTCGATGCCTGTTGCAGCTCGCGAGGCGAGTGTATTTATTGCACTTACAGTTGGCGAATATTATCGATATCAAGGTTACAGCGTTGTTCTGCTGGCCGATTCAACTTCGCGCTGGGCACAAGCTCTTCGCGAGCGTAGCGGCCGCCAGGGTGATATTCCCGGACCAGAGGCTTTTCCGATGGACATTCCCGATCAAATTAAAGGGATGTACCAACGAGCAGGTGCCGATCAGGGCACAGGCGGATCTTTAACTTTTATCGGAACAGTATCTCCGGCAGGTGGAAATTTCCAGGAACCGGTTACCCAGGCAACCATGGATGCCACCGGTGGATTCTGGGGATTGTCGCAAGATAGAGCCGATGCAAAAAAATATCCGGCCATAGATCCTTTGGCCTACACATCATCGGTTTACGATAGTTTTATTTCGTGGACTGATCGGAATAAAATGTTGCAAACGCTGAACGAAACAAATGGTATCGATCAAACAATAAGTACAATTGGATTAAAAAAGGTTCCGGTAGAAAAATACATCTTATACCAAAAAGGACTAACAATCGATTTTTGTGTGATGCAGCAAAATGCATTTCATAAATTAGATGCCTGTACCCGTCCCGAACGTCTTATTGTTATTAATGATGCGGTTCAGAAACTTATTGATAGTTCGGTTAATTTTGCTCAGGAAGATAAGGAAGATGAAGAAATTAAAGAGATTGTTAAAGCAAAATTTGATGAGCTACGCCAGTGGTGGAGAGACTGGAATAGCACAGCACAAAGTGTAGATGAAATGGCTGAGCTTCCTCAAAAAGTTGAACAATTTATTTTACAAGAAGAGAACGAACTATGATACGAAAAGAAATTAATAGAATAAGTGAAGTTGGTAAAGCACTGATTTCTGTTGAAGGAAATCCGGGTGTTGCACTAAATCATGTGGTTGAACTGTTGGAGGCAGGAACAAACCAGAGCCTTTCGTTTGCCAAAGCCATTAATATTACCGAAGACTCAACACGTTTCCAGGTATTTAACGGAACCCAGGGATTAAGTACACAAACTAAAATCCGTATGCACGAGGTTCCCCTTGCTGCAGGTTTTTCGTATAACATGCTCGGCCGTAGTTTTGATGGTGTTGGTGATGTGGCTGACGGTGGCCCCGATATTATCTTCGAAAAGCAAATATCTACTCGTTTAGATACATTAAATCCAACCGTACGCCTGGTTCCCAAACAACCGCTTTGGACAGGTATTCCAATGATTGATGTTTTTAATACACTGGTAAAATCACAAAAAATTCCAATTTTTGCAGGCCCTACCGAGCCCTACAATCGTTTGCTTTCGCAAATTGCACAGGGCGCACAGGCCGATGTAATTATTTTTGCCGGTATCGGTTTAAAATTCGATGAATACCATTATTTCAAAGAGCAGCTTTCGCAATCCGGAAATATTGACAAAACGATTATGTTTACGCACCTTGCCGGCGACTCGCAAATTAAAGGTTTAATGCTGCCCAACGTAGCTTTAAGTGTTTCGCGCGAATTTGCCGATCAGGGAAAAGATGTATTGGTGCTCTTAACCGATATGACCAACTGGTCGAATATTTTGCGTAACGTTGCTAATTACCAGGATCAGATTCCATCCTTGCAGGGTTATCCGGGATCCTTGTATTCAGAATTGGCAAAACGCTACGAAGTTGCTGCAGATATTGAAGGTGCCGGTTCGATAACAATTATTGGAGCCACAACATTAGAATCGCTTGAAGACCCCGTTCCTGATAATACCGGTTACATTACCGAAGGACAGTTTTTCCTTGAAAACGGAAAACTGAAACTGGCAAGATCGCTTTCACGTTTAAAGCAGCAGGTAAATGGCGATACCCGAGACGATCACCGGCCGATAATGACAGCAATGGCCTCGTTACTTGCCGATGCTGAAAAAGCATACGAAGCAGCTGAAGTTGGTGCCGCAAACGACGCATTTTCGCAAAAACTGTTGCGTTATCGCGAAGATTTTATTAGTAATTTGGAAGAACCGTTTGGTGAATCAATAGAACTGGAAGCCGCATTGGATAAATGCTGGGAAATTTTAAAACGTCATTTTGAACCAACCGAAACAGGTTTGAGTAAAAAACTGATCGAACAATACTGGAATTAACCAATAATCAGCAAAAACAGATGAAACAAAATAAAGAAAACCTGGAAGGAATTGTATCCAAACTCAAAGAACAGGGAATTAACGCCGGAGAGGCAGAAAAACAGCGAATTATTGAAACGGCAAAACAGCAGGCCGAAAAATTAATAGCAGATGCCGAATCAAAAAGCAAGGCTATTATTGAAGAAGCGGAAATTAAAGCTGCCCAGGCACAGAAAAATGCAGAAAAAGCTATCTCACAGGCTTTTCGCGACATGATTGAAGCCACTAAAATTGCCATTTTAAAACATTTAAAGTCAGTCTTCGGAAAAGAGTGTAAAACCTTATTCAGCCAGGAAGAATACCTGAAAGAGCTGTTAAAAGTGGTTATCGACTCCATATCGGGTAAAAAATCAATAAAAGTGCCGCCCGAAATGCAAAAAGAAATGGAAGCTTTCTTATTAAAAGAAGCTCTTACGGAAGAGGTAACCTTAAAACCTTTATCGGCCAGCAAAGCCAAAATAAAGGTAAAATCAACGGATAAAGAAGGCATTAGCTTTGTGGTGAGCTCAAAAGAAATTGAGGCG
>NZ_CAJXYQ010000031.1 GCF_913063105.1 uncultured Draconibacterium sp. | reverse complement strand
GCGGGAAACGGGACTCAAACCCGCGACCCTTAGCTTGGAAGGCTAATGCTCTATCAACTGAGCTATTCCCGCTTATAATCTACTGGCAAAAATGCCGTGCAAAATTACAACTTTTTTCCAAACAACCGAACATCTTTCTTCATAATTTCTATTTTTTATTTTACCTACGTCTTTTTCTTTAATCGCAGGAAGAATAATTTAACGATAGAAACCTTATCTTTCTCTCAAATTCCTTTATTTCAGCTGTCTTCAGAACGTCCCTAAAAAGGGTGTGCAAATGTAAAAATATTATTTTAAAAAACTAAAAATTGTTTCCTAATTTTTAATTATTATTTACTCTTGAGTTTTTCTTTGTACTTAACTAACTGTTTTTTAATGGCATCGATAGCCAAATCAATTGCCTCCTCAAATGTATCTGCCTGTTTTTTGGCGAATAAATAATCTTGGGCAGGAATGGAAAGTTTTAACTCAGCAACTTTATTGTTAGCTGCTTCCGGTTTTGCAACCTTTAAGGTTACCTCTACATTTATAATACCATCAAAAAAAGTATCCAGTTTGTTTACTTTTTTATTCACGAATTCCACCAACTTTTGGTCGGCGTTAAAATGCACTGAATTAATTTTTACTTCCATAATTAATCGTTTTTACCACCCCGGGGGTGGGCTTGTTTATAACTCTGTTGCAGTTTCTCGAAAGTTGTATGTGTATAAACCTGAGTTGCTGCCAAATTTGCATGACCTAATAATTCTTTCACCGCATTTAAATCGGCGCCATTATTCAACAAATGAGTTGCATATGTATGCCTTAAAACGTGCGGACTTTTCTTTTCAAGAGAAGTAACCTTTGCCAGGTTGTTTTTTACTACGCGGTACACTAACTTTTCGTACACGGGCTTACCTTTTTCGGTTACAAGTAAAACACCCTCTGGGTTACCTAACTCCTTGTTTCTGATTTTTACGTAATCTTCGAGTAATTTGTTAATCTCTCTTGGATAAGGAACAATACGTTCTTTATTTCGTTTTCCTAATACACGAATCAAATATTCACTTGTATTAAAATCACGATCTTTCAATTGTATTAACTCAGCTAATCTCATTCCCGTCCCGTAAAACAAGGAGAGAATCAGCTTGTCTCGAATTCCTCTAAAATCTTGTTCAAAAAGGTTATCATCCAACAAATGATGCAGCTTTGTTTCTTCAACAAAGTTCGGCAGCTTTTTCCGTACTTTTGGTAACGGTACGTTTAATGCCGGGTTTGAATCAACAACCTGCTCGCGCAGTAAATAGTTGTAAAACGACTTTACCGCACTCACTTTTCGACTGACTGACCGAGGGCTATTGCCTTGTTCCATAAGGTGCACCACCCATGACCGCATCAGCTTCAAATCTACATCTTTAACAATAAAATCCCCGACCATTTTTGTGCAAAATTCCACAAACCGATCGAGGTCTTTTTTGTATGCTGTCACCGTATGAGTAGAGTATCTCTTCTCATACTTTAAAAAATTGATAAACGATTCCTGATAACTCATTGGCCATCTACAACTAATAAATCAGGAACCACTAAAAGATTTTAGTCTTCCTGCTGCTGCAAACCTTGTACGTAGGCAGCTTTTTTCAATTCTTCTCTTCTTCTTACTGAAGGCTTGGTGAACTTTTGACGTTCGCGTAATTCTTTAATCACACCAGTCTTCTCAAATTTTCTCTTGAACCTTTTTAAAGCTCTTTCAATATTTTCGCCCTCTTTTACCGGAATAATAATCATATCTTTCGGATTTACTTTTTAAAATTGAGGCGCAAATTTAGAAATAATTCATAGTAAATCAAATTTAAAGCAAAAAAATAATATTTCCTATCGCTAAATTTTTGTTTTTACTTTTTTAACGACAAGTAATATAAGGACGTATCTTATCAATAAACTCAGGTTCAAGAGTTTGAATATGCTTTAAATCAGCTATTTCCTTTATCGGTCCATCTTTATCTTTGGCGTTAAGTATTGCTGTTGTTTGTGACTTATTAAAATACGGATGTCTTATCAGGTCGCGGTACTCTGCGAAATTAATCCTGATTTTTTTGATTAATAATGTATCTATCACTATCTGGCCCTCCACGTTCCGATATGTTTCTTCTGAAAAGCCATAAACTTCAAGCAATTGTTGTTTAGAGTAAAAGCCACCAAGCAACTCTCGATATTTTATTATTCGTGCGGCATATACCGATCCTATCCCATTCAACTGTTTTAACTGAGTGGTATCAGCCTTATTTAATTCAACTTTTAAATACTCTTTTACAACAGGTATATTTTCTTTTGCCACAGCAGAGTCGGCTTTTTCTGTATTTTCAAATTTAATGTAACGCTCTATTTTGTTATAGGCAAGCGAGTCCATTCCGTAAATTTTAAGAAGATCAGTGTTTTGTTTGAATGTTCCTCCTTTATTGCGGTAAGCAACAATATTAGAAACCTGAAAATTGTTTAAACCGTAACTTTTCAGCACTTCCTTTTTTGCAAAATTTGGATCGAATTTACCGGTTGGCAATTCTGTTTGTGTTACGTTAGCTTTTCTGCGCCCGCTGTGATCTTGCACATCCGAAATCACGAGGTAAGGTGAAATTTGATTAAAAATGGAATCATTGATACCATAAAGCTTCCTGAAGTCGTGCCTTGAATTAAAATGACCTCCGGCATCACGATATTTTATAAGGTTGCGTTTTACATTTTCGGGTAATGCCAATGAATCGAGTTTACTACCTGCAATTTTATTGGGGTCAAATTCAAATAGCTGGTGCTCTTGAGTTGCGATTTTTTGTTCGTTTTGCAAACTTTTATCCCATTCTTCCAGTATTTCGGCAAGCTGTTCGCGGGTATAAAGCGACCTGGGTTCAAATTGGTTATACAATACTTTTACCCCAATCAAAATAACAACAATGATTGCCAAAATGATTATACCAATTCGGTCACCGCGGGAATATGCCAAGAATCCATTTTTTAACTTGAGCCAGGTTCTCTTCATTGTATTCAGGAACTTAAGAGATGCTAATTTACATCATTAAGTTCATTAAATCAATAAAGAAAAGGACGTTAAACCGAAAGGTTTCTAATAAATCGGGGGAAATTTACCCTGTAATTCCCTCCATAAATAATGCGGCAACTGCAATAATTCCTATAGCAATTGGAGCAATGTAGCGAATAATAAAGAATACTATTTTAAACATTACCGAAACCAATTGTCCTTTGTTGCTAATTTCTTCCATAAAGGCTGTTCTGCCCATTCTCCATCCTACAAAAACAACAATTAACAAGGCGCCAAATGTTAGCATAATATTTGCCGACGCATAATTCAGAACCCCAAAAATAGTTTGACCAAATAGCTGAAAATCTGCAAGAGGCCCAAAAGACAAGGTCGCCAAAACACCAAGAACACTAATGGATACTGACCCAATAAGCGTTGCCTTTCCGCGCGAAAACTGAAGTTCTTCTTTTAAATAAGCAACAACAACTTCGAGTACCGAAATAGTTGACGTTAATGCTGCCACGCTTAAAAGAAAGAAGAAAATAATTGAGAATATTACTCCTCCGGGCATCGATTTAAAAACATTTGGCAATACCTCGAACACCAAACCAGGACCGGGCGACATTTGATCTATAGATCCAACCGAGAAGGCAAAAATTGCCGGAATAACCATCAGGCTCGAAAGGATGGCAATGCTGGTATCGGCAAAAGCAACCTGTGCTGAGGTTTTTAACAGGTTATTATCTTTTTGTATATATGAACCATAAGTAATTAGCGTTCCCATACCTATACTTAATGAAAAAGCGGCCTGCCCCAATGCCATTAAAACTGTTTTGAAATTTACGGCACTCCAATCGGGTACAAAAAGATATTTAACCCCTTCTCCGGCTCCTGGCAACGATATGGCACGCACAACTACAAATATGATAAGTACCAAAAGGATGGGCATTAAAATTTTGGTAAACTTCTCGATTCCTTTTTGAATTCCGGCATATACAACAACAGCAGTTAACAACATAAAAACCAACTGCCAGATTAAGGGGCGGTACGGATGGGTACTAAAATCGGCAAAATTCTTTTCCATATCCTGGGTATGCAACAGTTTCCCTGAAATGGCCTGCACGAGATACTCCAGTGTCCAACCGGCAACTGTGCTGTAAAATGCCAGTATGGCAAAAGCGGTAAGAATACCCAAAAAACCAACCAGATACCACGGTGTTCCGGGTGCTATTTTTTTAAAAGACCCAAAGGCATTGAGCTGAGCACGTCGTCCGATTGTAAACTCGGATAACATTACAGGGATTCCGATAAAAAGAATAAAACCAATATAGAGTAACAAAAAGGCTCCCCCCCCATTTTGGGTAGTTACCAATGGAAATCGCCATATATTTCCCAATCCGACTGCCGAACCTGCTGCAGCGGCAATTACACCAAATTTAGAACTAAACGAATCGCGGTTTCCTGAAGGAAGACTTGACATACCAATAATGTTTTATAATTTTTTGACGCCTTAAACTTACAACCTCTCACAGATTGCGCCTCAAAAATGCAAAAAAAATACTCATGACAAAAAACTGGTTAAAAAAAACCAAAAAGATTAACCCTGGATTCCGAGAATTTAAAACGGATAACCTATTGCAAATGAAAAAGCAAAGTCATCTCCGGTTAAACTTCGGTTACCAATAATCCACCGTTGTCCTTCTTGGGCAGAAGGGTCACGAAGTTTCATTCCAATATCAGCACGCAAGATAAAATAGGAAAGATCAAATCGAAAACCAGTACCTGTGCCCACAGCAAACTGCCGGTAAAATTTATTCAGTTTAAATTGAGCTCCTTCCCGGTTGTCGCTTTCATTCATGGCCCAAATATTTCCGACATCTAAAAACAGAGCACCTTCTAAGGCTCCTAATAGTCGGAAACGATATTCGAGGTTGGCTTCAAGCTTAATGTCGGAAGATTGATTGGGATAGGCATCATCTGGAGCTTTATAAGTTCCGGGGCCTAAGGAGCGCACCTGCCAGGCACGAATACCATTGGCACCACCTGCAAAATATTGCTTTTCGTAGGGTAAAACGCGGGAGTTGCCATAAGGTAATCCAACACCAACAAACGCTCGACCAACAACAGAATTGTAACGGTCAATCTGAATGGCTCTTCTCAGCTCGAGGTCTGCCTTTACATATTGTGCAAACCGAATATTAAAAAACTTATAAAACTCATAAGTTTCATTGGTAATGGTGTCAGTAGCTGTTGATTTATCCCTACCGGTAATTCGGGAAAGTGCGTAAAGCAAATTTCCGGAAGATTCAACATTCATTCGCGCGTAGGTATAATTTTTATTCGACGCCAGACGCTGATTATTATAAATAAGGGAATAATTCATTGCAAATATCAGGTGATCGGTAAAACTGCTTTTTATGTACAGGTCTTTTATCGAATTTATAAAATCAGGATCAAACTCGTATAAACGTACCACATTTACATCTAAAAAATTCCATAAGTGTTGGTAATTCTGAGATGTTTTCCAGTCGTATCCTACCTTAAAGTTGGTGATTCGTCGTGTATATTCGGGTCTTTTCTGGTAGTTGTACCCGGCGTTAAAAACAGTTTTTGGTAAGTACTTGGCAAAACTATTTATATATTTTCCGGGCCCCAGAAGTTTTGGAATCATTAGGTTTGTTTCCACACCAAACTCACGGGTATTAAATGCCTCGGTTTGATTGTCAACTTTCCGATGCATTCGTTCTGTCGCTCCTTTTAACCGCAACTGAAAAACCTCGGCTCCTTTAAACAGGTTTCGGTGTTGGTAGTAAATATTACCGGCAACTCCCAGGTTTCCCGAAGTGTTTGTCCCTTCAATGTCAAAAGAGGTTGACTGTTTATTTAACGGTGCCAGACGAATATGACAATCCAGCAAATTTGTATCCTGTTCAGGGTAGGTTTCATTAAATTGAATATCGACAAAACGAAACTGGCGTAACCTGTTTAGGCCATTAAATGTGTTTTCCACCTCGCTGGCATTGTACAAGTCGCCACTTTTCATTTGATTGGTACGGATAAACAAGCCTGGTGGATAAGAGACTTGTTTGTTGGCATAAAGCACCGAGTTGTCCCAAGTTATAGTGTCTGAAAAGACCAGTGTATTTTGCCGGTTTGCGGTTACCGGCGTATTACCGGGCATAACCAAATAAAAGAACTTATTAAGCAGGTAGGGTTTTAAAAGTTTCGAGCTGTCTATTTGGCTGGATTGAATTTCGCCAATATACAAATCCAAAAGCACCTGCCTGCTGTAAAGCGTTGTATCGGCCAGGTACCGAACCTGGTTCTTTGAAAAATAATAGTAACCATTGTTTTGATATAAACTTACTATTCTACGCTGTTGCTTTTCTAATTCGTAAATATCAAAAGGAGTGCCAGGCCGCATTCTGTTTTTAGTAGAATCTTTAAAAAAAATTTCTTTCAATTCCGGCGTTTCAAAGTGATAGTTAATGCGCCTTATTTTATATTGCTGTCCAGATTTAACCGAAAACGTCAGTGTTGCTTTTTGCTTTTTTTCATTAAAATCTACATTTTTTTCTACTTGGGCCTGGTAATATCCTTTCTGCCCCATGTACTGTTCCAGCTGATCAACCGAACGTTCAGCCATTACATTATCATAAATTTGAGGGGCCTCTCCAATTCGTTTTAACCAGTCATCAGTCTTTTTCTTCGACGACAAATTATAGAGCATCAGGTAAAATTTTATAAAACCAAGAATCTTATAATTTTCTTTCTGCCGAAGTACTGCACGGGCTTCTTCTTTGCTAACTTTAGGGTTATCAACTTCCAGTTCAACCTTTTGTAATAAGTATTCCTGCTCCGGAACAAAACGTGTTTGGGAACACGATGCCAAAACCACGACAGATAATAACATTATCCACTTAAAACTTCCTGTAATCTGTTTGTACAACCGCTCTACCAATTCCAACAACTTTTATTTTAACAAAAATAACCAAGAGTTTTTTTAGAAAAAGTAACTTTACCTTTATTATCTAACAATTGGGTTAAAATCAATGATTGGTAAAAGTACAATAAAACTTATTAATTCTTTGGGATTAAAAAAATACAGAACAAAAGAAAATTTATTCCTTGTTGAAGGCGACAAAATGGTTGGTGAAGTATTGCAATCTGAACTTGAAGTGGAGATTTTAGTTGTGACCGATCATTTTTTGCAACAAAATGTACTTCCCCCAAATTCGGCAAAAAGAATAATTGAGGTAGATCAGAAAACGCTGAAAAAAATTAGCTTGCTTCAGCACCCACAATATAGCTTGGCCGTTTGCCAAATTCCGGAAAAAAACAATTCGGAAATTGAAATCGGAAATAACTTGTCCATATATCTTGACGGAATTCAGGATCCGGGAAATATGGGAACGATTATACGTATTTGCGATTGGTACGGTGTTGATCGTTTATTCTGTTCGCCGGATTGTGTTGATTGGTATAACCCAAAAGTAATACAGGCCAGCATGGGGTCTTTCAATCGTGTTGAGTCTGTTTCCTGTGAATTTGAGCCGCTATTCAAACTTGCAGAGCAATATAATGTTCCGGTATTTGGTGCATTTATGAAAGGCGAGAACATTTACCAGCAGGAATTGCCAGCCAGAGCTGTTCTTGTAATGGGAAACGAAGGTAAGGGAATAAGGGCGGTTATAGAAAAACAGATCAAAAACCGCTTAAGCATTCCTAATTTCTCAACAAATGCAGTTAAAGCCGAATCCTTAAACGTATCAGTTGCAACAGCAATAATTTGTTCTGAGTTTAAACGAAATTACTCGAAGTGAAACGACAGTGTGAATATTTTCGACCGTAGATTTTTTATGGATTGGGCATAATACAAACGTTGTTGGCCTCCCGGCAAATCGCCTAACTGGTTGTTTAATCCAAGGCTGAATTTTGCTTCAACAGAAAAACGGAAAAACGGGAAATAATGATCCCAGCCACCGCCAAGCTCAGCGTATAATCCACCGCTCTTTAGTTTTATTAAGTCTTCCTGCGCCGTACGTGAAATATCATGTCGATAAGCGCCACCAAAAATAACATAAGGTCTGTCGTTATTAATTCGCCGGGCCTTATACTTTAATAGTAGCGGAAAATCAAGAAATGTTGAACGTATGGTATAATACGACAAATCTTCATCATACACGTTAACATCTTTTACCGGCACATTAAATGTCAACTGTCGCTCGCCAAACGAAAGTCCGGGTAAAAACCTCAGGTTAAAATCTTTCGACAATCGCATACTGGTTATAATACCAACTGTAAAACCAGGAGTTAAAGTAGCCACATCTGATCGGATTTTACTATCCCATGCAATTCGGTCAAGAGGGTATGGAATAAAATCGGGATTTTCACCAATGGGGTTGTAATTTACCACATTAAAATCGAGGGTATTCATTCCAATCGTAAACCCAAAATGAAAAAGTTTATCATCGAAGGTGGTGAGGTAGTTAATTTTTTGTTTCTGTGCAAAAACACTACAACCAATAAACAGGACTATTATTGAGATAAAAACTTTCTTCACTTTCGTAAATTGTTGCTTTTATGAAAAACAAAAAAACAAAAACTTTATTGTATTAACGGTTCTATTTGTTGGGTTTATGTGCCAGGTAAATTGAGGCTATTCCAAATGTTTGCCTAAAGCACTCATTATGTACAAATCCAACATCGGCTAAAATAGTTAAAAATCTGTCACCATCCGGAAATTCATAAACCGATTCGGGCAAATAAGTATATGCGCTGCTATCTTTTGATATAAATCTTCCTATAAACGGTAAAATATATTTAAAATAGAACATATAAATCTGCTTAAAGGGAAAATGTACAGGTTTTGAGAATTCGAGTACAAAAAAAGCACCACCCGGTTTTATTACCCTAAAAATTTCAGTTAAACCTTGTTCCAGGTTTTCGAAGTTACGAACACCAAAACCAACGATCGCAGCATCAAAAGATGCATTTTCAAAAGGGAGTTTTTCCGAGTCAGCTTTTATGAAATTTATTTGTTTTTCAAGACTTTTGTCCCGAATTTTTTTCCTACCCACATTCAGCATCCCTTCAGAGATATCAATCCCGGTAACTTTAACCGCCCCAAGTTTTGTTGCTGCAATAGCAAAGTCGCCTGTCCCGGTTGCAATATCAAGGATATTCTCAGGAGCGTAGGGTTTCAACTTCCGAATTGTTTTCTTTCGCCACAGTTTATCAATGTTTAATGACAAAACGTGGTTAAGCAGATCGTATTTTGAGGAGATATTATCAAACATCTCCTCTACCTGACCTTTTTTTGACTGTGTTGATTGTTTGTAAGGAAGGGCTGCCATTAAGATCCTACAGTCATTTTATCGATATAACCAAACGACTCATCGTCGATTCTGATTTCTCCTTTCGTAACGTGCCCCAGCGTAAAAAAGGGTACATTAAGTTCCGACATCGCATCCACAAAATCATCTTCTTTTTCCGGATTCACACCAACCAGCAGGCGGCCCATTGCTTCGCCAAATAAAAAGGCATCGTTTCGGGTTTCTGCGTCAGTGGTAATATCAAATCCTAATTCGTTTGGAATGGCAGCACGCAGCAAAGTAAAAAACAAACCACCTTTACCAACCGGACTAGCACTCTCAATCAGATTTTTGTCTGCTAATACTTTTATGGCTTTCTGAACAGCCAATTCATCTTCAATGTTGTAGGCGGGCAGCGGCGATTCTGATATACCGTGATAAAACTCAAGATACTCCGAAGAACCGATGTCGTTTAACGATCTGCCAATAACAAAAATATGGTTGCCTTTGTTTTTAAAACTATGCGTTATTAGGCTTACATCGGCAGCCACCCGCGCCATCATACTAATTATTATGGTTGGAGGCACAGGTCCATGCTCCGAGAAATGGTCAAAACGAATTTTTCTGTCTGAAATTTTTAAGCCAAACTTTGCAGCTGCATTTTCTAATCCTTTTTTGGCTCCGGATGCAATAAACTGTCCATTCGGATCAGCAATGTCGATGTGATACAAGAAAGCACTCAAAGCAAAAGGTTTGGCACCAAAACACAACATTTTCCGGGTAGCCCGTGCAATAAGAATTTCAGTTGCTTTTTGCGGATCGTTTTCTAAATGATGGTGAAAGGCATGCGTACTCATTGCCATACGTGTGCCATTATTATCCATTTCAAAAATGCCGGTATCGTCGGCATCGCTATCGCCAATCGATTCCGGAGAAATACCTTGCTCACTAAAATCGTTAAAATAATTAATCGTTGATAAATTAGGATTTACCATTAGCGAGAAGACTATCTCCTCCAGGTTTTCTGGTTCCGCAATTTGATCTATCGAGAACTCTTCTTTTGTTTGAACAGCATCACTCATACAGCATTTTTTTCTTGTTAACCTCTGGCAAAGGTAATTAAGTAGGTGATTTTACCATAAAATTTGCTTTCTTTTTTGTTCCTGATAATACCGTTTGATTTTGCGTGTTGGAATATTTGATTTTTATGTTTGAATAACAAAGAAATGATGAAAACAGCTAAAAATGCTTAATGCCGTGTATTGTGATTAAAACCTTGGGGAGAATTTAACTAACTTTGCAACTTAATTAAAAAAGAATGTCAGAAGCAATAGTAGTTACACCGGTTAAAGATTCGTTGGAAACAACCAAACGTACCATTAAAGCGATAATGGAAGCTAAAGGTAAGTTTGATTATTTTGTATATAATGATTTCAGTCAGCCAGAAACCCGGGACTTTTTAAACGAGGCTGCCGCAAAAGATGGTTTTTCTGTTGTGCACCTCGAGGATATAACCAATACTCCTTCTCCTAACTACAAGCTGGTTCTGCAAAAAGTACAACAATTAGCTTTACAGGCTAAGGTTCCGCTAATTTTAATAGAATCTGACGTCGTTATCAAAAACGACACAATTGAACGTTTACTTGAGCTAATGAATTCGAAACCAGATGCAGGAGTTATTGGAGCTATTACTGTTGATAAGAACGACAATTATAACTTCCCATACAATTTCGAGAAGCATAAGAGTAACGACGTGGTTGATACTTCGCACAGTTTAAGTTTTTGTTGTACACTGATTACTGTACCTTTTTTGCAAAAATTCAGTTTTTATGATTTGGCACAAAATAAAGACTGGTTTGATGTTTTTATCAGTCGCCAGTCTAAAAAGATGGGATTTAGTAATTATCTTGCAAAAGGTATAAGGGTTTTACATCTGCCACATTCGAGCAGGCCCTGGAAAAATCTGAAATATAAGAACCCTGTTCTTTATTATTTAAAAAAGATATTTTTAAAGCGAGACCGAATTTAAATGCAGGAACACTTATTAAATAAAAGAAACAAAGTAATTGGGCATCTTCTTTTCTGGGCTGCCAGTATTTTGTTTTTGTGTTTCATTTTTTTTATTTACAGTCGCGAATTTGACCTGAAAACTATAGCCAAAGCTGTAACAATTAATGCAGGTTTTGGCATTGCCGTATATTTCAATTTGTACATTCTTATTCCACGTTTTCTTACCCGTAAACAATACATTTATTACCTGTTTTGGCTGGTAGTTCTTATTTCCATAAGCAGTTTAATCCTTCAGGCCCTTATTGTTTACCCGCTAAGGTCATTCCTTGAGGTCTCTGAGCAACTCACGTCAATTAGTTCCGAGACCCATTCCGCCTTCTTTTTTGCCACCCTGTTTTATGTTGGCATTACTACATTTTTAAAATTATTTAAGGATTGGCTTTCGCTGCAAGACATCAACTATAAACTTGCAAAAACTGAAAAAGAAAAACTTGAGGCAGAGCTGAAGTCTTTAAAAGGTCAGTTAAATCCGCACTTTTTGTTTAACTCATTAAACAATATTTATTCACTGGCCTTAATCCAATCGGAAAAGGTTCCGGATCTGATTCTACGGCTGTCTGATCTAATGCGCCACATTATTTACGATTCAAAGGACAATTTTATTGCTTTACAAAAAGAAATTGAATTTGTGGATAATTTTATTGCTTTACAGAAAATACGTATTACTGAAAATACTTCAATTAATTATACTAAACCTTCCTCGGTTCCTTCCGCATATATTGCTCCTCTTCTGTTTGAACCTTTTATAGATAATGCATTTAAACACGGTTTGCCAGGAACAGAAACGGATTTTATCGCTATTACCTTCGAAATAAAAGATGATTGGTTAGGTTTTCGTTTGGAGAACAATTATTCAAACGAAGAAAATACCAATACCAAGAACTCAGGAATAGGTATTGCAAATGTAAAACAGCGTCTGGAACACCTTTATAAGCCCGGAGAATACCATTTACAAATTGAGCGGGCAAATGATAAGCACTCGGTACTTTTACAATTAAAACTTAAAACAAATGGCAATTAAGGCTCTTATTATCGATGACGAACCCCTTGCTCAGAATGTGATTAAACAATACGCACAAAAAATTCCTTTCCTCGAAATCACCGGAGCATGTAACGATGCTATTTGTGCTCAAAAATTTATTCACGAAAACGAGGTTGATCTTTTGTTTTTAGACATTAATATGCCGAAACTCTCTGGTATTTCTTTTCTTAAAACCTTAAACCGACGGCCTTTGGTTATTTTTACCACTGCCTACTCCGAATATGCGCTGGAAGCCTATGACCTAAATGCAATTGATTACCTAAAGAAGCCATTCTCATTTGAACGGTTTTTTAAGGCTTTTAGCAGAGCAGAAGAGCTTTTTTTATTAAAGAATAAACAAACAACTACTGCGGAGAGCAATAAAGATGTCAATGATTTTCTATTCATTAAAGCAAACAAAAAAACCATAAAAGTTAAGTTTTCCGATATTTTTTACATTGAAGGCTTAGGAGACTATATCAAGATACATCTTAATACCGAGAAAATTGTTACAAATCTTTCTATGAAGAAAATTTTCTCCTTGCTACCGGAAGACCAATTCTATCGCACCCACAAATCATTTATTATTGCAGTTGATAAAATTGAATCGTTAGAAGGCAATATGGTTAGTATTTCGGGAGAAAAATTACCAATCGGCAATAGTTATCGCTCCGACTTTTTTGACTATGTAAAACGCTTTACTGCTGATTAGAATAAAATAAAACCTTGTTGTTTTAATGTTTCCAGCATTTTAGCCGAAAAAAAGTTATTGTCTGCTTCTTTGTATCGCACATCGGTAAATACCTGTGCTAATGTCTCCTTACCATTCTCTGACACAAATTTTTTCGAAGCGTCCAGATTCTCCTTACATTCATACAGGCGATCAATATCAGACTTTTTGTAGTCACAATAGCTCTCCTTATGAATAATTCCTTCCAAAGGAATTCGGTCTGTTAACTCAGGTACCTCCACCGGATAACCTAAAGCTACAGTAGTTACCGGAAAAGTAAGTAAAGGCAGGTCTAACACGTCAATAATTTCTTTTGCATTGTATGTTGTAGTGCCTAAATAACAAATACCAAGCCCATAATTCTCAGCAGCTATACAAACGTTTTGGGCAACTAAAATAGCATCAATAAGAGCATTTGTAAACGACAGGAAGTTATTATATCCTGGCTTTGCATTATTAAATTCGCACCATTTTGTAAATCGATTAAAATCGGCAACAAAAGTTAATAGAACAGGAGCCGTCTTAGCAACGGGTTGATTAAAATGCAGCGGAGCCAGCTTTTCGATACTTTCCTTACAACGATTAACAACGATGCTGTACAACTGCATATTTCCGGTTGTAGAAGCGCGTGTGCCCGAATAAAGAATACTCTTGAGCAACTCTTCACTAATTTCCTTGTCTTTAAACTTTCTAACCGTTACATGTTTGTTTAAAAGTTCCATTACAACTCACTTTTTTAATGCTTATTCTACTATTCTATAAAATAAAAAAGGGAAGCTAAAAGCTTCCCCTTTTTAATCAATCAATTCGGTATTACCTTTTAATAATCCTTTCTGATTTAACGATTTCGTCGTCAGCAATTAATGTTACAACGTAAACGCCAGTTACCAGATTACCAGTACGGATTTCATAACTTGGATATTCAATATCTAAGATTCTTTGACCAGCAATGTTAGAAACAACTACACGGTCAAGTTTATCTGCATTGTCAATTCTGATGAAATCATTGAATGGGTTAGGATAAACCGCGAATTCAAGCGTTTCGAATCCTGGCTCTACACCTGTTGCCCAGTCAGGACCTGTAGTAAACATCCACTCTTCACCAAGCTCACCAGCAACGTCACCGTCCCAGGTTAAACCGTCACCTACAACAACTCCGCTGTCAACAGCAACAGTGTAAGTAGTGTTTTTATCTAATCCTAATTCTCCTTCAGCAACTTCGTATGTCACTGTAATCGTTCCTGCAACAGGATCAACCATAGTGGAAGTGATAGGAATAGTCAAATATTCTTCAGTTGAATCTTTTACTGTAACTGTTAGGTTTCCAGTAACTGAATCATTAAATGCAATTGGTCCATCAAATGTGATAACGAATGTTGGATGATTATCTTCAAGAGTGTCTACTGGACTTACACTTACTAAGTCTGGCATACTTCTATCCTTTTCATCAACCGTTACATTAATTTCTGCAGTACAAACTGAATCCATATTGTAGATGAATGTGTAATCACCTGCATAAAGCATAGTGTCTAACATCGCTTCTGCGTATACAAACTGGACAGCTTCGCCTGTGTAAGTAACTAATGTAGTATCCATGCTCATTGGGTATTCCAATGTAATGGTATCCATAGCAGCACATTCGTGAGCATCGTATACAGTAATGTAGTGCATACCGCCACCTAATACTACCATGTCATCAGTAATTACTTCGTCACCAACCATTACAGTGTAAGGTGCAACACCACCCGCAGGAGTAATAGTAACTTCAGTTCCACATCCGTCAACATCACCTGCAACTACAGTAACAGTAAGTTCGTCGCTGATTACCTGGTCGAATGTTACTGAATCTTTTGCAGACTCACATCCCATGCTGTCAACAACATATACTTCGTAGTGTTGGTCATCATCACTTTCGTTATCAAATTTGAAGATTTGATCTAAGATGATGTCACCTTCTTCGTACCAACCTGTTTCACCAAAGTGAGGAGCTGATTCAATTTCGTATTGTCTCCACATTACTTTGAATTTACGTCCTTCTTCACCTTGTACACTTACTTTAACAGAAGCAGCTGTGTCTCCTGAACAAGTAACGTCCATCATGTCGAATGTAATAGGCTCAACAGGAATAATTTGTAATGTATTTGTTGTATCTGTACAACCATTATCATCCATTACAACTACAGTGTATGATTTACCAGTTTGTACTAAGAATGAATTATCTTCCTGGTAATCAGTTTTCAAGTTTCCACTTTGCCATAATTGGTATTCAAATGGAGCTGTACTTGAGTCAGTAACTGTAACTTCAATGTAACCTTCAGTTTCATCAGGACAAGTAAACATACCTTCTGCTTTGTCTAACACAGCTACCAGTTCTTTTGGCTCAGTAACTTCTACTGAATCCATTGTAGAACAACCAGTTGCATCATGTGTCACAGTAATGTAATATACACCTGCTCCGACATTTTCTAAAGTATCCATTTCAACACCGTCGATTTCTACAGTAACTTCCGGATCAACAAGTGGAGTTTCGTTTTCAGTTACTACTACATTGCTAACAATTACATCAGCTGTAGTTTCACCGTTACACTGAATAGGATCTTCAACGTCAATATCAAATGTTACAACGAAAGCTGGTTCTTCAATTTGAACACGCCATTCGTTAACAGGCTGATCGTTTTCATCGTATTCACCACCGATAATACAGTTGTTAGCATCTTTCGCCCATACAACCCATGTTCCGGCCATTTTTACACTGAATACGCTATCGCTTACCCATTCGTCGCCATCAACAGCAGGAATGTCTTCAATAAGAATGTGACCTGTTACAGGATCAGCTAAAGCTGCATAGTATTCGTAGTTTCCAACACCGCCTGAAGCTTGAATTGAGAACATTCCAGAATCCAGACAGGTAATGTCCTGAATCCAGGTAGCTTCAAGTTCCAATTCTGTTGGTTCTGAGATATCTAAATTATTAATGTTACTCTCGCATCCTTCAGCATCAACTACTGTTACACTGTAAGAACCTGCAACCAACATTTCGAATACATTTTCACCATCAGCATCATAAGTAATTGTATCAATTGCTACAGCTGATTCTGAAAGTATTAATTCGTAAGGAGCAGTACCTCCACTAACTGAAGTAACTTCAATAATACCTTCGTCGCTGCCATTACAATGTACAGAATCAACAATTACAGCAACACCAATTAGACTGTCTGGTTGGTTAATTACAACTTCAGTACTGATTTCACATTCTCTTCCATGATTTTCGATAGCAACAATTTCATAGTTACCTGCAGCAAGATCTGTAAGAACTACGGTATAGGCTGAATCTTCGTGTGAGCCAACCATTATATCATTTACATATATATCGAAATCAACCCCAACGTTACCTCCGGTAACAGTTATTTCTAATTTACCATTAGGATCTTCTAAACAACTAGCAGTTACGTCTGTAACATCAACATCCAACATTAAAGGTAACGGTTGATTAATAACTACAGTTTGTGGTTCTGATGGACATTCAGGAGAGTCTGCATCGCGTACCCAAACCTGGTATGTACCTGGTTCTGTAATAACAACTGTTTTTTTGTCTGAATCTGCTGGGAATGCTAACCAAGGAGCAGCACCAATTTTAAATTCGTAATCTCCGCTTACGCCACCGTATGCATCGATGAATACTTTACCATCACTTGCACCAAAACAAGAGATATGTTCGTAGTCCATAGAGAAATCTACAGCTTCTTTTGGCTGCGTAATAATAATAGGCTCACTCATATCGCCTTCGCAACCGTTAAGGTCGATTACTTCCAATACGTACCAACCTTCAGGAAGACCTGTGAAAATAGTAGTGGTTACTGAATCATATTCTTCAATAACATCACCCATGTATTCGTGTAAGCTGTATACCAATTCGCCTGAACCACCAGTGGCTGCTTCGAATTCGATAACACCTGAGCTATCGCCGTAACAAATATTGTGTGTAGTAGAAATAGTATCTCCAACTAACAATTCGTCGTAACCGGCTACAATAATTGAGTCAGAAATGAAACGCGTAGTATCGTTACAGAACTCATCCCAAACAACAGCAAAGTAAGTACCTTTACTAACGTTGATATTTACTGAATCTGCACCTTCTGGCCATTCTAAACCATATTCGTCCATTTCCATATTTTCTGCTTTAGCTTTTGTATTAGCTAATGCATAATAAATATCGTAACCATCCATAGCTGGTTCACCATCTAATTTCAAGGTGATTTTGCCATCGTTTGATTCGTAACACGAAGCAACCTCTGTAACAGTTGCTGTAACAGTAGCTAATTCCTGTTCTCTAACAGTAAAGGTGAAGTAATCAGCTTCGCCATCACCGTCCTGATCAAGTTTACAACCGTAAGAATCTTCAATCCAGATATAGTAGGTTCCTGGAGCAATTACATCCTCGTCTAAATGATAAGGATAAAAATAGAAATAGAATTCATCATACCAATTCGCATAAGCACCAATTTGTTCACCTGCCAAATAAACAGAATCAACATCTGTAGTCACATAGGCGCTCAAATATCTATTGTCATCATAATCTATTCCAGACCAGTAACCATAACCACGTACGCCTTCACTTGTTTCACCTTCGCAAACTACAGTATCAGCACTCACTAAATAATCAATATAATGATAAGCATCATCCACATAAATTTCGTATTCATCTGTTAAGTGTGGACAATTGGCATCACGAACATAAATATCATAATTACGTCCACCGCGTACATTAAATACATTATCAACATACCAGTCGTTACCATTTATTGAATATTCGTATTCTCCGGTACCACCTGCAGCGTAAATCTTAAGTAAACCATCGTTTCCTCCGGTACATGTTGGTTCTACTTCATCCCATCCGTTGAAATGTACTGGCATCAATTGGTCGATTTCAATATCTTCCGGCCATGCTAATTCACAGTCTGTTTCATCAGCATCTCTTACACTTAGTGTGTAATCACCTGCTTCAACATACCATGCCCATGCAGTATCTTGCCACATTTCGCCATCGAAACTAAACTCATAGTTTCCTGAACCACCGGTTAAATTTTCAATAGTTACCCAAGTGCTATCGCCATAACAAATAATAGTGTCGTTATAAACCACTTCATAATGTAAGTCTTCAGGAGACTGCACAGAAACAACATTACCAGTTCCGTTTGGATTGTCGTATTCTGCTGTATCCATACATGGATTCCCAACATATAATGAGTAGTAAATTGGCGACAAGTCTTCAATAAAGATAGTATCACCTGTCATTGAAACAGGAGAACCGCCTCCAACCCATGCAGTGTAAGCAACACCGGCAGGCTCAATATTAAATACTTTAATTACACCATCTTTAGTTGTAGTATCACCACAACTAACATCTACAATTGCAATATCAAATGTAATTTCGTCTGGCTGAACAATAACCAAAGTACTGTCAAGATTACCAGGACAGCCTAAGCTATCTTCAACTGATACCGTATATGATCCGGCAGGCACTGATATTACTGCAGGAACAATTTCGGTAACAGTCATACCACCAATAGTGATATCATAAGATCCATCAGCATAAGGAGTACCACCAATTACATTTACAATAATATCTACTGAATCGCCTCTACACAACACAGAGTCAGTAGAAGCTTCAAACTGAGTAATTTCAACTACATCAGGAGGATAATTCACATAAACAGAATCCCATTCTGAAACTCCACAATCAGGATTTACACCCTGAACAGCAGCATAGTACCAGCCACCTGCAGCAGCAAACTGCGTACCACCTTCATAAGCGTAATCCGAGTAATCACCAGCTGGTCCTACCCAGTTAACACTATCTACAAAATAAACTGTATGTGGAGGATGGCTACCTTCAAAATAAATAGTAACCTCACCCTGATCGTCCCAACATTGCGGATGTTCCGCAGCCATTGAATCGATCAAAACCTGCTGGATTGTATCCTGACCAGCGAGATCCAATTCATTAGAGTAACAAGTATCATTAACTAACACCCGTACTGTGAATCCTACTCCTTCTGTCACCCAGAAAGTAGAATCGGCGGTATAACCACCTACATCATCTGGATCACCATCCCAGTTAAACGCAAATTTTGCATCCGGATACCCAGTAACCTTGTACTGAACAAGATCGCTGTCGCATACCGTTGTAATGTCGGTAACCAGCACAACATCACTTGCCGAAATTGTCGGGCCACAGTCATTCTGCGCCTTAACCACAGTAACCGTGCTCAACAACATAACAAGCAACGCTAAGCTAAAAAGCCTTGTAAACATTTTTCTCATAGCATTTCTTTTAAATTGAACTTAATTGATTGATTGATTTTAATTTATTTAATTCTTTAATCATTTATCCTGACTATTTGGTCTCTGTAAGTATAGTAAACTCTACAAACGTATAAAAATTTGCATCAATGTACAAAATATAACCTGCATAAAATGCATTCTTTTACACAATGTTTTCAACAGGGCCATACCAAATCCAAAGCTTAATTTTTAATATCTAATTATTTTTTGGGTTTGAACGCAATCCAGGCTCTGTATTTAAACCTATTTCAGTGCAATTTTAATCTTATTTTTTTAATTACATATAATAAATGGATTATTTTTTCGCTTATTTTATGTAATATTTTCAGAAACGATGAAAAATAGCGACCAAAATTACAATAGACACAGCTTTTTAAAGGGTTTTCAACGACTTCGTTCTTCATTTCACCAACAAAGAAGTGGCTGGCATTGTCGCAAGCTCCTAAGTATTACTATTTTTATACTATTACTTCTTGGGATCAGCTCGTGTAAAACCTGCAAATGCCCGGCATACAGTTATCAACAGCAGCAAGGGATAGAAAACCTCCAGCAACAAAAGACCTAAACAGGATTCAGCTTTCTAAAAACTGTTCGGTTATTAATAGGTATAAAAGCGGATTCCTGTTTTCCGCTGGTCTTGTTTTCTTCTACCATTAAACGTAACCGGAATTATTATTTACCTCAGAGTAGCTTCACCATCTTCGTACTATGTAAAAATGAGTAGTAATATCGGATCACATTAAAAATCCGGTGGACTTTGTTCTTTTGCTAATATATTAATATCGCTTGCTAGCCCCTTCCGGGGGAC
>NZ_CAJXYQ010000030.1 GCF_913063105.1 uncultured Draconibacterium sp. | reverse complement strand
AATTAATCTCAACAAGTTGCCGGAAGACTTCAATGGAATTATTCCACTTGAGAATCGTTACCATTTCACCAACCTCAAAAATATTCGTTTTGAATGGCAGTTGGTAAATTTCAGTTTACCTCAACAACGCGGAGCTTTTCAGAAAGTAATGAGAACAGGGAAGGTTGAAAGCCCAGATGTTGCACCAGTTGAAAAAGGCGAATTAAAACTAAACCTTCCTGAAAATTACAAACAATACGATGCACTTTATTTAAAGGCATTTGATACCGCCGGAGATGAAATTTATACCTGGACCTGGAAAACAGATGGAAATACCAACCAGGTGGTAAAACTGGTTGAAAAAGCATTAAGTGAAAAAGAAACGGAACGATTAAAAGCACTTAAAGCGCAGGGTATTGAAGAAGATAATATTTTACCCATTGAAGCGCAGGCTGGAGACAAAAACCTAAGTTCGGAAGTTGAAGTAATTGAAACTGAAGAATCAATCTCCATAAAAGCTTCAGGAATTACCGTTGAATTGAATAAAAAAGACGGCACAATTTTAGGCTTAAAAAATGATTTCGGCTTGCCCATTCCTTTTAATAACGGGCCGGTTTTGGTTTCAGGAGAAGTTCAATTAACAGGCATTTCGCAGGAGAAAGGAAAAGACAGACAACAAATAAAATTCACCTACACCGGCAGTTTAAAATCGCTTACCTGGACAATGTACAACAGCGGTTGGCTACAAATGGATTACGAATACCAGGTAGAAGGCGAACAGTATTTTAACGGCATCAGTTTTACATTTCCCGAATCGGATATAATTAGTGCAAAATGGCTGGGAGAAGGGCCATCGCATATCTGGAAAAACAGGTTACAAGGGGGACAGCTCGACGTTTTCCAGCGCCTGTACAACAATGTTTTACCGGGCGACAACAACTGGCAACACCCGCAGTTCAAAGGCTATTTTGCCGATGTTTCGTGGATGGAATTTAATACCGTCTACGGGAAATTCACTATGGTAGCACAGGAAGAAGATTTATTTGTTCGTCTGTTTGATTTCTATGGAATTTCGGGACCAACCAACTACCCTGCTCTGCCTATCGGAAACATCTCTTTCCTGGATGGCATTCCACCACTGGGAACAAAACTGGCCATGGGAATTAGCAACGACACCAAAAGTTTAGGGCCTGCCGGAGAGTTGAATACGATGCCCGAGCCCATAAAACGAACGCTTTACTTCTATTTCGGATTATTGAACTAAGATATCGTGATAAAAAATTACATAAATATAATTCTGCTTTTTTCGATTGCACTGCTAATTTCCTGCGGGCAAAAAACACCTGACAAAAAAGCGACCAATCTTTGGCATAACGAAAGTCGGGAAATACGTTATCAGCCTGATGGAAAAGGTTTTGTGATTACCAATGGTACCAAACGTTTTAACCGGGCTCTGTACGGCACGAATACCGGTTTTCGGGTTGAAGCAGGCGATTTGCCTGAGTTTGCCATTTACATGCCTCGTTTGGGTGGAACTTTTCGACTTGGACTTATTCAGGCTGATAGCTCAAAATGGCTAATTAACGCTGAAACAATAAAAATGCGTTACGAAGCTGGTAGCATTACTTACCAAATTGAAGACCCGCTTTTAGGAACTGGAAAACTGTACCTTCATCTTTTAGCAATGGCCGATGCCGATGGTTTTATTTTAAAAGCTGAAGCCAAAAATGTTTCTGAAGAAACTGAATTATTTTGGGCATTTGGAGGCGCGAGTGGCAAACGCTTTTCACGCGAAGGTGATTTGGGTGCCGATCCTGAATCAGTTTTTTATTTAAAACCTGAAAACTGTACAAGCAACGAATATTTTATTCGCGAAAACAGTTTTAACCTTTACTACGGTTCGGGGCGAACGTTGTCTGATAATGAGGTTTACGAAAACAACTATCAACCAACACCAGAAGAAATAAAGGCCACCCGCCTAAAAGAAAAGAAACGTTTATTTGGCTTGGTTCCCATAAATTCAGATTTAAAGCTTGGCGATGCTTCCTTTCAGAATAATCCGCTAGGCCTCTACCAATCTCAGGTTCAGGAAGCACCTGTAATTACGGGTAAGACAGCTTTAACCGAAGAAAACTATTTTCTGATTTTAAATCCGGATACCAAAATTCGTCCTGCATACAGCGAAATTCCTCAACTGTTTCAACAAGCCAGTTTTGCCAGAAAAGAAATTGCTGACAGAATAAAAATTGAAACACCCGATAAATACATCAATGCAGTTGGTGCCACGCTTTCAACCGCTGCCGATGCCGTTTGGGACGGTAAATCGTTTATGCACGGAGCCATTGCCTGGCGTATGCCTTTAAATGGTTGGCGGGGTGCTTATGCTGCCGACTGGCTGGGTTGGCATGATAGGGCAAAAACACATTTTAGAGGTTATTTTCAATCGCAATACACAGCACCTGCAAGTGGGCCAAGCACTCCCGATGAAAAAACGCATTTGTCCCGTCAGAAAGAAGAAAAAGGTACAGCCTTGTTTACCGATGGTTATATCAGCAGACGACCTGGTGGCCTAAATAAACCGCACCATTACGATATGAACCTGGTGTTTATTTCGCAACTTCTATCGCACTTCCGCTGGACAGGCGACCTGGAATTTTTACGCGAAAGCTGGCCGGTGCTTGAGCGTCATTTGGCCTGGGAAAAAAGATGTTTTGATGCAAACAATGATGGGCTCTACGATGCCTATGCCAGCATTTGGGCCAGCGATGCCCTGCAATACAGCGGTGGAGGCGTAACCCATTCCTCAGCATATAACTACCGTGCCAATCTGGTGGCTGCTGAATTGGCTCCGCTTATCGGGAAAGACCCAAAATCTTATTTGCTAGAAGCGGAGAAAATAAAAACCGCAGTTAATGAATCTTTGTGGTTACACGAAAAAGGTTGGTTTGCCGAATACAAAGATTTACTGGGAAATCAATTGGTTCATCCATCAGCTGCCCTTTGGACTGTTTATCATGCCATTGATGAAAAAATGGCCAATCCATTCCAGGCCTACCAGTCAACACAATACATCGACAAAAACATCCCGCATATTCCCATTGAAGCTGAAGGTTTGGAAACCAGCAAATATTACACATTGGCAACAAGCAATTGGATGCCTTACACCTGGTCGATAAACAACGTTGCTTTTGCAGAGGTACTTCACATAGCGCTTGCTTATTGGCAAAGTGGAAGACCGGAAAAGGCATTCGAGCTTACAAAGAGTACTTTTCTCGATTACATGTTTTTAGGAAGCAGTCCCGGCAATTTTGGACAGCTTTCGTATTACGATGCTTTTAGGGGAGAACTGTACCGCGATTTTGCCGACCCGGTTGCCATGGCAGCACGCGCTTTTGTGGAAGGAATGTTTGGTATTTCGCCTGATATAGTTAACGAAAAGCTTTCGATTACACCCGGTTGGCCAGTGGAATGGAGTCATACATCGATTCAAACACCTGACATAAAACTAAATTTTAAACGAAATAACGATACCGATATTTACGAAATAGAATCGAATTTCGGGAAAAAGCTTCAGCTTAACCTGGCTTTAAATGCGCGAAAGGTAGATATTAAATCGGTAACGATTAACGGGGAAACACGGGATTGGACCTTTGATGAAAAAGCCATCGGAAGTCCTAAAGTAATTGTTAAAAGCAAGAAAGGGAACAAGTTTAAAGTTAAAATTGAATGGAGTGGTTCGGCATGGGAAACTCCTAAAGTGGATGAGTTTTATGCACTGAATGAAAACATTAATATCCAGCTAAAAAAAGCCACGTTAGTTGATATTTATGACCCTCAAAATATATTCGATGATATAGAAAAAAATGAAAAAACCTTCTCTGCAAAACTAAAAGGGAAGCCAGGTTGGAGAACGGCATTTCTAAAATTTAAACAGAACGATTTACAATGGTGGCATCCTCTATCTTTTGATTTGCGCCCAGCACTTTGTTTAGTTTCAGATAAACAGCAAGCTGAAAATAAGTTGGCATTTAAAATTCAGAATAACACTAAAAAAACATTTAACGGGAAATATTCCGTTAATGGTATCTTTCAAAATATCACAATTCCTGCGAAATCAATTTCTGATAAAATTATTATTTCGAATAAGCTCGTACCAGGAAGTAACAAAGTTGAAATAATTGAAACAAACATAACCGAAAATGTAGTTAATTGGAATGTTTCGATTTCAAACAAAACTGTTTTTGAAAAAGTAAATATTACCGAGCAATTCAACGACCGGATTACCAATATTTTTAACGAGCAATATTTTTCACCACGTTCGCCCTACCCTACTTTAAGCATTCCGGTGCAGGGAATTGGCGATTGGTGTTCGTACCGCGAAACAGAAGAAATTGATGATTCAGGGCTGCGAAAAAAAGCTGGTGCTGCTAACGAAATAAAATCAGCCCAGGGAATCCCATTTCAAACTCCCGGTGAAGCGAAAGGCAATATTCTGTTTACTTCAAAATGGGATAATTATCCCGATTCTGTTGAGATTCCGCTTTCTGGCAAAGCTTCGCATTTGTATTTGCTAATGGCTGGTTCGGTACACCACATGCAAATAAATATGGTTAATGGATGGATAAAAGTGAACTACAAAGATGGCAGCAAAGATGTGCTTCCATTAAAAAGCCCCGAAAACTGGTGGCCCATTGAACAGGATTATTACCAGGATGGATTTGCGTTTAAAGTAAATGCACCACAACCACCACGTTTGTATTTAAAAACCGGAGAATGGCACCTGGATTCGTACGATATATTAAAGAAAAACGGTACAAATAAAATAGAAGGCGGAGCAGCTTCAATGCTCGATCTACCTTTAAATCCGAAAAAGGAATTGCAATCATTAAAAGTAATAACCAATACCAATGATGTTGTTATTGGTCTTATGGCTGCAACATTGAAAACTGAAAACTGAAAGAAAATGCCATAAAGACAAGGTCAGGAACATACGTTAAAAAAGAATCGTTAAGAATTGTAATCAAAAATCTAAATTTTATATGAAATCAAAAATCTTACTCGTCATCAGTTGTCTTTTATTTGCATTAGCAGCATGTAAAAACACCAATGAACTCCCCTCGAAGCAAGAGGTTCTGGATAAAATGGTTTTAACCAACGACTACCTGATGAAAAAATGGCCCGACCCGGGTGTAAATGTCATCACCAACAAAGAACGCCCAAGCAACCTTTGGACACGTGCCGTTTATTACGAAGGATTGATGGCACTTTACGAAATGCATCCGCAAGAAAAATACCTGCAATATGCCATCGACTGGGGCAAATCTCACAATTGGGGATTACGAAACGGTGCAAAAACCAGACACGCCGATAATCATTGTGCCGGACAAACCTACATCGATTTATTCAATATTGAGCAGGATTCAATACGAATCAGAGATATAAAAGCCTCAATTGATTCGATGCTAAGTACCGATAAAATCGACGATTGGGACTGGATTGATGCCCTGCAAATGGCCATGCCTGTTTTTGCCAAACTCGAAATACTTACCGGTTATGAAGCTTATTCTGAGCGAATGTACGACATGTACATGGACACCAAAGTTACCCAGGGTTTGTACAACCATGAAGAAGGTTTGTGGTGGCGCGACGCCGATTTTTTACCTCCTTACAAAGAACCAAATGGCGAAGATTGCTATTGGAGTCGCGGCAATGGCTGGGTAGTTGCAGCTCTAATTCGCACCATGGATATTTTACCTGCCAACCATAAACATCGCCAAGAATACATGAAAACTTACCTTGAAATGATGGAAGCCCTACTTCCAATTCAGCGCGAAGATGGTTTTTGGAATGCGAGCCTGCACGACCCAAATAATTATGGAGGTAAAGAAACAACGGGGACCTCACTTTTTGTTTACGGAATGGCCTGGGGAGTTAACAACGGAATATTAAGTGCCGAAAAATATTTGCCGGCAATTACAAAAGCATGGAATGCCATGGCCAAAGAATCGGTACATGAAAATGGTTTTTTAGGATACGTACAAGGAACCGGTAAAGAACCCAAAGACGGACAACCCGTAACTTACACCAGTAAACCCGATTTCGAAGATTATGGATTGGGCTGTTTCCTTTTATGTGGCAGCGAGGTTTATAAACTTTGTAAGTAACAAATATTTACTTGTGTTGAGCTTGAGTATTGAGGATGTGCATTGTTGTATTTATGTAATTGCTAACAAATAAAATGATGTGGAGCAGGATAAGTATTCTAATGATTTCGTTTTTAACCCTAATCGCTTGTAAACTACAAACCAATAAAGATGTCTTTGTTATTACAAACGACACCGCTTTTACGATATTTATTGGTGAGGATTCTGCCCCATTGGTGCAATGGGCTGCAAAAGACCTGGCGCAAGCCATAAGCGATATTTTGGGCACTGAAATTCAACTTCAATCCACCCCAGAATATGCTCCGGATAAAGAAGGAATATTTATTGGCGAAGCAGGAACAAAACTGGCGACAAATTTTGCTGAAAACAATTCCTCCAAATTAACAGGCAAATGGGAAAATTTTATAATCGAACCACGAGGACAAAACCTGATTATTGCCGGAAGCGATATTCGGGGTACAGTGTTTGGAATTTTTGAATTGCAGGAAAAAATGGGCATCTCCCCCTGGAAATGGTGGGCCGATGTAAGGCCTGTTAAAAAAGAAAAAATTACCATCGATTTATATTCCGCTGGCAAACCACAAGGTCCTTCTGTTCAGTTTCGCGGTATTTTTCTTAACGACGAAGATTGGGGGCTGCAACCCTGGGCAGCACAAACCTTCGAACCTGAAACCAATGATATTGGGCCAAAAACCTACGAGAAGATATTTCAACTTTTGCTTCGTTTAAAAGCCAATACCATTTGGCCCGCCATGCACCCGTCAACCAAAGCATTCTTTAGTATTCCCGGAAATCGTGAAATGGCAGAGAAGTACCACATTTTTGTGGGCTCTTCGCACGCTGAACCCATGCTAAGAAACAACGTGGACGAGTGGGATAAAAAGAAATACGGCGCTTTCAATTATTTCACCAACAAAGAACAGGTAAAATCATACTGGCAAGGCAGATTGGATGAAGCCACTAAAGGAGACTATATTTTTACCATGGGAATGCGTGGAGTTCACGATTCGGGGATGGAAGGAGATGCCACCCAAAAGGAGAAAATTGAAATTCTCGACGAAATTATCAGCGACCAACGCAAAATGCTGGAAACAACTTTGAAGAAACCTGTTGAAGAAATTCCGCAGGCCTTCATTCCCTACAAAGAAGTGCTTTACCTGTACAACAATGGTTTAAAAGTTCCGGAGGATATTACATTGGTTTGGTCAGACGATAATTATGGCTACATCAGAAGGTTTAGCAATGAAGATGAACAGGCCCGAAAAGGCGGTGGTGGTGTTTATTACCACCTTAGTTACTGGGGTCGGCCACACGATTATTTATGGCTTTCTACTACCCAACCCGGCTTAATTTGGTACGAAATGACCAGAGCCTACCAAAACGGCGCAAAAAAAATGTGGATTGCCAATGTTGGCGATATCAAACCTGCAGAATATAACATGGAATTTTTCCTCGACCTGGCATGGGATATTGAAAGTATTTCGGAAAAAACCATAAAAAAACATTTACAGGATTGGAGTTGCAGGGAGTTTGGGAAGGAGATTGGAAACGATATTGCCGGTGTAAAGGAAGAATATTACCGACTGGCCATGCTTCGTAAGCCCGAATATATGGGCTGGAGCCAAACCGAGCCAACAACACGTACCTGGTTATCCGAATTTTCAAGTGCGAATAATAACGAATTGCAGCGAAGAATTGATTCGTACAAAGTACTTTATGAAAAGGTTGAAAATTTGAAATACAATATCCCAAACGAAAAGCAAGATGCTTTTTTCCAATTAATAGAATATCCTGTAAAGGGATCAGCGTTAATGAATTATAAGTTTTTGCACGCCAAACAAGCGTTTTTGGAAGAAAAACAAGAGAAAAAAGATATTCTCAATACCAAAAGTTTGGAGGCCTTTAACGAAATAAAAAAACTGACAAAGCAGTATAACGCTTTAGCAGACGGTAAATGGAATAAAATGATGGAAATGAAACCCCGAAACCTTCCGGTGTTTAGCATGCCCGAGTTTGAAACCCTTGAAAAACCTGGCGTAAAGTCTAATACAGAAATCCAAACTGAGCCCGTTTTTATACAAGGTTCGGAATTTATAGACCAGCAAGCCCCAACAAATTTTAAATGGAAAACCATTGAAGGATTGGGCTACAGCAATGCAGCCATTAGCCTATACCCTTTTACCCAATATTATTTTTCGGAAGAAGCTTTTGTTGAATACGAATTTGAAATTTCTGAACCAGGTAGTTACAATATCGAAATTCGCTGTTTGCCAACCCACTCCAACAATTTCGACCATAAAATATGGATTGAAACCAATGGAAATATTTCGGATACCATTTCAATAAACACCAAAGGGCGCAGTGCCCAATGGAAAACAAACGTTTTACGCAACAGTACCTCTACCATTTTTCCTGTATCATTTAAAGAAACAGGTATTCAATCATTGAAAGTATTTGTAAATCAAACCGGTATTGTCCTCGACCAAATTGCGGTTTATCCGGCGGATTATCCTGATTTTTATGAAATAAAAAAGTAACGTTTTTAAGAATATTATCAAAGTAGTTCTATTCTCAAACCATCCGGTAGCTGCTTACACTAACCCATAGTACAAACTTAGGCTGGCTAATGGTGTATGGCAGTAGAATTAGACAGGCCAGGCGCATCAGTAAAGAATATTTGCAATTTTATACTTTTGTTATACCTGATAATGCAACCATATTTTGTAGTTTTAACACCTGAAACCAGTCAATAATTGGCCAAAACAATATTTCTCAATGCGCATTCATTCATTCTTTTCTGATTTAAAAACCAATCCGTTTGCATTAAAAAACATTTTCGTACTGCTGAGCTTGGTGCTTCTTGTAACCATGCTTATAATGAGCAAAGATGCAGGCATTAGTGGCGATGAATACTTTAAAGAAGAGCACGCTGAAAAAGTATTTAATTTCTACAAAACAGGGGGTAAAGATAAATCGGCTGTTGACACCGAACTTCCGCTACAAAAATACAATGGCCAGTCGTTCGATAATGTTATCTATGCCTTTAACACCATTTTCAACATTAAGGACGTCTACCGGTCGCGACATTTATTTAATGCCCTGGCCGGATTTCTGCTTATTCTGTTCACTGGTCTTCTTGCAAAATCGTTATTTGGCTGGAGAGCCGGAATTATTGCCATGGTTTTTATGTTTCTGTCGCCTAAAATTTTGGGGCATGCGCTTAACAATCCTAAAGATATTCCGTTTGCAGCTGGCTATACTATAAGCCTGTATTTCATCCTTCAGTTTATACGCGAGTTACCCAAACCACGAATGAAAACCATGTTACTGATAGTTGCCGGAATTGCAGCCACAATTAGTATTCGTATAGGTGGATTAATTTTAATTCCATATTTAGGCCTGTTTACAGGCATTTACTACCTAAGCCAAAAAGATTTTTATTCGAAGCAAGGCATTGCAGGCGCATTAAAAACCGGGGGACTAATCGTACTAATTGGCTTGGCAAGTTACCTGGCTGGCTTGTTATTATGGCCATACGGCCTCGTTAATCCTTTAAAAAACCCTATTGAAGCTTTAACCACCATGACCAATTATGATGTGGGGCTTTATCAACTTTTTGAGGGAGAAATACAGTTATCGAGAGATTTTCCGTGGTACTACGGATTAAAATTTATTTTAATTTCCTCTCCGCTTTTTGTCTTTTTCGGATTTGGTTTATTTTTAATTCAGCTATTTTTAAAAAAGGAAACAAAAATCAATTACCTCTTTTTTAGCTTTCTGTTTTTTGCCTTTGCTTTTCCAATTGCATATACCATCTATAAAAACTCTAATTTGTATGGTGGCTGGCGGCACCTGCTTTGGATTTACAGTCCGTTTGTTGTTTTAGCAGTCGGAGGCACTGCCTTTTTCCTAAATAATAAACAAAACTACCTTAAATACGCAACAGCAATTGTGCTTCTCGCGCTGTTTTTCGGACCACTTAAACACACCATAAAGAACCATCCCTTGCAATACATTTATTACAACCAACTTGTTGGAGGAGTGAAAGGGGCGTATGGCCAATACGAAATGGATTATTACTATGTAAGTTTACGCGATGGGGCAGAGTGGCTGATTGAAAATGAATTGGGACAGGATTCGGTTACCATTGCTACCCACCATGCCCAAATCCTTTTAAACTTTTTCGATGATGTTCCTTCAGCAAAAATAAACTACGTTAGGTATTACGAAAAAAGCAGAAACGATTGGGACTACTCCATTTGGGTAAACACCCATATTTCGAAATATGAATTGGAGCATGAAGGCTGGCCACCAAAAGGAACCATTTACACAATGGATGTTGATGGCGTTCCGGTAGGGGCAGTGGTGAAACGAATATCGAAAGATGACATTAAAGGTTTTACTGCTTTACGGAAAAAACAAATAAAAGAAGCCCGGCAATACTTTAAGAATTTCCTGAAATTGTATCCGAATAGCGAAGAGGTTTTATCGGGATATGCTCAAACCATGTTAAAATCCGGAAAGTTTGATTCTGCTGTATATTATGCCGATCAATCAATAAAATTAAATCCGCGCCAGATTGATGCGGTGGTAACCAAAGCCGCTGCATTAAACAGTGCCCGAAAATTTAAGGAAGCATTGGAAACCAGCAATAAAATAATTGCACTAAAACCCGATTACCCCGAGGGACATTACATGAAAGGTTACGCTTTACGCTACACAAATAAACCCAACGAGGCTTTAAAAGAATTTAAGATTGCCGGTGCCCTTAAAAAAAACTATTATGAACCCAATATTTATACTGCAGAAATACTGATTAATTACAAAAAGTACGAAGATGCATTAAACGTGTTAAGCGAAATATTAAAATTCAAACCCAACGACATTAAATCGATTGCTCTTATGGCTCAATGCCATTTCTTTTTAAACAATCACGATGAAACACTGCGCATTTTAGCTGCAGTTCCTGAGGCTCGCAAATACAATTTCAATGTTGTTAAAGTTAAAATCAGATTGGCACTACAGGATAATGATTTAAAAAACACGGGACGTCTGTTGCAAATGGCTCGAAACATAAATTCGAACTCGGAACTTTTTGTACTGCGGGCAATGTACGAACAGGAAAGAAATAATCTGGATTTAAGTCGGCAATATATTGATAAAGCACTTGAGCTGCAAGCAGACAACCAGGAAGCACTGGTAATGGCCAGCATACTTAAACCCGAACAAACAACAGTGCAAGTGCAACAACAAAGCGAGAAAAAAGAGACAAGCGAGTCAATTATGTTCAAAGAAGAAGAAGAGGCATCAAATCCACTTGATATTTCATTTTAGTTATTTTAAAAAAAGCTGAGCTAAAGCAACTTGTAACATTTTATGCCGATAGCAGCTCGGAAGAACAATCGTCGATAAGCAAAAAATTGTATTTTGTCGGCAAATGAATAAGTTTATCATAAATTTTACGCCTACAGGCATGGTTCCCAGCAAAGAGATGAACCAGCATGTTCCTATTTCTCCGGATGAAATAATAACCGAGGTATTGGAGGCCAGAAAATATGGAATATCAATTGTTCACCTGCACGCCAGAGATGAGATGGGCAATCCAAGTTGGCAATAATGTATTTACAAAGAAATTATCGATGCAATACGTTCGGTTGATGGCTATACAAATGAATCACTCATAATTTGTGTGTCAACATCGGAAAGAACCAACTGCCAATAAACGTATCAGCAATTATTAACGGAGGTGGTATACGTATCGGACTTGAAGACAATATTTATTTTGATGAAGAAAAAAAAGTACAAGCCTCAAATTTGCAACTATTGGAACGAATTAATAAGCTTGGCAAACTTTTAAATAAAGTACCCTTTACGCCTAAAGAGGTTCGGGAAATGCTGGCAATCCAAATCGCTTAATTCGTAAATCTATTCGTACAAAGTATGGAAAATGTAATATTATATGGAACCGGGTCTGCCTTAATTGTTGACTTTGAAGAAGTATGCCTGCGAAATGATGTTTTTATAGAAGCAGTAGTTAACAATATAGAGAACGGCGAGTCATATGCAATAAATCAGGATAAAGAGATTTGGCCTTCAAACTTATCGAAAGAAAACAAACTTATTCCTTTTTTATGCACTCTTTTTACGCCTGCCAACCGCCGTTTAGCAGTTAAAGAGGCACTATCGATTGGCTTAAAGCCCTATCCGCTACTTTGTGATAAAAGCAGCGACCTGCCCATACATTTTAAGCATGGCGAAGGATGTTTTATTAATAAGCGGGTAATCATCGGATCAATGTCGTCCATAGGCAGCTATGTTACAATAAACCGTGGAGCTAACCTGGGCCACCATTTGCGGCTTGACGATTTTGTATCGATTGGGCCTGGAGTTACCGCCGGAGGAAATGTTACCGTTAAAAACGGCTCGCTCATTGGAACCGGGGCTGTAGTTTTACCAAGTATAACTATTGGTAAAAATGCCATTGTTGGAGCAGGGGCTGTGGTTACTAAAGATGTTCCGGACAACTGTGTTGTGGTTGGAAATCCGGCAAAGATTATAAAACAGCGGTAATTAAAACTACCCACCGGCTTACAAGGTATATTTATAGGTTTCGTACACCACCCCGCGTGCGCCAAACCCTTCTTTCTGGAAAATGAGGTTTTTATTAAGAACTGTACCAGCCTGTTCTGTAGACTTTCCAAAATCAAAAACCTCGCACGAAACGCAAACTGTATTAATGAGCTCCGAAAAAAGCAAATCGAGTGCGCCTGTCACACGTCCCTCCAAGTTGGCAGCAATGTACTGAACATGAACAACTTTACCGGTAATAAACAATACTGTTCCACCAACTATTTCTGCTTTTTGTTTCACCACAAACAGTTTTATTTTTTGTTTGAAATGATTTTGCAGGTAGGTAATCTCATCCAGCGAATGTACCGGTAAAGTACTGTATTTTTTTTGCAGATTTGCTGCTAATATCTTCCAGAAACCAGCATAATCATCCGATTCTTCAACCACTAAACCAGCCTTATTTGCCTTACGTATTCCATCTTTTCTGGAGTTGCTGAATTTTATCTTTTTACATTCAAAAACCGAAGAAGAAATGTCGCAAGCCAAACGTTTTGCCTTTAGCAGAAACAAGGCGTACAAATCTTCTTGCGATGGAATTTGATGATAAATAAAAGGTATGGGCTTATAAACAACCGCTTTAATTTTAAGTACACGAAGTTCCTTGTTCAACAGCTCGAAAAGCAGCAGAATGTCGGCTGTTTTTAGGGTATTGTCAATAATAAATCCCCCGTAAGTTAAGTATTCGTGTGTATAAAATATTTGTTCGTTTATATTCCCCGGAATAACAGCCAGTAGTTTGCCTTTTTTAAAAAACAAAAACGAACACTCATTATACTTTTCTTTGTGATATTCAAGATAATCGCGGAAAAACAGAAAAGTACCATTTCGCGAATGAGCAACCAGCTCATCCCAGTTCTTTTTATATTCCGCACTGTATTTTTTTATGGTAAGCATTAGCTTTTGGGCTTTGTTTTATCTTTTATGATGTACCCTGGTCTGTTTTTTACTTCCTCATAAATTCGCCAGATATACTCTGCAATTACCCCCAACGAAAAAAGTATTAAGCCACAAAAAAACGAAATCAGCACAAAGGTAGATGTCCAACCGGGAATTGATAAGCCGAATAGATGCTGGTTGCCAGAAAACTTTAAAAAAGTTGAAACTATTATGGAGAAAACCGAAATGATAACTGAAATAAAACCAATGATGGTTATACATTTTATTGGAAAAGACGAAGAGGAAAAAATGGTGTCAGAAGCCAGTTTTAGTTTCTTTTTAAAGGTCCATCTTGATTTTGATTTTACAGTTGGCCGGTTAAAAGGAATAAAAACCGGATCGAATCCCAAACGCAACACTTCCACAATTGTTGAAGTATTTATCGGATGAATTCGCTCGTTCATAATATCAACTACCTCCCGGTCAATTAAAAAGCCATCTGCCCCACCTTTGGGAAAGTTTACATCAGAAATGGCATTCATTATTCCATAATAAAAGGTTGAAAAAAGATCGCTGAGCCAACCATCGTTGCGCGATGCCCGAAAAGGGATTACAATTTTATTTCCGTTTTCCCAATGGCGATACATTTTTACAATAACCTCCAATGGCGTCTGCAGGTCATCTGGTATACCAACGGCACACGCTCCTTTGCTTTTTGATAACCCCGCAAAACGTGCATAGTGGCTGGTATAATTTCTACTTAGCTGAAATGCCCGCACCCTGCTGTCTGTTTCTTCCAGTTCCAAGGCTTTTTTAAACGATTCATCTTTCGAACCATCATCAATAATTATCAACTCAAACGGAATTTGTTCGGCTTCCATTTTTTGTTTAACCTGTTCGTATACCGTAAATATTCTGTTTTCGCTAAAATACGATAACAAAATAATCGACAACATTTTATGTGTTTCCATACATGTTTATTTTTGCCACATTTTTCCGTGAACCGGCAAGCTTATTACTTGTTCAGCCAGCTTATCTGCAAGCGGATAGTTTTCATTTTTATACACCTCTCTGTAGGCTTCTGATTTATAAGGCGGCACCGGGTAATGAATTAAGCATTCGTACCCTTGCTCTTTCAACCACCGCATATCTTCAGCTCTGTTAGCTGATTGAACAACGTACTGATGAAAGACATGATGATATCCTTCAGGTTCAGTAGGCAATGTCCACAATTGATCAGAAAAAATACATGCATATTCCTGTGCTATTTCACGTCGTTTAGTATTCCAAACATCCAGGTAGTTTAGTTTTACATTTAAAATAGCAGCCTGTAACTCGTCGAGGCGCGAGTTGTAACCAATTACCTCGTTACGGTACCGTTCAACCGAGCCATAATTCCGAAGCTTTTTTATTTTCTCGGCCAGTTCGGCAGAATTTGTGGTTATGGCACCGGCATCGCCACATGCCCCGAGGTTTTTTGTGGGGTAAAAGCTAAAGGCATTTATATCTCCAAAACTTCCGGCATGCTGCCCGTTTACTTTTGCGCCGTGTGCCTGGGCACAATCTTCCACCACAAACAAATTATTCTGTTGTGCAATATTCATAATTGCCGGCATATCCGATATCAGCCCATACAAATGAACCGGCATTATCGCCTTGGTATTACCGGTAATTTTCGCTTCAATAAGCGTTGCATCAATATTAAACGTTATTGGGTTTGGCTCAACAAAAACAGGCTTTGCCCCGGCATGTGAGATGGCCAAAACCGATGCTATGTATGCGTTTGAAGGAACCAGCACCTCGTCGCCATTGCCTATGCCAAGGGCTTTTAATGCGAGGAACAAACCATCAAGGCCATTAGCCACACCAACACAATGGTTTGTTCCGACATAGGTGGCAAAAGCGCTTTCGAATGTTTCCACTTCCTCGCCCAATATATACCTGCCTTTATCAAAAAACTTTGCAATTTTCCCCTGCAATTCCTGTTCTATGGCTTTATATTCTTTCCTAAAATCATTTGGCCATATCGTTTCAAGGTTTTTATTGTTCATCATATTACTTGCTGTGTTTGGCTACCCATTCTTCTTTTGATTCGGTTAACGACAGGTATTTATAATGTTTAGCTGGATTTCCAATAACAACCTGGTAATCTTCCACATTATTTAGGCACAATGCAGCCGCACCAACAACCGAAAAATTGCCCAGTCTTACCCTTTCCATTACCGTAGCATTTAGTGCCACATCGCAACCATCTCCAATGGTTAACAAACTTCCACATATCGCCCCCATTGAGATATGACAGAATTCGCCAACAACACTATCGTGCGAGACACAACTATTTGCCATCAAAAAAGTACATCGCCCAATGCGGGTATTGGTACCCACATAACAGTTGGCCATTATCATTACACCGGGGTCAATAACTGCCCCTTCGCCAATAAATGCATTTGGATGAATAATACTTACAAGCCGGCTATCAGGGATTCCCAGCTTTTTAAATAATTCCATTCGGAGCACACCATGAGATATACTGTGGATGGCATAAATAAAAAACATACCTTTATCAATAAAACGCGGCACATCATTTAATTTTCCCAGCACAGGGTAGCCGTTTATTTTTTCACCAGGCACCAGAAAGTCATTAATAAAACCAACTACTTCATAGTCTGTATACTCATATTTCTCACGCATATCTCGTATGCATGCAGCAACAACACCTCCGTTGCCGGGGCCACCTATTATAATTACTTGTTTTGTCACGATACTTTTTTATTAAACATAAATAAAATGCCGCCTATTCCTACATTTATAAATGTTGAGATTAGAAACACAAAGGAAACCAACAAACTAATTTCTGACGAAACACCTAAAAGTCCGAAAATAAGGATGTATGATCCTTCACGAATTCCGAAACCACCAAACGAAATTGGGAATAAAAAAAGGATATTCAATAAAGGATTTGCAAAAAGGTTATAAGATAGAGGTATTTCAGCTCCCAGGGCATTAAAAGCGATATTGCTAAATACGGCCCCGATAAACTGATTGATTAAACTAAATGCGGCCACCAATAGTATTAATTTCGGATAAAGGCTTACCTGCAAAATTTTGTTTAAAAAGCCGCTTTCAACCTTAACTTCCTTGTTAAATTTTAAAGCGAACCATTTTATTAAGTCAAACAATTTTCTTTCGATAAAAGCTAACACCAACTGCACAACACGGCTATTTTTGAATAGCAACATCAGAGCAATTACTAAAATTAAGATTGATAAGAACACGTAAAGGATGGTGCGTATATGCGGATATACTAGTTGATCGTTAATGGACAAAATTCCGGAGAAAAAAAGAATAAAGAAGCCACAAATAAGCAATCCCATTAACTTCTCCTGAAATAGCAAACCAATAGTAACCGGCGTTGTATCCGTTTTTCGTAAACTATACACCCGATAAATATCGATGCCAACAGATGCCGGTAAAAAATAACCGGAGAAAAATCCGATGTATACGATTTTTAATAAACGCAGGTACGAAATGTTTCGCTTACCAAACATATTTAGCACAAGTTTCCACCGTAACGAAAACAAAGCATAACTCAACGGAAACGAAACAAAAGCAAGAAATAGTAAAACTTTATTGCTCTGAACATAGACTTCTGCAACCTTACTAAAATCAATTTTAGAAAATACGATTGCCAGTAAAATAACCGGAATAACAAATTGCAGAAGGCGTAAAACTTTTTTCATGTGTCTATTCAACTTCAATAATTTTAAATTTGCCGGTAGCCGTACTTAACGGAATCTGGTCTAAGAATTCCACTTCAAGCAAACAATCAGCAATATATTCATTCCAAATTGCCTGAATTTTTTGTTGTGTGGATGCTTTCTCCTCTCCGGGCTTTAGTTTAGTTTGGAAATAGATTTTATTGTCCTTTTTCTTTATCAACTTAAATTGGCTGCACTCTGTAAGCGGTTTGTACATGCTACAAAGTTGAAGCCGGTGTAGTTTTTTTCCATTCCCAAGATCAATGTTATCTTCTATTCGGCCAATTATTTCGCCCATATTTCCTGCAGCTAGCGGAATTTTAACCAGATCGCGAATATTGTAGCGTATAAAGGGCTGTGTTTTGTTAAGCAGGTTGGTAATCATCAGTTCGCCATACATTTCGCCATTAATTTCCACGGGGTTGGTATATTCAAGGTATGCCGTATTTTTCAGATAATTAAATCCTTTGGCATTAGCTTGGCTCCAGGCCATCGATAATAATTCGGTACAGCCGTACACATTTATCAGGGCTGCATTCAGGTATTTATTAACCTCCTGCCTAAAATCATCAAAAACCGTTTCGCCCGATACTACAACGTACTTTACCTGTAACTTGCTTCCGGTTTCCTTAAGTTCATCAAGCAACAGTTGTACACAAGTTACGGTGCTTGATATATAATCTATTCGGCGTCCATGTAGTTTTTTAACAATCTCGCCGGGCGGTGTGTGAACCGAATACTTTTCGCGTTTAAATAAGCCGGTATATTTCTGCAACAAATACAGAAACGATTGTTTTTCGTTCCGTTCCTTTTGCTCGTACATACCAATAAAAACAAATTTTTTAAGCGGGTTGTAGCCTTTTAAAGCCAAAAAAGTACGCACATAACTTGTAAAGTGCTCTCTTTTTGTGGAGTAAATGCTCATGGGCTGACCGGTAGAACCACTACTGCTATTTACAGCCATATTATCGGTAACCGGGGTGGTAAGCAGCTGCGTTTTTTCGGCCGCCAACATAAGCTGTTTATTTACAATTGGTAGTTTCTGAATATCAGCAAAAGATTTAATCTGCATGTCTAAAACACCGGCATTTTTATAAATTTCGCGGTAAAAAACAGAGCCATTGGAAGCCACCTTTACCATTCGCCTAAACTTACGAAGTTGAAATTTTTTCGCCCACCTTTCATGAAGTAGTATAAATAGCTTTGCTTCGATGTAATATTTTAACAAATAACCCAGCATTTTCAAATTCTGCATTTTACAAATTAAACTTCATGCTCTATCAACTTGAACTTTCCGGTTTTTGAATTAATTGGCAAATCTTTTACAAATTCCACAACAACCGGGTTGTTGCCAAAGCATTCTTTCCAAACACTTTCAATACGTCGTTTAAGCTTGTCTTTATCCACCCCGGAATTGCATACAGCCTGAAAATAAACACTTTTATCCTTTTTCTGAATTACCTTATACTGCGAATAATCAAAAATGGCATCAAAAGGATACAGTTGAATCATAAAAATCTGATCTCCATTTTCGTATTCTATTATATCATCAACCCGCCCCGATATTTTTCCCATTCTTTTATTGGAATCGAGTATTTTTACCCGATCACCAATTTTATATCGAACAAAAGGCATGGTTTTGTTGGCAAGGTTGGTAATAACCAGTTCGCCATACCATTCTCCTTCAATCTGCATTTTATTAATGTATTCAACATATACCGAGTTTGATGGATAGTTAAAAAAATCGCCATTAGGGTCTGTCCACGATAACGAAGGATGCTCCATACACCCATACACATCAATAACTTTTGCATCCAGATAGCGCTTAATATCCGTTCGCAAATCTTCTGATAATGTTTCGCCTGAAACTACAACTACCCTGAAACGAAGACGGTCGTTCTTTTCTTTTAGTTTAGCAATTAACACCTTTAAACCAGAAGGAGTAGAAAAAAGAACATTAATATTTTTGGCTTTTAACTGCTGAATCAGCTCGGCCGGAGGAGTGAAAACTGAAAAAGTCTCACGACGAAAAAGACCGAGGTGTTTTTGAAGATAGTAGATAAAAGTATGCTTTTCAACCGCTTCTTTGTGCTCATACAGTCCGATAAAACCATAAGGTTTAAAAGGATTATAAAATTTTGTAGCAATAAAAGTTCTTACGTATCCGGTAAACAACTCGGCCTTGGTCGAATAAATATCAATTGGTACACCTGTTGACCCGCTTGTATTGGTTATCACCAATTTATCGGTTTGTTTGCAGGTAAGTATTGTTTTGATATTGCTTTTATTCATCAATTCTTTATCAATTATCGGCACCTTAGCAATATCACTTATCGACTCAATTTTTAGATTAGCTACTCCCGCCTTTGCATATAAGTTGTTGTAAAAGTCCGAGTTCTCTCGCGCCCATTCAAAGGTTTTTCTGAATTTCTTTACTTGTTTTTTGGCTACCCATTTCTCGGGCATTAGAGCAAACAATTTTGTTTCAAGATAGTATTTTAACAGGTAAATTATCATCATTCAATTAGCTTAACAAAAACTTATCCTTTATTCTTTCCATTACTTAGAGCTCAACTTCAACACGTTTAAATTTTCCGGTAGTTTTATTAATGGGTAGTTCCTCTTTAAATTCCACCTCAAAAGGATGGGTACCGTAATTTAGCAACCAGGTTTCCTTAATTTTCCGGGCCAGCTTTTGTTTATCAATGCCCGGTTTTCCTATGGCCTGAAAAACGATGGTTTTATCTTTTCGCTGCAAAAACTTATATTGAACAAATCCGCCTAATGGATTAAAAAAGATATACAACTGGTACATAAAAACTTTTCGTCCATTATTCAGTAACATAATATCATCGTTTCGTCCGCTAACCCTGCCCATTTTTTTATAATTGTTAGTACGGGCTATTTGGTCGCCCACCCTGTAACGAATAAAAGGCATGGTTTTATTCACAAAGTTGGTAAAAACGAATTCGCCGTAATACTCACCATTAATTTTCTGAGGATTAAGGCATTCCGGCATTACGGAGTTTAATGCATAATTGTATACTGATTTGTCGGGTACCGACCACGACATTGAAGTTAATTCGGTGCATCCGTAAACGTCAACCACTTTAGCATTTAAATAGGTTTTTAAATCGTGGCGCAATGCATCTGAGAGTGTTTCGCCCGAAACAACAACATAGTTAACACGGAGTTTTTTCTTGTGCTTTTTTAGCTCCTCAACCAATAAAAAAAGACAGGAGTTGGTTGATGATAATACGCCAATTTTCCTATCGTACAGGCTTTGTGCAATTTCGTTGAATGGCGTTAAGACAGAATAGTTCTCACGACGGAACAACCTTAAATGCCGCTGACAAAATGAAAGAAAGGATTTGCGCTCGATTATTTCTTTTTGCTTGAATAAACCGATAAATACAAAACGCCGGAATGGATTATAAAAAGGTAATGCCAAAAAGGTTCGCACGTAACTTTTAAAGTACTCCTTTTTCGACCAGTGCACATCAAAAGGCTTACCTGTAGAGCCACTTGAACTGGTAACAATCAGTTCATCTGTTAATTTGATTGTTAGTACGTCCTGCCTGTGGTGTGCCAACATCATTTCCTTTGTAACAAGCGGCACTTTTTGAATATCGTCGAGATTTGTAATTGTTAAATCCATTATGCCGGCTTGCTGGTAAAGCTTTCGGTAAAATTCAGAATGTTCGCGCGCCCATTCAAATACCTTTCTGAAACGTTTGATGTGTATTTTTTGAACCTGCTCTGCGGGTAACAATTGAAATACTTTCGATTCGATATAATATTTTAATAAACCAATAATCATTTTTAAATTAATAAGTTGAAGTCAATGATCAGCAAAAAACATCCTTTTTCAGGTTTCAATTTCCATGCGTTTCAATTTTCCTGATATTGGATTTACCGGAAGTTCCACCAGGAATTCTATTTCTATTGATAGATCCGGAAATAAGTTCTTCCACGTCTTGCTAATTTCATGCTTAAGCTTCTTTTTATTGCACCCCGGCACACCTACCACCTGAAAAACAAGTGCGCTTGTTTTTTTCTGAATTATTTTAAACTGAAAAATCGCTTCGATTTTGGTGAAGGCATCCATTTGATACATGAATAACTTTTCTCCGTTTGCCAATTGAATAACATCATCGGCTCTTCCTTCAATTTTGCCAAGGGTTTTATAATCATCAACCACCTCCACCTGGTCGCCAATTTTGTATCGTACAAATGGCATTGTTTTATTGGTAAAATTGGTTAAAACCAACTCTCCATAATGTTTTTCATTGTGTTCCCATTCATTTGTATGTTCAAAAAATACCGAGGATAAGAAATAGTTGAATTTTTCTCCATTGGGTTTAGTCCATGCCAACGAAGGGTGCTCAACACAACCATACACATTGATAAGTTTTGCATGAAAATACTTTTTAATATCCCATCGCAAAGTTTCATCAATAGTTTCTCCCGACAAAACTATACGCTTCACATTTAGTTCCAGTCTCTTGCTTTTCACCTCATCCATTATAATTTTAAGACAAGAAGGCGTTGTAGTTAGGATTCCAATCTTTCGATTCACCAACTGAGCAACAATCTGTTCAACCGGTTCTAAAACCGAAATTGTTTCGCGGCGAAACATCCCCAGGTATTTACGCAGAAATCCAATAAACGACTGTTCTTCAACCTGTTCTTTTTCTTCATGGGTACCAATAAGTATAAAAGGTTTAAATGGATTGTAAGCCTTAATTGCCAGTAAGGTGCGCACATATCCGGTAAAATGCTCTTTTTTAGAGGCATAAACATTAAGTGGCATTCCATTTGATCCACTGGTCATGCTTCGTACCAGTTTATTATTGATTTTGCAGGTTAACCTCGACTCCAGGCTTACAGCGCGCATCATTTTTTTGTCAACAATCGGTACCTTTTTAATATCGTCGAATGTTTCTATTCGCAAATCCATTACACCTGCCTCGGTGTACACCTGCCTGTAAAATTCGGAATGCTCGCGGGCCCATTCAAATATTTTTCGAAAACGCCGGATATGAATTTGTTTCACGAGGCTTTCCGGAAGAGCCTGCATGCAAATTGCAAAAACCAAATATGTAATTAAATTAAACACCATTTTTTCTAACAACAGAATGATATAACTCAACACAATTAATTTCAGTGTATTTTAAATCACTTCCTTCTCTATCCGCTTAAATTTTCCGGTACGGGTATTTAATGGTAAATCCGTTTTAAATTCAACCTCCAAAGAATAATCTCCTATATTGGTTTTCCAGGTTTTTAATACGGCTTCTCTTATTTTGCGTAGGTCTGCACCGTACTCCGGCACCACATAAAAATAGATCTCACCACCCTTATTCTGATAAAATTTATATTGTGCTATCCCGTTAATTTTAGAAAAAACGTATAATTGTACCACATGTAATTTCCGTCCTTCTGTAAGCTCCAAAATATCGTCTGCCCTTCCCATTATTGTACCTAAACGATTATATTTTTCAGACTTTTCAAGCTGATCGCCAACCCTGTAACGAATAAATGGCATTGTTCGGTTTATAAAGTTCGTGAATACTAAATCTCCAAATAAATTTTCCGGATTATTCGTGCATTTTATATACTCCGGGAGCATCGTATTTAGTGCATAGCGAAATGTTTTACTGCCCGGCCTTGTCCATGCCATCGAGGGTAATTCCATACAACCATATACATCAATAACTTTTGCATTAAAGTACATTTTTAGTTCATGCTTAACTTCAGGATTTAAAGTCTCTCCTGACGAAATAATATAGGAGATATTCAATTTGTTTCTGGATTTTTTAAGTTCTTCTGCCAGTACCTGTAAACATGTTGGGGTTGACGATAAAAACGAAATATTCTTTCGCTGCAATTTTGCAATTAAAACTGGAGCAGGTGTAAGCACCGAATAAGCCTCTCGTCTGAATACTCCAAAATATTTCTGAAAAATTTGCAAAAACGAACCTTTTTCGAGTTTTTCTTTTTCTTCAAAAACACCAACAAGTACAAATTTTTTGAAAGGCGTATATCCTTTTAATGCCATAAAACTCCGAACATAACCCGTAAAATGTTCTCGTTTTGATGAGTATACTGCAAATGGCACTCCATTGGAACCACTCGTTCGGTTTATTGCCAATGGTTGGGATGGAGAACAAGTAAGTATCGACTCCAGATCAAAGCGTTTCATCATACCTTTGTCAACAATCGGTACCTTTTTAATATCGTCGAATGATTCTATTCGCAAATCCATTACACCTGCCTCGGTGTACAACTGCCTGTAAAATTCGGAATGCTCGCGGGCCCATTCAAATATTTTTCGAAAACGCCGGATATGAATTTGTTTAATATAGCTTTCGGGTAAACAGCCAAACAATTTTGCTTCCAAATAATATTTTACCAAAAACAAAATCATCTGGAACTGTACTGCTTTATAATGTTTGCGTCAATCCCGGTCTTGTAGTTTCTAAAAACTTCGTAGTCGCGAATATAATCGGCTTCATCGTACTCGTGCGAGGTAAGCACAAGACATACGGCGCCTCCTGAGAACTGCTTTTCTGCCGCCCATAATCCGGGAGGAATGTGTAAACCAAAATAAGGCCGGTTTAACAGGAATGTTTTTTGGTTTTCTCCATCGTCAAGCTCTACTTCAAAACTTCCGCTAACAGCCACCAAAAACTGGTGACAGGAATAATGTGCATGTGCCCCACGGTCTTCGCCCCCAGGTATATCATAAATATAAAAAACACGTTTTATATCAAACGGAACCTCCACTTCCGTATGTATTGGAGAGATATTTCCCCTACGGTCTTTAATCAGTGGCAGATTTATTAGCTTGCAATTACTTATTTTATTCATTCGCAACATTTAAATAGTGTTTATACTGCTCATAATTACGAATATAATCGCTTTCGCTGAACCGAGTTGAGCTTAAAACCAAGGCCACGGCATTTGTCGAAAAGTTTTGCAGGCTGCGCCAAATTCCATTGGGTATATATAAACCAAAATAAGACCGGTTTAAAGTATAAGACACTTCCTGCTTGCCATTATTCACCAATACATCAAAACTCCCGGAAAGGGCAACAATTACTTCCTGTTGTTTTTTAAAAGCATGGCCGCCGCGCACCTGGCCGCCCGGCACATCGTAAATCCAATAAACCCGCTCGATGGCAAAAGGTATATGTTTGTTTTGTTGTACAAAGGTTAAATTTCCACGAGGGTCCTCAATTTTTGGGAAATCAATAATTTTTAGTTTATCCAACATATAGTGTTGCAAGGTTTATGCGGTTCCCACCTATTATTTTATTAGTTTTGAATCTCTCTAAAAACAAAGAAATTCTTATTGATGTCCAAATTTAACAACTTATCGTTTCTAACACAGGCCGGAAAAGAGAAAAACACGCACAAACTTATTTTTATTGGTATTTCGGCAGTGCTGCTTGGTATAATGAGTATCCTGAGTCAGGACGCCGGTATTAGCGGCGATGAATATTTTCATGTCGATCATGCTGAAAGTGTTTGGAATTTCTACAAATCGATGGGGAAAGACAAAGCGGCCTTATACAACGACCACACCTTGCACCTGTACGGGCAATCGCTTGACAACCTGGTTCATATTTTTAACGAGCTGTTTGGCATCGATAATATTTATGATTCAAGACACTTTTTTAATTCTGTAGTTGGCTGGATGTTAATTTTATTCACCGGCCTAACAGCTGCATCACTTTTTGGCTGGCAAGCAGGTTATATTGCACTGCTTTTAATGTTCTTTTCACCACGTATTCTAGGACATTCTTTTAATAACCTGAAAGATATTCCTTTTGCGGCCTCGTATTCGTTTACTCTCTACTTTTTGGTGCGTCTTATCAAGAGTCTTCCAAATGTCGGGTTTAAAACGTACCTGCCTGTTGTATTGGGGATGGCTTGGGCCATTAGCCTCCGAATTGGCGGAATTATACTGATACCCTATTTGCTTATGCTGGTTGGCTTGTATTACATCAGCGAGAAAGGATTTTTGAAACCAGACAACATAAAAAAAGGAAGTAAACAACTCGTTTTGGTTGGATTAGCCTCGCTGGCCGCCTATTTTTTAGGTTTGATTTTGTGGCCTTTTGGGCTGGTTAGCCCTATAAAAAATCCCCTGCTTACACTCTCAAAAATGACCAACTACCAGATGAATCTGAACCAGCTTTTTGAGGGTGTCATTCAAAATTCTCAGGACTTACCCTGGTACTACGGACTTAAATATATTGCCATTTCGTCGCCAATAATAGTCGGCGTTGGATTTGTGGCTTTTTTAGCATTTCTATTTGTAAAAAAGGCAGACAAAAAAAAATACCTGTCCTATTACATCCTATTTTTTGCCTTTGCATTTCCATTGGCATACACCATCTATCAGAACTCGAATTTATATGGTGGCTGGCGGCATTTACTTTGGGTTTACGGACCACTCGTGGCACTATCATCTGGAGGACTGGCCTACCTTGCAGACAACAAAACAAAATGGCTTAGTTATGCTGGCATCGCCCTGTTGGTCGCAGGATTATACAAACCTTTCATTCACACCATAAAAAATCACCCACATCAGTATGTGTACTACAACCAACTTGTTGGAGGCGTTAATGGAGCGTATGGCAAATACGAAATGGATTACTATTACCACGGTATACGCGAGTGTGCCGATTTTTTAAAGAAAAATATAATTACCGACCAGGAAATAACAATAGCCTCTGACCATGCACGAATTGCAAAAGACTTTCTGAAAGACGAAACTGCTGTGACGATTGCATACAGCCGGTATCATGAAAAGAATAAGAAAGAGTGGGATTATGCCATCTGGACGAATACTCACATACATCCGGCACAGCTTAACAACAACCAGTGGCCGCCAAGTGGTACGCTACACAAGGTTATGGTTGATACAGTTTGTATTGCTGCGGTAGTAAAACGTGTGTCTTATGCCGATATAAAAGGGTTTCAGGCCATGCGTAAAAATAAATTTGATGAAGCAGAAAAATATTTCCACGAGTTTCTTGAATTATATCCGAATGCTGAAGAGATTTGGGAAGGACTTGGAATTATTTACAAGTTGCAGCAAAAAAATGATTTGGCACTGGAAAAAATAAACAAAGCTATTGAATTAAATCCCGGTCAACTTTCCTCGTATGTGCATCAGGCAGAGGTTTTGAACAACCTTAAACGGTACAGGGAAGCTCTGGTTGCTGCCGATAAGGCTCTAAGTTTAAACCCTACTATAAGCGAAGGTTCCTATCAAAAAGGTCTTGCCTACAAAAATTTGAATAATCCGGGAGAGGCAGTTCGGGCATTTCAGGATGCTATAAACACAAACAATCAGTATTACAAAGCATACCATGCCATAGGCGAGGTTTTAACCAGTTACAGAAAATACAATGAAGCCATTGATATTTATAGCCAGGTTTTGCGCAGCCGCGAAAATGATTTGAAATCGCAAATTGGTATCGCCAAATGTTATCATTTAATGAATAACAATGAAAAATGTATTGAATTGATTAAAAAGCTTCCGCGTGGTACTGCCAATCATATTGACGTGATGAAACTACAGTGCCGACTAGCCATACAATACAACGACCTGAAACGTGCAGCAGATCTCATTAAGCGTTTGGAACGGAATGAACCAGATAGCGAGACATATGTAATAAAGGCTTTGTATGCTGCACGGCAAAACCAAATTGATCCGGGTTTAAGTTATTTACAACAAGCCATTGATATGGATGGGACCAACCGTGAAGCTATTGATTTTCTTAATCGGTTATCGCAAGCTACAAAAACCGGCAATAACACGTTAAAAAACGACAAACCCAACCAGCAACAATCAATAATGTTCGCACAACCCAAAAGAAAACAAAGCAACCCCCTCAGGCAAAAACCGTGATAAATTCGGGCGATTTTTTAACAGACTGCACCATTATTGTTAACATAACATTGCCCAATAGCGCAATAAAAACCCCGGAGCCTCTGCTCCGGGGAAAAAACCAAAAATCAACTAACCTTTAAACCGCCTGGCGACTTCATCCCAGTTGATGAGATTCCAGAATGC
>NZ_CAJXYQ010000029.1 GCF_913063105.1 uncultured Draconibacterium sp. | reverse complement strand
TCATGGAATTCGAGAAAGAATTTGATCTTGCTATTCCAGACGACGAGGCAGAAAAAATTTCTACAGTAGGTGAAGCAATCGCTCACATCGAAGCTGCTCTTTAATTTTTTTAGCATAAGAAGTTATATTATAGAATTCATTTATGGAATTGAAACGGGTAGTAATAACCGGTGTTGGAACCGTTAATCCTTTAGGGAATTCCGTTGAAGAGTATTGGGAGAATCTGAAAAACGGAGTAAGTGGAGCTGGGCCTATAACCCACTTTGATGCTTCGTTACACACCACAAAATTTGCTTGTGAGGTGAAAGATTTTGATCCTCTGAAATACATGGAGAAAAAGGAAATCCGCAAGTACGACCTGTACACGCAATACGCATTTGCTACAGCAGCGCAAGCTGTTGAAGACTGTGGAATTGACGTGGAAAAAGTTGACGGTGACCGGGTTGGTGTAATTTGGGGTGCAGGAATTGGAGGCTTACAAACTTTCCATGAGGAAGCAAGAGCTTACAAAGAGGAGCGTCCTCGTTTTTCTCCGTTTTTTATCCCTAAAATGATTGCAAATATTGCAGGTGGATTGGTTTCGATAAAGTACGGTTTTAGAGGTCCGAACTATACTACTGTTAGTGCTTGTGCTTCAGCATCGCATGCCATGATTGACGCTTTTAACACCATTCGTATGGGAAAAGCCGACATGATGCTTACCGGTGGTTCAGAAGCTGGCGTTAACGAAGCTGGTATTGCAGGATTTAACTCGATGCGTGCCATATCAACCCGCAATGATGATCCGAAAACTGCTTCACGCCCATTTGATAAAGACCGCGATGGTTTTGTTATGGGCGAAGGTTCTGCAGCATTTATATTCGAAGAATATGAACATGCTGTGGCGCGTGGAGCAAAAATTTATGCAGAAGTTGCAGGTGGTGGAATGTCGGCCGATGCCTACCACATGACAGCCCCTGACCCGGAAGGAAAAGGTGCTGGATTGGTAATGAAATGGGCATTGGAAGATGCAGGATTGAAACCTGAAGACGTTGACTACATTAACGTTCACGGTACATCAACTCCGCTTGGCGACATTGCAGAGCCGAAGGCGATAATCAAAACATTTGGTGAACATGCTTACGAGTTAAGCATCAGCTCAACCAAATCAATGACCGGTCACCTGTTGGGTGCTGCCGGAGCCGTTGAAGGCCTTGCCAGTGTGTTGGCAATGATTAACAATACTGTTCCTCCTACAATTAACCACACAACTCCAGACCCTGAAATTGACGAGAAGTTGGATTTCACGTTCAACAAAGCCAAAGAAAGGGAGATTAATGTAGCTATTAGTAATACATTTGGTTTTGGTGGTCATAATGCAACAGTAGTTTTCAAAAAACTATAGGAAACTGTGGTTAGAAAAATAGTACAACGGGTAAAACTCTTTTCGTCTGATCGGAAAGAGTTTTACTTGTTTTTAAAAGAATTATTAGGTTTTTACCCTCAAAACCTGCGTTTGTACGATCTTGCCTTTATTCATAAGTCGGCCTCGATGGTTGACTCGCAAGGCAACTTTGTAAATAACGAACGTTTAGAATACCTTGGCGATGCCATTTTAGGCGCAATAATTGCTGATTTCTTATACAACCGTTTTCCGCAAGAAGACGAAGGCTTTTTAACCAAAACACGCTCAAAACTTGTAAATCGTGCTATTCTTACTCAGCTTACCCACGACATGGGCTTGCACGTTTTTATCGATTCGAATACCACAAAAAACATAGACAAAAGCCACATTTACGGCGATGCGCTGGAAGCCTTAATTGGGGCAATATACCTGGATAAAGACTATAAAACAGCAAAGTTTTTTGTTACCAAAAAGATCCTTCCTCAATTTGTCGATCTGAACGAAATAGAGCAAGAGGATTCAAATTTTAAAAGTCAGTTAATAGAATGGAGCCAGAAAAATAAACGCGACATTGAATTTGAAACCACCGAAGAGACCGACGAAAAACTGAAACAGCCTAAGTTTAAAGCCATTGTAAAAATTGATGAAGAAAAAGTAGGCGAAGGTATGGGAACCTCGAAAAAAGAAGCTCACCAGAATGCAGCACGCGAAACGTTAAAAAAGCTTGATGAGTTGTAAATCTTCTGATGAGTAAGCACCTAATCCGTAGTGTTTATTAAATTTGCCCCGCAATTACCCAAAATGGAGAAACTATTAATTATAGCACTTGGATTTTTTGCCCAGGGATTATTTTTTATCCGGACCATTGCTCAATGGTTTAAATCGGAAAAAGAAGGAGAAGTAATTTCGCCGGTAATTTACTGGCAAATTAGCCTCGTTGCCAGCATTTTAATGCTTACCTACGGCATATTACGGCACGATTTTGCCATTGTTATCGGGCAATCGTTGGTGTATGGTATTTATATACGCAACCTGCAGCTTAAAAATGTTTGGCAAAAAATGCACGGGATGTTAAAAGTGCTTGCATTGGCTATTCCGGTAGTCTATTGGGTTTGGCTGCTCAGCTCCGGAAATTTTGCCCATATTCTCCACAACAAAACCGTTTCGCTTTTTTGGATGATTTGGGGAACTACTGCGCAAATCGTATTTATTTCGCGTTTTTTTTACCAGTGGATTCACTCCGAAAATAAAAAGGAATCGGTGTTTCCCCTTGGGTTCTGGATAATAAGTACAGCCGGATCGCTAATGATTTTTACCTATTCAATTGCCCGACTCGACCCGGTTTTATTTGCCGCCCACAGCCTGGGCCTTTTTACCTACATACGAAACATTTTTTTGCATTACGGGAAAGGCAGTTTGTTTGAAAGTTTAACGAAAATTCCGGTGCTGAATAAAGTTATTGGTAAAGTTTCGGATAAAATAAAATAGGCCGGCCTCACGAAAAAACCGACCCACTTTTTTGTTCCTTATTGTTTATTGTTTTCCGGTCGTTTTGACTTTATCAGCTCTCTTACTGCAGCGTAAATAATCATACAAAAAATAAATACAAACAACCCCCACACCGGCGCATAAAAACTTACAATTGCTCCTGTCATTACAATCTGAGGCGACACATCTGCTGCTGCTTTTATGGCCTCAAGTGCCTGAACAATTCCCACTAATTGCGACAAAAAGCCGGTGGCCAATGCTAATGATGCCGATATTTTTATCAGTCCCACAAGTTTAAGGTCTACCTGCTTTTTTGAAAAAACCGCAATAATTTTCCAAACGGCAACAGCCATTGCCAGCAAGCCAAATAAAGTTATCCAGTGCATAAATGGGCCACCTATTTTGTAGGCTTGCACCAGGTAACCAAATCCTGTTTCAGTTCTGTCTAATTCAATCATTTTTCTTTGATTTAAAGTTACACATGCAAACTAAAGCTTCTCCATTTTTTTGCACGAATTTTATCGATAAACAACTCAAAAGCCATTTTTAACAACAGCAAACGGCTTGCGATGTGTTCTAGCGGCGAATTTGGTTATTCAACACTTGAATGGTGCTTTTTATCGATTGAATTTTATAGATACATAATTCATGCTTATTTTTTAATTTTATAAAACTATGGCAGCTCAACTGCAACATATTATCCAAAAAACCCGGCAATTAAAACTTGTGCGTGTTGCCTATCACCTTATCTTTTGGGCGATAGTTGGCTTTTTTTACTTTTTTGTTTTTTACTGGAATAGTGCCTTCCCCCTCGTTTCTGTTATTTTTACTATTGGCTTGCTTCCTGTGGCAGTTGTTACCACCTACACTTTTAATGCGCTTCTTATTCCCAAATACCTGAACAACAAACGCTACGGCTATTTTATTTACCTCAGTATATTTACCCTGCTTGTGTCAACCTGGCTATCGTTTTTAATTGTTTTTTATGCGCTTATTCACTTGTTAAATACTACGGCCTCGCTCGAGCCGGCCGTGTTACACCCCGAGCTGCAGGTGCTATCCTTAAATTTTATTGTGTTTTTTGCTATTGCCGTAAAACAGGTGAAACATGCCTTTTTTATTCAGCAAGAAAAAAACGAACTGCAGCAAAAGAAACTTCATACCGAACTAAAACTTAAAGAAGCAGAACTAAAATTGCTAAAAGCGCAAATACATCCGCATTTCCTTTTCAACACTTTAAATAATTTATATGGGCTAACCATGGAAAAATCGGATGAAGCCCCGGAGCTGGTACTTCGTTTATCGGAAATACTGGATTATATTTTATACCGCTGCAACGAAAGAAGGGTACTTCTTAACGATGAAATTGCCAACCTGCGCAACTACATCGAGATTGAAAAAATAAGATATGCCGAAGATAAACTAACCATCACCGCAGATATACCTGAGGAAACAAATAAGCTGCAAATAGCACCGTTATTGCTACTACCATTTGTTGAAAACGCATTTAAACACGGAGTTAGCCATAATACCGGACCGGCTTTTGTACACATTAACTTATTGGTAAAACATACCGCGCTGCATTTTGCCATTGCGAATGCAAAAAACGAAACCAGCCAGCCAAACCAAACCTACTCGAAAGGAATTGGCCTGCAAAATGTTAAGAAACGCCTTGATTTGCTTTACCCCAACAGATACGATTTAAAAATTAACAACAGTGCTGCAACATTTTCCGTAACTTTAACTTTACAATTAGAAACTTGATGTACCGATGCCTCATTATAGATGACGAACCCATTGCCATTAGGGTTATTCGGAAACACCTGTCGGTTTTTTCAGATTTCGGGGTGGTGGCCGAGTGCAGCAATGCCCTTGAAGCTTTGCCCATTCTGCAACAAGAAACTATCGATCTGATATTTTGCGATATTCAGATGCCGCAACTTACAGGAATCGACTTTATTCGCTCCCTGTCGCACCCTCCCAAAATAATATTTACAACAGCTTACCGCGATTATGCCGTTGATGCTTTTGAGCTAAACGTGGTAGACTACTTACTGAAACCCATTTCGTTTGAGCGATTTACCAAAGCCATAAACCATTTTCTGGAGCAAGAGGTGCAACCAAAAGAAATGCCCCACTCCGACGATCTCTCAGCCAAGACACGCGATTTTATCTTTTTAAAAGCCGATAAAAAACACTACAAAATTAACCTGTCTGATATTTTATACTTCGAGAGCCTGGGCGATTATGTAATTGCCCATACCGCCGGCAATAAAATTATCAGCAAAGAACGCATCAGCCATCTGGCCGAAACTCTTCCGGCGAGGCGTTTTATTCAAATTCACCGCAGTTACATCGTTTCCATCGACAAAATACAGTCGCTTGGGCCGGGTTTTGTAGAAATAAAAAATAAGAAGTTGCCGGTTGGACGAAACTACAAAGCAGATTTGGCCAGGTTACTAACAGATTAGAGAAGCTTTATGGCTTCTTTAACCGTCATCTTTTCTCTGATGTTTCGGTTTTTGGCCAATTCATTACAAACCGATATTCTGCCATTCTCCAATACATCCTCTCCGTCAAAAATCTCGGCACTCATACAGTCAACGGTGCAGGCTAAAATTCCGTTACTATTTAACACCAGGAGACTCTTTATTCCTGCATTGTTTTTACCAATTCCGGCATCGTTAAAAAACACTGCTTTTACCTTGTATTTCTGAGCATATTCTCCTGCACTTAATCCACCGTGCGAGCCACACACAACAATATCTCCGTAGTTGCTTTTATTTAGGAAAGTAATGCTATCGGCAACGGTAACGGCTACTCCATCAACCTGAATTTGTTGTTGTTGCTTTAGCTCATTTTTGCTCCCATTTTCTTCTTTGAGCTTAGGCGATTCAGTAGCTAAACTTTCAGGATTGGGTGAGGAGATTTTGGCAAGATGACATATTTTGGCAACGGCTTCATGTACAGTATCGCCCTTTTGTATGCCGACTGCTTCAGCTTGCGGGGTAAGGTGACTAATAGTTCCGCTTTCCCAGGTATCGTGTGATATGCCAATCTCGGCGCTGTAATTATCTACGGCACAAGCCAAAATACTTTCAGCTTCGTAATACAAAAGACCTCTAATGCCAGCCTCGTTTTTCCCGATTCCCGCGTTGTTCAGAAATACAGCTTTTACCCCACAGTTTTTTACATGTTTGGCTAAATTGCTATTGCCACCGCAATGCGATCCGCAAACAAGAATTGGCGAAGTATTGCCCGCTATTAAATCGCCTAAACTATCAAGCAATAGTACACCTTCAGGTATTTGCATGCCATTGTTTTTTTCTAGTTTCAGAAAAGCCTAACAACGTATGGCTACCGACTCCACAGTCATAAGTTCCTCCTGGGCAATCTTTGCACCCATTTCGTAGGCTTTTATATTGCCTTCAACAAATTTTGCAGGAACATTCTCCTCTACAATCTGAATCATTTCGTCATGTGCGTAGCCTCTTAGCTCGGCGTAGTAACCCAGCATAAACACATTCATCATTTTGTTGATGTTAAAATTCACACAGGTGTGCTCATCGGGGTTAATGATAAATTTTTGCTTGTTCGAGCTTTTTATCATCTCGGTTTTTGAATCGGGTAAATCTTTTTGCAGACGCATGTTAACACTGGTTGGTGTTAACTCGTAGGTGCTGGTTAATAAAATACCATCTTCTTTTAATGCATGCAAATGACGAAGTGTTTCGGTTTGCTCAAAAGAAATCACGTAATCTACATCTCCGGCCTTAATAAAGGGCGACAACACGGGTTGAGTAGAATAACGAAAATGGCTTTCGACACCACCACCGCGTTGTCCCAGGCCAATCACATCTGATATTTTTAACTCGTATCCTTTTTTCAAATAATACTTGCTTAAAAGGTTGCTAAATAGAAGAATTCCTTGTCCTCCTACACCGGCAATGATGATGTTTTTTCCTTTGTCTTGCATTTTTAATTTTTTATAGCGTCGAATTTGCAGGCTGTTGAGCATAATCCGCAACCCGTACAAATATCCTGGTTAATTACTATTTCTGTTAATCCGTTTTGTCCTTTACTTTCTATAGCCAAACAACCAATACCTACGCACTTTCTACATTTAGTACATTCATCCTGGTCGATGTAGTACGTTTCGTTTTTGGGTAGTTTAAATTTGGTAACACATGGCTTTTTAACAATAACTACTGAATTTGTTTTTGCGTTTACCGCGTTTAGTATAGAGCTTTCCAATTCTTCAAATTCGTAGGCATCTACTGTTACAATGTCTTTTACACCAATCGCCTCGCATACTTTTGCAATGTCGAGTTGGTTCTCGGGTTTGTAGTTAAAGCCAAATTCGCTCGATGCTACATTTTGTCCACCGGTCATGGCCAGGCAGCTATTGTCAACTATAATCACGGTTGATTGGCTGTCGTTAAAAATCAGGTTCATCAACCCGTTAATTCCGGTTGCCCAAAAACCACCGTCACCAATCATGGCCACAAATTTATTCCCATCATCTTTGGCCTTGTTGTAACCGTGCGCCAGTGAAATACTTGAGCCCATACACTTTTGCAAGGCATACGACTCCATATGTGGGAAACAACCGATAAGTCCACAGGTAACATCGGCAGCTGCCTTAATTTTGTTCTTCTTTAATACACGCGAAATAAAAGTATGCGAACAGCCAGCACAGGCCACCGGAAGACGGAAAGGCACACCCTCCTGAGGTACTCGTTTTGTCGCGCCTGGCACCAACTTTTCCTCAATAATGTCAGGTGTAAAACGCATCATCTCGGGGAATTTTGGGAACAATTCTTTTCCAGTTACCGAAACACCCAGATCTTTGATGTTGCGTTCCATTATGTCGTGCCCATCTTCAATCACGTATAGCTTATCAACGTGTGCGGCCAGTTCTTTTATCTGTTTTTCAGGCAGCGGATGAACCATCCCCAATTTTAACACCGAGGCTTCGGGCAATACTTCTTTTACATAGAAATAAGGCGTACCCGCAGTAATAATCCCAATCTTTTTATCGTTCAGTTCCAGTCGGTTGATGGCAAAGTCGTTACTGTCGGCAGCCAAACGCTTCATATGTGCCGTAAAGTCGCTAAAACATTTGGTTAACTTCGGGTGCTCAGAGCCTTTGGCCTTAGTCATAATGGTGGTCATTATCACCTTACTAAAACTAATCGGATACTTTTCGCGGCATTTTGCTTCGTACGTGTCATTATCGTCGAATACCACCTTGCTATTGGTTTTACAAATTACCGAAGTAATTTTAAGAATAACCGGAGTGCTGTATTCCTCACTAATTTCGAAAGCCTTTACCATTAGGTCCTTGGCTTCCTGGCTATCGCCCGGCTCCAATACCGGAATGTTGAACATGTTTCCGTAATGACGGCAATCGTTATAATCATCACCTGCAATACGACCAACATCATCTCCAACCACCAGTACCAAACCACCGTTCACCTGGCTACCCGCAGCACCACCTAAAGCATCGGCGGCTACATGTAAACCAACGGTTTTCATTATGGCCATACTTCGGTAACCTGCAAACGAGGCACCTATGGCTACTTCTAGAGCAACCTTCTCGTTGGTCGACCATTCGCAATAAATTTCCGGGTGATTATAGTGGGTATAGTCCATTACCTCGGTAGAAGGTGTTCCCGGGAATCCCGAAGCAATTTTTACACCCGCCTCAAAGGCTCCTCTGGCAACGGCCTCGTTACCATTCATCATTTGCATTGTTGCAACCTCAACTCCTGTCTGCATATCTTAAAAGTAAATCCCGTCTGTAAAAAGGATTTGGTTATAGATTTTTAGTAAATGCGGACAAAAATAGATTAATTATAGTTTTCAGAAAACATTTACTATCAATTTGATAAGAATAAGAGGTTTTTGCAATATATGTTGCAAAAATGTACGCGTATGTTAAGTTATGTTTTTTACAATAATTGGTTGATTGGCATTTAAATGCATACCAAACAGGAGAAGTGAAGTGCTTAAAACCGTACGTACGGACTTATACTGTGTAGAGCGCTAAGGCATGCTGCTTCCCTCGTAATTTTATTTCGCCCATAGCTTTAGAAGCAAATTGTTTAGGCAGCTCACCCATTTTATTCAAAAGAAATTTGGAAACAAGGATATCCACTCCCATTTCATTGCATTTTGACTGAATACGTGCTGCAGTATTTAATACATCGCCCGAATAGGCAATTTCACGCTTTACAATGCCTATCTCGCCAACCATTACAAAGCCATAATGAAGACCTGCCTTAAACTCCGGAGTAAGGCCTTTATAACGCTCACGATAATAGCCTGCCCGCTCCAATAAAGTCTTCTTAATATCAAAAAAACACTGAAGACAATTTGCATTTTCAATTCCTGTATTTTGCTTCCAACTTATTACAATCTCATCGCCAACATACTGATAAATTTCTCCTTTCGAATCCAGAATTTTAGGAGTAACATCCCGAATGACATCTTTCAAAAAATTGAAATACTTACCTTCACCAAGTTGCTCTGCAATGGTAGTAGAACCCCGAATATCTAAAAACATAAAAATACGTTCTTCACGTTTCGGTTGGAAATACTTCCCCAGGATAAAAGATTTAAATACACCTGGCCCATATTTATCGTTAACCAACAAGCCAATTAATGAAATAATTACAATCAATAGCCAGAACAAGTAGTTTTGAACAACGGTAAGCACCGAATTGGAATTCCAGACAGCCTCCCATGTATCAGGATGATTAAACGCTATGTTTAATTGAGTGGCCTTAAAGTACATGGTTGTTGTTAAAGCCACAACAAAATATACCAAACTGTACGAACACAAAATGCTAAGTAATGACCAAGCATAAGATTTAGTCCGAAGCCATTTTGACCAAAAAAATACAATACTGCTACCACCAATCAATCCTGCTGTAAGCCCGGTAATTAAACTTCCGTACAAAAATGCGGTCGGGCTTAGTCCCGATATATCAAGGTCTAACTGGATTAGTGTAGAATAGCTAGAGAAAAACTGAAGTGTTGAAATGATGGTCCAAAACAAAGTAATCCATAAAATCTTTTCAGCCTGGCTACTTATTTTTTTGATGTAAAGTGATCTTTTTTTCATTTTACCGGCTCGTTAAAGTCTGGTAGTATAAACCAAAAGTATTTTAAAGATAATCGTTTGGCGTTTTAAAGCACTACCCAGGTTCAACTTTATGCATTCTATTCTACATTTTCAGGTTCCACAACTAACCGCTACAAGAAGGTAGACCGAGGTTTAATTACCAATAGATTGTACCAACTGGCAACGGATAAAAATCAGTGCCAGCTTGTAGATTTCGCCCTATGGAAATTGCTCGTAAACCGTTAATCTATTATCCGGTACCGTATGTTCAAATAAAAGCTGCGATTGGAGATGGGAATAAACCGGAAATACAAACCGTTCTATCAAAATAGTCGATTTGTATTTCCGAGAATTATCTATTTAACTAAAAGCATCCGAATTGATTCGGCATGTGCTCTTCCACTAACTTTTAAGAAATAGCTACCTCCGTTTAACGAGGTTCCATCAATCTGCACCTGATGGCTTCCTTCTTCTAGAAACGAACGTTGCACTTCCTTTACCAGCTTTCCGCTTGAGTCAAACAAAACTACAGTAATATCATCTGGCTCTGACATTTGAATGGTTACAAACGTTTTATTTTTAAATGGGTTGGGATAATTTTGCTGAACTGTCCAGGCTGCATGGCTTGTTTCCACATCGAAAACCGCTGTTGGAACAATTCGGGCACTGGCCGTATTGCTGTAATCCGACTTGTCATCATTAAGATAAGCCTGTATACGGTAGCTGTATTCTACTCCTGCTACTACACTTACATCCGTATAGCCTTCCGTTTCTGCAGCTACTGAATCAAGAATGGTATAACTACCTCCATCTTCAGCACGTTCAATGTAAAAACCCTCTTCATGTTCCGAATTATCGCTCCAGCTCAACTGCATTGTGGCATCAACAATACTTACACTCAGGTTTTGTGGCCCGCCGCTCAGTTGCTGCGGAATAGTTACTGCAATTACAGCACTGGCCGCTGAAACGCCTTCGCCGTTATAGGCCACAATTCGGTACTCGTAACTGTAACCGGCCATAACGGTAAGGTCGGTATAACTGCTTACATTGGCTCCTGTACTATCGATGCGTATAAAATCTTCATCGAAGCTGCTTTTCAGCGAGTCTACCACCCTTCTTTCAATGTAAAATCCATCTTCGTTGTCTGAGTTATCAGTCCAGCTTAACATTACCTGGCTGGCTGTAATTGCTGACTGTACTGCCGATGGTGACGTGGGAGCTGTGGCGGTAACTGTTTCGCCTCTTCCCGATGTCCAACTGACATTATCTATTTCTATCGAACCATTTAGGCTGGTGGTATCTTTTGGAGTTACCGATACTAATTCACCCGTTTTTGTAAGAAATAGAATCACTTTTGAACGTGTAGTTACCCCATCAGTAACAAATGTTGTCACTTCCATAATCCGTAAAGCATTAAGTTGTTTTCCTCCTGGAAATGTAATTTTCCCATAGGCATCTACATGCTTATCAACTGTTACTTCTTGCGTAATAGTTTGTTTTATATTCCCAACTAAGGGCACTGTGGTGGTAATATCTAAAGTTTGAGTACGTGTGTGCGACTGTGTATCGCCATATTGCAAAGGCAATTTGTACTGCACCCACGCAGGGTCGAATGTAATTATTGTTTCAATATTACCTGACACAGATTGTGCAACTGTTCCTGTTCCATGACTGATAAAGTCATCGCCAACCGAGTTATAAACCCATGTACTCGAGGGGGTCCCTTCAAACACCCCACTGTAAAACGAAGCATATTCTGCTCCGGGGAAAGATGCTGCATAATCAGAACTGGCAACATCTTTACTTTCGGTTTCAAAAGTGTAGTCAGTTTGCAACTGCGAGAAGTCCCAGGTGTTTTCACCCGGATTACCCACATCCACCGAAAGAGTTGTGGTGTCTAAATAGGTAGTAACTTTTGATCCAAGCACTAAACCTTCTTCAAAATCTGAAGCAGTAACCGAAATTTGGGCTTTAGCTGAAAAAACGAATAAGCTGAACATTACTAACAGCATTGTAGGAGTAAAATTTCTCATAAATGTGATTTTTAAATTATTTGTGTTTGATAAAATGTAATTCTCTGCTAACACATTTCGTATACAATATAAATATAATTCCTTTAAGACCCTTTTCTCTTTTTATTATTTTGCTTCTTTTTCCCAATTTGAGACAGATGGGATAAAGTTTAACTTTTATCTCGTTGGTTAATATTGAAAATCGTCTTTTAACTGCCTATGCGATAACTGTAATCCATATTTAAAAAGCGGTTCTTGGCTAAACCTTTCCATTTTTAGGCTGTTTTAACTACTTTTAATACGGCAATGTAAACCGCATGCAAAACAACAAGTACATATTTCGCGAGGGTTGGATATCGATTTTTGCCAACACTATTCTTTTTGGCTTAAAATACTGGGCCGGTATTGTTACCGGATCGGTGGCGCTAATTGCCGATGCCTGGCACACCTTAACCGACTCGGTTTCATCGGTAATTGTTTTAATAGGCGGCAAAATATCGAGCAAACCTGCCGACGACGACCATCCCTTTGGGCATGGGCGTGCCGAGCACATTGCGGCAGTAATAATTGGCGTGCTGCTGGCCATTGTTGCTTTCGATTTTATTATGAAATCGGTTGATAAACTGGGCACCCGCGAGCAAACTGTTTTTGGTACCATTGCCTGGGTAGTTACCCTAATTTCAATTGTAGTGAAAGAACTTCTGGCACAATATGCTTTTTGGGGCTATCGAAAAACAAATTCTTCGATCCTTAAAGCCGATGGCTGGCACCACCGCACCGATGCCCTTTCGTCGGTAATTATTTTGATAGGCTTGCTGGTTGGCAAGTATTTTTGGTGGACCGATGCCGTGCTGGGTTTTATTGTTGCCTTAATGATTGGCTGGGCCAGTTTCGAAATCCTTTCAAAAGAGACTAAAGCCCTGCTGGGCGAAAGCCCTTCGGATGAACTGTTAAAAACCATCCACGAAACAGTGCAGGCAAACTGTAAACACCAGCTGAATTTGCACCACATTCACCTGCATCACTATGGCAACCATACCGAAATGAGCTGTCACATAAAACTCCCCCCCGAAATGTCGTTATACGAAACACACGAGATTTGTACCCGCATCGAAAAAATTATTAAAAATGAATTTGGGTTTATAACCACTATTCACCCGGAACCTATTGAAAACAAATAAGAAAATAATATGAAAAACGCTCTCCTTTTTATCTTCGCACTTGCCCTGTTTGCCTGTTCAACCGGAACAAAGAAAAAAAGTGCCAATACCCAACAGGCCCCAATGAGTTATCATCTTGAAAAACTGTGGGAGTCGGACACCCTGGTTCGCACACCTGAATCAGTATTGCTCGATCGCCAACGTAACATCCTTTATGTTTCGAATGTTAACGAAAATCCATGGGAGCTTGATGGAAACGGGTTTATCTCAAAAATGGATAAAGACGGAAATATTATCGACCTGAAATGGATTGTTGGACTTAACGCTCCAAAAGGAATGGGAATTAGTGGAAACTCGCTTTTTATTGCCGATGTTAATGCACTGGTTGAGGCCAATATCGAAACAGGTGAGATTATTCAGAAAATTGAACTGGATGGAAAACCTGACCTAAATGACATTACCACAGCCAATGACGGAAGTGTATATGTATCTGGCTCGGGGTCGGTTACCATTTATAAACTAAACGACAAGCAGCTAACCCCCATTTTTACCGGAAAAGAAGGTGAACGGTTTAACGGTTTATTTTGGGAAAAAGAACGGATGTTGTTGTTAACCAGCAATAGCAGTATTTTCTACGAAATTCCATGGTCGACGATGGAAGCAAAAATACTTGCAGAAAATATGGGCCATGGCGATGGAATTGCACCGGTTGGCGATGGAAGTTATATCTTGAGCAACTGGAAGGGAGCCATAAATTTGCTTACAGAAGATGGGCAGCAGGTAGAACTTTTAAACACGCTATCGGATGAAATTAATGCTGCCGATATTGATTTTTGTGTGGATGACCAGATTTTATATGTTCCTACCTTTTTTAACAACCGCGTGGTTGCCTATAAATTTGTAAAAAAATAAAAAGGTAGTCTGCTGCTTATTTACCTTAAATCAGGTCAAACTAATTGAAGTTTATGCGGACGATATTTCCGTTGGCACCGGCAGCAAACCCTTGCCATTTTCCGGGCACACTGCGGTAGGTGTAATAACCGGCATTATCCAGATACTGCCAGTTTATTCCACCATCAAACGAAATATCGCAACCGGTTTTTCCAATGGCAAATGCGACGTTGCTCTCTTCCGAGTTTATAAACTGAACGCACGATCTGTATTGTTGTGGCATTTTTACTGCGGGCAGCCAGCTTTTTCCGCCATTAACAGTATAAGCAGCAATATTTGTATTTAATTCAGGCTGATCGTAAATCCCGCCAACAATTATTCCTTCATGCTCATTTTTAAAGGTTATTGAAAATATCCCTGATGTCGAAAGTCCTCTAACCATAGGTGTTTTGGCTACTTCCCAGGTTTGTCCAAAATCATCGGAATAAAATACCCGGGCAGCTTTCCCGCCGCTTGCAATCCAGACGTTCCCCGATGGCAAGTATTCAATACAAGTATTTGAGGCGGCAAAATTGGCTTCGCCATTCGCAACTGCCGGCAAGTTTTTAACCCTTTGCCAGGTGTTGCCACCATCGTTTGTTTTTAGCACAAAAAATGTACTATCCTCCGGGTCGCTTACTGCCAAACCATTTTGTTTATCGCCAAATTTTACCGAATTAAAAAACAAGCCACCTGTTGTATCGCTGTAAACCACATTCCAGGTGTTGCCCCCATCAAGTGTTTTGTAAGCAAAATCAGGCCCGGCAACGCCAAATACGATGGCTCCTTTTTCATCCCAGGCATGTATGCTTCTGAAATCGTTTATTTCAGCCTGTGGTATTGATACGTCTTTCCACTGGGTTCCTCCATCCGTTGATAACAAAACTGTTCCGGCGGATCCACTGGCCCAAACCACCTCTTCGTTAACCACATAAAGTCCACGCAAACTTGCCTCGCAAGAAATGGGCAATGGGATTACTGCAAGCGAAATTTGATCTTGCTTTGGCAACTTGCACGATTGCAGCGCACATAGCAAACAGGCAAATAAAAACAGGGTCTTAAACATTATTCTATAACTCAATTTAATATTGGTTTAAAACTAAAAAATTGCCAGTACACAAGGTATCGATTAATTACATATTTTTAGCTTTAGTTTTAATTCTTTTAATTAAAAGCTATGCACAACTTTACAAATGCTGTAATTTTACCAGAGAACCTGCCAACACTTGACTCCGAACAGTTCAACAGGCTCGATAAAAAATACCTTTCGATTATTGTAATCCGGTTGGTTCTCGTTTTTCTAATTGCTTTTGGGGGCTGTATTGCCTTTCTAATCCTTTCCGAGGCTACACCCGGAATACCTGTAAAAATTGCTGTATCAGCATTTATTGTTTTATGGCTTGCCTTTTCTATTGGCATTACCCTGCTTGGATTTCCGCGAAAAGGTTACCTGGTGCGCGAGAATGACATTTCTTTTAAAAAAGGTATACTTTTTTATAAAGAAACATCGGTGCCTTTTAACCGTATCCAACATGTTGAGGTTACCCAGGGGGTTTTAGCCAAAGCCTATAAAATTTCAACCTTAAAACTTTTTACTGCCGGTGGCAATTCCAGCGATCTTTCCATTCCGGGGTTACCAAAAAATCAGGCACAGCAGCTCAAAGATTTTCTTTCTGAAAAAATTAGCAAGCATGAATAAGCCAGACCTTTCAGTTCCAAGCAGGCAATCAATTAAAGGTTTGGTCATAATTTTTATTCAAGGCATACGCTCGCTGGCGCGCATGTTCTGGGCAGTGCTTGTTGTGGTAATTTTGCAAAATAACCTGTTGCAGCATAAAGCAATCATCTTACCGGCTCTGGCAGCTATTTTCATATTGCTTGTAATTCATACCTTGCTTTATTATTTAAACTTTTATTTCTATGTGAAAGATGATGAATTTGTACTAAAAAAAGGTTATTTAAGAAAACAGGTTTTATCCATTCCTCTGGAAAGAATCCAGAGCATAAACACCAAACAAAACCTGCTTCAGCAGGCTCTTGATGTTGTGGCCCTTGAAATTGACACAGCAGGAACGGCAGGAAAAGAGCTAAAAATACATGCCCTTGAAGCACCTTACGCCAAAGCATTAAGCGCCTTACTTAAGACAAAAACCACCGAAGAAACAGAAGCAAATACTTCAGAAGCATCTGCGACCAAACCCATTGAAAGCGTGATTTTAAAACTTGAACCTATCGACTTGCTAAAAATAGGGATTAGTGAAAATCATATTCGTACGGCACTTATTATTTTGGCTTTTGGTTCGCAGCTATTTAACCAGGTACAAGAAGTGTTTCAGGAAAAAGCAGACGAATATTCCAACGAATTTATGAACTTTGTTTCCAATTCAGGCTGGGCACTAATTCTTTTTCTCATCTTATTTTTTGCAGTGGTTTCTTTTCTGTTTTCGCTGGTAAAAACGGTCTATAAATATTACGATTTCAGGCTGGTAAAATCAGAACAAGCCTACCAGATTATGGCCGGCCTGGTTAATAAACGAAATGTGCTTGTTCCGCATGCAAAAATTCAGGAGTTTAGCTGGGCCACCAACCCCATAAAAAAATACTTTGGCATTTACCATATTGCTTTTAAACAGGCTGTTAGTATGCAAAACCGCAAAAACCAGCTGGTTGATGCACCCGGCTGTTTACAAACACAACTTGATTTGTTAAAGAACGATTTATTTGGACCGGATGAACTGGATGCGCAACACCGCTTTTTTTCGCATATTCATTATTTTAGAGTGGGCTGGTTTTTTTCGGGTATTTTGCCGGTTATTGGTGCTGCCCCGTTTTTGTTTAGTTTCTGGTTTTTTTGGGTTTCCGCTGTTTTATGGCTGGCTGTTTCAGGCTTTTATTGTTACCTGCTTTTCAGAAAAAGGTACTTTCAAATCAGTACTACACAAATTCGGGTGTCGTCGGGTGCCGTTGGACAAAAATGGAATCAAATGGAACTGTTTAAGGTGCAGGCAGTGCGGTTCAAACAATCGTTTTTTCAGAAACGCCGGTCGCTTGCCTCGCTGGAAATCATGAATGCTGCAGGAAGTATCAGTATTCCATACATCAGCGAATCGCTGGCAAAGCAGATGCAGAACTATTTGCTATACCATACCGAAACAGCCCAACAAAAATGGATGTAAAACAGTAAGCTAATGCTTAGCCTAAACGGTTTCAACAAATAAACAGCACACCAACAATTCCCGGCATCCGTTTTCAAACGAGTTCCAAAACACGGGCGCGCATTAAATCAAACAGGAATACCTTATGAAAGAGCGAACTAAATTCTTCGCGCTGAATTTTATTTAACAGGTTTATATTTTTATCGGCCCGTAAACAATCGGTAGTAATAAGCAACCAGTATTCATCGAGTTTTTGCTTTTGATACAAACGCAATTTTTCATCTTTTTTTGCAATGGCCTTTCTAATATCGTCAACCACATTAGTTGAAATTCCCAGATTATTTGATCGTTCCCATACCGACGCTTCAAGTCCTGAATGGCCGGCTATCATAATTTGCTTAATCCCCTGAGGTAAATAACCGCCGTTTAAAGTTTGATTAAAAAAGGGTTGCCTTCCCCTGTTTTCAATTGCTGAACGGATAAGTGAAACGGTTTGGGAACGTATCACCAATTCGCTTGCCGGATTAATTCCATTATGCTGATTGAATAAAAACTTGACAAACAGTTTTCGGTCGTTCCCGAATTCAAAATGTTCGCGCATGGAATCTACCAGTTCTTCGTGGAAAGTGTTTTTAGCTTTATCTGCAGCTGAAATTTCTACCGCATTTGCCGGGTTCAAACGTGTAAGCTCGATTCCGATGCGCTGTTTGTTTTTTAATTTAACTAAAAAGTCGGGCGACTCCGAAGCCGCAAGCCGCCCCTTAGGGAAATTGGGGTAGCACTTTCTGAAATAATTAACGAGTAAAACCTCCAGTTGCTTTTTAATTTCCTGCATCGGGTATTTTATTATTGCTTTGGAGTGGTTTTTTGCATCAGTTCAAAAAGGTCGTGTACAATGGCATCCCTATTAAAATTTTGCCAGTAAATAATTTTGTTGGGATTGCCGGGCACATCCACCCAGCTGTTACCAAGCAGTTTTGGCGCTGGTATTTCAACTTTTTCGCCCCAGCTTTCGTTTTTCAAAACGGCAAGTACAACCATATCAAATAAGGCGCGCGATGGCGGGTTGCCATACATTTCTGCTTCGGCAAAAAGATTGGCCGAATAATCGCCAAAGCGGTTAAATTCGCCGCCATGCCTGCCAATAATGGTGTTGTCGGACACCGGGCCTTTTCCCCGCATATGTTGCTCAATTTCGTCGGGCACAACAGCAACTGCCGAAGTACCCGACGGAGCTCCGTAGCGCACCGTAACCATCTCAAAATCCACACCCGATTCAACAACCGGATTTACTGCTGTTGTATCGTTATCCAGGTTATATTCTCCGGGGTCGGGATAATTGCCCCCCAGCCAAACCACACGCACTTTATCAATAATGCGCGGTTCTTTTAAAATAGCCAGGGCAATATTGGTGAGTTTTCCCACCGGCGCTAGCACTAATTTTTCATCTTGCATTTTCAAGGCTTCTGCAATAATAAAATCAACTGCCGGCTGTCCGTCAAATCCATTTTCTGAAATGTATGGGGCAATTTCTGCATAGCTTTTATCTGCCCCCATAAACAAAGGTACCTGCCCTTCTTTATTAAACAGTTTTATAATCCGTTCGGCTTCGTCGTATTGCCCCTGAATTCCGTAACCATTGCGGGTATTATTTACCGTAACGCCAATAACATCAAAAACAGCATCATTTAAAAATGCGTAAGCCAGGGCGTGTTGATCATCCAGCTCGTTATTGGCATCAGTATCAATCAGTACCTTCATTTTAGCCAGCGAGGTATCTTTTTGGATGGAAACACACGAGCAAACAAAAACAGGAACAAACATTACGAGTACCAATTTCGAAACCATTTTTTTAATTTTTTAGGTTATTTTCGGGCTAATCAAAGATAGAAAAATACCTATGTTTACAAGAGTGCCTTTTATGGTTAAAAACAAAGTACTTTGTTTTTAGCCGAAATACTCAACCAAAATGCATATCGGGTGTTACAATTCAAAAAATAAATAAATTATGTATCCAGGACTATTACATGCACACAACGGCTTTCGATGGCTGGTTTTAATATTTTTAGTATTTGCTGTTTTTTTGGCCATTTCAGGATGGGCAAGCAAGCGCAGTTGGAATAAAGCTGACAACCTGGTTGGGCTGATTCTGGTTATTTTTATGGACATTCAGTTTTTACTTGGCCTCGTGCTTTATGCTTTTGTGAGCCCGATTACCAAAGCTGCCTTTGCCGATTTTGGCGCAGCGATGAAAAACAGCGACCTGAGGTTTTACCTTGTTGAACACTTTTTAATGATGTTTATTGCTTTGATACTGGTTCATATCGGCAGAAGAAAATCGAAGAAAAAAGCGGTTGCCTGGAAAAAATATAAACCGGCCACCATTTTTTACTCCATTGCTCTTTTATTAATACTGGCTGCAATTCCATGGGACCGGGCTTTATTTTAAGCCAGGGGATTTTGTAGCGGAAAGCACAAAAAAAAAGGCTGCAAAAAAAAATTGCAACCTTTTATAAGTTTGGTTCAGCTTGTGCTTTCGCACTTATATTTTCAGGCTATTTTGATGCCCCTACCGAGTAGATATCGTTAATTAAATGCTGGTACTTTACGGACACTGCATTCCGCCTCAGCTTAAGTGTTGGCGAAAGTTCACCAGAAGCCGGGGTCCACTCTTCGTAAACCAGTCTTATTCTGCTAATTTGTTCGTGCGATCCGAGTGTTTTATTCACTTTGGCTACTTCTTTCTGTAGCTTGTTAATTACTTCGGGCAATTGAATCAGCTCTTCGTTGTTCTCGTAATGTAATTTGCGTTCGCCGGCCCAATCGTGTAATATCGGGAAACAAGGCGAGATAATAGCACTGGCAAATTTCTCGTTGGCACCAATAACCATCACCTGCTCAATCAACTCCGAGGTTTTTAGCTTATTTTCAATCATTTGAGGTGCAATATATTTTCCTCCCGAGAGTTTAAATATCTCTTTTTTCCTATCGGTAATTTTCAGGTATTTATCGTCAACCAAAACGCCAATATCTCCGGTATGAAACCAACCATTTCTATCAATAACCTCTTCAGTTAGCTCCGGTGCTTTGTAGTAGCCTATCATAACACCCGGGCCTTTGCACAGAATCTCGCCATCGGCAGCAAATTTAACATCATAACCTTCCAGAATTGGTCCAACAGTTCCAATCATCATTTCGTTTTTCAGCGGATTATTTACCGCAATAACCGGCGATGTTTCGGTTAAGCCGTAACCTTCAAGCGTAGTTAATTTGGCCATACCTAACACCCGGGCAATTTGCGGCTGTAAGGCAGCTCCCCCCGAAACAATATAAGTTATATTTCCGCCCAGGGCAGCTCTCCACTTCGAATAAATCAGCTTATCAGCCAGGGCTATTTTCATTCGCATTAGCGGTCCAAACTTTTTATTGTACTCAAAATGATGCGTTAAACGAAGGGCCCAGAAATACAATTTCTTCTTCACTCCGGAAAGTTCTTTTCCTTTTGCCACAAAACCATCGTATACTTTTTCGAGTAACCTCGGAACCGAATTAAACATGTGCGGTTTTATCTCTTTTATTGAAGAAACAATTTGTGCCAGGTTACCAACATAATAAACTCCCATTCCTTTTAACTGAAAGTGGTAATTCATGCTACGTTCGTAAACATGGCATAGCGGCAGAAAACTAAGAGCTTTATGCTCTTTTCCCAAGTTGTGCAACTTAATATGGGCAACAAAGTTAGAAACCAGGTTCTCGTGGCTCAACATCACTCCTTTTGGCACACCTGTGGTTCCCGAGGTATATATCAGTGTAGCCAAATCTTTGGGCTTAATGTCGTTTTTTGTGGCTGCAAGTTCTTCCTCAAATTTATCCTTATTAGCCTCTCCAAGCGATAGAATTTCTTCGTAATTTTTTGCACCGTCAACGTCCTCAAAAGTATAAACCGCTATAACACCACGAATCATATTGGCCAGTGGATTCATACTTTGAAACAGCTTTTTATCGCCGGCAATGATAATTTTTACCTCTGCATGGTTGAGAATATATTTATATTCATCGTCGCCAAGCGTTGGATAAATTGGCACATGTACAAAACCACCCATTGCAAGTCCCATGTCGGCAATGCTCCACTCGGGCCTGTTGGTGGTAACCGTTGCAACTTTGTCGCCTCGTTTTAACCCCATAGCCATTAGCCCCATGGCCAGCTGGTGCGCTTTTTTGTAATATTCTTTGGTTGAATAAGTATACCATTTTCCATCCTTTTTTCCGGCAATGGCATCTTCACGGGGGAATTCCTTCAATGCATATTCCAATACATCAAAGTTACGTGTAACTGTCTGTCCCATATTTCAATTTTAAAAACTTCGAAATATAAGGCTTTTGTTGTTGGTTGATTTATAAAGGAATAAGGGGTTTTTTCAGCTCAAACTATTTATACGCATTCTAAATAATATTAAATATCTGAAAAACAAAACATTAAAAACCACGCCATCGACTTTCCGAGCAGATTGTTCTAAAATTTAACACTTACAACTCCTCCTCATTTGCCGGTGTTTTAACTAATTGTTGCTGGTATTTATTGTCTTTTATATAGGCCCAGATGATTAATCCGGCCAAAACCAAAATTGATGCAGGAACGGCTGGATTTACTCCGTCGGCAACACCTTTCCCGTATGAATGCAAACCTGTGAGGTAATAGTTCACGCCAAAATAGGTCATTAAAACTGAGGCAAAACCGATAATTGATGCGAAGTTATAATTGAATATTCCTTTTAACGATGGAATAAGGCGCATGTGCACAATAAACGAATATATTACAACGGTAATCAGCGCCCAGGTTTCTTTTGGGTCCCAGCCCCAGTAGCGCCCCCAGCTTTCGTTCGCCCAAACTCCACCAAGAAAAGTGCCGATAGTAAGAAAATACAACCCCACGGTAGCTGACATTTCGTTAATGGTCGTTAACTGTTCGATAAATCCATTCACTTTAACTTCGTTACTGTTGTTCCGCATCACGATTAAAATCATTACCAACACGCCTAAAAACATACTTAAGCCAATAAAACCATAACTGGCAGTAATAATTGCTACGTGAATGGTTAACCAATACGATTTAAGCACAGGAACCAGGTTCGTAACCTCAGGATTCATCCAGCTAAGATGCGCTACAAAAAGGGCAATACCCGATAAAAATGCAGCAGTTCCGACCACCATTGGGTATTTGCGCCCAAAAATAATACCGGCCAACATTGATGCCCAGGCCACATAAACAACCGACTCGTAGCCATTACTCCACGGGGCGTGCCCCGAAATGTACCACCGAAGTACCAAACCTGCTGTATGCACTAGAAAGAGTAAAATAATCAGGCCAAAAGAGGAGACTTTCAGCAGTCCAGGCAATGGTTTTTGCCTAAAAATGTTTACAAAAAGTACGCACAATAACAAAAAGCCAAAAAGCAGATAAAATGGGAAAATTCGTTTAAACGGATTGACTTTATTAAAAAGAATCTCCATATTCTTTTTGGTATCACCGGGTAACAAATTTGCTCCGTATTTTACCTGAAAGTTTTCAACGGCCTTTAAAACCTGAACAGCATCGGGACTATTGTTTTCGGCAATGGATTGCAACAATAGCTGAAATCCACTTTTTATAAAAATTGAATCACCATCGGAATATTCTGCAGCCGTATTTCCGGGAGCATACCAGGTATCTTCTACCCTTTCGCGCGGAAAGAGATGGAACAGGGAGCCCTGAAAAACCATAAAACAAATATTTACCCGCTCATCGACATAAATATATTCCTTCTCAACACGGTTTCGCATACCCGGGGCTTTCGCGTAGGCAGCCCTTACGGCATCTGATATTTTATAGTTTCCCTGCTCGTCAAACAACGACTCAACCGTAATGTATTTATTTTGAGCCCCGAGTGTGGCGGCCAAAGTTTTGTTCGAAACTTTAATAACCGGCATTGAACGCCAGATTTCGGGATAAGCCATCATGCTAAGCACCACCTCATCAGCCGACAAGCCGTATAAGCCTGACTTACGACTTACCTTGCGCACAATTTCTCCGGAAAGTGTTGACACCGGTTCGATTCTACCATCAACGCCCTGCACCCACAATTCGCTAAATTCTTTTACAACAGCCTTGTCAATTGAGGGGATTCCGGCCCCCACACCACTTTGTGCCGATGCAGATAGGGCTCCGGCTCCAAGCAGTACAAAAACAGCGATTGCTTTAACCGAGCTGGCCTTTAACTTTTTGGCAAGGAACTGGAAATAGGAGTTCGGATTAACCATTGATAAAATAACTCCAATTATCAGCAATGCGTATCCCAGGTAGGATATCCATGTTCCCCAAAAATCATGATTTACAGAAAGTATCGTTCCTCTCTCATCAGTATCATACGACGACTGGAAGAATTTGTACCCTCTGTGACTTAACGTATTGTTCATAAAAATCCGGATATCTTCGTTAATTCCCTGTTCCTCATCAACCAAAACTACCTCAGAGGCAAACGACGATGGCGAATTAGAGCCTGGATATCGCTCAAGTTGAAAATCTTTTAAATGAATGCTGAACGGCACTTTAAGCGGCAAGGCTCCATAAGCAAGTTTCAGAGTATTGTCACCAAGAGGCACACGAATGGTATCGGGCGATTGCCCCGAGTGGCCAAAAACAGGAACCGTTTGCTGACGTATACCATCTGTTATTTGCACAACAACGGCATCTTCGCGTGTTTCAACCTGGCTTTTTACTGCTGTAAAAGTTGCGCTTGGCATAAATTTGCGAATAAGAAAACGAAAGTTACTGAAACCGTAAAGGAACATTGGTTTTACCGGAATGGTATCTCCGGGTGTAAATGCAACGGTTTCCTGGCTGGCCATGGTTGTTTCTTCCAATTGCGCAAACGAAGTCATAAACAGGGCACCATCCTTTATAAAAAAGTTCACTACTTTTTCTTCGTCAACTTCAAATCCGGCCGAAAATCCCGGATAATCCAGTGCTTCTCCTTTTTGAAAAGAAAAAGACTGCATACCCTGCACATCAGGCGCCGAAAACACAAAATCAATTACCGGCTCGCCACTTTCAGAAGGAATGGCCTTTTTCTCGGCATCTTCAATAAAACCAATGGTTTTTATTTTTACTGCTTGCCCGTTTACATCAAATTTTGTAGAAAACTGTTTTGGAGTTAGTTCCGAAAAACGAACGGTAGATACAGCTTCTTCACCGTTATAAGCGGCATAAAAATAATCGTCAGACGAAAGAATATAGTTTGCACTTTGTCCTTCGCGAATATGCATTACTCCTTCGAAACTAAAATACCGGGTTATTGCTGCTCCTAAAATCATTACCAAAAACGAAATGTGGAACAAGCCAAGCGTAAACCGTTTACTGGTAAAAAACCGGTAACGAATAAGGTTATTCAGCAAGTTTAAGGCAAACAAACCCCACAGCAGCTCGAACCAACGGGTGTTGTACACCAGCGCACGGGCTGTTGGAGTACCATAACTACTTTCAATAAAAGTGGCTACGGCCATTGAAAAGGCCAGGGCCAGAAAAATAAATGCTGCAAAAGGAACGGATGTTATAAAAGAATAAAACTTTTTCATTTTTACTATTTAGTTGTAAGTCGCACTGAACTTATAGGTTCATATTTCAGCTGCTGAAAATAAGTCTTATTTAGAACAAATCAAAAAAAGAAATAAAACGAAGAAGCCCGTTCGGTATATTTTTAAACATACCAAACGGGCTACATATGTTTTAACGAAAAGCTGCTTTTATAAGTGCTTTTCTTAATGCCTGGCCATTTATTGTAAAAACGACAGTGCTTTTTCAATGGCAGCCTGTAGTCCGCTTACATCTTTCCCTCCTGCGGTTGCATAGAAAGGCTGGCCACCGCCGCCGCCTTTAATTTCTTTTCCAGCTTCGCGAACAATCTGTCCGGCATTCAGGCCTTTTTCTGCAACAATATTATCCGAAATCATTACCGATAGATTCGGTTTTCCGTTAACATCAGCACCAATTACTAAAAACAAATCTTCTACTTCGCCTTTTAACTGAAAAGCAAGGTCTTTTACCATTCCGGCGTTATCAACCATAATTTTATCGGCAATAATATTTACCCCGTTTTCTTTTAGCACTTTACTTTTTAGGTTGGCTTTAATAATCTTCAAACTTTCTTGTTGGAAAGTCTCAATTTGTTTGCTTAAAACCGAATTTTGCTGAAGTAGTGTAGTAACGCTTCCTAAAATATCTTTTGATCCTTTTAATGTTTCTTTTATACTGTTAATCAGGGCTAACTGATCGTTAATGTATTTCTCAGCCCGTTCAGCAGTTATGGCTTCAATACGGCGAACACCGGCAGCAATGGCACTTTCCGAAACAATTTTTAAGAGGCCAATCTGCCCGGTTGCTTTAACGTGCGTACCTCCGCACAGCTCAACCGACTCGCCAAATTTAATTACCCGAACTGCCTCGCCATATTTTTCGCCAAACAACATCATTGCCCCCGATGCTTTTGCTTCGTCAATCGGCATTTCGCGATTTTCTTCCTGCATGGCATTTTGGCGTATCTTCTCATTAACCAGTTTCTCCACTGCGGCAATTTCTTCATCGCTCATTTTCTGGAAATGCGAAAAGTCGAAACGTAAATGATCGGCATTTACAAGCGAGCCTTTTTGCTCAACATGCGTACCCAATACTTCGCGCAATGCAGCGTGCAACAAGTGCGTAGCAGTATGGTTATTGGCAATACTTTCACGGCGGTTGGTATTCACAACTGCATTAAATGTTTCTTCTACATTGGCTGGCAGCTCATTCACCAAATGCACAGTTAGGTTGTTCTCTTTTTGGGTATCGAAAACCGAGGTTTTTACACCATCAAATTCAATGTATCCGGTATCGCCAACCTGGCCACCAGATTCGCCATAAAAAGGCGTTTGGTCGAACACCAACTGGTAAAACGTTTTTTTCTTTTGTGTTACTTTGCGGTATCGTGCAATTTTGATTTCGGCTTCCAGTTTATCGTAGCCTAAAAATTCGGTTTTTTCAATTTTGCGCAATTCCACCCAATCATCAGTTTCCTGTGCTGCGGCATTACGCGAACGATCTTTTTGTGCCTGCATTTCAACAGCAAAACCTTTTTCGTCAACACCTAAACCATTTTCGCGAGCAATCAACTCGGTAAGATCAAGCGGAAACCCAAAGGTATCGTACAATACAAATGCATCTTTTCCTGCAATTTGTTTGGCGCCTTCTTTGTTTGCTTTCGATATTATATCATCCAGCAGTTTAATACCGGTTGAAAGGGTACGCAGAAACGACTCTTCCTCCTCTTTTATTACTTTTTCAATTAAGGTTTGCTGGCTTACTAATTCCGGAAAAGCTTCTCCCATGGTATCTTTTAACACCTCAACCAATCGGAAAATAAAAGCATCTTTTAACTCCAGAAAGGTATAACCATAACGCACGGCACGGCGCAAAATACGGCGGATTACATAGCCTGCTTTATTATTCGATGGCAACTGCCCATCGGCAATGGCAAAGGCAACTGCACGAAGGTGGTCGGCAATTACACGCATGGCAATGTCTACCTTTTCGTTTTCGCCGTATTTCTTGCCTGAAAGTTTTCCAATTTCAGCAATGGTATTTTGAAACACATCAGTATCGTAGTTCGACTGAACTCCTTGTAAAACCATACACAAGCGCTCGAATCCCATTCCTGTATCAACATGCTTGGCTGGCAAACTCTCCAGGTTTCCGTTTGCTTTGCGGTTAAACTGAATAAAAACAAGGTTCCATATTTCAATTACCTGCGGGTGGTCCATATTTACCAAATCGCGTCCAGGTACTTTGGCTCTTTCCGCTTCCGAGCGAATATCAACATGTACTTCCGAGCAGGGCCCGCATGGACCGGTATCTCCCATTTCCCAAAAGTTATCTTTTTTGTTACCGTTTAAAATGCGGTCTTTGGGCAGGTATTGCTCCCAATAACCGGCAGCTTCGTTATCGCGTTCCTGGTTATCGTCGGCGCTACCTTCAAAAACAGTGGCATACAAACGGTCGGCTTCAATTCCCATACGTTCTACCAGAAATTCCCAGGCCCAGTCAATTGCTTCTTTTTTAAAGTAATTGCCAAACGACCAGTTTCCCAGCATTTCAAACATGGTATGGTGGTAGGTATCCAGCCCAACTTCTTCCAGGTCGTTATGTTTCCCCGACACACGAAGGCACTTCTGCGTATCAGCAACCCGTGGGTATTTAACCGGTTCGTTACCTAAAAACTGGTCTTTAAACTGGTTCATTCCGGCATTGGTAAACATCAGCGTAGGGTCGCCTTTAACAACCATTGGTGCTGAGTTTACAATCTGATGTTCTTTCTCGGTAAAAAAGTCGAGAAATGCTTTACGTATCTCTTTAGAAGTCTTCATTTTCCGTCTGTATGATTTATTATTCTGTTAAAATATTTTAATGCAAAGAAAACAAATTCACTAACTATGAGTTATTTACTTATCTTTGCGCCGTGAAAAATCACGATTTTTTAAATCCATGCAAAGTTATAGGATTTAATGAATAGACATTACAAAAGATTAAAAACCGGCCTTTTATATGGCAAAAAAGAAATATAAATTTAATCCGGATACCCTCAGTTACGAAAGTGTTGGATTAACGTGGAAAGCCAGAGCAACAAAAATTCTTACTTATTTTTCGAGTAGTTTGGCTTTGGCTATTGTTATCTCACTCATTTTCTTAAACTTTTACGACACGCCCCGCTCGAAGCGGCTAATGCGCGAAAACAAACGACTGCTTACCCAATACGAGCTGCTTACAAAAGATTTAAGTAAAGTTGAAAATGTTTTGGCAGAATTGCAGCAACGCGATGACAACATTTACCGTGTAATTTTTGAGGCCGAACCGATTCCGTCAACCGTTAGAAATGCTGGTTTTGGTGGGGCGAATAAATACTCGCACCTGGAAGACATGGACAATGCCGAGTTGGTAATTGCCACAGCACATAAACTTGATGTTATTTCGAAACAGGCTTATATTCAGTCAAAATCATACGACGAAGTATTGGAACTGGCATTAAACAAGGAAAAAATGCTGGCATCGTTGCCCGCGATTATGCCCATTACCAACAAAGACCTAAAGCGTACTTCAAGTGGTTGGGGATACCGTATCCACCCCATTTACAAAGTGCGAAAAATGCACTGGGGGCAAGACTTTACGGCTCCGGTTGGAACTCCGGTTTATGCCACCGGCGATGGTAAAATCACTGCCGTAAAAGGCTCAAAACGCAGTCGCGTTGGGCTTGGTCTGAATATTACTATCGACCACGGCTATGGTTACGAAACGGTTTATGGTCACCTGAATGAATTTAATGTAAAACGCGGCCAACAAGTAAAACGCGGCGATATTATTGGCTACGTTGGAAATACCGGCGGATCGACTGCTCCTCACCTGCACTACGAAGTGCACAAAGACGGACGCAAAGTAAATCCGGCTTACTACATGTTTAAAGATCTTACACCACAGGAATACGACAAAATGATTGCGATTTCGTCAAATATCGGGCAGTCGCTGGATTAATCATTTCCTGAAGAAAATATTTGTGCTTCCATCGGTTTTCCGGTGGAAGTTTTTATTTGCCACCATTTGAAACTTTTCAAAAAATCAATCACTCTTTTGTAACAGGTTTAAAATCTTTTATCTTGCATCTAAAAAATTACAGTGCCATACAAAAAGCCCAAAATAGAAAAGATACTGTATTCGATTGGCGAAGTTGCCGATATGTTTGGCGTAAACGTTTCGCACATCCGTTACTGGGAGAATCAGTTTGAGGCATTAAAACCGGTAAAAAATAAGAAGGGCAACCGGCAATTCACAAAAAAAGATATTGAAACCATACGTTTTATTCATCACCTGGTAAAAGAAAGAGGTTTAACCATTGATGGCGCCCGTAAAAAGCTAAAAGAGAACCCGGAAGACACGATGAATAATTATGAAGTGGTAAAACGCCTGCAAGACATCAAACAAGAACTTGTAGCAATAAAAGAAGGACTCGGAGAATGAAGATAAAAGCTATTACCAATTTTTTAGAAGATTTTGCACCGTTAAAACTGCAGGAATCATACGACAATGCGGGGCTAATTCTTGGCGATAAAAACGCTGAAGTATCGGCAGCTCTGGTAACCCTCGACGTTACCGAGGCGATTGTTGATGAAGCCATTGAAAAAAAGGCAGGGCTTATTGTTGCCCACCACCCCATTGTTTTTTCGGGATTGAAAAAAATTACCGGCAAAAACTATATTGAACGCACCCTGATAAAAGCCATTAAAAACGATATTGCCATTTATGCGGCACACACCAATCTCGACAGTGTTACAGGTGGTGTTAACGGTAAAATCTGTGAAAAACTTGGTCTTCAGGAATGCAAAATACTGCAACCTGCTGGAGGTATGCTTAAAAAACTGGTAACTTTTGTTCCGGTTGATCATGCCGACAAAGTGCGCGAAGCCGTTTTTGCTGCCGGAGCGGGTCAGATTGGCAATTACGACTCGTGCAGTTTTAATGCACACGGCCAGGGCACTTTCCGTGGAAGCGAAACAACAAATCCGTTTGTGGGTAAAAAAGGACAACAACACTACGAAAACGAAATCCGTTTTGAAACCATCTTCCCTGATTATTTGCAGGGTAAAATACTAAATACACTTATTCAGTCACATCCGTACGAAGAAGTAGCCTACGATATTTATTCGCTCGACAATAAATTTGACCAGATTGGTGCCGGAATGATTGGCACTTTACCTGAAGAAAAAAAAGAAATTGATTTTCTTCAACAACTGAAGGAAACTTTTGGCGCCGGAATAATTAAACACACCAACCTGCAACAAAAAAAAGTAAAGAAAATCGCGGTTTGCGGAGGGGCAGGGTCATTCCTTTTAAATCAGGCAATTGCGGCCGGAGCCGACTTTTTTGTGACCGGCGATTTTAAATATCATCAATTTTTTGATGCCGAAAATAAAATCGTTATCGCCGATATCGGACATTTTGAAAGCGAACAGTTCACTAAAGAACTTTTTTATGAGTTACTTACAAAAAAATTCCCTACTTTTGCAGTCCATTTATCAGACGTGAATACCAACCCGGTTTTTTACTTCT
>NZ_CAJXYQ010000028.1 GCF_913063105.1 uncultured Draconibacterium sp. | reverse complement strand
TACTAAACAAAGACCTGGTTGATCGAATCACAAAAAATCAGGAGGATTAAATATGTCAAACATGGTTTATTTAATGACCAGTTTGCCATCGTTATCCTTAGGACAGGTGCCACCTATTACCATTGACGATTTTTACAACGATGCAAAAAAACAATTGTCTGCAAAACACTTTCAGGTTTTACAGTCGGTTGATATGCAGAAAATGAATGCCAATATTGGCATAAAAAGCATTGCTTCGTTTATAAACGATGTTAAGGAGGATTTCTCTGAAGTAAGACAAGCCAAAGCACAAAACCGTGTAGCAAAAACCAATCGTTTGCCACAAAAATTAATCGCAGGAAATCCACTTGAACGCGAAAAAAACATCTTGCAATGGCAATGGGAAGAACTGGGAGATATGGAAGTTGGGAAAACATTTACCCTAACCGAAGTATTGGTTTATAAGCTTAAATTGCAGCTGGTAACGCGCTTACATTCGTTTAATAAAGCCAATGGGGCAAAAGTGTTGGCAAAGGTGGTAAATCCCGGAAATAACAAGGAGAACAAGTAATGGCAGGACTGAAAATAAAATATACAAAAACAGAACGTGCCCGACAGAAAAAAATTCTGAAGGTATCGGAAAGAATGCTGCCCTTGTTTGAAGCAATGGAAAAATCCTTAATGGCAACAATAAATACCATTGCCGAACGTATTGACGAAATTCGTGAGCAAATTGAAAATAACAGAAAAGCAGCAGAACCATGGACTGAAGTAATGAGCGATTCGTGGGTAAATATTGATGAATATATTTCAGTTAATAAAATTATTACCAAAGCTGTTGATGTAGCTGGTGTTCGTGTTCAGCAATTTGTTAAAGTTGATTTTAATGTAATGCCTATGAATGCTGAAACACCCCTGTGGGTAGACGACGCCATAGAGCTTATGCAGGAACAATTGCAATTACTTGCCGAAATTGAATGCCTGAAAGAACAGATTAACCTGTTGGAAGATGAGTTGCTGGATGTGCGTGCCAGGGTTAAACTATTTGAAAACCGAAGAATACCTAATGCAAAAACGGCTATTCGGAAAATTGGACAAAAACTGCAAGATGATGAACGCCTGACAATTGCGACAGCAAAAGTGGTAAAAACCAGCAAACAAAAGGAGGGCATCCTATGATTGCAGAAATGAAAAAAATAATGCTGTTCATGCCCGATTCTGCAGTTGATATTGACGCTGAACTTACCGTATTGGGTCAACTTGGCGTAATACACATTGCACCGTTGCAGGCAGCAAAACACGAATCAATTGAAAGGGTAGATGCACGCATAAAGCAATTGCAACAAGCTATTTCGGTTCTTGACAGGTACGATGATGAAAAAAAGCCCGCTACCACTTCCGGTGAAATCACCGACTATTCGAAAGTAGAAAGAGGTGCGGTTTTTTTAATGGAAAAGGTGCTGGATGCCGAAAATCACCGACAGGATCTGGAGAATATAAAATTCAATTTAAACCATAACATTAAATGGTTTGAAGATTGGGGCAACATCAGTTTAGAAGACCTGAAACAACTAAATAACAACGGCGTTTGGATTAAGCTTTATTTGCTTAGCGACAAAGAGTTAAAACGAGTTGCAGAGCAAGAGGATATTCAAGTTGCCGGTAAGTTTCAAGAATTAAACCAGGTAGTATTTTTTGGTAAAGATGCCAGCCAACAGCTTGGTGAATTTCAGGAAGTTCCTTTTCCGGAATTAGAACTGGAAAATGCCAAAGAATTATTAGCTGCTACAATCAGAGACCTGGAAAGTAATAAAAACTTTTTACTTCAATTACATGCACAAAAAGTAGTGCTCGAAGAGGGACTGAAAGAACGATTCCGAAGGTTTGATGTTCGCAATGTACAATTCGGAGGCTTATCTCTCGAGAAACACGTACGTTTCTGGAAAGGCTTTATTCCTGTTGATTTTGTAGAACATTTTATTGAAACAGCAGAAGAACGTCATTGGGGATATGTAATCGAGGATCCCCTTCCCGAAGAAATGGAAGAGGTCCCTACCCTTGTTCGTACTCCCCGCTGGGCAAAACGTATTCAACCTGTAATGGATTTTATGGGGCTTGTTCCGGGCTACAAAGAAATGGATGTATCGAGGGTGTTTATGGTATTTTTCACCTTTTTTACCGGAATATTGGTGGGAGATGCCGGCTATGGGCTAATATTTTTCCTACTCACCTTTTTGGTGCACCGCAAAAAGAAATTTGCCAAACAAATTGAATTTGGACTGATTTATACGCTTTCCATTTCAATTATGTTTTGGGGCGTTTTAACCGGTACTTATTTTGGCTCTGAAGCTATTGCTGAACTGCCGGTATTGCGTAGCCTGAAAGTAGAAAAACTGGCCAGCTTTGGCGGAGATAGCCTCATTGTGCAGAAACTTATGTTTTTAATCGGTGCCGTTCATCTAACGGTAGGCCATTTGCAGGTGGCATGGAAATTTAACAACAGCGTCAGGGCTTTGGCTCAATTAGGCTGGATTGCAATAATCTGGGGCTTGTTCCTAATCGTAAACCAAATGGTTTTGGGTGTTGAAGCACCTGCAATTATGCTATGGCTTTTTGTTGGTGGCGCATTGCTGGTTGCTTTATTTTCAAAGCCGGGAACAAGTTTTGTAAAAGGTATGCTCAGTTCAATAGGAAACTTACCACTGAGCATAATAAATGGGTTTTCTGATATTATTTCATACATCCGCTTATATGCCGTTGGATTATCAACAGTGCTAATGGCTGCTAGCTTTAATCAAATGGCTATTGGCGATGGCATAACAACAGTAGTTTCAGGTATTGGCGCAGTGCTTGTTTTAATTTTAGGACATGGTTTAAATATGATTCTGGCAGCTATGGCAGTATTGGTTCATGGTGTACGTTTAAATATGTTGGAATATGCCGGTCATGCCAATGTTGAATTTTCGGGAAATGAATATAAACCCTTCGATTTGAAGGACAAAAAACAATAAAAATTTTTAAATAGTATAAAAATGATTTTAACTACAATTTTAGCAACAACAGTTGCAGGCTTTGGCGGACATGCCATCGCACTGGGAATAGCAGGTGTAGGTTCGGCAATCGGAACCGGTATTGCAGGCATGGGAGCTGTAGGGCTTTGGAAACAATCAATCAGAGATAAGAAAAAGCTTCCTTCGCTGGCGCTGGCAATGGTTGGTATGCCATTAAGCCAGGTTATTTACGGGATGATTTTTATGAACTCAATGATTGGGGCCAACCTTAACCCTGATAGTTATACCAACCAAATGATTTGGGCTTTCTTTGTTGGTATTGCCATTGCCGCTTCTGCAATTATGCAGGGAAAAGTTGGTGCGGCAGCTTGTGCCAACCTCGCAGTAGATGATAAACAAGGCTCAGGTATGTATATTGCCGCCATGGGTATTATCGAAACAGTAGCACTTCTTGCCATGGTATTTGGTATGGGAGGCATTCCGGGAGCATAAAACGCTTATAAAATATACCCCCGCTGGTTTTTGCGGGGGGTTTAAACTTTATATGTAAAAACAAATGAATATCTTTATCAAAAAGAAATCATTGAATTTACTAAATGAGTTTAAAAATAATTTTTAGAGGAAAGGTTTTATTCGCTATAATTATTTTTACTACGGTTTCTTGTGCCGGAATTATTTATACTTCAGTAAAAAGTCTGCAACTCGACCGCGAACACCTCTCCCTACTTGAATTATCTACAAATATAAATCTGGAAATATCGAAAAGTAGAATATTTTTAGATGATTATTTATGGTTTAGCGATACGCTGAAAAGAACAGCCGTAATTGGTTGTTTTGCTCATGCCAACACTTCCATTCAATCACTTGATTCCCTCCTATCTGAAAAATATAAAGATAACAGCGAGTTACAACTCCGTACTTCGCTGAAGGTTACAGCCCTAGAGGTGAAGCAATTACACCAGCAGGTTTTAGTCTTTCTTCAAAACAATACAAAAAGTATCGATGTAAATCTGTTAAATCGTTATCATGATTTTCATAACGCATACCAGGAACTACGTATAAAAATTGATGATTATATCTTACGTAAAAACAGTAGGTTTAAACAAAGGGGCTACACACTGTTTATTCTTACATTTTTACTGTTGCTGGTTTGTGTAGTTTTGATTTACCGAATAATTAATTCATACAATACAATTGAAAAACAACAGGCATTACGAGCACTTGAAGTTGAATATAAAGAACGAAAAAGAATTGCCGCAGATTTGCATGATGGATTGGGCTCCATATTATCAAGTATTGCCTTGTTTATTAAATTAATTGAAAAAGATTGCAGCAAAAGCGCCGAGAACAAAAGTTTAAGTCAGGTAAAGGAATTGTCGGGCATTGCGTTAGAAAACCTGGAGGCTACCATAAATAACCTTAACCCCTCTATTCTGAATAAATACGGACTTGTTAAATCATTGGAAATATTGTGTGACAAAATAAATGACATTGGAGAAGTTAGCTGCACGGTTAGTTCATCGATAAAACAAATTAAACTCAACCCGAACATGGAGTTGAACATGTACCGTATTTGCAACGAGTTAATAAATAATACGCTTAAACATGCCAAGGCAACAAGTTTATGCATCGACATTCAACAAATAAAGAAAACGGTAATTGTGGTATTTCAAGACAATGGAAAAGGTTTCGACCCCGAAATTATTCATACTACTGATGAAGAAAAAATGGGATTACGAAATATTGTGAACCGCATAGAATCGTTCGGTGGTAAATATGAAATTAACAGCGGCAAAGGAAAAGGTGTTGAAATTACGCTTAGTTTTATCATATAAAGCACAAAAATGGAAAAAACCAGTATTGTTATTGTTGACGACCACAAGATTTTCAGAGATGGTTTAAAAATGCTTTTAGATAATTTCGATTTTGTATCTGTTATCGGACAGGCATCAAACGGAAAAGAATTTATTGAACTTATTGGCAGAGTTGTTCCCGACATTGTTTTAATGGATATTAACATGCCTCAAATGAATGGTATTGAGGCAACTAAACTGGCGTTGCAAAAGATTCCTGAGCTAAAAATAATAGCCTTAACATCGTTTGCCGATGATGATTATATTGAACAGATGATATCTGCAGGAGTTGAAGGTTACATGCTTAAACGCTCTGATATTGAGGATTTTGAAAAAGCAATAACAAAAGTAGCTGGCGGAGGGAGTTACTTTTCGTCTGAAATTATAAAAGTTATATCCCGTAACCTTTACAAGGATAAAGAACGTAAATCAGGAGAAAAATTATTGGCCAGTTTTACTTCGCGCGAAAAAGAAATTTTAAATTTAATATGTGAAGGACTTAATAACGAACAAATTGCCAAATTAATTCACTTGAGCCCCAAAACAGTAGAAAAACACAAGAGTAACTTATTTCAGAAAACCCAAACTTTTAATACGGTAAATCTGGTAATATTTGCATTCAAAAATCAACTTATCTCGCTGTAGCTAAGAAAAATAGAAATGCGTAAGGCCTTTGCGTTTTACAAGTTAAAAAAAGGCAGTTCCTTTTCAAAACTGCCTCTCGATATTTTTAACTATTGTGGTCTTTTTCATCTACGTTCTCCGGGGCCTCTCCCCCTTCTTTCTTGTCGTTCCTGCATCAATTTCTCGTATTTTTCAACCTGTTCTGGTTTCAGTATTTTCTTAATACCTTCATCCTGAGTTTTTCTAAATTCATTCATCTTGTCACGAATTTTAAAACGGTCTTCCTCATTTTGCAGCTCTTTCCGAAGTTCCATCATTTCTTTGTTGGATGCAGTAAGAAATTTCTCCATTTTATCTGTTTGAACCCGGTCAAGTTTTAATTCTTTTTTTAGTTCTTCGGTTCGCTTTTTAGCCATTTCTTCAGGGTTCATATTACGTTGTCCTTCCCTGTTCTGAGCCATTGCAAAAGTTGTTCCTAACAAAACAACTGCAAGTAGTACTACTAGTTTCTTCATGTTATCTGTTTTTATTAAATGTAAATTCTGTGGTATTTGACCAAACGTGAAATAAATGGTTTAATTGCTAAGTTGCAAGTTTAAATATCAAAACTTAAATTTAAGCCCATTACATCAACAGTAAACCAGCTATTTAGAATTTTTTGTTTCTGAAAAGCGTAATAAACTTTTATGGCAACATGATCTGTATCAAGGGCTGTTAACCCGGAGTACAACCTTGCCAGGTGAGTTCGCTGACCATTTAGCTTATAAAATGTTTCCTCCATTAAAAAAAATTGCATTCCCCAGGTAGTGAGCTCCGGAAATTTTAGTTGAAACGCCTGTCTGTGCCTAAAATGATTTTCAAGCTCTTTATAAGTTCGGTATTCCATGCGGTTAGAAAAATCAAGTTCAAATTTATTCAAGTCTTTATTCAAGGTGATAAAAATCATTGGCCGATTTTCTTGTAGCCACGAACCATTCTGAAGATTTGCTGAAGTAAATCGAAAACCTGCACCATATTCTAACCATTGTTTTAGCTCGTGACCCAAAAATAGTTCCGCATATTTTGAATCAAGTGACGACCGCTTTGGCGAATAATGAATTTTCTCTGCAATGGATATGCTTATATCTTTTCCTAGTTCAATGGCAACCTGGTTCTTATTCCATAAAATTACCTGGCGCTCCTGAGCCATGCTAAGGATTGGTATAATCGATAGAAAGAGAAAAAGTAAAGGTTTAAACATGCTTGCAAAAATATAAAACAAACCAGGTAATTTACCCAAATGCGCCAAGAAAACATAAAACATCAAATCAATTTTGCTCAATCCAGGAAGGAAAAATCTCAATTCATGCAAAATATTATGCAGATCATGCCTATAATTATTAGTTATTAATATCAATTATTGTACATTTGGAACAAATTCGTCGAATAAAACAGATGTAATGAAAAATAGTACAAAGAATCAAATAATAAAGGCAGCAGGTGTAACATTTGAACGTTATGGATTTAAAAAAACTACAATGGACGATATTGCCTATGCTGCCGGAAAAGGTAAGAGTTCGCTCTATTATTACTTCAAAAATAAGGAAGACGTATTTGAAGCGGTTGTTGCTTTCGAAGCAGAGTTATTGGTGAATGAAATTAATGAAGCCATAAATTCCTCTGCATCGGCCATTGAAAAATTAAGAAGCTATGTAAATATCAGGATGAAACGCTTTGTTAAAAAGGGCAATCTTACTACCGCATTAAACGACAATTTTTTAGCCACCTTTAATTTTATTGAAAAAATACGCAATAACTACCGCGAATTTGAAACAAAAATGATATCCGGAATCATTAATGAAGGAATAGAAAACCAGGAATTTAAGCCTATTGATGCCGAGTTTACAAGTGAGGCCATTCTTACGTGTATGATTGGTTTTGAGGTTCCGTTAATAATGAAAGCACAAACAAACAATGAAATTGCAACAAAAATTAATGATGTAATCGACATGTTTCTATATGGAATATGCGTGTAATTTTTTTTGCACCAAATGTCGAACATTTTAGATATTAATTCGAAACGTACAAACAATAAACAAACAAAAAATGAAACAGAAATTAAATTTTTCAATGAAGATTTTTTCAATCGCACTGATGATTGGAATTTTAACCCTTGGGGGGGCGAACAAGGCTAAAGCCCAGTTTAGCTATGGATTAAAAGTTAATGCCGGAATTGCCTGTCAGTCGGACTTATTAAAAATTGCAGACAATTGCGATATACGCTTCAGTCCGTCTGTTGGCTTATTAACCAAATACCAGTTTGCAGAAGGATTCGCCTTAAAATCGGGTATTGATTACCAACAAAAAGGCCGGAACTTTACCGAGAACAACCAGGATGTAAGCAACAAACTACACTACCTTACTGTACCTCTAAAAGCTGAATTTTCAGCTGGAGAAAAAGCCGGATTTAAAAAAGGGCAACGTGTATTTTTTGCAGTAGGACCTTACCTGAGTTATTTATTAGATGCCAAAGCAGAAATAAACAGTGTAAGTTCTGATTTGGATACTAAAAATTTTGATGCAGGGCTGGGGTTTGAAATGGGTATGGAATTTCCTGTTTTTAACCAAAAAGCCTTACAGCTTGGCCTAAACTACGATATGGGTTTTGTTGAGGTATACAACTCAACACCTGATTTACACAACAAAATGACCTCGATTAGCCTGGGCTTACTTTTTTAACAACAACTAACAAACAATATAAACAAAGCCATAAAGAGGCCGGCAGAAATATCTGTTGGCCTCTTTAATTTACAGAACAAAAGGCAATTTCTTAGTCAGCGTTATTTCGTAGGGTGTTACCGTTGCCTGATAGGGTAAAATCTCCACACCCGCTTCCCGGGCAATTTTTAACAAAGTGGCATAATTGGGGTCGATTTCAGTTGCCGGACCAAATTTTGAAACATCGCTCCGTTGAACAACATATAACATTACGGCTCGTAATCCTTGCTGTTTAACGGTCATTAAAGTTTTCAGGTGTTTTTGCCCGCGTGTTGTAACAGCATCCGGAAAAAGAGCAAAATCGCCCTCTTTCATCGTCACATTTTTTACTTCTATAAAACATTTTTCAGATGCGTTTTGGGCATACACATCAAAACGTGAGTCGCCAAATTTCACCTCTCGTTTTACGTATGTGTAGCTACTAAGCTCCGGAATTAACTTGTTTTCAACAGCTTCAAAAGCCAGCTTGTTCGGAATTCCGGTATTAATTCCAACCCAATCTCCGTTAATTTTAATCATTTCCCAGGTAAAACGGGTTTTACGTTTGGGATCGTCGTTTGGCGTGAGGTACACCTCCGCCCCATTTTCCAGGCAACTTTTCATTGATCCGGAGTTGGTGCAGTGGGCTACGACAATCTCTCCGGAATCGAGCTCCACATCGGCTAAAAAACGTTTATAACGTTTAATTAGCCTGCCATGTACCAGTGCCTTTTCAAATTTCAATTCAGTAGTATTTACTGGCTAATTTACAATTGTGTTCGGGCAAAAGGAACGGCATTCTGCCCAATAAATTCGCGGTTTAAATATTTATAATAACCAGTAATGGCAATCATAGCTGCATTATCCATCGTATATTCAAATTTTGGAATTATCAGGTTCCAGCCATGTTTTTGTGCATTTACTTTCAAAGCTTCGCGTAAACCGGAGTTAGCCGACACCCCTCCTGCCACAGTAACTTCTTTTATACCGGTTTCTTTTGCTGCTCGTTTTAATTTTCCCAATAATATTTCAATAATGGTGAATTGTAGCGATGCACACAAATCGGCTAAATTCTCTTCAACAAAATTTTCGTTTGTTTTTAAGTTATCGCGCAAAAAATAGAGGAAATTCGTTTTTAATCCACTAAAGCTGTAATCAAGTCCCGGAATTTTCGGACGCGAAAACTCAAAACGATGTGGATTGCCCTGTTTCGCCAGACGATCAACATGTGGCCCGCCCGGATAAGGCAGTCCCATAACTTTTGCACACTTATCAAAAGCTTCACCTGCGGCATCGTCGATGGTTTGTCCTATAACTTCCATATCAAGATAATCGCGAACTAATATTATTTGCGAGTTACCACCAGAAACCAACAAACATAAAAACGGAAATTTTGGAGGATTAAATTCTACGCCGTTTTCTTGAATAAAAAGAGCCAATACATGCCCCTGTAAATGATTTACATCGATTAATGGGATTTTAGACGCCAATGAAAAACCTTTGGCAAAAGAAGTACCTACCAATAACGATCCCAACAATCCGGGGCCACGTGTAAATGCGATGGCCGAAATAGCGCAGCGTTTAATTTGGGCGCGTTTAATGGCCAAATCAACTACCGGTATAATATTCTGCTGATGGGCTCTTGAAGCCAATTCTGGTACAACACCGCCATATTCTTCGTGAACCTTCTGGCTGGCTACCACATTCGATAGGATTACACCATCGCGAATAATAGCTGCAGATGTATCGTCGCACGACGATTCAATACCCAGTATGATTATTTCTTTATCTGCCATATAAATCTTTCCTTTTTTACGTTATTAAAACAAGATAAACGCTATTGGGTTTATATCTTTGCATTTATTAAATATGTACCGTTAACAAAACGTTTGTCGCATTTAATAAAAATTAGTTGAAATGGACTATGTTCGCTTAAAAATTGCAAAACTATTAAAAAAGGCTGGAAAATAATCATCATTTTGTTGGCAGCAGTATTAATGTTGCTTACCACTGGTTTTGCACTACTTCAAAACAGCTGGGTTCAAACACAAATTACCCGTAAGGTGGCTAAAAACCTCTCTAAAGATTTAAACACCAGTATTAGCATTGGTAAAGTTGAAATTGGTTTCTTTAACCGCCTGCGACTTGAAAATGTTTTAATTGAAGACCAGGCCGGCGACACTTTAATTTACAGCGAAATTATAAGAACCCGGATAGATACTTTAAAAATCAGAAAAAAGCAGATTGTTTTAAGAAATCTACATTTCGGTAACAACAAAATTTATTTATCACAAGATACTGCAGAAACTTTCAATTTTGGCTTTTTAATAAAAAACATAGGTCCTTCGCCCCAAAAAGACACCTTGAATATATGGTCGTTTGCATGCCGCAGTTTCGATTTTGGAAACATGCAAATAAGCTATTCAAACAGTAGTAATACAAACAATACTACGGTTGAAGCACGCGATTTAAATTTAAAAGTTTCCGATTTTTATTCTTACCGCGATTCTTTATCATTTCGTGTGGAAGATTTTAGTTTAAATGATGGGAAAAGCTTGTTGATAAAGCATGCCTCGGCCAATGTTAGTAACGTAAACAAGTTGCTAAAAATTAATGGGTTTAACATGGAAAGTGCCCATTCTGTGATTACAAATACAGACATGCAATTCCAGTTTTACACGGCCAACGATTCGATGAACCGAAATTTCGATATGAATATCAGAATTGACGATGCCGAAATCGGAATGAACGAACTGGGCACAATGTTGCCATCAGTAAAAGGAATGAGCGAGACTATAAAGCTTTCGGGTACAATTTATGGAAGTATCGACGACTTAAAAGGACGAAATATAATCTTAGAAACCGGAAATGAAACACGTGCAATTCTTGATTTTTATGTAAACGACCTGATGCAACCCAAAAGCATGTACCTGTTTCTGGACTTAAAAGACTCGGAAACAACCTTTGAAGACATTAGCAGTATTCGTTTACCCAATTCGGCACGCACACGATACATCCGGTTTCCTGAAAGTTTTTATGAAGCCGGGCAGTTACGCTTCAAGGGGAACTTTAGTGGATTTTTAAGCGATTTTGTCACCTTCGGGACATTGGAAAGCGAAATGGGAACACTTAGCACTGATGTGTTGGTAGTACCCGAAAAAGAAGGACAAATATATTATCGTGGGAATGTTGCTACAACTGACTTTGAACTTGGCAAACTGTTTAAGAATGACCATTTTGGCACCATAACACTTAGTGGATCGGCTGACGGACAATACAATGAAACAAGCGAATCGATTTCAGGCATTTTTAAAGGCACCATTGATAGTGTTGACATTAACAATTACGTGTATCAAAATATATCGATTGATGGAATTTTACGCGAAAAAATGTTTGATGGCCTGCTGGAAATTCAAGATCCGAATCTGGATTTCACTTTTCTTGGCGAACTGGATTTAAACAATACCATTCCTCAATTTGATTTTAATTTAAATCTTCGTCACGCCTATCCGGGCAAATTAAATTTCACAAAAAACTTTCCGGCAACCAACCTTGCCTTTAAAATGCAAGCTAATTTTACGGGCGATAAAATTGATAATATAAATGGTGCCATTTCGGTACAAGAAGGTTTTTACGCCAACAGAAATGGTGAAGTTAATCTCAAGGGAATTGAATTCAGGGCCTTTCAGGAAAACGGGATAAACAATCTTTTGCTCCAGTCCGATTTTTTTGATGCCAGTATTTCGGGCAACTACCATTTCAGAGATATTAAAAATGAATTCTTACAATTAGTAAAATTCTATGTTCCGGCAGCAAAAATTCCGACATTAACAAAACCGGCTGGAAAAAATAATTTTAACTACAGTATAAATGCCAAAGAAGCCAATCCGCTGGTAAATATTTTTATACCGAAGCTGGCTTTTGAAGCTCCTTTTTTATTATACGGAACGATTAATTCTGCACAGCATAACATTAGTTTAAATGGCAGTATTCCGGGCGTACGCTACGGAAACAACTGGGCACAGCATATTTTTCTGGGAAATACATCAGCCAACGGCCAATTTAAATCCAAAATAAGAGTTGGCGAGCTGTATCAAAAAAGCGGGCTAAAGCTGTATAATTTCACGATAGAATCAGATGCAGGTAATAATGTACTAAACAATGTTATATCGTGGAGTAATTTTGGAGAACTCACCTACAGCGGAGCCTTACGCACCAAATCTGTTTTTTCGATTTCCGATTCAACCAAACAACACCATATCGATGTTTTTGGACAGCCATCACGTATTTATATTGCAGATACATTATGGGCTGTAAATCCATTTCATATTCGCATTGATTCGGCAGCAGTAAGCATCGAACGTTTTAAATTAGAGCACAACAACCAAGTGTTCGCAATAGAAGGAGGCTTGACCGATAAAGAAACAGACCTGGTTCATTTAAACATGAAAAATATTGATTTAAGCTATCTTGATAAATATTTTGCAAAAGCCATCGACCTGCGAGGAAAAGTTAACGGGCACGTTGGTTTTTCTCGCTTATTTAACGAACCGGTGGTTTTGTCGGACCTAAGCATCGACAGCCTGTTTTATAAAAATAAATACATGGGCGATATTTCTCTATTAAGCCAATGGAATCAGGCCAATTCAGCCATCGATTCAGAATTGAAGGTTATCCGCAATAAACAATTAAATTTCCACGCAGCCGGGGCATATATCCCTTCGTCCGGATTACTTGATTTTGATATTGATGTTGATAGTGCCTCCCTGATAATAATGTCGGCATTTATGCGCGAGAATTTCTCCGGTTTTCAAGGACAGGCTTCCGGCAAAGTACACCTTGGCGGCTCGGTTGATGCTATTCAGCTAAATGGTGCGTTATACGGAAACAATGCCGGGTTAACTATTGACGTTACACAAGTACCTTATCATTTCTCCGACTCGGTATATTTTAAAGGTAATAGTATCATTTTTAACAACATTTCTGTTTTCGACAACGCCAACAACAGGGGGTTTTTTGATGGTGAAATAATCCATCGGAATTTTCAGGATATGAGCTACGACCTGAGTTTTCGTTCATCAAAAATAATGGCATTAAACACCAGTCCGCAGCAAAACGAGCAATTTTATGGCGAAGTTATGGCAAACGGACGAGTGCGCATTAGCGGACAAGCAAAAACTGTAGATATTACCTGTTTTGGAACCACTTTACCCGGTACAGATATTAAAATATCCATGGAAAGCCAAAGCGAATTGGAACAATATGAATTTCTTGAATTCGTAAAACCGGAAAGCAGAACGGAATCGACATTTTTTTCGAACACCACAAAAAGAGACGACAGTGGATACCGCTTAAGTTTAACGGTAGAAGCTACACCTGCGGCTAAAGTTCAGCTGATATACAATTCGCAAATTGGCGATGTTATACGTGCACAGGGAGAAGGAATTCTGCTTTTTGAAATGGATGACGATGGAAATATGAGCTTGTCGGGAAACTATAATCCTACTCAGGGTGATTATTTGTTCACCTTACAAAATGTAATGAACAAACGCTTTTCGATAGAACCCGGCGGATCAATTATTTGGTCGGGCGATCCCTACAATGCTATTGTGGATTTACAGGCAATTTACAAACTTAAAGCATCGTTGTACGATATTTTTGTCGATCGCGATGACCTGCTTAATCAAACAAGCAGAGTACAGGTTGAATGTCTGATTAAACTTACCGATGAGCTGGTGAATCCAACCATCGCTTTCGATATTGATTTTCCGAACCTGGAAGAACGATTAAAAGACGAGTTGTCGCAGTATTTTAGTACTGAAGAAGAACTAAACAAACAAATTTTATCTTTAATTGTATTGGGCAAGTTTTACACACCCGAATACCTTCGCGGCACCTATGAAGCCCAAAACACGAATATGATTGGGACTACAGCTAGCGAAGTATTTTCAAACCAACTGAGTAATTGGTTGTCGCAAATAGACGACGACTGGGAAATAGGTATTAATTATCGCCCCGGAAACCAAATAACCGACGACGAAATTGAATTGGCACTCAGTACACAAATTTTTAACGACCGGGTTACCCTTAACGGTAATATTGGTAACAATACCAACCAATATGGCACCAATAATAACAGTAGCCAGATTGTTGGCGATTTTGAGATGAGTGTAAAACTTGTACCCAATGGAAAAATACTTTTTAAAGCCTATAACCGATCGAATAATAACCTAATTTACGAAACAGCCCCCTACACGCAAGGCATTGGCTTGTCGTTTAAAGAAGAGTACAATTCAATTGACGAGCTGATTAAAAAATTTGGAAAATTATTTAAAAAGAGAGATAAGTAACTTATGTTACTTTAAATTGCGAACGCAAACCCTATTAAATAATTAAATTTCAAAAAAATACTGATAGATTTCCTTTTATTCTGCTCTGCGTGCAATACTTTTGCTTTTCGTTTTAAAAAGCTTATACCTAAATTATATTATTATGTTTACACTTATGGTTGTGGTCTTCGTTCTGGGCTATACTGCAATTGCCTTTGAACATCCTTTAAAAGTTGACAAAGCCGCGTCAGCTTTAATAATTGGAACAATGTGCTGGGTTATTTATGTGCTGGGTGCTGAAAGTATTTTACAAATGGGATTTAGTCCATCCTGGGAAAATTTCCTGGCCGCACACCCCGATTCTCATGGCTTACACGCTGTTCACGAATTTGTTGTTGATTACGAAATTATTCATCATTTAGGAGAAATTGGCGAAATACTATTCTTCTTGCTTGGTGCAATGACAATTGTTGAAGTTGTTGACCAGCACGAAGGCTTTAAAATTATTACCGATAAAATTAAAACAACCAATAAAGTTAAACTTTTGTGGATACTAAGTCTTTTAACCTTCTTTATGTCGGCACTGTTAGATAACCTCACCACAACAATTGTGCTTGTAGCCTTACTCCGAAAACTTATTGACGATAAACAAACACGATGGTTTTTTGCAAGTATGGTTGTTTTAGCTGCCAATGCTGGTGGAGCATGGTCGCCAATTGGTGATGTAACTACAATTATGCTTTGGATTGGAGGACAGGTAACAGCCGGGCAGATAATAATGAAGGTAATTCTGCCAAGTTTGGTTTGTCTGGTTGTTCCCTTGGGTATTTTATCATTTACAATGAAAGGAACTGTAACTCGACCGACTGAGGATGATGAAGAAATAGAATACAGCACAGAAAAAGAAAGGATTTTAATTTTAGCTCTTGGTATTGGCGGCCTTTTATTTGTTCCGGTTTTTAAAACCATTACCCATTTACCACCATACATGGGCATGTTGCTCTCACTGGGAATTTTATGGGTTGTTGGCGAAATTATTCATAAAGACAAACCAAAAGAGATTAGAGACAAATTAAAGGTAACGGCAATATTGCATCGGGTTGATGTTCCAACTGTTTTATTTTTTCTCGGTATTCTTTCGGCAGTGGCGGCCCTGCAATCAGCCGGTCATTTAAATATATTAGCCACCTTTCTTGATAAAAACCTTGGTAATATTTACCTGATTGACCTGGCGATTGGTGTACTGTCATCAATTGTTGACAATGTTCCGCTTGTTGCGGGAGCCATGGGTATGTATCCGATAGCAGATATTGGTGCTTCAGGTTATGATTCATTTTTTGTTCAAGACGGTGCATTTTGGGAATTTCTGGCATACACTGCCGGAACTGGTGGTAGCATGTTAATAATTGGGTCGGCAGCAGGAGTTGCAGCAATGGGGCTTGAAAAAATTGATTTTATATGGTACCTGAAAAAGATTACATGGCTCGCCTTTATTGGCTACCTAGCAGGTGCTGCCACATATTACCTTTTGTTTGCCTTATAAACTATCAAAATACAGTTGTTCATAACTCTGTAGCATACTCGGGGCAAAGCAAACAAAACAGATAAAATATTGCTTATTTTAGCGAGGTATAATAATTAAGGTTATACCTCGTTTTTTATTTTAAGAATTATAAAAAATAACTGAATAAACATGTTTAATTTATTGATGATTCAGGCCGACATTTCGCAAGAAATGGAAGCTATGGCAACTGAGCCGGAAGGCATTTCTACTAAATTTATTGATCTGGCGATGAAAGGTGGATGGATAATGATTCCTATTCTATTCTTATCAGTGGTTGCTGTTTATATATTTTTCGACCGGTATTTTGCCATTAAAAAGGCCGGAAAATTTGATTCAGGATTGTTGGAAAAAGTAAAAGTTTATATAACATCCGGAAAGATCGACTCTGCGATTGCACTCTGTAGAAGCAATGCCAATCCGGCTTCGCGCATGCTGGAAAAAGGAATCAGCCGGATTGGTCGTCCATTAACCGATGTAAATGCAGCTATTGAAAATGTGGGTAACCTCGAAATTTCTAAACTTGAGAAGGGACTCCCCGTGCTGGCTTCGGTTGCCGGAGGTGCGCCAATGATTGGTTTTTTGGGTACGGTTATGGGAATGATTCAGGCCTTTTACGACATGTCGAATGCAGGCAATAATATTGATGTAACATTATTATCAACCGGTATTTACCAGGCAATGGTAACCACTGTGGCGGGTCTTATTGTAGGTATTATTGCCTACTTTGCTTATAATATTCTGGTATCGAATGTTGAAAAGGTAGTATTTAAAATGGAAGCTACCACTTCTGAATTTATGGACCTGTTAAACGAACCGGCATAATTTAAACTATGGCACTAAAAAAGCGAAATAAAGTAAATGCTGCTTTTAGTATGTCGTCGATGACTGATATTGTGTTTCTTCTGCTCATATTTTTCATGGTTACATCTACACTGATTGCGCCAAATGCCTTAAAATTATTGTTGCCCCAAAGCAGCAATCAAACGGCAGCCAAGCCAATCACAACCATTTCAATAACAGCAGATTTAAAATACTACATTAACGACGACAACAAGCTGCAACGTGTAAACTTTAAAGAAATTGAACCTTTTCTGAAAAATAAATTCGGAACAGGAAACGATGATATTTTTATCTCTTTGCATGCCGACCAATCAGTGCCGGTAAACGAAGTGGTAAAAATTATGAACATTGCCCGCAGGAACAGGTACAAAATGATTTTGGCCACCGCTCCTGAATAAAACAAATTAAAATGATAAGGCGAGAGGAATATAGCGAGAAGAAGAAAGGGCTTATTGGTACAATTATTTTTCATGTAATTGTGCTGATTTTATTGCTTGTTTTGGGCTTTTTCACCCCACTTCCGCTACCCGGAGAAGAAGGAATTCTGGTAAACTTTGGCAATACCGCAAATGGTTTTGGCAAAAGTGAACCCAGTCCGGCCCGCAAAAAACAGCAAACTCCACCTCCGCCAAAACCAGTTGAACGAAAAGCGGCATCAACTCCCGTTCAGCAAACACCTCCTCCTCCAACTTCGCAACCCGAGCCACAACCTGCAAAAGAAGTGGCTATGACTCAAGACTACGAAAAAACAGTAGCCATTGATGCGGCAGAAAAAAAGAAAAAAGAGGAACAACAGCGGATTGAAAAAGAACTGGAACTTAAAAGAAAAAGAGAACAGGAAGCGTTAAAACGGCAGCAAGAGGAAGAAGCAGAGCAAAAACGTCTTGCCGAAATTGAGCGAAAGAAACAAGAAGAGATAGATCGTAAAAAACAGGAAGAAGCAGAACGAATAGCACGCGAAGAAGCAGAACGTAAAGCTCGTGAAGAAGCAGAGCGCCAGCGTAAGGCTGAAGAAGAGCGAAGAATTGCTGAAATTAATTCGCGTACACAAGGCGCTTTCTCTAAAAGTGGCTCAGGAAGTGGAGGAACAGGAAGTGGACAGGGAACCAGCCAGGGGGTAACATTTCCGGGAGGAAACCAGGGCGTACCAACAGGCGATCCGAATGCCGGAAATTATGGCGATGGAGGAAGTGGTTCAGGCAACCAGGGATCGGGTGTTTCCTTTAGTCTCTCAGGCCGATCAGCAAAATCGCTGCCAAAACCCAATTACCCGGGTAACGATGCAGGAATTGTTGTGGTAAAAGTTACGGTAGATAAATATGGAAAAGTTACCTCTGCAGAGCCCGGAGCCAGGGGAACAACTATTGCAAATAAAGCTTTTTGGGACGAAGCCAAACAGGCAGCTCTGAAAGCCAGCTTTAATATTGATGAGAATGCTCCTGCCTTCCAGCAGGGAACCATTTCATATCGGTTTGTATTGGATTAAATTCGTATAAAACTTATTCTTATTAAAGGCTGCCCCACCCTGGGTTTATGTGGTAAACTATTACTGACAATTATCTGTTTTTAAATCCATTAAATTTGTGTTTTTTTGCGTAAAATTTTACGCTATGGCATTCTTAACAAAAGATAAGGTTTTTAGTAAAAAATGGATTACAGATTACCTGATGATTATTGCCGGATCATTTATTCTGGCTGCTTCATTCGTATTTTTTATTACCCCTCATAAAATTGTGCCGGGTGGCGTTTATGGTATTGCCATTGTTGTACACTACCTTACCGAAGGCGTTTTTTCTTTTTGGCCCGATGGTATACCCGTTGGGTTATTTGCTTTACTTATTGATATTCCGTTAATAATTACCGGAATAAAAGTCCTGGGTCCGCGCTTTGGGGTAAAAACAGTTACAGGTTCCATACTTACCGCCACATTTAACGATTTAATTACCATGATGCGCCCGGTTGGGAACGCTCCATTGGTTAACGATATTTTATTGTCGTGCATATTTGCAGGCGTGCTTGCAGGCTTTGGCCTGGGGCTAATTTTTAAATCACGAGCCACCTCCGGAGGCTCCGATATTATTGCCATGATTATTGGCAAATACACCCATATTCAAATCGGCAGGTTGATGATTTATGTTGATTCGGTAATTGTTCTATTCGGATTAATTGCTTTTGGCGATTGGGCAATACCGCTGTATTCATTAATAGTAATTTACATTACCGGAAAGGTTATCGACTTAACCATTGAGGGAGCCAGCTACAACAAGGCATTAATTATAGTTTCGGCCAAACATAGCGAAATAAAACAAAAATTGTTGGTTGATTTGGAACGTGGCGGAACCTATTTAAATGGCGAGGGCATGTATACCGGTGAACACAAACAAATAATTTACACCGTTGTAAGCAGGCGCGAAGTAGCTATTTTACAGGAATTTATAAGCAAAATAGACCCCGATGCCTTTATTACGGTAATGGACACTAAAGAAATTTTGGGCGAAGGTTTTCAGAGTTTAAATCAGAAAGTTAGCGACTAATTGAAATTGCTTTGGTGAAACGAAACATTTCATAATAAGGTACATCAAACACCATCCAAATCGAGCAACAACGAAATTGCTACCATACAATTTCTTTTTATCTTTGGTCGAATCTCATTATTTCGATTAATTTATGATTATTGTATTTGTTGCCTACCTGGTAGTACTGATTGGCATTGTGGTTTATTCGGCACAACGCTCCAAAACAAATAACGACTTTGTTTTAGGAGGTAAAAAAATATCGGGTTTTTCATTAGCATTATCCGAAAGGGCAACAGGAGAATCGGCCTGGTTACTTCTTGGGCTTACCGGCTATGCCTACAGCGAGGGAATGGCTGCTATTTGGGTTGCTTTGGGATGTGTTTCAGGTATTCTGTTCTTGTGGATTTTTTTGGCTGAACCGCTGCAACACCTCACCGAAAAAACCGGAGCACTCACCGTTCCCGGGCTATTTTCGGCAAAATTTAGTGGCACACAGCGAAGTTTTGGTATTCTTTCCTCCTTAATAATCATCTTCTTTTTTGTGTTGTATATTGCGGCCCAATTTAGTGGAGCCGGCAAAATCTTTAACGATACTTTTCATATCGATCCGTTTTGGGGAATGGTTATCGGCTCGGCACTGGTTACACTTTACACCATGCTTGGAGGCTTTATCACAGTGGTGGCTACCGATGCTTTTCAGGCTGTATTAATGGTGGTAACCTGTGTGGTTTTGCCAATAATTGCCTTAGGCATTGCAGCCTCAAACAATATAAATGTTGCCGAAGCCATAGCCCAAGCTAACTACCTTGTTCCACAAAACATTTCTACAGTAAAGCAGGCAACCGGAGGCTTATTAATTCTTAACGGATTAAGCTGGGCGTTTGGCTATACAGGTCAACCGCAACTACTAACCCGAATGATGGCTATGCGAAACAAAAAAGAAACCCAACAAAGCAGGTGGCTTGCAATTGCGTGGACCTTATTGGCCTATACCGGTGCGTTTATGATTGGGATTATTGGCTACCAATTGGTTCAGAATGGACTGTTGGGCACAGCAGCGGCAGCAGTAGCCACCGATGCTGAAAAAATTATGCCCTTACTGGTAATGACTCTTCTAAATCCAATTCTGGCAGGAATACTTTTATCGGGAGCCGTTTCTGCAATGATGTCAACCGCATCATCGCAACTTATGGTAGTGTCGTCGTCGATGACCGAAGATTTTTACCTTCATGTTGCCAAAAAGAAAATTGAAGAAAAGCGAATGCTCTTACTCAATAAATTGCTTACCCTTGCTGTGGGGCTTGTTGGCTTTTTGCTTGCCATTACCATGGAAGATACTGTTTATGGTTTGGTATCATATGCCTGGAGCGGGATTGGCGCTTCTTTCGGGCCGGCTATCGTGTTACTCATTTTCTGGAATCGACTGTCGCGGGCAGGAGTTTTTGCCAGCTTAATTACCGGAACACTATCAGCTGTTACCTGGAAAACATGGTTACTTGAACCTACCGGCATTTCTGAACGGCTGGCCAGTTATTTTCTTGCATTTCTAATGGCTGTTCTTTTTAGTTTTCTTTTTCCTGAAAGACAGAACAGAAGCTGAATTGAACGATTTTAACAATCTTAACTATTTTTAAAACAAAGGGCATAAAAATAGGGAGTATTCGTTTTGTCTGCGTAATTATTCTGCTATCTTCGTGGCACTCTGAAAGAATTTATTAAATGGATTTTACAGGAAAAACAATTTGGATTACCGGAGCGTCTTCGGGCATTGGAAAAGCAGTGGCCATAGAGTTATCGGCATACGATGTAAAACTTATTCTTTCAGGAAGGAACGAGAAAGCCTTAAAGGAAACAGAGCGGCAATGTACACAAAACGGATGTTCAGCAATTGTGCTACCATTTGATTTAGGCAACGAACAATCGGTTAAAAATGCAGCAGATTATATTTACAAAAATAAGATTAAGGTTGATGCGCTCTATCAGTTCGGAGGAATCAGTCAACGGTCATTTGTTCATGAAACACCCGTTTCAGTTGATCGGAAGATTTTTGAAATTAATTACTTTGGAACCATTGCGTTAACGAAACTGGTTTTACCGGAGATGATTAAAAACGGTGGCGGGCACCTGGCAGTAACCTCCAGTATTGTGGGTAAATTCGGTTTCCCGTATCGTTCTTCCTATTCAGCATCAAAACAGGCCTTGCACGGTTTTTACGAAAGTTTAAGAGCTGAAAACACAAAAAATAACATTCGGGTTTCGGTAATTATTCCCGGACGCATAAAAACAAATATTTCGGTAAATGCGGTTAACAAAGATGGCAAAACACATTCGAAAATGGACGAAGGCCAGGACACCGGCATGGCAGTTGAAAAATGCGCAAAAATAATTTGCAGAAAATTAAAAAAGGAAAAAAAAGAGATATTAGTAGGAGGCACAGAAGTAGTAATGGTGCATATCAGACGGTTTTTGCCGCGTTTGTACTATTACATGGCTTCGCGTGTAAATCCACTGTAATTGAAAATATTGAGCGGGTATGAAAGCACAAATTAATGGTATTCAGCAGTTAGGAGTTGGAGTTGAAAACCTTCAGGAAGCGTGGAAATGGTATCGCGAACATTTCTCGATGGACATAAAAATGTTTGAAGATGAAGCAACGGCCGAACTTATGCTTGCCCACACAGCAGGCAAAACACGCGACAGAAGGGCTGTTTTAGCGCTTAATATGCAGGGGGGCGGTGGCTTTGAAATATGGCAACACACCGGTAAAAAACCCGAGCCCATAGCTTTTGAAATTCAACTTGGCGACCTGGGAATTAACATCGGAAAAATTAAAACCGAAAATGTACAAGCGGTTTATAATAAGTTTAAGCAGGAAAAACTTAACCTGCTTACACCAATAACAAAAGACCCGGCCGGAAACGATCATTTTTTTATGAAAGACATTTATGGAAACTCCTGGGAAATTAAAAACCAGGAAGGTGTTTTTCGAAAAAAAGAAAAGTCGTTGAGCGGCGGCGTTTTAGGAACTGTAATTGGGGTAAAAGACATGGATACCAGTCTTAAAGTATACCAGGAAATTCTTCAGTACGATGAAATTGTTTACGACAAAACAGGTGTTTTTGAGGATTACAAAGGTATTGCCGGCGGCGACAAAAAATTCAGAAGGGTTTTACTTCGTCATTCCGATGTAAAACAAGGTGCATTCAGCCCATTTTTTGGGCAGTCGGTTATCGAACTGGTTCAGGCATTTGATTACGAGCCAAAAGATATTTACGAGGGAAGAATATGGGGCGATCCGGGATTTATACATTTGTGTTTTGATATAAACGGAATGGACGATTTTCGAAAAAAAGCAAAAGCGCTTGGCTATCCGTTTACAGTTGATAGTGCAAAAGCAACGGAATCATTCGACATGGGAGAAGCTGCAGGAAATTTTGCTTATATACAAGCGCCTGAAGGCACCTTAATTGAATTTGTTGAAACACATAAAATACCAATTGTGAAAAAGATTGGATGGTATATCGACTTGCGTAAACGCGGCTATCATCCCCTTCCGAACTGGATTATGAAATTGTTCCGTTTTATGCGGGTAAAAGACAAAAAATAAATCATAAAAAAAGAGACATTTTAAAGTGTCTCTTTTTTTATGAACTTATTTTACTGAAAACTTAAAAATAGTTGTTGATTTTAGTCGCTCGCCAGGCTTTAGCAATGTACTCGGGAAATTGGCCTGGTTAGGCGAATTCGGAAAGTGTTGGGTTTCTAAACAAAATCCGAAACGTTTTTCATAAGCCTTCCCGGATTTTCCGATTTCCTGGCCTTTTAAAAAGTTCCCGGTATACAGTTGTACGCCCGGCTCTGTTGTATATACTTCCATTAGCCTTCCACTCTCTGGATCGAAAGCACTGGCTGCAAAAGCCAACTCGTTACTCTCTTTATTTATTACGTAGTTAAAATCGTAACCATTACCAAACTGCAATTGCTCGTTAGGGTTGTCAATACGCGCTCCAATTACATGTGGCGTGGTAAAATCCAAATCAGTTCCTTTAACCAAAGCAATGTCCCCAGTTGGAATCATCTCTGAATTGGCAACGGGTGTTACACTATCAGCATTTATCAATATTTCATGATTTAAAATATCACCGTTCCCCTCTCCTTTCAAATTAAAATAACTGTGGTTGGTTAAATTAAAATGACATGCTTTATCTGTTGTCAGTTCATAATCAATTTTTAGTTCGTTATCATTGGTTAGCGAGTAAGTTACTTTTACCGATTTATTACCAGGAAAGCCATACTCTCCATCGCTGCTCCCGAGTTTAAAAACAGTAACATTACCGTTTTTTTCGGCATCCCAAACTTTTCGGTACCAGCTATCAGGCCCCGAGTGCAAGCAGGCTTTACCATTGTTTACCGGAAAATTATAGCTTACATCATCAATAACAAAACTCGCATTTGCTATTCGATTGGCAAACGGACCAACAACTGCTCCATGGCTTGCTCCATATTTCATATAATCATCAATTGATTTAAACCCAAGGACGACATCGGCAAAGTTTCCTTTTTTGTCGGGTACATAAATAGCAACAATTTTAGCTCCGTAATTGGTTAAAGCCACTTGCATTCCGTTTTCATTTTCCATAACAAACAAACGGGTTGGCTTTCCGTCAATAACACTTTCAAAATCGGCTTTTGTAAATGGCATCTCAATTTCTTTTTTTAGTTGGGTTGTACAAGAAAAGATAAAAACAAGGATAAGTAAGGGTAATATTTTTTTCATTCTAATTGGTTTTAATCGCATAAAGCTACTATTAATTATAATTACCTGCTAAACGTTTTTTTAAATTGTTTAACCGAAATTTATTCCAAAGATCCATTAAAAAAGTGTCATGTCATTGATTTTCTCATTTTTCTATTTTTCATTTGTAATACTATTTTTTGCATAATGGAATCGATAAAAGAAATATATAAAATTGGGCACGGACCTTCGAGTAGCCATACCATGGGGCCCAAAAAAGCAGCTGATAAATTTTTGGCAGATAACCCAGGCGCCCATCATTTTGAAGTTACATTGTACGGAAGCCTTGCCGCAACCGGGAAAGGACACTTAACTGATTTTGCCATTCAGCAAAGTTTAGGCAATCGGCTTTTGCAAATTTTATGGGAGCCAAAAACTTTTTTGCCAAAACATCCTAATGGCATGATTTTTAAAGCCTTTTCGGCAAATAACGAGCAAATATCATCATGGACATGTTACAGCATAGGAGGTGGTGCTATTGTTGATGAAACCACCAATGCTGAAACAACTGAAATATACGAACATCGCACCATGTCGGAAATATTAAACTGGTGCAATCTTAACGGAAAAAGTTTTTGGGAATATGTTGCAGAGTTCGAAGAGCCTGATATTTGGGAATATTTGGAAGAAGTATGGCAGGTAATGTTCGAGAGTATCAAACGCGGTTTAAAAACCGAAGGAGTGCTTCCCGGAGGATTGAAACTACCCCGAAAAGCACAAAGTTTTAACACCAAAGGACATAATTTTGCTACTCCTTTCAAACGTCGGTCGCAATTATTCTCTTATGCACTGGCAGTATCAGAAGAAAATGCTGCCGGAGGTAAAGTTGTTGCCGCTCCAACTTGTGGAGCCAGTGGTGTTTTACCTGCCGTTCTGAAATATTTCAAAAAAATACATAAAAGCGATACCAATACCGTATTACGTGCACTGGCTACTGCCGGACTTATTGGCAACATTGTAAAAACCAATGCTTCAATATCAGGAGCAGAGGTGGGATGCCAGGGAGAAGTTGGAACTGCCTGCGCCATGGCTTCGGGAGCAGCAACGCAAATGATGGGAGGAACAATTTACCAGATTGAATATTCGGCAGAAATGGGTCTCGAGCATCATCTTGGACTTACCTGCGATCCGGTTGCAGGGATGGTGCAAATTCCTTGTATCGAGCGTAATGCTTTTGCAGCCGAACGAGCAGTTGCGCATAATAATTATGCATTGCTAACTGATGGCCGCCATCGCATTAGTTTTGATGATGTAGTGGAAACCATGTACAAAACCGGCATTGATTTACAAAGTAAATATCGTGAAACGTCGGAAGGAGGACTTGCCATTTTTGATGCTCTGCCGAAGTGCTAAAGTCGCGGGGGTGGATAATTTTCGATGGGAAGTTGAATCTCAACCACATCGCCCTGTTTCCATTTTTTTGCAATTTTACAATAAGTGCCCGGCTGCGTAAAATATTTTACCTTTTTCACTTCAACATTAGTGCCCTCTGCCCAATCGGGTATTCTAATGTATAACTCAATATAGCGACGTTCAGTCATTTCAAAAAATAAGGTAACCTTTCCCGACTCCGGATAATCGGTTTCCTGCCTTAATTGCACCTCACCTCCCAGAGTATGCGAATAGCCCATTTCTGCAGGTTTAAAAAGATTAACATAAATATGATCGACGTTTTTAGTAAACACAAAGGGTTGTATCTTTTCGGCTCCTGAATTGATTTCAGAAACTTGTTCCAGCGCCTGCGCATAAATTTCTTTGCCTGTTAGTTCCAGTAACAATCCGTTCATTTCTATCCAGCATGCGCTAATTAATGAATCAGTTAAATCCACATTTCCGTTGAGACCAAAACGTTGATATTCATTTTCAAATTCGGCCAGACTAAAACCTTTATCCACTGTTTTATACGAGGTTACAAAAGTAAACAGCTCGCTAAAACCTGCGCTGTCTGGGATGTTTTCGAATTTTACAGATGTATTATCAGTAGTAAACCGTTGCGACTTTTTTAAAGGAAATCCCTGTTTATCGGCACACGAAATAAAAAGAATTAGAAGTAGGATAAAGCCAAGTTTTAGATTCATGCCATATTATTTATCAGCTATTTAACACTTGGTTAAACGAAGTGTTCATTTAAAAATTAAAAGAAAAGATTATTAAAAAATGATTTGTTGAATAAAAATAAATTTCCATACCTTTGTGTCTCAATAGCAAAGGAGAAACGAAAATGAATAGCTCAAATTATAATACCGTCACAAATTGCCGACCGTTCTAAGGTTGGCCAGGTAGAGTTTATTTTATCGTTTATTCACTTATTTTCCATATTTTACAATGTTACGCAAAAGAACAAATGTGTTGTCTTTAAAAAAATTAAAAGACCTTGACTTATTAGAACTCTGGATTGATGTAAAAGAAGCAATTGGAGGCACCGAGCGGGATTTTACCGAAGCCAGCCTTGGCAAAGCTATTTTTATTTTAGCTGTTCCGATGGTACTGGAAATGATTATGGAATCGGTATTTGCTGTTGTTGATATCTTTTTTGTATCGAAACTGGGCGCCGATGCGGTTGCAACCGTTGGTATAACCGAATCGGCCATGACCATCGTTTATGCCATTGGAATGGGCCTGAGTGTAGCCACAACTGCGCTAGTTTCAAGAAGAATTGGCGAAAAAAATAAAAAACAAGCCGGAGTGGTAGCTTTCCAGGCCATGCTGGTGGGACTGTTTTTTTCAATTTGTATTGCCATACCCGGAGCACTTTTTGCAAAAAAGTTCTTAGAACTGATGGGTGCAACGGCTTTAATGGCTGAGCAGGGATACCTCTACCCTGCCATAATGTTCGGAAGCAATGTGGTTATTATGCAGCTGTTTATTATAAACGCCGTTTTTCGTAGTTCTGGCGATGCGGCGATATCTATGAGGGTAATGTGGCTGGCCAATATCATCAATATAATTCTCGATCCGCTGCTAATATTTGGCTATGGCCCTTTCCCCGAATTAGGTTTGGCAGGTGCAGCTATCGCCACCTCAATCGGCCGAGGGCTGGCAGTTTTGTACCAGTTTTATGTCCTTTTTAAAGGGCATCATCGTATCAGGCTTTATTGGAATAGCTTGAAAATCAGGATTAAAGTAATGCAAAACCTGGTAAAAATATCAGGAGGTGGAATTTTACAAAACCTGATTGCCACATCGAGCTGGGTGCTGCTGGTGCGAATTATTGCAGTTTCAGGACCTGAAGCACTTGCCGGCTATACCATTGCAATACGGATAATAATTTTTGCCTTGCTGCCGGCCTGGGGACTTAGCAATGCTGCCTCAACGCTTGTTGGGCAAAACCTGGGGGCAAACCATCCGGAACGGGCCGAACGGTCAGTGTGGATTACGGGGTATGTAAACATGATATTTATGGGCGTGGTTGGGATTCTGCTTGCCATTTTCCCTGATTTCTGGATGAAACTATTTATCGATGAAACGGAAGTAGTAGCAAATGGAACAATGGCCTTGCGCATTATTAGCTTTGGTTTTTTGTTTTACGCACTTGGCATGGTACTTATGCAGGGCTTCAATGGCAGTGGCGACACCATTACACCCACCAAAATCAATTTTCTTAGTTTCTGGCTGTTTGAGATTCCACTCGCCTACCTGCTTGCTATTGTTCTAAATATGGGGCTAACCGGTGCGAGTCTGGCCATTGTTTTGGCAGAGTCGTTTTTGGCACTCACTGCTCTTTTTCTATTTCGAAAAGGAAAATGGAAACTTCGAAAAGTATAAAACACACCTAAAAAAACTACGATGAACAAACAAGAGTTACCACAAGAATTAATTGAATATATAACTGACAATCAAATAGAACAAGCGGAGCTTGCCCGAGTTATTGCAGAGCATAAAGAACGTTACAACATCAGAAACAATGACACGATTTATTCTGCTGAAATAACCGGGAATATTAGGTTTACGGCAAACTCCTCTGCCGATTTTCCGGCTGTTGGCGACTGGGTTCGGTTTACAAAAATGGACGAATCAAGTGCGATTATTCTGGAAGTGTTGCCGCGCTTTTCGGTATTGCAACGGCAAGCTGTTGGGAAACATGCCGAGGTACAACTGATTGCTGCTAACGTTGATGTTGCATTTATCGTGCAAGCTGTTGGGCACGATTTTAATTTAAACCGGTTGGAACGGTACCTTTCCGTATGTTTTGCCGGAAAGATAAAACCGATTATTATCATTTCTAAAACCGATTTGGCCGACGAAATAGTATTAAAACAAATGCTGCAAGAAATAGCGACACGCCAAAGTTCCTGCACCGTTATTTCATTAAGTAATCAATCTAAAAAAGGACTCGACAGCTTAGAGCAAGTATTGGAACCTTATAAAACCTATTGTTTTTTGGGATCATCGGGTGTAGGTAAATCAACCATTATCAACCATTTACTTGGCGTACAGCAACAAGAGGTTAAAAAAATAAGTGAAAGCACCAGTAAAGGCCGGCACACCACCAGTCATCGCGAATTATTTGTATTGAAAAACAATAGCATTGTAATTGACACGCCCGGAATGCGTGAATTGGGAATCACCCATTTGTCAAACGCATTGGAAAACACCTTTGACAATATTGCAGAACTGGCTACCCAATGTAAGTTTAACGATTGCAGTCATATGAATGAAACAGGTTGCGCCATTATAAGCGCAGTTGAAAGTGGCGAATTAAGTGAAGATAGCTACCAGAATTACCTGAAACTAAAACGCGAACAAGCTCACTTTAGCAGTACAGTCTACGAAAAACGCCAGCGAGCTAAGGATTTTGGGAAAATGGTAAAATCCATTCTTCAGGAAAAAAAACAATCGAAGTAATGCACTTTTAGTGAACAATATTCGAAATCTGATTATTATATCCTATTGAAACTAAACTTTATAAAAATGAAAAAAATAGCAATTGAAATTAAGTGGGCCATTTTGTTTATTGTAATTCAACTTTTATGGATGCTGGGCGAACGAATGGCCGGTTTACACGACGAGAATATTGAAAAACATGCCATTGTTACCAATTTCTTTGCAATACTTGCAATTGCAGTTTACGTTGTAGCCTTGCTTGATAAAAGAAAAAATTCGTACCAAGGCCGGATGACCTGGAAACAAGGATTTTTCAGCGGATTGATTATAACTGTTGGAGTAACTCTTCTGACGCCCTTGTCGCAATACATTACCTCAGCAATTATTACTCCTGATTATTTTTCAACAATGATTGCATACACCGTTGAAACCGGAAAAATGACACAAGCTGCAGCCGAAAGTTATTTCAACATGAAAAGCTACATTGTACAAAGTGTAATTTTTGCACCCGCCATGGGTATTGTAACCTCGGCAATTGTCGCTCTTTTCACCCGGAAAAAATGAAACGTGTAAAATAGTTAATGCAACTCTTCAAAAAGCCAAGCCTTTTAACCGAATGAGTATTGGCCTTAACGATAAAAACCGGAAATGATTTCCCGGTTCATGAATAAGTTTTATTTTCACAATAAAATGCGCGAAATGAAGATAAAACTTATTCTTTCTTTTATTCTATTGGTAAACCTTCTATCGGCTCAAACATCAAAAATAGAGTTTACTTTAACCCAAGCCGATTATCTGTATCATTTTGCCTACGAATGTATAGATCAGGAGTATCCGAACAAGCTGAATCAGGTATTGGGTAACGACAGTTACCTCGCTCCTCCCCGCCAGTTGCATCCTGCCTTTTACGGTTGTTTCGACTGGCACTCGTCGGTTCACGGACACTGGACCCTGGTAAAAATACTGACCTGCTTTCCTGATTTTGAACACAGTAATGAGATTATTGAAAAGCTAAAGAAAAATATTACTGCTGAAAATATCCTAAAAGAGGTGGCATACTTTGATGATGAACACAACAAAACCTACGAACGTACCTATGGCTGGGCATGGTTGCTAAAACTGGATGAAGCATTGCGCACATGGAACCATCCCGTTGCGAGTGAACTACAATCTAATCTGAATCCGCTTACCGAATTGCTTTCAGGTAAATTCAACGAATTTTTAGACAAATTAATTTACCCCATTCGAATTGGAGAACACAGTAATATCGCTTTCGGAATGTCGTTTGCCTACGATTGGGCAAAAAAGTACGACACCCACCTGGCGGAAAAGATAGAGGCCAAAGCCCTTGAATATTACCAAAACGATTGCGATTGTCCGCTTACATGGGAACCGGGTGGATTCGATTTTTTATCGCCCTGCCTTCAGGAAGCATCTGTAATGTTAAAGGTTTTACCTCAAAAGGAGTTCGAAAAATGGTTAAGAACTTTTCTACGCGGAATAGAGAAACATCCTGCAAAATACATTGAAATAGCCGAAGTAACGGACAGAAGTGATGGCAAACTGGCCCATCTTGATGGATTGAATTTTAGTAGAGCATGGTGTTTGTATGAAATGGGATACGCCCTGAAAAATCAGAAACTAATAGATCTGGCTGATGCACATTTTAACTACAGTTTTGAAAAAATGGATTCAGGCGAATACGCAGGAGCCCATTGGCTGGCATCTTTTGCTGTTTATGCACTAATTAAAAGTTCTGCAAAAAATTAGCACAATGCATAAAACACTGCTTTTTACGTTTCTTCTTCTCCTTTCAAAATTCTGTTTTGCACAATTGCATACTGAACGCTTTACCAGCATCGATGTATTGCATTATACGTTTGAACTACATTTAAACGATTCAAGCAAGCAAATACGAGGAGAAACCAGTGTTTTTATAAGGCTTTTAAAACCTGCAGACACTATTCAGCTTGATTTTATTGGAATGGATGACTCGGGAATCGGCATGATTGTTAACTCGGTAAGCTCCGATGAGCAAGCCCTTGTTTTCTTGCATGAAAACAATAACTTACAAGTGGAAGTGCCTGAAAGTATAGGCTCGGGCGATACGGTGTGTTTTAAAATCTGCTACACCGGTATACCCGCTGATGGTTTGGTTATTTCGAAAAACAAGCACGGCCAACGCACTTTTTTTGGCGACAACTGGCCCGATCGGGCAAAACATTGGTTACCAACAGTCGATCATCCATCGGACAAAGCAACACTTGAATTTTTGATTTATGCCCCCCAACATTACGAGGTTGTTTCAAATGGAAAGCGCGTTGAAAAGAAACAATTACCCAACAACATTGAATTTACTCACTGGAGAGAAGATGTGCCCATATCAACAAAATTGATGGTGATTGGTGTTGCTGATTTTCTGGTAGGCAACAACGAAAACTACCAGGGAGTGCCGATAAGCTCCTGGATTTTTAGACACGATAAAGAAACCGGTTTTAACAATTATAAATACGGCACAAAAGCACTGGCGTATTTTTCAGCGCTAATTGGCCCTTATTCATACGAAAAACTTGCGCACGTGCAATCGAAAACACGCTACGGAGGGATGGAAAATGCCAGTTGTATATTTTACCACGAACGAACAGCTACCAGCAACCAGAGCCAGGAGCGTTTATTTGCCCACGAAGTGGCCCACCAATGGTTTGGCAACTCGGTAACTGAACAAAGCTGGCACCACGTATGGTTAAGCGAAGGTTTTGCCACTTACCTTACACATGTTTACATGCAACATTTTTATGGTAATGATTTATTTAATGAGCGTTTAAAAGACGACCGCGAACGAATAATAGCCTATTCAAAACAAAATCTGGCTCCCATTATTGACACCACTGTAACTGATTACATTCGTTTATTAAATACAAATTCTTATCAGAAAGCCAGTTGGTTTTTACACATGTTACGCGCTAAACTTGGCGATGACATATTCTTTAAAGGATTACAGAAATATTATCATGATTATAAAAATTCAACTGCATTAACAACTGATTTTCAAAAGGTAATAGAAGCGGTTTCGGGCAAGAAACTCGATTACTTTTTTACACAGTGGCTGTGGCAGGCCGGACATCCGGTTTTAAATTATACCTGGGGAGAAACAAAACAGGATAATTACATGCTGGAACAACATATTTCCATTAATCAGAATACTAATCAGTTATTTACTTTTCCCCTTGAAGTTTTGATTACATATGAAGATGGCAGTTCAGAACTTAAATACACAAATTTTGATGGTATGAATTCAAATATTCGGGTTCAGGTAAAAACTACTTCCCCGATAAAAAGCATACAATTAGATCCCGAGGTAAAACTTCTTTTTGAGCTTGCACAAACGAAAATGTAGGAATTTGTTTAGGATTGGCCGGTACCATACAAAAAAAAGCCCTGACGAAACCGTCAGGGCTTAAATGTATTTCACCTCAATAATAAAGTCTTTATTTTACTTTTTCTACGATTGCTTTGAACGCTTCAGGTTGGTTCATAGCCAAATCGGCTAAAACTTTCCTGTTTATTTCAATTTCGTTCTTTTTCAACAATCCCATGAATTGTGAATACGACATTCCTTCCAAACGGGTTGCAGCATTAATACGCTGAATCCACAATGCACGGAATGTTCTTTTTTTCGCTTTTCTATCGCGGTATGCATAAGTTTGTCCTTTTTCCCAGGAATTCTTTTCAACCGTCCAAACGT
>NZ_CAJXYQ010000027.1 GCF_913063105.1 uncultured Draconibacterium sp. | reverse complement strand
AAAAACAAACAAGCAATTTAGCAGTTTAACAATTTAACAGTTTATCAATTTACTCCGTAGGTGCCAATTTGTAATCCGTACCTTAGCCAAATGACTGAAAAATAGTGACTAATGACACACCGATTACAAATCGGCGTCAGCGGGGGATTTTAAAACTGCTATTGCTTATAATTTTCAAGAGACTTTCTGAAAAATCCAGCATCCAGCATCATTAAAAACAATGACTACAAAAAACACCATGACCATTATTAACACCGCACTAAAAGCCGCCATACAAGCCGGCGAAGAAATCATTAAAATCTACAACGATCCGAATTCCGACTTCTCTGTAGAAAAAAAGGCCGATAACTCGCCACTGACCATTGCCGACAAAGCCAGTCATAAAGTAATTGAAGCCGCTTTAATCAATACCGGCATCCCCATTCTTAGCGAAGAGGGAAAAACCATTGACTATGCCGAACGAAAAAGCTGGGAGACCTTCTGGCTCATCGACCCGCTGGACGGGACCAAAGAGTTTATCAAAAAAAACGGGGAGTTTACCGTGAACATTGCACTTGTTACAAAAGGCAAACCCGTAATGGGTATTATCTACGTTCCGGTAAGCCGGACACTCTATTTTGGATCGGAAGAAGAAGGTGCCTGGAAAATGGAGCAAGCTGATCAGGCATGCCGCTTGGAAACCTTAAAAAATAAAGGCCAAAAGCTGCCCGCTCCGTCTGCAACAGCTACCTTTAAGATTGTAGGCAGCCGCTCGCATATGAGCGCAGAAACCGAAGCCTATATTAAGCAATTAAAAAAAGCGCATTCGCACATCGAAATTGTATCAAAGGGAAGTTCCCTAAAGATATGTATGGTAGCAGAAGGTGTAGCCAACGAATACCCGCGTTTTGGCCCCACCATGGAATGGGACACCGCCGCCGGCCACGCCATTGCAAATGCCGCGGGTAAAAAACTGTGGTTAACCGACCTTAGCGGAGAACTGCAATACAACAAGGAAAACCTCTTAAACCCGTATTTTATTGTAAAGTAAGCGAGTCGGGCATTCGATCAACAATGGCACAACTTGTCACCGTAGGTGCGAATTTGTAATCCCTACCTTAGCCCAAAGACTGAAAAATAGTGCAATGACACAGCGATTACAAATCGGCGCGAGCGGAGGTAATGCAGCTATCAGCACCTAATCCTCCGTCGGTTTAACAACCGCCACCTCCTTTAAAAAAGGAGGACGATTCGTGCTATCCGGAACCTATACAATAATTCGTGTAATTCGTGGATAAAAAACAAACAAGCAATTTAGCAGTTTAACAATTTAACAGTTTATCAATTTACTCCGTAGGTGCCAATTTGTAATCCCTACCTTAGCCAAAAGACTGAAAAATAGTGCAGAATGACACACCGATTACAAATCGGCGCCAGCGGGGGAAAAACAAAACCAACTTTATTGTTTTTTTCCTACTTTTGAATATGCGTTTAAGCCAATTTCAAATAACAAGCATTAAAAGCCTGGCCAAAAAATATTTTGGACCAAACACCGCTGTTTCATTATTTGGCTCCAGAACCGACGACAGTAAAAAAGGTGGCGACATCGACTTATTCATAAAAAATAAAGACGAAAGCCTATTAACTCTTGAAAGAAAAATCCATTTCCTTGCTGAACTAAAAGCAAAAATTGGCGAGCAAAAAATTGATGTGGTTTTCGACAATGCGCATACGCGCCAAAAGAAAAATTTTTACCACTCCCTTACCCGTCATAAAATTGAAATTTGATTCCACCGCAATAGCTCAAAAAGAAAATGACAGCACCTGGCGATAATAAGGACAAATTACAAGAAGCCCTGCAACTATGCACCATTCATAGTGAAAGGATGCTTTTTGCAGAAGAAAAATTGAAAAAGCACTTTCCCCTGAGTAAAGCGACCTATTTACAGCTACAACCCGAGGAGTTAAGTTTTTTCGACCAACTGATTTTTCGATTTTCAAAATTACAAGACAGTATGGGCAGTCGATTATTCCCTGCTTTACTGCTTAACCTTGGCGAAAATGTAAAAGGAATTCCCTTTATCGACCTGCTGAACAAACTCGAAGAATTAGAAATAATAAACAGTGCCGATGATTGGTTGTTACTTCGCGAAACCAGGAACATTGTTACCCACGAGTACCCCTTTGTTACCGAAGAAGTAATACAAGGCTTAAACCTCTTACATAAACACACCGGGCTGTTATCGGACATTTGGAAACAAAGCAAAAACTACACTCACAAACGATTTAAACTATAAAGAAGTATACCGAAAGGCATTCCCCCGTCCGTTGGTGCGGATTGGTAATCCGTACCTTAGCCAAAAGACTGAAAAATAGTGCAGAATGACACACCGATTACAAATCGGCGCGAGCGGGGCTGACAACAATGGCACAAACTGTCCCGCATTTTAATCGGGAGCTTGCAAATCTGCGCCAGCGAAGGGAGCAAAATTTTAGAGTAGTTAAATTAATATCTATACATATGCAGTTGCAGGCTGGTTGTTTTATTCTCGCTTCGCTGCGACCTCCTTTTTTTCTACAGCAAAAAAAAAGGAGGAAAAAAATGCCGCCGCTGACATGAAAATTGCTAAAATTTAATAAACTCCACTAAAAGAAAAGAACTCCACTGACACTCGTTTCTCTCGGTCAGTGTCAAACAGCTTTTCTTTTTTAACGTTACGTTTTTCAAATTTCTTAACGCATTTTCATGTAGGCGGTTGAGGCGGGCTGCCTCCGTTGGTGCGAATTTGCAATCCGTACCTTAGCCAAATGACTGAAAAATAGTGCAGTCATGACACACCGATTACAAATCGGCGCGAGCGGGAGAAGTTACTTCGACAAAACACAGAAGACCTTTCAAACTAATATATTTTGAAGGATGCTTAAATCAGCAAGATGCTACAAAACGAGAAAAGTATTTACCCTGTGGAATAAAATCTGGGATTTTAATGCAAAGCATTATTCCACAGGGTAAAAAACACATTACGGCAAGATGTATTTGGGAAAAAGACTTGCAAAGTGGATTTCAGAAGATTCAACTGATGAATAATCCATATTGCTCAAATCTTACTTGTCGGGTGAAAATAAAAACCTTTTCACTTGATTTCACAGGATAAAAGACCGACAAAAAACATTTAGTAAAATGAATAACAACATCTACACAACCTTTGACAAGATTAAAGACAGAAACGCCAAAGAAATCTACCTTAAACAACAAGGCAAGGTAATTTGGTTTACCGGGCTTTCCGGGTCCGGCAAAACGACCCTGGCCAGCCAGCTCGAAAAACGTCTTTTTGAACTGAACTACTTTTGCCAGATTTTGGATGGCGATAACGTACGCTCCGGCATTAACAAAAACCTGAAATTTACCGAAGAAGACCGCCTCGAAAATATCCGGCGGATTGCAGAGGTTAGCAAACTGTTTATGAATTGTGGCATTATTCTTATTTGTGCTTTTATTAGTCCGACGAACGAAATGCGCGAACTGGCCCGTGAAATTATTGGCGAAGACGACTTTCTGGAAGTGTTTGTAAATACTCCGCTGGAGGTTTGCGAACAACGCGACCCCAAAGGACTGTACAAAAAAGCACGGGCCGGAGAAATCAAAAATTTTACGGGAATTTCTTCGCCTTTTGAAATACCCAATAATCCGTTTATCGAGGTAGACAATACCCGGCCCGATATGGATGAAACCATACGCGAAATGCTCAAGAAAATTATACCGGAAATTAAATTTGATCCGAGCAACATTCTGTAGTTTATCCCCCAGATGGGCATGAGACCGCCACGCCTGCGGCTCGCGGAACCGTACCATGAATAAAGAATTGAAATAAGAATATTCGCATTTCAAAACATCATTGAATGCACGAGTCTGCGAGGAGGCGAAGAATGAGCTGACGTGGCAGCCTCGTCACCTGAGCAAAGGATAAAATTTATTAAATAACTGAACTTTTTACCATGTCAGTATTACCAAGAAGACACCTGGCTAAAGCTATTACCTGGCGAATTATCGCCTCCTTAACCACCTTTATTATTGGCTGGATGGTTACCGGCGATCTCGATTTTGGTATGGCCATTGGTGCTGCCGACGTATTGATAAAAATTGCCCTTTACTACCTGCACGAACGCGCCTGGTACCACTCTAACTACGGCGTTTTACAAGATGGCAAGCACATTTATAAACCCATCTTTCGTTTTGGGAAAAAGAAAAAAGAGGAAACAAAAATACAGGAAGCAAAAGTTCCGGTAGAAAGTACCGGAACACAAAAATAGACTCATGATTCTCTGCTGGTGCGGATTTGTAATCCGTACCTTAACCAAAAGACTGAAAAATAGTGCAGAATGGCACACCGATAACAAATCGGCGCGAGCGGGGGAATAAAGGCAAATTAGAAAAGTAGTATATTTGTAAAAATGAAGAAAATGGAAACAATCATATTAAGAGGAGATTCGCCTTCCAGTGCAAAATTGATTCTCGAACTGGCTAAAAAGTTGAACTTTTCCGCACACAAAATATCAAATGCCGATGCAGAGGAGCTTGGAATTTCATATTCCATCGAAGAAGGTCTGGAGTCTGGCATGTTAGCAGAAGAAGAAAAACAAGATTTCATTCGATCACTCAAAGATTCTTGAGATGCAGATCGAAATCACAAACAAATTTCGAAAACAGCTTGACAGAATCAACGATAAAAAGATAAGATCAAAGTTATATACCGTCATTCAGGAAATAGTAAAGGCAAATGAGCTCTCGGAAATTCACCATCTAAAAAAGCTTAAAGGACACAAATCTTTTTAACGGATCAGAATGGGTAATTATCGCATCGGAATCTGTATAGAAAAACAAAAAATCATTTTGGCCGCCTTCGATCATCGATCAGATATATACAAATACTTTCCATAAAGCCTTTTGGGGGCTCGCGGAACCGTACGCCAGCTGGCGCACATTTGTTATGTGTGCTTCAGTCAATCGCTAAAAAAATTCATTCTTTCGAATGACACACCGATTCTAAAACGGCGCGAGCGGGGGGAACACGATGGAAGCGCACACCAGCAGAGTGAGTCCATAACTTTTGAAACTGCTATTTCTATTAATTTATAAGAGACTTTTTGAAAAAAACAGGCCAATCCTGTTCTCTAACATAATTTCATATTAGAATTAAAATGCCATAGTTTTGTAACTTTTTCTTGTTAATTCAAAGCAAACGCTGATCTTCGGAAATAAAGAAATTCTTACCCCGTAACAATCGGCTTCTTTGAGAAAGAATTTAGCTAAAATAAAAAAACCGGTGAGTTCTGAATCAACCCACCGGTAGAGTTAAATAACGTTTCCATTAGGAAACATCATTAATAACAAGTTAAAAGTAACAAATTATGGCAAATCAAGACGATTATTTAGCCAAAGAGGAAACCATTATGGCAATTCCCGACGAAGAAACCTTAGTTCCTAACCTTCCCATGGACAACTACCTGCAAAGTAGTGAGAATTTGTACCATTGGGCGCTCGACGACTTTTCGAAGTTAAAAACACTGGGGCTTACCCGTGAAATGCTCGACGACCTGCCCGTACGAACCGGGGCGGCACGTTATGCCCAGAGTGTTTGGAACAAAGACTACAACTCGCAACAGGAAGCTCAGAAACGCTGGACAGAAGAAGCCCCGGCAGCCTTTGAGCTTAGGGATGAGCTTTTGCGCACCTTACGGTATGCCTACCGCAAAGACCCTGCACTATTGAGCCGGGTAAGGGCCATTGCCGAAGGCGAAGGAAACGACGACCTGATACAGGATTTAAGCGACCTGAGTGTATTGGGGAAAGAAAACCCGGAACCATTAACAGCAATGGGCTTCGATTTGAGTTTGCTCGATACGGCCGAAAGCGAATCGGACAACAAGGCAACACTGCTGGCCGAGGCCAATGGCGATAAAGCCATACAGAACCAATCAAAGGTACTGCGCGATAAGGCCTACACCCACTTAAAAGAACTATCAGATGAAATCCGCGAGGCGGGAAAGTTTCTTTTTTGGAACGATAAAACCCGTTACAAAGGGTATACCCTTTCGTACTGGACACGCAGAAAACGAAAAAGCGGTACCGACGATACGAATATGAACACTGATACAAACGAATAGCCCATAGCAGGCGGCTCCTGTCATTACGGGAGCCGTCCTGCTACCCTTTTACCCTTCCTGCCACTCCGGCAAGCTTTCCTGCCGGGCAGGAAGGATAAAACTACCGGCAGGAAGCCCTGCCCCGGCGACAGGAAAGCCAACACCCCCCGGCAGAACGCCTCACCCCCTGGCAGGATGGGGTACCCCGGTAACAGGAAGTGCTGCCGCAACGGCAGGAGAAGAAAAAGTGCATAATAAGACACAATAGTATAGGCAGGTCCTCCCGTTGGGCATGAGACCGCTTCTAGCCCAGCTGGCGCACATTTGCAAGGTGTACTTCAGTTAATCGCTAAAAAAATTCATTCTTTCGAATGACACAGCAATTACAAATCGGCGCAAGCGGGGGGAGAAAAGACATAATCTTTTTGGCAAGCCCTGCTATGTAACATGAGACCACTTCGGTCTCCCGAATCTCGGGATCCCTCGTGGAATCGTTGCACCAAATAAAGTTTTGGAAAAAGAAAATCCGTATATAAAACAAATTTAATTGCAAGAGTCTGCGAGGAGTGAAGAATGAGCGACGCGGCAGCCTTAACAACTATGCAAACGAGATCATTTATAAAGAAACAACCAAAGCAGCCTTATCTCCTCAGGTGAGGATAAACTATGAAAATAAAAACCACCCTTAATAAATACCTTAATTTACCCCGTGAAATAATGCTTTGCATTAAAAACTTTGTTTCTATTTCACTGGGTAAACTTGATATCCATACCCTGGAGGTGGTGAGAAAATCCTCTGCTTCTACCGTGGTAAAAGTGGCTGGCATGGCCATTGGCCTGGGGGTTAGCATATTTTTGGGGCGTACCCTTGGTGCTGATGGTTTGGGTATTATTAACTTGTCAAATCGAATTGTTAGTTTGCTACTAGTCTTTACAATGTTTGGTTTCGACAATGTTTTAATTAAACATATTGCCATAGCTTACGAAAACAAAAATTGGCAAAAAATCGCGGATAACATTTTTACCTCATCGGTATTTAATGGTCTACTAGCAATTACGGTTTCACTTGGGGGATTATTTGCAACGCCCTGGTTGGTAGAAAATATTTTTCATGAGCCGGAACTGAAAACCCCTCTTATGATTGCCTTAGTTATGATTGTACCACAAACTTACTCTCGCATTTTTGCGGCAGGGTTAAAAGGTTTTCGAAAAATATGGCAAAGTGCATTAGTAAATGAAACTTTAAGCACGTGGGTGCTTGGTTTTTGCCTAATTATTTTACATATTTCAAAGAGTGATATTGATGTTGTAAGAGTTGCGATATTGTATGCTACTGGCCGAATCATTGTTACAACTACAATTTTTTTTTATTGGAGAAAACTTTTTTCTTTTCAAGGCGCAAAGGTATGGAATCTGCAGCCAATGCTAAAAACTGGCACCCCTCTTCTACTGGTATCTGCAACAGCAGTAATTGCATCAAATGCCAGTATTATATTACTGGGATGGCTTGAAAGTTCAAAAGAAGTTGGATTATTTAGCGTTGCTGCACGAATTGCATTATTGACGAGCTTTATACTGCAAGTATCAAATGCGGCGATTGCACCCAAACTAGCTTCGCTCTTTGCTAAGAGAAAGATTACTGAGATGAGAAAAATGGTACAAAGAGTTACTGGGGGATTAATCTTAACTGCATTTGGATTTCTATTACTCTTTCTTTTTAGTGGGAAAATATTTTTAAGCTTATGGGGTGATGAATTCACTGAGGCATATATAATCCTATTAGTCCTTAGTATTGGACAGTTCTTCAACATCTCTACTGGTTGTACAGGTTTGATACTTATTATGTGTGGCTTTGAGAAAATTCAAGGTTATATTTCGTTATCCTTTGTTTGCGTTAATTTAATATCTAATTACTTGCTTATTAAATATTTTGGTGCAATTGGTGCCGCTTTCGCAACTGCTATTACCATTTTGGGCGAAAACATTGCTAAAGTAATAATCGTAAAATTGAAAACTGGAATTTTAACCATACCAACCATATGGGATAAATAAGTATTGTAATTTTAGAATAGATCTTTTAATTAGTAAATATGAGACAAGAACCAACTTTCATAGTCGGTGTGTCAAGATCAGGCACCACATTACTTACTCAATTAATTAATGCTTCTGGACAAATTTATTTTGGAACTGAAACACATTTCTTCCGTTTTATTAATCAGAAAAAATATCGTAACACACCTGAATCAGAAGTAATTAAGAAATATCTGAATCTGAGAAGTAATCGATTTCTTTCCTATTTCCCATATACAAATTCAGAATGGGAAAAAATAAGCGAATATTCAAGAGAAATAAAAGGATATGCCGAGTTCTTCGAATACTTAGCTTCTTATCCTGCAAGATTAAAAGGAATTAACAGATATGGAGAAAAAACACCAAGCCATTTCAGGCATATAGAACAGATCCTAGAAATATTTCCTAATGCGAAAATTATAAATATCACTCGAGATCCTAGAGCAGTTTTTCAATCTCACCTGAAAGTGGATTTTGGAACAAAATCTCCTTTAAAATTTAAAAAAATGTATTCATCGAATATTAAGGTGATGCAACATTATAAAGGCGCCAAGCCTAAAAATTTTATTTCTATCAAATACGAAGATTTGTTAGAGAATCCTCATTTCACATTAAAAAAGGTATGTGAGTTTATTGAAATCAAATACACCACAAAAATGCTTTCTTCTTTCAATAATTCAGATACTAAAAATTTTATAACGACCCTTGAACCTTGGAAAAACAATACTGGTGAGATAGAAAAATCAAAGATTTATAGTTGGCAAATTTGTGAAAACAAAAATATCAACTCCCTAATTTATTTTCTTCTAAAAAATGAAATTAAGCTACTTGAATATGAAACGGATAAAAACTATTTTATAAAAAATATAGCAAGAATAATCAAATATTGGATGATTGATTTCATTAAATTAATAAGAAGAATTTTAATGCAAATAGTAAAAATCATCACCGAGCTTTAAGTTTTATTCTTATATTCTAATTCTTTCTTTTTATAAAACCAGAATTAAGACCTATTGGAAAATGCAAAATATTTATATCCACCCGAATATTAATAAAAACTCCGAGATAAAAAATGCAAATAAGAATCCATATATTGTTTTACTTAAAGAATCCCTTAAAATAGCTGGTTACAATATTTCTGAGAAAAAGGGTAGAGGAATACTAGGATTATTGAAAAACAGAAAAGCTAAAATATGGATAATAAACTGGCCTGAGTCGATAGTTTTCAAAAAGTACGGAAAGCTACAACTTCTAATATACCTGTTTTTATTGTTGTACGGAAGAGTATTAAATAAACATATAATTTGGATTCTGCATAATAAAACACATCATTCTAAAAAGAGCAGATATTCCACTCTTTCCACAAATATTACCGCATTTTTTACGAGAACTATAATTACACATTGTAAAGAAGGAGTACGATATGCAAAAGAAAACTATTATAAAAATGCATATTTCATTCCTCACCCTATCTATCCTAATCAAATAATTCCACAATCCAAAGAAGAATTGTATGACATTCTTATGTGGGGAGAAGTTAGTCCGAGAAAGAAAATTGCTGAATTCTTAGAATATTGCTCAACGGATGATTTATTGTCTAGTTTTAGGATCACAATTTGTGGTAAATGTAATGATGTTAAATATGCCCGAAAAATCAATGAATACGTGGATAAGTTAAATAGTATTAAGTTCATTAATAGATATCACGATGACTCTGAGATTAATGCATTTTTATCCAAAACAAAATACATTTTATTTACATATAATAAAGAAAGTATCCTTTCCTCTGGTGCTTTAACCTATAGCCTTGCTGCAATGAAACCAATTTTTGGTCCCAATACAGGAGCATTTGTAGACTTAGAAGACGAAGGTATTGTTACGACTTTTAACTCTTTTGGTGATTTAAAATTGAAGCTAAAAAATCCCAATTTTGATCTTTGTAGTCTTAGAAGATATCTATCAATCAATACATGGGATAATTTTGGAAAAAAGTTTAAGTTTATAACTGATAACTAAAATACAATTATACCTTACCGCATAAGCAACCTATCTTTTTTCAATAACATATCACATTTAGTCATGACCAAATATTTTTACGTAAAATCTTGTTTGAAAAGGCACATAATCTCAAATCCAAAAATATATTTTACCCTACTTAAATTGAACGGAAACTATAATGAGCGAATATGTCAAAAGGATACTGATATTGTTACTGAAGGATTCCCCAGGTCTGCAAACTCATTCTTTGTCAATGCCCTAAGGGTCACCTTTCGTATAAAAAATAGACCTATCATAAAAATAGCTCATCACAATCATTCAGTAGCCCAAATCAAAGTTGGATTAAAATATAACATCCCCATAGTAATACTTATTCGAAAACCTTCAGATGCCATTGCTTCTTTTATTTTGATGCAAAATCATAGTAATATTAAGAACTTGATAAAAGATTATATCTCATTTTACAGCTACGTATCCAAAGTAAAAAAGAAAGTTTTAATAATAACATTTTCCGAGATAATTAATAATTACCCGGGAGCAATCAAAAAAATTAATATCAAGTATGGTTTAGATTTCCCTCAAATTATGGATGGAAATATAAAAAAACTAACATTTCAAGAAATAAAAAAAAGAGACAATAAAAATCTTGGAAAGGATAATACAGAGAAGCATGGTATACCTTCAGACAAGAAGGAAATGCTAAAAAAAGAGATTATAAAAGAAATAGAAAGTATTCCTATTTATTACAAAGCAGAACAATTATACAATAGTCTGACTTAATATTCCTTGATAAAATAATGAAAGCACTTACAGCCTAATCAAATTTGCATGAACAAAAAAATTGTTTTCCTTACCTATCACAACTGGGAAGCCAAACGTCAGGGAGGGTTTCACAAATTTGCAGAACATTCAGCAAAAGTTGGCTATAATACTGTATTCTTTTCGTTCCCTCGGCAGTTCTGGACCTTATTCAGAAAAACTGATACGTTCAACTACAAAAAGATTGTAAAATTATTACGTGGAGTTTTTTATGAAATAAATGACCATTCATTATTTAATGGAACTGTTTTATCATTAGGGTTACCAATTCCTCCAAGATATTTCAAGTATTTCCCAGCAAGTATTCTCAACTTCTTTGAACGTATAACCATTCCTGGTTTAGGAAGATATGCAACTCAGCATTTTTCAAATGCGGAATATTTTGTATTCGAATCAACTGCTTCGGTATTACTATACAATTCAATTAAAAAATTATTTCCAAATTCTAAAATAATCTACAGACCCTCTGATCCTTTAATTGCTTTTGATTATGGTAAACGTTTTCGAAAACAAGAACTTGAATTACTCAAGAATGCCGATTTGGTATTACTGGTAAACAAAGATGGGCTCGAGCTTTATAAAAAGGAGTTTACCAACTTTGAAGCTTTGGTTAACTATAAAATAATTTCAAATGGAGTTGATATAAAACAATTCAAACATAAATACCCAAAACCCAAACAATTAAACATTCCCAATACTGTTTTGTATGTAGGAGCAAGACCCATAGATTGGGAAATGCTCCTAGCTGCATCAAAAAAATCAAAAGTTATAAATTTTATCATTGTTTGTCCACTGGAAATACCTCGCACTTTTCAAGAATCATATAAAAAACAAGATAACATAATTCACATTAAAGGTATTGAACGGTCATCGGTTCCTCAATGGATTACAAATGCGGATGTTATAATGGTACCAAATCCTCGATATTGGTATGAAAGATATCCATGGGGAATAACAGCTAAATATTATCAGGCCATTGCTGCTCAAAAACCGATAGTTTCATATCACGATACTGAAGAATTAAAAGACCTTAACATACCTGTTACCTTTGATTCAGACACATTTATTTCTGAGATTGAAAATGCGCTACAGAAGAAAAGAATCAATTATCCCTTTGACTTAAAACAAAAAGATTGGTCTTATGTATGTAATAGCTTTATTGAAGCTATTGAATCAATATAAAAATGAGTAACAGTTTATATGAAAGTTCGTAACTCCATCCTCTTAAACAGTATTCTAATTTTTTTAATTCTATTAACTCCTATTTTACAATGGACTTTTCCCTGGGGTATTGAATCTATGTTATCTTTTAAGATTCTAGATTATAATTTATTTTATACTGAAGTAATTTATTTTCCAATTATCTTTTTCAATATCCTTAAGGGAAGTTTCGACAAAACTCGGAAAATTATTATAATCCTACTTACAATAGGTGTTTTTCTTTCTTTCTTATCTGGATTAGGAAATCAAAACAATAATTGGTTTTCACATTTCCTAATTTCACTCGACTTCTTTTTTTATGGTTTATTATTCTGCTCTTTTACAATAAAGACAGAACACATTAGAGTACTAAAAATCATTTTACTATTCTACTTTACCTATATTTGCATTCAGCAAGTATTAGTCCCACTTGGTATTATTAATATTGAAACTGCCCATAGACTTAGAGATCAAGGAGGAATATATAGAATTGGATCAACTATTGGTTCATCAATCGGGTCTGGTTATTTCCTTTTAATTTTAAGTGGAATATTAGTTTATTTATATAACAGCCACGAACTAATCAAAAATGGAATAAAACTACTAACAGCAATTGCAATTTTGTTAACGCTTTCAAGAGGTCCAATTTTAAGTTTCCTTATTGTAATATTCATAGATAATAGAAGATATTTGGTTAATTCCTTATGCTCTCCCAAATCAATCTTATTAGTTTTTTTTCTAATTGCATTCATAACCTACCTTAATAAGAACTACTATGTACTTGACATTTTAACCTATCGTTTTCAAGCCGAAGATGTAACTTCCGGACGGGATGATAGGTGGAGTCATACATTTGACATCTATAAAAACAATTCTATTCTTCTAGGTGCTGGAAATAACCTTATCCCATTACAAAGAGCAAAACTATCAGAATTAGAACCGATAAAAACAAAAGCTAGTTCTCCCCATAATTTTTATTTATCATTTATTGTTGAGATAGGAGCTTTTGGATTACTTTTAGTATTAATGTTAATGGCATTTCTTTTCTTAACAGTCCTAAAGAATAAAAGGATAGAAACTTATCCAAAGTATGTTTTCTTAATCACATTTATAACTCTTGCCAACCTAGAAGTTATTCTTCGGGATGGAATAATAGTATTTGTTTTTTGGCTTCTATTTTTCTTATTGGATTATGAATCTGGAAAAAGTAAGTTAGCTGCATAATAAGAATTAATATAGTCTATGAAAATTGTATATGACAACTTAGCCTTCTCTCTTCAGAAAGCGGGTGGTGTTTCCGCGGTTTGGGCAGGCTTGTTAACTAACATCGACAAGAAATACATTCTGAAATATATTGAATGGAGCAACCAAAACATTTTCCGAAAACATTTGATACTCCCGCAGTCTAAAATTGAACACCGTTTTAGTATCAACCCCAAAATCAATAAAATAACTAAAGCTAAATTTAGGTGCAGTAATAAGTTTATTTTCCATTCATCGATATACAGAACATGTAATAATCCGAATGCACTAAATGTTGTAACACTCCATGACTTTATCGACAAAACATTTAACCAGAACTATTTTGTAAAAACCATAAAGTGGTACTTAATGAAAAATAGTTTATTTGATGCCGATGCCATAATCTGTGTTTCTCAGAATACTAAAAAGGATTTATTGCATTATCTTCCTAAAATTAGTTCTTCAAAAGTATACGTTGTTAATAATGGAAAATCTGAAGAGTTTTACAGGCTTGAAAATAGACTCCAAACTGAAGAGTTTGTTCTATTTGTAGGAAAACGTAATGATTACAAAAATTTTAAAGTTGTGGTTGAAGCTTTAAAAACAGAAACTTCTAAAAAGCTAATTATTGTGGGAGGAGGACAACTAGAAGAACATGAACTTGAATTATTAAAGTCATTAGGTGAAGAACGTTACTCGCATAAAGAATTAATTAGCAATGAAGAATTAAACACCCTGTACAATAAGGCATTTTGTCTAGTATACCCTTCATTGTATGAGGGTTTTGGAATTCCTGTGATTGAAGCACAAAGTGCAGGTTGCCCCGTAATCGCTGCAAACAAATCATCCTTGCCTGAAGTTCTTTCAGATTCGGGAATATTACTTAACAATGTAAACACTAAAGAAATAGGAAAAGCTTTTCAACGACTAGAGGATCATGAGACTAGAAACCAACATATCGAATTAGGACTTCAAAATGCCGCTAGATTTTCTTGGAATAAAATGGCTTCTGAATATATAAAGGTATATAGAGAATTATGGGAAAATAATTAAGATGATAAACACCTTTAAGTCACAGTGAAACTTTCAATACAAAAAAACTTGAAAATATCAATTATTACAATTTGTTTTAACAGTCAAGCAACTCTTGAACCAACAATTCAGAGTGTTATTAATCAGACCTATAAAAATATTGAGTATATCATTATTGATGGAGCATCAAATGATAAAACAGTAGAAATAATAGAAAAATACGACGACCATATTTCTAAATGGATTAGCGAACCTGATAAGGGAATATATGATGCCATAAACAAGGGACTAAAGTTAGCCAGTGGAGACATTGTTGGCTTGATACACTCCGGAGATTGCTTATATGAAGATTTGACTATCGAGAAAATTGCAGACCATTTCGAATCAAATGATATTGATGCCATATATGGGCATAGTAAAATCTATTCCGATGATGGAGAGAATGTTGTAAGGATTAATAAAAGCCCCCACTTTCGAGATAATCTTTTAAAAATTGGGTGGTTTCCATCGCACCAAAGCTTTTATGCAAAAAGAGAACTGTTCGAGCAATATGGACTTTATAGCCTTCACTATAAAATTGCTGCGGATTATGAACTATTTCTTCGGTTCGTGCATATCCATAAAATTAATATCAACTTACTTGATGAGTTTATTGTAAAATTTAGCTTAGGGGGTATTAGTTCAAGTGGTATTAAGAGTATAATATCACACAATAAAGAATGTGTAGCTGCCTGGAGAGATAACAACTTAAAAATACCTTTCTACACCATTCCGTTGAAACTATCGCGAAAAATAAAACAATTCATTCTAGCAAAAATGTAGAGCATGGCCAAAACAAGCATAACCTATCGATTCTTAAAATTTATTGGGTTAAACTTTTCGGAAGAAGAATACGGTGATATTTCCTTTTTTAAAGCAATATATAGAGCGTTAAAGGGAATTAAAAATGCACTTTTGCTAAAATATTGTATGTACTCTGTTATTCTTTCACCATTGAATTACCGAAAAATCCGTCCGATTATCTGGCGCTGGATTGGCGCTCAGGTAGGAGAAGATACTTTTATTGGTTACGAAGTCTGGATGGACTTTAACAATGCCGGCTTAATAGAAATTGAAGACCATGTACATATAGCCAACCGTTGTTTATTGTTATGCCACCAAAGAGATTTAAGCAACTATTATGTTGATGATGATTATTCCAAACTCCCCTACCATAGAAAAAAGATTCATTTAAAGAAAGGCTGCCTTATAGGGATGGAAACAATAGTAATGCCAGGTGTAACCATTGGAGAGGGGGCGATAATTGGTGCAGGCTCATTGGTAACTAAAGATATTCCGGCCTGGACAATTGCCTCAGGTCGTCCGGCAAAAGTTATTAAACAAATTCCAAAACGTCTATGAAGATTCTTACTTTTGACATAGAAGAATGGTTTCATATCTTAGATAATGATTCCACCAAAACTGTCAATGAATGGGGCAATTATGAAATCCGGATCCATAAAAATATGGAACGGATTTTTCATATTTTAGAGAAAAACAATCAAAAAGCCACATTCTTTTGCTTAGGTTGGATTGCTGAAAAATATCCGGAAATAATAAAGGAGATTTCCAATAGCGGATATGAAATTGGTTCGCATACAAGCCTTCATCAATTAGCATACGAACAATCTCCTTTAGAATTTAAAACCGACGTAGAGTACTCCATTAAAACGCTTGAAGATCTTACCGGTGAAAAGATAAGATATTTTCGGGCTCCCGGCTTTTCAATACGACAAGATAATCTTTGGACCTTTGAAATTCTTATCGATTTGGGTATTGAAATTGATTGCTCAATTTTTCCAGCTGCACGAGCACATGGTGGTTTACCTGCTTACAGATCTCCGGTTCCTTCCTTGCTAAAATATAATGGACTTACGATAAAGGAGCTTCCCATCAACTATACCACACTTTTTAATAAACAATTAATTTTTTCAGGAGGTGGTTATTTCCGTTTAACGCCATATTCTTTATTGAAAAAATGGACAAAAGAATCAGACTACGTTATGAGCTATCTTCATCCCCGGGATTTTGACCCAAATCAGCCAATTATAAAGGAGTTACCCCTGTTTCGCAAATTTAAATCTTACGTAGGCTTACAAAACGCCGAAAAAAAACTCCAGAATTGGTTAAAGGATTTCCATTTTCTTGATATTACCTCTGCTGCTGCCGAAATTAACTGGGAAACTGTCCCCATGGTAGAACTTTAATTATTTTTCCTATAAAAAACCGAGTAAATATTACTTAAAACTCGGATTACCCGACCGATTGACACAAAAAACTGCCGGGGGAGGGCTTCCATTGCCGGGGGATTCCAAAACCTTGCCGGGGGACGGTTTCCCTGTGCCGGGGGGAATAAAAAAACTGCCGATGGGCGGCTTACCTTGCCAGTTGGCCTGAAAAAAGCCCCCCGGGAAGGGTCTACCTTGCCGGGGGGCTAATAAAATCAAGGGTTTTACCAGTTTACCGGTAGTACCTTCCGCGTTTGTCATCGTCTTTCCAAAACACATAACGTCCGTATTCACGGACTATACTTTCTTTTTGAAAGAGTAAACTGTAGGCTTTGTCGCGTAATGTTTTGGCCTGGTTGCCATCGTCGGCAGCACCGTTTGCAGCCGCCAGCAATTCCGAAAGCCGGTGCGAGAGCCCCCGTGCCTCTGTTAATTGGCTTAAGTCGAAATTTATAGCCTGCAGCGGTTCCGGATACTTCTCTCCTACAACAGCCAGTTCCAGTAAATCCTGTACCATATCCGCCTGGCTATCTCCTTCCCGTATACGTGCTACTTTTTTCTTTACATCATCCCGATTGCGATAAGCAAAAGAAAAATGATGTAATAATTCGTCGCGAAAAGTAAAGGCTCCCGGTGCCTCTTCTCGCCAATCAATAACTGCCCCTTCCCGGGCACGAAAAATACTCATCCAATCGGCCTGCAGGTAACTCAGTGCGGCACTTAGTGTTTTCAGGTCATCAATCAGTCCGACCTCCATGCCGGCTCCTTCCAGTGCTGCGCGGTCTTCATTGGCGTCGATGGCCAGAGTATTTACACTGGCTACATATTCGTCAATGGGTTTGTTCGGAAGTTTTACCTCTTCCTTTGGAAAGTTCTCAATTTCATCTTTCCAGTTGTTAAAATCATCAAGATAACTCATGAGATAAATAATTAAGTGGTATATTGCCGATGCTCCGCCGGCTTCTTCTGCCTTTCCGGAATTCTGAAAAATTAATGGATGGATAGATGACCAGCCGGCGGTTTACATCAGTAATATTCCCTTCAAGTTAAGAAACATTGGTTTATTATACCAAATTTATGTTTGCTTAACATTACTATATAGAATGTTTACAAATAATTTATCATGGAGCCCTGCAAGCAACTAATAGTAAGAAGGATAAAATCCGGCATTACCGACTCATCACTACATTAGTCAGTTTAGCCGTTCAACAATTTGGCAATTTTACAATTTCTCAGTTTTATAATTCTTACAACATAAAAAAACCGTCTTAACAAAGCTAAGACGGTTGATATGTTGTAGTATTCCTATGTAGTATTATTACTCGCCCTGGTAGACCACTTTAAAGGTTTCCCGTCGTAAATTGGATTGTAACTGCAAAATGTATAATCCCGGTTGGATCTTATTGCCATTTGCATCGGTGGCATCCCAATCAAAAGTGTTTAAACCTTCAGTCAATACATTAGACTTTCGTTGAATTATACGCCCTTGCATGTCATAAATAACAAATAGTATGTTTTCTCCTTTCTCTTTATTGATTTCAATTCTTAGCTCTTCTGAAAATGGATTGGGATAGATTTTACTTATTTCCCATTCTTTTTTTACAGAAATATTTGGTGTTATTTGGGCACTTTTTAATGGCCCATCCTGGTTTACCACCAACGTTGCTGTTACTCCATCACATGTTTCAAATACAACTTCGCCACTTCGCGGAACTCCTATGTTGGATGACAATGCTAATCCCAATAACGAGGTATCGGCTCCTGTCATACGTTCCGGGGTAATCCAGTCCGGATATGCAGTTAACTCCCAGGTCGAATTACAATATACCCTTACATCTCGTGAATGTTCCTCTGAAGGCTGATTCCATAACGTTTTTGATAAACTTACAAGACATGGTTCTGAACCTCGTTGATTAATTGTTAATGAGGCTTGTACATCTTCACAGGTTATGACTACTAAATCTCCACTTCGGCTTATGGAACTATTCTCCGTTAACTCTACCAGAAGTGTTGTATCTCCTGTGCCTGCTAATTGATTAACTGATAACCATTCAGGATATTCTACAATTTGCCAATCAGAATTACATATTAAACCTACTTCTATTATTACTGCTGGAAAGGAAGTGTCTATTAAACTTTCTGCAAATGAAACAAGGCACGGCTCAAGCCCATCCTGGTTTACCACCAACGTTGCTGTTACTCCATCACATGTTTCAAATACAACTTCGCCACTTCGCGGAACTCCTATGTTGGATGACAATGCTAATCCCAATAACGAGGTATCGGCTCCTGTCATACGTTCCGGGGTAATCCAGTCCGGATATGCAGTTAACTCCCAGGTCGAATTACAATATACCCTTACATCTCGTGAATGTTCCTCTGAAGGCTGATTCCATAACGTTTTTGATAAACTTACAAGACATGGTACCGGCCCATCCTGTACCACCTCAACACTTGCCGTTAATCCATCACAACCAACTACTTCAAAACTTCCGTTTCTATCCGTTCCGGCGTTGGGGTCGATGCTTACATTTACGGTATCGTGTCCAATTCCTGAGGTATGGCTAAAGCTTATCCATTCGGGAGTACTGCTAATGCTCCAGGGTTTATAGGTATCAATCACCAGGTAACGGGTGTCGCCTGTGGAGTCGACAGCAAACAAGCTATCCGAAACATTAAGGTGGCAGGGTGCACCTTGTTGGTTTACAGTAATACTTTTTGTTATTCCATCACAGCCTTCAATTACAATTTCACCAATCCGGCTGTCTCCCGGGTTCGTTTCCACAAAAATGGGCACATTCAGTCCGGTACTATGACTGGCTGGATTTAAATAAGCCCAGTTGGGTGATGAAATTACCGACCAATCTGAAGTCGTAATAATATTTACCCATGAAAATTCTTCTTGCCATCCTGCAAAATATATGGTATCAGAAATGCTTAATTCACATGGAGTAAACGCATTCAGCCCCACAAACACCGAAGCCCCCACAGTAAAGGGTACGGGAGGGGTTTCCTGGCCGCTATCGGGGTCAATAAAGGTAATATCCACATTGTCGTATTCAGTGCCTTCGCTGGCATCCCAGAGTTTAAAACGAAGTTCGTTTCCGGGGGTATAGCCGTTGCTAAGGTAGGCCCCGGAGGTATCCTGGTCGGCTTTGGAGGCATTAATAAAACCAATGGTGCTGTCGATTAAGGCTTCGGAGAGGACAAACACCCCGGCACAAATATCGCCGTCAAAAACGGCAATTTCATCGCCGGCCTGCATCGCACTGCCTTCAATGGTGGCTTCCACCAGGTAAATGTTCATATGGTCGTAGCCATTGCCATCAAAAGCCGGTTGAAAATGGCTTTGCGCGGCTACTCCGGTAACAAGCGATAACGCAATTAGTAGTAAATAAAGTTTTTTCATGAATTTATAATTTTTGTTTTTCTATTGTTCTTTTGTACTCTCACTCACTCTCCCTCACTCCCTCTCTATGCATAGAGAGGGACGATTGTGACGCAGTCGCAATCAGGGTGAGTCAGTTATCTTTTATATCTTTCTTTTTTAACATTTTGGTCATTTATTTTTTCCTACCCTTAGGTCCCTTTTTACTCTCCCTCATTAACCTTCTGCTGAGGGATAATCAGGGTGATTCATCTCCTATTCCGTTAACACGACTTTATTTATTACTGTTTTGTCGTTGGCGGTCACCTGTATATAGTATACGCCGGGGTTCACTTCTTGTCCGGCGGCGTTGGTGCCCTTCCACACCCAGTGATGCAGTCCTTCGCTAACTTGTTGCTTATTGGCAATAGCGCTTACCAGCTGTCCCAACTGGTTAAGTACGGTAATATCAAGCCTTGTATCCACTAAGTTACTGACTTCTATTGTTAATTCCTCATTAAAGGGATTTGGATAGAGTTTAATTCCGCTTTCGCTCAGCAGCAAATCAACCGGTGTAAGGCCGTTTTGTGCCAGGCTTAACAAGGCCGATTCGTGTTTGGCAAACACTTCCGGACCGCTAACCAGCACGGGCGACAATACCTGCCTGCTATTGGTGGCCTGTTGCCACCAATGTAGTTCGTAGCTATGTCCTTCGGTAAAGCCGGGCATTCCCGAATTATCGGCTGCCGATACCGGAATAGAAACAATTCCCTGCTGCAGGTGGTGTTTTTGCAGGCTTACTGCCCCCACGCACAGCGAGCCATCGTAAACCGCCAGTTCATCGCCTTCAGCCAGTTCATCCACTGGCAGGTCGGCTATATTCAGGTTCATATGGTCGACGCCATTGCCCTGGTACACGCGATTAAAGAATTCGGGCAGAACAAATGCTGGCCTGATTTGCGATGATTTATTGTAAGCACCAAAAATCCAGAGGGTATCGTTTTGGCTTACTTTTATCTTATAACCTTCGCCCGGGTCGAAAATCCCGATAAAGTTGGTCCAGCCACCAAAAACGCCGAGGTCTTCGATGGATTGTCCACCTTCATCCTGTACTTTTAGCAACACCCCACGGTCGATGAGCTGTTGCACTACATCCATGGCATCGGCCTGAACGATTTGCGGGTAACCCATAATATTCCAGCCTTCGTTTAACGGAATCGGATACGGGTATTCCACGGATGTTCCGCACACGGCAATACTGTCGTCCCATAACATTTTTACTTTATAGCCTTCGGTAGGCAGCAAATCGCCAATATAATTTTGCCAACCGCCATAAACGCCAAGGTCCTCGAGGGCATTTCCGGTTTCGTCCTGCACTTTAATCAGGGCACCGTTGTCTATTAATCCCTGGAAATGCCATTCCAGATCAGCTGAATCAGGCTCCACCGGAGTAGCTAAGATATTCCATCCGGCACTTAACTGGGTGGTTCCGCAGAAAGACTGATTTTGATTGAGTACGCTGATTCCTCCGCGATAGGTACCCACCCAGATGTTATCGTCGGTATCGGCATACACCGCATAGATATCGCCAACCGATGCGGCAATCATTCCATCTTCTGCCGAATAGCTTATCCAGTTCTGGCCATCGTATTTCACCAGTGTACGGCCACCTCCAAACCAGAGGTTCCCGCGACTGTCTTCTGTAATATCCTGACAGAAGGCCGGTATTCCATCTTCAGGAGTGAAGAAGGTCCAGTTGCTGCCATCGTATTGGGCAATGATATTGCTGCCTGCAAACCAGGTCTTACCCGCAGTGTCGAAGAATATTTCGGTAACATAAGTGCCATCAGCCTGGCCGGGTAAAGCATATTGTAGCCATTCGCTGCCATTGTATTGAAATACAAAATTTGAAGCACCATTGCAGGCCACCCAGATATTGCCATGAACATCTTCGCCAATACTGGTAATGTTGCCGTTAAAGCCAATCTCTTCATTCATAAAATAGGTCCAGCTTTCGCCGTCAAAACGGGCAACTCCCGTACCTTCCCAGGCGCCAAACCACATATTCCCCTGCGAGTCGCTGTAGATGCACTCCTCAAAAACGGCAGGTTGCGGGTAGTAGCTAAAGCCGGTGCCATCGTATTTGGTAATAACGGTATCGCCTGTTCCGGCAAACCAAACATTACCCGCGGCATCGTGTTCCATGGCCCAGCTGTAATTTTCTGCCAGTCCGTTGGCAGCAGAAAAGGCTTCCCATTGCGAACCGTTGAAACGGTCGGCGCCGTAGAATGAAGTCGTCCAGACATGCCCGTTTTTATCCTGGGTGATACCAAAGGAGATATCAGCTGTTAAACCACGGCAGCTGTTGTAGGTCGTCCAGCCGGAATGGTCCTGGTAGTCGCCAAAAGTATGGAAGTAACGGCTGTAATAGTTATCGTTATTGCTATTCAGATCGTCCCAGATAAATACATTGATATGGTGTTGCTGGTAATATTGTAATGTTGAAAAATCAAGCGGTTCAGAGAAATAATAGACAAAGGTATCGCCGGGAGCGATGCTCATATTCACCTGATCCACCATCATGGTATCTCCATTAAAGGTAAGGCCGATTCTAAAATTCTCCACCGCATTGTTTCCGTTATTGGTGAGGGTTACTGCCACATCTTCCACTCCCGGATTACAAAGCGAATAAGCCGGGTAAGGGTTGATGGGAGCCGCCCAGGTAAGAATATCCATATTTCCATACGGCGTTTCTTCAAACCAATAGCTGGAAGTGGCACAATTAAAATGTATGGTATAGTTACCGGCAGGCACATAAATATTTGGCCCATCCTGGTAACCAACACCTGCCGGGAAATATTCACCTCCCCAGTTCACACTCCAGTCCTGGTTTTGACGGAATTTCACCTGCATATCCGCTTCAAAATAGTATTCAGCAAGCCATTCGGAAGGATCTTGCGGATTCTGTTCGAACAGTATATCGCTACCAAAATTTCCCCATTGGTTAAAGTCGCCTACCAATCCGATGTTTTCGCAATAGGCACTGGTATCCGATACACAACTAATCAACTGGTAATCGTTATTTTGCATTTGCACCGGATTCGGAAAACTTACGCCGCTGTTTATCATACAGGTAAAGGCTCCGCACGAGTTCTCATCCAGCCAGTTGTATTCAAAATTTGCCTCCATTAAAGGAAGGCCACACAAGGCTGTTGGCAATGCGCCATCCAACTGGTTGTATTCCAGCCACAGCACTTCCAATTGTGTGAGGTTGCCCATCTCATCGGGTAAGGTTCCGCCAATGTCGTTGCCGTTTAGTAACAATTCGGTTAAACCATCAAGCTGACCGATTGAAGCGGGAATAGCTCCGTTCAAATCATTTTCGGGAAGATCGATAGAAGTTACCCGGCCATTTTCGACGGTAATTCCATACCAGGTATAAACCGGGCCATCCATCCAGTCATCGTTATTCAGCCAGTTGTCGCCGTTGGTAGCGGTATAAAAATCGATTAATGCCAGAGAATCGGCTTCGGAACAAGGGTTTAAGTTGAACCCACAATCGAGAAGCAGGGAATAGCCGCTTTGCTGTTCCTGGTAGTAATCGGTAAAACTTACGCCCTGAGCAACCAGGCAGGACATGGCACTGCAACTGGTTGAGTCGAAAAGATTGCCCGACAGGTTCGTTTGCCAGATGGGGGTATTACACAATTCAGAAGGAAGTGTGCTTAAGGAATTGTTTTCAGCATACAAACGCTGAAGACTGGAAAGATTCCCGAAGGAAGCAGGTATTTCCCCTGTTAAATCGTTATTACCCAACACCAAAATTTCCATAGCTGTTAGCTGCCCCAGTTCAGTTGGAATGCTTCCGCTAAGGTTATTGTAATGCAGGTAGAGGTATTGTAAATCGGTACAGTTGCCGAGGCTGGCCGGGATAGTACCACTGAATTGATTGCCATAGAGAATCAGGTGCACCAGTTGGCTGTGTGCACCAAATTCAGCAGGAATACTACCTTCCAGCGCATTGTTCTGGAAATAAACATACTTAAGGTCGGTAAAGTTTTCAATTGCTGAAGACAATGTTCCTGTTAGATTATTATTGGATAAAGCAATGGTGCGAATGGCCGTAAGGTTATAAAATTCAGGCGGAATGGGTCCGTTCAGATTATTGCCACCCAGGTCGAGTGTAACTACCCGACCATTTTCTACCACAACGCCGCCCCAGGTATACACCGGACCGTTTAGCCAGTTTATGTTGTAGTACCAGTTATCGCCATCGGTAGCATGGTATAAGGCCACCAGTGCCAGTGAGTCCTGACTGCTTACGGGGTTGAGGTTATAGCCGCAGTCAACGGTTAAGCGATAGCCGTCCTGCTGCATTTGTGCCTCATCGTCGATAAAGGTTACGCCATTTTCAATTAAACAGCCAATTGCCGGACAACTGGTAGAGTCGAACAGGTTACCCTGGAAGCTTACAGCATGCACGGGTGTTGAGCATAAACTCTCCGGGATAGCGCCACTGAAGTTATTGTACTCCAGCATTAGTTCGCCCAGGCTTTGGCTTTGTCCGATCCATTGCGGAATTTCACCATCGAACATATTGCCCGAGAGGTTAAGCACTGTTAAAAATGGAATATTCCCCAGCTCTTCGGGGATGTTGCCGCTAAGTTGGTTCCACCAGATGTGGAAGACCTCGAGACTGCTAAGATTCCCCATTGACGCCGGAAGGGTGCCGCTGATTTGATTTCCTCCCAGATCGAGGTATTGCAGCGCACTAAGGTTGCCAATGGATTCCGGGAGTTCACCCACCAGGTTATTCTGGTCGAGCCAAATGGAGGTAACACGGTCGTTTTCCACGCTTACGCCATACCAGCTCGCTACCGGCCCCGAGAACCAATTGGTGGTATCGTTCCAGCCATCGCCATTGGTGGCATAATATAAGTCGACCAGTGCCAGCGAGTCACGCTCCAAAGGGTTGGCAAACTGAATACCATCCTGCGAACGCGGATATACGCGCCAATCGCCCCAATGGTAATCCACTACCCCCAATACATTGTAGGTTTCGCCAATTTCCATGCTGGGCACAATCAGGTATCTACCGATTCTTGCTGTATCGCCGGCATCAGAAACCACGAGGTATTCATTGGTCTCGGTAAGTTCCACTACCGTAACATCACTTAAAGCCACAAATACACACTCGTAATCCTCCCCTATTTCCGCAACATCAATATACGACAGGTAAACGGGGAAGAACTCATCGGTATAGTCGGCCCATTGGGTATTAAACAGCTCCGTACGTCCGTTGTATTCGTCAACTTCTGCAACAATTTCAATGTGGTCGCCCTGGTTCAGACTAGCTGCCAGTGCCGGATCGTAAACAAAAATTCCGCTGCGTATCCCGGTGGTATCCTGCATATAAAAACCATATTCATTTACCGCAATCAACCGTCCTTTGGTGCGTACCACTTGCCCGTCGAGCGGAGAAATATCGCCTTCGCCCTGTATTTCTGCAATGGTGTATTCGGCTACTGGTTCGCTAATACACGAATAGCACGAGGCAAAACACACCACATCGAGTGTTACTGCCGAATCGGGCATAAGCAGGTTACGGTCGCCATTTTGGTCGATACAGGGTCCGCTAAGGTTTTCCCATTCCGTTCCATTCGCAAATTTATAGGCAATGCTTACCCCACTTTGTACTTTTATGCTGGCCGAATAAACAGAACCATCGGCAGTCATTTGCACGGGTTCAACCCACGACATCCACGAGTTCCAGTCGCCCCCGACAAAAACGCCGGCAGGGTCAACAGAATCGTTTTGCATATCTACGTTAAAAGTAAGGTCGTATAAAGGAATTACACCTGCGGTAGCCCGCGGATTTACCCGAAAGGCATTGTATTGATAATCGACTACCCCATATACTTTGTAGCTTCTGCCAATTTCCATTAAAGGCTGAACCAGAAAATTGCTGATAATGGTTGTATCCCCATCGGGCGAAACAACAATGTATTCGCCAAAAGCCGTAGTATCAACCACCGCTACCTCTAAGAGCGCCACAAAAACACATTCGTAGTCTTCGTTTATTTCTGCCACATCGATATACGACAGGTGTACATCCATAAATTCATCGGTATAATCAAACCATTCTACATTTAACAATTCGGTTCTGCCACCGTATTCCGTTACTTCAGCAATGATTTCAATCTGGTCGCCCTGCGCTAGTTGTGCAGCCAGTACCGGATCATAAACAAAAATTCCGCTGCGTATGCCGGTGGTATCCTGCATGTAAAAGCCGTGCTGGTTTACACCAATTATACGTCCTTTGGTGCGTACTACCTGTCCGCTAAGCGGCGACACATCGCCATCGCCTTGTATTTCAGCAATGGCGTATTGAGGAATGGAATCGTTGACACAGGCTGCACAGGCTTCAAAACAAACCAGGTTAAGTACCGAATCCACTGCAGGAATAATCAGTTGCCTGTCGTTTGCATCGCCAATGGTACAGCCTGACGGTGGTACTTCATAGTTATCCCACTCGCTGGTTCCGCCGTTAATAAACTTATATAGCAGGGTATCGCCCTCCTGCAAGCTGAGTGTTGCCGAATAAATGCTTCCGCTTTCATTTTCCATTCCAATGGCTTCTGCCCACTGGCTAAAACTTCCGTTGATATGCACCCCGTTGGGCGAAACCTGCTCGTTTTGCATGTCTACCCTGAAGGTTATGGCAACGGTGTCGGGGAAATCGATGCATCCGTTTAGCAAGGAGAAACCGTTTTGCTGTAACTGATCACCATCGGCAAAACTCACTCCATTATCAAACAAACAGGCAATGGCATCGCAACTGGTTGAATCCAGGAAGTTATTGGCAAAATTTACCTGCCCCAGGTTCTGCAGGTTACAGAGCTCCGAAGGGATGGTTCCGTCCAACAGGTTCCAGTCGAGGTTAATTTCCCATAAATTGGAACAGTTTTGCAGTTCAGGAGGTATATCTCCGCTTAGTTGATTGCCGTTAAGGCTTAATATATTCAAACTGCTGAGTTGTCCGAAGGAAGACGGAATTACTCCGCTGAGTTGATTCCCCCAAAGAAAGAAAAAGCGCAGATTCTCCAGGTTGCCTAATTCCGTTGGAAGGCTGCCATTAATTAAATTCCCGCCCAAAGCGAGCCATTCAAGCTGACTGATCTGCCCCAAAGAAGCAGGAAGGCTGCCAATTAAATTATTCTGATCGAGGGAGATTTCAGTAACGTTGGTATCCTGCATTGCTATGCCGTACCAGCTGCTAACGGGGCCGTTAAGCCAGTTTTCATTGTTGGTCCAGTTATCGCCATCGGTGGAATTATACAAATCAACCAGTGCCAGCGAATCTTGTTCACTAACACCGCTTGTGTTCATTTGAAAAGTATTATAATTATAAATACCCCATGCAACACCGCTGGCCATTTGTGCCCAATCGTACCAGTGGATATCATGATTCCAGGTATCGTAAATGGCGTATTGCTGCAAATCTTCGTCGTAACCAATGCCCGTTACAAAATGATCGGTACCGCCGTTACCATCAGTATCTACCAGCAAAACAACAGGCCGGTCGTTATCAATTTCATTTTTATAGTTCTCCCAGCTTCCGACAGCAGTAAAAGATATTGTGCTGGTAGTTACCTGGTAGGTGGAATTCCTGAGTGCCACATAATTGGTAAAGGACGGTGCAATATCTGAACTCCAGCTCCAGCCGTAATAGTTGTTTCGGCTACTCCACGAGGTGCTCATAAAGTCGGCCACCGAGTTGGAGGTATGCGCTCCCCCTAACTCCGATTTATCCTGCATTAATCCGGTGCTTGTATTATCAATGGGTTGCGAATAATCATCGTAATGTCCGGTACTGGCAATTGCGTCATCAACACCTGTCGTTTGTGTGGAGGCATCGCCGTCTATCAGATCCGGAAATCCATTTAAGTCGTAATAACCAAGCACCATGCCCACGGCAGTTGGGCCACAGCCCCTGTGCCAAATGTATGATGGTACGGAGGTAATGGTTTTACTACCAGCTCCTCCCTGAGTGTTTAATGCATTCTCCGGCTTAATAATACCGGGGCTTACATTGGCCGGCCGCTCCGGACCGGAGCTACTTTGCTGCGCCATACTGCTGAGTGCAAGACCAAGCAATATAAATGTTGAAAAAAGAAAAAGAGTAAATGTTCTTTTCATAACAGTTGAATTTTGGGTATTTTTTTTGGTTTATTCAAACGTTGCGGATACACACTGCTCAGGCAGAATTGGCCTGAACGATACTGTGGTTCTTATTCGGGTAAGTCATAAGTTGTTTTTTAGTAGTTAAGTTGCCGATTTCAAAATCTTTACCCTATAAAGTTACAAACTTTATGTATTCACTAAAATATTTTACCCAAATAAACATTTATTCGAATCAACTTTTTTTAAAAACACCCCATCATTTTTATTTCAATACTTTATGCAACGCACTAAAACACTTATAATGTAACCATTAAACAAAAAGCTAATCCTTAGCTGGTGAACAAAAAGTTATTGTTAATAAGTGAGTACTACTTTGTTTTTATAAATAATTCGGTTTATGTCGCTTATAGTGTAATAAACACCCGATTTCATTTTCTTAAGTTTTTGGTCAGTTACTACTAAAATGTATTTTACCTTGTTGGAATCCGATTTTTTCAAATGGTTTCTTCCGATAACTTATCTGGTTTTGTCCCCACAGCAATATTTATCCCGAATGCAGCCGTTATCCGTTGTGCATTTTTATAATTGAATACTTGTATAATGTTGTCAGTCACAAAATACAGGTCGGTGCCAGGCAAAAAGCGCAGGCGTAATCCCAATCCCAGGTTGTTGAACTTATAACCCGCCGTATAACTTACCGATGTGGAAAGTGCGCTGCCAACATGCCCGTTTAACGAAAGCGTTGCCGAAGCATTACTGCCGGTACTGTAAAAAGTATTGTTCAGCAACAAGGCATAGTTCCATTTGGAAGAAAACTGCCGAATAGCTCCCAGGTAAATTTGGGGCGGAATACCTACTTGAATTTTATCTGTTTCCTCAATATTAATCGTTTCATCATCGTCGTTAAATACGCCATTAAGTTGGTAGGAATTGTTTCGCCATTTGGATGTTCCAAGATTTAAAAGGCTTGCTGAAAAAAGCCATTTGTCGAGTTGGTAAGTAGCCCCCAGATCGATTGAAAAGCTGGCATTTTTAAGCATATTGCCCAACGTGATGTCATCGATCCAATCATCGGGCAACAAACCTTCATCCAAATCCAGTTCGTTGCCGTCAACGGCCTCGGGATTAACTTCTGTGGGTAAACCTAATTCAACCTGCCCCGCAAAGGTCTCATTGTATTCTACATACGAGTTCTCATACATTTCGCCTGAACCATCCCCAATATCGTAACGTTCAGTATATTCTTCCCTACTAACCTGGCAGCTGATTCCCGATGTTTTAAAGCCGATGTTGTTGAAGTTGATTACCGGTCGTAGTCCGATGCTCAAATTCTCGTTGATGACCCGGGAATACGTAAATCCCATGCTTATAAAATTATTTTCCAGCATTTCCATCTCATCAATGATAATAGGGAAATTCTCTGAAGGAATGTTGTCATAATCAGCAAGCAGGTAAACCACTTCGGGCTGCGCTGTATTCACCAAAATGTTATTTGCTTTTAAGTCGAAGGTAAAATAACCTTTATCTTTGAGTCGAAATCCAAACGAAAGTAAATTCACCCGGGCTTCAGATAGAAATCTGTTTTTACCATCAATGGAATTGATAAACTCATCCGGATTATAGTTCTCATTGTCGAGGTCATCAAGAAATCCATCGAGTTCTGAATAATTAAAGCCGCTGTTATACGCCTGTACATTTATACCGCTTATACCCGGTAAACCAATGTGCATGTTCAGTTTTGGAATATATGCCGGATTAAAAGCATTGTTCTGAGGCAAACACTCCATGAAGTACATCGTGTTTTGAGCGGATAAGGTCAGTGCATACATCAAAAACAGAAAGCTTAGAAATTTTCTCATAAAGTGATTTGTTTTAGGTGGGCTTATCTTCAGATAATACTGCTCTGATTTTGAGCACTACCTTTGTTTTTTCGCCCTGTATTTTAATCGCTAATTCAACACTATTTTTTTGTTAAAGAATCGGTCACCAAGCTGAATATGGAAGTAATACATTCCAGAACTTACTTTGTGATTTTGCATATTTCTACCGTCCCAGGTCAGACGACTGATACCCGCCGGGAGCTTAGAGCTATCTACCAAAATGCAGACCTGCTGCCCAAGTTGATCCAACACAACTACGCTTACATAGGAATCATTGGATAGATTAAATTCCAGCGTAACTTCTTCGCTAAAAGGATTGGGGTAACAGTTAACATCAATTTCCGTTGTTCCCACAGGATCGCCAACACTGGTCAGTACCGATTTTTCCAGGCTCAACACCACCGATTCGTGCTGGGTAAATTGTTCTGATCCCCGGATATATTCCGTTTCAATCTCCAGCTCGGTGTTGGAGGCTTTCTGCCACAGGCGTAGCTGGTATTCGTTACCGGCGGTAAATCCTGGCATTCCTGAATTGTCGCTGGCTGAAGCAGCCAGAGCAGCAAAACCATCCTCCAGCATCTTTTGGGTAAGCACCACAGCCCCTACACAATGTACACCATCATATACTGCCAGTTCATCGCCGGCAGTTAACAGCTGCTCGCTTAAACCAACAAGGTTGAAGTTCATGTGGTCCACGCCATTGCCGGTGAAGATTGGGGAGAAATATTGGAGCCTTACTTTTTCAGGTAAGGAAGCGATGGATTTTGGATAACTTTGAAAAATCCATAAAGTATCCGGTTCGCCTACTTTTACTTTATAACCTTTACCGGCCCATACATTACCGATAAAATTCTGCCAACCGCCAAATATGCCCAGGTTTTCAATGGAGTTTCCTTTTTCATCCTGCACTTTTACCAGGCTGCCGTTATCAATTAACTGCCCAAAAACCTCCATGGCATCCACAAAACTGATGCTGGGAAAGCCAACCATATTCCATCCCGGATTTAAAGGAATAGCAAAGGGATAATCGACAAAATAGCCTGCCGTTACCAGGGTATCGTAATCGTTCATTTTTACTTTATATCCCTCGGTGCACTGCTGATCACCTATATTATTCTGCCAGTCGCCAAAAATACCAAGATCCTCCATGGCGTTTCCGTTCTCATCCTGAACCTTTAACAAGGTATTCTGCTGTATGAGCTGGTGAAATACATCCAATAAATCAGCGGAATCGGGTTCTACCGGAATGGAAACAATATTCCATCCGGGAATAAGCGGATTGGTATATTCATAATACAAACTGCCACCCAGTTCAACAAAGACAGTTCCTCCCGATTGAAACGGAATACATGATACCGGACTTAACTGATTATCGTAACACATAGCACTTACTTCGCCAATTTCAGTTTCTGAGTCGCAGTGCCACAGTTTGTAAGAAACTGAATTTCCGGGTGTATACCCATTGCCAGTTCCATCATCGGCACTTACTACAATGCTCAGAATATTCTCATGATCGATAGTTTGGGAAAGCATTCCATAACCTACACACATTTCTCCATCAAAAACGCCAATTTGGTCGCCGGGAACAAGATCAATACCTTCAATCCGGGCACCAATCACATAAATATTCATTGGATCGTATGTGCCACCACCTTCCCAAACCGGATGAAAATGTTGCGGACAATCATTCTCGGAAAAGTTTGCAGTAAGAATCAGGGTATCTGAAGTCATGCTTGTAACAAAATGAGGATCAGTGCTAACTTCTGCTCCTTCCAGGTCTGTCCAGTTTACAAAAAGCCACCCTTCATCCGGAATGGCCTCCAGGCTAAATGATGTTTCTTCAGCCATTAGTAACGGATAAACATGTGCTTGTTCATTCAGCGTTATGCTCCCGTTTCCTTGCGTGACAATCCTCAATTCATGATAAAACGGGATTTCCCAGTTAAACAGACTATCGTTGGCTGCAATATCGGTTACCTGTGCAAGTGCCGGATCGTGATTATTCTCTCCTGTTGGCCGGGACAGCGGTTGCTGCAGGCGCCGAATATCAAAAAACCGGTGGCCTTCTCCCCATAACTCTATCCGTCGTTGCAACCATATTTGCTCTAACATTTCCTGCTGTGTGTTTACCGGATAATAATAAGCAGGATCTCTTGTGAGTACCAGTTGGTTCAGGTATTCTGATGCAGCAGCCAGGTCTCCCAACTGTGCCTTTGCTTCCGCCATAATCAGATACATTTCAGCCAGGCGCATATACACGTAGTCGCCATACATCGCTCCGTTCTGCCGGGTTAAAAACTTCATTTGACAAAGAGAAACGTCTGCCCCGCTACCGGAGTGCGTTTCATAAGGCGAAACCCACAGGTTTTTCCTTTTGTCCCAGTCCGGAATCTGGTCGTACAGCTCCTGTGTAATTTTTTTCTGTTCTCCGAGGTAAGCATACGAGAGGAAACGAGCATCCATATGCCCCCAGAAAGAAGCATAACTGGTATTCTCTTCATCAGGAATAACGGAGCCCCACATCCATTCGGAGGATGATTCGGCATCGTTAAAACCTTCCATTGGCGAAGTATTAAGCTCGTAATAGTAATCGGGATAATCGCTCTCCGAAAACAAACTGCCGTTATGCAAATCAATAGCTAAAAACGCATACTGGCTTGCCATCTGGTAATCTCCCGCTGCCAGCGCTACCCGTGCGTGCATTCCGTAAGCAGTAGCTTTATTTATGTGAGAAAGGCTTTGATGGCCTGGATATTCAGGAATAGCATAAGCTGCCATATCAAGATCTGAGCGAATAAGACTATACACCTCGTCAACCGTGGCCCGCTCCAAAATTCCAGCACCCGGCCCCGGTTGTTGTTCAGTGTTAATATAAACAGGAATTGCCTCTCCGGAAGGGTTGAGGATATAGGAATCAGCAAAAACCTGTACCATCTGAAAATAGCAATAGGCACGAAGTGCATGCATTTGTCCTTCAATTTCCCCCATATCTTCCGAAGGACCCGATGCCCACATCAGGTTATCAAGCAATTTATTTACTTCGCTAATAATTCCGTAGTATCTGCTCCAGAATTTCTCGAGGTAAAGAGATTGTTTATTGGTATGCTCGAGGTATTGATATTTCTTTGTAAACCAACCATACCTGGAGGAGTTCAACACCATATCATCACCCATCAAATCGAATGTAAGGTTAGCAGAGCTCTGTCCAAAATCGTCATGTCCTGAATTAAGTGTAAATAAGCTTTTATATATTTCATCGACCAACGCAAAAGCCTGTTCGGTGGTTTCAAACAAGGTTCTGAATGCTATTTCTTCGCCATATACGCGGCCGTTCTCGTTGGATGCAAAAGCAACTGCCGTATAGGCTACACTTGACTGTAAGCCTGTAATTAACAATTCAATTTCAGTACTGGCATTTTGAGTAGGTACTTCCAATGAACCACCTTCCCAGGTGATTTTTACTCCTGTTTCCAATAAGGGTAGTCCGCCGTCATAAACAACCTGCCCCAACACAAAAGCCTCGTCAGTAAAAACACTATCTACTTTTATGGTCTGTACAGCAGGAGTTGGTTTATCAGAAAGGGTACGGATATAACGTTGCGAGCTATAAACTGTACCCTGGGTGTTACTTGCATAGGCACGAATAAAGTACTGTGTATCGGGGTTTAAGCCATAAATAGTCGCTGAAAATTCACCAACTCCACTTCCTGCTTCAATAAAATTATCGGCCAATGTTGGGTTGTTGCTGTCACTCCACACAAAACCACAGCTGGTAACACTACTCTGTCCTTCACTTCCTACATTAGAATATAACCAGACAGAAGTTTGTGTCAAACTATCGGTATTAACAGATGAAACAGATGGCAAGGTGTCCGGCGAGGTTGTAAAACTTAATTCCTCTCCATAGCTTATTCCATTGGCGTTTACGGCATAAGCACGGGCATAATAAGTTGCATCCGGGTATAAATCATCCAATTCTGCTGTAAACTCACCAGTTCCCTGCCCATTACTTGAAAAAAAGAAACCTTGTTGAATATCAACAACTGGATTGGATGCGAGACCATAAGCTATTCCCCGGGCCACCACTGTTGCACCGCCATCATCGGGCACAGTAGCAAATATTGTGGCAGATGATGCAGCAGCAGCCAATACCTCTTCTGTTGTAACCTGCGGCACAGACTGATCCTCCTGTATGCGGACGCATCTTATACTTCCTCCAAATCCCTGACTTTTAGAGCCGTGATAGGTTTTACCATGGTTAAAATTGTAAATACGTATTTTTAGGGAAGTATTAACTGGTGTTGATGTCATAAAATACGTTTCTTCTCCCATGCCAGCGAAAGTGTTTGTTCTGTTTCCGGCCGGCAGTGCTGTAAAACCAGTTTCGTTAGTGGCTCCAACATTAGGGATACTCCAGTGTTCAAATCCGGTTTCCTTTAATTTTCCTCCCTCATTGTCTCCATGTCCGGCTACCCAACCCCATACATTCGCAACATCCCAGGTCATGCCCAGGTGCATCTCCATTACTTTCCACTGGTCGTTTGATGGAACCTTCCATCCCGAAGGACAAACTTCGCATTGTTCTAAAACCACATAATCACTGTACAATAAACCATATTCTTTTTCATACGAGGCACTATCGTCGTAAAAGAAATAATAATCCTGAGAAGCAAAACTATTCCCCAAACCCGTTCCTTCAGGAATTAATGTCCCGTCCTGATAGCGTTTTACCCTGAGATTTTCAGCCAGCCATTCCTGTTCTCCAATGGTAACCGTAGTATACATATTACCATCGATATCCACCACTAGGTTACCGAATGGTTCTGAATTGATCCGAAGATCGGGGTAATTGGGGTTGGTAACGGTACAGTAATATGCCCTGGTAGTATCGATGTCATTAAGCACATCGTTAGTTTCCCCGGTAAGCGCATTTTTAGAGCGATACCACTGATAAGTGTTTTCTGCAGCTTTTCCATCGTTAACAGTTAAAGAGCCTGATACACCATCGTACTCAAGACCGAAAAGGGTATCCTGCTGAGCATAAGAAAATGCATCCAAACCAAAATAATCAAGACCTGAATTGTCCAGGTCGGAAAATGTAAATTTATTATAGGTAAGATACAAGGCTTTAAGACTATCAAGACCTGAATAGCTTGCCGGTATTTGGCCGCTAAAAGAATTGTTGGCTAAACTAAGTAATCTCAGCTTTTTTAAGTTACCCAATTCCTGCGGCAAATTCCCTGATAGTAAATTATTGTATACATTAAAATTCTCCAGACTGTCGAGCTGCCCTAGTCCTGAAGGAATTGCCCCAGAAATTTGATTATTGTACAAATAAATACTTTTACAATTAACCAATGTTGAAAATTCAGTTGGCAGATTTCCTGAAAAATTGTTATTGCCCAGGTTTAAATATTCAAGTTGGCTTAGTTGCCCCATCTCAGCCGGTATTGATCCGGAAAGTCCATTGTTGTTTAAGTTCAGGTATTCCAGTTTAGCAAGCTGGCCAATCTCGGTTGGTATTACCCCTTCCAGTTCATTGTTCCCAATACTCAAATACGTTAAACTGTCAAGATTTCCTATTTCAGCTGGTAGTGCCCCCGAAAAAGCCCCCATTTCTGAATTACCGACAAGATAAAGCACTTTCAATTTCTGCAGCTGACCGATAGAGGATGGTATAGCCCCCGTCATGCCATTATTATAGAAATACAGGTTCTCCAACTCTGTCAAATTCCCTATGGAATCAGGGATGGTTCCTGTTAAATATGATTCATACCCAATCATAAGATAGTTCAATGCGGTCAGATTGCAAATCTCTGCAGGTAAAGTTCCCTGCAGGTTATTATTCCACATCATTAGTCGTGTCACCCTGCCATTTTCAACAGTAACCCCGTACCAGTTTTTTACTGAATCGGTTAACCAGTTATAACTACGGTACCAGCCGGGGCCATTGGTTGCATTATAAATAGCTACAAGCGCCAATGAATCACTTTCACTTACCGGAATTTCTGAGGTAGCACTTTTTAATAGCGTTTGTGAACCTTGGCTATATCCCAAAAACTCCTCCGGCTTAAGTAATTTAAAGTGAACACACTCGTCATTAAATTTGTCAATTCCTTTCTTATCACTTTTTAATTCCCTTGTTAAATTGGTTTTTTGCAAAATTGCCCTATTATCCACAGATAACTGCTGTGATTGCCCAACTACAGCATTAAAAAAGGAACAAATAACAAATAATACGATAAGAAGGAGTTTTAGCGAGAAGCGCTCAGAAACGGGTTGAGAGAGAGAATACATAACTGTAAGATTATTTTGTTTATAAATTAAATCCGTTCACTCATTCGATAATAGATAACTTATGTAACGGTTACACACCGCCACACTATTCACTACTGAACATGAAATTGTTTGGCTTAGAAAAAAATCAGATTGATTGTTTTTGTTTGCTTGTGGCAATTCTTTTTTGACTCCTTATTTTTTATCAATCCGTTACCCTAAATTTATGGAGATTCATTCGTATAAATACGTAGAACAATTCTATATAAAACAGATTCAATGTATTTAGTGATAAGACACAGGATTTATCAGTTAGCAGCCCCTTTTATCAGCGAAGACATTTAACACATCAAGCGATACTGTTCAGTAAACTTTATTTTAGCAATAGCAGAAAGTTTAGTAAGGCAACCAGGTTTGGCAAGAATAAGAAAATCAATAATGAGTTTATTTATGCATTCGGTTAAACGCTGTAATAAAGCTGGATGATACTTCGTACTCCAGTTCTTTTTTATCGATTTTCACCTTACAGGTCTGTTTGCTTTTGTTGATTAAGTATATAAACTCGCTGTTTAACACACAGCTCCTGTTAATTCGGTAAAAAAAGGAGGGTAATTTTTGTAATAAGCGCCCCATATTATAAGACGATAAATATTCTTCGCCATCCACCGTCTGTATGCGTGTATAATTCCCCTCAGCGTTAAAACTTAGCAATTCATCAGGTTTAATATAAACATAACCTCCTTTAACCGGTAGTTTAAGTTTCTGGTTCTCCAGAGGTATGGCTGCCATTTTCAACTGCAGTAATTTGGTAAGCAGGCTGTGCAGTTCTCCCCGCTCAACCGGTTTTAAGAGATAGTTATATACGTTTAGCTTAATGGCTTCGTCAACATATTTTTTATAGGCGCTTACAAAAACGACGATTAACTCCTGATTGTATTCCCTAATGTTTTGAACCACCTGAAGGCCATTCAGACCAGGCATTTCTATATCCAGAAACAAAACATCGGGATTGAATTTATTCACTGAACTTTCTATTTTAAATGAGTCCTGCAGGGTATGCACTACTTCAACCTTTCCAGTTTCCAATAAAATCGCCTTAAGAATACTTATTGCCTGATATCCATCATCAGCAATAATAACTCTGAGTTTTTCCATAATTGGGAATTGTTAGCATCTCAAAATTAAAAATTTAATTGGTTTAAGCTATAAATGAGGCCGTTTAATTACTTAAGAACGTAAATAAGCATAGGCTTAAAATTATTTTAAAATGATTTTTCAGTTCAAACAAATGAAAGTCGGCCGTTCAAAAAACATTTTTAACTTAGCGACTCAAACAACACAACAAACTAATTAACAACAAGAGTATGTCACAAAAAGTAGCACTTATTACAGGTATTACCGGGCAAGACGGTGCCTACCTCTGCGAATTTCTATTAAAAAAAGGGTACATCGTTCACGGAATAAAACGTCGTGCCTCGCAGTTTAACACCGATCGCATCGATCACCTCTACCAGGCACCCTGGCTGGAAAACCGGAACCTTATTCTCCACTACGGCGACCTTACCGACTCGATGAACCTTACCCGTATCATCCAGGAAACACAACCCGACGAGATTTATAACCTGGCGGCTATGAGCCATGTAAAGGTAAGTTTTGAAACCCCGGAGTATACCGCCAACGCCGATGGTATCGGTACGCTGCGTATTCTCGAAGCGGTGCGTTTGCTGGGCTTAACCGAAAAAACACGCATCTACCAGGCTTCTACTTCCGAGCTGTACGGACTGGTACAGGCGGTGCCGCAAAGCGAAAGCACACCGTTTTACCCGCGCTCGCCATATGCTGCAGCCAAATTATATGCCTACTGGATTACCGTAAACTACCGCGAAGCCTATAAGATGCATGCCAGCAACGGCATTTTGTTTAACCACGAATCGCCCCTGCGCGGCGAAACCTTTGTGACACGTAAGGTTACCCGTGCCATGGCAAAAATTGCCCTCGGACTGCAGGAGGCGGTCTTTATGGGAAACCTCGACAGTAAACGCGACTGGGGACATGCCAAAGATTATATACGCGCCATGTACCTGATTTTACAACAGGAAAAAGGCGACGACTATGTGATTGCCACCGGCGTTACCACTACCATTCGCGAGTTTATAAAAATGTCGGCGGCTGAAGCAGGTATCGAACTTGCTTTTGAAGGACAGGGAGCTGAGGAAAAAGGCTACCTGGCGGCAATCGACGAAAGCGTATTCTGCAAAAATGTGGGGGAAGAATACCTGG
>NZ_CAJXYQ010000026.1 GCF_913063105.1 uncultured Draconibacterium sp. | reverse complement strand
GGTCCGTTTTCGTGGGGAACAAGTGCCCACAATGCCGTTCATAACGCAAAAGTTATGGAAGAAGTGGCAAAAATGGCGCACACTGCGTTGCAGTTGACTCCGGGAGCTGAGATCGATCAATTCTTATTAGATAAGCATTACCTGCGCAAGCACGGGAAAAATGCATACTACGGACAGTAATTGTCCATCAGTTAAAAAAATCAAGGACGAAAAGTTGGTGGAGGAACAAACGCTGCCAGCTTTTCGCTCCATCTTAAATTAGAAAAATGGCAAAATATACAATTGGACTGGATTATGGTTCTGATTCGGTTCGTTCATTAATCGTAGACGTAGAGACCGGCGAGGAGCTGGCAAGTGTGGTGTTTGAATACCCGCGTTGGAAAAGAGGAGAATATTGTGATGCGCCAAACAACCAGTTTCGTCAGCATCCGAAAGATTATTTAGAAGGCTTGGAATACACCATTGTTGAGGCCCTGAAACAAGTTCCTGCAGGTGTGGCCGAAAATGTTGTGGGTATTTCTGTTGATACCACCGGATCGACTCCGGTAGCGGTTGACGAAAAAGGTACGCCACTGGCATTAACACCGGGTTTTGAAGAAAATCCAAATGCGATGTTCGTACTTTGGAAAGATCATACGGCAGTAAAAGAGGCGGAAGAAATTAATGAATTAGCCAGGAAGTGGGATATCGACTTTACAAAATACGAGGGTGGAATTTATTCATCAGAGTGGTTCTGGGCCAAGCTGCTGCATGTAACGCGCAAAGATGCCGGAGTGTACCGTGCTGCTTATTCGTGGGTAGAGCACTGCGACTGGATTCCGGCGGTTCTTACCGGAAATACCAATCCGAAAACATTAAAGAGGAGCCGCTGCGCAGCCGGGCACAAGGCCATGTGGCATGAAGCTTTTGGTGGTTTGCCATCAGAAGAATTTCTGACTCAGCTTGATCCGATGTTAGCCGGATTAAAAGATCGTTTGTTTAAAGAAACATTTACCTGTGATGTTGCGGCAGGAACATTGAGTGAAGAGTGGGCGAAGAAATTAGGCCTTTCAACCAATGTGGTTATTGGGGTAGGAGCTTTTGATGCTCACCTTGGTGCTGTTGGTGCACAAATCGAACCGTATCACTTGTCGAAAGTTATGGGTACCTCAACCTGCGATATGCTGATTGCACCGCTTGAAGAAGTGGGTGATAAACTGGTTAGCGGTATTTGTGGTCAGGTTGATGGATCGATCGTTCCCGGAATGTTAGGTTTGGAAGCCGGTCAGTCGGCATTTGGTGATATTTACGCCTGGTTCCGTCGTTTAATCGAGTGGCCAATGCAAAATATTTTGGCAGAATCTGATTTGATCGACGAGGGCACTAAGAAAAAACTGATCGATGAAACTTCAGGTAAGATCATTGCTAAATTAAGCCAGGAAGCTGAAAAAATTCCCATCGCTGAAAGTGGAATCGTTGCATTGGACTGGATGAACGGTCGTCGTACTCCGGATGCCAACCAGGCATTAAAAGGAGCAATTATCGGTTTGAATCTGGGATCGGATGCACCACGTATTTTCCGTGCTTTGGTTGAAGCTACTGCTTTTGGATCAAAAGCTATTAACGACCGCTTCATTTCAGAAGGAATCCGCATCGATGGTGTTATTGCGCTCGGAGGAGTAGCTAAAAAATCGAAACTGGTAATGCAAATTGTTGCCGATGTACTGGACATGCCAATTAAAGTGGCTCGTTCGGAACAGGCTTGTGCATTAGGAACTGCAATGGCAGCAGCAGTTGCAGCCGGTGTATACGAAAACCTTGGTGAAGCACAGGAAAAAATGGGCGGTGGTTTCGAAATGGAATATCATCCCATACCTGAAAATGTGGCCAAATACAAAGCGCTTTACGAGAAATACAATCAGCTGGGTAAGTTTATTGAATTCGATTTGAATTAAAAACCAAATAAATAAATAAACAATGAAGTACTTAGGAATTATAGCTTTAGTTATAATGTTTTTTGGCTGTGTGCAGGAAGAAGCCACAGTGGGTATATCACGCGAAGATTTTGCGTTTGATTACAATGGAAAAACCATTGAACTTTATACCTTGAAAAACGATAATGGCCTTGTTTGTCAGTTAACCAATTTTGGCGCAAGGGTGGTAAGCTTGTATGCACCTGATAAAAACGGAACGCCCGGCGATGTGGTGGTAGGTTATGGCAGTGGTAAAGATTTTGTTGAGAAAAAAGAAAATTTCTTTGGCGCTACTATTGGGCGCTACGGAAACCGCATAGGAAATGCAACATTTACCATTGATAGTATTAGTTACCAGCTGGAGAAAAACGATGGAGAAAATCATCTTCACGGCGGAAGTAACGGATTTCACCGTCAGGTATGGACGGTGGAAAGTGTAAGTGACAACGAAATTGTTTTTAGCTACCTTTCTCCGGATGGCGAAAGTGCTTATCCGGGAACCGTAAATACAACCATTACATACCAGTTAACGGCAGCTAACGAGTTAAAAATTGAGTATTTTGCAACAACAGATAAAAAAACAGTTCTCAATCTTACCAATCATACCTATTTTAATTTAAAAGATGGCGGTAAAAGCTCAATTAACGAACACCTGATGTACTTGAATGCATTACGTTTTACCCCGGTTGACGGCGGATTGATTCCTACCGGAGAATTGGCAGAAGTGACTGGTACTCCTTTTGATTTTACGCAGGCTACGGCTATTGGCGAGAGGGTTGATAACGAGCACCAGCAGTTAAAAGTTGGAAATGGTTACGACCATAACTGGGTGCTTGATACCGGCAACGATAAAACACAATTGGCAGCCCGCGTAGTTGAACCCGAATCGGGCAGGGTACTCGAAGTGTATACCAACGAGCCAGGCATTCAGTTTTACGGAGGAAACTTTTTAGATGGAACAATTGCCGGAAAATCAGGTATAAAATATGGATTCAGGTCTGCTTTTTGCCTGGAGACTCAACATTTTCCCGACAGTCCGAACAAACCTGAATTTCCAGGAGTGTTGTTAAATCCGGGAGACAAATATTATTCAATTTGTATCTACAAATTTGGTGTTGAAAAATAGGATTCCGGAGATTGAATAAATGAAATGCTGTTGAAACTTATTAATGATGTAATACAATTTAGGCGAGGAACTCATAACTTAACAGAGCAGTCAGCCCATGGGGGATGCGTGAAACACCCATGAACCATTTAAAATTTAAAACAGAATAAAATACGGAAAAAATAAAGGGGAGCTGCGAATGCTGCTCCCCTTGGTTTATGCCTCCTGTGTAGTCAAATTCATTGTGATATTAAGTTAATTATTAAGTAGTATGCGAAAAATTTGAATCTGCTTACAGGAAATAAATTTTTACTTATCGAATTAAATTTTACTATTCTTTTCGTAATCCTCGATGTTGCTAAATGCATATTCGTAATCCATCGGAATAATCTGGTTGTAATCTTCAATAGTTGCGTTGGATAAACAGGCCTCAATAATTTTTCTTCCGGTTTGAAATAAATCTTTGTGCAGGTATTTCTGTAACTCCTTATTAAAGAACTGCTGCAAAATTTCGGCACCGGCATCATAGGCATCAGTACCTACCTCAACCTGGTTGTAAACTTTTAAAAATCGGCTCGGTATTTTAGATCCTTCAATAGTGAGGTAATTTAATTCGTAGCCTAAAAGCGAACAACGTGCAGCTTGCATTTGGTCGTCTCTGAGTTTTGTTCCTCCCCGTCGGGTTAAATATTCACGCATTAAAAGCTGCGGTTTAAAACCAACTTCCCAAACACCAATATTTTGGTTAGGCACCAACGAGAATATCGTTCTAGGTGTTTCAATAATTTGTTTTAACAGCATGTTGGCATGGATTATACGGTCGCCTGTTGCAAAAGGCCAGTACGAGCCTACGCCTTCGCTTTCCATTGCTCCGGTTCCAACAATGCTTGGATTTTTGTGTCCGCGTGGAGCTACCAAACGCCATAACCAGGCCAATGCCGGTGGTAAAATATGAAATAGCCCAACAATACCGTAAGTTGGGTCTTCAATCGAGCATTTTGGTGTACGTATTCCAAAACTGCGCACATCAACCGATACTGCTCCGTCAATCGAATTCTCAACAATTTCGCGGGGCATTACAACTCTTGGATTTGGGCAACGTTTGCCCGGTTCGTCTTCAATATGATCCCATATTAATGCCGTTGACTCGGGTTTGGTATCGATATTTAAAAACAATAAAGGTTTTTTAGGATTGATAGTATTCTTCTCTAAAACCGGGTCGTCGCCGTATTTGTTAACACTATCGGTTCTTACAAACCAGGCGTTTTCAGCATCCATAATTCCCAGTTTCCCATTGTCTTTCTGAAATGATGGATGACAGAATGCCATATCGTCGGCAACAGCTTTAAAGCTGCATGTTCGAGGAATGGTTATAAACCTGGTTTCATCGGTACGCGAATTTCTACCCAGTAAAACCCTTCCGTCTGTTTCTCTTAAAATATGTTGATGCAATTCTGATTTTCCACCGCCACTGGCACCTTCGTGCATAAAGGTTGTGGTAATATCGTAAGGGCTTATGGATTGCACTGCCGAGCAGTGCGCTGTAATCCAGCTCTCTCTTTCGCCCTGGGCAAGAAGCACGCCATACAAGCCTTTTTTGGCACTTGGCCCCGGGTAAAGGTTATACGAATATAACTCATGAATATCGTCCAGGCGATTATGTACAACAACTTGCTTTCCGTCAAAATGTGTATGACGGAAAACAGGAGCCACAAAAATTACTGATTTTAAATCGCCCTTTTTATCAATTTCATCAATCGATACAATTTCCTGCAACATCGAAAGACCCATGGCAAAAAAACCGGCGTTTGCAGGTGCTATCGCAATGCCAAGTGAGCCTATTCCCTGTCGGCCGGCAAAATAAAAGAACACTGCCAAATCCTGTTCTTTCAGCCAGTCAAAAGTTTTTGATTGTATGTCAGCAAAAGGATATCCAAATTTATCAGAAAAACGAGTTTTGGCAGACGGTTTGTCATCGCCAATAACCATGGTTCCCGGATCCCTTCTACGCATATACGCTTCGGTATAATTAACTGAAATACCGTTTTTAACCCGGTGAACAATTGCTTCGGTGTACGTTCCTTTGCCCTCAATATCATACGAAACGGCAAATTCTTTATTTTCTTTTCCGTTGGTTGCGGCTTCGGCAAGCTCATCGGTAGAATTAAAAAATGTAAATGATTTACAGGAATTTAGAAGGTTTTGTACATTATCAGGCAATTGAATGCCTTTGCTTTTAAGGTTGCTTGTAAAATTTGAATACTCTTCACGCATACTAATACTTTTTTGAGTTATTGTACCGGCTTAACTCGTGCCGGTAACGTGGCGCAAAACTATAAAAAGCTTTAGTATCGTTTAAAAAATGAAGAAGAACTTAATACTATTTAAGTATTTATTAACTTATTAAGTAGAGATGAAAATTGCAGTGTTTTTCTAAATGTTTGGAGGAGTAACCACCCAAATTGCCCGGGTAACACCATTGTGAATATTTTTGGCGTTATGCATAATGTTTGAATTGAAATAGAAACTATCTCCTACTTCCAAATCGTAAGTTTTGTCCTCGAGTGTTATAGCCAGTTTTCCCTCGGTTAAGTAGCAAAACTCTTGTCCGGGATGATTGGTCATAATTCCATTACTGTCTGAATTAGGCACAAACTCAAGAAGGTATGTCTCCATTTGCTTATGCGGATCGTGGTGCGAAAGCAGGAAAAGTTTGGTTCCGCTTTTATTTTTCTGCACAAATTTTTTCTGCTTGTCCGAAATCAGCGGTTGTTGTAACAGGGTTTCATTTTCTCCAATTAATTCACCAACAGTTGTATTTAAACTGTCGGCAATATTTTTTAAGGTAAGAATGGATGGAAAAGCTTTTGCATTTTCAATTTGCGATAACGCACTGGAGCTGATTCCTATTTTTCCAGCTAAATCGTTAAGCCTTAGGTGTAAGTTTTCTCTTTTTCTTCGTATTCTTTCCCCTAGTCGTTTCATAAATTAGCTCTACCTGGTTGTTAATTTTTTTGTTAGTGCCACAAAAAAATGACATTGCCAACAAAGGTAAAAGAAATATCTAAGCTGTTAAAGATTAGTTAATAAATTAAGTAGCTTTTAAATAGTGTGTTGTTTTGTTTTATTTGAAGCCGGAGCTGTTTTTATAAGTAATTTTATATTATCGTTGTATTTATGAGATTAATTTCGTGGCGCTTACTTTTTTATAACAAAGCACTGCCATCGGGCCAGGTGGAGATGTGCTTTGGGACGATGGAACAATTATACATCAAAATCATTTTGGAATGCCCTTCTTGCTGATTGAAAATGGCGTGCCTACCCATTTGTTTGCCGCAACCGGCAACGGACCTAAAGGCTGGAAGTTTGATAAAACATGGAACATGTTAATTCCTTTAAAAACTATTTTTTAGAGAGTAATAAGCAAAATTTTTACAATCTTCGAATAAAAATTTAGATATGAACTGTAACCAAAAACGTATTCTTTTTTTGTTTCTGTTGTTGTTGTCGGTCTATTACACAGAAGCACAAAAAATGCCGGTAGACCTGGTAAATCCATTTGTTGATACCCACAATTCGCGCTGGTTTTATTTTAATTCGGCATCTCGTCCGTTTGGCATGGTAAACCTTAGTCCCGACACTGATACTGATAAAACATGGAGTTCAGGGTATTTATACGATAGCAAAACCATTCGTTGTTTTAGCCATATACATGCCTGGCAGTTGGCAGGCATTGCTGTAATGCCAACAACAGGCGAGTTTAAAGGGCATTTAGGAATGAATGCATACCAATCAGCTTTTACTCACGATACCGAAGTGGCGAAACCCGGATACCATAAAGTGGTGCTCGATGATTACGAAATAACAGCAGAGCTTACTTCTTCAACACGCGTTGGTTTTCACAGGTACTCCTTCCCCGAAAAGAAAAATAAGGCCATTATTTTTGATACTGGGGCAAAGCTTGCCCATGGGCCTACGGTCTACTCGAAAGTATGGAAAGTTAGCGATACTGAAATTGCAGGAATTCAGGTACTAAGCAAGACAGGTCGTCGCCCCAAAGATACTCCTGTTTATTTTGTAGCACGCCTAAATAAGCCTTTCAGTTCGATAAAAGGCTGGAAAGATAAAAAGCTCTTGGCCAATGCGCCCGATACCATCCAGGGAGTAAATGCTGGTGCCGCTTTATTTTTCGATTCAGAAGAAAAAGAAGAAATTTTAATGAAAGTTGGAATTTCGTATGTAAGTACCGATCAAGCCCGCTTAAACCTCGATACCGAAATTAACCATTGGGATTTCGACCGGGTTGTTCAATCTTCAGTTGATGAATGGAACGAGTGGTTGGGAAGAATTGAGATAGAAGGAGGAACTGAGCAGCAACAAATTAAGTTTTATACTGATTTATGGCGCTCGTTACTTGGGCGAAGAATTGTAAGCGATGTAGATGGAAAGTACATGGACAGAACGGGTGAAAACGCTGTGGTACGTTCGGTTCGTGTAGATGAAAACGGTGAGCCGCTGTTCCCGCATTATAATTTTGATGCGTGGTGGGGCAGCCACTGGTCGTTGAATATTCTCTGGTCGATGGTATACCCCGAAGTGATGGATGGTTTTTGTAACACCATGGTTGATATGTACCAAAATGGCGGATTAATTCCACGCGGACCTTCAGGTGGGAACTATACTTTTGTAATGATTGGCGATCCGTCAACCTCGTTTTTTGCAACAGCCTATAATAAAGGAATCCGAAATTACGATGCTGAAAAAGCCTATGAAGGTTTACGTAAAAATGCATTTGTAGGTGGTTCACGCGACCATGCCGGATACGAACACAATACACCCGCCTTTGGCGGAGGAATGCAGTATTACGTAAAACAGGGTTGGGTTCCGGAGGGAATTAAAGCAAAAGGTGGCCATAAGGACGGGGCATCGATGACCCTGGAATATGCCTACCAGGATTGGTGTTTGGCACAAATGGCAAAATCCCTTGGAAAAGATAGCGATTATGAGTTGTTTGTGGAACGATCGGAAAATTACAAGCACCTGTGGAATCCTGAAACCCGCATGATTCATCCGCGCGAAATGGACGGTAGTTGGATCGAAGATTTTCAGCCGGTGGTTGAAGATTTTAATGCACGGGGTTTTTGCGAAAGTAACTCGGCTATCTACACGCATTTTGTTCCACACGATATGGCCGGATTAATCGAACTTTTTGGTGGCAACGAAAAGTATACCCATTTTTTGGATTGGTGTTTTAACGAAGGCGAAAAGCTCGATTTTGTTGGAATTAACAAAAACCATGCGGCTAACTGGATTGACTATGGGAACCAGCCCGGTACCGGAATGGCGCATTTGTTTAACTACTCGGGAGCGCCATGGCTTACCCAAAAGTGGGTGCGAAAAGTAAAAGAGGCCTATGGCGATATTACGCCTTACGATGGCTATAAAGGCGACGAAGACCAGGGGCAAATGGGGGCTCTGGGTGTGTTAATGGCAATCGGATTATTTCAGGTTGATGGAGGGGCTGCGGTAAAACCTTATTATGAAATTACAAGTCCGTTATTTAATGAAATTAGCATCCAGCTAAATCCCAACTATTATTCAGGTGAAAAGTTTGTGATTAAAACCAATCAGCCGGAACATACTTATATTCAGGCGGCCAAATTAAATGGTAAGCCTTGGGAAAAGTGTTGGTTTTATCACTCCGATTTTGAAAAAGGCGGCACACTGGAACTGGAATTGGGAACGGAGCCGAATAAAAACTGGGGGCTAAAAGACCCTTTGCCCATAGAGAAATAAATAAGCGATTTTATAAACTATCACAAAATGTGTCCCTATTAACCGCTTGCTGTCTCTTATATTTACCGGCCTTTATTCGTTAGATTTTAAACAGATAAATCGGTTTTCTAAAAATGAACGAAAAAAATTAAAAAATGAAACGACGCCACTTTATCCAAAATTCAATACTTTCAGCTGCAGGTATTTCATTATCATCAGGCTTGTTGGCCTGTGCTAAGACAACCCGCGAAATTGCATTTATCGACCGTATTTTACCGGCACCTGTAGGTGGTGGATACCAGGACCCGGATTATTGGGTTTGGGGTTCGTCGGTAATACAAGGCGAAGACGGGAAATACCATATGTTTGCCAGCCGCTGGTTAAAAGCGCTGGGCTTCGGAAAATGGGTGACCAACTCTGAAGTGGTACATGCTGTGGCCGATACACCGGTTGGCCCCTACAAAACAGTAAAAGTTGCCCTGCCCATGCGCGGGAAAGAGTACTGGGATGGCATGTGCACTCACAATCCGCGTGTTGTAAAATACAAAGACAAATTTCTGTTGTACTACTTTGGAAATACTTACGATTTTGAACAGCCAAGCCTTGAAAATAAGGAATTACCTAACGAAAACTGGACTGCAGCCTGGATGAACAAGCGTGTTGGTGTGGCGATTAGCGACAGTGTTTACGGTCCCTGGAAACGTTTGGATAAACCGGTAATTGAGCCTCGCCCCGGAAAATGGGATGCCTCAATTACCTCAAACCCTGCACCGGTTGTGAACGATAAAACCGGCGAAATTCTGTTGATGTATAAATCGTCGGAACATGGTCCGCAACCACCTCTTTTATTGGGTGTGGCAAAAGCCACCAACCCCGAGGGCCCGTACGAAAGACTTAGCGATAAACCAATATTCCGTTTCGAAAAGCCAGGGCAAGAGCATATTGATGTTGAAGATCCGTATGTGTGGTGGAACGGCGAAAAATACGAAGCCATTATTAAAGATCGCTCGGGCGAGATTTGTGGCGAAGAAGGAGGCGGAATTCATGTGTGGAGCAACGATGGTGTAAACTGGCAGTTGTTCGACAAGGTAAAAGCCTACAGTCGCGATATTTTGTGGGATGATGGAACAACAACGCATCAAAACCATTTTGAGCGCCCTTTCCTCCTTATTGAAGACGGCATACCAACCCACTTTTTTGCAGCAACAGGAAATGGCGATAAAGCCTGGAGTTTCGACAAAACATGGAATATGGTGATACCGCTTAAAAAATATTAGTTAATTTTTTTTAGGTGGTTATTAAGCTATTTTATAACAGGTAGGTGATGATTGTATTTAGTGGTGTATTTTTGGTTCCAAGTCTTAAAAAAGGTAAAAACAACGTTCTAACAGGAATGCTGAGGTTCGAAAAGTCGAAGAAATAATTGGAATAACTATATACCTTATACGACAAGAATTTGACAGCATAAAAAAAGGAGTAAACAAAAGTTTAACTCCTTTTTTCAGTGGTCGGGATACCAGGATTCGAACCTGGGACCCCCTGCTCCCAAAAAGTGCGATTTGTTTTTTTGTGTTTTATAATAATCTAATATTGAGCAATATAGTTTGTTTTAATTTATTTTGTTTTACTTTGTTTTAGTGTTTTGTTCAAACTATGTTCAAACTTTATTAAACTTTGATATGGCAGCCAGTGCAAAAATTGTATTGTTTAAAAGTAAAACCTATAAAGATAAAACTCACCCGGTTTACCTGCAGGTAACAATCAATCGCAAAAATAAATATTATAGTTTGGGTAATACTTTTAAATGTATTCCTGGGCAATGGGATTCAACAGATAGAAGATTTAATAAAACTTTTCCTAACTATAAAAAGGCAAATCGAAATATCTCAAAATCGATTGCTACTGCAGAAGAAATACTTATTGACCTGGAAAACCTTTCTCCCGGATTTTCACATGATGATTTTACACGAAAATATCATCACAAAGTAACTAAGCTATGTTTATTCGATTATACCGATAAGATTATAACCCGGCTAAAAAATGCCGGTAAGGTTGGGAATGCTGCAGCGTATGAAATTGCCAAAAATCAATTCGAAAAATACATAGGGAAGGACAAAGAAATGACTGCAATTTCAAAAAAAGATCTGCAGCTATTTGTTGAGCATTGCCAGTCAAAAGAATTAAAACCAGGTACTATAAGTAATTACCTTAGAACAATACGGGCCGTATACAATCGCGCTCGGAAAGAAGAAGATTTTAATTACTATCCTTTTGATGGATTTAACTGGAAACAATTGAAACACCAAACGGCGAAACGTGCAATAACCAAAGATCAAATACTTGGCCTTTTAAATTATGATGCCAAACCAGGAACCGACAAGTTTGATGCAATACAATTGGCGGCGTTTATTTACTTCTGCGAAGGAATAAACTTTGCCGATATTGCAAAAATCGAAGAAAAGAATATAATCTACTCAAATGGAATTACATTACTGCAGTATAATAGAAGCAAAGGCGGTAAATTGTATGAAACACCACTATTACCAAGAGCCCTCGATATTTTGAAATATTACCGCAGCCGAACCGATAATAAATATATTTTCCCGATCCTGAATGAATACATCCATATTACACCCGAGCAAATGAGGACAAGGCGTAAAACAGCACTGAAAAAATACAACGGCATTTTAAGAGGCATCGCAAATGAGTTAGAGATCCCGATGAAGGTAACCACGTACACCGTGCGACACACTTTTGCAAGTGTATTGGCCAAAGAAGGAATTTCTCCGCTTACAATAAGCGAAATGATGGGGCACAGTGATCTAAAAACAACACAAATTTATCTTAAAGAACTCGATCATTCGGAAAGAATTGAAGCAGCCAAAAAGCTAGATGTTTAGATTTTTTAATAAATACGGTGGGGGAGAGGTCGGCAAGATGTGCATTTGTATAACAAATACTTCCGCCCGGTGGCGGATTGATCATAAAATTTATAGGTAATTTTCTTTTCAAACACCCTCCCTTTTTAGTTTTTATGAGGGATATTTGAAAAGAAAAATCAATTATTTTTATTTAAATCGTTATCCTGTTTTAGTCTTTGTAATTGAGCCTTGTGTTTTTGGGTTCTTTCTTCTTCTCGCTTATCATGCCAGAAAAGAAATTGTTCTACTTTGGACTGGGAAATATCCATGAATTCACTCCAATATTCCGTTAATTTGGCAGCTATATTATTTTCAGATTCTACTATAGCCGTAAGGTAAATGTCGTTAAGGTAGAGCAGTTCTAATAGTTCAAAATCAGTAAAAATACCTTCTTTTAAAATACCTTTAATAGTATCCTTCATATATTCTTTTTCAAGCACTAACTGCTCTTTGAGCTTATCTTTCATTTCATCGGAATCAAAATTTCTGATTCCTTCATAAATTTCATTAAGTAATTCTATGTAATCAGTAAAATCACGCTCTATTTTTTTTACATATAGGTTTTTATATTTCTCTTTGAAAAAGTCAATTAGTAGCTCTTTATCATTTATCTCACTCTTAAGTTTTATTGATTTTTCTTCAAGTTCATCAATTTTTTCTAATAAAATAGTTCTTCTGTTGTTGAGTGATTCAATATCAAAAAGCTCCGTAAATGGAATGTCGAGCTCGTTTGATATTTTTTTTGCAACGCCAAGTGGTATTAAATCAGTTTCGCCTTTTTCGAATTTAATTAGCGATGGTTGAGAAACACCTATTAGTTGAGCGAAATCCTTTTGATTGATTCTTTTGGCTTTTCGCCCCTGTATGATCTTATCTGAAATTGAATTCATATTCCAAATGTAGATTTTAGCTTTTTTACTTCAAAATATTTACTGTTTTAAAAAGAATAATTTGTTTTTAAGTAAATAATATTTTGTTTAAAGGTAAATAATTCTTAGTATTGTGCTAAATAAAATTTACTAAAAACATATAATAATCATGGGAAAAATAAAAAATGTTGTTCAAAGTAAAGAGAACAGATGCTTTTTCTTTCATCCACAGAAGCCATTTTACGATGCTGTAGGAATTAATCAAAAACGCTGGGGGCAAATCTACAGGGGCGAAATTGAGCCAACTATCTCTGAGGCAAAAGCTATTGCTGAATATTTTGAAGTTGATATTACAGAACTCATTTAACACAATAGCTATGGATTTAAACACAAAAACAGTTCTTAATATGGATGAAGCTGCTGAATATACCGGTCTCAAAAAATCGTACTTGTATGTATTGACCAGCGAGAATAGGATCCCATGCTACCGGCCATTTGGAAAGAAGATATTTTTTAAACGACAAGAGCTGGAAGATTTTCTCACCAGTGATAAAAAACAGTAACCTTTTATTGTCTAAAACCATGAATACAGATAACATTGAAGAAGCCAACAAGCTGCTTTGCGAATCACAAAAGCTATATAAAAAAGTTATTGACGCATTGAACGCTGGTGAAGATCCGAAAGAAGTTCGAAAAAAGTATGCTATTGAAGCCGGTGAAAAGCTAGATAAGGGAATGGAGCTATTATGGGGGTAATTTTTTGTCCTTTCAATGCATCACGAATTTTAATCTATTTGTAACACATAAGCATAAAAAATAAAATAAAATGGATGAATTAAAATTTAGCGAACTCCGCAAAAAAACTCAATGGGTAGGAATTCGCATTACCAAAGAGGAACGAGATCAGCTAGATAAAATCTGTTCAGAAGAGCAAATTTCAAAGACGGATTTTATCAGGTATTCATTTCGAAAAGCAATTAACGAAAAGACAAAAAGATGAATCCGGAAGAGGTTCAATATAATTCATTGATGAAGATCAGGAGTATGTTTTTCAATCTAGCCCAAGAAAGAAGAATTTCGGCGGCTGAACTTGATGATTATAACCATGCTGCAGCAAATGCATTTGAAGCTTTAGAAGAAATTAAGCTTCAGATGAAGAAAGCCAACGAATCGAAAAATGCTGCCATAAAAGGAATGGAAAAGAAAATCGACATTGAAAAAAAATTGGTCGCTATTCTTGAAATTATTGGGATGAAATCCGATGGAATTAATGTGCTTTTAAATTATCCATTAAGGTTTTTATCAGCTATAAAAAGTTCGGTAAAAAAACACCAAACACCAATAATGAACGAGAACTATTTCCTTCTTATTGATCAGAAATATCGATGGCTCAATACAATGATTGAACGTGATCGGCAAAACATAAAAACAATTTCAGCACAAGCCAAACTTTATCAGAGCAGAAACGATAAAGCAAAAGAAATGGCTGAAATGATCATGCATGAAATTGCAGAGGAAAGCAATCATATTATCGATGGATTAAGAGCACTGAAAAGTTTTTCTGAATTACAGCAACAAATAGAAAACCACTGGTATGAGCAAATTTCAGCCAATAACATTGCCGAATAAGTCACAATCAAATAATTCCATTGAAGAGAGTAAAATGGAAGATTACATTCCAACTGCCAGGCAATTATTAGAAGCCGCTGGCGCGGATGTAGAGAAGCAGCTCAATGCAATTCAAGAAATAACATCAAAACTCATTTCTTTTGAAAATCCATTGAAGATGATGCGTTACATCGACGTACTTTGCAAGGATTTCAAAATAAAGAAAGAGGAATTTAAAATTGCAGTAAAACAAGCCGAAAGCGAAAAAAAGGAAACTGAAAGCTCGGTAGAAAGCAGCGCTTTGGTGACCAGGGTAGAACAGCACATCTTAAAAAAATATGAAATATATTTCAATGTAGTTTCTAATAAATTTATGTACAAGGAAACCGGAAGCAAAGAATTTACAAGCCTTAACGAACACAATTTATACCGGGATCTGCAAAAGAATCATTTAAAATATTCGTTAAGCGATCTAAAATCTTTATTAAAAAGTGACTTCGTCCAGAAACGGAACCCATTTTTTGAATACTTCGAACACTTAGCTGCCTGGGACGGAGAAGATCATATTGAAAAGCTATTGGGATATATCACTATTATTGATCCAAATCCAAACTCCGACATAGAAAAGGAAAAGGAACGATTTAAAAGAATGTTTAAAAAGATGTTGGTACGAAGTATCGCCTGCAGCTTGGAAATTGACTTCAATAAACAATGCTTTACATTGGTTGGCCCCGGCCAAAATATAGGAAAAAGTACTTTTCTCAGATGGTTGTGTCCGCCAAAATTGGAAGACTATCTATCCGAGAATATTGGTACCAGTAAAGATGATCTGATAGCCTTAACTGAAAACTTCATTGTAAACATTGACGAGCTAAGTACTCTCACTAAATACGATATCAATGCTCTAAAATCGGTTATGAGCAAACACCGGGTAAAGGTGCGACTACCATATGGCGAGCGAGCAGAGTTACTTCAAAGAAGATGCAACTTTGTAGCCAGCACAAATAGAACTGAATTTCTTAATGACGAAACCGGTAGTGTAAGGTGGGTTTGCTTTTGGGTAACTAAGATTAACTTCGACTACAACAAAGACATTGATATTAATAATGTTTGGGCTCAGGCTTACCATATCTTCAATGAGACCAACTACAACTACCAGTTAACCCCACAAGAAATAGATGAAAATGAGGAAGCAAATAAATCTTACCTTATTCGCTCACCAGAAATGGAACTAATCATGAAATTCATGAAACCAGGAAAAAAGGGAGATACGGATATAGAATTCAGAACAGCAACCGAGATAATTACAGAACTTCACCAAAAAAACGTATCGAACCTAAAATTAAATGCTGTAAACGTTGGCAAAGCATTGAAAATACTTGGTTTTATACAGGAATCGAAATACAGAAGTGATATTGGCATAAGCGTTAAAGGCTACTATGTTGCAACTAGAGATGGTAATCAAAATACTGATGAAGAAGATTCAGATACAGCATCGGCGGATAGCGAAACCTTAAATAATCAGCAACAAAAAGCAACCCAAAATAATATCCCTTTTTAATCTTTTAAATAATGAGCAAGTTGATAATAGTACTTACCATCTTACTTGAAATGGCTGAAATACTTATAAATAAAGGGATATAGTCGAGTAAGATAGATTTTAAAGAAATGGCTACAAGAACTGTAAACACAGGTAATTCAAGCGAGTAGGTAAGAAAAACAGCACATTACTCGAAAAACGAAAGAATGCGCTTTTCAGAAGCTTTTCGAGTAAGATGGTAGTCAAGTATGGACTAGTTAGAGTTTAAAAAAAAGAAAAATATGTCTCAATCAATAAAATACTACGTAAAAGTTTTTACCATGTGCGACGATGGATCACCGGCGCGACAGCAAGTATTACACACATTCGCGAATGATGATGTGGCCGCCGAAAATAACATCTCAGATCTTATAGAAAATTGGCGCGAAGTATCAGCTTACTGGATAATGCGAGTCTCGGAGCAGCCGATTAAACTAACCCTGTATAATATTAAAATTTTGACGATATACTCGAATCACTCAAAAACTATTAAGCTTCGAGTAGCAATGGAGAACCCAGAAGAGGCAACAGATATCTTTAAAGCTTTTTCTGACGATTGGAAACGCCTGGTTCGTTTCGACATTATATCTGTAACACCTATCATTAATTAAATTATAAAGCAATGAGTAAAAGTAATCAGAAAGAATCAAAACAATCACTTTTTAAGCTACTGAAACAAAACGAAAATATGGTTTCAATGCTGGAAAAAGAACTCGAAATGCTAAGGCATGTACTAAAAGGCTACCGTACTCTTACAAGTTTAGTTGATCACTACATCAATTACTACAATGTAATACAATTGCAGAATTCAATTGGATCGTATGACAACCTTCTGGAAAGCAGGGAGGCCTTTCCTGAAATTATAAAAAAATATGCGGTTCGATATGTTTTAATTGAAAATTGGCTTGATGAATACTATGCAGCAATTACTGAATTAAAACTAAAACAATAAAAGAAAAAGGACCGCTCAATAACGGTCCTATAATTGCTTGTACAGTAGAAATTAATAATTAATACTATCACTTTAAAATTACACTAAAATGGAAAACAATCAAATTATTGAAAAGCAAAATGTTACAAATGCTAACATGATCTCTGAATTAAAAACACAAATGATTCAGATTGAAAAAGACAAGAATGCGGGTACTATCGACCATGTAACTGCAGTTGCAAGGATGAAAGCCTTGCAGCTGAAGGTGAATAAACTTCTTTTCACTGAAGATAACGAACAATTACTTAACCAGTTCGGACTTACACTTGGAAAAAATATAGCGTAAAATAGTCGCTTATACTCATTATCGGGTAATATCCGGTAATCCGTTTATATGCCTGCAAACCCGTAGCTATTACAGCTGCGGGTTTTTTATTTGGTTTCACTGTTGGTACTTATCGGTGTTAATTGGTGTTCAATCTGTCCTTTGCCATGGGCTTCTGGCTTCATACATTTGATTGTAATTTATTATTGATAAAGAAATGGAAGAAACAAAATTGATTAAAAGAAACAAGCTTACAAAGCAAGTAGCAGTCAGGCTCGATGAGCCACTAACCAATGCAATCAAGGTAGAGGCTGCCAACCAGGGTAGGACTCTGGCTGGCATGATCAGGAGAACATTAAGTCAGAATTTTGGGCAGAAAAATCAATAAAAATCGCTGTCATATATCCTGTGATTCTGCCCATTACCCTGCATTCTTTCATAGGGCGGGCTTGGGGAGGGTTGAGGCATAAAAACGTTCTTTTTCGAAAAAACAAGCTTCCGATAAGCTAAAACGCCGTGATACCAACAAGAACAGAAGGATTTCTAAAAATATTGTTGAGAATTGAAAAATGAAAAAAACGGCATTTACAAAGGGAGATTTGGTTTTTAAGACAACCGACGCGAAGCGGAGATATCCAATAAAAATTTCGAGTGTGAGAGCAGAAAAGAATGAAATATTTTATCGCGGCTCGTTCGTAAATAATCGAGGGGTAATGGTTTCACGCAAGTTTAAAGAATCGGATTTAATTGCAGCAAGATGAGTGTTTCGGAGTTGAAAAAACTTGAAATATTGGCTTTTAAACCAAGTCTTACAAAGTTTAAGCTTGGAGATTTGGTAACGGAAATAAGAACCGAAAACCCCGAAATTATGGTTGTTAGCGATTTGTGCCCGATTGGTGACTTCCACGACAATGATGCTGATTATTGCTGCAGCTGGATCACGAACCGGGGAAAGATTAAAGAAAAACCATTCAAACAAAAAGACCTAAAGATTTTAGAGAAATGAGCTTAAGAGAAATTCGAAAAATAGAAGTTGAAAATTCAGAGCACGAATTCAAGTACCAGCTTGGAGACGTGGTGTATTTAAAAACTGATTCAGAGTTCAAACTCCCACTAATCATATCTGACTTTGTCGCGGAGGAATTATCATGTTGCGATTACGAGGTTTCCTGGATGAGTAAAGACCATAAACGAGAAATAAGCGCCTTTCCGGAAGAGTGCCTGATACAAAAAAACGAATAAGATGAAAAAACGATTTGAAATAATGTATTCGGGGTGTATAGGCAAAAACAACTTTTCAACTATGCAGCCACTTTTTGTAATGGCCAGAAATGCCCATGAAGCCGAAATCATTTTCTGGAAGTATCATAAAAAAAGGAATCTAGGCACCAAAATAGCTATTAAAAGCATTGCTATAAGCTATAAGTTCGAAAGCCCCCACAAAGAAACATGTTTCCCTACTATTTATGTTTTGCCGAATGGCAAATTTCGTTCTTTTTATGATTGTATTGAGTATGAGATGCTGCGTAACGAAGCAACTTTTTTAACCTAAAACACAAAAACGATGGCAAACAGTTACAATAGACGAATAAACCTTTACATAAACGGTAAAGAGGTAAAAAATAACATGCGGTCAATCTCCGCTGAGTTCTCGAAAGCCAAAGGCCAGATCCGAAATATGACAAGAGGCTCAAAGGAGTATAACCTGCAGATGAGAAAAATTAAATCGCTGAAAAAGATCGTTGATGATCATAACAAAAGCCTTGGCCGCACATCATCTATTTGGCAAAAAACAAAAAACCTTTTTGCACAAGCCGGTATAATTGGAGGTGTTGGAGCATTAGTTTCAGTATTTAGAAATGCCGCCCAGGTATCAACAGAATTTTCCAAGGAACAATCAAACCTCGCTGCAGTATTAGGAAAAACAAAAGATGACATCCGGGAGCTAACGAATGATGCCATTCGCTACGGATCCATAACCAAATTCACAGCCGGTCAGGTTACACAACTTCAAACCGAATTTGCTAAACTGGGATTTACCGAAACACAAATTCAAGCTTCCACTAAAGCAGCCCTGGATCTTGCTGCAGCAACCAATGCTGAACTGGGGCCTGCTGCAAAAGTTACAGGTGTTGCACTAAAAGCTTTTAACATGTCTGCAACTCATGCCGGCGAAGTCGCTGCTTCTTTGGCTGTAGCAACTTCAAAATCGGCATTAAGTTTTGAAGATTTTGAAACCATACTTTCTACAGTTGGGCCGGTTGCTTCTGCTTTCGGGTTTACACTAGAAGACACTTTGGCATTAACAGGAAAATTAAAAGATGCCGGGTTTGATGCCAGCTCTGCAGCAACGGCCACACGAAATATTATTCTTAACCTGGCTGATTCAAACGGAGCCTTGGCAAAAACACTAGGCGAGCCTATTAAGTCGCTTGATGATCTGGTGCCGGCACTGGCAGATCTTCAAGCAAAAGGAGTAGACTTGAATACCACTTTGCAGCTAACCGATAAAAGATCAGTTTCTGCATTTAATGCTTTTCTCACCGCTGCAGATTCTACATTGGCACTTCGCGATGGTCTGCAGGATGTTGAAGGCGAACTGCAAAATATGGTCGACACACAACTCGATAATTTATCGGGTGATATTACATTGTTGAATTCAGCATGGCAGGGATTTATATTGTCGATTGAGAACGGCGACGGTGTAATCTCTAAATTCGTTAGGGGATCAGTAAAATTTTTAACCGATGCTTTAATCAAACTGTCAAATGTGGATCTTGTTTTCAAACGTGCTAAAAAATTCTCTGAAGAGGACATGGAACGGGTGTATGATGCCATGATCAATCTATCGGGTAGTAAATACCGGGCATTTCAGAAAATTGTTGAAGCTGAGAACAAACTCACCCTGGAGCAGATCGAATTGAATAAGAATTCAATGATCCAACAAATAAAAGACACCGGTCAATCGCAACGCGAAGCAGAAATGCTTTGGGATGAGTTCTACAAACGTCGCCTCGATCAAGATGAAAAAGCAAGACAGTTGCAAATTGATGAAGAAAAGTCTGCACAAGAAAAAGCGGAAAAAGAGCGATTGTTAGCAGCTCAGAAAGAAGCTGAAAAAATTGCCGAAGCACGCAAAAAATCTCTGGCAATATCTGAATTTATTGAAGCAGATATGGCCAAACAAAAAGAAGCAATACAGAAATATTTTGCGGAGGCAGGAGAAGGTGCTTTTGATGCTTTCATAGCTGCTATCGAGAAAAGCCAAAAAGAAAAGACTATCGATTTTTCGTTGGTTCCTGAAATGGAAGCTGAAAATGAAGAGTTTGATCCAACAGCTGATTATGCGATTCAACAATATCAGCAAACCCTTGAATTTAAAACAGCACTTAATGAATCGATGTATGAACAGGGTTTAATTGGCGAACAAGAATACCAGGATCGATTAACTGAATTAACCAGGCAGGGCGAACAAGAACGCTTATCCATCAAGCAGGATAACATCGAAAAAGCCAGACAGTTTACTGATATGTCGGCAAACTTTGTAACGGCATTAATGGATCTTGAGTTAGAAAAAGCCGGCGACAATGAAGAGAAGAAAAAGGAGATCCGGAAAAAATATGCTGATGCACAGTTTGCAGTAACTGCAGCAACCATTATTGCCGACACAGCAGCCGCAATTATGAAAGCTTATGCCCAGCTGGGACCAATTGGCGGTGCCATTGCATCCGGGTTACTTGGAGCTACCGGCCTTGTCCAACTGGCAGTTGCCAACAAACAACGGCAAGCGGTAAAAGGATTCTCAGAAGGTGGCTACACCGGCGACGGTGGGATACTGGAACCTGCAGGCATTGTTCATAAGGGCGAATATGTTGTTCCGAAATCCTTGATGAGTTTGCCTGCAGTTGTCGATATGGTTTCTACAATTGAAACAATGAGGACAAAGCCAGTTGCTGTTAATTCATCGCTAACAAGAATGTATTCGGAAGGGGGCTACACAAGTAATAATGGAGCAACACCTGAAAGTCCTTCAGAATCTAAAAACGCAGATATTCAAAAGTTACAAGATTCAGTAAGCAAGCTGCACCATACTGTTGAAATATTAAGCAAAAAGAAACACTATGTTGCAATAGAGATGGTGCAGAAAAAGTTGCAGAAGTGGGAAGAAATTGAAGCCTTAAAAGGAATGTAAACAATAAGAAAATGCTAGAATTTAGTTTAAATAATAAACCTTTTTTATTAAGCTCCGAGACCTCTGTCAGAATTCTCTGGAGCAATCCAGCCTGCAAGTTCGACAAAATTGATGGCAATGCAGGTATAGGAATCAGCATACCAGTGAATGATCATAACAAAAGTCTTCTTCGAAACCCAGGTAGATTCGAAAAAATTAGCACAAAAAATAACCGGGAGTTTAAAGGTTTTGAAATCAGATTTGGAGGTGTATTGCTCTTGAGTGGTACATTGATTGTAAACTCTGCAGATGATGCAAGCTATGAATGTTGGCTCAGGGGAATTGTTGGCGATATAGGAGATGAACACCGTGAAAAATACATTTATGACATTGATGCATTTGGCGAAGAGGTAATATGGGAAAATAAAAGTGATTATGATCCCGTTGAAGACGACTATTGCTGTCCAACGGTTTTTAATCCAGAATTTTTCTCAGAAAAAGGCAGAACTATTCCAATAGAATATTCTGTTCCGAATCTGGATTATTATCCCGGAAGTCTTCATGATGAAACCCTTGGGGCGCCTGAAACAACCGAAGCATTTTCCCATGCATTTTGGAAAACATCTGAATACTTTATCAATAGCCGAAATCAAGATGGTAGTATAAAAACCTTGAGCAACTCCATGTTAGCAAAGTTGTCTGAAAATCTTGAAATCACAGTCGTTTCCCCAATGTTATTTTTAAATAATGTGCTGCGGCAATTATTTAACGATGCTCACATTTTTATTGATGAAGATGCAATTAGAAATGATGTTGATTTAAAAACATTACTCCTTTACAATAACTTCGACATTACCTCTATGCAATATACGCAGCTCCCGGAAATGTGGGTTCCTGATATTCGATATGATGGAACAACAATGAACGGTTACTATGTTGAACCAGGATTAATTTCCCGCAATTATTTAAAATCTTTTCAATACAAGGATCTGCTTCCTAAGGTTAAATTAAAAGATTTTCTTCTTGGAATTCAAAATCTTCTGAATGTGTGTTTTGTATTCAAATCTAACAACAAAGTTGATATCATCGACCGTGAAACAATATTCTCATCTGAAGCTATAAATATTGAAGAGTACATGGTAGGCAGCTGGAAATTGGATGAACAAAAAAATGTTACCTTGAAATTTTCGTATGAACACGATACCAACGATATTATTTTTGCGGAGAGATGGACGGACATATCAGATCGTTTGAATGATCTAAAGGAGTCGGTCTACAACTGGTCAGAATTGCCAAACGTAACAGATCCGCAACTCGGAGATATACGCTACCTAACAAGTTTAGACGTATATGCCGAATACAAACTAATGAGTGTTTCAGAACCCGATCCGGTGGGAGCAAGCGAAATAATTACAGATGCCCTAGGATGGGAGCATTTTTCTATAGGATTTCAACCTGGTTTTTACAATCCGGATCAGACCGAAGAAGAAGAAATAAAAACATGCTTTAGTACGCTTGTTTGCGATCCTTACCCAATTGTTTTCCAACCTGGAAATGTGGAGGGTATCAGGTTTGCATATCAAAAATTTGAACCGCGACTGCTTTTTTACCGAGGCAATAATATTGCTTTAAACTCTACCGGTAATCTTTCTCTCTCATGGGATAAAGAAGATATTGGTTTGTTCTCAAAAAGATGGGCAAAATGGAACCGGTTCTGGTCAAAAAGACAACCGGTTGTTAGAGAAGCTCAATTACCACTAAATGTTATCGCGAATATCAAAGAGAATATAACAAGTAAACTCTCAAGCAAAGAAGGAGAATTTATAATAGAAGAAATGGAAACAGAATTCTCATTAAACAGTATTGGAGCTACAGTAATTAAAGGATTTAAAATATAATTATGAAAACAAAAGCACAAAAACCGGAAGCAGCTGAAGCAGTTGCACCGGAAAAAAAAGAGTTTGAACCTAGACTTATCGGAGATCCTGATTTTAAAAGGTTGCATGAAATAAATGTAGCCTACGAAAAACTGTTTCGATCTGCAGAAAAGCTAAAACAACAATTGGAGCTATGCCTGAAAAGAGAACAAGTGTATTCTTTCTCCGAATTTGTTGAATTTCTTAAAAGTGATGCGAAAAAGTGGATTTATTCCAAACATATTGAATACAATAACTTGAATTACCCTGGCATTAACCTGGAACAACTGATTGAACTTAAAGCTATCACAATTGAAGGAATTAACGAGGTATTGGCTGCACGTTCAAATTTTGAAGAAATAAAGACTGCTGTTAAAAATTTAAAATTCCACTTTCCGATTGCAAAGCTTTGGAACGAAGAAGAACAAGAATTTATCGAAAATCAGGAGTTTTGGGAAAGTAGCGAAATTTTTTGTTCAAGATTTACACGTTCCGAAGACCAGAATAGGATCCTTAGCAAGATTGAAAACCTGAAAGATGCTTTAAACGAGCTTGTTGAGGAAGGATTATTGCGCACTAATAATGGCCCAACAGAACTGAATTTCATAAGCGAGTGGCTCACTATTCCGATCAGAAGCAATGAGTCTGGCTTTTCCGTTGACCGGGTATTGTTTTGGAAGCAGCGGACGCGCAAGTTTAAAATTGCAGGTATTGAGCAACACTGGCAAACAGATCCAGAAATTTTGCTATCTGTGTAATTGAAAAAACAAAGTGAACCGGTATGCAAAAACCAGTTCGCTTTGTTTCATAATTGGAGAGTGTTCACTGTTCGTTTTATTTTTTGAGGTGTGGTTTTACTGCACCTCATTTTTTCTAATATATTTTTGCGCAAATTGTATGAAGTGAGGACAATTAGTTATCCGTGCCGCTTTAACGGTTTTTTTTGGATTTCAATAAAAAGCTATGCGGAATCTGTATGGTATTGGGACAATTTCCAAAAGTGGATGCGTTGTTCAAACTATGTTCAAACCATATAAAAAAAGGAGTTAGAAAAATTTCTAACTCCTTGATTATTAGGTCGGGATACCAGGATTCGAACCTGGGACCCCCTGCTCCCAAAGCAGGTGCGCTAACCGGACTGCGCTACATCCCGAAAATATTTTTATGCGGTGAGGGCGGGATTCGAACCCGCGGTACAGTTTACCCGTACGCCAGTTTAGCAAACTGGTGGTTTCAGCCACTCACCCACCTCACCAGTGGTATTTGTGCTAAATTTCATTTCGTTTTTAAAACGAATTCCATTTAATACTTTCTTTCACTATTGTCTTGAACGTCGTTGCTTTGTTAAAGCGTGTGCAAAAGTAGAAATTGTTTTTACACTGGCAAAGAAAATTAAAAAAAAATGGCAAAAAAAATGCATTTGTCGTTAAGTAGTGCAAACGAATGTGGATAGGGGATTGGGCTGCCTTTTTAGAAATAAAATGTACTCCCAGCTTTAATTTATTATCAACGGTTTTATGTGGTTAACTATCAGCTATTTTTGACGAACGCTTTTGGCCTTTCAGTATTTTAGCAAGATAAAATTTAATAACTGTTTAATTATTTAGTCAAAATAGTTAAACAAAAAGTTTTGAAAGCTGTTGTTGTATCTAAACAATTAGCAATTTAAATAAGAAAGCCATGAGTTACAGGGAAGAAATAATTTTTACAAATACAACGAGAAACAGAAACGGAAAATCAAACGATACACATGATAACATAGGAGATAATCATGTGGCAACATCGTTAGAAACTCCTTTACGACCGGATGCTTTTCAATTACCAGACGAAAAGAAAATGGAAATTATCGAAAGTAAATTTCGCGAAATTATGGAAACAATGGGTCTCGACTTAAGCGATGATAGTTTACAAGGAACTCCACATCGTGTGGCCAAAATGTTTATTAAAGAAATATTTTATGGATTAAATCCTCAGAATAAACCAAAAATTTCAGTATTCGAAAATAAGTTCAAATATGGTGAAATGTTGTTGGAGAAAAATATTAATCTAAACTCAACTTGCGAACATCATTTTCTGCCGATTGTTGGGAAAGCTCATGTAGCTTACATCTCGTCGGGCGAAGTAATTGGATTGAGCAAGATAAACCGCATAGTAGATTATTATGCCCGAAGGCCGCAGGTACAGGAGCGTTTAACCGTTCAAATTGCCAACGAGCTAAAATCCGTGCTAAAAACCGACGATGTTGCCGTAATTATTGATGCCAGGCATATGTGTGTGTCATCGCGCGGTATAAAGGATGAGGGAAGCAGTACTGTAACGGCAGAATATTCAGGCAAGTTTAAGGAGAATGAAACCCGTGCAGAATTCCTAAAATATATTGGACTTTAATTTGTTTTGCCAATATCAAATGCCATTAAAACCTGGCCGTGACGTTGGTATAAAATACCATTTTTTATTACCGGGTGTGAAAAATGTTCTTTTGTTCCCCTGTTAATTTTGAAACTGCTCACCTGAGTCATTTTTCCTGTTTCATTAAAATCTACCAGGGAGAAGCTTCCGTTTTGCCCGTAGTAATAAAGCATATCGTCGGCTGAAATAACGGCACCCCAGCCTAATTTTAATGAATCGCAAAGTTGGCCAGTGGTGGCATTAATACTTCTGAAAAGCTTTTTAGAAGTAGCACTGCCGTATAAATAGTTGTCAATTTTTACAATTCCTCCCATGTAACTGTCAAAATATTTATTTCGCCAAACTTCTGTAATTTCCGAACCATCCTCGTTTAGTTCCAATTTAACTCCTCCGTTGCCGTCGCCCGCTGCGTAGTATATATATCCATTATCAAAAACAACACAGTTACTGTGCGTGTCGCCCATGCCTGGCTGGCGTTTTTCAACAGGCACGTTGTCTTGCGCATGTGTCCATAATAACTCACCTGTTTCCGTGTCAAAACCCATCATGTTGTAGGCCGAGAATGTCACAAAAATTTGTCGCGACGGAAGTCTGATAAGCGTTCCGGGATTGTATCCCGAGCGTTCGCCATGTCCTTTGTTGCTCCAAAACAATTTGCCTGTAAAACGGTTTAAAGCCACCACATTGTACTCTTTTCCTCCGGGGGTCCAAAATACTTTATCGCCAGCGATAACCGGTGCTTCCGAGTGCCCAAAACGCGGGTAGATACCATTAAAATCCTCCATAAAACGTTTTTCCCAAACTACTTCTCCATTTGATCGATTCAGGCAAAACAGGTTTCCCATTCCTGAACCAAGGTAAATTAAATCATCAACAACAGTAGGTTGCGAGCGCGATCCCGGATAATTGATAACCCATTCTTTACCAAAAGGCACCTGCCATTTTATAACGCCGCTCAAATCAATACAAAATAAGGTGGCCATGCTGTCAATGGCTCCGGTAATAAAAATTTCTGTTTCGGTAACAGTTGGAGTGCCATAGCCATCGCCAATATTTTCGGTATACCATAATTCAGTGGGGCCATCCTCGGGCCATATTTTTAACAGGTTGTTTTCAGGAAAAATGCCCAGGCGGTTTTCTCCCCGCCACTGGTAAACTTTTGTTTGGGGTGAACTGCACGAAAATAGTAAAGCTGCTATCAGAAGAAAAAAAAGGTTTTTCATCATTGTGTTTTGTTTATCAATAATGGTATAACTTTTACTCGAAATGTTACAGTTTAGCCGAAATTGTTGTGGCAGGGGAGAAGGTGCTTTTCAAAAAAACAAGCCGGTAAAAAGAGGTAAATGTGGCCTGAAATATTTTATGAATTGAAATATTTATACACCTCCGGGTAGTCTTTTACTTCCATTAAATCGGCTCTTAGTTTTGCAGCTCCTGGAAATGAATTGAGGTATATTTTATAAAAGCGTTTTAGGATATTGAAATTTTTTATGCCACCCCATGTGTGCTCAAACAAACGGGTATGCTGAAGCAGTTTTTCAATGCGTTCATCTTTGGTAATTTCTGTTTTTTCAGGATTAAAAAACCAGGGGTTTTGGAGAATACCCCGGCCAATCATCACACCGTTAACACCGGTTTGTTTAACACGGTCGATCCCTTGTTGGTACGAAAAAACATCGCCGTTTCCGTGAACGGGGATATGTGGTTTTAAGCTGTTTTTTAGTTTTACCGCTTTGGCAATTTCGTCCCAACAGGCATCGCCTTCTGATTGCATACGCTGTGTACGGCCGTGCAAAATAATGGCTGCCGGATCAACTTCCAGTAAATTGGCTATCCAGTTTTCGGTAATATGTTCTTTAATTCCGGTGCGGGTTTTTACGCTAACCGGCAGGTGTGTGGCTTCTTTGGTCGCAAGCACAATTTCTTTTGCACGTTCGGGGTCACCAATTAATGCGCTGCAGGCACCAATTTTAAACACTTTTTTTACGGGGCAACCCATATTAATGTCAATACCATCAAAATTGTAATTTTTGGTAATGTATTTGGCTATGTTATGGTAAATCTCCGGATCGCGTCCCCAAATTTGCGCCACCAGTTTAACTCCCAGCTTTTTCAATAACTCTTGCTCAGAAGTGTTTACAATCAATCGTTCCGCAACACGCTCTCGTCCAACCGGATGATTCATGCCTTCAACCGACGTAAACTCGGTAAACACGATGTGCAATTTTTGCGGAGCTGCCATGCCCATTACAATTTCACGAAAAACAGTATCGGTAACGTCTTCCATTGGGGCCAGCGAAAAAACTGGTGTATTAAGTTCTTGCCAGAAATTATTCATGATGCAAAATTACCAAAACATATAAAAGTGTACAATGCAATTATTTCTGTTGCTCGAGTTGCATTAACGAAAGGCTTTTTCTGAATTTCCGACTGTTTCCAAATCCAATGCGCAAATTGGATGGACGGCCGGTGTCTTGCATTTTCTCGTCGGCACATTCGGGAGTGCAGCAACCGTGATATTTTTCGGCACACTCCGGGCACTGGATAAATAGAATATGGCAGCCGTGATTATCGCAGTTGGTATGCGAATCACAGGGCTTTCCACACTGATGACATTTCGAAATAATTTCGCCGTTTACACTTTCTCCCAAACGTTCGTCAAACACAAAGTTTTTACCTAAGAACTTTGAATCGAGCTTTGCCGCTTTTATCTGACGGGCATATTCCAAAACGCCGCCATGCAACTGGTTTACATCGTTAAAACCCTGGTGTTTCAGGTAGGCACTGGCTTTTTCGCAACGAATTCCTCCGGTGCAGTACAGCAGTATTTTCTGGTCCTTTTTGTTTTCAAGCAGGTCGGTAACCATTTCAAGCTCCTCCCGAAAAGTATCCGCTTCGGGGCAAATGGCTCCTTCAAAATGCCCAATCTCGCTTTCGTAGTAGTTGCGCATATCAACAAGCACAGTGTTTTCTTTGCCAATTTCGTTGTGGAATTCCAGCCCGCTCAGGTGTTTTCCAACGTTGGTAACATCGTAGGCATGGTCATCCAAACCATCGGCAACAAGTTTAGGACGTACTTTAATGGTTAGTTTATAAAACGATTTACCATCATCTTCAATGGCATACTTTATCGGAATTTCGTTCAGAATTTCGTATTTTTTCATTGTTTGAAGAAATGCTTCGAAGTGATGCTCCGGAACACTCATTTGTGCATTAATTCCTTCGCGAGCCACATAAATGCGGCCAAAGCAATCCAAGGGAAACCAGTCACGAAAAAGTTCATCGCGAAATGCCTGTGGATCCTCCAGAATATGATAACGATAAAATGAAATGGTTTTTCGTTGAAAGCGTTCTTCAGCGAGCCTTTTTTTTAGTTCTTCTTTATTTACCCGGTTGTATAAAAACATAACTGCAATGTTTATAAATGCGCGGCAAAAATACACAAATCAACAAAAAGAGCAAAAAAGAGCTTAAAATCTTAAAATGAAGCAAAAGAAAACCCGAATTGTTAAATCCGGGTTTATTAATCAGATTTGTTATTTAATTTATAGGTGTGCAATCGGATCAGGATTTCCATCTGGATCGCCATTTACAGTTCCACTGCTTGAAAGGTTTCCGAGTAATAAAATACCTGCTACGTGTGGAGCAGCCATTGATGTACCGCTAATGGAATTGTACCCTCCGTTTTTCCAGGTAGAATTGATACCTACACCCGGAGCACAATAGTCAACCGGAGGATTGCCATAATTTGAAAAACTTGCCCAGTTATCGCCTTGTCCCATTGCTGAAATGGTGTAAATGTTATTGCCATTGGCACTTGCCGGAGATTTTGAAGCAGCATCTGTACTTTCATTACCAGCTGCCAATACGAAGATTACATTTTTTGATGCTGCAACAACCGCATCATTAACTGCTTGCGAAAAGCCACCTCCCAGACTCATATTTGCGACATCGCCTGCCTTTCCTTCCGTGCCCACATAATCGATTCCGGCTATTACGCCCGAATAACTGCCACTTCCACGTCTGTCGAGCACTCTAACAGAAATTACTTCAGCACCTGCAGCAACACCAACAACGCCAATGTTATTATCAATGGCTGCTACGGTTCCTGCCACATGTGTCCCATGCCCGTTTTGGTCGTCGGGATTATTAGCATCTTTTCCCGACAGGAAACTCTGACTAAGCGAAGTATTTACGTTTAGGTCGGGATGGTCTAGATCGATACCTGAATCAATAATCCAGGCCCTTAAGCCAGTACCATCAGCCGCTCCGCCAACCCGTGTTATTCCCCACGGAACGGTTTGGCTTGAACTTCCACCATCATCACCTCCTCCATTATCTGGTTTTCCTTTGCCCGGAGGTGGGGCTAAAGCTATAACTTTATCTTCCTCAATATAAGCAATTGAAGGGTCTGCCATAAGTTTTTTAAGCTGGCCCGGCGCAATTTTCACCGAAAATCCTTTCAAAGCTGTTCCATAGGTAAAGCCAAGTTCACCATCAGTAATTCCTGCTCGGGTTAAAATCTTTTGTGATTTTGCTTTTACAGCATTCTGTTTTTTCTCGTAGCCTTTTAGTATGGTTAACTCGTTTTCGAGTTCAGCATCGTTGAGTACCACGATATAGCTTTTCTTCGCTGACGAGGCGGCTTTTAACTGAAGCTCATCGTTAGCATCTTCGGTAATCAGTTTGTCATTACACGAGAAAATTAATGCGCCGATACATAGTAAGGCGATTACTTTAAAACCTTTGTTTTTCATAAAATTCATGTTTAGTATTTATTTGTACGATCTATATTGTAAGCAAACTCGTGAAAGCCCTCATTTTTTAGACTTAAAAATAAAACACCAATTTATCTTAAATGTTTAAGTGGAGCTGTAGAGGAGTTTCTGATCCGTTTTTTTGTTGCGACAATAGGCTGATTACGGGAAGTACAGGCATAAGAAAACCCGGATAAAAGTACCCGGGTTTACCAATTATTTTATTAAACTTCTAGAGCAGAAGTGAAACATCGTTTGAGCAGGATGAACCATCGGTTTCGCATACTGTGAACACAAAGGTTCCGCTTGATCTTCCCATATCTAAGGTTTCGCTGCCATCGTTGTTGATGGTGGTAGTTGTTACACCGTTTATTTTAACGTCAATCTGGCTGCCATTTGCACCACTCCAGGTTAAATCTACATAACGAATACCACGAACTTTACGCATAACAGCAGTTAAAGTAATGTCGCCTCCAACTGGTTCTTCGGTTAAGGTAATTACTTCGGTATAAGTGTCGGTATATTCACCATCCGAAACGGTTAAGCTAACCGTTTTGCTGCCATAACCACCGAAGGTGAAACTTGGATTTTGAGCCGTTGAAGAACCTTCTCCGTTAAAATCCCACGACCATGAAGTAATGCCATTGTCATCGGTGCTGGCATCAGCGAATGAAACTGTTAAGTCGCTAACAGAATAGGAGAAATTGGCATTTGGTGCCTGGTTAACCGGAGGAGCAACCTCTCCGATATAAGCAATTGGATCAGCATTTCCATCCGGGTCGCCATCAACGTATCCATCGGTACCGGGATTACCGCCTGTAACCAGCAGAACACCGGCAACATGTGGTGTAGCCATCGAAGTTCCGCTCATTGTTGTATAACCGCCATTTAAATAGCATGAATACACATCAACACCGGGGCCGCAAATATCAACTGTAGGATAACCGTAGTTAGAGAAATAGGCAAAATCGTCGTTAATATCCATTGCCGAAACAGTCCATAAGTTTGTTCCGTTTGCACGTCCCGGACTAACCTGAATAGCATCATAGATGCTCATTCCATCGTTACCGGCAGCTACGGCAAAGAAAATACCTTGGCTAGCAGCATTAACAACGGCCTGATCAAGGGCTGATTCGTTGGGGTAACCAACGCTCATGTTGGCAACATCTCCGGGAGTGCCATTTGCTGCAACGTGATCAACACCAGCAATACAGTCAGAAGATAATCCATAGCCACGATAATCTAAAATCCGAACCGCAATAACAGTTGCACCGGCTGCAACACCAATTACTCCTATCTCATTATCGATAGCTGCAATGGTTCCGGCGCAGTGTGTACCGTGTCCGTGTCCATCGTCAGGTGTTGTTTGTCCGAAAGCAACACTTCTGCCTGCATCAACATTTAGGTCAGGATGGTCCAGGTCAATTCCGGTATCCAATACCCAGGCTACATTGGAGCCGCTGTATGTGGCACCACCACCAACACGCGGAACACCATAAGGCGTTGATTCGCTCGGAGTAGGAGTTGGCCTTTTCAGAATATTAGTTGGTTGTTTCAAAATTACAACCTGGTCTTCTTCAACATATTTAACCGAAGGATCGGCTTCAAGTTTCTTCAATTGACCCGGAGGTAATTTTACAGAGAATCCTTGCAGCGCTGAAGTGTATGCATAGCCGATTTCGCCATCGGTAATACCGGCACGTTTTAAAATTTTAGCAGTAGTGGCTTTTACCTTTTCCTGCTTTTTTTCGTAGCCTTTAAGTTTCGAAAGTTCGGAACTCAGTTCAGCATCATTTAATACTACAATGTAACTTTGTTTTTCGCTGGAAGCCGACTTTAGCTCCATTCCCATTTCATCTGGGGATTCGGTCTCTACCAGTGCTTCATTACACGATTGAATTACTGCCAGCATCAAAAAGAGCGGCACAATTTTCCACAACATTTTTTTCATAGAATAGAAGGGTTTTTAGAATTAAACAACATTTATCGCATCCAAGGTATGGAAAATTGTTTGGTTTACATAATTTATCTAAACAAAAGATTAATAAAATGCATTATAAAAATGCAATTTTCTACTGGGGTTTATGGATTACAGCAACTCTTTAACCTTTGCAATCATTTCTTTAAACTCCTTTTCATTGAAGCCAATTGATGAAACAATTATTTTTCCCTGTTTATCAATTATAAAATTTCGGGGGATATTTTGCTTGGCATATTTTGAAAAAATCTCGCGTTTTGGGTCGGGGTAAAATGGCATTTTGTAGCCTTTTTCTTTTTTGAAATTATTTACCGTCGTCCAATCGTGTTCGCGGCCAATTACCAGTACTTCAAATGCCTGGTCTTTAAATTTTTCGTATACTTCCTTGTCGAGGTGGGGCAGTTCCTTTCGGCAGGGCGGACACCAATCGGCAAAAAAGTTTATCCACACCACTTTGCCTTTTAAATCGGAAAGCTGTTTTTCTGATCCATCTTCGAGCAGGATGGTGAAATCGGGAGCTAATTCCCCTTCTTTAACCAGAGTGAAAGCATCTTGTGCGAAGCTGCTAAACGAAAAAAATGTGATAAAAATGAGTATTGATAATTGTTTCATTATTCCGTTTTATAAATGTAAATAGACTTTTAAAAATATAGCTATTGCGAAGAAAGTAAATTTAGTATTCTATTTCAACTCTTTTTATGAATGAATAATGTCTGGCTGCCTCAATAGACGAAAAGTATAATGCGGTAATTTGTGTGAGGTGGGGCGGAATAAAAATATGCCCCTGAATACCACTTTTCGTTAAAGGTAATCTGCCAAAGTCTGATTCAACAAAGCCATTTCTAAATTTCCCGTTTTTGTATTTTTCTTTAAGAATTATTTCATCGTTTTGCTGGTAGGTCCATACGCCGTTGCGGTTGGTTTTTAAAAACTCGCCTTTTAACACAAAAGAGAGGTCTTTCCATTTTTCGGTAACAATTTCAAAAGATCCGGTGCCGGAAGTTATTTCAGCGTTTGGATTGTTTTTATTGATGATTTTAATTTCAAAGGTCTCATTCTTAAAAATGATTTTCATGTCTAAATCGCCATCTTTTAGGAAGTAATTCCATATTCCAATGGGCTGTGTGTGGTTAAATTGGGCATGAAGTTTAGGGTTTCCGTTTTTATAATATTCTGCGTAATCACCAACAATTTTTGTGCGCTCCAATCTTCCTGTTGCAAAAAGTTCTCCGGTGATATAGTAATCTTTAAATTCTCCTCCAAAATTATTAAGAGCTTTGGTCCAGAAGGCTTCCCGGTAATAGCTGGCCTTCTCGGGTAAACAAATCTGCCAGTTTTCGTTAAAGTATACTTTTACCTTTCGGTTGTTGTCTTTTTCCCAAAAATCATAAGGTCGATTTTTCGGTTGCCGATAGTATATCGTATCCGAAATAATACCAGCTAATCTTGTGTCGAGCGCTCTCGAAAGTGTATCAGTGTGGCCCCGTGCTTCCAGTAAATGGGTGCAGCCATTGCAATAAGCACTTAAAGCAATACAGTTTATATCGCCTCCCAGTACAAATGCTTTTTCCAGATTGGCACAGAATTTATCAAGGCTATCAAGGTAAAAACTGCACACGGCACAATTAATATAAACCGAAGCATTTTCGGGCGTATACTGTTTAACCCGGTTATAAAACACCAGTGCCGAATCGTATTTCTCGTTTAACCGATAATAGTTTCCGGCAAACTGGCTCATGTAAACCAGTTTTGTCTGGCTAAAATCTTCTGCAGCTATTTCAATGGCCGGCACAAAATAGTTGATGGCATTTGCCGAATCTTTCCAGTGTTTATAAATGTTACCCAGGGCATACCGGGTTTCAGCATTATTTGGTTCCAGGTTAATGTTCGTTTTGAAATCAGCAATGGCACCAATGGTATCTTTTAAATGCAGTTTACAAAGTGCCCTGTTTTGATAAATAAAAAAGGCTTCGGAGTCATCGCTAATGGCTTCATCAAAAAGCTGAAGTGCCTCGTGGTATTTCTTTTCAGTCATTAACAGGTAGCCATCATAATTTTTTTGGGCAACTTTTCGGTTAATGTATTTTTTCTGGGCATAAATTGTTTGAAAGCTGAACAGAAGAATGATGCTTATAATAAGAGGTTTTAACATATTGGTTTTGGCTTTTTTGTTTGTGTTAAATGATGGGAAGTTAACAATAAATATTAGAAACAAAAACACCCGCTCATTTTAAGCAGGTGTTTCAGTTTATTGGCAAGTGGTGTTTTTTATGCTTGTTTTTTTAAAAAATCGTTGACGGCATTTTCAATGCGCTCTTCAATTTTTGTAGTATCCGATTTTACAAATTTATCGCCGGTAATACTTTCGTAAAGCTCAATGTAGCGTTCCGATACCTGGTTTACAAATTCTTCCGGAATTTCGGGTAAAACATCGCCTTCGCGCCCCTGGAAATTATTTTCCATTAACCATTCGCGTACAAATTCTTTCGAAAGCTGCTTCTGGTTTTCGCCTTTATCAAATCGTTCCTGGTAACCATCGGCGTAAAAATAACGCGACGAGTCGGGTGTGTGAATCTCATCAATCAGGTAAATCTGGCCATCTTTTTTACCAAACTCGTATTTGGTATCCACCAGTATTAATCCCATTTCTTTGGCAATTTCGCTACCACGTTTAAATAGTTCAAGCGAAATACGCTCCAGTTCCACATAGTCTTCTTCAGAAACCAGGCCTTGTTTTATAATCTCTTCTCTCGAAATATTTTCGTCGTGAGCACCTTGCTCAGCCTTTGTAGTTGGTGTTAACAGCGGCTCCGGAAAGGCCTGGTGTTCTTTTAAACCTTCGGGAAGTGGAACGCCGCAAATATCGCGACCGCCATTTTTGTACAGGCGCCACGAGCTTCCGGTTAAGTATCCGCGCACAATCATTTCAACCGGAAATGTTTCGCAAAAATGACCTACTGTAACGTTCGGGTCAGGTGTTGCAATTTTCCAGTTTGGAACAATGTCGGCAGTGGCATCCAGAAATTTTTCTGCAATTTGGTTAAGTACCTGTCCCTTAAAAGGAATTCCTTTCGGAAGAACCACATCGAATGCTGAAATACGATCGGAAACGACCATTACCAAAAAATCGTCGTTAATGTTGTAAACGTCGCGAACCTTTCCTTTATAATGGCTTTTTTGCCCCGGAAAATTAAAAGCTGTTTTTGTAAGTGCGTTGCCCATTTTTTATTGAATATTTATTTGTTGATGAATTTCGGTATGTATAGTAACAATGATTTAGAACTCAGTTTTAATACAAATTTATACCGTTTTTGTTTAAGTTTTTAACAGGCAAAACCCCAAAAATATATTGTGGTATAAATGTTTGTATTCCTTGCGTTTATGTTGTGAACATTTTATTCCTTCACAGCCGTTTTTGTGTGTGCATGCTCATCAGCATGTTTATCGTAAGCTTCAACAATATCGCGCACCAGTTTGTGCCGCACAATATCTTTTTTATCAAAATATATGGTTGATATACTTTTAATCCCTTTCAAAATTTTTAGTGCCTGAACCAAACCCGAGTTGCTTTTGCGGGGCAGGTCTATTTGGGTGATGTCGCCGGTAATTATAAATTTAGCATTCATTCCCATTCGCGTTAAAAACATTTTTAACTGGTTAACGGTGGTATTCTGGGCTTCGTCTAAAATAACATAGGCATTGCTGAGTGTACGTCCGCGCATAAAGGCGAGCGGGGCAATTTGTATGGTTCCGTCTTTCATAAATTCTTCCAGTTTTTTAGCCGGAATCATATCTTGCAGGGCATCGTAAAGCGGTTGCAGGTAAGGATCAATTTTGTCTTTTAAATCGCCCGGAAGAAATCCGAGGTTCTCACCGGCCTCAACAGCCGGACGGCTTAATATTATTTTGCGTATTTCTTTATTTTTTAGCGCTCTGACAGCCAGGGCAATTGCAGTGTAGGTTTTTCCGGTACCGGCAGGGCCTATGGCAAAAATAAGATCGCTTTTTGCGTTTGCCTCCACCAATCGGCGCTGGTTGGGTGTGCGGGCTCTCACGGGTTTTCCACTATTGCCAAAAACAATAATGTCGGGTTCGTTGCTTCCGTTTTCTTCCAATGTTGATATTCCCGAAGCCATTAATTCGTTAATAATCTCTTCGGTAAGTATATTAAACTGAAAATAATGGTCGAGCAGGAGAGCGAACTTCTTTTCAAAAGCCTTAATTTCTTTTGGTTCTCCCTGAATAAAGAGTGCATGCCCGCGTGCCGTGATATTTATCTTTGGGAAAAGCCGCTTTATAAGTTCTATTTTTGAATTGTTTACTCCAAAAAATTCAAGGAGATCAATTCCTTCAAGTAGTATTTGTTTATCCAATGTTAATACTTAAAAATTGAGCAGTGCAAATTTACGAAAATTAATTGCCACTTTCTAAAGTCGGAATAATCCGTCGCTAAAATTAAATTTGAGGAAAAATAAAGAGGAAATTGTAATTGATTGCGCCAGCGTTATTATTTCGAAAACATTTTCACTATCCATAGAATGAGGTACAGACCTAAGCCAACTCCAAAAATTAGCACGCCTATAACAAAAGCAATTCTAATGGTTGAAACATTCCATCCTAATTTACCGCTAAGCCATTCTGAAACTCCTAAAATCATAAAAACCTGTTTAAAAAATTATGCAAACAAGATAGAATTATTTCTTTAATAACTCTGCAAAAGTTTTGCTAAAGTTATGTCTTGTTAATGCGAGGAATACTTAAATTCGGGTAGAATTTGAAAGTAGATTTATGCAAAGAAAAGTTGAAGAATTTAAGCGCTTACTGGATATAATGGATGAACTGCGCGAGAAATGTCCTTGGGATAAAAAACAAACCCTGGAATCGTTGCGAAAACTTACCATTGAAGAAACCTATGAATTGGGGGATGCCATTTTAAAAAGCGATTTGCAGGAGATAAAAAAAGAGTTGGGCGATTTACTTTTACACATTGTTTTTTATGCCAAAATAGGCGACGAAAAAGGGGCTTTTGATATTGGCGATGTGTTGGAAGGAATAAACGAAAAGCTGATTTATCGGCATCCACATATTTTTGGCGATGTTGACGTTGATGGCTCGGCCGATAAAGTGGCTGAAAACTGGGAGGCGCTAAAATTGAAAGAGAAAGGTGGAAACAAGCGCGTTTTGGAAGGTGTGCCTGCAGCTATGCCTGCTTTGGTAAAAGCTAATCGTATTCAGGAAAAAGCCCGCGGAGTGGGTTTTGATTGGGAATACAAAGAGCAGGTTTGGGACAAGGTGAAAGAGGAAGTTGAAGAGTTAAACCACGAAATTGACAAAGCCGACACCGATAAAATGGAGGCCGAATTTGGCGATTTGCTTTTTGCTGTGGTTAATGCTGCCCGTTTGTATGGAATTGATCCGGAAGCAGCTCTGGAACGTACCAACCTAAAATTTATTAAACGCTTTAATTTTCTTGAAAGTAAAACGCTGCTGCAGGGAAAAAGCCTGCACGATATGAGTCTGGCCGAAATGGATGTGATTTGGGAAGAAGCTAAAAAGCAAGAATAAACCGGCGCTTAAAGCCGCAAATCAAATACTAATCTGTTTTAATCTTTTTCAGCAGCCAGCTCATGTTTTCGGCAAGGATGCGTATGGTCTGAATACCTTCTTCATCCTTTAGCACACCGCCTTTGTTTTTACCAAAAGCAAAATTCCAATAACTCGAGCCCGGAACAATCATTTGGTTAATCAGGAAAAATCGGTTCATGGTATCAAAGGTGGGTAATGCACCACCCCTGCGAACAGAAATAATTCCTGCACCAACTTTTCGTTTTAATAAATGTCCGTTGCCGCGGGTAACATAACCGGCAACGTCCATCAGCGCTTTTATTTCGGTAGTAACATCCGAAAAATACACGGGCGAACCAAGGATAATTCCATCGGCTTCAATCATTTTTTCAATACAAACATTCAGCAGGTTATTTTTAATATGGCATTTACGGTCTTGTATTTCGCGGCATTTACCACAGGCTGTGCAGCCATGAACCGGTTTGTTGCCCAGCTGAACCACCTCGGTTTCAAAACCTTCAGCCTGAAAGATTTTAAACATCTCTTCAATGAGCAAGGATGTATTTCCGTTTTTTCTTGGGCTTCCGTTAATTGCAACTATTTTCATTTAATAAATTGATAGATTTTAAATTTTCTAAATAGTTTATTGTCCGAATACAAAGGCAATAATGTTAGCGCCCATTTGCAAGGCTTTTTGTCGCAGGTCATCCGGGTCGTTGTGTACGTCCGGGTCTTCCCAGCCATCGCCAAGATCGGTTTCGTAGGTGTACAAACACACCATGCGGTTTTCAATAAAAAGGCCAAATGCCTGTGGTGTTTTATTATCGTGTTCGTGAATTTTGGGTATTCCTTCGTTAAACGAATATTTCTGGTGAAATACGGCGTGCGAAGGTGGCAGTTCAATAAACGCTTTGTCGGGAAATACTTTTTTCATTTCGCGCCGAATATATTCATCAAGGCCGTAATTGTCATCGATGTGTAAAAACCCACCACCTTCGAGGTAAACCTTTAGGTTTATGGCATCGTTTTCCGATAAAATTATGTTGCCATGCCCGGTAAGGTGAACGAAAGGGAAATTAAAAATTTCAGGACTGCCAATTTCAATGGTTGATGGCTCGGGGCTGATATTGGTTTGGATGTTATTGTTGCAAAATTCAATTAAATTGGGCAACGCTGTTGGGTCGGAATACCAGTCGCCACCACCGCTATATTTTAACAGCGCAATTTTTACGCTGCTGTTTTGCGCTGCAGATCCAAGCGTTATCAGCAAGACCAGGAACAGAAATGAAATTCGCATGATTAAAATTTTCCGAAAAATACGATTCCTCGCCGAGATGAAAAAATGCTATTGTTAACTAGTTGAGAATTGAGCAGAGGTTTAACTTTCATTTATTCCTTGCATCAGCAAATCAAGTGCTTTGTTAAAAGATCCGGCAGCTGTTATTTCACCCGAGTTTACAAAAAAGATCTCGTCGGCATTTTCAATGGTGTTTAAGCGGTGAGCAATGATAACTTTAGTAGTTGAATTGGGCAGATTGTTAATAATTGCTTCCAGTTGCTTTTCGGTTACCGTATCGATATTTGCTGTTGCTTCGTCTAAAATAAGAAGTTCTGGTTTGCGTAAAATAGCACGCATAAAAGCAATAAGCTGTTTTTGTCCCAGGCTAATTCCTTCACCGGTAATCTGTATTGGCGTTTCCAGTCCGCGGTCGAATCGCTGCAGCAAACTTCCCAGTCCTGCTTCCTGAAGTGAATTTTCCAGCTCCTTGTTGCTCATAGCCTGTAAAGCTTCGTTGCCGTAAAGAATATTTTCTCTTACGTTGCCCGAAAAAAGAATTGGCTCCTGAAGAATAACACCAATTTTTGCTGCCCTTTCCGCTGCTTTGTATGATTTTATATCGCGGCCATTAAGCAGCAATGTGCCTTTTGTGGCATCATACAAACGGGCAATTAACGAGGCCGTAGTTGTTTTTCCACCTCCGGTTGGACCAATAAAAGCATAGGTTTTTCCGCGTTCGAGGTTGAAACTTACTTTGTGCAGCACCTCTTTGCCATTTGGGTAGCTAAACGAAACATTTTTAAAATGTACCAGCGATGTGTTTTTATGTATTTCTGTTTCTTCTGTAACTTCCAGGTTGCTCTCGAGCGAAAGCAAATAAGCGATACGATCCCAGGCGGCCAGTGCCTGTTGAAAATTAGCCCAAAGTATGGCCAGTTGTCGCAAAGGATTGTAAAAGTTCATTACATAAGCGATAAAACTTATGAGTAAGCCAACGGTGAAACTGCCCTGAATGATAAGGTAAATACCCAGTGCCAAAACAATAAGCTGACCAATATTGGCCGCAAAAGTATAAACGGGGTTAAGCACATTATTGGCAATGCCGGCATAAACCGAACGCTTATAATTTTCGTGGTTGACTTTCATAAAACGGTCTCGAAAATAATCGCGGCGGTTAAAAGCCACCACTACCTTAAAGTTGGCCAGGCTTTCCTGTATTTCAGCCGAAAGATTCCCCAGACTTTCAAGACTCGCCTCGTTTTTGCGGCGTATCCAGGGCGAAATAATTTTTGTGAAAACCAGAAGGAAAAGGGCAGGCGAGAGCGCTGCCAAACCCAGCGGCAGGTTAATAGCCAAAAGTAAAATTCCTGCACCGGTCATTGTAATAATTCCGCCAATAAAACGCATTAACGATTGTGAAAAGAACTCGTTTACTTTTTGGGTATCGTTGTTTATTCGCGATATCAGGTCGCCCGATTTATTCTGGTTGAAAAAATCAAGCGGCAGTTCCTGTAGTTTATTAAATACCGAGTTGCGTAGGCTGTACAGCATACGTTGCCCAATGCCCCCCATCATTATCATTTGCGCATAGTTTACAAAAAACGCAATAATGTACATGGCAAGCAAAATTCCTGCAAAGAGCAACACTCCGTGGTAGTCTTTGTTTTGCACATAATTATCGATGGTGTATCCAATTACATAGGCGCCGGCCAAACTAAGTGCGGCATTTACCGTTATGGCAAAAAATGCAATAATAAGGTTGCGCCGTTCATCGCTAATAATAGCCACCAGTTTTTTTAGCGAGGCGAGTAAGGGGCGTTTCTTTTTGCCCTGCGCTGATTTGTTATCCAGACTATAATTCATAATGATTGGTGCTTTTTTGTGAATTGTAAATCTGAATATATTCCGGCGAATTTTCTTTCAGTTCATTGTGTTTGCCACATGCAATTACTTCGCCTTCCATCAGTAATATTATCTGATCAAAATCTTTTACAGGCGCAATTTTTTGTGTTACGGAAACCAGGGTAAGCTTCGGGTAATTTTTATGAATATTGGCCAGTATTTTATCTTCAGTTTTTCGGTCAACGCGCGAGGTAAAATCGTCGAGCAGCAATACTTTGGGATTAAGAGCCAGGGCACGAGCCAGCATAATGCGCTGTTTTTGCCCGCCCGATAAACTGGTTCCCCGCTCAGAAGCAATTGTATCGAGTTTTTTAGGAAGGCTATTTGTGAATTCAAGCAGTTCGGCCGTTGCTATAGCTTTCTGCATATCCTCGTCTGAAACATTATCGTTAAAGGCCACGTTTTCTTTCAGGCTGAGGTTAAAAATTACGTTATCCTGAAAAACAAAGCCAACCTGTCGGTTTAAAACCTCGCTGGCATAATCTTTTGCCTGTATGTTGTCGATGGTAATTTCTCCTGAGTCGGGCGGAATAAGGTTAGTAAGCAAATAAAGCAGTTGACTCTTGCCGGCTGCAGTTGGCCCTATTATCGCCGTTTTGCTTCCGGCTTTTATTTCAAATGAAATGTCTTTCAGTATTGGTTTTTTATCGTAGCTCAGGTTAACATTTTTCAGCCTGATGTTTCCATTAATTGCTGATGTTGTCGTTCCGCGGTCAATCGGTAATGTAGAATTCAAAACCTGTTGAATTCTGTTGTTTGATGCTGTTGCCGAGGCAATAATGTTGCTCATAAAGCCAATCATCATTATTGGGAAAATTAGCATCATTACATAGCTGTTAAAAGCCGCAAAATTACCAAGTGTTAGTGTTCCTAAAACCACATAATGCCCCCCAAGTGCCAAAATAATTACAATAGCAAAGTTGGCTACAAAAGTTACAATTGGCACTAAAATCGAGAAGAGGCGCACAATTGCCAACCCTAAATCCCGCGATTCAACATTTTTTTCTGCAAATTTTAGTATTTCCGGTTGTTGCGAGTTTAAAACCCGAATAAGTGCCGAGCCCAAAATACTTTCATTTATAACCCGGTTGAGGGCATCAATTATTTCGCGACTTTTCTTAAAAAGCACCTTCACCTTTTTAAATACAATATAAAATGCTACCGAAAGTATAGGGACAATGGTTAGTACAGCAAGGGCCAGTTTCCAGTTAATGGAGATAAGTAAAACGGCCACCCCAATAATCACAAACAGAGAAGATGCAATGGATACAAATGCCTGTGAAACAAACATTTTTACCGAATCCATATCGGAGGTCATATTGGTTAACAGTTTTGAAGGATTTGCTTTTATAACGTACGAATAGCTTTGTTGCGAAATTTTGTCGGCCAGCTTGTTCCGTAAATCCCTGGCTACTTTTTCGGAGGTTAAGGTTTGTACTACACCTTGTAAAAATGTAAAAAGAAAAATACCAAAAGCCGCAAGAATAAATTCGGTGGCAATTGCGCTTGCATTAAAATGGTTGGCTGTAAAAGAATCGATGCCTCGGGCAATAATTCCCGGAATAAACAGGTTTATTCCACTTCCGGCCAGAGCCATTACAGTTAATGTGCCCACCAAAAGTTTGTAGGGACCAAGTATCTGAAATAATCCTTCTCCTTGCTTTGCCTTTGTTTTTTTATTTGGCGTTTTTCGCATGCTGAAAAAATGTGGTGCAAATTTACCCAATTATAACCGACCAGCATCGAAAATGATTAAACCGATGATGATTAATTTTACAAACTTTAGCGGTTGGCGGTGTAATGTTTTGATAGTCAGAAACTTTAAAAGAAATTTTCTGAAACAAAAGTAAATTGCACCAGTAAAAAACGCACTCTTTGTTTTTTGTGACCTTGAAAAATTGGAAGAACTTTTATTCTTGAGGAGTTAAAGTAGTTGTGCTATCGGTGCGTTCGGCAAGATTGAAATACTGAAACGCCTGAAAAGTAAACGGAATAACAAGCAAAGTAGTTGTTATTGTTGTTGACAAGGCATTTATTACCCAAAACCAGCTTGGATAGTCAATGGGATTGCTTATTTCTGTTGAAAATATGCTGGATGAAATGCCCATAACCATTGAAGGAGTTGATAGAACGAGACTAACAGTAAAGAGAATAATGACAGCAATTAAGTTTAAAAGTAAGGTGTTCCACCAACTGCTGTTTACCAACTGCCACGAACGACTTAGCGCATTGCTCAAGCCTTTTTTCTCGAAAATGAAAATAAAAACAACAAGCGAGAGGGTGTTGGCAAAATATAACCCGGGAAGCAGGCACAACATTGCCCCGGCAAAAACAATTAAAGCAAAAACAAAATTGGCACCAAGAGCCAGTAAACTGTTTGTGAAAAATTTTTGACTGATATCAGTAAGTTGAAAATTTCCTTTTCCTTGTTTAATGTAAGCTTCAAGGTAGGTGTAGAAAGTGCCAATTAGAAGCGATTGAACAAATAAACCAAAAAACATAAATATAAACAGGTTGAGATAGAATGGCCCGATATTGGCCATTAGTGCTTCCGGATCGTTAAGGTTGAGATTACTTAATACATTGCGTTGAAAATAAACTTGTGCACCTGCATATAAAACAACAAAAGGCAACACATATAAAACAATCATGCGTAGAAGGGGTTTGGCTTCCTGTTTCAAAAAATCAAACGAGTCGGAAATGATATCGCCAAGCTCTCTTTTTTGGCGAAAACGTATCTCTTTTTTTTCCATCAAAAAATAGCGCTTTACTTGAAAGTTTTTATATCGATTTGGTATTTATTGCGTTCACTTGAACTTCTGGAAACCAATTCGCCCAGGAACCCTGCCAGAAAAAATTGCGCCCCGATTATCATCGATGTTAGTGCGATGTAGAAATAAGGACTGTCGGTTATCAGGTGGCCTGTTATTCCCTGGTTGAGCTGAATAATTTTTTGAATGCCGAGATAAGCTGCTGCAGCCAGACCAATAAAAAATATAAGGGCTCCTAAAATGCCAAAAAAGTGCATGGGCCGTTTTACAAAACGCGAAATAAACATTACCGACAACAAATCAAGCGGGCCACGCACAAAACGTTCAAAACCAAATTTGGTGATGCCATATTTTCGTTCGGCATGTACAACTACTTTTTCGCCAATATTTTTATAACCTGCCCATTTGGCCAATACCGGAATATAACGATGCATTTCGCCGTACACTTCAATGCTTTTTACTACATTTTTCCGATAAGCTTTTAATCCGCAGTTCATATCGTGCAGCTTAATGCCCGTCATGCGCCTAACGGTCCAGTTGTACAATTTGCTGGGCAGGTTTTTGGTAAGTACGGGGTCGAAACGTTTTTTCTTCCAGCCCGAAACCAAATCATAACCTTTTTCCTTTATCATGCGATAAAGCTCCGGAATTTCATCCGGACTATCCTGAAGGTCGGCATCCATGGTTATTACCACATCGCCCTGTACAGCTTCGAAGCCACAAAACAAGGCCGCAGACTTTCCGTAGTTACGCCTGAATTTTATTCCTTTTATAAAGGGATTTTCTTGCTGAAGCTGCTCAACTACTTTCCACGAATCGTCGCGGCTTCCATCATCAATCATCATAATTTCATAAGTGAAATTATTTTCCTCCATCACTTTTTTAATCCACGATGCCAGTTCGGGAAGCGATTCTTCTTCATTAAACAGGGGAATAACTACGGAAATGTCCATTAAACCTTTTTGTTTTATTTATTAATATGAATCTTCAACTTTCTTTTTAACAATAGCCGAAACAATTAAACCAACTATCACCCCAAAAATTAATCCGTTAAGGGCGGTTTGGCGCAATGTTTTTAATATGCTTGGACTTTCTTCAAATTTTTCAAGTGCTTTGTCAATCTGAGCCTCAGGCACACCTTTACTTTCCATAAAAGCCATGGTTTTTTGTTGCATTACCGCCATTAAGTTTTCCATATAGTCGGGTGCTATAAACGAATGGAATATATAGTTGTAAACGATAGAAATAACTGTAGAAACTACCACAACCAGCAGCATGAATTTAAATACATCAGCAAAACTTATATAACCTCCAAACTCTTTATTCCGGTAGCTTTTTGCAAAAATCAGCATCAATACAAAATTAATAACCAGCATAAGTATACCAATAATGGCCGAGCCAAACAGCCCCATTGATTCCATTATGCTACCTGCCCAAATTACTACTGAAATAAGAATTGAAATTAGTCCGAGGTACGTACCATAGGTTAACGACGATTTTACTAGTGGAGAAGATTTTTGTTCCATAATGTTAGTTTTTATTAAGGTTCGACAAATATAAATGATTTTTTATTGCAATAATGTAATTCCGAATATACTTACAATTTTCCGGTTTCAAATGGTAAAATCAACTTAGCACATTGCCTTCAGATCTTTCGAATAAAAGAAAACGTTCGCTTTTTTGCTAAAAAAAATTTTTGCTTGTTATTCATTTTCAATCTAATATGTATTTATGCATCGAATAAAATTACGTAGGGCGAAAAATTTGTTTGGCAGAAGAACAAAATTTTCTACTTTTGTCGCCGGGTAAGTCCTGTGCGACCAGCTCCTGCTGAATCCCCCCAGGGTCGGA
>NZ_CAJXYQ010000025.1 GCF_913063105.1 uncultured Draconibacterium sp. | reverse complement strand
TATTTATCAATTAAACATATTAATATTTTGCCGAATCCTCAAATTTAGAGATGTCCAGTTTTTCGGGGGGACGTCATCGAAGTAGATTTCATCTACGATAAAAAACATGAATTTAGAAACCTCGCTTGTACAGGTTAAAGCAAATAATGATATGAAAAAAATAAATAAAATGTCTGATCAGGAAATTATAGCTTACTTAACAAATGAAAGAAATAAGCTGGTATTACCCCAATTTAATCGGGAATATTTTCGTGAATACTATGATCTGGAATTTACAGATGAGCAATGGGAAGAATTTGGGGACGAATATGTTTCAGGCTATCTTGAGGGATCAATGATGGAGGAAATGATTAAGTTTTATCAAGAGATTTATATATTTTAACCTGCCTATTATAAATGTGAAATCATTTATTCTCAATTCAATGAAAAGTGAATTATTCGATATGAATATCTAAGTATTAAAATAATGATCCTCGTTGAAAGCCTTGTTAAACTGATCATCTAACAGGGCAACAATCAGAACTTTAAAGTATCGCAAAAAGCGACATTGATTTCTGAAAAGTTATACGACAGTGTAACAGTGGATTAGGAATACGAGCAGTCTCTGCAATGCGATAGCTATGTGACAAAATATAAACAATATTGGTATAAGTTAATGCCAATTAAATTTTAAAAATGAATTAATGACCAATATAAAATGAATGAACCAATTTTTATTTATCCTGAAAAGTTCCCACCACCTGACAGTTATGTTGTAGCGAAAATAACACCTATTAATAATAACGAGGACGTTAACTATGGTATGGTAGAAGTTTTTTTTAATGTGTTCTTTCTTCCAATTACTGAACATCCCGAATTTGAGCAATTTATGTCCTTCGATGTAGCAGAAAGAGTACTGTTAGAATTTGGCTTTTTAAAATTGCCTGATGGCTATACTGTAGATAATGTTTTATGGCTGGGAATTGTGGCAAATCAACCATTTAATAAAATCAGAAGGAAAAATAAACTAAAACACATTAATCGTAATGACGATGATAATTAGAAAAATGAAAAATTTAGAAAGATGAAAAAAAGAATTACACCAAAACTGGAAATAAGAGATAAAGTAGATAAGCTTTTACTTCATGAAGAATTTATTACGTGGAGGAAACTGGGTATTTATCTTAAAGATCGCAAAAAAAGGTATTTAACCTATGAAGCCAGAATAGTATTTGATTACATGAAAGAGTTAGGAATTGAATATTTACATTATAGTGATAAATACTCAGATGGTAGACTACATCGTAATACTGGTGGGTTTTACAATCCCATTCCTATAACTAAAAGAAGGAAGAATAAATTACAACAGATTATTGAAAACTATAAAAATTAACCAGAAACTGAAAATTTAATAAACAAACCAATTTCTTTGAACTATAACTATTTGAATATTTTAAAAAAGGAATACATATAATACTATATAGAGCAAAGTAATTTTTGCGCAATATTCACAGGAAAGTGAATCATTCGATATTATATCGAAATATGTTAAAAAAACCCAGAATTGAATTAGCTATAATAGCGCATACCTTAAGGATTGTAGCTCCTTTTCAATAAACTCTTAACTTTTTTAAAACAAAAGTGCCTGACCATAAAAAAGGTCATAATGGAATCGCTTTGTCCATATCGAGATAGATTTCATCTACGAAATATTACAATTTAAAATACAAATAATTAGAAGATGAATAAAAGAATAACAAAACATCAGAGTATTAAATGTAGGGTAGATTCAATAATAAAAGACAATGATTTTATTACATGGGATATGCTTGGTATATCAGAATATAATGTTGACTACAATATGGGATTTGCTCGTTACAATAAATCAGATGAATCAAAAATTGTGAGTGAATATATGGAGGAGTTGGGGTACGAATACGTTAGGTACGGACTAAAGTTTTCAGATAAAAAAATCCATGGTCTAAAAAAAGGATTTTGTAGGAAAAGCATAGCAATTAGAAGAAGAAAAAAGCTTCAACGATTGGTAGAGCGAAATGCCCCAGATGGGTGATTTTGTTTAAAGCTAAGTTGAAATTTTACACTAAGACTAATACGAAACAAGAACAGTTGAGATTTCTCAGGTGCACATGGAAAGTTTCATCGAAATTCTTGTGATGTGAATTATCGTCAATTTTGACGAAATAAAATCAAAACGATTGTTTCAATGAGTTTTGAATTAGAGAGAAAAAATTGTGGAACAATGAAAAATGTTCTGCTCAGTAAAAAAATAAAAAAAGTATAATGAAAAAAATAGATATTGAATTTTTGAGATTAACCACAGACATATGTTATATAATTGGTGGTTACTTTGGAGGAACGGGACTAGAAGAGAATGTAATCACGTTTATGCCAAATCTTTTATTAAAAGATCCTGATAAGTATGTATACCTTGATTTGAACCAAAACATGATTTTTGTTTCGGATGAGTTTACAAGATTACAACATTTTGCATTAGAAAAAGTAGCAAATGACCATGGATTCGGATATGACATATTTCATGACAGTGAAGAATAAAACCCGAGATTCATTTTAAGAAATGGCGCAAATGATTTGTGCCGTTTCTTTTTAAATAATTAAAAAATCTTCTATAAAGCATTTAATGAACTTAAATATTTTATCGCATCTACAAGATCCCCAAAGGCTTACGTTAAAATCTCAGAAATATCGACTGGGAAAATATTTATTAGTCTGAAGATGAGGAGGTTATTGTGCATTTATTCCGTAGGTTAGCCCCGATTTCAAAATCTATAACTATGAATAAAACCTCGGATTTTATCGAATACGACATAGCATTAAATAAAGGTTTGAAGCTCCTAAAAGATGATAAAAAGTGCATTTTGGGTTTTTTTATTATTGCATCAATAAATATTGGAACCAGAATTTCCGATACCCTAAAATTAAAACACCAAGATTTAAAACAGGAAAAATTAATCATCAAGGAAACCAAGACAAAAAAAGAAAGGTGTATTACATTAAATAACCGAGTGAAAACATCGTATCAAAAGTTGACCAACAAGCTGGATGAAATGAATATCAAATATAAAGACGATGATTTCGTTTTTGTTTCTCAAAAGGGTACGGTTTATCGAACCCAAAGTATCAATAAAATCCTAAAAGAAATATTTAATTCAAAGCAGCTTCAAATCTCCAGTCACAGTTTACGCAAATCATTTGCCCGAAAAATCTACGAAAATATGGATAGAAGTGAGCATGCACTTGTTCTGTTATCCTCTATTTTGTCGCATTCAAGTGTGGCTATAACCAGAATATACTTGGGCTTACAGCAAGAAATTATAAATGATGTATATCTTGAATTAGAATGAAAAAAATAAGTTTCACCACATTATCAGGTAAGTCATTTAACAGTGTATTATTTGACGAGAACCAGTTTTTCGATTATATGCGCCATTGTGGTGTTTTTGGAATTGAAAAAGAAAATCAAATCATGCTTTTCTTAAACAACATTCACGCAAAATTATTGGAAAATTTACCGTTTGACTCAGTTCATTTTATTGAATACGATTTCAGCGAAGAATTTTATCGGAGATACGCTGAAATAAATAATCTTTTAAAGTATGATTTATAGTCCAATTAGATGATTCTCTTTTGAAAAAAACAGTTGTTTTACTTTAATTACCAAATCAATCAATTACTCATCTTCCACATTTATATTCGTACCTTGCTAAATCCCCCATCATAAGGATGTGCGACATGATTCCATATTATTTTTAGTAACTTTTAAAGAGATAAAATGAATGGTAAAAATGGATTATCAAGGATTTATATTAAAGAAATATTGAGTTTTATAAAGAAAAAGGATATACGAAGTGTGGTCTCTTGGTGTAAGAAGAATGATGTTGAAATTTATTCTGATAGTTCAGGGAAATTTGTGATTGAAGCTGAGTTTTATAATGCCTACAACAAGCCTATAATAAAAAGGTACAAAGAAAAGTTTGGAACTAACTGGGTACGTATGTATGAATTGGCTATGGAGAATAAGCTGTATTTAGCCTTTGAAAATGAGGAAAGAAGAACATATTCAAAAAGATACCAACCCAAAAGTAAAGCAGCCAAAGATTTTTTTAAAGAATTTGAATGATATGTATTAGACGGAAAATTAATTGAAATCCGTGCAAGGTATTTCTTGGATATTAAGAAGCTATCGTCCAGCAAATGCTATAACATACCAATCCAGTTTCTTCATGACATAGCCAAGGTAAAAAAGAGGTAGATTCAATATCCGACTTGGCAAAAACTTGGCAAATTTAGTGTAATTAACAAAAAAAGAGCTACACTTTGAATTGTGTAACTCTCTGATTTTCAACAGGGTGGGCCCACCTGGGCTTGAACCAGGGACCCCCTGATTATGAGTCAGGTGCTCTAACCAACTGAGCTATAGGCCCGAAGTGAAAATGTATTCTTGCATACGATTTTCGGGGTGCAAGTTTACAAATTTGGATGAATATACGCAAGCATTTCGTCAAAATTAGCTAAAGAAAAAGGTGTCAGCTTTCCCGACACCTTTCTCGTATAATTCTAAAAAAATTTATGCAGGCATATCTGGTAAGCTCCATGGCTTACGGTAGGTGTGTTTAATTAATTCAGCAGCAAATTCTTTTGCAGGCATAGGGTCGGTCCATGTTTTGTTAAATGTTGGGTGACCATCGTGAATTTTAAAACCATCTTTTACCACTGTTTTAATAGTTTCATCATCGGTGAGGTTGGTGAACTCCATGTTTTCGCCATCCCAGTCTAACACTTTATTTAAACCTTGTAAACGAACAGCAAGCACGCCCATAACCACCATTTCGTTAAACGGACCGGCTTCGCTAAAATCGGATGCCGTGGCTACACGGTTTTCAGGACTTTCTTTACAAGCACGTACCCAGTCCATTTCATGGCTCGTTTCTATGCGACGACGGAATTTCGGAGCTTCGGGTTTACGCCCCGACAATAACCAGGGGTCTTTTCCGTAGCAACCACAAACCAGTGTGTCTTTAGTTCCGTGAAAAAGTACGCCTCCTCCTGCATTATTCGGATTTTTCCCATCGGGCCAGGCTTCAGGCAACATGGGCTTAATGCCTCCATCGTACCAATGAACATCAACCTGTGGCAGTTTCATTTTCATTTTCTTGGTAGCTTTTCTTTCAGGAAAAGTAAGTTTTACCGATTGAGAAACCGGGGCACAGTCGTTGAGCAATAAGGAAGAATTACCCTGTGCATGAATTGGGTAGCCTAATTCTAAACCAATAAATACGGGGTGCAGGATGTGGCAGGCCATATCGCCCAAAGCACCAGTTCCATAATCCCACCAGCCACGCCAGTTCCAAGGGTGGTAAATTTCGTTGTAAGGACGCATTTTTGCCGGACCTACAAATAAATCCCAATCTAAAGTATCAGGAACCCACTGTCCTTGCTCCGGAGTATTTAATCCCTGAGGCCAGATGGGGCGGTCGGTAAATGCTTCAACTTTTGTTACTTCACCAATTTCGCCGTTGGCCAACCATTCGGTAGTAAGGTTTACGCCTTCGCCCGATGATCCCTGGTTACCCATTGAAGTGGCCACCTGGTATTTATCAGCAAGTTTGGTTAGTAGTCGCGACTCGTAAACCGAGTGCGTTAAAGGCTTCTGAAGATAAACGTGTTTGCCCATGGTCATAGCGTGGGCAGCTGTAATAGCATGCGTATGGTCGGCAGTAGCAATAACAACACCATCCATTTCTTTGCCCAGTTCGTCGTACATTTTGCGCCAGTCTTTGTATTTTTTAGCTTTTGGCCACATGTCAAAAACTCCGTTGCCTGCAGTGTATTTCCAGTCAACGTCGCATAAACCAATAATATTTTCCGACTTCAGGTTTTTTAAGTTAGCAAAACCCATTCCTCCAACACCAACGCCAACAATGTTGAGTTTGTCACTGGGAGCTTTGTGCCCCAAACCGGCTACTGCATGACGCGGAACAATAGTAATTCCGGCTGCTACAGCTGCTGTTGTTCCAAGAAATGCTCTTCTTGATACCGATGTCTTTTTTGATTTTTTCTCCATAATAATTTTAGTTTTAATCGGATAGGTATTTTTTCTTAAATTTTTATTCAAAAAAACTTTTAAATATAATGATATAAGGGTTTGCTTCAACAAAGAATGCTGTTAAACAAATTTAAAAAAAGGGAGGCTGATCTACTTTCTTGGAGTTACTGATTATTGGTTTAGTTATTTGAACAAGGCACATCCTCAGATGTTATAAATTTGCAGGTATAGCTTTTGTCTATTTGGCTTCAAAAAAATCAATTTGACACGTGCTTGTTTAACATCTACATTTGCATCAAATCAATTATAGATTTGATAATCACAAAAAACTAAAAAATCATGAAATCAGTAGGAGATAAATTCCCTAAGTTTAAGAAACAAGCAGTGTTGGCTGATAACCAATTTGGGACAGTAACGTCAGAAGATCACAAAAAAGAAGGTAAATGGATGGTTATCTATTTTTACCCAAAAGACTTTACTTTTGTTTGCCCCACAGAGATTGTAGAATTCAATAACAGCCACGCTAAGTTTGAAGAACTAAATGCCGAATTGTATGGTGTATCAACCGACACGGCTGAAGTTCACCTGGCCTGGAAATCGAACGATCCGCGTTTGGCTAATCTAACTTATCCGCTTATTGAAGATACATCGAAGTCGTTAAGCAAAAAATTAGGTATTTTGCAACCAGGTAGCGTAGCTTACCGTGCTACTTTTATTGTTGACCCGGAAGGGGTTATTCAATGGGTAAATTGCAATAACGATGCTACCGGACGTAATGTGGCAGAAGTATTGCGTGCCTTGGAAGCTACACAAAATCCTGGCCTTACCGGATGTAACTGGCAACCAGGAGACAATACACTTTAGTACTTAAACTTAAAATTTTAAAATCATGTCAGTAAGAAAAGTTAATTCTGTTTGGAACGGAACTCTTAAAGAGGGAAAAGGGAATATGAACATAACCGGTTACAGCGGGCCGTTTACTTTTGCATCGCGTTTTGAAGATGGAAAAGGAACAAACCCTGAAGAACTGGTTGGAGCGGCTCACTCTGGTTGCTATTCGATGTTTTTGGCTGCGCTTATTAGTGGCGAAGGTTTAACACCCGAAAGCGTTGAAACAGAGGCTGCAGTAACACTTGGGCAGGTTGATGGCGGACCGGCTATTACCAATATTACACTAACGAATGTTACCAAATGCGAAGGATTGTCGCAAGAGAAGTTTGCCGAGCTGGCAGCAGCAGCAAAAGAAAAATGTCCGATATCGCGTTTGTATGCCGGCGGAACTGCCGAGATTGAATTAGACGCAAAACTGGTTTAAAACAATTGGCTTACCTGGAACAGCGTGATAAATGCTGCCAGGAAAGCATTAGATAAAAAATAAGGTGATTAAGGAGTCAGAAATGGCTCCTTTTTATTTATCCATCCAGCGTTTAAATTCAGAAACCTTATCGCGACTAACAATAACTTCGGTGTCAAAGGCTGTTGTTAACTTCAGTTTTAAGCGGGTGCTTGAAAAAGCCACAATCTCGTTAATGCAATTAATATTTAGCAGGAAATTACGGTTAATACGAAAAAACTGATCCGGATTTACCATTTTTTGGAGTTGCTCAAGCGAATAGTCGAGGTCGTAGGTTTTTCCTTCGGTAGTTTTCAAAAAAGTATTACGTTCCTGTACAAAAAAGCAACAAATGTTTTTTGTTTGAATGGATTGAAAGCGGTTGCCAATTTTTATAAAGAATCTTGATTTGTATGATTTCGAGAGTTGCTCAATAACCTTAGCTACTTTTTCTTCAAATAGTTGTTGTTGGCCATAAACCAGGCTGTATTTCTCCAACGATTGGCGTAAAGCTTCAAGGGCAATTGGTTTCAGCAGGTAGTCAACACTGTTTACTTTAAAGGCTTTAATCGCATACTCATCAAAAGCTGTTGTGAATATTACAGGAGCTGTTATTTCGCATTCATCAAAAATCTCGAACGACAGGCCATCGTCAAGCTGAATATCCATAAATACCAAATCGGGAGCAGGCTTGTTCGAAAACCAATTAACCGATTCTTCAACCGATTCAAGCACTGCCAAAACCGAAAGCTCCGGCTCAATGGCTTTTAATTGCTGAATAAGTTTTTCAGCGGCCAGGTGTTCGTCTTCAACAATTACTACTTTCATTTTTTGTTTTCTAAGTTAGAAAGTGGTTTTTTAAATCGCTTTTGTGAGCTTTAGTGGCACTCTAACAATAAATTCATCACGGGTTTCCTGTACTTCAATTTCGCGCTTAAGAATGAGTTTGCAACGCTCATTCAGGTTTTTTAATCCTATTTTTGATGAGGAACTTAGCTGCATTCGTTGCCGTAAGTCGTTGCGCACCACCAGTTTGTCCATCCCCTCAAAATGAATAGTAATGTGCAAAGGCTCGGCGCGTGTGGCCACATTGTGTTTAATGGCGTTCTCTACCAGCATTTGAATTGATACCGGCATAATTTGTATATTATTCATTTCTGAGAAGTCAACCTTCAGCTCTATTTTTTCGCCATCGCGTATCTTTTGCAGGTAAAAAAAGTCTTTCACAAATTGCATTTCGCTGCTAAGTGTTACCAAATCTTTATCCTGATGCTCCAGCACATACCTGTACACAGCCGAAAGCTTCTGGATAAATTTTTCGGACAAACCGGCATTAGTATTTACCAGCGACGAAAGCGTGTTTAAACTGTTAAACAGGAAATGTGGATTTACCTGCGTTTTTAACGTTTCGTACTGAAAAATCAGCTTCTCTTCTTTTAACTTTTGCATACGTTTAATGGCGTCGGTCCACTGTGTATAAAAGAAAAACAGGGCTCCAATGCCAAAACCGATTAAAATGGCGGCAACAAATGTTTGTAGCTCGGAGTTAAGCAGACTTGGGAAAAATTCGGCATAGCTATACCCCGATTTAGTAAAATGATAAAGATATGTGAGTAAAAAAAGCAGACAGGCAATAAGCAGAACAGTGAGGTAGAATAATAAAAAACGCACTATTGTTTTTCTTCTGAATCCTGCACTTTCCGGGTCGATCGATCTGAAAAAACGGATGCCCAGCCATAAAAACAGCTCCAACTGGATAAAGGTCATAATCAGCGTGTTTAAAAGTCCGGCATTAAAAATTTTTTGAAACAGGATAAGACTAAAAACAATGCTAATTACCATTGCGCCTGCCAATATTCGCAGGTGTTTAATCAGTAGTTTTGTTATTTTTTTAGTTGTTGCCAGGTTTGCCATTTTTTGGTTTTATGAAGATAATAAAAAACAATTTCAGAAGAACATTTTTTCCAGAGCTGTACGGGTTGCTCAGCCGGGGGGAAATTGAGCGTTTTAATTTCTTACGCACCTTATTGCTACGTTGCTCTTGTTAATGTAAAGTTGCTGAAAGCTTAGCTAATATGAAAAAAATAGTTGCTGGATGGGTGATTTTTGGGTACGAATAGTAAACGGTTTTTGCTTAACTGGTGCAACAGCCTTTAGGCGACTTTTCTAAAATTGTTGGTTTTGGGCATAAAAAATCCGGTCTCAAAACAAGACCGGATTTTTTATTTCGTATAATTTGTAGCTTTGTTTTTCAGCTACTTGTTATTTCTTTTTGTTGGCAATTTCAATATTTACTTTTTGTCCTCTGATCCGGGCATTTTTAAAGGCTTTTACCAACTCGTTTTCATACCTCGAGTCGATTTCGAAAAATGAGAAGCCTTTCAACACCTCGATGCTGCCAATATCGATGCTTTTGCCCGGAGTGTTTTGGTTAATTAAATCGATGATGGCTCGTTTGTTGACGCCACTTTTTTTACCAAGGCTAAAAAAGAAACGCGACATATTACCTCTGTTTCCACGGCCTTTTCCCCGGTCGCCACGTTCACGTCCGTCGCGTCCGCCTTTTCTGCGTTCGCCCCGCATCGATTCCTTCTCGCGGGCTTCGTCAACATTTATATCTTTGGCGTTTTCGTAGTATTTTAAAAAGCGGTTAAACTCAACTGATACAAAATGTTTTATCAGTTCTTCCCGCTCGAGCCAGGCTAGTTTTTTATAAATAACCGGCATAAATTCACCAATCTGTTCGTTGTTAACTTCCACTTTTTCAACCTTGTCAATAAGGTTAAAGAGTTGTTTTTCGCAAATTTCTTTCCCTAAAGGAACTGCAACTTTTAGGAATTTCTTACCAACTTTTTTTTCTACATCGCGTAGTTTTCCTTTCTCGCGCATGTGAATCAGCGTAATTGAAATTCCTCGTTTTCCGGCACGTCCTGTTCGTCCGCTACGGTGGATGTATACCTCCGGGTCGTCGGGCAGGTTATAGTTAATTACGTGGGTAAGGTCGTTAACGTCGAGCCCGCGTGCGGCAACATCGGTAGCTACCAGCATTTGCAGGTGTTTGCCACGGAAACGCGACATTACGTGGTCGCGCTGCGCCTGCGAAAGATCGCCATGCAGTGCATCGGCATTATACCCGTCTTGCATTAACTTGTCGGCCACATCTTTAGTTTCCGCACGTGTACGGCAAAAAATAATACCATAAATATTCGGGTTGATATCGGCTACCCGTTTTAGTGCAATGTAGCGGTCTTTTGCATGCACGAGGTAATAATTATGTTCTACATTTTCGGCAGCTGTGTTTCTCTTACCAACCGATATTTCATGCGGATTGGCCATGTATTTGTTGGCAATGGAGACAATTTCTTTAGGCATGGTTGCCGAAAACAACAAGGTTTGTTTTTCTGCCGGAGTGTCGGCCAAGATAGCATCCAGGTCGTCTTTAAATCCCATCGAAAGCATTTCGTCTGCTTCATCAAGTACCAACCACTTAATCTCGTGTACCCTTAGTTTTTTTCGTTTTATCAGGTCGAGCGTACGGCCCGGTGTTCCCACAACAATTTGAGCTCCTTTTTCAAGAGCCGTAATTTGCTTCCTGATGTCGGAACCGCCATATAAAGTTGCAATTTTTGCTCCGTTAATATTTTTCGAAAAGTTCTGCAAATCATTGGCAATTTGCAGTGCCAATTCGCGTGTCGGACTTAATATTAAGGCTTGTGGTGCTTTTACCGAACTGTCGAACTGCTGAACAATGGGTAAGCCAAATGCCGCTGTTTTTCCCGTTCCTGTTTGTGCCAACGCAACCATATCCTGGTCGCTTTCCAATAAAAACGGGATGGTTTTTTCTTGTACCGGCGTGGGATTTTCAAAGCCAAGTTCCTGAATGGCACTTAAAATTTCGGCTTTTAACCCCATTGTTTCAAATAAACTCATATTCAATTTTTTAAAGTGGGCGCAAAGGTACTCTTTTTATTTGTATTTCAGGTGCTTATGCTGTGTTCTTTCTTAAATTTAACGTTGTTGAAGAAATGTGGAAATGCTTGCGCACCATTTTTATACGTTTATGTTTTCCATTTTTAACATTCAAATCGCATAAATTTCTTAGCAATGGCTTACATTTGCTGGTATTCATATTCAAAGCAACTGTTAGATATGAAGCGACTAAAACCCATTGAAAAAATTATACTGTTTCAGCTTGTATTGCTTGTTTGCTTATGTTTATCTGGCTTGCGGGTTGGTGCCCAGGAAACCGACACCATTATCCCGATAGATAATCCGAAACGGTTTTTACGCAAGATTGACATCACTGAAGTTACACATAATGGATTAAACCTTTGGCAAGACAAATTCTCAGGTCATTGGGCTGGATTCGATTTTGGTTTTAATATGCTGCTTAATCCCGATTATTCGGGTTATCAGTCAGAATTTATGGAGAACGATGTTTTTCGTTCCAATTCGGCGTATGTCAATGTTTTTCAGCAAAGTATCGGCTTGCAAAAAAACAGGAATACCATTGGTCTGGTTACAGGGCTTGGCCTGCACCTGCAAAGTTACCGACTTGATGATAATACCACAATTGTAAAAGGAAATGATGGTGTTATTACGCCAGAGTTCCTGTATTTTAACGAAAACCAGAAATCGAAATTGGCTCTTGAATCGTTGACCCTGCCTTTGCTGCTTGAGTTTCAAATTCCAATCAATCATTTTGATAACCGGATATTTATTTCAGCCGGAGTGATGGGTAGCTTTCGTTTAAGTAGCCATACAAAAATTAAATACAAAGACGAAAAGAAAGAAAAACTGAAAGTGGTAGATGATTTTTCGATGCATAGGTTTAAGTATTCGCTTATGTTACGCACCGGTTACCGTTGGTTTAAAGTATTTGCATCATACGATTTGGTTCCGCTGTTTAAGACGGAAAAAGGTCCTGAACTAACGCCTTTTACATTCGGCATAACATTATTGGCTTTTTAGTGTGTTTGTTAAGTATTGTACAGGTAAGCCAAAGGGCTTGTTTGAATAAGAAAAAAAGCCAATAATTATCATAGAAAAATTCATGAACTTTACGGTAATTGCAATCCAAACAATAATCCATCAGAAAAAATGAAACTGTTATTAATTAGTAATTCAACAATGCCGGGTGAGCCTTATCTGGACTATCCAAAGAATGAGATAAAAAAATTTCTGGGAGAGGAGCCTGTAACTGCCGTTTTTATTCCTTATGCAGCGGTAACTTTTTCGTTTGATACCTATTGCGAGAAGGTAGAAGAGCGCTTCGCGGAAATTGGTCATCATGTAAAGGGTATTCACACTTTCAGCGATCCGGTTAAAGCAATTCAAGAAGCAAAAGCCATTGTGGTAGGTGGGGGAAATACCTGGCAACTGGTACGAATGCTTCATGATAAGAAATTGATGAACCCGATAAGGGAACGCGTTTATAACGGAGTACCGTATATTGGTTGGAGCGCCGGCTCGAATGTTGCCTGTCCAACGTTACGAACAACCAATGATATGCCAATTGTCGACCCAAAAGGATTTGATTGTACCGGATTAATACCTTTTCAGATTAATCCGCACTATTTGGATGCCAACCCCGAAGGGCATGGTGGCGAAACACGTGAACAGCGAATTCAGGAGTTTCTGGAGATTAATCCGGAGTGCTACGTTGCTGGTTTGCGCGAAGGAACGATGTTTAAGATAGAAGAAGGAACGATTGATTTGATCGGAACCCGGACCTGCAGAGTTTTTAAGAAAGGACAAGATCCGTTAGAGCTGGCAGCAGGTGATGATTTTGGTTTTTTGCTTTAGTAGAAAGTTTTCAATAACCATTAACAAACAGCATAGACCGGATATTTTTATCCGGTTTTTTTTGTTCCTGTAGTTAACATTAATTCTTCTGCCTGCTGTTTTTATCCGGTTCTGGTTTTTGTTTTGCCCTAAAAGTATTGTTTACCTTTGTATGCAAATAAATCACCCATGGAACTACTCGGAAATAGCTATTTTGCCCTGTTCGTAATTATTGCGTTGGGCTTTATTGTTGGCCGCATAAAAATATTCGGCTTGTCGCTTGATGTGTCGGCAGTAATTTTTGTAGCACTGGTTTTTGGTCATTACGGAGTTGTAATCCCAAAAGATTTTCAGTACCTGGGCTTGGTGCTTTTTATTTTCACCATTGGGATTCAGGCCGGGCCGGGATTTTTCGAGTCGTTTAAAAAAGAAGGTCGGCAACTAGCCGGTTTTGCCTCTTTGCTTATTGTGTTGGCCTCGCTGATAACTGTGCTGGTAATTACATTGTTTCATGTCGATCCAAATATAGCAGTAGGATTATTAACCGGTTCGTTAACGAGTACGCCGGGCTTAGCGGCAGCAATCGATTATACCGGGTCGCCACTGGCTTCAATCGGATACGGAGTAGGTTATCCATTTGGAGTAATTGGTGTGATTTTATTTATTCGGTTTTTGCCTAAAATATTGGGTAGCCCTGTTTCAAAGGCAGAAGAAGAGTATAAATCAGTGTTAAATAATCAGTATCCGGAGGTGGTGAAGCGCAATTTTATTGTTGAGAATGAAAACGTTGTGGGAAAATCGATTGGCGCATTACGAATTCGGTTTATGACCAAAGCGGTAGTTTCAAGAGTGGTGCATGAAGGTGTTGCTGTAACTCCAAGCCCTGAAACCGTATTGTACAAGGGCGATCTCATAAAAGCAGTGGGGACTGAGGAGGCTCTGAAAAATATGGAATTGTTAATTGGGCCTAAAACAAAACAGGAAATTACTATCGATCCGAAGTACGATGTTCGCTCGGTTTTGGTAACTAACAAAGAAGTTGTAAATAAAACTATCGGACAAATAAACCTGCTTCAAACCTATGGAGCAACAATTACTCGTATTCGTCGGGCAGGTATTAATATTTCTCCCAGCCCGGGGTCTAAACTGCAGTTTGGCGATAAACTTGTAATTGCAAGTAGTCGTGCCAATATGGATATGGTAATAAAAATTTTTGGCAACGATCAGAAACGTCTTTCCGATACCGATATTTTACCGGTGGCTCTGGGAATAATTTTGGGTGTGTTGGTAGGTAAGGTAAGTATTTCATTAGGTTCGTTTGCTTTTAGTTTGGGGCTTACCGGAGGTGTACTTGTTGTGGCCTTAATCTTAAGTCGTATAGGTAAAACCGGCCCCATATTATGGACCATGACCGGAGCTGCCAATCAATTAATCAGGCAGTTTGGTTTGTTATTGTTTCTGGCTGCCGTTGGTACCGGCGCAGGCCAAAAAATTGTGGAAACATTTAATGAGTACGGTATTGAACTATTTTTATTTGGCGCAGCAATAACCCTCTTGCCCATGGTGGTTGCAGGGCTCCTGGGGAAATGGTTTTTTAAAATGAATATTTTATCCTTACTGGGTGCTTTAAGCGGAAGCATGACTAGCACACCTGGTCTTGCAGCAGCTGATTCAATGACAGAAACCAATGCACACTCCATTGCTTATGCTACCGTATATCCGGTTGCCATGGTGTTGCTTATTGTTTGTGTACAGCTTATTACTATGTTTTTCTAACATATAAGAACAGGCGAGAATAAAAGCTAACAGATCATTGTTGCCTGTATTCGCTTTTAGTCCTCGTAAATCGATTTCATTTTATAAACATCCAGTTTGTCAACCCCCAGTTCTCCTCCATTGGTAAAAAGTACGGCATCGGTTGCTTTTTCGTCTGGTGTAAAACAGTTGGAAATAACAGCTTGCCCATCGTTTGCAAATATTTCAATGGAAGAGCGGTCTAAAAGAATCTCAAGTTTTATTTTATTGTTTACAGCCGGAAGTGGCACCGTGCATCCTAATACCGATAAGGTGCCACGCTTCACATTGTACAGAATTTCTGTGCCTGTTGCTTTGTTGCTATGGCGTAACATAAATCCAAAATTATCAGCGGTTTTTAAGTCGAATTCTCCAATAATATGCAAACAATCACCCGATACTTTTTTTAGTTTGTTGTCGTTTATTCCGGGTATAACATTCTTATTCTCCCATGTATACTGTTTGTCGTGCAATAATTCAATTTCAGAAACAGGTTTCCGAATGAGTTTATAGCCACTGTCGAATTTTGTAAGCCTTAGTTCGCACGGAAACGACATTTGCCCGTTAAAGGGCATGTCGGGGAATTTACCATCACGCATCCAGGCAATTTGTATCACACGCCCGTCTGATTGCGGAATATTACTCCAGGTTTGTGTGGCATAGTAATTTTTTCCCCAGTCGCTTTTTAATTTGGCGCTTTCTGGAGCAAAGGTTTTTCCGTCAAAACTTCCCATCAGGTAGCTGCCATCGCCATCAAAAAGCACCCACTTTACTTCATCGGGGCGGTTGGTAACTGTAAATTTTACCAGGTCGGGGCATTCGTAAAAACCGGCAATATGACTTTCCCATTTCCAGTCGATAAGATTGTTTGAGGTGTAGAATGATACACCTTTCGAATTTTCCTCTTCATTTTGTTTGCGGTAAAGCACCATAATCCACTTTTCGCTTTCTTCATGCCAAATTACTTTTGGATCGCGGGCATCATCTTTTTCATCAAAAGGAATAATGGGGTTACCCTCGTATTTTTTCCAGGTTCGGCCTTTATCTGTGCTGTAGGCCATACGTTGCCCGCAATGCTGGCTGGTGTAAAAGGCTACCAGTGTTTTGGTATCGTTGGTTTGTTTGTTTAGCAGGTTTTGTTCGTCAACAATTGCCGAACCCGAAAAGGCTGTACATTTCTCCTTGTCGGTCGATTCCTCATCAGGGTACAGCGCAATTGGAAAATGTTGCCAATGCACCAGGTCGGTGCTAATGGTGTGCCCCCAATGCATGTAGCCCCATTCATTTCCATTGGGGTTGTATTGGTAAAACATATGATACTCGTTATCATAAAAAACAAGTCCATTAGGGTCGTTGTGCCAGTTTTTTTCCGGCGTAAAATGAAATTGCGGACGATAAATTTCATCGTAAATATTTTTCTCGTTATTTTTTGCAGAAGTGCTAATTGTCAGTAGAATAGCGAGTAAGGCTGTTGATAAAAAGTTCATAAAATTCTAAATCTAAATTTTTGTTGTCAGGCTAAACTTATGAAAAATTATTTGGTTTAATAAAATTAATTCATACATTTACATCCACAAACCCATAGATATAGAACCGTTCTTTGATTGGCGCTTTTGATTTTCAACACAACATCAATCATCAATTTTAAAATCAAAAGTTGTATTTTTTTGCATTAAAAACCTTTTTTTAAAGGGAAGATAATTTGAGGAGGTAAGCAACAAACCCAACGCTTTACACAAATACAAACGGGTGTAAATCGGCTTCTTACTTATGCAATGTTATTTTTTCGGATCAATTGGTTTGCAAGGGATTATTCCGTATCAAAAGAATGTTTCATTATTTATAATTAAGAAGATAGAACCTAATTTAAGTTGTAATGAAGCAAAACCATTTAATTATTCAGGACGCTGATATTTCCAGGAAAGGATTTAGTTACTAGCCATAGTTGAGCGTAACTTGTTGAGCTTAGATTTTGGTTTCAACAAACCCATTGATTTGCATAACAAACCCGGTAAATCAAAATTGAAACAGAAAATCGGAAAACAAGTAAGAGGGAGAAAACACGATTGAAGTTATGGTGTGTAAAAATAGGAGTGCCTTGTAGGTAGAAACAGTAAAAATGCCTTAAGGAATCTGCACCAAGTCAATCAGCAAATTATCCCAATTTCCTGTTTTTATCTCAAAAGTGTTTACAAGTCTCAGCTTCTTGTCCAACGTTTTTGGTTAATCAGCAGATTGTCATTCAGCAATTATAATTAGAGTTTTTTCTTGTTTGTAATGATCTTTGTAATGAAGATTTATACAGAACTATAAATAAAAGAAGAAGTCGTTTTCCAAGAAGATTAAGTTCTTTGTTTACTGAAAAAAGTCTTAGGAAATAAGCAAAGCGGGAGATACAAACCCACTGTTTCAATAACAAACAAACCCGATTGAAACAGGTACACCGCCAGTAAGTTTCCTAAACATGCCGTAAGGCCTTTGCGCTTATTGATCTTGCGGCATGGCAATTTTAACAAACCCTAATTTAAATTGTAATGAGACATTTAATTATTATTGCCCTGGTAATAATTGGCGCTTTTTATGCCCGGGCAGAGCAATCAGATCAGGATCGGATCACTAAGATCAATGCCCCGATTAACATTGCTTCAGAAGACAGTAAGAAATCATTTATCGCACCCCACGAATCAAACCTGAAATCAGGATCGGTATTAAATTCCGACTTCCAGGTTGAATTCGTAAATTTCCCAGAAAATGCAAAACCTGCATTTTTGTATGCCATTTCTATTTACGAAAACCTTATTTCGTCGTCAATGCCGATTAAGGTGCGTGCAACATGGGAAAGCAAAAGCTCAAATGTTCTGGCACAAAGTACGCCGGGCAGTATGTACCGCAACTTTAACGGAGCCCGTTTAAGCGATGTATACTATCCTGTAGCCTTAGCCGAGAAGCTTGCTGAAAGCGAGTTAAACGGTTCTGAACCGGATATTGAATGCTCGTTTAACAGTGGTGTCAACTGGTATTATGGCACCAACGGAGATTGCCCGTCAAACCAGTACGATTTTGTAACTATTGTGTTGCACGAATTAGTACACGGACTTGGATTTGTTGGTTTTTTCGACGTTGAAAACGGAGTGGGAACGCTAAACAACAATGCAAAATTGCCCAGTATTTACGATGTTTACATCTACAATCAGTTAAATGAACAACTGGCAAATGAAAACCTTTTTGCCTGCCCATCTGCAGCACTAAAAGCACAATTGCTTTCTGAAAATCTTAATTTGAAAAATAACAGTACTTCAGAAAGTATCAATGTGTATGCTCCGAAAAGCTGGAATAACGGAAGTAGCATTTACCACTACCCTGAGAATGAGTTTGGAAACGGAAATGCCAATGCTTTAATGTCGCCGTTTATTTTTAAAGGAGAAGCGATTCATGCCATTGGAGAAAAAACCCTTGACGTATTGGCTAGTCTGGGATGGAAATCAGTAAGTTTTGATGATTATGAGATTAAAGATTTTGAAGAGGCCTGCGAAAAACTACCTGTTTTTGTTCAGGTTGGTGGCGAAATGGATATCGATAAATCATCGGTAAAGATAAGTTTCTCAACCGATAACTTTGTAAGTTCTCAAACCGTTAGTTTAAAATACAACGAAGAAAATCAACAATTTGAAGGTGAACTGCCGTTAAACTATGCCAAAGGTAAAATTCAATATTACTACGAGGCTAAAACTACTGCAAACGTTACCTTTAGCTATCCTGAAAGAGCACCCGAGCAAAAATTGACATTTAGAGTTGGAGACGACTATTTCCCTCCGGTGTTACAGCACAATCCTGAAAAATTGGTTAATGCACAACACCCTTTTATTAATGTTTCGGCAATTGCAACCGACAATGTAGCAATAGAAAAAGTTCAGATAGAATACCGTATTAACGGTCAGGATCAGGATGCTTTTACGCTCAATAGCGAAGGTGCTGATAAGTATTCTGGTAAGCTTGAGTTTCCATGCCAACTTAACTGTGAAGATGTGGTTGAATATCGTGTGGTTGCTATCGACAATACTAATCGTGGCAACAAACGTCGTTTACCTACAAGTGGATATTACGCTGTTTCAGTTTTTGAAGCAGAACAACCTATACGTGGTTATTTCAATAATTTCGATTCGCCAAACACCGATTTTGAAATTTCTGATTTTGAAGTAACAACTCCAGCAGGATTTATCAGTGGCAACTTGCATACTATAAATCCTTATCCTGAATCAAATGCAGACAACAATAAATATAACCTGATTGCCCAGTTAAAATATCCGATTGTTCTGGAAGAAAATGGTTTAATGAGTTTTGATGAGGTAGTTTTAGTTGAACCGGGCGAAGCAGGAACAGTTTATACGGAAGATAAGTTTTGGGACTTTGTAATTGTTGAAGGCAGCAAAAACAATGGTAAAAGTTGGTTGCCGGTAACCGATGGATACGATTCAAGTGTAGATGAGCTGTGGAATTCGCAATTTACAGGCTCATTAAAAAGTGCAGTATCACAAGCAGCCGGAGCAGACAACCTGTTTTTGAAACAAACAATAAACTTAACAGATAATCCTGATTTTGCAGCTGGCGATACTGTAATCTTCCGTTTTCGTTTAGCATCAGATAAAGCCATAACCGGCTGGGGTTGGGCAATCGACAACCTTTCGATCCAAGAAGTTACTACCGCTGTTGATGAGTCATTAACTGCTGAAGATGTAACGATCTATCCAAATCCATTCAAAAGCAGCATCTTTATCGATGGTTTTCAATCGGACGTTGCTGCCGACGTGGAAGTTATTATTACCGACCTTTACGGAAAAACTGTGCATCGCGAAACTCTTTATGATGCCGCTAATTCCAGTAGAATTCAAATTGATCTTCCTCATGTGGCTCCCGGAGTTTACATGGCAAGCATCTCTGATAATCAATTAAATACTATTACACAAAAAATCATAAAAAATTAGAATTATGGAAACATTATTAATGGTTGCATTTATTGCAGCATTTGCAGGTCTTGTAACATCGTTGGTGGTGTTATACAAACTATTAAATGAGAAAAAAGCGCAAAGGTTAGAATATTAGATGATTGGTATTACAACCTTAAATTAGGTAATGCCGGAATTTTCATTCCGGCATTTTTTATTAACTGAAGTTCATTTTAGATGAACTTTTTTTTGTCAAATTACTTTAAAATATAAACATTTGCCATGTGAGTAATTTTATTATTGAAAACAGAAAATGAGTAAGTATTATATAATTTTTAAGCTGCTGATGTTGTGTGCAATTTTTGCCTCGGCACAACACCAACACCACAACCAATGTATAAAAGTTCCACATCCGGTATGTTATGCATCCGGAAAAGTTGAAAGAGCAAGAATCCAGCCACCGGCCGAATTTTTATTAAAATCGGGTGGTGCAGCAAAATCAGATATTGTTGTTGACTATTTGGGTTTTACCCCCAAGGCAAAAGAAGCATTTGAATATGCAGTAAATATTTGGGAAACGATTGTTGAGTCGGACATACCGATTCGAATGAAAGCTACTTGGAGTAGTAGTTTGGGGCAAAATGTGCTTGGTAGTTGTGGCCCTGAAACTTATTATAAGAATTTTAAGGATGCACCCTTCAAAGATAGGTATTACCCTGTGGCGATAGCCGAAAAAATAGCTAAGCAAGAACTTAATGGTGAAAGCAGATATGATATGGTTGCCCAGTTTAGCAGTAAAATTGATTGGTATTTGGGGAAAGATATGAATTGTCCGGACACCCTTTACGACTTTGTGTCGGTTGTGCTGCACGAAATTGGTCATGGCCTTGGATTCACTGGTTTTTTCTTTGTTGACGATACAGATGACCTTGGTGCCTATGCATACTATGAGTTTGGCGACGCGACTTCTTTTGATTTATTGGTTGAAAGAGGTGCCATAAACTCGCAACAGCTTATAGATACCTCTTTTTTTGAGAATGCAAGTAGGGCATTGATGAATGCTCTGCAATCTTCGAATTTATATGCCAATAGTCCTATTGCAAAAAAGCGGAATAATGGAAATAAACCAAAACTTTATGCACCCATATCATTTAATGAAGGCTCTAGTGTATACCATTTAAACGACGATACATATCCTCACGGAAACGAAAATTCATTAATGACTCATGCAGTAGGTTTGGCGGAAGCTGTTCATGACCCTGGACCATTAACTCGGGGAATTATGGATGATATGGGATGGAGTAATATTTTTATTCGTTTTAATCAGGTTAAAGATATAGAAGAACTAAGACCTTTGGTTTTTGAAGGGAGTTTTGATAGTGATTATGGTGTTAAGCAGGGAAGTGCCAAGGTAATTTATTCATTAGATGAGTTTGAATCTCATTCGGACACGTTATTCCTGATTGAGGATAAAAACAATCGGGAATATTCGGTTACCTATACGCCTGAAGCCGGAACAGAAATGATTTCATATATCGTAGAGGTTCAGGATACAATGGATCGTAAACGGACGGAACCTGCTCTGGCTCCCAAGGAGTTTTATACCATTCATGTTGGAACTGATACAGAAAAGCCGGTTATTGCTCATGATGAAATAGCCTATTTTATTACCATAGATGGGGAGCAGCAAGTGCTGGCAAATGTTAGCGATAACCTTGGAATAGATACCGTTTATGTACAGTATTTTATTAATGGTATTGAGCAGGAGTCTTTCCCATTGATTCATGATTATGATAATCGTTTCATTGGTGTTTTCCCATTTGATACAAATACGATTAAAGATGGTGATGAAATTTCTTATGCCATTCATGCGGTAGATGGAGCACAGGTTTCAAATAGTTCCAGGTTGCCTGATATAGAATACTTTGTTTTTAAAGTGGAAGAAATTTTCGAACCTGTTTCTAGTTACATTAATAATTTTAACCGAACTACATCCGATTTTTTAATTTCCGATTTTGACATTTATACAGCTATTGGGTTTAGTGATGGTGCCTTGCATAGTCCACATCCTTATCCTGCACCCGGCGTTGATAATGAGGAACTTGATTTTTCAACTTTTTTGAAAAAACCAATCATCCTTAAGGAAGGCGGAGTTATGACCTTTGATGAAGTTGTTCTTGTGGAGCCAGGGGCAGCCTTTTCGTTATACGGAGACAGTGATTTTTACGATTACGTTATTGTGGAGGGTAGTAAAAATCAGGGAGAGACTTGGCAGGCTCTTGCCAATGGCTACGATGCATCAAAACAAACCACATGGTCAACAAGCTACAATAGTGGCATTGTAACCGGCGAGCAAGACTCTAAAACCAGGGGTAATTCTGAAATGTTCTTTAATCGCGAAATTAACCTTACCGATAACGATTACTTTGCTGCAGGAGATACCATACTTATTCGTTTTCGCTTGTACTCCGACCCGTATGCGGCAGGATGGGGTTGGGCAATCGATAATTTGCGAATACAGCAACCTGTATCTGCCGGAGTTACATTGTTATCTCCAGGGGAAATTACTATTTACCCAAATCCGTTTACCGATATTATTACCATAAAGGTTGCACCATCACAAAACGAGGCCGATTTGCGAATTGAAGTGTATAATGCCTTTGGGCAAAAAATATTTTTAAAGGAAGAAAGGGACGTTACCGGAGCATACACAGATGAAATTAACCTTTCTGATTTTGCAGATGGGATGTTTTTTATAAAAATTAGCCAAAACGACAAAATGGTACTCACGAAAAAGTTAATTAAAAACTAATTTTTGAGGAATGCATTTAAAATTCGGAGTAAAAGCAGCATAAAAATTTCATTTTTGAAATATATGCATATATTTGCTGACAGAAATAAAACAAATGACAACAGTTTTTAACAATAACTATTTTTACTTCTATTTTTATTATGGTTCTGAAACCGGGATCAAAAAGTAAAGTATTGTTAAAACTTAAGATATTTTACAGAAAGGTCTCGAAAAAATTCGGGGCCTTTTTTTTGTTGCTAAACCAAAACAGCTTTGGTAATTGACTAGGAATAAAAAACAGATAGTATAAAATGAAAACAACAGTAATAGGACTTGGCTTAATTGGGGGGTCAATAGCAAAGGACTTGCGAAGATCGGGGTTTGCTACAGAATTAGTCGGAGTTGATGCGAATGCAGATCATGCCAAAAAAGCCCTTGAAATTGGACTGGTTGATAGCATTGAACCACTTGAGAAGGCGGTTTGCGATACCGACCTGGTAATTCTGGCAATACCTGTAAACCATGAACTGGAAGTTTTGCCGCGTGTGCTCGACCTTATTGGCAGTGGTACTACAGTTAGCGATATGGGATCAACAAAAAAAGTGATAGTCGACTCCGTAGCAAAACACAAGCGCAGAAGAAATTTTGTACCTGCCCACCCAATGTCGGGAACTGAAAATTCGGGGCCAACAGCTGCCTTGGAAGGACTGTTTGAAGGCAAAATTGCCATTTTATGCGATCAGGAAAACTCCGGGCCTCAGCACGTTGCTTTAATTGAAAAAATGTTTCAGGCACTGGGAATGGATATCGCCTATATGACTTCGGATGAGCAAGATCATAGTACTGCTTTTGTTTCGCACTTGCCACACGCCGCCGCTTATGCGTTGGCCAACGCCGTCCAAGATAAAGAAGACCGTAAAATTATATTCGATTTGGCAAGTGGAGGTTTTCGCTCAACTGTTCGCCTGGCAAAAAGTTCGGCAACAATGTGGCATCCTATTTTTCAACAAAATCGAGAATATGTTGTTGAATCGCTTAACGTATACATTAAACACCTGATTGAATTTCGGGATAGCATGAAGAGTGCCGATGATGAAAAGATGCTCAAATTAATACGCAATGCCAATAATATTCGTGGAATTTTAGAAGGACAAAATCCACACTTTGTAAAAAATGAAGAACGAATAACAAAACTTTATACAAAATAATCATGACATTGAAATTAGACATTAATCCGATAAAAGCATGGTTGCCAAATATCGACAATCCATTGCTGATCTCAGGACCGTGTAGTCTTGAGACGGAAGAACAAACCATGGAAACTGCCCGTTTACTGGCTAAAGATAAGCGCGTTTTTGTTTTTAGGGGAGGGGTATGGAAACCCAGAACACGCCCGGGATCGTTTGAGGGCGTTGGATCGATTGGATTGAAATGGCTGCAACAGGTAAAAGAAGAAACCGGCTTGCCGGTTGGTACCGAAGTGGCCAACGCCCAGCATACTGAAGAATGCCTAAAAGCAGGATTGGACGTGTTATGGATTGGTGCCCGATCAACAGCCAGCCCTTTTGTAGTGCAGGAAATTGCAGATGTAGTGAAAGGTACTGATGCGGTGGTGATGATAAAAAATCCGGTGAACCCCGATGTGCAACTTTGGGTAGGAGCCATTGAAAGAATTAACCAGGCTGGTATTAAAAATATTGTGGGAATCCATCGGGGATTTACTCCATTTCGTCAAACAAAATACCGCAATTATCCCAACTGGAAAACAGTAATCGAATTAAAACGAACACTGCCAAACTTACCCGTAATTTGTGATCCAAGTCATATTGCCGGAACACGTGAGTATCTTTTTGAAATCTCTCAAAAAGCTTTTGATATGGGAATGGAGGGCTTAATGCTTGAATCGCATCGCGATCCTTCGTGTGCATTAAGTGACGCCGGTCAGCAACTCACGCCTGCTGATCTTGGAAAACTACTTGATAAACTGGTTATCCGTTATGAAAATGCCGACAACCCTGATTTTGAAAACCAACTTGATGTGCTTCGTAACCGAATTGATGCAATTGATGCTGAACTGCTCGAAACGCTTGCATCGCGCGTTGAAATTGTTAAACAAATTGGACAGTATAAACGCGATAATAATGTTACAGCTTTGCAAATGAATCGTTGGACCCAGTTGATGGAAAACCGGGTAAATCTGGGGAAAAGTATGAGTATTAACGAAACGTTTGTTAAAATACTTTTTCAGTTAATTCACGAAGATTCTGTTCGTATGCAGACTGAAATAATGGATGAAGAGTAAATAATGAGAATACAAAGAACAGCTCCGGGATTTTATTCCGGAGTTTTTTTTGTGTTATTAGCGGGTGCATCCGAATGAAGAGCTGACAATTTGAAAAGCGCCTTTTTTATTCCATTTTCTATTCTGTTGTAATCATACAGTTCTTTACCAATAAAAATGAAAAAAACAGCCAGTTGCTGATTCTCAGGGAGTGGCAATAGAATATTTTTATTCAAACGATAAGCTTCACGCATTAGTCTTTTAATGCGGTTTCGTTTCACTGCTCTTTTAAATGTTTTTTTACTCACCGTGAAAGCAGCCTGAACAGGTACTTTAGTTGTAAGATCAGAGGCGATATAAACCACTTTAATCGGAAAAGATAAAAACGATTCACCTTCAGCAAACAGTTTGTCAATTAGCTTTTTGCTGCATAAATGTTCCTTCTTTTTAAAGCCGAAAGAACCCTGAGGCGATATTTTATCAACTATAGGCATAAAATAGTAAAGGCCATACGTCAAACGACGGACGGCCTTTCAAAAGTATATATTTTTCTATTTAATTCTTATTACTCTTTTTGATGTACTGATCCAAGGCCATAGTCATTGATGGCGCCTGGGCAGTAGGAGCTTCAATATCCAGCCTTAGTCCGGCATCGCGAACGGCTTTTGCCGTTGATGGCCCGAAACAGGCTATACGCGTTGAATTTTGCTCAAAATCCGGGAAGTTTTGGTACAGTGATTTTATTCCGGAAGGACTAAAAAATACGAGAACATCGTATTTTATATCTGCCAGATCTGAAAGATCGGCACTTACTGTGCGGTATAAAATTGCTTTGGTATACGAGTATCCTCCCTTATCAAGCAGGCTTGGAATTTCTTGTTTATGAATATCAGATAGCGGCACAAGAAATTTTTCATCTTTATGCTTCTTCATTACATTAACAAGGTCGGTAAATCGGCCATCAGCATAAAAAATCTTACGCTTGCGGTATACGATGTACTTTTGCAAATAAAATGCCGTAGCCTCAGAAATACAGAAATACTTCATAGAATCGGGCACAGTGATGCGCAGCTCCTGTGCAACTCTAAAAAAATGATCGATAGCAGTGCGGCTTGTAAAAATTACAGCCGTATGCTCCAGTATCTGAATTCGTGTTTGGCGAAATTCTTTTGCAGGAACTCCTTCAACTTGAATAAATGGTCTGAAATCAATCTTCAACCCATTTTTTTCTGCCAACTCGAAGTACGGCGATTTAGCTGTACTTGGCTCTGGTTGTGAAACTAAAATGCTCTTGACTTTCAAAATTTTATGCTTTTAATGAGACTTTCCCCCTTCTTATTCAAACAACAACTTTATAAATTAAAAGCAAGGGTAAAATTTCAAGGGTACAAAGGTATAAAAACAGATAATATAACGAAAATTGTTTTTTCAATAATATAATAATCCCCCTGCGAAGTAACATAAGGTTAAAAATACAAAGTATTACAATGCCTGAAAGAGCTATAAATAAAGGGGTTTGAAGGGGAGCATAGGCCACTAAAACAACAATTGGCAAAAGAACTATACTGAGCGAACGGTTAAAATTATCCATATTAAACAAGTATTCCCTTGTTTCATTTTGCGTTTCAAACAGCAATCCTAACACTGTGTAAATAAGTTTTTTGCCAAAAAAGTAAAGTAAAACAGCCCCAAATACAAATGCAAAATATTGGGGATTCAGCATGGCATTCTCCCATTTAAAAAGATTTAAACATTGATAGATTAGGGTGGCAAACAGAAGGTAAAAAATAACATCGAGCCGATATGCAGCATGAAAAACCGGGTAGTTTTTGTCGTTTAACATACGTGCCGTGGTGGCATAATTTAATAACGACAAAAAAAGGTGTTGAATGTATTTGGCATAAGTATACCTAATGGTAGCAAACAGGATTATGGCTAAAAAAATAACGATGGTTAACCAATCGGAGTTTGAATTATCTCTTTCGCGGTTTGGCAGAACCACTTTCGGAATTGATAGCTGCTCCGTATTTAGGTCGTGTTGTTGACGTGCCTGAATATATTTTGAACTGTCAATAAGTAGTTTATTCTCCTGGTTTAATCGCCACTGCCTAATTTGAGTTGCGGTATAGGTCTTTTTTTCTTGTTTGGGTACAACCGTATCGCGCCTTTCAAACGATGTTAACGATTGTGGACGCTGGCGCTGTAAATTATGCTCAATCGATTTATTAACCGGAAGAGTTTCAATTAGGTTTCTTCCTGTAATCGTATCCTGGTATGTGTAATTTGCCGCCATATTTTGTTGCGGCAAAGATACCAAAATATTAAAATCAGAAGGATAAAAAGAAACAACAACTAAAGCCTGTATTTAGGCTTAGTAACAAGGTAATTTTTGTTTCTTTGCAAAACAATATAAATAGATACAAGAGGCAAATAATGATTTACCTGGCTCCATTACAGGGTTTTACCGATTTTGTTTACAGAGCAGCTCATGCAGCGGTTTTTAATTCAATTGATGCTTATTTTATTCCTTATATTTCGCTTAAGCACAACAAGATTTTACCGAAGTATTTTCGCGAGATTTCGCCACAGAATAACCGGCAAATGCGTGTTGTACCACAAGTGCTCGCTAAAGATGGTAATGAACTGGCGCTAATGGCGAAGCAACTTCGTGATTTAGATTATGCTGAAATTAACCTGAACCTGGGGTGTCCGTATCCGATGGTTACTAATCGGGGTAAGGGGGCTGGATTGTTGGCAACACCGGCTAAAGTTTACGAAATACTGGAACGTTTTTTTAGTACATCTGAAGGAGAACTTTCGGTAAAATTAAGGTCGGGTTTGCAATCAGACTCAGAGTTGAGCTCCGTGATTGATGTGCTGAACCAGTTTCCAATAAAAGAGGTAATTTATCATCCTCGTATAGCCAGCCAGTTGTATTCTGGAGAAATTGACGAGAATGCCTATTTGTTTGCCCGTCAGCAGTTAAAGCACAGGCTTGTTTATAATGGCGATATTTTTTCAGTAAAAACTTACACGGAAAAAAAAGAGGTGTTTTTGCAAACAAACACCTGGATGTTGGGACGTGGAGTTCTGATGAATCCCTTGCTGCCGAATGAAATTATGGGCGTGCAATTGTCAAAAGAGAAGCGCGATAGTTTGCTTTTTTTATTTCATAAATACGTGTTGGAAGGCTATCTGGAAGCCATGGATAACGAAGGCAATGCCTTGAATAAAATGAAGCAGTTTTGGATTTATTTTTCACATAGTTTCCCTGCTCATAAAAAGGTATTGAAACTGGTTAATAAAGCAAAAGAAATGAATAAATATAGGTCTGCTATTCGAACGGTTTTTGACCAATAGTAACATAGAGTTGCTAAAAAACGAATTAATTCGAGGAGCAGTTCTCGCGTTCATATTTTTCCATTAAGGCCATTAGCAGGTACATTTCTTTAACCTCACCTTCCGATTGTGGTGCGCTGCAAATTGCTAAAAACCTGTCTAAGGCCTCGCGGTAATCATCTTCTGTGTCAATTTCGTAATTCATTTGTTAGTGAGCATCCAACCAATTATCAGCGGCATTACTTTCAACGGTTAATTGCACACCAATGTTCACTGCATTTTCCATTTCTTCTTTTACCATTTTCTTCATTGTATCCAACTCCGGTTTGTACACATCAAAATTCAGTTCGTCATGTACCTGTAAAATCATTCTCGATTTTAACTGCTGTTCTTCCATGTTTTTATGAATATTAATCATGGCAATTTTAATTATATCAGCAGCAGAACCTTGAATTGGAGCATTTACTGCATTTCGTTCGGCCATTCCGCGAACCACAGCATTGGCCGAATTTATGTCGTTTAGGTAGCGGCGCCGGCCTTTAATTGTTTCAACATAACCGTTTTCGCGGGCTAATTTTATTTGCTTATCCATAAAAGCTTTTATTTTCGGAAAATTCTCGAAATAGCCATCAATAAGCTGCTTGGCTTCTGTGCGTGGAATATTTAAACGCTGCGATAAGCCGAAGGCTGAAATGCCGTAAATTATTCCAAAGTTTGCTGTTTTAGCTTTTCGGCGCATATCGGCATCTACCTTTTCTTCTTCCACCTGGTAAATTTTCGAAGCCGTTATAGCATGAATATCTTTCCCCTCGTTAAAGGCACGTTGCATTTCTTCATCGCCACTCAGGGCAGCCATAATTCGCAATTCAATTTGCGAGTAGTCGGCCGAAAAGAAAGTATGCTCATCATCGGAAGGAATGAAGGCTTTTCTTATCTCTCTTCCCGCAGCATCGCGAATAGGAATGTTTTGCAGGTTGGGATTTACCGAGCTTAAACGTCCGGTAGCGGCAATTGCCTGATTATAAGAGGTGTGTATTTTTCCGGTTTTTGGATTTACAAGCTGGGGCAAGGCTTCTACATAAGTTGAAAGTAGCTTTTTTAAGCCCCTGAAATCCAGAATTTTTTGTACAATCGGGTGCTTGTCAACCAAACGAATTAGCACATCTTCAGAAGTAGAGTATTGTTTGGTTTTGGTTTTTTTGGCGTTGGTGTCAATTTTAAGTTTCTCAAAAAGTATTGGTCCCAGCTGTTTGGGCGACGAGACATTAAAGGTTTCGCCGGCAAGCTCAATAATGGCTTTTTCAAGGTCGATTATTTGCTCGCGCAAAACAACTGCGTATTTATTCAGTTCTTCAGAATTAAGTGTTACCCCGGTACTTTCCATTTTTACCAAAACCGGAATTAAAGGCATTTCCAGTGTTTCAAAAAGTTCGCGAACATTGGTTTTATCCAGTTCCGGATCCAGGGCATTTTTTAACTGAAGCGTTAAATCGGCATCTTCGCACGCATAGTCGCGAAGTTTTTCGGTAGCCACCGATCGCATTGTTAGTTGGTTTTTCCCCTTTTTCCCAATCAGCTGTTCGGTAGGTACCTTCTCGTAATTCAGGTATTGCAAACACAATTGATCGAGGTTGTGTTTCATATCGGGTTGAACAAGGTAATGGGCCAGCATAGTATCGTATAGTTTTCCTTTTACTTCAATACCATAGTTGTTCAGAATAAGAATGTCAAACTTAATGTTTTGACCAATTTTAGTGATGTTGGTATCGGCAAATAATGCTTTAAATTCATTCATTATTTGTTGCGCTTCATCGCGGTTTGGGGGCAAAGTAACGCAGTAAGCTTCGTGCGGACGAAAAGCAAACGACATACAAACAATCTCAGCTAACTGGGTGTCGAGGCCAGTAGTTTCGGTATCAAAACAAAATTCTTTCTGAACGGAAAGTTCGGCACGCAAACTGGCTCGTTGCAATTCGTTTTCAATTAGGTAATACTGGTGTGGAACCGATGATATATTCTCTTTCGTAGCCGGTATTTCTGGTGCAACTTCTTCAGAGCTGCCAAATAAAGTCCCTTGTGTTGCTGATAATTCAGGAGCATCAACAAGTTTCAATCTCGAGATAAGTGTTTTAAACTCCAGCTCATCAAAAAGTTTTTTCAGGTCTTCTTTTTTAATCTCATCACGCATCAGTTGTTTCTTATCAAAATCAACCGGAGCATCGGTTATAATTGTTGCTAAAACTTTTGAAAGTTTAACCTGTTCTTCGTTTTCTTCCAGCCGCTCTTTTTGTTTGCCTTTCAGGTCGTTGGTGTTTTTATAAAGCGCTTCAATGCTTCCGTATTGGGCAATCAGTTTTTGGGCAGTTTTTGGGCCAACACCGGGGCATCCGGGAATATTATCAGCCGAATCGCCCATTAGCCCGAGAATATCAATTACCTGGTCGGCGGTTTCAATGCCAAAATTTTCCTGAACTTCGGGCAGGCCCCACACTTCAACATCTCCTCCGCCCTTACCCGGTTTGTACATAAATACTTTATCCGAAACCAGTTGGGCATAGTCTTTATCGGGGGTCATCATGTAAGTAGTAAATCCTTCTTTTTCTGCCTTTTTGGCCAGTGTGCCAATAACATCATCAGCTTCGTATCCGGCTTTTTCAATAATCGGAATATTAAAGGCTTCAATAATTTTACGAATGTAGGGGATTGATTTTCGCAGGTCTTCCGGCATTTCTTCGCGGTTAGCTTTGTATTCGCTAAACATTTCGTGCCTGAAGGTTGGGGCCGAAACATCAAAAACTACCGCAAGGTACTCCGGGTTTTCTTTTTCAATAAGCTGAACTAAGGTGTTGGTTACCCCAAGCATAGCCGAGGTGTTTACCCCTTTTGAGTTAAAACGCGGATTGCGGATAAAGGCAAAATAACTACGGTAAATCAGTGCAAATGCATCTAAAAGAAAAAGTTTTTGCTGTTTATTTTCAGGCATAATTTAAATTTTCAAGGGTTTAGAATTTACTTGTTGTCTTCGGCAAACCATTCGGCGTAAGAGGTTGCTGTTTCGTAAAGCCGAATGCTGTATAATGAAACACTTGATGGTAATACTTGTTGAAGAATATAAGCAAAATGCACACACATATTTTCTGATGTGGGTTGAAAATCAAACACAATTACACGATCTGTAATCTCCGAAAGATGTGACTTGTGTTTATTTGCATAGGTTTTGCTTACCACAAGACTATGGTCGAAGACCGAAACAATTTTGTCTTTCACCAGCTTTTTGAGCTTTCCAAAATCCAGTACCATTCCGTCTTTTGGGTGGCCTTCCTCGTGTTTTATTTCGCCCAGCAAGGTTACTTCCATATTGTAGGTATGCCCGTGTATATTGCGGCACAATCCATCGTACTGGTAGAGTGCATGGGCCATTTCAAAATGAAACTTTTTGGTAACTCTTATTTTTGCCATTAAATTTTGTTTTTAAAGTGGTGAAATTACGTTTTTCTCCAGGCATTTTATTCATGAAAACAAGAAAAGACACTAAGATGTTGGCAGGAACAGATGTTCAAGCAATATTTTTAAGCCAATTGCAACAAGTATTATACCTCCAACGATTAGAGATTGATGGCTTCTTTTGGCCGATATGCTTTTCCCAAACAGCATGCCCAGCATTGATGCTATAAAAGTAACCGGGCCAATTACCAGCACCGGGTAAAGTATTGGAACATCCAGAAAGCCAAAACTAAGGCCAACCACCAAAGCGTCGATACTGGTTGCCACCGACAGGCCCAGCAATACGCTCCATTTAAAGGGATCAAAACTTTTTAAAGCCCCATCTTCCTTAATTCCGTCAACAATCATCTTCCCGCCAATAAAAGCAAGTAACCCAAAGGCTATCCAATGATCTACAGAGGCAATCAGGTCTTTTAACGCTTCACCTACTAGCCATCCAAGTACGGGGAATAGTGCCTGGAAAAAAGCCAGTGATGCAGCTACCAGAGCTGCCTGGTTAAATTTGATTTCTCTTTTCATTAATCCGCACGAAACGGAAACAGCAAAGGAGTCGAAACTTAATCCTATACCAATGAGTAAAAAAGTTATAAATTTTGCAGTCGTCATTATGTGCGGCAAAAGTAATAAAATATGTTTTTACGCTGGTTCTGGATCTCCGTTTCAGCGGGGCACTGTAATTTTTTCTTAAATGTTGTTATAAAACTGAACCGAACTCGTCCAATATAACAGATGACCACTGATGAGTTTAAAAATAAAGTTCTTCCGTATTCGGTAAAGCTGTACCCGATGTTGTTTCGTATTCTTAAAAATGAGGAAGAAACCCGCGATGCCCTGCAGGAATTAATGCTCAGGCTATGGAAACGTAAGAAGGAACTGGATAATTGTAGCAACCAGTCGGGGTATATAATTACAATGGCGCGGAATTACAGCTTTGATTTACTAAAAAAGAAAAAACCGGAGTTAATGGATGATGCTCATGAGTACCGGCTTTTCAACAAGGAAGCGGAAGAAACAAGTCAGGATGTGAAGGAGAAATTTTACGAGGTACGAAAGGTGATTGACAATTTGCCGGAGAGATACCGGACGGTAATTCAGCTGCGCGACATTGATGGATTTTCTTTTGAAGAGATTAAACAAATGACCGGATATGAAATTGCAAACCTGCGGGTAATCTTGTCGCGGGCAAGGCAGAAGGTAAAACAGGAAGTTGAAAAAATTTACAATTATGACACTACTGGAAAATATGCTAGGGAAATATTATAAGGCAGAAACTTCGTTGGAAGAAGAAAAAGAACTTAAATCAGCGGTTATAAATGACGCGGAGCAGTTAGTTGAGCAAAAAATATTTTCATTTTACCAGGAAGAGGCAGCTGTTCCGCAGGGGCTCGAATCGGATTTATTTGCCGCAATTGAAAAAGAAAGCAATAAAAAGAAAGGTACTCGCAGGCGCTTATATTCTATTATTTCTGCGACGGCTATGGTCGTTATTGTGCTCTCCGTCTTTCTTGATGTAAAAACTAAAAAGAAAACAAAACTGGAAGATCAGTTTTTTGTAATGGAACAAGCTTTATTTCAGGTGTCAGAAAGTTTACAACCTACGCAAGAACAGGATGAAATGTTGGTGCTTTGGGTTGATGATGATGTAGAAATAATAATTAATTAGTGGGTTAAAATCAGCAGGTTAGTGGTTGTTTTTTTGTGAGCCCTTTAATGTGTAATAGTAGTAAAACAATAAAAATGCTAATAAAAATGAAAAAATTAGTTTTAATGGTGTTGGTAATCGGTATTTCACTGCCGGTATTAGCACAGCAGTCTCAGAGTTTTTTTGAGCAGTTAACAGAAAAGTATGCAGAGCAGGATGGTTTTAGTGCCAGTCTGTTAAGTAGCGATATGTTTGAACTTTACCTTCGAAAGAAGAATATTGATGAAGATTCGGAACTGGCCGAGGCTCTTGAAAATCTCGATAATATTATGGTTGTTTCGCAAAGTAAGTTTGGACTGCACAGCACTGGTTTTTTTGAAGGCGATAATAAACCGGCAAAACAACCCACAGCAGGAACTGCAGAATTGCACCAGGAAATTCTGGCACATTATAAGAAAAGTGCTTATTCATTGCTGAAAACCGAAAAGCGAATGGGGGAAGATGTAAAAGTTTATTTGAAGCGTGATGATGAAGTAATTACAGCTTTAGCGTTGGTAACTAAATCGAATTCCGCTACTAACCTTGTCGAGCTGTCAGGGAATATTGATTTGTCGAACGTTGCTTATTTGAACAAAGCGCTTAATCTTCGTGGTCTTGAAAATTTATATAAAATTGATAACTCGCGTTCAGGTTTTTTCTCCGGAGGGAGTACATATCAGCCCTATCATTTTGATGAGGAACAAATAGCAGAGATGGAAGCACGTGCATTGGAAATGGCAGAAAAGGCAAGGCTTTCGGATGAGCAAATTGCTGAAATAGAAAAGCAGGCACAGATTCAATTTGAGAAGCAACGCGAGATGGCAGAGAAATACCGCGAGATGGCGGAGAAATACGGTAGGCAGCCCATTTTTTTGAGTACTCCGGGCGATACCAATACCGTTTATTTTATAGATGGCAAGCAGGTAAAAAGCAAAGAAGTTAAAGATCTTTTGAAGAGGAGTGAGATTGAACAGCTTTCAAAAACAGAAGAGGATGGAAAAACCGTGATCAAAATAACAACAAAAAAGGCTCTCAATTGAGAGCCTTTTTTATGCTATTGTTTATTTAATTATTTGTGAACATGCACATCCATTTGCGGGAAAGGAATGTTAAGGCCTTCCTTATCAAAGGTTTTATAAACTTTTTCGGTTAAATCGAAATAAATTCCCCAATAATTAGCTGCTTCGGCCCAAACACGAACCACTAAGTTAACCGAACTATCTGCCAGCTCGCTAACTGCTATAAAGGGTTCTGCAGGATCGTTAATAATACGGTCGTCTTCTTTTATCAGCTTCATCAATACCTCTTTGGCTTTGTCAACATCATCGCCATAGCCAATACCAAAAGTAAAGTCAACACGCCGTTTTGGTTCAGCCGAAAAATTGGTTAACGAACCGGTTGATAACCCACCATTTGGAATAATAATGGTTTTGTTGTCCGGTGTTTTCAGAATCGTATTAAAAATCTGAATTTCGTTTACAATTCCCGAATGTCCCTGGGCATTAATAAAATCGCCAGCTTTAAAAGGCTTAAAAATCAGAATCATCACCCCGCCGGCAAAATTCTGCAATGTTCCTGATAAAGCCATACCTACCGCCAAACCGGCAGCACCTAAAATGGCAATAAACGAAGTCATCTGAACGCCCATCATCCCGATTACAGCAATCCAAAGCATCAGTTTTAATAAAATGCCAATCATACTGTTCAGAAATCCGCGCAACGAGGGGTCAACATTTTGTTTCTCAAATCGGCGGCGTAAAGCTCCCCTTATAATCGAGATAACCCATAAACCAATAAGAAGTGTGATAATGGCTCCCACTAATTTTGGGCCGTAAAACATTACTAAAGAGTAAAGCTGTTCTGAAAGATTTTCTACTTTTTCCATAATATTTGGTTGTTTTAAATTTATTGTAATATACAAATATTCTTGAAAAATGTTCAAAAAAAAGGGACTCAAATTAACTTGAGTCCCTTTTATAAAATGTTTTTAAAATTTAGTTGCTAGAGTACACCAACTCGCCTTTTAGGTAAATAAGCGTGTCGTTTACATTGGCGAAATTACTAATTTCCTCATCTTTTATACGAATGTTAAAAACGCGTTCGAGGTAGTAAGTAAAAATCGTCCAATCGATGTTGTCGAAATTCAGATCCTCAATAAACGAGGCGCTCAAACAAATGTTATCACGGGTAACACCTGTTTTTCGCAAAACCCGGTAGAGGTTTCTTCGTAACGACTTTTCTGCAATTGTTTCTGTTTCCATTATTTTGTTTTAAAATTCGAACAAATGAATTTACGGGTCAAATATATAAATTTTCAGTTAGTTATGCCTTGTTATTGCTTTATAATCTGTATTATACTATCAGTTTTTCATTGTTATCGACACTAAAAAGCGGAAAAAGTTGCATTTACTGTTTCATTTCTTCTCTGAGTAGGCTATATACCTTTAGGTTCACATAGCCGTTTTTGTGGCGTTCTCCTTGTCGTTCAGTACCTTCAAAAGTGAAACCAAGCTTACCCGGAATTTTTTCACTCGGCAGGTTTCCGGCTGCAACTTTTATTTGTATACGGTTCATCTTTTGTTTCCGGAAAGCAAAACGTATTAGTTTGGCCACACAGCTGGAGATTATGCCTTTTTTTTGCATATTCTTAACCAGCCAATAGCCCAGTTCTGTTTTCCGGTTCACCCAGTCGGTATCTTTAAAGCCAATTAATCCTGCAAAGTTTTCCTGGTAATAAATGGAGTAAACAAGGTCCTTTTTATTGTCGTTTCGGGTTATGCTGGCAATAAATGCTTTGGTATCTTCAACTCGGTTGGTGTATTCAACAAAGGGAAGCCATTTGCTTAAATATTCGCGGTCTTTATCAATGGCCTCGTAAATAACCGGAGCCATTGAGGTATTAACTTGTTCGAGCCTTATTTTGGAATCAACCCTAATGTGTTCCATGCTCTGTTTTTGTTAAATCAAATAGAAATACCTGCTGCATAAAAGAATTGGTTCGCTCGCACGAAACCAGCAGCGTTTGGTTGTTTAAAAAACAAATTCCCTCGGTTTGCGATCCATTAATGCCTTTTAGCTCAATAAACTGACTTTTCCCTTCAAAAAAACTATCTCCTTTAAAATCGGAAAATAACCAGATAAAAGAGTGGTAGTTTTCGTAGCCAACTAAGGCCAGCTTTTGTTTATCCGGACTAATATCAGCTCCGGTAATCAACCCATTTACCTGAAAGGTGTCGATTGGCTGAATTTTATATTCCCCCTTTTTTGTAGGAATTTTATAACGCCAGGTGGTTCGGTCGCGCCAGTTTTTACTAAACAGGTAAATGTGGTTTTTAAAAGCCACCATAGCTTCACAATCATACGGTGTGCTTTTATCGAAATAATGAAAACGGTTTTGGTTTGTGTAACTGAATTTAATTTCTTTTACATCTACCTTTTGTTCCTTTTTTTTCGAAATATCCTTCTTTTTTACTTTATAAATAAGCAGGTTATTGCGGTTGCCCATGTTATTGCCAAAATCACCTACATAAATGGTTTTGTTGTCCTGGGTAATAGATTCCCAGTCCCTGTTTTTGGCGGCATCAAATTCAATTTCTTTTTTTATTTTTCCTGACGCTGCAAAACCGTAAAGTTTATTTTTACCGCCACTGTCGTTAAATCCCCAATACAAATCGTCGTAAATCAGTAAGCCCGACAGTTCTGTTAATTTATCCGAAACCTCAGGAATATATTTTTCTGCCTGCAGCGTTACTGCATCCTTGTTTTCCTTTTTCTCAGGATTTGAACATGAAAAAAGAATGAACATTGCCAGAAGACAGGAGTGAATGTTTGTCATCTTTTTATCTTTACGAGAATTTTATAAAAATCAAAATAAGAAAATTAAATACGAATGAAGAAATTAATTGTATTAATATTAATTGCTTTGGTTGGCTTTGGCGTTTCGTGCAGCAATGCAACACAAAAAGAAAAAAATAATCTTGTACTAATTAAAACCAGTTTTGGCGATATTAAATTAAGGCTGTACGATGAAACACCCGAGCATAAAAAGAATTTTATAAAACTAATTGAAGAAGGGTATTACGAGGGTTTACTTTTTCATCGAGTAATGAAAAACTTTATGATACAAGGTGGCGACCCTGATTCGAAAAATGCAACACCCGGGCAGCGTTTGGGTAGCGGTAATCCGGGCTACACCTTGCCGGCTGAAATATTACCACAGTATTACCACAAAAAAGGTGCATTGGCAGCAGCTCGCCGCGGAGGTCCTTCAAATCCGGAGAAACGCTCGAGTGGCTCGCAGTTTTACATTGTTCAGGGCGAAGTGTTTACCAGTGGCAAACTGGATACAATGGAAATGATGTTGAACAGCCGGGCCAAAAACGATTTTGTAAAACAAAAATTTGATGCGGCAAAAGACGAACTCGATGGCTACAGAAAAAATAACGACCGCGATGGATTTAATATTTGTGTTGCAGAGTTAAGAGAAGCAGCCGATAGTGCATGGGCACTGCAACCCAAACGAATGTTTACCGAAGAGCAGCGAAAAGACTATACCACTATTGGCGGTTATCCATCGTTAGATGGCGATTACACTGTTTTTGGCGAGGTTGTTGAAGGACTTGATGTGTTGGATAAAATTGCAGCGGTTGAAACCGATAAAAACAACCGGCCAGTTGAAGATATTAAAATGGAGATTGAATTTACGAAGTAGCTTATGGTGAAAACGTTCTTAATTATATGTTGTATTTGTGTTTTGGGGTTTCAGTCTGATGCGCAGTCGCGAATTGTTGAAATAGCCACAAATTATGGCAATATGCGTTTTAGCTTGCACGACGATACGCCCAAACATCGCAATGCGTTTATTGAGCTTGCTGAAGACGGGTATTACGATGGTACCCTGTTTTATCGGGTTATTGAAGATTTTCTGATTCAGGGTGGTTCTAAAAGCTCGCGAAATGCCCCTCCCGGGAAACGTATCGGGTATGGCGACCCGGATAAAACGGTTGACGATGAAATTCTTAAACACTATTTTCATAAAAAGGGATCGTTGTGTGCTCCGCGCCAACCCGATGAGATTAATCCCTTTAAGCAGTCAGATATTTCTCAGTTTTTTATCGTTAAAGGCAGTGTGTTTACTCCCGGCGCTCTTGATACAATGGAGTTGGCGGTAAATCGTCCAATACGTAAAAAAATCATTGCGAAGTATATGACTCCGGAAATTCGCGGGCAACTAAAGCAATTAAAGCAAGAGAAAAAAGTAACAGAATTCAGAGCCATAGCAAATGATATAAAAGCAAAAATAGAGGCCGAATACAACCTTACTCCGGGGGTGCTTGAGTTTTCTGAAGCACAGCGCCAGGCCTATACAAACGTGGGAGGCTACCCCGAACTGGATGGTAGTTACACCATTTTTGGCGAGTGTATTGCCGGTTTTGATGTAATTGATAAAATCGCGGCATTAAAAACCGACAGCAACAACCGGCCGTACAACGATGTTAAAATAAAGGTGCGGGTGATTCAATAGGACGATGAAGATAAAACAGCTCATAATATTGGTGGCTATTGCAATAGTTGTAGGCGCATGTGGAAACAAAACAGAGAAGCAAACGCAGCATAAAGCTGATGCGATAAGCGAACCGGAGAACACCAACTCACGCCAACAGGATGAATGGAATCGTTTGCTGCCATCAATTGCTAAAATTGATTCGTATGACGGCACGCGAATTCTGGAATCGGGGCAGGGCTTTTTTGTGGGTGAAAACCTGCTGGTAACCAAGTATTCATTGGTCAATCAGGCTACAAATGTTTCGGTAACACCTTTTAACGAAAACAGAAAGTACACCGCACATGGTTTTGTGGCTTTCGACCGTATTAACGATCTGATTATTTTGCAGGTAGATAGCATAAAACGAGAACCAATTACACTTTCAGCGGATACGATTCCCAATTTTACAAAATCACTATATGTGGCTCCAAAAACCGGAAAAACGTTGCAGCTTTTTACCGGGAAAGTACTCAATCTTGCAACGGTTAGGGGGACTAAACTTTATCGGATTACAAACCGAATAAGAAAATCGCAGTTTGGCGCACCAATTTTTGTTGATGGAGGAAAAGCGATTGGGGTAGCCTATTCAGGAACAGTAAATTACGAAATGCAAAGTTTTGCGATACCGGCTGAATTTATCCTGGCAATGCTTCGAAAGAAAAAAAATGAAGCGGAACCTTTGGAAATTCTCAAAAATACCGCGAATGAAAAAATTGCTGCAGAGAACAGAAAAATAAAAGGACTTGTTTTGGAAACCGATGCCGGAGATATAAGCATAAAGTTGTTTAATGAAACACCCGAGTATCGCGATAATTTTATTCGTTTGGCCAAAGAAGGTTATTTTGATAGTTTACTGATACACCGTGTGATTAAAGACTTTGGTATACAGAGTGGTGCAGCCGATACCCGTTATGCCAAACCTGGCGCTAATGTTGGGTTTCGGGGGCCGGGTTACACCATTCCGGCTCACCTGGTGTCCGGCTTGTACCATAAACGCGGAATGATTGGATCGCCCCGTAAGCCAGATACAAAAAACCAGCGACGACGATCGGACGGATCGCAGTTTTATATTGTTAGCGGCCGAAAATATTTCGATAATGAGCTGGACGACCTGGAAGAAACCAACAACTATAAATTTTCGGCAGCGCAACGTAACGCCTATAGAACAGTGGGCGGAGCACCTCACCTCGATGGGAGTTATACCGTTTTTGGGCAGGTAACTTCAGGAATGTATGTGGTAGACCAAATCGTTCAGGTAGAAACCGATCGTAGATGGCGTCCCGTTAAAGACATTCGAATCAGGCGTGTCCGGATTTTAAAATAATTCAGCCATTTCCATGCCTTCTTGCAACCAAAAGGTTTGTAATCCGGCCTGTTGGGCGCCAATTATATTCTTTTCCAAATCGTCAACAAACAAGGTTTCTGCCGGAACAACATTGGCCAGCGAGATTACTTTGTCAAACGAACTTACCTCTGGTTTTCGGTCGTTAAGTTCGTGCGAGTAATAAACCGCATCAAATAACGATGGAAAGTCGATACCATGTTGCGCTTTAAACTCGGGGAGCAATTTGTCGATATGAATTTGGTTGGTGTTGCTAAAAAGAAAAACCTTATAATTTTTACCGAGTTCCAACAGCTTTTTTACCCGGTTTTCAGGAATATCCAGAATCATAGCATACCAGGCATCATCAATTTCAGTGTCGCTGGCATTGGAGTTATTAAGTAGTTTCCTTACTGTAGTTCTGAATTCATCCGGACTTATTTTGCCAATTTCCAGCTGGTAAAATGCCGGATCGGCATAGGCATTTTTATGGTCTAACAGTTCGCCGTTGCTGCCCAGTTGCTGAAACGCTTGTATTGATGCATCAAAATCGAGGTTTAATAAAACCCGGCCTAAATCGAAAATGATATTTTTAATGTTCGAAAGGTCTGCTTTCATTTCTTAAAATTTATTCTGCGAAATTAAACATTTAGGTAAAATCTTTTTTAATTTCATGTTAAACTTGTTGCTAACAAAAATAGCAGGCTTTCCGGATTGAAATAATTCAAACCCATAAAGCCAAAATTCAGGTAATGAAACGAGCATGATAAAAGTTACTCACACCTAAGTGAAAGATTAAAAACAGGCGAGCTTCATTTAGAACCACCTGAAAACTAAAAATTTTAGGCATGAAAATTAAGGGAACACATCATCATACCATTTGGATAAACAAAACAAACCCGGCAATAGTTGAGGTTATCGACCAGCGAAAACTGCCGTTTTGTTTCGAAGTTTTTCAATTGCTCACTCCCGGTGATGCTTATTTCGCCATCAAAGAAATGGTGGTAAGAGGCGCCCCTTTGATTGGTATTACAGCAGCCTACGGTATGTACCTGGCTCTTTTTAATTTAAAGACAACAAATTTTGAACAGGAAATTCGCGCAGTTGGCAACCATTTAAAAACAGCAAGGCCAACAGCTGTTAATTTGGCTTTTGCAGTTGACGAACTCCTAAATTTTATACTCGAAAACAAAAATAAGAAAGCCCTTACAGAGCTGGTGCTGGCAAAAGTGGAAGCTTTAAAGCAAGAAGAAATAAACTTTGGAGCAGCCATTGGCGAGCACGGCCTCAAGCTTATTGAAGCCATTTATAAGAAGAAAGGCGCAGTAGTAAATATTCTTACTCACTGTAATGCCGGATGGTTGGCTTGTATCGACTGGGGAACAGCTACTGCTCCCATCTACAAAGCATTTTTAAAAGGAATTCCCGTGCATGTTTGGGTAGATGAAACACGTCCGCGTAACCAGGGAGCTCGCTTAACAGCCTACGAGCTTGGCGAACAGGGCGTGCCGCACACAGTTATACCAGACAATACCGGTGGCCATTTAATGCAGCACGGAAAGGTTGACCTGGTAATTGTTGGCAGCGACAGAACTACAAGTACCGGTGATGTGGCCAATAAAATTGGAACCTATTTAAAAGCATTAGCAGCTTTTGATAATAAAATACCCTTTTATGTGGCACTGCCCTCAAGTACTTTTGATTGGGAAATGACAGATGGTTTGAAAGAAATTCCAATTGAAGAGCGCGATGGAACAGAAGTTGCCGAAATTGAAGGGTGGCATGAAAATGAATTAAAATCAGTGAATTTAATTCCTGAAAATAGCAAAGTTGCCAATTATGGATTTGATGTAACCCCGGCACGATTGGTTACGGCTTTAATAAGCGAACGTGGCATTTGCAAGGCCAATAAAAAAAGTATTTCAGAGATGTATCCTGACAAAATAAAAAATAAGTTATGACAAAAATTGCAATAATTGGAGGCTCAGGACTGGAGGATCCGAATATCCTGCATGAACCCAGTGAAGTGGAGCATAAAACACCATACGGAATGCCATCGTCGACCTTTAAGTACGGGAAAATCGGAGGAGTTGATGTTTGTATTTTATCCCGGCATGGCCGCGATCATTCTATTCCGCCTACACAGGTAAATAACCGCGCTAACCTTTGGGCAATAAAGGAGCTCGGATGCACGCACATACTGGCTACAACAGCTTGCGGAAGTCTTAGGTTAGAAATTGGCAGAGGAGAACTTGTTGTGCTTGACCAGTTTATTGATTTTACGCGGTTTAGGAAAAATACTTTTATCGAGAATTTTGAAAACGGTCAGTTGCATCACACGCCAATGTCCGACCCGTTTTGTTGGAATATACGCGAGAATTTGATTGACAATGCCCGTAAACTTAATCTCCGCTTTCATAAAACCGGAACGGTAATTACCATTGAAGGGCCACGATTTTCTACACGAGCCGAATCAAATATGTTTCGGACCTGGGGTGCCGATGTTATAAATATGTCGACCGCACCCGAGTGTATTTTGGCTAACGAGCTGGAAATACCTTATGCCGCAGTGGCATTAAGTACCGATTATGATTGTTGGAACGTAGATGAAGCCCCGGTTACCTGGGAAGAAGTGTTGAGTGTTTTTAACGAAAATGTTGGGAATGTAATTAAACTTCTTTCTGAAACCATAACGTCATTTAAAAAATAGGTGCAACAAACGAGTGAAAATACGATTTTGGCATAACATTTGTAAGTTGTTTAACAACTGCATCAAAGCCATGAAACGCAGTTTTTATTACCGTTCAGTTAGTACTAAATAATTCAGCCAACCTGCTTTGTTTGGCTATTCAGTTTCCGGCGGCGTCTCTATATCGAGGGCCGCTTTTTTTTATGTGTTTTCTATATTGAGGCATGAAAATAATGTATTTCTTTCGTTTGATGTATTGTTGTCTTTTTTTGCTTATTGGTTGCCGTAATTCTTCACCAATAGTAACAGAAGAATTAGTAAAATATTCTGCTCCCTTCTATCTGCAAAAACCGGGTTTACAGTTGTATTATTTTGGAATAAGAACCGAGCGATTCTTTTATCTTGAAAACGAAACCGGGCCCTGGATTTTGAATGATAATCATATTTACGCTGCCGAACCAGTAAATCTTGTGGGTTTTGATGAATATATTTTTATACAATACGACCTTGCCCGGCAGCTTGACTCTTTGCTTTTAAAAAAACACCAACGATTACATTTCAGTTCGGCCGGGCTTGTTTTGGAGGGTAGGAAACGAAGCACATAGTTACTGATGCCAGCTTAATACCGGCATAATTTGGGGGCTTAAATTAAACCACAAACAGCAGCTAATCTTCGTATTTAAACGATACTTTCAGTTTAACACGATACGATTCAATTTCGCCTGCGTTGATGTGCATATCCATCTGGCAAACTTCTGCAATTCGTAAATCACGCAACGATTTTGAGGCCATAGTTATGGCATTCTGAGCGGCTTTTTCCCACGATACGGGGCTACTTCCTACCAACTCCACGATTTTGTAAACACTGTTAGGCATAACGTTTCAATTTTGGTTACTAATAAACTGTAAAGGTTTTCATACTATTAAAATTATTTGTTCTTAGCGGTATAGTATGGAACTCGCACGTATTTTTATAATCCTCTCGGGTGTAATGTTTTACATGCTCGTTTCATTTTACGAAACGTAAACGCAAATAGTTTGGTGGCAGGAAGTTATTTTTTCGGGAAACAGGGGGGTAATGTTCCGGTTGTTTTTGATGCCAATACAGCTATCCCAAAAGAAAACGGCCGACAATAACCAGTAAGAGAAAGAGTAAAACGATGATATTAATTATTAATTCACCTTTTTCATCCCTGCGGTAATGAACTATAATGGCCAAAATCATAATAACAGCAAGCCCAATTGCAGCCAACGGTATCAAAATCATTAATGTAGCATATACACCGGGTAAAAAAAGCCCCAATCCGCCAAGCACCTCAAAGCTTCCGATAATTTTTAGCTGTGGTTGCGAGAAGTCGTCTATCCATTCAAAAACTTTTTCAAGTTTTTCTTTGTGTAAAACAAGCTTAATTGAACCGGAGGTTAAAAAAAGTGCAGCTAAAATAATTTGTATAATCCAGAGTGCTATGTTCATAAAGCAGTTTTTTACATAACGCTTGCAAGCGTTATTTGTTATTTGTTGAATTAAAATTCAGTTGTTTTGCTTCCAATTATACGGGGTTCTATTTCTGAACTGAGGCTTTACAGCACACAGGTTTGTTCAAATCAATAAGTTTTAAAATTTTATTTTTTGTAAACCCAAAGTTCTGCCCCGGGATTGTTATTCATATATTCATTTTTCGCCCTTTCTGCTGCATCAAAGGTTTTATAACTGCCAATACCAATAATAAAAAAACGACCTTTTTTCCCAACATGAAAAGCCTCGTGTCCTTTTTGTTGAAGTTCGAGCAGGTAATTATCGGCATTTTCTTTTACCGAAAAACTACCACCTACCAGGTAGTACCGAATAGAATCAGCACTTTGAATTTCTGCAGGAATTACTTCTTCCTCTATGCTTGAAACACTGGTGTCACTTGCTGCAAGCGAATCCTGAACGAATACAGTAACAGTGTCAGTTGCAAGCGTGTCAATATTTACCTCAGCTGTCGGTTTCGTTTCTTCAATTAATAGGGTATTGTTTGTATGGTTTAGTTCGGTAGGGGCAGGATTTTGTCCTTTCCACCAAATAAAACCGGCAACTGCAATTAACGGAACAAGAATTAATAAAAACAACCAGGCTTTTTTCTTCTTTTTTTCTTCTTGCTCAACAGGTTCCGTTTCTGTAATTTGTTGTGGAGATTTCTCTTTCGCTGTTTTATCCCACCCTGCTTCGCTGTTTGTTTGCTCAGCTTCAATTTCTACAGGTTTTGCTGCAGCACTTTGTATTTCGGTAGAGGGTTCTTCATCCGATTTTTCAATTAGAATGTCTTTCGCTTCCGGCTCAGGTTCTTGCTCTAACTCTATTGTCTCCTGAGGTTCCGGTTCATCAACGCTTAAGGCTTCCAGTCCAAACGAGTCAAGTAGCATATTTTCGTCTTCAGCAGCGCTGAAGGAAATTTTGCCCTGTTCGTTATAACTCAGTGTTCCAACACCTTCAATGAATACTTCGTCGCCTTTGTCGAGCTGAAAAAGAATTTCATCGCGTTCTTTTTCAACTTTTAGTAAGGCATCAAAATGCGAAATGTGTAGTTTTTCAGCAATATGCCCAATCAGTAGCCCATCATTGTTTTTCAGATGATCGTTAAAAGTTATGGCTTTCGACGGGGGTTTTATTTCATCGCTGTTATCGTTGATTTCCGCCGGGCGATACTCTGAAACAAAAGCACCAAACCCGGGAATTGTTACAATATCGTTTTGTAGCAGAAGGGTATATATTTCTTTACCGAAACTCACTTGTTTAATTTTAGATGGTAAAATTACAAAACATAAAGTAATCTGCAATTCCCTAAAAATTAAGTTTTCTGAAAAGGTAAACTTGTTTTGGTAACGAAAGAAAAATATGTTCTTATTTTCTTATTTTTACAGCTCAAACCAAAAAAACATGGCAAAAAAAATCTTAGTAACAGGAGGAACCGGCTATATTGGTTCCCATACAGTTGTTGAATTACAAGAGTCGGGCTACGAGGTTGTAGTAATTGACGACCTTTCCAATTCAAGTCTTGATGTTTTAGATAACATCGAGAAAATTACAGGTAAGAAACCAACTTTTGAGCAATTTAATTTAGCTGATAAAGAGAAAACAGTAGATTTCTTTAAACGAAATGAAGGCATTGAAGCCATTATTCATTTTGCCGCATTTAAAGCGGTTGGTGAATCAGTGGGTATTCCCTTGGAGTATTACCGAAATAACCTGGTTTCGTTAATGAACCTATTAGATTGTCAACGAGAGTTTAATGTTGAAAACATTGTTTTTTCATCGTCGTGCACCGTTTATGGCCAGCCCGAAAAGTTGCCGGTAACCGAGGCTACACCACGAAAAGATGCCGAATCGCCTTACGGAAACACCAAACGGGTAAGTGAAGATATTTTAAAAGAGAGCGTAGCTGCTTATCCCGGAATTAAAGGAATAGCGCTTCGTTATTTTAATCCCATTGGGGCACATCCAACAGCTCTTATTGGAGAGCTGCCTTTAGGAGTACCACAAAACCTGGTGCCGTTTATTACCCAAACAGCGGCCGGTTTGCGCGATGAATTAAAAGTTTTTGGAGATGATTATAATACGCCTGATGGCTCAGCCATTCGCGATTATATAAATGTGGTAGATTTGGCAAAAGCGCATGTAATTGCTATTGAGCGTTTACTGCAAGGTAAAAACAAAACAAATTACGAAATCTTCAACCTTGGAACAGGAGATGGTTTGTCGGTGCTTGAAGTGGTTACCGGTTTTGAACGTGCTACCGGCCTTAAGCTAAACTACAAAATTGTTGACCGCAGGGCAGGAGATGTGGAACAGATTTGGGCAGACACTACTTATGCCAATGAAGAATTGGGCTGGAAAGCAGAGAAAGGCCTGGACGAAACACTCTTGTCGGCATGGAACTGGGAGAAAAAGGTGCGGGGAATAGAATAAACGTATCAGGTGAAATAAAACAGATTAAATAGGCAGTGCTTAAAGGCACTGCCTTTTTTCTGATTGTATTTCAGAAAAATTGAACATATTTTACTTTCCTGCAATTTCTAATTCTCTGACGAAAAAGCTACATTTGAACATAAATAACTTGAACATGAAAAAAACAATATTAATAACAGGGGGCGCCGGATTTATCGGTTCGCATGTAGTTCGTTTATTTGTAAATAATTATCCCGATTACAAAATTGTAAATCTGGATAAGCTTACCTATGCCGGAAACCTGAACAATTTGAAGGATATCGAAAATAAACCCAATTACGAGTTTGTGAAAGGCGATATTGTGGATAGCGATTTTATTCAAAAGTTATTTATTGAGAAGCAGTTTGATGGTGTTATTCACCTGGCTGCCGAGTCGCATGTGGACCGTTCCATATCAAATCCAACGGAGTTTGTATTTACCAATGTTATTGGCACTGTTAATTTGCTAAACGCCGCTAAGCATATCTGGAAAGACAATTTTGAAGGCAAACGCTTCTATCATATTTCAACCGATGAGGTTTATGGCTCATTAGGCGACGAAGGAATGTTTACCGAAGAAACCGCTTATGATCCTCACAGTCCGTATTCGGCATCAAAAGCCAGTTCCGATCATTTTGTGCGGGCCTATAACGACACTTTTGGTGTACCCGCTGTAATTTCAAATTGCTCTAACAATTATGGTTCGTTTCAATTCCCCGAGAAGCTGATTCCATTGTTTATTCATAACATTAAAAACAACAAGCCTTTGCCGGTTTACGGTAAAGGCGAAAACGTTCGCGACTGGCTTTGGGTAGTTGACCATGCCCGGGCCATTGATGTAATTTTCCACCAAGGGAAAATTGGCGAAACCTATAACATTGGTGGTTTTAACGAATGGACCAACATCGACCTGATTCGGGTGATGTGCCGCAAAATGGACGAAAAACTGGGCCGTGAAATTGGAACCTCAGAAAAACTGATTACCTATGTAAAAGACCGTGCCGGGCACGATTTGCGTTATGCTATTGATGCCACAAAAATTAAAAATGAACTGGGCTGGGAACCATCATTACAGTTTGAAGAAGGCATTGAAAAGACCATCGACTGGTACCTGGCAAATACCGAATGGTTGGAAAATGTAACTTCGGGCGATTACCAGAAATATTATGAAGAGCAGTATGTGAAAAGATAATATCTGTAGCAATAGAGATAAAATGAGAAAAGGATACAGCGACGTATCCTTTCTTTTTTTTGAAAAGTTAAGAAAGTACAGAAAACCAAAAATAATGGCATAAAAGTTTTAGGAGCAGAAATTTATACTATCTTTGCGCCACATTTTTCAAAATTAAAAAATAGAATTATGCCAGTAAAAATGAGATTAGCG
>NZ_CAJXYQ010000024.1 GCF_913063105.1 uncultured Draconibacterium sp. | reverse complement strand
ATATTTATCAATTAAACATATTAATATTTTGCCGAATCCTCAAATTTAGAGATGTCCAGTTTTTCGGGGGGACGTCATTTTAAAACAGGAATTTATGCTTGAAGATTACCGGGTAAAATTGCAGGTGATGAAAGACTTAGTGAAAAACAGCATTGAAATTTACAATACAAAACGACCTCATTGGTCTTGTCAAATGCTTACTCCAGATCAAATGCATAGACAAAATACTGTTAAAATTAAAAGCTATAAAAGAACAAACCGTTTCAAAACTAGTTTTGAAACGGTTTGTGAATCTATTAAATTAGCCCAATAATCTGTAACGCTTATTTAGGACTAGTAAACTTCAAATTCTTATTCTTTCTTTTTTTCAGTTATTGGCACAAAATCACCATGGTACGAAATGTGTTGCCGGTTGGTACTGTTAACACTTAGCGAAGCCGATCCGGTTGAACCTATTTGAAAGGTATAAGTCACGCGGTCGTTTTTATTCTTGGCTGAGAACTTAACAACAAATCCACCTTTTTTCCCGTCTTCAACACTGTAGTCCTCAATCGGTGCCTTAAAAATCATCGGCGATTCTGTTGACCCGTAATCGGCAGAATAGGCGCGGCCAAAATAGGGGAGATAGGAATCCACTTCATTGTCTTTTAAAACCACATTATACGATGTAGTGAGGCTTCTGCTTTTGCCACTTGAAGGAAGCATTTGCGAGGCGTTAAATTGCCAGGCCTTATCCTCTATAAGCTTTTTAGTTTGCTCCGTTAGCTTCGCTTCGCGTTCTGCTTTTCGTTCTTTACGACTTAGTTTTTTATCCTGCGCAGAAACGGCAATTACCGAAAAAATTAAAAACCCAATAAAAATTGCTTTTTTCATTTTATTAAATTATTTGTTTTGAAAGAAATAATACAAAACCCGCATAAATACAAAACAGCTATTATGCTCATTTCTTTAATTAGTGTTATTGCTTAACAATTTACAAAAATAATTTGGCAGGCAACACCTCGCAGATAAGAATTTTTGTTTGCAGAACATGGGATTTGATTGTGAAAATATTTTGTTTTACTGCCCCAAAATTTCGTGCAATTTGGTTTTGCACCAGCAGGAATTTAATAAACAGTTGTTATCAAAAACAAAAGTTCCTTTCTTTGCATTCCTTTCTGTTAGTTGAAGAGCAAGCAGTAAGAAAAGATTTGAAAAACAAAACTGTTGTGATTTTATGCATAAGATTAGTATTGGTAAAGAGCTGGCCGAGAAAATTCCACAATTAACGTTGTCGTGTATTGAATGCGATATCGACTACCAAGCTAAAAACAACTCACTTTGGCTACACATTGAAAAAAAAATTAAAGATCTGAATCGAAGCCTAAAGGTGGAGGAGATTAGTAAACTTCCGGCGATAGCTGCCTCGCGAAGGGCCTATAAATTATGCGGAAAAGATCCCGCTCGCTACCGTTTGTCGGCAGAGGCACTTTTACGAAGGGTGTTAAAGCGCGGCGAGATTTACCAGGTAAACAACGTGGTTGATCAGCTAAACCTCGTTTCCATATCTACCGGTTTTTCAATTGGTGGTTATGATACCAATGCTATTGATGGTGCCATTACCTTTGGTATTGGGGAACCGAATGAACCCTACGAAGGTATTGGAAAAGGCAAGCTTAATATTGAATTTATGCCGGTTTTTAGAGATGAAAAAGGTGCCTTTGGTACGCCAACAAGCGACTCGGTAAGAACCTGTGTTACCCCGGATACCAAACGATTTTTAATGATAATAATTGCCTACGAAACCACAAACGTGCTCGGAAAAGCGACAGAAATGGCAATAGAGTTATTGACCAACTATGCTGGTGCAACAAATTTTGAGCTGCACGAAATAAGCACAACAAAGCAGAAATAGAAAGTATAACAGAACAATAAATAAAACCAATTCAAGTGAAAGGAATAAGTATATTTTTATTAAAATTAATGGGGTGGAAAACAGTTGGTGAAAAAGCTCCTGACAACAAATGTATAATTATTGGGGCGCCACATACCAGTGCATGGGATTTTGTTATTTCGTGGTTATTCTACACCTCGAAGGGTGCAGTGGCCAACGTTTTAATTAAAAAAGAATTTTTCTTTTGGCCCTTGGGTTATTTTATAAAAAAAATGGGCGGTTTACCCATCGACCGTTCAAAAGGTGCCAATGTTATACGACAAACCATAAATCTAATTAATACGAACGAGTATGTACACCTGGCATTAACTCCTGAAGGAACAAGGAGTTTAAATAAAAGGTGGAAAGCCGGATTTCATATAATAGCTAAAGAAACAGGAATACCCGTGTACCTGGGATATTTTGATTGGGGCCGAAAAGAAATTTCGATTGGTGAGAAATTTGAACTCTCGGATGATGCCCGGCAAGATATTAGAAGAATGAAGGATTTTTACCGGGAGAAAGGAATTAAAGGTAAATTTCCTGAACTATTTTCAACTGAATATTAGTACCATTTATACAAGGCAATGCTGAATATCCGGAAGATGCTTGCTTTCAGCTTTGCTTTTTATTCAAAAGCCGAGATACTCAGTTTTACTTGTAATGATTCGAATCGATCAGACTTAAAACCGGCGAAAATACCAATGTTTGTGGCAAAAAACAAGCTGTTTAAACTGTAACCTGCTTCCCAGTAATTAGTAAAATCAGAGCTTGATACATAGTTCAGATGGAGGCTTTCACTCCAGGTTCGTTTGTTAAAAACCGACAAGTACCGAAGTAGAAGGTACTCTGTTCTAAATTCGCTCATTACATTAAGGTAGCTATTGTTGCTGCTGAGTACATAATCGTTAAGCAATTGAAACCGATGGGTAAAAGGTTTTAGCATCACAGGTATTTCTGCAGAACTAAAATGTTTGTATTGCGAAAAATGCAGCTGTTTGGCATGGAAATAATGGCCGGCATTTAGCTGCCAGTCGAGTCCGGAGCTGGGCGATAAATTAGCCTGGTGGCGAACTGAAAAATCGATTCGGCTGAAATCTGCATCAGATTCAAGAATATCGCGAATACCTTGTTGGTAGGAAAGTTTGAATTCATAAAAATCATCGATAAACAGAAAGGGTGATTCCTCAAGCCACGGTTTTCGTTGTGATTTACGATAAGCTAAACCAAAACCATAGTTAAAGCTTTTTTGCTCTGCCAGGGCCGGGCTGTTGGCAGGCATGTTGCCAGGCAGGTTGGGCGAAAACGATTTATTATCAGACAAAGGGAATGTTGTATTGTTTTCAAGCGGATTAAAGTGATGATAGTCAACAGAGCCAAATAATCTAAAATTCTTTTTGAAGCGTTGCGATAGCGCCAGCCTAACAAAAGCATCTTCATAAAATTTCATATAGTTCTCGGCAAAAAACCACGAACTTAAAGCATTAACAGCGGGTGAAATCCCCGGCAAACTGCCTTTAAAATCTTTACTTTCTTTACCCGCAAATATGCTGAGTTGGTTGCCCGGTGCCACAAAATTAACCAATTGCGCAGTAAAGCTGCCAAACAAAGCTTTTCGGTTAAAAGCGTAGCCAAGTTTTGGTGTAAGGTAAATACGTTTTGTAGAATCCACCAAAAAACGAATTCGAAATTCCTGACGATATTTATAGCCATCCACTGCATTAAAATCGAAATTTACAGGAGACAATAATCCATCGTAACTCACCCGAATAGTCGAGTCTGTGGCCAGGTCGTATGCCCCGGCCAGAATTTTGCCTATGTTTTTCTTCGCGGTCTGGCTGTTGCTGCTGGTATCATTCTTTTCCGGTTGCTCCAAAAGTTTTAACGAGTCAGCCATTCGGTAACTTTCAATTTCAGCCTGTGTAAGTGGGATGCTTCTGATAGTGTCCCAGGCAATATTGTTTATTAATGAATCTTTATCCTCAGCAATTTGGTAGCTTCCGTGTTCTGTAGCAACAATGGTAGAGTCCTTGTATTGTTCCTTTAATATTTTTCGATTTAACCGGGCTGCTTTTTTTACATCGGCATTGCTTAATTCTTCTTTGTTTGTTATGCTTTCTAGTTCATTCGCCAGTTCTTTTTCTTTCGCGCCAACCTGTCGGGTATTAAGTTGCTCCTGTTCTTTAGAAAGAACTTCCGTTTTCGTAATGCTGTTCTCAATGTTATTATTTACAATTGAATCGTATTTTACCGATGCTCCGTAATAAAAATTTCCTTTTAAACCCAGCATCCCAAAATCGCCGCTGATGTTATGCGAAACAGGCATCCAGTTTTCATTTCCAAGATTTTCGAACTGTTGTTTTATACGGTAATTAAAAAACTCAAAACTCGAGCTAAAGTCGAGGTTGTAAATACACCACAGCTTGTCAACAATGTAAATAAAACCTTCTACAAGTTCATCGCTTTTACGCTTGGGAGTTACTCCAATTTTAAAAACATCAAAATTGCCAACTGTAATAAAGCCCTCGTACTGAAAGTTATAATGTTTGAGTGCAAGTGCCGATAATGGAGAAACTACCTGGTTGGGACGTTCATCGTAAAAACTGGCTGTCATTAATCCCATTACCGGAGGTTCGTCAAAACCGGTTAACGAGCTTTTTTTACTAATAACCTGTTGTTTGTACTGGTTGGGGTATTCAAAGGTGATTTTATTGTGCGACTCAATTACATAGGTCACATTTTCTTTAAAATAGTCTTTAAACTTTTTACCATCTTCAAGTTCTTGTTTTTTTATGAGGTTAGGAATATTGTTAAAAGCGAAATTGCTTTTTATGTATAAATCAGCACTGTAATGTTTTATTATTCCCCTGTAATACGGAGCTATGGCAATGGCCTTCCGCATTATAAAATAAGCAGGATCTTCTTCTCCCGGAAAAACTTTAATCTCTTGTAGCTCAAAACGCTGAACTTTTAAAGCTATGGGCAAAAACAAGCTGTCGGTGTTTAAAACAACCCGTTTTTCCTGCTTCTCATAGCCCATTGAACGAATCGTAAGGTTATAAGTGCCCAGCTGAAGGTTAAAAGAGAAATCACCATTAATATTTGATGTGGTTCCCTGGCGAGTTTCAGCAATATAAATGGTAGCATAAGGAACTGCCTGGTTATTTTCATCGCGAATTTTTCCGGTAAGCAACTGAGCATTAAGCTGTAAACTGTTCACCACAAATAGTAAAATAAACGCAATAGAACACAAGGTTTGGCAGTGCAGGGTTATTCTATTGTTTGTACGCATGGCTTATTCTGTTTTCTATTGCAAGAAAAGGAAAAAATCAATCCTTCGGAAAGATTTATTGTTAAAAAGCAATGGCTAATGCATTACAATCCCAATTGCTCGCTTACCGATTGCATTGCAGTAAGAGCCAGTTCAGCAAACTCATTCAGAGGAATTCCAAGTTTATCACATTCCATAATATTTTCTCTTTTTACCGATGCAGCAAATGCTTTCTGTTTCATTCTTTTTGTTACCGATTTCGTTTTAACACTTGCCAGTTTTTTATCCGGATAAACCAAAGTAGTTGCAGTAATTAAGCCGGTAATGGTCTCTCCGGCTGCCAAAGCATGTTGTAGTTTGGTGTGTCGTTCTTTATCCGTTGCCTGTTCGTTATGCATAACAATGGCATCTAGCATTTCATCGCTGATTTTTCCTCGTAGCAGGTTTTCCGCATAAGGTCCGTGTGTTTTTGGGTTGGCGTTGGTTATTTCTACATCAATATCATGTAACAGACCTGTAATTCCCCATTCTTCAATATTTTCATTTAAATGTTGAGCCAGGGCACGTAAAACAGCTTCCGATGCCAAACTGTGCTTTATCATGTTTTCTGCCTTAACATGTTGTTGAAGTAAGTTAAATGCTTCGTCGCGCGTAATCATATTCGTTTGGTTTTTAATCGTTGCATTAAAAATAGTGATAAATTTGCGAGATATTTTTAATCGAAACAACTAAACTATTTCTGATGATAGAGATTGAACGAAAATTTCTAATAGACACCAGTATATGGAAACCTACGTACGGAGGTGTGAAAATTATTCAAGGTTATTTGTCGACGGATAAAGAAAGGGTAGTGCGGGTTCGGATTAAAGGAGAAAGTGCCTGGTTAACTATAAAAGGCAAGTCTGAAGGCATTTCCCGAATTGAAATGGAATATGAAATCCCTATTCAGGATGCTGAGGTTTTGCTCGGTTTGTGTAAGGATTATCCCGTAAGTAAAATTAGGTACGTTGAAAAGATTAAAGGGAAAACATGGGAAATAGATGTTTTTGAAGGAAGTAACCAGGGATTGGTTTTGGCAGAAGTGGAATTGTTAGCTGAAAATGAGGAGTTTGAATTGCCACCATGGGTAACAAAAGAGGTAAGTGCCGATTATCGTTATTTTAATGCATGGTTGTCAGCTCATCCATATTCCGAGTGGTAAGAAACCAAAATTTTGTGCATCAAGATATTAAAAGCCAACTGTTAATTGTTAGGCAATTTAAAGTACAAGCAGATATAACAATGGTATTATTTTTGCGTTCTATTCGAAAGCTAAAAAACAAGTTTATGTTCTCAGGAAAAGGGAAATTCATTTTATTCATACTATTTTTTATTGGATCTTCAAATCTAAGCTGGGCACAGGACAATCCCGGAAAAGATGAACTGTTGCTACACAATATTAAAATGCTGCGGAGTTATTTTCTTGAAGATAAAAACTGGCATATTGTGAAATCCGAAGTAGGCACTGATGTGGAAGCGCTCTTACATTTCGTAGAAGATCAGCCCATTAACGCAATTATAAAAAACCTGAATGATACCCAGCGTGTTGATGGTTATTATGTAACACGTTTGCCAGAGAATGTTGACGATAGCCTGAGTGTGCCTGGATATATATCGAACGATGCCTTAAACCAGGAAATTAAGATTATTAAATCGGTTTATGAAGCCAGTGTTAAACCCGAAGAAATTAGTGTTCCGGCCGATGTTATTATTGCAGCTGAACAAGAAATAGTGCAAATACCTGAAGGAAAAGGGATGAAACTTTTCGCTGATTCAGTGTATACTTTCCCCGATTCGCTTGATATACCGGAAGTAATACCTGATTCGGTGTTAAATTCGACGGATTTATTTAATAAGCTGGTAAAAACCGATAGTTTGCGCCGAGTTTATGTGGAGCAAAAACGATTGTTTTATAACGATTCGGTAAAAGCCGATCATATTAACAAGGTTGTAAGCAATTACAGAATTCAGAAATATAAAGAAGACCTGCAGTACCGTATAAAAACATACACCGACGAAGTACGCCTGAATAATTACCACGTATTAAAAGAATATAATGATAGTGTTGTGGCCCAGGTAAACGATTCGATAAAAGCAGTATTAAATGTACTAATGGATTATGCCGACTTTATCGATACAACCCAACTGACACTAACAAATTTGAAAGGTGAAAAAGAGCAGTTGCTTTTGCAAAACGGTACTGAACGGTATTCGAGAATTTGGCTTAAAAATCAGCAGAACGATTCGTTGGCGGTAATGATAAAAAATACCGACAAACGAACCGTACAGATGCTGATTGATGATGGTGTAACTTTTTCGCGATTTAAAGAAAAACAAACCAAAGATTTTGATTTTGAGAGCTTAAAACCGAACTATAACAAATTTACAACGGTTGGGAAAAGCTACGAACTTGAAACCCCCTGGAATATTGGCGGCGATGGGAATATTGGTTTAACACAAACATATACTGACAATTGGAAAAAGGGAGGAAAAAGTTCTCTTTCGACCCTGATGGTTTTAAAAGGCTTTGCCAACTATTCGCGAAAAGACGGTAAAGTGAAATGGGAAAATTCAGCAGAGTTTAGAAACGGTTGGATTAAACCGGGTGGCGAAGATTCGGAATTGCAAAAGAATGATGATAAATTTGAAATTACATCGCGTTACGGAGTAAGTGCCTTTAAAAAATGGTATTACAGTGCCGAGCTTAACTTTAATACTCAGCTGTTTAGGGGCTACGATTATCCAAAATCTGATAACCCCGATCCACTTTCAGCCTTTATGGCGCCATCAAAAACCTACGTAAAACTGGGGTTAGATTATAAACCGCATAAAAGGTTGTCGGTATTTTTATCGCCGCTAACCCTAAAAAATATTTATGTGCGCGATACTTCCCTGATTGATCCTGTAGATTATGGTATTAACGAAGGACGAAAAGCATTTTGGGAACCGGGGTTAAATGCAGAAATTAGTTATAAAACCACTATTGCCGAAAACATTTCGTATGAAACAAAATACAAGATGTTTATAAACTATAAAGATCCTTTGCAAAAATTCGACCTGAACTGGGAAAACAATTTCAAAATGCAGCTTAATTCATATATCGATTTACGTCTGATGTTTCATTTTATATACGACGACGATGTTACTTTCCCGGTATATGATAACGATGGCAACCCAACAGGTGAAAAAGAGCCTAAACTACAGGTAAAAGAGTTTTTTACCATTGGATTTTCATACAAAATAAACAAGAAGGTAATGCGCACCCACCGCATTCGGTAAAAAATTGGAGCGAAGTTGAGGCCGTTTTTCTTACTTGTAAAAAGAAAAACCTATTTTTGATAAAAAACATTTTACAGATGAAACAACTTAAACGCTATTACACAATAAAAGCCGACCCGAAGGACGTATACAATGCCCTCACAAACCAAAAAATGCTTGAAATATGGACCGGCGAAACAGCTCTTATGTCGCTCGAACCAAATAGCGATTTTTCGCTTTGGGGAGGAAGTATTTCGGGCAAGAATATTGAATTTGAACCCAATAAAAAAATTGTTCAGCACTGGTATTTTGGTGAAGAAGAGGATTCGGTTGTAACCATAAAATTGCACGAACATAAGAAAGGAACAAGTGTTGAGTTGCATCAGACGAATATTCCGGAAGAAGCATTTGACAACATTTCGGAAGGTTGGGATGAAGATTATTTTGGTGCATTAAACGAATTGTTTATTTAAAATCGGAGTAATGGGGAGGGGCTGGTTGGCTTGTTTAGCAATTATATTCTATTTATACGAACACAAATTAGCCGCTTTTGCTGATGTTTTCAAGCTGTGAAAAATCACGAATGATTACTTTTTTACCATCAAGAGTAAGCAGCTTTTCCTTTTCAAACTCTTTTAAAAATTTAATAGCGCTTTCGGTTGAAATCGCGGCAAAATCGGCAATGTCTTGCCGGGTAAGAAAATCGAAAATGTTTTGTTGCAAAAAATCTGGCTGGCACAAATAAATTAGTGCAGATGCCAATTTTCCGCGCATTTGCTTATACGAAAGATTTCTAATTATCTCCAGTAAATGTTTTTCGGTTCGGTAATTCTGCGAAGTTATATTCAGTGCAAATTCAGGATTGTTTAAAAGAATTCTTTGAAAGCTTTCTTTCTCAATCATGCATATTTTTGAATTTGTAATTGCCTGGGCAGAATAGGTATGCACCGGTTCGCCAAACACTGATGAGAATGCCAAAAATTCGCCTTTTGATACAACGCTGATGTTGATGTTCTTATCAATTCCGGTTTGCAGAAAAACCTTTGCCAAACCCTCAACAACATAAAGCACATAGGGCGCAAAAGCTCCCTGTTTAAATATGGTTTCTCCTTTTAAATATTCAACGCGGGTTTTGTAGGCATCAGTGTTGATTATATTTTTAAATTCTTCGCTCAAATTATCTTTTACTAAAATGTATTTCAAATTTACATAAGAATTATAAAAATTCAATCTTTATGCCCGTTTTCATCATTAAATACTATTAAATCATTGCTAAAAAACTGTCAAAATTCAGACCGAATCTTGGCATAGTTAAACCGTAAAAATTTGTTGTTTTTCGTATTCCCGAATAACTTTGAAGTATTGATTTTAAAGTGATTTAGATTGAGATTAATTGAAGAGAAAGGGGAATAAATTTCAGGGTAACAATATTTTTTGTTACTCTGTTTTTTTCAATAAAAAAGATGAGAAACATTGCAATACCAATCGCGAACAACGAAATAACGCCGCAGCTGTGTCGGTGTTCGCACATGCTTGTTTGCAATATTGAAAATTCTCCGCAAGACTTTAAAATTGTTGAAGCGCCGGATTTTAATAATAAGGAAAAAATGCTGGTTTGGGTAAAACAAACAAAAATAACCGACCTGATTATTCACCGGACAACCAGGGATTTGGTTCATTTTTTTGCATCAATAAAATTGAACCTTTTTATTGGAGTGCCTCTTCAAAAACCAACTGAAATAATTGAGGCTTACCGCTGCGGGAAGCTGGAATCTGATAAAAATATTATTAAACAAATAACAGAATAAATAGTACAAAAATGAAATTATTAAGAACAGGTTTACCTGAAATTGAATCGGCAAGTGAGCTGGAAAAAGTATTGGCAGAGAATGAAAACGTAATGGTATGCTGTGGACGTATGGGACCCATGTGTTTTCCGGTTTATAATATTATGGAACGTTTGGAGCGCGAACGAAGTAATGTAAAATTTATGGTTATGGCTTTTGATAACCCTGAAGCTGCTCCAATTAGAAATGCCCCTGAATGCGCAGGTTTTATGGGTTTACCTTTCACCATGTATTATAAAAAAGGACAAGTGGCGAAAGCTACAACAAGTATTCAAACCATGGAACAGGTTACCGAAATACTTGATGAGCAATTTGGAAAGTAAAACAGCACAATTTGTACAAAAACAATAATAAAGTAATGGCAACAAACGAAATAAAAGTTAGCTGGAAAGAGAACATGGCTTTTGAGGCCGAAGTAAACGGGCACAAACTTATGCTTGATGCGACCGAAGAAGTTGGAGGAGAGAACCGGGGACCCCGACCTAAGCCGTTAATGCTCACCGCCTTGGCCGGATGCACTGGCATGGATGTAATATCCATTTTACGAAAAATGCGTGTTGAAGTGGACGATTTTAATGTTATTGTAAGTGGCGATTTAACAGACGAACATCCAAAGCAATACTTTAAAATGAATGTTATTTATGAATTTAAAGGTAGTGACCTTCCATTGGAGAAACTGAAAAAAGCCGTTAGTTTGTCGGAAGAAAGGTATTGTGGGGTAAGTGCTATGTATAAAAAAGTAATTGAGCTTACTTCTGAAATTAAAATTTTGGATTAAAAACTATGTCTACAACGTTAATTGTAATTGTTGCTGTTGTTGCTGTATTGATTGGATTAATTACGGTAAATTATTTCCGTATGAAAAATGCCAAACCGGTGGCCAACAGCAAAAGAATTAAAGTACTAAACAACAAAAATTTTAAAGCCGCTACAAAAAGGGGAGTGGTGCTGGTTGATTTTTGGGCCCCCTGGTGTGGCCCATGTAAAATAGTTGCTCCAACTTTAAATGATATCGCTGATAGCCAAACCAATTTTATGGTAGCAAAGATTAATGTTGATCACAATCAGCAACTGGCACAAAAATTTAAGGTACGCAATATTCCAACCATGTTGATTTTGAAAGATGGAAAAGAAGCCGGCAGAATTGTTGGGGTTAAAACAAAACGTGCAATCCTAAAGCAGGTTGAGACGGTGATGGCTGGTTAGTTCTTGTGGGAGATTTAAGTATTTTTCTTAGGTTTTTGCCGAAGTTGCTTAGCACGTTTCAGTATTTCAGACTAAATCTTCCAACTTTTTAAACGCCTTGTTTAGGCCACAGAATTTACCCGGCTATCTATAATTCTTCTACTTTTGAAATAGAGTTAGAACACAAAATCAAAATCATATAGAGTCGCTTTCAATGACTGTATTTACAAGCCTGATTTTTTCAGGCTTTTTTTATGCCGCTTTTCAATATTATTTACTTTCCGATACAGAAATTCTTAAAAATGTGCCCCAAAACTTCTTCTGTGCCAACTTCTCCGGTAATTTCTGATAAGTAGTGCAAACACTCCCGAATGTCTTGCGCCAAAAAGTCACCGGTAATTTGCATATCGAGCCCGTTTAGTACGCGCAAGATTGCTTCATGGGCATTTTTTAGTATTTCGTAGTGGCGGGCATTGGTAACAATAACATCTTGCTGGTCGGCTGCCTCAATGTTTATTGAATGAATCATAAAGTCAATTAATTCATCCATATTTTCTTTTTGCCTGGCAGCAATAAACACCATTTTTTCGTTGTCGGTTAATTCTAAAACCTCCAGTTGTTGAATGGTTTCAGGCAATCCGTTATCTATTTTGTTGGCAACAATAATTAGTGTTTGACTTGGCTCAATACGTTTTCTAATTTTCTGAATCCGGCTTTCAACAAGCAAATAAGGATTGTGGGTGTCAACCACCAACAAAACAACGGAAGCTTGTTCAAGCTTGCTGTAGCTTCGTTCAATGCCAAGTGTTTCAATATGATCAGTGGTTTCGCGAATACCTGCAGTGTCGAAAAAACGAAATGCAGTTCCGTGAATATTTACCACGTCTTCAATTACATCTCGGGTAGTACCATGAATATCGGAAACAATCGCTTTGTCTTCGTTTAAAAGCGCATTTAGCAGCGTAGATTTACCCACATTGGTTTCACCAACAATGGCCACCGGAATACCATTTTTTATGGCATTTCCCAACTGAAACGAATCTTTTAGTTTTTTTAATAAGCTTTCAATTCTTTCTGTAAGGTTACGCAATTCGGTTCGGTCGGCAAATTCCACATCTTCTTCACTAAAATCCAATTCCAGTTCCACCATCGCAGTAAAATGCAAAAGTTGGTCGCGCAAAGCACCAATTTCTTTCGAAAAACCACCACGCATCTGGTTAATGGCCAGTTTGTGTGCAGCGGCACTCGACGAAGCAATTAAATCGGCAACAGCTTCTGCTTGCGATAAATCCATTTTACCGTTTAAAAAAGCGCGTTGCGTAAACTCTCCAGGCAATGCTAATCTGGCACCGTTTTCAACAAGCACTTCCAGTATTTTTTGTTGAATATAAGTTGAGCCGTGACAAGAAATTTCAACAATATCTTCGCCGGTAAACGAGTGAGGTGCTTTAAATAAGGCAACAACAACCTCGTCAATAATTTCGTTTTTATAAATAATTTTGCCAAAGTGTATCGAATTGGCAGACTGGTTGCTAAGTTTTTTTCCTTCTACCGGACTTTGAAAGACCTTGTCGGCAATAGAAATCGCCTCATTTCCCGACAGTCGAATTACTGCAATGGCTCCAACGCCGGGAGAGGTTGATATAGCGCAAATTGTTGATTGATCATGCATCTGAAATAATTTGTGTGGACAAAGATAATTCATTAATTTAATTCCATCTAAAAACATAAAATGGAACTTTTGATAAAAGAAGCAGCCCGTATTATTAAAGAATCGAAATCAACAATCGCTTTTACTGGAGCCGGAATTTCTGTTGAAAGTGGAATTCCACCCTTCAGAGGCGAGCATGGTTTATGGAATAAATATAACCCTGAGGTGCTGGATTTGGGTTATTTTCTGACTAATGCAGAAGAATGCTGGATTTATATTCGAGAGATATTTTATGATTTTTTTGCAGAAGCAAAACCAAATGAAGCGCATCTTACGCTTGCAAAAATGGAATCATCAGGTATTATGAATGCGGTTGTTACTCAAAACATCGATAACCTTCACTATCAGGCCGGAAGTAAAACCGTTTATGAATTTCATGGTAATTCGAAAAAGCTAAAATGTTTGAAGTGTGGCAAAGTTTACCACGCTGCCGAAATTGATTTTACACAAATTCCTCCTACCTGTGTGAACGATGGGGAAGTGTTAAAACCTGATTTTATTTTCTTTGGCGAAGGCATTCCTTCCGAAGCTTATTCCAGCTCCTTCGCTGCTGCCGAAAAAGCAGAAGTATGCCTAATTATTGGCTCAACCGGAGAAGTAACACCGGCATCATACGTCCCGCGTACCGCCAAACAGGCCGGGGCAACAATAATTGAAATCAATCCCGAAGAAACTATTTTTACATCAGCTATCACCGATATACATTTAAAAGGGAAAGCATCCGAAATTTTAACACTGCTTGGCAAGCAACTCTTTTGAACTTTTCAACCAAATGTTTGAAGTTTATTATTTCGGAGCCCATACTTTTACTTAATAACTATTTATACCGCGTTGGTTTTTCTTATAATTTCAAGAAAATTTATATTTGCGCAACAAAAATAAACTTGGTAGCTACAGTTTTAGTCAATTTAAAATCTTTTTACCTGCTAAAACCTACCTAAATTAAAATCATAAAAGAATGAAATTACTTGAAGGAAAAACAGCCATTGTAACAGGAGCTTCTCGTGGCATTGGTAAAGCCATAGCCGTAAAATATGCCCAGGAAGGGTGCGACGTAGCTTTTACCGACCTTTTTGAAGACGACAACATGAAAGCCACGGAAGAAGAATTGAAGTCGTATGGTGTAAAAGCCAAAGGATATGCTTCTGATGCAAGTAATTTTGAAGATACCGACCGCGTTGTTAGCGAAATTGTAAAAGAATTTGGACGTATTGATGTGCTGGTAAATAATGCCGGCATAACAAAAGATACGCTACTTATGCGAATGACTGAAGACCAGTGGGATGCAGTTATTAATGTAAACCTAAAATCGGTATTTAACTTTACAAAAGCTGCGCAACGTACCATGTTAAAACAACGTTCGGGCTCAATTATCAACCTAAGTTCTGTTGTTGGTGTAAGTGGCAATGCCGGTCAGGCAAATTACTCTGCTTCAAAAGCCGGTATTAACGGTTTTACCAAATCGGTTGCTCGCGAGCTAGGGTCAAGAGGAATTCGCTCGAATGCCATTGCCCCGGGATTCATTATTACCGAAATGACCGGCAAAATTCCGGAAGATGCACGTAAAGCCTGGGAAGCTTCAATCCCTTTAAAAAGGGGCGGGACACCGGAAGAAGTTGCGGGAGTTGCCACGTTCCTGGCATCTGATTTATCGTCGTATGTAAGCGGACAGGTGATAACTGTTTGTGGTGCAATGAACACTTAAAAATATTAATATTCAGAAAAAAGCTGTCTGCAAAGGCAGCTTTTTTTGTTTATTTGTGTTAATGAAACACAAAGCCTTATTTGTTGGTTTAACCACCATCGATATTCAATATTTTATTAAAGAACTGCCGGAGTCGAATACAAAACTAAAAACAACAGCTCCTGAAATACTGGTGGGAGGACCGGCAACCAATGCAGCCGTTGCTTTTGCTTATCTTAACAAATCCGCAATATTGGCCAGTCCAACCGGCTACAATGCCTTTGAAAAACTGGTGCACAACGATTTTAAATCTGTTGGTATTACCCATTTTGATTTGGCCAATAAACAATTGTTTAGTCCGGTTTATGCCACAGTATTAACTTCTGAAAATGGCGACCGGACAATTATTACACATAATCCTAATGATACGGAAAGTGTAGTTTCTGCCAACGAACTAATTGAAAAAGTAAATCCGGAGATTTTACTTATTGATGGCTTTTACCCCGAATTTAGCAGTATGTGCGCCCGTATTTGTGCGCAAAAAGGCATACCTGTTGTAGCCGACTGCGGAAGCTGGAAACCTCAATTCTTTGATTTGCTTGATTCTGTTGAAATTGCCATTTGCTCGGCCGATTTCATGCCTCCGGAATGTAATACTAAAAGCGACCTGTTTAATTTTATGAAAAATAAAGGCGTACAAAAAATAGCAATTTCAAATGGGGGAGAACAACTTGTTTTTCAGAATGGTACGGAAGGAGCGATAAATATTAATCCAATACAGGTGAAAGATACCCTTGGTGCAGGAGACTTCCTACACGGGGCTTTTTGTTACTACTACCTTTTATACAATGATTTTACCATTGCATTAAAAAAAGCATCGGGTTTGGCAACATTTACCTGTAGCTTTTATGGAACTCGTGAATGGTTAAAATTTAAACATGATGCATAATTAATTGAAAATTATCCGTAAATTGAAAATATTGGCTTAAATAAAAGTAAGTATGTTAAACAAGTCTATTGCGTACCAGTTAAGCATTTATATCTCGCTCGCAGTAATAGGTGTATTCATTGCATTTATCGGAATATTCTTTCTTTTTAATCAAACCCTAATTAAAGAAAGTGTTCAGAACAAAGCCATAACGCAAAGCTCAGAAGTAACAGCCAGTGTAAGGCGGCATGTAGTTACCACGGTTGAAATTTCTCAAAATATTTCAAACCAGGTTATTTTTTACGGACAAATGGGATATGCTGATAATTTTATTCATAGCATAGTCAGAAAATATCCATTTATTAATGCCATTAATGTATCTGTTGATTCAACAGTTGCCAATATTAACGAGCGTTTTCTTCATATATTAAACGAGAAAGATTCAGTATTTACATTTAAAGGAAAAAAGAATACTACCTTATGCCCAAAGGAAGAGTTATACTTCGGGCAATTACGACAACAAGAAACTGAAGGATGGTCGGAGCCCTACCTGTGCGAAAGGAATAATATTGTTGTTGCAGCTTATTGTGCACCAATTTTTGTTGAAAATAATGGAACTAAAAAGCGTGTTGGCGAAGTCATTTGCGAACTTTCTCTCGATGAGTTAAACAAGCAGGTAAATGAAATTAAAATAGGAAAAGGAGGTTTCGCATTTTTATTGTCGAAAAGTGGAATCTATATTACACATCCCGTAAAAGAGTGGGTATTAAATAAAAGTATTTTTGATTTATCAGAGAAAGTTTACAAAGGGAACTTAACAAGTACCCAAAGCGTTTTAAACGATCAGAAACCCGGAACATTAATTGCTTATCCTGAATTATTTAATTACGAAAAGGCCTTGGTTTATTACATCCCGATTGAACAAAACGGCTGGGTTTTAGTTTCGGTTTTGCCTTACAAAGAACTATTTGAACCACTCTATCTTCCGGTTCTGCAAATGCTGTTTTTTTCGGTTTTAGGTATCCTGATAATTTATTTAACCGTAACCTACATAATTAACCGTCAGATTCGGCCGCTTAGTGCGGTTACAAAACAACTGAAACGATTTAGTAATTTAACCGGACCTTATACTGATGTTCCTGAGAACGAGGTTTTACAAGTTTCGGAGAGTTTGAACTACATGCGAGCCTGGTACGAGAAATATGAGCAAACACAATCGGTTGAGAAGAAAAAACAAGAACGACGTCGTGAGGATTTACAACAAGCCTCTGAGATTCAACAAAGTTTTATAAAAACCAACTATCCAGCTTTCCCAGGAAGAAAAGACATTGATTTATTTTCAACATATATTCCGGCCCGGGGGGTAAGCGGAGACTTATTTGATTATTTTTTTTTAGACAAAGACCATTTGGTATTAACCATGGGTGATGTTTCGGGAAAAGGAGTGCCGGCGGCTTTTTTTATGAGTATAGCACAAACAACCATAAAAACCAATGCTCTGCTGCCTCAAGCAAATGTTATTGTTGAAAACTCAAACAAGGAATTGTGCACCAGCAACCAGCACCAGTTCTTTTTAACCCTGTTTTTAGGAGTACTAAATATAAAAACAGGGATTATGGAATACTGTAATGCCGCACATACCCCTGGTTATATTTTAAAACAAAACGGAGATTTGATAACCCTGGATCAATCTCATGGGTTGCCGTTGGGTTTATACCCCGACAAATCGTATGGAGTCGCCGAAATTCTAATGGATAAAAATGATACCTTGATTTTATATTCTGATGGAGTAACGGAACTGTTAAATGAAGAACAGAAACAGTATGGAAAAGAAAAGCTGGAGGAAAACCTTCAATCCTTAGCGGGGAAGTCACCTAAAGAAATGGTTGAACGGCTGGAGAAAAGCCTGCACGTATATATGGGTAGTGCAAAACAAACTGATGATATTACCATGCTCATTTTTAATTACAAGGCATAAAAAAAGAAGGTGAAAACCTTCTTTTTTATTATCAATTATTTAGTTGAGTGCCTTTTTCTTCGACAAAATTCTCATTTGCAATTTGTCGTTTTTCTTATCAAAACCTACTGATATTGTATCTCCTTCAGTAATCGATGCTTTAATTATAATCTCGGCCATTTCGTCTTCCAGGTATTTCTGAATAGCTCTTTTAAGAGGTCGTGCACCAAATTGAGGATCGTATCCTTTTTCAGCAATAAAATCTTTTGCTGCCGGCGATATTTTTAATTTATAATTTAGTGCTTCAACGCGCTTGTATAAATCTTCAATCTCAATATCAATAATACTGTGGATGTGTTTCTTTTCCAGTTGGTTAAACATTACCACATCATCAATTCTGTTTAAGAATTCTGGTGCAAAAGCCTTTTTTAGTGCTTTTTGAATAATATATTTGGCATGTTCGTTTTCTTCTTCGGGTGTTTTAGCCGTAGAAAAACCAACTCCTCTGCCAAAGTCTTTTAACTGACGCGAACCAATGTTAGAAGTCATAATAACAATGGTATTTCTAAAATCAACATTTCTGCCTAAACTGTCAGTTAGCCGTCCTTCGTCCATTAACTGCAGTAAAATGTTGAATACATCGGGGTGTGCTTTTTCAATTTCATCCAATAATACAACCGAGTAAGGTTTTCTTCTTACTTTTTCTGTTAATTGCCCGCCTTCTTCGTAGCCAACATATCCCGGAGGCGCTCCAACCAAACGCGACACTGCAAATTTCTCCATGTATTCGCTCATATCTATTCGAATCAACGAATCGAGGTTGTCGAACAAATATTTTGTTAACACTTTGGCAAGTTGGGTTTTTCCAACACCCGTTGGTCCAAGAAAGATAAAAGTTCCAATTGGTCGGTTCGGATCTTTTAGTCCGGCCCGGTTACGCTGTATGGCTTTAACAATCTTTGCTATCGCTTCTTCCTGGCCAACAACTTTTCCTTTAAGGTCGGTACCCATGTTCATTAAACGCTTGCCTTCTGCCTGGGCAATTCGTTGAACGGGAATGCCAGACATCATTGCTACAACTTCGGCAACTTTGTGTTCGTCAACAGTTTCACGATGGTTTAGCAGATCTTTTTCCCATTGTTCCTTTGCATCTTCCAGCAAGGTGAGCAGATTTTTTTCCTTATCCCGGTAGTTTGCAGCCAATTCAAAATTTTGGCTTTTTACTGCCGTAATTTTCTCTTCCTTTGTTTTTTCTATCTTCTCCTCCAGCTTTACAATATTGTCCGGAACATTAATATTTGAAATATGAACACGGGAACCAGCTTCATCAAGAGCATCGATAGCTTTGTCTGGTAAATACCTGTCGGTAATATACCGGGCAGTTAGTTTAACACAGCTTTCAATTGCTTCCGGTGTAAAAGTTACGTTATGATGTTCTTCATATCGTTCCTTAATATTGTGCAAAATTTCAATGGTTTCGTCAATAGAAGTTGGGTCAACCATAACTTTCTGAAAACGACGTTCCAAAGCGCCGTCTTTCTCTATCTGCTGACGGTACTCATCCAGGGTAGTTGCACCAATGCATTGAATATCGCCTCTGGCCAAGGCAGGTTTTAACATGTTGGCAGCATCAAGCGAACCTGTAGCTCCACCAGCTCCAACAATAGTATGAATTTCGTCGATAAAGAGAATGACATTATTAACTTTTGAAAGCTCGTTTAATATGGCTTTCATTCGTTCTTCAAATTGTCCGCGGTATTTTGTGCCTGCCACGATTGAAGCAATGTCGAGGCTTACTACACGTTTATCAAAAAGAATACGCGATACTTTCTTGCTAACAATGCGCAATGCAAGTCCTTCAGCTATTGCTGATTTTCCAACACCGGGTTCGCCGATTAAGATTGGATTATTCTTTTTTCTTCTACTTAGAATCTGAGCCAGGCGTTCAATTTCTTTTTCTCTTCCTACAATCGGATCAAGACTATTCTCTTCTGCCAGTTTGGTAATATCAATTCCAAAATTATCGAGCACAGGTGTATCTGATTTTGCACCGGCTCCTTTTTTTGCTCCCTGACTGCCCGATGGTCCTTTACCAAAACCTTCTGCCGGTTCATCATCTTCGCTCTCCGGAAAATCAGATTTTGCCTCTGGTTGTTTGTAGTCTTGCAGTTGCGATTTAACCATGTAGTAATTGATGCCCATTTCAACCAGTAACTGGGTAACAAGGCTATCATTATCTTTTAAAATGGCCAACAGTAAATGTCCGCTATTTGCCGTTGCACTTTTAAACGAACGGGCTTCAAGATAAATCAGTTTCAAGGTTTTCTCCGTTGATTTAAGCATAATTAAATCTGCTTTCTGATTAATATCTTTATCCGTGCGAACTTTGTTTTCGATCAGTTTTTTAACTTCTACCAGGTCAATCCCGAGGTTCTCCAGAATGTCTGTAGCGGTACCTTCTCCTTCTCTTAAAATTCCTAAAAAGAGGTGTTCCTGGCCAATGTAATCATTTCCTAAACGAATGGCCTCTTCCCGGCTGTACCCAATAATGTCTTTTATTCTTGGTGAAAATTGTGAATCCATATATACATTTCCTTTTTACTCGTTTCAACAAATACTATTCCTAAAAGGTTGAAACACTAAATTAAATAAAAATAGCAGCGAGGATATACAGAAATGACAGAAGTTATCAAATGTAACGAAAACATCATGAATTTTTGACAGTTGAATTGTTAATATCTTCTTATCAAAAGATTGTAAAACGCTAACAAATATGCGCTTTACAAGAATGATTTTACTATTTTTGTGGGTCTTTTTTAGTGATAATTTATTTTGAAAGGAGATATAATGACAGAAGGTGAAAAGATTATCAGAATAAACATTGAGGAGCAGATGAAATCTGCCTATATTGATTATTCAATGTCGGTAATTGTTTCGCGTGCACTACCTGATGTACGCGATGGATTTAAACCGGTACACCGCCGGGTTTTGTTTGGTATGCACGAATTAGGAATTTTGTCTAATCGTCCATATAAAAAATCAGCCAGGATAGTTGGAGAGGTACTGGGTAAGTATCACCCCCATGGCGATTCATCAGTTTATTTTACAATGGTGCGTATGGCACAGGATTGGTCGTTGCGTTATCCAATGGTCGACGGACAGGGAAACTTTGGGTCTGTTGATGGTGACAGTCCGGCAGCAATGCGTTACACCGAGGCCAGAATGTCGAAAATTTCGGAAGAAACACTCGCAGATCTAGATAAGAATACTGTTGATTTTCAGCCCAACTTCGATGAGTCTTTAAGTGAACCCACCGTATTACCAACAAAAATTCCGCAGTTGCTCATTAATGGTGCATCAGGAATTGCAGTAGGAATGGCTACAAATATGCCGCCTCATAATTTAAGTGACACAATTGACGCTACCATCGCTTATATCGACAACAACGATATTGAAATGGAAGAGTTGATTGAAATCATTAAAGCTCCTGATTTTCCAACAGGAGGTATAATTTATGGTTATCAGGGAGTTAAAGATGCCTACGAGACAGGTAAAGGACGTGTTGTTATAAGAGGTAAAGCGCATATCGAAAATGAAGGCGGTCGTGAGAAGATTGTTGTAACCGAAATTCCATACATGGTTAACCGTGCAGAAATGATTCAAAAAACTGCCGATCTGGTTAACGAAAAAAAGATTGAGGGAATTTCAAACGTAAACGATGAGTCAGACCGCGAAGGAATGCGTGTAGTGTACGATTTAAAACGCGATGCCATGAGCAATGTAGTTTTAAATAAGTTGTACAAATATACCCAACTTCAAACCTCTTTTAGTGTAAACAACATCGCATTAGTACATGGTCGTCCGAAAATATTGAACCTGAAAGACCTGATCAAGCACTTTGTTGAGCACAGACACGAGGTGGTAACACGTCGAACTCAGTACGAGTTGGAGCAAGCTGAGAAGCGTGCACACATACTTGAAGGTTTAATTATTGCAAGTGATAACATTGATGAAGTTATTGCAATTATTCGCGCATCTTCTACTCCTGAAGAAGCACGTAATAAACTGATTGAGCGCTTCGAACTTAGCGATATTCAGGCACGTGCCATTGTGGAAATGCGCTTGCGCCAGCTAACCGGACTGGAACAAGACAAGCTTCGTAAAGAATACGATGAAATAATGGCTCAGATTGAACACCTGAAAGCAATTCTTGAAAGCTTTGAAATGCGAATGAATATTGTTAAACAGGAATTGCAGGAAATTAAGGATAAATATGGTGATGAGCGCAGAACAGAGGTAGTTCCTAATGCCGAAGAATTCAATCCTGAGGATTTTTATGCCGATGAAGAAATGGTTATCACGATTTCTCATCTCGGTTATATAAAACGTACCCCATTAGCAGAGTTCCGTACACAGGGAAGGGGAGGAGTAGGATCAAAAGGTAGTACCACCCGCGATGAAGACTTCCTCGAACACATCATTATTGCATCAATGCATAATACATTGTTATTATTTACTGAAAAAGGTAAATGTTTCTGGTTAAAAGTGTACGAAATACCGGAAGGAACACGCGCATCAAAAGGCAGGGCAATTCAGAATATACTTAATATTGAATCTGATGATAAGGTGTTGGCTTTTATTAAAGTTCGAACATTGGCAGATCTGGAATTTATCAATAATAACTATATCATACTTGCCACCAAAAAAGGAATCATCAAAAAAACAACTCTTGAAGCTTATTCCCGTCCGCGACAAAATGGTGTTAATGCCATTACAATTAAAGAAGGTGACCAGTTACTTGAAGCTCGACTTACAAATGGTAGCAGCGAAGTCATGCTCGCTGTGCGGTCAGGAAAGGCTATTCGTTTCAACGAAAGTATTGTTCGTGCAATTGGAAGAACAGCTTCCGGAGTACGAGGAATTACTCTTGGCCACGAGAATGATGAAGTAATTGGTATGGTTTGTGTAATGGATGAGAATGAAGATATCCTGGTAGTTGCTGAAAAAGGATATGGAAAACGCTCTAAAATTGATGATTACCGTGTTACCAATCGGGGAGGAAAAGGTGTAAAAACAATGAATGTAACTGAAAAAACAGGAGAATTGGTTGCCATCAAGAGTGTTTCGGACGATAATGATCTAATGATCATTACTCAAAAAGGAATTACCATACGCCTGGCAGTTAATACCATTTCTGTTCTCGGAAGAGCAACTCAAGGAGTGCGTGTAATTAATTTGAGAGAAGAAGACAGAATTGCTTCAGTAGCCCGAATAGCAGTGGAAGAGGAAACTGCCGAGGATCTTACTGAAGGTGATGCTGAAGATATTGATACTGAAGAAAATAACTTAGAACAAGAATAAATTAAATATTATTATTCACGTTATTTTGATAAAATTTGAAAACATATATTTTTGTGGCCGTAAATACGCTTTATAGTTAAGTTATAAACGATATATTAAAATTTTAAATAAGTATAAAATGAAAAAAACTATTATTCTATTAGTCCTGGTAATTAGCGCTTCTGTGGTATTTGCACAGAAAGGAAAAGTTACCAGTGCTCAGAATTTGAAAGACACCGGAAAGTTGGATAAGGCTTTAGAAGCCATTGAAGAAGCCGTAGATGCTTCAAATGAGAAAGCTGAAAAATCAATTCCTTGGCCAAAAACATGGGAAGTAAGAGGAGAGATCTATCAGGCAGTTTTTGCGAGTCAGGATGCTAAAATTAAAGCATTAAGCAACGATCCGCTATCTGTGGCTTTAGAATCATACAAAAAAGCATTGGAACTTGACGAAAAAGACAAATTCAGCAAAAGTGTAAAAATAAAATTAACACTGTTAACCAACGATTTAACCAATCAGGCTGTTGAAGCTTTTAATGACAATGATTATGAACTGGCATTAAAATCATTTGAGCAGATATTGGATATTCAGGAAATTCCTGTTGTAAAAGAAGATAATCCGAATGCTGTTGACACTGTGATTTTGTTTAACTCAGGACTAGCGGCTTTTAATGCAAAAAATTTCGAAAAAGCTGTACAGTATTATGGTGAAGCTGCAAAACACGGATATAACGGAGCCAGAACGTATGCCTTGATTTCTGAATCATACATACAAATGCAGGATACAGTAAATGCTTTAAAGGCGGTTCAGGAAGGTTTTGAGAAATACCCTGAAGACAATGGTGTTTTGACAAACATGATTGATCTTTACATGAAAATGGGACAAAATGAAGAAGCATTGAAATATTTGGAAATGGCGATTCAACAGGATCCGAACAATGTTACTTATTATTTTGCTAAAGGCGCCTTGTACGAAAAATTTGGTGAAGAAGAGAACGCTGTAGAAGCGTACAAAAAAGCAACTGAGGTTGATCCAACTTTCTTTAATTCATACTATAACTTAGGTGCACTTTATTACAACAAAGGTGTAAAACAGATTGAAGTTGCAAATGCAGTGCCAGCTAACGAAAATGAAAAATACGAAGCTGAATTAAAGAAAGCAGACGTATGGTTTGAAAAGTCGTTGCCATTTATGGAAAAATGTCGTGAACTAAATCCTGATGACGAGATGACTCTTGAATCATTGAAGAATTTGTATTACCGAATGAAAAACATGGATAAGTACAATGAAATTCTTGAAAAGTTAGGACAATAATTAATACTAAAGGAGGGCTCGCTCTCCTTTTTTTACACGAACTCAAATAAACATAATATCAATTATAGGACAAATTGCATATGTTTGATATTTTGGAATTCTAGGGTTAATACGGCTAGCTTTGCTAGTTTGCATAAAATCAGTTGTCGCGGCTGTAAGTCCGATAACCGCAAAGATTTTATGTAAAAGTTTATACAGTGTTCCTTTGAATGGTTTTTCCTATAATTCAATATTATGTCTGCGCTCATTCTTCGCTTACTGCTGCTCAGGTGAATAGCACAACACCTGCCGATGCTTTAGAATGTGCTTCCTGAAATACCTTACAGAAAGTAAAAAAATATGCGATTCTCAGGAAGTTTAATTTATATAATAAATGCCATTAAAAAAGCCGACAAATTGCCGGCTTTATAATTACTTCTATTATAATAATTATTCATCCACTTCATCAATTACACGAATCTTTTCTTTTAGATGTTCAATTTTTTGCTTCGTTATTTCAATTTTCTTTTTCACATCTTCAATCAATGATTCTGCGTTTTTCGATTTTGCAAAGAATCCAATATTATTATCCAGCAAGATTAGGTCGTTTTCAAGTTGTTTCATTTTATTCATATACTTGTCACGTTCCATTCTCATTTTGTTCTGTCCGCGCGAAGATTCAGAGAAAGAAGACATCTTATTCCTGAATTTAAGTAGATTACGTTTTTCATCATCAATCTTTAAATCATCAAATAATTTATTAATTGCATCTCTGAAAGCTACCTTTATATCATCTTTCTTTTTAAATGGCACATGTCCTATTTCACTCCATCTGCGCTGAAAGGCTTTTAATGAATCAAGGTTCTTATCGGTTTCCTCAACAGGTTTAAAGTTCTTTACTTCCTCGATAAGGTCTTCTTTAAGTTTCAGATTATCAATTTGTTCTTTATCGGCATCCGAAAAATGATCCGACTTTTTGTCAAAGAAATAATCACATGCTGCTCTAAAACGTTTCCATAATACGTCAGAATGTTTACGAGGAACCGGTCCAATTTCCTTCCATTTTTTCTGTATATTAATAAAGTCTTGAGTGGTTTTTTTCCAGTCAGTACTGTCTTTTAACGATTCTGCCTGTACACATAAATCTGTTTTTAGTTGCAGGTTGTTTTGCTGGTTTTCTTTGTTTTTAGCGTAAAAAGCACGTTTTGCATTAAAAAACGAATCACATGCTGTACGGAAACGTTCGTAAATTTTGTTATTATCCTTACGGGGAGCAAAACCAATTGTGCGCCAAACTTTTTGAAGTTCAATTAGTTCTTTCGACTTTTCATCCCATTCTTTATGGTTGCCGATTTCTTGTTGAACAATCTCTTCTACTTTTTCGCATAAAGCTGTTTTCGCTTCCAGATTTTTCTTTTGTTCTACTTTACGGTTTTCAAAAAACTCCTGGTGTTTTTTATTTATTTTGGTAGTTGCAGTTTTAAAACGCTCCCATATATCATCTTTTTGCTCTCTGGGCACAGGGCCTATTTCACGCCACTGCTCATGGTATTTTTGCAGGGTGTTAAAAGCTTTTAATATCGACGATTCTTCTAAAAGAAGCTCCTCTGCCCGTTCACAAAGTTTTATTTTGGCTTCCAGGTTTTTCTTTAAATCAAGGTCGCGTAATTCACGGTTAATTTTAATATAGTCGTAAAAGTTCTCAACATGAAAATGATAGGTATCCCATAAGTCTTTCATTTTTGATTGCGGAACGAGGCCAATTTCACGCCATTCACGCTGAAGATCACGGAATTCATTAAAAGTTTTGTTTATCGACTCTTCGTTATTGATCAGGCCTTTTATCTTTTCAATAACTTCATATTTCTTTTCAAGATTTTCTTCTTTCTCTACCTCTAACTTTTTATTATGCTCAATACGAATGTAGCGGTATTTTTTTAGTAAATCTTTAATATCAGGTTCGTAAGGGTCTTCCTCGGCTTTAAAATCTTCTTCAGCCCCACCCGCTTCTACAAACTTTTTACGAGCCTCTTCCAGGTTTTCATTTAGGTTCTTATAAAATACTGCTTTAATGGCTTCAACATCTTCTCTAATGTCAAATTCGCTATCTCCTTCCAGAAGGTCGCGCAGCGCATTTACCAATTCTATTTGAGAGAAATTTGAGTAATCAACCTGTTCGCGTTCGACCTTTTTTTCCTCCTTGCTGTCTTCTTTTTTCTCTTCTTCAGAAGTCGGTTCTTGCTGTTCTTCAACTTTTTCGGTAGTAGTCTCAGTTGATTCCCTGGCATCCGATTCCTCTTCCACCTTCTCTTGACTTACAACCTGACTTTTTTCCTGAACAGGAGCTTCTTTTTCCACTTTTTCTTCACTAACGGGAGATTCCTGTGTTACTTGTGTTACCTCTTGTTTTTCTGCAGCAGCAGCCGTAAGTTCTTCTACCGAACTTACTTCTTTTTGCTCTTCAGTACCTTCGTTGTTTGTGGTGCTTTCACTTTCCACATTTTCAGTCGCTTCTGAGCTCGGTTGAACATCAGAATTTTCAAGTTCAGAATTTTCCGTACGCTTTAACTCTTCTGAGTTTTTTAGATCTTTAGGTTCCATTTACAGTATTTTTTACATCGTTTTTTAACGATTTGTATAATATCATTCACCTACGAAAATAGGGAAAACCATATTAATACTCAATTATTAAGACAAAATAATGATGTCAGATTTTCTTTCTGATTGGCTATCACTATTTTATGTAGTAATTTAACCATAAACTGCAGCTTGTTTTTACTCATTTACAAGTGCTTAACTAATTTATTGCCAGAGAACTCAAATATGTTGTTTAAGTATGTTTCAAAACATTGTAAAAATCTAGATATCAAGACATAAGGCATTTTAATTGTGACTTGATTGTAGTACATTACATCTTCTTAATAAACAAACGACTACAAAATAATTCTTGATGGGATAACTATTTTATTCTTAAGCAACCGAAATTCCTGCCGAAGCCAGATGGCAGAAGCAATACTAAGAAGCTACAATAATGAATTACAAATTTTTTCAGCCGGATTAGAACCTGTTGATCATGTAAGCCAGGTGGCCATTGAAATAATGGCTGAGGTTGGAATTAATCTCGAACAGAGTATTCCGCATAGTTTTACCGAATATGCCAACATGAATTTTGATTACCTGATAACGGTTGGAGAAGGCACTAATGAGGAATTAAAAATTCCGAAAGTGAAGTATAAACGAAAAATGCACCTGGGATTTCGGAGTCCGTATAAAGGCGCAAAATCTCAGGAAGAGATTAAAACCAGGTGCCGCGAAGTTCGGGATGAACTGTTATCGGAAATGGATTATTTTTATCGACGAATACTAAAAAAAGCGGCAACAATTAAATAATCGTTGCCGCTTGCTGATTATCCTTTCTGTACTATTTTTTCAACTTCATCCGGGCTAATCGGCACCCGTTCACCAATAATCTCGGCACCTGTTTCTGTTACCAAAATATCATCTTCCAAGCGGATACCGCCAAAGTCCCGGTATTCATTAACTTTTTCAAAGTTTATAAAATCTCTGTTTATTCCCTCTGCTTTCCATTTATCAATTAAAGCCGGAATAAAATAACAACCCGGTTCATTGGTTACAACAAAACCTGGTTTAAGCCTTTTTCCTAAGCGAAGGTAGGCAGTTCCGAACTGATCAACTGGTTGAATTTCATCATCGTACCCCACGTAAATTTGCCCAAGGTCTTCCATGTCGTGTACATCCAATCCCATCATGTGTCCCAAACCATGTGGGAAAAACATGGCGTGTGCCCCGGCTGCTACTGCCTCCTTAACGTCTCCTTTCATCAGTCCAAGGTCCTTTAAACCTGTAGCAATCACCTCTGCTGCGGCCAAATGAATCGATAAATATGTTACACCAGGTTTGGTAAGTTCTGTTGCTTTGTTGTTGGCCGCAAGTACAATCTCGTATATTTCGCGTTGTTTTGTTGTGAATTTTCCACCAACCGGAGTCGTACGCGTAAAATCAGAAGCATAATGAAGCAACGATTCGGCACCGGCATCGCACAACATCAGTTTTCCCTCTTGGAGCAGTTGCGAATGATCGTGGTTGTGTAAAGTTTCTCCATTTTGTGATAGGATTATCGGGAAAGAGGTCATTCCCCCACCAGCCAATGAAATACCTTCAATGGTACCCGCAATTTTTTGTTCCCAGGTACCCGGCTGTGCCATCCTCATTGCGGCAACATGCATGGCATAGCCTGTTGCACAAGCTTTTTCTATTTCTTTTACTTCCTGGTCTTCTTTTATTTCCCGAATAGAAATAACGGCTTTTATAAGCTCGAGCGAGGCCTTACTTTGTATAACCAGCGAAGATATGCCGGTGAGTTTTTCTAGCAATATTTTATTTTCGCCACGATAAGGAGGTAGAAAATGAATTGTTCTGCCTTCGTCTTGCACTTGCTTAACAAGATCAAAAAGCTTGGCAAAGGGCGCGGTGTTGCTGATGCCTACCTTGGCTCCGTTTTCTTTCAACGAAACCTGTGGCCCCATCCAAATAATGTCTTCTATATCCACATCATTGCCAAAAATATAGTCTTCCCCACTATCAAAATCAATAACTCCAGCCAAGCCTGGAAAATCAAGACCAAAAAAGTACAGGAAAGAACTGTCCTGGCGGTAATGATAGGTATTATCCTTATAATTCATTGGAGATTCGGTGTTACCCAACAATAGAGCAATCCCTTTTAAACTCTTGTTTTTAAGCTGTTTTCTACGGTTAACGAAAGTGTTCTTATCAAACATATAATGCATTTTTTTTAATTCTTACGAAGATAGTATTTCTGTAATTTATTTAGAATGATTAAAAATTTAATAGTAGTTAAAAATAGTTTTTCAAGAACATATTCTAACTGACACTTGTCATTATTCCAATACTACGATGCGTAATCACCACAAAAACAACACATTAAAAAGATTAGTATGTGTAAATAGAAATTATTTTTGAAGGTTGGTAGGCTTTATCGTCTATAAATTATTCATATTCAGCATAACCTGTTTACCATAATCAGCGTAACCCATAATAAACTACTATAATGGGAAATTCATTAATGAACTATTTAAACAGCCGGATGAAAGAAGAGAATTCGCTGCAATCGTCTCATACTGGTCAGGCAGGTCCGGTAATTACCATTTCGCGTGAAGTGGGCTGCAATGGCCTGGTATTGGCAAGAATGATTGCAGAACGCCTGAATAAAAAGTTAAGCAGATGCTCGTGGAATGTACTTAGCAAAGAAATTTTTTATGAGAGTGCCAAAGAACTGGATCTTGATCCGGAGAAAGTACGAAGAACTTTTAAGAAAACCGACAGGTATATATTTGAGGAGATACTGAATGCTTTTAAAGACAAACGCTACAAAAGCGAAGATCGAATCATAAAATCAGTTAAAGAGGTTGTTCGCACATTGGCTGTTGATGGTTATTGTATAATAGTAGGGCGAGCAAGCCATATTATTGCCAGCGACATTAAAAATGCCTTACACCTACGCTTAACGGCTCCTCTCGGCTACCGGATTAATACTATTATGACAAATAATAAGTTGAACAGAAACGAGGCCATTACATTTATTGAAAAAGTGGAGAAAGAACGTGCCGCATTTAGAAAAGCACTAAAAGAGAGTAGTTTACGTGAAGAATTTTTCGATCTTACCATCAACCGAGGATCGTTTTCGAACGAGCAGGCGGTTGAACTGGTTGAGTTTGCAATAGAACAAAAGGGTATTTTAATCGACTATAAACCCAAAATAGAGTTTTATTAGTGATTAGTTTTATTTCCCATATAAACGGGCAAGAGATTTAAAATTCCTTGCCCGTTTTTTCATTTTTTACCCTGTAATTTTATCAGGAAGTCCTTTTACATTTACTGGCTTCTTGTCATCGGTTTTCGGTTCAAACATATCATTTGGTTGCAATCCGCATTCCTGAATCATTTCTAGACAATATTCCAACTGCCCCAGATTTTTAGTTACATTATTGGTACCAAAAGCAAACTTTATTCCCGCTGCTTTGGCCATTTTAATCATTTCGGCACCCGGGGTTTTGTACCGGGCATTAATTTCAAGGGCTACATTATTATCAGCAAGTACTTTTACAACGCGCTGCATTCGTTCTTTGGTCCATAAATCGGTATATTCCGGCATTAACTCAGCAGGTAAAACCGTTGGATTTACATAGATATCAACTGGTTCCTGGGAAAATATAGCTTCTATTTTTTCCACCAGGTCATCCATAAACTGTTGTTTATTATCTACCCACACTTCTTCGGGTATCCAAATTCGGTTTCTCCTTCCTTTTCGGTCGGTAAATGTCATGGCGTCGGTAAATACATAATCGAATTTTGCAATTGCTTCCGGCGAAAACAAAGTAATCCATTCCCGGCCTTCTGCCTGCATTCCTTTATAGGTGGGGCTCCCTTTTACGTCATCCATATAGGCATACAGCGATTCATCATTGGTTACAGGGAAATGGAGTCCACAGTTGGGGGCTACGCCATAATTTATCCCCAGGCGTTGCGAATTGGCTACCACTTCATCAATGGTTAATCCTCCTTTTAAATGCACATGATAATCAACCAGCGGAAAACCAGCACGCATGAGTTTGGTTACAATGGTATCCCAACGTTTATCTTCTACTTCCACTTTTTTATCATCGGCAAGCGGCTTAATTCTTAAGTTTTTATAATAGGTTGTACTTCCTGCATCGTGCGATTGCAAGGCAATAGTGCCACTTCCAAGCACCATCTCTTCTGCCCCCTCCCATCGCCATGCTTTATCAGGCTCGGCATATTCATTTACTTTTACATCGTTTATAAAAACCTGCACGAAATTCTCAACAACGCTAATTCGAATGTTAAACCACTCGTTGTCGCTTACAAAAGGATAATAAATGTTTCGAACGCCTGCTATGCTGCCTGTCATTCTGCGTTCGGGATGCTTGGTTGAAGGGCCTCTATGCGAATTATTTATTTGTACTTCATAGCCTTTTGTGGGATATCCTTTAGCCGTGTAGGCCGTATGGATGTAAATGCCCGAGTTAGCTTGCGGTAAAGTTTTAACCTCGGCTTCAAATTCGAAATTTTTGAAATGGTGTAAATAATACAAGTGAGATCGCTCTCCGGCGCATTTTATAACACCATCTTCAACCGAAAAACTTTCAGAATTCTCTTCAGCTGCTTTCCAACCTTCAAGTGTTTGGCCGTTAAACATACTGTGCCACTCTCCCACCGGCAAATCGTTTTTACAGCTGTTAATTAATACAGTAGCAAAAAGCATTAAGGGAAAAATTAATTTTCTCATTTTTATTGGTTTAGATTCAAATTGGTTTTAAAAGTAACTAAAATATGGTTTAACAATAATTAAAATGCGAAGTACCCATTTTTAAACTGAAAACGTAAAGGCATTGCTTTTCTCACTTACTCATTTGCCAGAGGAATAAAACGTGCTGATAAATCGGGGTCCGCCATATTCTTATCCAGCGGAAACATTGGGCGTTTAATTCGTTTATACCCCAAACGTTCCAGGTTTTGGTCAACCCCACCAGGGGTTAAGGCCATTAGCCAATCGGCACGCATGTTATATAACTCGGGTACCAGGTAGCCAATTTTAACCACCACAATGTCTGTTTCGCGCGGGTATAAACCTAAATCGGTAAAATCTGTTTCATGATGATACGGTTTACGTTTTTTGGTAACAATAACATCAATACTACCGGTACGAATCACAACTTCTGTTTCGGCATGCCTGTCGCCATGTTTGATAGCCTCTACCCTTCCGCTAAGCTTTACGGGGGGTGCATACCTGTTATCAACCACAGCTCCCACCATTCCGCTTACCTTTGCACCAATGCCGGCTTCAATTGCTTTGGTTACCAGGTCGGGGCCGGGTATTGAAGCATAAATTACTGAAGGACCATTCTCCTTTCTAAATGCTTCCCGTTTCAAAATTTCGTTTAATGTCCAGCTTACATCGCCGGCGCCACCTGCTGTTGGGTTGTCGCCCATGTCGCTAATTATAAATGGTTTGTCGTTAAATGCAATGGCTTTATCCAAACATTCGTCAAGCGTGGCCACCGGAGCTACAAATTCGAATTCGTTTCGCACATTCCAGAAACACTCTGCCAGTTCTTCTGCTGCCTGCGCTACGGCTTCTTTATCGTCGCCATAGGCCATTGTTACAGCATGGTTTCGTGGCTCGTCGGCCCATGCGTAGCCCACCCAAATGGCTGCATCAATTACGCCTTCGCGTTCAGCTGCAGGTGCAACCTTGGCGTAAAGGCTTTTCCCGGGCTCTATGCGAGTGCTTGTTTTTTCACCGGGCAGCAATATCGGAACCGGAACCCAGGCTTTAAATTTTGGTTTGCCTTTACCGCTCTCCAAACGATCGAGCAAATTGGTTAAGGCACGTTTTTTCGATTCAACAGCATCTTCGTGCGGTGCCATTCGGTAACAGGTAATCATATCGCTGTAATGTGCCAGCCGCTCGCTTACATTGCCATGTAAATCCATTGATGTTGAAATAAGTACATCGTTTCCAATTACTTCCCTGACTCTTTGAATCAGATCTCCCTCCGGGTCGTCGAGTCCTACCACACTCATTGCGCCGTGAATATCAAAAAACAATCCGTCGTAAGGCAAATTTTCCTTTAACCGGTTCAACGTTTCACCAACCAGTGTTTCGTACGCATCGCGGGTAACAATGCCTCCGGGCAATGCATGTCCACGTAAAGCCGGAAACCACTGGGCACGAGCACGTGTAGCTGCCGTATCGTCCATAAATGGGTAATAGGTAAAAATCTCGTCTCCGCGACGCGCCTGAAACGCTTCAATACCCGACTGTGCAGGCGAAAAAGTACTCGACTCAATGGCCAAACCACAAATGGCCACACGCGGAAGTTTGTTTTCTTTTTTTGTTTTGCAACCTAAGGTGAAGATTAAAGTTGCTGTTAGCAGGCCGAAAAGTATTCGTTTCATAGCTTTCTGAAATTTGAATTAACCGTTTACAATAAACACAAATTTATACAGAAACGCAGAATTGGAAATGAGATTGTTCAGAAATATTTCTCTCGAAATACCAGGCTGAAAAAATACCAAGATAAATAATATCGGATATCGTATTTAATACGTCAAATTATCTATTTTTATTCCCGTTATTTTTACACGAAATGAATACAGGCCATCACCTAAAAAAATTTGTTCAGGACACCCTTAATCTGAAAAAAATATTGATGTTTCTGTACATCTTCTCCGAACTTTAAAATCTACCATTTCTTTTCCCCCACTTTTCGTATGTAGTTTAAATCTTAGTGAGTTTTTGATTTATTTTTTTGATGAAAACCTATTACAACTGGCTAAATTCGCTGGTTAACAACAATAAGTCTGCCTATAAGGAGTGGACAAACTTAAGCTGGTTAAACTCTTACACCGCTCAGGAAGCGCAAGAGAAAAAGATGGCCCTGCTTAACAGAACTGAAAATATTTTATTTAAAAATACCAAACCCTTCCACAAACAAATATCTGATGGCTGTAAGCTCTGTGGGCTCGGCTTGTGGAGCTGTTTGTTTATAACCGGAAAATGTAATGCAAATTGTTTTTATTGCCCGGCACCACAAGAAGAAGACCATTTACCAACCACCCAAAATCTGAAATTTGCAAGTGCTGCCGAATACGCTGAATACCTTAATTATTTTCAGTTTAAAGGCGTAAGTTTTAGTGGCGGCGAACCGCTTCTGCAATTCGAACGCACCTATGAATATTTAAAACAAGTTCGCAAAAAATGTAAACCGGAAACCTATATTTGGATGTACACCAACGGCATTTTAGCCGAATCACAAAAATTCAGGAAACTGGCAGCTGCCGGAATAAATGAGGTGCGTTTTGATATTGGAGCTACAGCATTCAGACTGGATAAAATTGCAGCAGCAAAAGGAATTGTACCAGTAATTAGTATTGAGATTCCGGCCGTACCGGAAGAATTGGAGCGTTTAAAGAAACTTTTGCCCGAAATGGTAAAAGCAGGTGTATCAAACCTCAACCTTCACCAATTACGACTTACACCTCACAACGTAAAACACTTATCAAAACGTAATTATACATTAATTCATGCAGAACAGCCTGTAGTGCTGGAATCAGAACTGGCAGCTTTGGAATTGATTGCCTATGCACATGAACACTCCATTGATATCGGTATTAATTACTGCTCATTTCATTTTAAAAACAGATTTCAAAAAGCAGGATTTAGGAAACAGCTTGCATCGGCTTTGGCCGGCGAAGGCGATGTTATTACACCTAATGGGTATATTCGGCGAACAGAAGATTCGAGTATGAAATATGAAACCATTCGCATCTTTAACGACAAGCCTAATACTATCAATGTTAACCTGTTACAGCTAAAACATAAGTCCTATTACTACATTCGACAAACTGTTCTGAACTCTGAAGTACTACATGAAGAAATGAAACTTGCGGTTAATCAATTAATTAAGACTGAGCCGGAAAATCTTCCCGACGACCCCTTACTTTTTAGCATTTGGCAGCAGGAGTATATTGAAGAAGGACTACGAGAGTACTAAGGATAATAATTTCCTATCGTTTTTAAGAAGCAAAGCAAAGGTTAGATTATAAAATTGATTTAGAAATGATTGCCCTGATTTGCCTGATTCTTTTTAGGCTAATAATAAAATTCATTCGGTTAAAAACGTCCAAATTGACAAATGCTTATTCCCCTAATTTATCTTGCGGGTTATGTGCTTTAAAAACCAGAGCTGTAATAAGTAACAGTATCCCCACCAGTACATATATACCAAGGCTGTATGTTCCGAACTGCGAAAACGATAAACTAAACAAAATGGGTCCCAATGCACTACCAAATACAATAAGCGCCATTACAAAACCGGTAATTTGTCCTAAATGTTCGCGACCATAAAAGCGGGGCCAGGTAACAGCCATAAGTACATTAAAAATACCACTTACAATTCCGTTTCCAATAATAAAAGTATAGTAGAAAATATCGCTGCTAATTTTAGCCAATGAAAACAGAGCTATAATTTCGGCCAATAACATCAGCCACAGCAGGTATTGAAGTTTTATACGGTCGCTAATCCATCCGCCCACCAATGCAAAAGATACCGAAATAAGGGAAACCGGAATAAAAACAGCCAATGCCTTCTCGCGGCTAATTCCGGCCTCGGTAAACAGCGAAACCAAATGAAATGTAAAGCCGGTTACATAAAGCGAATATATTGAAAGCGGAATAGCAAACAACCAAAAGGTTATATTGCTGCGGGCTTCATTTAATGAAAACTGTTTAAATGGTTTTATAATTACATTGTGCTCTTTATTGGCATGCTTTTCTCCATCGGCAACCATATTGATATCTTCCGGATTATCGCGAAAAAACAGAAAAACAAATGCAGTAAAAAACAGGCCGATGAATGCTGCCATAAGCAACCAGGCATGGCGCCACGAGGTTTCTTGAATCAGCATGTCGAAAGTGAGTGGTGCAGTGGCAAAGCCCAGCGATACAAATACCGATGAAATGCCGTTTACGAGGCCCCTGCGGGCAATAAACCATTTCATTAGCATGTTGCGCGAAACCATGGTTAACACGCCCTGCCCCGAAAAACGAAGCATAAAAAAGAAAATAATTAAAACAGCAATAGCCACACCGGCATAAGCACTCGAATTAGGAGCAGTAAGTAATTTTATTATCCGGTCCGACTGGCTCATCAGAACCAAAACCATTGCCAATACCAGAGCAGTGGCCATGCCCACCCATCGTGCACCGTATTTATCGTATAATTTTCCGGCGTAGGTAAGTACCAGCGAGCTGGCAATGGTGCCAAACATGTAAGCCGTGCTAAGCTGGTCGCGGCTGATACCAATATTTTCCAACAAATAATCGGTAAATGTTGAAACCCCCATGGTTTGCCCCGGAGCACTTACTAAAATGCCAATGGTAGCAACAACTAAAATTACCCAGCCATAAAAAAACGGAACTTTTTGAGTATCAAAAGGGAATTTATTGTATTTCTGCTTGAGTTTCATTATCACAAAACTAACTATTGTTTTGTGGTTGTCTGGTGTTTTCGGACTGTATGCATTAATAATAATGTTTTATTATTGAATTGATGAAACCCCGCACGAGACATAAAAAATGAAGCGATTCATACTCCTTTCTGGCAAACCACCTCAAGCTTAATCCCGTCCGGATCTTTAAAAAATACGGCATAATAATTTTGATGATATTCAGGGTATAATTGTGGAGGCGCAACAATATTTGCATTGAAAGCGAGAAGTTGGTGATATATAAAATCAACATCTGCTCGTTTTTCGGCTTTAAATGCCAGGTGGTGTAATGCTCCGGGCCGGCGCCGGTGTACTTGTTCGTTTTTTAGCGATTCGCGCGGAGAAGTAAGTGCAATGGCAAAGTTGGGATGCGTATATTCTACAACTTGTTTATCGTGGCTGGCAATAAAGGCTTGAGCTTTGTTTTTCAGATTAAAACCTACCAGGGGTAAAAAATAGTCGTAAAATGTTATGGCTTCATTCAGGTCTTTTACCGTAATTTCAATGTGGTCGATTACAGGCTGCATAGTTTTTATTTCAAAGATCGGAATTTAGCAGAATATGGAAGCAATAAAAAGCAAAAAAGGCTGCCGTAAACTAGCAGCCCTATTGTTGAATAAAATGATATTATTTTCTTTCCCGGTGCACTTCATGATTGTGTTCATGGCCATGCTCGTGTATATGTTCTATAAGTTCATCGTATTGTTTAATTGTAATTTTTTCCGCTTTGTAGCCTTTTTTCTTTATGGCTGCAGCCAGTTTTTCATCGGTGTTTTTACCTTCTTTGTATTCCACTAAAATGGTGTTTGAAGCGTGGTCAACTTTCAGGTCTTTCACCCCTTTTTCAAATTTCAGGTATTCGGTAACCGTTTTTTCGCACTGCAAACAATCCATGTCACTTTTAAAACAAACAATGCTGTTTCCTTTCTTCTGTGCCAGGGTTTCCGAGGCGTTAAGTCCGGAAAACAAAGCAATAACCAATAGTAAAATAAGTTTTTTCATTTCTATAATTTTTATTGTTAGTGTACGCTCTTACTCATAGTTTAACTTAAAACGTAATCCAAGGTAAATTTTTCGTCCCATGGTAGGGCCCCAAATATTGGTAGCACTAAATTCAGAACCATACGGATCGTCGGCACCACGTATCGGATTGTCTTGCGTAAAATCAGTCAGGTTCTCAACCCCCAGGTAGATATTCCAATACCTAAAATACTTGGTTACCTGTGCATTCATAATGGTATAAGGCGAAAATTCGGCAAAATTAGTTTCCATATCAACCCTGTCCATCCACTCTTCGTATACGTAAGGAATTCGCCCGCCACCGTTAAACTGAATGGTATAATCAAACATCCATTTCTTTAAGTTGGTGGTGTAATTCAGATTAATCAAACCTTTGTAATCGCTGCTTAAGGGGGCCTTTTTTAATTGGCCGCCTATGGTTTCTTTTATTTCGTTTATCCGGTAGGCAAGTAACAAATCCAGCCGCTCAATGGGTTGCCATCTTACATCTAACTGCAGGCTATTGGCGTAGGCTTTTTCTGTTGATGGCAGTAATAGAATGTATTCAGATGACGATTCGCGATCGAGTACCAGCTTGCTCTGAAAATCAGTCCGAAAGAATTCTGCATTTATATTCAGGTCACGTCCAAGAAGCTTATAGTTTTGAATAAATGCAAAACCATAATTCCAGGCTTCTTCCTGCATGGCATCGGCAGTCCAGGTAATGGGGCGCGAATTGGCCAACATGTAAATGTTTTCGGAAAGTACATTGGCCGTACGGTAACCTTTTCCGGCGCTGGTACGAATGGTAAAATGCTCAGCAAATCGATAACGAAAATGCATGCGCGGTGTAACAAAGCTTCCAAATATGTTATGCCAGTCGGCCCTGATACCTGCCATTAAAGTAAGATTCTCGTTGGGTTTAAATGTGTATTCAGTAAACAGACCCGGAACCTTTTCTGTGCGCTCAATTTGCCGGTTATACAGTTTTTCGCTAAAATCATCGTAAATAAAACTTACACCGCTGTTTAATACATGAAATGCATTTTTATCCAAATCGCGGGTGTAAACCAAATTTCCATAAAACCTTGTTTCGTTGGCATTGTACGTTGTTAATCCGTAATACGATTCGGTTTCGTGCAAAGCAAAATTGCTTAGAATTGCCAGTGCCGAGTGCGAATCTTTTGAAACTATTCCGGATTTAAAAAAGGCATCAAATCGATTGTTTTTAATGTTCACGCCATAAGGGTTGTCAACAGATGGCGTCATATCCCGGTCGGCACCAACCTGCCCGCCCAGACGATCTTCAGCAAGTACTGTAATACCTGCCTGCGCCATTGCACCATTGTGATTGTTGTATTTCCAACGGTTAGCCAGCTCAAATGTGCGCGACAAAGGCGAATCGAGAAAACCATCATGGTTATGGTCGTTTTCTTTTGAAAGGTTGCTGGCATGCACCAATATTCCTGTTGTTACGGTATCGCCTTTAACTTTAATGTTAGTGTTGCCGTTAAACTCTGAACGGCCTTCGTAATTTCTAAACACATTTAGAAACAGTTTTTCTTCGCTATCCGGTTTTTTCAGTTCAGCATTAATCTGTCCGGCAATTGATTCGTAACCATTTAAAACCGAAGCTGCCCCTTTTGAAACCTGGATAGACTCGAGCCATGGGCCAGGAATATAAGTTAATCCGAAAGTAGTAGCCAGTCCGCGAAGGTTGGGCATATTTTCAACCTGTAGCTGCGAGTAGGTGCCATCTAAACCCAACAACTTAATTTGTTTAGCCCCAGTTATGGCATCGCTGTAGCTTACATCAACCGATGGGTTTGTTTCAAAACTTTCGGCCAGGTTACAGCAAGCTGCCTTATGGAGTTCGGCATTGCTAATGTTTTCTGTTTGTATTGGATTAATCACGGACAGATAAGTACCTCTGTTTTTTTTGATTACTGTAACTTCTTCAATCTCCAGATTGGGCTGAAGTACCACCGCAATCGGTTCTTCGCCATGCACGTGAACTGTTTGTGGCTTGTACCCCACAAAACTAAACACCAGCATATGTTGTCCGTTTTTTCTATTCAATTTAAAGCTCCCGTCAGCTTTTGAGGCAGTACCTTCACTGCTTCCCTCCCAAACAATATTAACACCGGGCAAAGGCTCTTGCCCACTTTCGTCGTTACTAAATACAACGCCACTTACTGTTTGTGCATTAGTAAACGCGGGAAGTATAAAAAATAATAGTAAAATATATTTCTTCATTTTGCTTAAGATTTAATGATCCTAAAAAGTAGTTATGGAAATGGCAACTTCTGCCATTTCGGATTTACCCAAAGTATAAAAGGGTAAAAAACAGTTCTTAGAAAAGAACTTTACTTAAGCAAGCGAAGGGATTTTAAGCCGGTGTATTTCGATTAAAAAATCGAATGAAGAAGTAATTAAAGGCGGAGGATCTGAGTAGAATTTTTGATTTTCTGGCTGATTATCAATGCTAATCAGCTTTTCAAAAAGGCTTGTACTTGCGATTTCCAGCTCAATGGGTTGTGTTGATACAAATTTAACTTCTTCATCTATGGCTTTGTCTTTTAGTTTAATGAAGAAGGATTCCGGTGAATCGCATCCGCATGAGTCGGCATGGCCATCGCAACTGTGACATTCGTGACACTCATTTCCCGAACAAGCAATTTCGTTATTTAAATTATCGTGTTTGTGATGATTATGGAACTCGGTTTCGCAGGTAGCAGGTTTTATAATTATGCTGGTGTATTCTTTGCCGGAGCACGAACAGTGGCTTTTATACAAGTTAAAGCCTGAAGCTGATAAAAGAAATATCGCTCCCAAAAGTAAACTTGCTATTTTTTTTAGCCCTTGCATGGTACAAATATAACGCAGAAAATAAATTAATGGTTGTTAATAACTTGTTAAACCGGTGATAACTCCGAATTTCAAGAAGCAAAAAAAAGGCCGGGCAGATTATCTACCCGGCCATATATCTAAAACTTTTTGCTACAATCCTAACACCTCTGCTCCTTGCTCAAAAACTATGTCTCGCGGAATTCCGGCCTCTCCTATCCTATCCAGGTCTTTTTGCAATGCTTCCCGGATAAAGCCTTTTTCTTCCAGCATTTTTTTGGCAGTTTCATAATCGCCATCGCCCTGAATTTTCAGAATCATTTCAGAAAGATTTAACATGGCTGCTTTCATTTTATCGTAATCAACACGGTAGGTTCCATTAGTTTCGTCGCGGGTAAAAGCACCTGTTTCCTGGAAGTAATAGAAACGCATCATATTGGCTTTTCCATGAGCACTGGCAGCTCCAAAGCGTACGGATCGGAAGATGCCAGCCATAAAAGTAACAAAGTTATCCATCATGTCTTTTTCTCCGAGTTCGCCCATTTCATTAAGCTGGTACACACACCATAATCCTAATATGTCTGCTTTACTTTCCTCAATAGATGTGTAAGCATCTTTAAGGGATTCGCGAACGGTTGTGCTTTGGTCAACTGTATTTCCGAGTCCCAGGCCATGTGCCACTTCATGAAACATGGTATTTTCAAAAAATGCATCGAATTTTACATGCTGACGTTGGTTTTCGGCAATAAGTACGTCGGCAATCGGAACCAGTATTTTATCAAATTTTGCCTGCATCGAGTTTTTCAGTTGCAGCTTTCGGCTTCCTTTTGTTTCGCGAACCACTTCGTCGTTGGGTAAATTTATGGCAATGGTTTTACTACCGGCATTGCAATCTCCGGCATAATAAATAGCGTCATAAACATTCATGTCTGAATCCATACCCGGAGTTTCGTTTTTGTAGGCTTGTTCGCAAGGCAATGCTTTTTGAAGGCCAGGTAGCAGCGATGCATATTTTTCCAGCTTCTTACTCCATGCTTTGTCTTTAATTAAAATAAACGATTCGTGCGCTGCTTTATAGCCGTATAGTTGGTCTTCGTAATTTTCAATGGGCCCAACAATAAATTCGATGGTATTGTTTTTCATTTCCATCCAGGCCACATCGCTGTTGAAATACTCATCGGTAAGTAATGCTTTAGCCCGTTCTTCAAGGTATTTTTTTAATCCGGGTTCTTCTGCCAATTCTGCGGCCTGCATTAATAATTCTGCAGCTTTTTTAATTTCTTTTTCAAATGCGATGTGGTAGGGAATGGATTGCAGACTGCCATCTTCGCCCCTACGGATCAAAGTGTACAAGCTTGTTTTGCTTGAATTGTCCCATGCTTCAAATTCTTCTTTGGTCATATCTGCCGGATAAAAATTTGCACCAGCAGGTTTGTCTCCATAGTCGGCTAGAAATGATTTATTGGCATTTAAGCGTTCCCATGGGCCGTAGTTTATTTGTATAAACTTTCGGGTAGCTTCATCCCAGTTTTTATTGCAAAGTTCCTCCTTGTTGCCAAACGCCTGCTGCCAGTAAATTGCTTCCATTAACTGTGCGGCTTCAAAAAGCATGGGCAACATTTGTTTTTCTTTTTCGCTTAAAACACTTAAATCAGTGGTTAATTTAAATGTCGCAAACTCATCGGCCTTTTGTTTTATTTCAGTGTTTACATTCATTTGTTGTTCCTGTGTTTTGTTTTTTGTATTGGTTGAACAGCCAAAAGCAAAGGCTGCTGCCACCAGTAAAAGAAGTGCTTTTTTCATTTTATTTAAATTGATGGTTTTTTAAGGTATAAGCTGTAACGCACATGATATTGGTTATTTGCCAATTTGCTCAAATAGCTCATGCTTATTTCATTTAAATTTGTTTTTATTTCAGCTCAAAGCTAAAAAAAGAACCAGCGATATAAAATAGCTTTTAGCAGCTTTTGCTCATAATCCATCATTTTTTCGAATGGTTTTGAACAAAATTCGATATGAAAAGTTAAAAATGCTGACATTGAAAGGTAAAAACAAACGATAGCGAATAATTTAAACAGACTGAATTAACTTTGCAGGCAAATTTTTAACTGTTTGTTTTTGTTTAAATGGATAGCATAGTAAGCATGCAAACAAATAATCATTGTAGTGTTTGTTAACAGAAAAACGAGCACGTTTCATAAAAACTAATTATGGGTAACAATTTATTACAAGGAAAAAAGGGAATTATTTTTGGGGCTTTAAATCCCGATTCAATTGCCTGGAAAGTGGCAGTGAGAGCCCACGAAGAAGGCGCCACACTTACATTATCAAATACTCCGGTTGCGATTCGCATGGGCGAAACAAATCAATTGGGAGAGCAATTAAACGCTGAGGTTATTGGAGCTGATGCTACCAATGTAGATGATTTAAAAAATTTGTTTAACAAATCTATGGAAGTATTGGGTGGAAAAATTGATTTTGTACTCCACTCAATCGGGATGTCGCCAAATGTTCGAAAGGGCCGGCATTATTCTGATTTGGATTATAACTACCTGGATAAAACACTTGATGTTTCGGCAGTTTCTTTTCACAAAGTGCTTCAGGTGGCACGAAAACTTGATGCAATAAACGAATGGGGATCAGTATTGGCATTGTCGTATGTTGCGGCACAGCGTACATTTTTTGGGTATAATGATATGGCCGATGCCAAAGCATTGCTTGAATCGATTGCCCGCAGTTTTGGATATATCTATGGCCGCGAACGTCGTGTTCGGGTAAATACAATCTCGCAATCGCCTACTATTACCACTGCTGGTAACGGCGTTAAAGGTTTCGATCGATTAATGGACTTCTCGGAGCGTATGTCGCCACTTGGTAATGCTACCGGTGATGAATGTGCCGATTATTGTATTACGATGTTCTCTGACCTTACCAAAAAAGTTACCATGCAAAACCTTTTTCACGATGGTGGTTTCTCGAATATGGGGATGAGCTTAAGAGCACTTGAACAATACGAAAAAGGACTTGGAAGACGTTGCGAATGTGATGACGAAAAGCCAAGTGCTGAAGAGCACAGGTACGATTAAAGTATTTGATGTTTTGAACTAAAAAAGCCGCATTGAGAATAACTCAATGCGGCTTTTTATTTTTACGGTAAGCTTACTTTTTCTTAGGTGTTTGCACACCACGTTGTTTTGCCATTTCTTCCAATCGTTTTTGGAAATTCGAAGGCTTTTTAGCCGGTTTCTTTTTATTGGCTTGCAACTGTGCTCTAATTTTGTCTTCATCAACAAACGACCGAATAAGGTACGTTTGCCCAATGGTAATAAGGTTGGCCAGGAAGTAATAATAACTCAAGCCTGACGGATAGCTGTTGAGTAAGAAAAAGAACATCACAGGCATCATGTACATCATGGTTTTCATTCCGGGCATTCCCTGGGTTGATGTAGCCGATTGACTTAATTTGGTAGAAATGATGGTTGTAATTGTCATTAAAATGGTAAACAAACTCAAGTGGTTACCCATGAAATTCCCGATTAACGGAATGGTGAAATCCCAGCTTAAAATTGAATCGTAAGTAGATAAATCTTTTGCCCACAGGAAACTTTCACCTCTTAACTCTATGGATGTTGGAAAGAAAAAGAACATGGCAAACAAAATGGGCATTTGCAATACCATGGGTAAACATCCACCCATTGGGTTTACTCCTGCTTTTCGGTATAAAGCCATGGTAGCCTGCTGCTTTTCCATAGCTTTTTCCTGCCCGGGGAATTTGGCATTTATTTCGTCAACCTCGGGTTTTAATGCACGCATTTTAGCCTGAGACATATATGATTTGTAGGTGAATGGAAACAGAACCACCTTAATCATTAGGGTAAGCAGCAATATTATAATACCAAAGTTATCGATAGAGCGACGCAGCCAGTTAAAAACCGGAATAATTACATACCTGTTAACCGGACGAACAATGGCATAACCTAAATCAATCTGGCGTTCCATATCGTGGCCATATTGTTTTAGCGTTTGATAGTGGTTTGGCCCGAAATAGAACTGCATGCCTATATTTTCATTCTGGGTACCGTTAAACGGCACGGCAATATCGGCCCTGAAATTACCAAGATATTCAGTGTTATCTTCGTATTTAAACTTTTCCTGACGAACCTGGGCGTTTGGAAAAGATTCGTTGGCAATTAGTGTAGAGCTAAAAAATAGCTGTTTAAATCCAATCCATTTTACACGTGTGGTAAGGTCTTCCTCGTCTGATTTGTTTTTATCCAGATTATCAGTTTCGTCCTCAAAAAACTTGTAGGTAATATAGGTGTAACGGTCTTCGCCAAAACGCGAGTAATGTTCCTGGCGCGGTACATCAAAGGCCCATGTGAAATTCAGGTATGATTGATTTCGTGAGATGTAATTGTCCATTCCTTGCATATTTACATCAAAATCAACTATAAATGAGTTGTATGCCAAGGTATAAACGTACTCTATAAAATTACCCGGAGCCACTTCCAAACGGAATGTTACCGACTCTTCACCTCCCGGATTTTCTTTATTGAATTTCTGTCGTCCTTCATCGCCTTTTGGTACGTCAGGTCCATTTACAACAATGTCTCGTGTTCCGCCAACCTGTTCAAAAAACAGCTCATCGGTAGTAATGCTGCGGTTTTGAGCAAAAAAGTTTAAGCCAAACAATGTTTCGTCGCCTTCAAATAATATAAGTGGCAGCGAGTCGTGGGTTTGGTAATCTTTTAGCTCTACCGAATAAATTCGGCCACCTTTATTCGAAAAGGTAATTTTTACCTGGTTATTTTCAAGTGTACTAAATTCTTCGTTTCCAATAGTTGCAGAACCAAATGCCCCCAACTGTTGCATTTTTTCCTGCATTATTTGATTTTGAACAGCAGTATCAGCCTGCAAGGCTGCGTTTTGCATAGTTTGCTGTTCGTTCTGCAATTTCTGCAGTTCCAGTGCTTTCTGGGCTTCAACCTGAGCAATTGAATCGCGTCGTTGCTTTGCTGCTTCAACCTCTTCCTTTGATGGCTGGTTAATCAATGAGAAAACAACCAGTATGGCAAAGATCAATACGATTCCAATAATCGACTTTTTATCCATTTTTTATTTAGGTAATGAGTTCTTAATAAAATCAATAAACAACGGATGGGGATTAAGCACGGTACTGCGGTATTCCGGGTGGAATTGTACACCAACAAACCATTTGTGCTCTGGTATTTCAACAATTTCAACCAGGTCGGTATCCGGATTTATTCCGGTTGGTACCATACCTGCATCAATATATTGCTGACGATAGGTTTCGTTAAATTCGTAGCGATGACGGTGTCTTTCAAAAACGGTAAGTTTATTATATGCCTTACTTACGTTTGAGTCTTCATCAATAATTCTACACTCGTATGCTCCCAAACGCATCGTACCACCATAATTGGTAATGCCCTTTTGTTGTTCCATTAAATCAATTACAGGATGCGGTGTTTTCGGATTCATTTCAGATGAATCGGCGCTTTCCAGCTGAATAACATTTCGGGCAAATTCGATAACAGCAACCTGCATACCTAAACAAATACCCAAAAATGTAACATTATTTTCCCGTGCATATTTTGCGGCCAGAATTTTCCCTTTCATTCCCCGGTGGCCAAATCCCGGAGCTACAATTATTCCATTCAATCCTTTTAACTGTTCTTCAACGGTCTCCGGGCTTATCTCTTCAGAATGAATCCAGTTAATTTTTACCTTGCAACTGTTTTCAGCTCCGGCATGTACAAGCGCCTCTGCAATTGATTTGTAGGCATCATGAAGCTCCACATATTTTCCAACCAATCCTATTTCAACAGTTTGGGTTGGATTTTTATGGCGCAACAAAAAGTCATTCCATGCCGAAAGGTCGATGTCTTCATTGATGGTAAGTCCAAGCTTTTTAAGTACTGTTATATCGAGCTTCTCTTCCAACATTTTTAATGGTACATCGTAAATCGTAGGCACATTTACCGATTGAATAACAGAATCGAGTCCAACATTGCAGAAAAGTGCTACTTTTTTACGAACCGACAGCTCAATATCGTGCTCGGTCCTTAGCACCAGGATATCAGGCTGAACTCCTGTTTCGAGCAACATTTTAACCGAGTGCTGGGTTGGTTTGGTTTTTAATTCGCCCGTAGCAGAAAGGTAAGGAACAAGTGTTAAATGAATGACAAGCGATTTGCTTCCAAGTTCCCATTTTAACTGACGAACGGCTTCAATATATGGTAACGATTCAATATCGCCAACCGTACCACCAATTTCAGTAATTACAATGTCGTATTTACCTTTTGAGCCCAGTATTTTTATTCGGCGCTTTATTTCATCGGTAATATGCGGTATAATCTGAACTGTTTTTCCCAGGTAGTCGCCGCGGCGCTCTTTATCAATTACTGACTGGTAGATTCTTCCGGTAGTGACATTGTTGGCTTGCGAGGTTGCTGTATTCAGGAATCGCTCGTAGTGTCCGAGATCAAGATCTGTTTCAGCTCCGTCTTCAGTTACAAAACACTCACCATGTTCATACGGATTAAGCGTTCCGGGATCAACATTGATATATGGATCCAATTTTTGAATGGTTACATTATAACCCCGCGATTGTAATAGCTTAGCAAGCGACGAGGCTAAAATACCTTTTCCCAACGACGAAGTAACTCCACCGGTAACAAATATGTATCTAGTTTCAGGCACGGTAAATATCTTTTTATAATTCGAAGCCACAAAATTAATCAATTAATACGAACGGAAAACTAATGCCAAGGCAATTTAAAGGATAATGTAAATACTTAATAACAATCGTATTTTAAAAACTATTTTCCTACTTAACAATAATTAAAGCATTGAGGTGTCCGTATTTTTATATAAGCAAGGTAACCAATGTAAATAATAGATTTATAAATAATAGTGTAGTCCCAATAAAGTTAGTTTACATTTGTGTAGAAAAGTATTGTTTCTTAATACACATATGTACACCCCAAATATCAAGTATTATTAATCAATACATTTACAATGCATTAAGATGTTTACATATATAAAAAAGGCTTTTGATAAAAACATCAAAAGCCTTTGTGCAAATAGAAAAACCTTATAGCAAGTGTTCTTCTTATCTTTTTATTAACTAAATTCCTTTTTCAATTGTTCTACCCAGCCTTCAACGCGTTTTTTGGTTAAACGAGCCTGGTTTTCCTGATCAATCGGCAATCCAACGAAAACGTTGCCCCGTTGTGCTTTAGACGATTCGTAGGTATATCCTTCTATGGATGTTTGCCCAACCAGTGTTGCACCGCAATCTTCAAGAATCTCGGCCAGCAAACCAATTGCATCACAAAAGTTTTCTGCATAACCTTTTTGATCGCCAAGACCAAAAATGGCAAACTTTTTATTTGAAAGATCCATTTCTTCCAGATCCGGAACAAATTCATCCCAGTAATTAGGTAACTCGCCATCAAACCAGGTTGGAGCACTTAAGATAAAGTTGTCGAACTTTTCCAGCACCTCTTTTTTTAATTCTTCAGCATTAACTGCTTCAAGCTCTTTTTCTCCAAAAGCAGCGATAATTTTTTCTGCTACTTTTTTTGATTTTTGAGTATGGTAACTATATATAATTGCTGTTTTGCTCATTTTTTTTCGTTTTAATATTCAATTAATTCTTTAGCAGCGGTATAAATACCTTCAGTATTGGGTAAAATTGCCTTTTCAAGAATTCGGTTAAAGCCTACCGGTGTAAATGGCGACCCAACCCGTTTAATAGGAGCGTCAAGGTATTCAAAAGCTTTTTCGTTAATGAGTGCACTTAGCTCTCCTCCAAAACCACCAAAAACTTTATCTTCATGTACTACCAAAACTTTATTGGTTTTCTTAATTGAATTCAGAATTGTTTCTTCATCCAATGGGATCAACGATCGTAAGTCGACAACCTCGATATTGGCTATACCTTCAGACGCCAGTTTTTCGGCTGCTTCAAGACTTAAATGTGTTGTATTTCCATAGGTCAAAAGAGTTAAATCACTTCCTTCTCTCCGAACTCTTGCTTTTCCGAACGGAACCTCAAAATCGTCGGGTACAACGGTGGCAGCTTTCGGATCCTGGTAAAGCGCTTTGGGTTCCATAAACATTGTTAAACCTTCTGAGCGCATCGAGGTACGCAGCAATCCGGCTGCATCATCTGCAAATGACGGATAAACAATACGTACACCCGGAATTGCAGCCAGTGAACCTTCAATATTTTGAGAATGATACATGCCACCACCGATGTAACCTCCGGATGCCAGGCGAATGGTTATATTTGGCGAAAATTTACCGTTCGATCGCCACAAGTCGTGACTGGTATCAACATACTGTTCCATAGCCGGCCAGAAATAATCGGCAAATTCGGCACCTTCAACTACAACACGAATTTTTTTATCATATCGCGACATGCCGTTGGCTGTTCCCAGAATAAAGTCTTCAGCAATTGGACCGTTAAAAACACGCTTTTCTCCAAACTCGGCCTGCATTCCTTTCGATACGTTAAAAATTCCACCTTTATCTTTATTGGCCATATCCTGCCCCCAAATAAATGTATCGGGATTATGGCGAAACTCGGCTTTTAAGGTCTCATTTAAAGCCGTAATGAATTTTGTTTTCTCCCCTTCTTCGTTATGCAATCCTTCAGGGTATTTTTCAGAAACCATGGGTTCTGAAAATACATGATCGTAAATTGAAGCCGGATCAGGGTCAGGAGCAGCCATAGCCGCTTTATGTGCAGCTTTAATTTCTGCTTTTACTTCAGCATCAATTTTATCCAGTTCTTCTTCAGTAAACCTATCGTAACGAAGCAATAATCTTCTGTATTTTGCTAATGGATCGTAATCAACCACATAATTTCTTTCGGCCTCCGACCGATATAACAAGTGGTCATCTGAATTTGAATGCGATCCCATACGCACACAGTTGGCCTGCAATAAAACGGGTTTACTTTCTTCTATCGCATAACGTTTGGCTTCAGCCATTGCATTCATCGAATCAAAAACGTCTTTTCCGTTACAATGAATGATGCGTAAATTTTTAAAACCCGAAAAGTTATTGGCTACTTTACGTTGTGCAGTCTGATCCTTTTTAGGTACCGATATACCATAACCATTATCCTGCACCACAAATATTACCGGCAATTCTTCTTTATCGGCACCGGTAATGGCTTCGTAAACATAACCTTCACTAACTGATGATTCGCCCTGGCTACTAATCGAAACCGCTTTTTCGCCGTAATATTTAATAGCGCGGCCGGTTCCAACAGCATGCAAGGTATGGTTTCCTGTTGCCGATGAAACACTGTGCATATTCCACTCGGGTTTTGCCAGGTGATTCGACATGTGACGCCCTCCACTTGATGGGTCGGTTGCCTTAGAAATACCGTTTAATATGATTTCTTCCGATGTCATTCCGCCTGCAAGGGCAGTCAGCATATCGCGGTAGTACATATATAAATGGTCTTTGTTCTTTTCAAAATTTTGTCCGATAGCCAACTGAATTCCATCGTGTCCGGCATACGGTGCATGATACGACCAGCCAATTGCCTGTTTTAGGTAGTTGGGTGCTTTTTCGTCAATGGCGCGGCCAATTTTCATTAGCCGGTACCAACTCTCTAAGGTCTCCTTCGGAGTTTTCTTAATAGTATATTGTTTTGGTATTTTTAAATCTTTCATGATAAATTAAATTGCGCGGTTTGTATCAAATTGTTCCAGGTAATCAGCAATGCGACGCAGGAAAGCTCCTCCCAATGCACCATCAACAATACGATGATCGTATGATAAAGACAAATACATTTTATGGCGAATTGCTATTACATCGCCACTTGGTGTTTCCAGAACAGCTGGTTTTTTCTCAATAATTCCTGTTGCCAGAATAGCAACTTGCGGTTGGTTAATAATTGGTGTTCCAATAATATTTCCGAATGAACCAAAATTGGTGATTGTAAATGTACCTCCCTGAATTTCGGCAGGATCAAGCTTATTATTACGAGCAGCATCAGCCAATCGGTTTAATTCTTTCGTTAAACCCACCAGGTTTCGCTGTTCGGCATTTTTAATAACCGGAACAATCAGGTTTCCATCGGGTTTAGCTACAGCAATTCCAACGTTTATATCTTTTTTCAGAATGATTTTATCGCCATCAACCGAAGAATTAACCATTGGGAATTCAGCCAGTGCTGCAGCAACAGCTTCAGTAAAAATAGGCATGAATGTTATTTTGTCGCCGTATTTTTTCTGGAATGCCTCTTTGTTTTTATTTCTCCACAATACCAACTCCGTTACGTCTGCTTCAACAACCGAAGTAACATGAGGCGAAACTTGTTTTGACATCACCATGTGATCGGCAATCAGTTTTCTAACGCGATCCATTTCAACAACCGTATCACCTGCTCCTACTGAAACCGGAGGTGCCGATTTTTTCTCCAAAACAGGAGCTGCTGGTGCAGCTGGTTTGCTTTCCTTCATAGCAGCAGGCTGTGCTGCAGAGCTGTCTCTGCTTTCCAGATAAGCCATGATGTCTTTCTTTTGAACACGGCCTCCAACACCAGAGCCTTCAATGCTTTCCAACTCATCAAACGATACATTTTCTTCTTTAGCAATAGTTTTTACTAAAGGCGAATAGAATCGGTTGGATAGTTTTCTACTGTCGTCAACAGAAGCGTCTGTTATATCAGCTTTTACAGGTGTATCTTCTGTTTTTGCAGCTACTTCTTTGCTTTCAGTCTCTGTTTCTGATGCTTCAACCTCACCATCAAGACTAACTACCGCTAAAACTTCTCCAACAGCAACAAGGCTATCTTCCGGATAATTAATTTTAGTGATTACGCCATCCACTGGCGACGGGATTTCTGAGTCTACCTTATCAGTAGCTACCTCAAAGAGCATATCATCTTCTTCGATGGTATCACCCTCTTTTACGAACCATTTTGTTATCGTGCCTTCCTGGATGCTTTCACCCAGCTTAGGCATTACAATATTAAAACTTGCCATAATATAATACTTTAATCTATGTTTTGCTATTTGCACTTAATACAACAGAACAAAAATTGAAATGTTCAGATTGCAATTTTATTTTTGTGCAAAAATAGAGTTAAATGAATCTTAAGCATTAAAATGACGAGAAATAATACTAAATAGTATTTATCTGAGATAGATTTTATCGAATGACAAAAGTAATATACAGAAGTACACAATAGTGAATATACACTACTCTTGTAAAGCCCCTATTAATTCGGTGGCCGATAGCATATTATGGCGTTTCAAATAATCTTCAATGCCTTCTACAATCTTCACCGGAATCATCGGGTCTTTAAATATTGCCGTACCAACCTGTACTATTGATGCTCCTGCCAGCATAAATTCAATGGCATCAGCAGCAGTCATAATACCGCCAATTCCAACAACAGGAATTTTAACAGCTCTGGCAACCTGCCAAACCATGCGCAATGCAATAGGTTTTATTGCCGGGCCTGATAATCCGCCGGTAATAGTAGATAACAACGGTTGTCTTTTTTCTGCATCAATGGCCATTCCTAAAAAGGTATTAACCAACGAAACAGCATCAGCACCCTGCCCTTCCACTGCTTTTGCAATTTCTGCAATATCAGTAACATTTGGTGATAATTTTACAATAAGGGTCTTATCATAAACCTTCCTTACTTCGCGGGTAACCATTTCTGCCCCCGGACAACTCACTCCAAATGCCATTCCACCCTCCTTAACATTAGGACATGAAATATTGAGTTCGATGGCGTTTATTTTGTCCAGTTCATTAACTTTCTCTGTTAGAGCAATATAATCTTCAACAGTTGACCCGTTTACATTTATAACCAACTGTGTATCATAGTCAACAATTTCAGGATATATGTTTTCAATAAAGTAATCTATTCCTTTATTTTGTAAACCAACCGCATTTAACATGCCCGACGGCGTTTCGGCCATTCGCGGATAATTGTTACCATCGCGGTTTTTAAGCGTTGTACCTTTCAGAAAATAACCTCCAAGTAGACCAGGTTCAAAGAATTCGGCCGTTTCGCGCGCAAATCCACAAGTTCCCGATGCCAGTGTTACCGGATTTTTAAATTCTATATCGTGTAATTTTACCTTTAAATCTACCATTTCAAATCATTAATGTTAAACACCGGACCATCAGTACATACACATTGGTTGCCTTTGCTGGTTGGCTCTATGCAACACAAACATACACCAAATCCGCAGGCCATAAGGTTCTCAAGCGAAACTTCGCAAAATACATTTGTAGCCTTTGCTTCTTTTGCAACGGCCCGCATCATACCATCCGGACCGCATGCATATATTTTACTATATGATTTTAAGTTGCCGGTAAATATTGAATGCTGCGTTACAAAACCTTTTTCTCCAAGCGAACCGTCTTCTGATGCATAATGTAAATTCGCATACTTTTTATAGTTATTTAAATTAATATGGTCTTCTTTTGACCGTGCCCCAAGTAAAATATCAACATTCTCTACAGGCAATCCTGATTCTTTAGCTAAAAAAAGCATTGGCGCCACTCCACTACCTCCACCAATTAACAGAATCTTATCGTTTACTGCCGGATAGGTAAAAGTTTTTCCCAATGGATAAACAATACTGAGCCTACTCCCAACTGCTATTTCTGTAAGTTTACGCGATCCCCGCCCCAAAATTTTAACGATCATTGAGATAATGTTATTCTCGTAATCCACTTCAAATACTGAAAATGGCCGGCGAAGAAAGATCTCTTCGGCTTCCTTTATTTCGATATTGACAAATTGTCCAGGTTTTATTTCGGGCAGTTTTGTGTCCGATTGTACTTTGATAAGAAAGTTTGTAGCGTTTAGCGCCCTATTTTCGACTACATTGAGATCTTTAACAAACTTTTTTGGCATGTATTCTGATTTTGCCGCAAAGATAATAGAATAATCGTTGGATATTGCCTTAAGAGTTTATACAAAAAGAAAAGACCGTTGAATAACGGCCTTCTATGTAAT
>NZ_CAJXYQ010000023.1 GCF_913063105.1 uncultured Draconibacterium sp. | reverse complement strand
ACGTCAGACATAATTCTTAATTTTAATTAATACTAAATTTTGTTTTAAATAATTCGCTGCAAAGTAATACATTTACGGTTTAAATCTCCAAGAAAAAAATTAAAAAAGATGTTAACGTAACCACGTAGATTACGATTAATTGCCTAAAATTGAACGATTTGTTTAAAAGTTTTAAAGTCTAAAGAAACGTTAAAATGGTAGAAAAGAGGATTGCAGTATTCGCCTCAGGCTCGGGAACCAACGCCGAGAACATATTTCAGTATTTTTCTGGTAATGAAAAAATTATCATCGATTCGCTATGGGCAAACAAATCGGATGCCTATGCCTTGGTAAGGGCAAAAAATAACGGTGTGGAAACCTTTATATTTGGTCGAGAGCAGTTCTATCAAACAAACGATGTTGTTCAAACATTAAGAAATCGTAAAGTGGACCTGATTGTATTGGCCGGGTTTTTATGGTTAATACCCGAAAACCTCGTTGAAAACTTCACAATCATCAATATTCATCCGGCGCTTTTACCCCGCTATGGAGGCAAGGGAATGTACGGAATGAATGTACACCGGGCAGTTGTGGAAAACAAAGAAGCTTTTTCCGGTATTACCATTCATTACGTAAACCAGAAGTACGATGAAGGTAAAATTATATTCCAAGCCAAATGCGAGCTTACACCTGAAGACACCCCCGAAATGGTTGCTCAAAAAGTACACGAGCTCGAATACCGTCATTTCCCGGAAGTAATAGAGAAAGTTTTAACTGAAAAGTTTTAAATAATGCGAAATTAAGGCTGTACTGGCTTGTGGTTGGTTAATTAATTTTACAAATCACTATATCCTGTTAAATAATGTTAAGTGCCATATAATCAGCATTTCTTTAAAATTATCTTTGCCGCATGAGTCGAAAAATGTTAATAACATTAATAGTGTTGATGGCTGTTGTGCTGTCGGGGTTGATATTGGTGCAGGCGTCGATGATAAAATCGGCAGCCGATATCAGGGAGGAGCAGTTTAATAAGCAGGTTATTAATGCTTTGGTACAGGTTGCACGGCAGTTGGAGGCCGATGAGGAATATATTGCCCGACAATATGTTCGGGAAGGACTAATTCCCGGAAGCGGTGCTAACGAATTCAATGGTGTTTTTCCGAGAGGAAATAAAGGTAGCTTATTGAATTTTCAGTTTTCGTTCTCTCAAAAGAAAGTGTACGGCCAGCTTGAAGAACGCTATCAAATGCAAAAACAAGATACGGTAAATGGTGGTACCGGCTTTTTAACCATTGAGCAATTATTGATAAGCCGACAGGAAAATGAACGCCGCAGGGAACAATGGTTGCGTGATGTTAACTGGAAGAATTTTGAAATTTTGTACCTGGAAGACAGACCGATTGAAAAACGTGTTGATACCACACGTTTGGCAGACCTTTTAACTTTGGCAATGAACCAGGCTGAAATAAGGCTGGACTATAAATACGCAGTTACAAATGCAACATTAGGGCGCGAAGATATTCTGGTTGGCGAAAAAGACTATCATATCGGGAAAAATACAAAAGAATTTAGTCAGCTATTGTTTCAGAATGATTACGGTGGCGCCAAACCCAATTACCTGAATGTTTATTTTCCACATCAAAAAGGATATTTATTTAAGCAAACCGGGCTAACAATTATCCCCACCATAATTTTAACCGGATTGTTGGTGGCAATTTTTGCCTACGCTTTGATGGTAATTATGCGTCAAAAAAAGTTGTCGAATATTAAAAACGACTTTATTAATAACATGACACACGAGTTAAAAACCCCGATTTCAACTATCTCCCTGGCCAGTCAGATGTTACAAGATGGCAGTATTGCTAATACACCATCAACTATCGAACATGTTTCGCGGGTTATCAACCAGGAAAGTAAACGATTGAGCTTTCAGGTTGAAAAAGTGTTGCAAATGGCTGTGTTTAACGAAGGTCGCTTAAAATTAAAATTGCGCGAATTTGACGCAAACAATATGGTACGCACCGTTACCGGTAATTTTGAGCTGCGTGTTAACAACAAAAATGGAGCACTTCATACCGAAATTTTAGCAGAAAACGCACTTATTAAAGGAGATGAGGTGCATATTACAAATGTAATTTTTAACTTGCTTGACAATGCAATGAAGTACAGCTCGGAAAAACCGGAAATTTGGGTGAAAACTGAAAACCGAAAAGGCCAGCTGCTTATTTCTGTGCAGGATAATGGCATTGGAATTGCTAAAGAACATCAGGCGCAGATTTTTGATCGGTTTTACCGGGTGCCAACAGGTAATGTACACGACGTTAAGGGATTTGGACTGGGTTTAAGTTATGTGAAAAAAATTGTAGACCTGCATAACGGTACAATTAAAGTTGAAAGTGCATTAAATAAAGGAACAAAGTTTAAAATTTATTTCCCACAAATAAGTAATTAACCATGGAACAAAAAACAAAATTATTATTAGCCGAAGACGACGAGAATTTAGGATTGTTGTTAAAAGAATATTTAGTAGCTAAAGGATTTGATGCCGAACTCTATCCCGATGGCGAAGCTGCATATAAAGGTTTTATGAAAGAGCATTTTGATATCTGTGTGTTGGATGTAATGATGCCAAAAAAAGACGGTTTTACCCTTGCCAAAGATATTCGTATAATAAATGCCGATATCCCCATTATCTTTCTAACGGCAAAAAACATGAAAGATGATGTTTTGGAGGGCTTTAAGCTGGGGGCCGATGATTACATAACCAAGCCCTTTAGCATGGAAGAACTGATTATGCGCATTGAGGCAATTTTGCGTCGTACCTCGCAGGAAGGACAAACCAGTGCTCAGCAGGTATTTACCCTGGGGAAATATACTTTTGATACTCGAAAGCAAACACTTAGCGAAGGCGATGATGCCGTAAAACTAACCACAAAAGAATCGGACCTTTTAAAGTTGCTTTGCCAGAATGCAAATAAAGTATTGGAACGAAACTATGCCTTAAAATCAATTTGGATTGATGATAACTATTTTAATGCACGAAGCATGGATGTATACATTACCAAACTGCGTAAACACTTAAAAGATGAGCCTTCTGTTGAAATAATTAATGTGCATGGAAAAGGGTATAAATTGATTGTTTAATACCATACCTTATACTAAATCGAAAACAAAAAAATGCCCGAATGAATCTTCATTCGGGCATTTTTTATGATGTGTTTTTGTTAGTCGAGTTTTAATACTGCAAGGAAAGCTTTTTGCGGAACCTCAACATTTCCAACCTGTTTCATTCTTTTCTTTCCTTTTTTCTGTTTTTCCAGCAGTTTACGTTTTCGGGTAATATCGCCTCCATAACATTTTGCAGTTACATCTTTTCGTACGGCCTTAACCGTTTCGCGAGCAATAATTTTCGCGCCAATGGCTGCCTGAATGGCTATGTCGAATTGTTGTCTCGGAATAAGTTCTTTTAGTTTCTCGCACATACGACGTCCAAACGGATAGGCATTATCAAAGTGTATTAAGGTTGACAGGGCATCAACCATTTCACCATTTAATAAAATATCAAGGCGCACCAGTTTGGCCGGTTTGTAGCCACTCATATGGTAGTCAAAAGATGCGTAACCTTTTGAGATACTTTTTAGCTTATCGTAAAAGTCAAAAACAATTTCACCAAGCGGCAGATTAAATACAAGTTCGGCGCGTTCGGCGGTAAGGTAGTTCTGGCTTATCAGCTCACCACGTTTATCGAGGCACAAGGTCATTACCGGCCCAATAAATTCCGATGCTGTAATAATATTGGCCCGAATGTACGGTTCCTGAATTTCTTCAACAGTTGTAGATGCCGGCATTCCCGAAGGATTATAAACCGTTATTTCACTGCCATCGGTAAGTTGTGCTTTGTACGAAACGTTAGGTACTGTTGTAATCACATTCATGTCGAATTCCCGTTCGAGTCTTTCCTGAATGATCTCCATGTGCAACAGCCCTAAGAATCCACATCTGAATCCGAATCCAAGAGCCGCAGATGATTCCGGCTCAAAGGTTAACGAAGCATCGTTTAGCTGCAGTTTGTCCATTGCTGCACGTAAATCTTCGTAATCATCGGCATCAATTGGGTAAACACCTGCAAAAACCATTGGCTTAACTTCCTCGAAACCTTCAATTGCCTTGTCGCAAGGTTTTTCAACATGGGTTATAGTGTCGCCAACTTTAACTTCTTTGGCGGTTTTAATTCCTGAAATAATATAGCCAACATCGCCGGGACCCAACACGTCGCGCGGCTGCATGCTCAGTTTTAATACGCCCACTTCATCAGCGTCATATTTTTTGCCGGTAGCAACAAACTTTACCAGGTCCTTTTTGCGTATCTGGCCATTTTGTATTTTAAAATAAGCTATAATTCCGCGAAACGAGTTAAACACCGAATCAAAGATTAAAGCCTGTAAGGGTGCATTGGGGTCGCCTTGCGGATGTGGTACCTTGGCAATAATATGGTCGAGTATTTCTTGCACTCCCTCGCCGGTTTTGCCGCTGGCTCGGATTATATCTTCCCGGTCGCATCCAATCAGGTCAATTATCTGGTCCTCTACCACTTCGGGCATTGCATTGGGTAAATCCATTTTGTTCAGTACCGGAATAATTTCAAGGTCGTTTTCAATGGCCAGATATAAGTTGGAAATGGTTTGAGCCTGAATACCTTGTGTGGCATCAATAATCAGCAGGGCACCTTCGCAGGCTGCAATCGATCTTGAAACTTCGTACGAGAAATCAACGTGTCCGGGTGTGTCAATCAGGTTTAATTTAAATGCAGTTCCTTCATGCACATAGTCCATCTGTATGGCATGGCTTTTAATCGTAATGCCACGTTCCTGTTCCAGGTCCATGCTGTCAAGCACCTGCGCATGCATTTCGCGTTCGCTAACTGTTTTGGTAAACTCCAAAAGGCGATCAGCCAAGGTGCTTTTCCCGTGATCAATGTGTGCAATTATGCAAAAATTCCGAATATTCTCCATTTACTACCTGTTAACAACCATTCCTTTAAATGGTTCCCTAAAATTTTGCGCAAAGATATTTATTTTTTGAAATAAAATCAGGGCCTGCTTTCTATTGCATATAATTTAATTTGAACGATCAGTTCTACAGCCAATTGATAGGCTTTTGGATAGGCTTCGGGCCATTCGCTTTCCCGAGGGCCTGCGATATGAAGGATTTGAATGTTATTGCAAATTAACCAGGAGCTTAAATGTTTTGGATTCATCTCAGGGTGTATGGTTTTTAGAGGACGTTTTAGCTCCCGGGCATAGTCTCCGGTTAATAGCGTGCCTCCTTTCGGTTGCCCCGGAGTTAGAATCAGAGTGCCATCAGAGTCGAACACATTTTGGCGCGTTCGGTAGCAATAGTCGGTTTCAGGCATTTCGGTTAAAGGATATTTTCGGGGAATTGTTCCATCTTCGGCCAGGCGGTTTTTGGGGCACCAACCCCCGCATGGAAATGAATTGGCAAGGCAGGCATCTAAAATTGCCCGATCAACTCCAGTTTGTCCTCCCGAAATTAGTTTCTGGCACGGTATTTGTAATTTTCCAAGTGTCATGAAAACAATTAAACTGAAAAGCGAAAAAGCTCGTTTTTTCAGGAAACAGATTAGAAATAGAAATACTTCACAGCAATTTGCTGTTTTTTCATAAGTTTGGTTTAGTTAGGTTTAGTTTGAATCCCGGTTGCAGAGGCACCGGGATTTTTCTTTGTATGCTATTTAAACTTCTTTCTTTTTAAAATATTCCAGTTTCCCGGTTAAGGCAATGTCGCGCACTTTATCAATAAGAGCCAGTTTTTGTTCTTCAGTTAGTGCAGTAAACGATCGTGCCAAAGCAATTTTCTCACGCATAAAGGTTGCATTCTCATTTCCCGAAATAAGAACACTTACCGGTAGCGACCATACAAAATGCATGGCCTCTTTAATGCTTAAATAATTTGGAATTAAAGGATCATCTGATGTCCAGTTTACTTTTTCTTTTTTTGCAAAGAATCTTCCGTCGGCTAATGATTTTATAGCAAGTATTCCCATATCTCTTTCCAAGGCTGGAGGAATAACGTTTTTGGTGAAACTGAAATAGGTTTGGTCGAGCACATTTACGGGCATTAATACGGTATCAAAAATGTCGCTTTCTTTTGTTTGATCGAGCATGCGGGTATGAGCATAAGGGTTCTGGTGGCCGGTGAATCCAAGGTATTTTATTTTGCCTTGCTGCTGCGCCTTTAGTAATACTTCTAAAACGCCATTTTTAATGCGGTTGTCCACATCATCAGGAGTTTGAATAGAGTGAACCTGGTACAAATCCAATTGATCTACTTTTAAGCGCCGAAGCGAGCCTTCGAGGTGTTCCTGAACGGTTTTAGCATCGCGTCCGGTCGACTTGGTCATCAGAAAAACCAAATCGCGATATTTGGGAGTGAGGTATTTTCCATAACGCTCCTCACTAACACCTTTTGAATAGCTTTCAGCGGTATCGAAAAAGCGCACGCCTCCTTCAAGCGATGCTTCAATAACTTCTTGTGCATCGCGCTCGGTTGTCCATCCGATGTGGTAGCCGCCGGTTCCCAACATGGTAACATGTTCTCCTGTTCTTCCTAATTTTCGTTTGGGCAGAACTTCGCCAAGTCGGTCGCGCGATTTCTGTTCGTTTCCGAGTGCTTTTGATGTTATTGCAATTCCGGCAGTTGCACCGGCTAACGATTTTAAAAAGGATCTCCTGTCGCTCATTGTACTTTAATTTAGGTTTTAATATACATACTTTCTTTTTCAAAAAAGGTTTTAATCCATAGTTAATTTAGGCACAATCATGTTTTGTTGGTTACGTATGTGTTTGATATTGAAAGGTGCATGAAAGAAAATTGTTCAATGACATGCAGTGAAGCTTAAAGCTCGGAGGTAATTCTAATTTACAAAGCAAAAAAAGGCTTTCCGGACGGAAAGCTTTTTTTCTATTTTTTCAGAATTTTATAAGAATTGGATGTCCCGTTTTTCAGCTCAACTTCTAAAATAAAAAGTCCTGTTATTTGATTTGGTAAATTAATTTCAGTCGCTGTTGTATTGGGGTGCCACTCCTTTATTATTGAGCCCGTTGAAGATACCATCGTTATTTTTACGATATTTTGTGTGGCACTTAAAGTTAGTTGACCTTCGGTTGGATTAGGAAATACTTTCAGGTCGACAGATGAAATCTGCAAGGCCGATAAAACAAGCGTTCCGTTATTTTGCTCGAAACGATACGCAAATTGCTGATAATACTGGTTTGCAAGATCAGCATCATGAATAATAAGCGTGTTTTCATCGTTTCTGTCGTTGGCCGAGTTGCTCCAGTTATGACTGCCGGTAATTACCTGCGGATCAGAATCGGGCTGCTGAGCATCAATTAAGGCTATTTTGTGGTGAAGAACACCGGCAGCAACATCATCAAAAATATATTTGTTATCCGGAAGCGTATTTCCCAGTATGTTATTCACGGTTTCTGTATTGTCGCCTGAATAATTTGATAAAACACTAACGTTAACTCCTCGGTCGTAGGCATCTGTAATGGCATTTGCCAAATCAGATCGGGTTATCAGCATGGTTTCAATACTCAAATCATTATCAGCAGAATTCATTGCATTAATTAGTTGCTGGTTGGTATTGTCTGATGGGCTGAAAAAACATTCCACAACGATGTCTCCAACTTGAATGGTGTGTGGTGTATTGTTGATCTTAGCATCTCCGAATTTTGCATTTCCAGCGTTTGGTTGTTCGTTACTGCTGCCCCACATTTCTTCAAACTCAAGTTCATAAACTCTTGCCAGCGCCTGGTCCTGAATAAAAATCATGTTGTTGGCATCAGTAAATAATTGTCCTTCGGTAAGGTTGGTTGAACCCGACCAAACCCATGCATCGTTTGGGTTGCTGGTGTTGGCATCAAAAATTACAAACTTGTTATGCATAAGTCCACCTTCGGCGAGCTCGGGACGTTCAAGTACCGGAATGTTGTTGTTTAAATAACTGGTGCTCACGTGAGCTGTTGACTCGCAAGTTATAAAACGTATGGTAACACCCCTGTTGTTTGCCGCATTCAGTGCATCGGTTATTTGAGCATTATTAATGTTGTAAATACAGAAGTCTATTGTTGCTTTGGCACGATTAATATAGGCGATTAAAGTGTCGGGCATTGCATTTCCTATATTCATTGCCGTATTTTTGGTCGCTTGGGTATCGTCGATGGCCGAGTTAAAATAAGCATTAATTTTTCCGCTTGAGTTGGATTTTGTTACAAATGCAGAAATGGCCGAGAAAGCAGTATCTGTTTCGGTGGCCGAAAAGGCCTGGACATAAATTATTTCAGCATCCTGCAAGCCAGTTATTTGCACCTGGTGTGTGTATTCGTCGTTGTTTTGAGTTGACGATCCACTTGCTTGCATATCCAGCGCAGATGTATTCATGGTTGAGCCATACCTGATTTCTGAAGTACCTTCAACATCAGTGTTCCATTCAAGGGTTATGGCGTTGGTTGTGGTGTTGATTGGATGAACAGCAGTGGTAAAATGAATACTGTTTCCGGAAATAAAGTCGTTGGCATCGCGTGGTAAAAGCTGATAACCTGTTCTGGTATCGTTGTTGGTCCAGGAGTATTGTGAACATATCGCAATAAGGTCGAATTCTCCGGTGGGAATCGCCTGCCCAACAAGTGGACTGCTCGAATTTATGCGAAGAACACCAGTGTCTGTACCATCTGTAAAATCGTAATTTTCATTTCCGGCAAATTGTCCTCCTGCATTTACAAACCTCACATTGTTCAGCTTTAATAGTTCGGCCTCGTAATCTTCTCCAATATCGCGGATGTTAATTGTTTGAGGGTTTGGTAATGCCACTCCCGAGGCATGTTTGGTATAGTTGCTAATTGCAGTAATTTCAAGCAAATTATTGAAATCGTCTAATTCGCCGGTAACGGTAACCGAGTCGCCTCGTTGCAAATTGGTTAAGGCATTGTCGTAAATGCCAATTCCTGCGGTTTTATCCTGGATGTATCTTATTGTCCCAAGCTCCGACCCATTGGTAACTGTTCCTGATATGGTAACAATAGCTCCGACTTCCTTTTTGCGGGCTTCATCAATACTAATTTGAGCATGTAGCCCATAGCTCAATAGAATAAAAAGAGTTAAAATGGTATATCTCACAACTTAAATTTTAATTTTCAGGTGAAAGTAATTAATTACCGTTGTAAAATACACCGAACAGTTAAAATTGTTCAAAATTTAATTGCGTGAAATCATCAGTTTTTTTGCAGTGTGTTTGTTGTCGCTTGTAGTTATCTGGATTATATAAATTCCATTCGGAATTTCGTTGAGTTGAAGCTGTACTTTGGGTAATGGGAAATCGTATTTTTTTAGAAATACTTGTTTCCCGGTAATGTTTGTCAGTCGGATTTGGCTAATCTCTTTAGAAGGATAGTCGATAGTTACCTTGTTGTTTTTGCATGGGTTTGGGTAGATATTTACCTGATTTTCAATTTTTTCCTGTGATGAAATTGTTTCGTTGCCAATTTGGGCATAAGAGGTAAATCCTATAAATACGGATAAAACAAGAAGTATAATGAATCTCATGGCTATATTGTTTAATTGTTTCCTGTGGCATGTAACACAAATAGTATGCCTGTTTATAACGACAGGAAAAAATTAAAACAGTTGCAATGCCTGGTCTAAATCTTCAGGTGTATCTATTCCAATTGTTTGGTAAGTGGTTTCTGCGGTTTTAATTTTATACCCATTTTCCAGCCAGCGGAGTTGCTCTAATGATTCGGCTAACTCGAGTTTTCCTTGTGCAAGTTTTGTAATTTCTTGTAAAACATCGGTTTTAAAGGCATACATGCCAATGTGGCTCCAGAAACAACAATGATTTTTTATCCAGTTTTTATTCTTCTCACCGCGAACATAGGGAATAGGAGAACGACTAAAATATAGTGCAAAATGCTTGTTGTTAAGCACTACTTTTGGCCGGTTCGGATTAAAAAGTTCCTCTTCGGTATCAATCTTTTTTACCAGGGTAGCAATATCAACCTCTTCTTTAAAACACGATTTTAATAAATTAATCTGCTCCGGGTTTATAAAAGGTTCGTCCCCTTGTATATTAATAACAACATCAAAAGTTCTTGATTGTGCTATTTTTAAGGCGGCTTCAGCACACCTGTCAGTACCACTTTGGTGCGATGGCAATGTTTTTACTACTTCTCCGCCAAATGCTTTTACTGTGGTATAAATACGATCGTCGTCAGTAGCCACGCAAACATACGGCAATGCTTTTGATGCATTTTCATAAACCCACTGAATCATGGGTTTATCTTTAATTATTGCCAGTGGTTTTCCCGGAAATCTGGTGGATTGATAACGGGCCGGTATTATTCCTATAAAATTCATAGCGAAGCGGTTTTGTTTTTGTTTCCGAAATAAATTTTCAGAAGTCTCAAAAGTATGAGGCTTCAAAGATAACAATCCCCGAAAATTTTTCATTTTAGCAAACAATATATTAATTCGTAGAACCAGGAATTCTTTATGCCGAATAAAAACTAAAAAAACTTAATTGTAACTGACTTTCTGTCATTGCAGGCGAAAAATTGTAAATTTGCACCCTGTTGACTGAATACATTATGGATATACAAACAATAAAACAAAGATTCGGAATAATAGGAAATACTGCCGGTTTGAACCGTGCAATTGAAGTTGCAGTTCAGGTTGCTCCAACCGATTTGTCGGTGCTGGTAACCGGCGAGAGTGGGGTTGGAAAAGAGATATTTCCACAGATCATTCATCAGTTCTCGAGCCGAAAACACGGAAAATATATTGCTGTAAACTGCGGAGCTATTCCGGAAGGAACAATCGATTCGGAATTGTTTGGTCACGAAAAAGGCGCTTTTACGGGAGCATTGGCTGACAGAAAAGGATATTTTCAGGAAGCTGACGGAGGTACTATTTTTCTGGATGAAATAGGCGAGTTGCCATTATCAACGCAGGTGAGGCTGCTACGGGTTTTGGAAACAGGCGAATTTATTAAAGTTGGGTCATCGCAGGTAATTAAAACCAATGTGCGGGTTATTGCGGCTACCAATGTAAATATACCGAAGGCAATTGACGAAGGAAAATTCAGAGAAGATCTTTACTATCGACTAAATACGGTGCCTATTGCCATTCCGGCATTGCGCGAACGGCCTGATGATATTGTTTTGTTATTTAGGAAGTTTGCCCGCGATTTTGCCGAGAAATACCGGATGCCACCAGTGCGTTTGGCAGATGATGCCCGAACAGCTCTGGTTAATTTTCGCTGGCCCGGAAATATTCGTCAGCTAAAGAATATTACAGAGCAAATATCAATTATTGAGCAAGAACGCGAAATTACAGCCGAAGCATTAAGTCCGTACCTGCCATTTGAAGGCGGGACAAACTTACCTGCTTTGTTTTCGCGGCAGGATGAAAACAAGTCGTTTGCCAATGAACGCGAGATTTTGTACAAAGTTCTTTTTGACATGAAGAATGATATGAATGACTTAAAAAAGCTGGTTTTGGATTTAATGGAAAACCGCGATGCACCCATTTCCGGAGACCAGGCTCAAATTATTCGTAACCTTTATGATACTGCCGATGGCAATTATGTGGCAAAGGATTCGGCACCGAACCCTATTCATATAACCTCGGTTGATAAAGATAACATACAAGATACCGAAGAATTTGTGGAAGAATCGCTTTCTTTGGCCGATAAAGAAATTGAGCTCATTAAAAAGGCGCTTGAAAAACATCGCGGTAAACGAAAATACGCTGCGCAAGAGTTAGGTATTTCGGAGCGAACATTGTACCGAAAAATAAAAGAATACGATATTAAGGGATAAGATATGCTGAAGAAACTATTGTTTATTGTTGTACTAGCCGGCCTGGTTGGCGCTATTGCCCCTTCGTGCAAGGTAAGTTATTCGTTTACCGGAGCCAATCTTTCGCCTGAAGTAAAAACCTTTACGGTGTATTATTTTCCAAACCGGGCACGTTTAATTAATCCAACACTCAGCCAGAGTTTTACCGAGGAGTTGCGCGAAAAACTTACCAGGCAAACTTCGCTAAACGAACTGTCGGAAAATGGAGATATTGAATTTGAAGGGCAGATAACAGGTTACGAATTTAAACCCATGTCGATCCAGAAAGAGGATATTTCGGCACAAACGCGCCTTACCATATCAATAAAGGTGAAGTATACGAACCATAAGGTCCCCGAGGATGATTTTGAACAAACCTTCTCGGCATACGAAGACTTTGACAGTAACCTTGCTATCAGTTCGGTTGAAGAAGAACTGAGTGTCGAAATTATAGATAAACTAACTGAGGATATCTTTAATGCAACCATTGCAAACTGGTAAGATGGAAAAAGAGCAATTTTATTCAATTGTAGCTGATGCGAAAGCATTAAACCACGAAACGCTTGATGGCTTGAAACAGCTTATATCTGATTATCCTTGGTTTACTGCCGGGTGGTTGCTCTATCTTAAAAACCTTAAAATTGTTGAGGCCGATGAGTTTCAATCGGTTTTAAAAAAGGTAGCTGTTATGGTACCCAGCAGAAAGGTACTTTTCCGCTATTTAAATGATGAAATTGGGCAAGTCTTTAAAGTTGAGCAGAATAAAAGTGTTTTGGCTGGTTATGAGTTGGAAGGAGAGCCCGAGCTGATGTCGGATAATTCGTTAATTGATAAATTTCTGTCATCAGGAGAACCCCGGATAAAAAATAATAAAGCAAAAACAGATATAGACAAAGGCGTTGATAATAAGTATTTTGTAGAGCGGTCGGTGCAGGAAGATGATGAGCTGGTTAGCGAAACCTTAGCTTCCATATATTTTCAACAGCAAAACTACGATAAGGCTTTGGAAGCCTATCAAAAATTAAGTTTGAAATATCCGGAAAAAAGTGTTTACTTTGCAGGCCGTATTAAAGAAATTGAATTAATAAAGAATAATAATTAGACGAAGATGTATATTTTAATCACTGTTTTAATATTTATCGTGTGTATCCTTTTAGTGCTGATTGTTTTGGTACAGAACTCAAAAGGTGGAGGCCTTGCCAGTAATTTTCAGTCGTCAGGCCAGGTAATGGGTGTTCGTAAAACAACCGATTTTCTAGAAAAAGGTACGTGGGTTTTAGCAGCAGCTCTTTTATTTCTTTCGGTGATTGGATCCGGGTTTATTCCGCGTGAAGAAGCTGGTATTGACCAAAGCCGTGTTCAGGAGCAAATTGAAACAGCCGTAGATCCCACACAGGTTCCTACATTCCCAACCACGCCTCCGGCAGCAACTGAAGAAACGCCTGCAAGCGAGGATGAAGGTGGTGATAATTAATTAGAAAAGTTTTCTTATTACATAGGAAAAGCCGTTCAGTACGAACGGCTTTTTTATTTCAATATACTGAAGCTGTTAGTCACTTTTGTTTAGTGTTTGTTCTTTTTCTACGGAAGTTATTCTTTTAGTTATATCATCAATAATCAGAATAATGTATTTTTCGTTTCGAAAATAGAAATGTCGTGTTGAAAACTGAAGATCTTTCATTTCCCGCTCTCCTTTTTTATTGAAAAACGGCCGTTGAATATGTTGTTTGTATACTATCGTGTTGTTTAGATAGGAATCAAATGCAGAAAGACGCAACTCGCAGGTGCAACATTTTGATGTTTTGCCGCAATCTTTTGCTTCTTCAATCTGATAGGCACAGCCAATAGCTTCTCCGCAAAGCAGATATAAAATATCTTCATCTGCTTTGTTCGAGAAAATAGTTTTCAGAACATCGTTAAAGGCCTGTAATTTCATGTCTTTATCAAGCAACAAAACACAGCTGGTAATATTATTCAGAATCATTTGCATAAATTCCCCTGATGTAGCTAACATATCAAAACTATGATTGGCCATTGTTTTTTTTGCATCCATTTGTTTATGGTTTGAAGTATTTCCAATAAAGTTACATAAAATGAGGCTCAAAGTCAATTCATTAACTACATAAAACTAAAGCGTAAAAAAATGGCTTTTTGCTTTTGCTTCTACCTTTTACCGAGTGAAACAATAGTTAAGAATATCAAAAGGCCAGCCCTTTTCTAAAGAGTAAACCGTGGGGCATGATATTCAGTTTCAATGAGCATGGGGATACTAACTTCTGCATTTTTGTTGATATTGAAATTTGCTGTTCCGTTTACCTGAATTGAAATATAATACCTGGGATTTTCATTTAAGCGGTTGATTAGCGGAGCAAGAATATCGTCTAAATTTACAGATTTGTTGGTGTTGTGCAAGGAACTGCCTGCCTGTAAAAGGTCAACCGTTTTAATTTTGGCATACAATGATTCGCCTTGTGTTTTGTAAGAAATGTTTAACTGCAACTTTTTAATGGTCTCGCTACTTTTTAACCACTCAAACGAAAGGGTAGAGCCGGTGCCGGGAATTATTTGCATGATGTCTCCGGGGCAACCCTTTAGTTCATTGCTATACCTTAAACAAAAAATGCCAATACCATTAAAGTCATAATTTTCAATGGCAGGGTTTGCGTTTTCATTAAATGTCGACAGGTGCGCTGTTATGGGAATGTCAATAACCAGATTTGTTTCTGTTAAATAGCTAGTGTCTGGTTCATCGCAGGCTAACATAGGTAGTAATACTACCCCAATTAATAGTAATTTCTTGAGTTTCATGGCTTTTAGTTTAAATGTTTCTATTGGTCCCGGGGTACTGGCTCTTGTTTTCCGACTTTTGAATTTACGATGATTGACGAGGAATGGTTTCGAAAAAGCAGTTATAAAATACTATTTAGTCTTATTAATTGGTGCAGGTGTAAAAAAGGGAAAATATTCTGTCAGCATGGCAGAGTTTCTGACAATGATGTAATTGTCAGTATTTCAGGTGTTAGTAAAGTGTTTTGTGGGGTGTTTTGTGTGCAAAAATGCAATTTTGTCCAGGTTTTAAAATGCATAAACAAGTTTTGTTGCTTGGCATAAAATATGTAATAAAGTGTGCGTTAAAAAGTAAAAAATATTTAATCATAAAAAACTAAAACAAAATGGCAGATTTAAAAGGTAAAATTCTTGCTGGAAAAATCCTGGTTCAACCACAGGAGGCAGAAGAAAAGACAGTAAGTGGAATCATTATTCCTGATTCAGCAAAAGAAAAACCACAAGTTGGCACAGTGGTATTGGTAGGTACAGATAAAAAAGATGAGCCAATGGAACTTAAAGTTGGCGATGTTGTTTTTTACGGAAAATACTCGGGAACTGAATTGAATATTGATGGTACAGATTATCTATTGATGTCTCAATCTGACGTTTTATACATTAACTAATTTAGAAAAAAGTAAAAATCAGAAAAGATGGCTAAAGAAATTAAATTCGATATTGAAGCACGCGATTTGCTTAAAAGTGGTGTTGATCAACTGGCTAATGCCGTGAAAGTAACTTTAGGTCCTAAAGGGCGTAACGTTGTAATCGAGAAAAAATTTGGTGCACCTCAGATTACTAAAGACGGTGTAACTGTTGCGAAAGAAATAGAATTGAGCGACGCTTACGAAAACCTTGGTGCTCAAATGGTAAAAGAAGTAGCTTCCAAAACAGGCGACGATGCTGGTGACGGTACTACTACTGCAACAGTTTTAGCACAAAGCATTGTTAACGTTGGTTTAAAAAACGTAACAGCCGGTGCTAATCCAATGGATTTGAAACGTGGTATCGACAAAGCTGTTGAAGCTGTTGTTGCCAGCATTAAGGCTCAGGCACAAACTATTGGCGACGACTATGCAAAAATCGAATCAGTAGCAAAAGTATCAGCAAATAACGATGCAACAATTGGAGCATTAATTGCTGAAGCAATGAAAAAAGTACACAAAGAAGGTGTTATTACCATTGAAGAAGCAAAAGGAACAGATACTTACGTTGACGTTGTTGAAGGTATGCAATTCGACCGTGGTTACCTTTCTCCTTACTTTGTAACCGACGCTGAAAAAATGGTGGCAGATCTTGAAAATCCATTCATTCTGATCCACGATAAGAAAATCAGTACAATGAAAGACCTACTTCCTGTATTGGAAGCTACTGCACAAACAGGTCGTCCGTTAATGATTATTGCTGAAGATGTTGATGGTGAAGCCCTGGCAACCTTGGTTGTTAACCGTCTGCGTGGTTCGTTAAAAGTATGTGCTGTTAAAGCTCCTGGTTTTGGCGACCGCAGAAAAGAAATGCTGGAAGACATTGCGATCCTTACAGGCGGTACAGTAATTACTGAAGAAAAAGGAATGAAGCTGGAGCAAGCAACAATTGAAATGTTAGGTCAGTGCGAAAAAATTACTGTTGATAAAGAAAATACAACAGTAGTAAATGGTGCTGGCGAACAAGGTGCAATCGCGGCTCGTGTTAACCAGATTAAGACTCAAATGGAAACAACTACTTCTGACTACGACAAAGAAAAACTGCAAGAACGTTTGGCTAAATTGGCCGGTGGTGTTGCAGTTATCTACGTTGGTGCTGCTTCAGAAGTTGAAATGAAAGAGAAAAAAGACCGCGTTGACGATGCATTGCACGCAACCCGTGCTGCCGTTGAAGAAGGAATTGTTCCTGGCGGAGGTGTTGCTTTGGTACGTGCAATTGCTGCGCTGGAAGACTTAAAAGGGGACAACGACGACGAAACAACCGGTGTTGAAATCGTTAAACGTGCAATTGAAGAGCCATTGCGCCAGATTGTTGCCAATGCTGGTAAAGAAGGTGCTGTTGTTGTTCAGAATGTAAAAGATGGTGAAGGCGATTATGGTTACAATGCCCGCATTGATGAATACCAGAAATTGTACGAAACTGGTGTTATCGATCCTGCAAAAGTAACACGTGTTGCACTTGAAAATGCAGCTTCAATTGCCGGAATGTTCTTAACTACAGAAACAGTAATTGTTGAAGAAAAAGAAGATGCTCCTGCGATGCCTCCAATGGGCGGTGCTCCTGGAATGGGTGGCATGGGCGGTATGATGTAATAATCAGCTCAAAAAATAAATGAAAGCTCTTCTCGTTTGGGAAGAGCTTTTTTTTTGTCCTGTTTTTTGTCTGTTATTTAGAAAAAGCAACGATTGGGAGATGTATGGCTTCGGAGCATAACGAACAGAATTCCTGAAATTCGTTTCGTTTTTCAGTTTGTAAGCAAAATCCCTTAAAAATATTAAAAGTTATATAGTGAAATATTCGACAAATTCTGGATTGAAATTGAATTGCCCTGTTGTGCTTACAATCGACTGTTTATAAGGTGTTTTACGCTATGAGGTTCAATTTCCTGATTTCTGTCAGAGGGTGTTTTGTAACATCTTTTGGTTTGGGTGTAATGCACTGAAAGACAATACTTAGCAAGAGGGCTGAATCTTTTCTTTTTGTTTGTAATTTCCTTGTTAAGTTCCCTACCTTTATCGTGTTATTTAAAATCGAAGCAGATCGGCGGCGGTTTAAATGTTAACATCGGATTTCCGATTAAAACTAACAGTATGAAAACAGATATAAATGAGTTCATCGCAAACTTAGAGAGAAGAACTCCGGGGGAAAATGAATTTCACCAGGCGGTTGAAGAGGTAATCACATCAGTTTGGGATTTTTATGGTAAAAATCCACGTTACCAACGAGCAAAAATATTAGAACGTATGGTAGAGCCCGAGCGTGTGATTATGTTTCGTGTACCTTGGGTCGATGATCGTGGAGAGGTTCAAATTAACCGCGGTTACCGGGTGGAGTTTAATTCGGCACTGGGGCCGTATAAAGGAGGATTGCGATTTCATGCCAGTGTAACCTTAAGTATATTAAAGTTTTTAGGCTTCGAACAAACCTTTAAAAACAGTTTAACCACATTGCCAATGGGTGGAGGTAAAGGCGGATCCGATTTTAGCCCAAAAGGAAAGTCTGACGGTGAAATTATGCGTTTTTGCCAAAGCTTTATGAGTGAGCTTTATCGTCATATAGGCCCTAATACCGATGTGCCAGCCGGCGATATTGGTGTTGGAGGACGCGAAATAGGCTATTTGTTTGGCCAGTATAAACGACTAAAAAACGAATTTACCGGGGTGTTAACCGGTAAAGGTTTGGCCTGGGGAGGAAGTTTGATTCGGCCGGAAGCAACCGGGTTTGGTGCGGTTTATTTTGCTCAGCACATGTTACACCGAATAGGTAAAGATATTGAAGGGCAGACGATCTCTGTATCAGGTTTTGGAAATGTTGCGTGGGGAGCTATTACAAAAATAAACGAGTTGGGAGGAAAGGTTGTAACAATCTCTGGCCCCGATGGTTATATTTACGACAAAGAAGGAATTACCGGAGATAAAGTAGAATACCTGCTTGAGCTGCGCGCAACAAATAATGATATTGTTGCACCTTATGCCGAAGAGTTTGGTGCTGAATTTATTGCCGGTGAACGTCCGTGGCAGGTGCCGGTTGATTTGGCAATGCCTTGCGCCACCGAGAATGAAGTAAATCTTGAAGATGCAAAGGTGCTTGCTAAAAATGGATGCAAATTATTAGCCGAAGCTTCAAATATGGGCTGCACGGCAGACGCTGTGGACTTTTTAAGCGAGGCAATGGATTATGCTCCCGGAAAAGCCGTTAATGCCGGGGGAGTTGCCGTTTCAGGACTTGAAATGTCGCAAAACAGTATGCGAATTAACTGGCCCCGCGAAGAAGTAGATGCACGTTTAAAAGTAATTATGCAGGCCATTCACGAAACCTGTGTGTCGTATGGTAAAAATGGCCCCAAAGTAAATTACGTTAAAGGTGCCAATGTGGGTGGCTTTGTTAAGGTAGCAGAAGCAATGCTGGCACAGGGTGTGGTTTAATCAATCACTTGTAGTAAAATATGTAAAATCCATCCGGTTTTCGGATGGATTTTTTTGTGCTAAATTTTATCGGGGTGAAAATATGTTCAGCAGGTAATGTTAAATTTAATTTTTAGGTAAAGTTAATTTAGCTGTAAGCCAAAAACACTTTTTTACATTTGTCGAAAATTTTATTAGCATATTTCTTGTTTTATCAGTAAAACTGTTTCTGAAGCCAAAGATTAACAGTAAAGACAGTTGAGAAACAGCTCTTCAAAACAAACAGAATAAGTTTAGATAAATGTTTATAGATACGCATTCACATATATATTCGGAAGATTTTATTCACGATAGAGACGAGGCACTTCAAAGAGCTTACGAAAGCGGAATAAAAAGAATTGTATTGCCGAATATCGATTCAGGATCAATAAAGCATATGCTCGACCTCTCTGATGCGTATCCGCACATGTGTTTTCCTTTGATAGGCTTGCACCCAACCTCGGTTGAAGAAGATTACCAGGAAGAACTTGAAGCCATTGATTATTGGTTGCAACGACGAAAATTTTATGGTATCGGCGAGATAGGTATCGATTTATACTGGGAAAGCAAGTATGAAAAAGAGCAAAAAGAGGCCTTTCGTTATCAAATTCGTATGGCCAAAAAATTGAATTTGCCAGTTGTTGTGCATGTGCGAAACTCATTTGAAGAAACCTATAAAATTGTTAGCGAGGAGCAAGACGGAACATTAAAAGGGATTTTTCATTGCTTTACAGGCACAAAAGAGGAGGCTGAAAAAATAACAGAGCTCGGGTTCTTTTTAGGCATAGGCGGAGTAGTTACTTTTAAAAACAGCAAGCTGGACGAAGTACTCACAACTATCGACCCTCATAGCCTGGTGTTGGAAACCGATTCTCCTTACCTGGCTCCTGTTCCCAAGAGAGGAAAACGAAACGAGAGTTCTTATCTCGTTCATGTAGCCCAGAAAGTTGCCGAGGTATATCGTTTGCCGCTTACCCGTATTGCTGAAATTACCACAACCAATGCCCGTAATTTATTTGGAATTTAATAACTTGCATGCCGATTTTATAAAAAGGTAATGATCAAAAAAACAAGCAAAAAAACTTCTATTTTAATTATCTACACCGGAGGTACTATTGGTATGGTTCAGGATCCTAAAAACGGATCGCTGATTCCGGTGAAGTTCGAAAAAATTCAGGAAGTGGTACCGGAGCTCAAGAAGTTCGATTTTATTATTAAAACCATCACGTTTAATCCGGCCCTCGATTCATCAAACATGAATCCGATAACCTGGATAAAGATTGCAAAAACTATCGAACGCCATTACAATGCATACGATGGTTTTGTTGTTTTACACGGAACTGATACCATGGCTTATACAGCATCGGCCTTAAGTTATATGTTTGAAAATCTCGACAAACCAATCATTCTTACCGGGTCTCAACTGCCAATAGGAATGATTAGAACCGACGGCAAGGAAAACCTGATAACAGCCGTGGAAATTGCCGCAGCAAAACAAAACAACATTAGTATTGTGCCAGAGGTATGTGTTTATTTCGATTTTAAGTTATACCGGGGAAATCGTACATTAAAACGCGATGCGGAATTGTTCAGCGCCTTCCGTTCGGTTAACTATCCGGAGCTGGCAGTGGCTGGAATTGATATAAAATACAGTACCGAATTTATTTATTATCCGGAAAATAAAGGGATACTAAAAGTAAATACCGACTTTGATGACAATGTTGTAATTCTGAAAATATTTCCGGGAATCAATCAAAATGTATTTAATTCGGTATTAAACACTCCGGGTTTAAAGGGTATTGTTTTAGAAACCTTTGGATCGGGTAATGTGCCTACCTCGAGATGGTTGATAAACTGTATAAAAAAAGCAATTAAGCGTGGAGTGGTGGTGTTAAATGTTACCCAATGCCAGGGAGGCAAGGTAGTTATGGGTCAATATCAAACAAGTGTAGAGTTGTTGAATGCAGGTGTTGTTTCGGCCAAAGATATGACCACCGAAGCCGCTATTACAAAGCTTATGTTTTTGCTTGGGCAAGGCTTAAAACCTGCGGAAATTAAAATGTATCTGAATAAAAGTTTGCGTGGGGAAATTAGTGAATAGCAAAGTTTTTTTTTCGCAATTTTTTATTAATTTGCACCCCTCATTTTTGGGGAGCCACGTAAAATAATATTGGAGAGGTGCAGGAGTGGCTGAACTGGCACGCCTGGAAAGCGTGTGTACCCGAGAGGGTACCGAGGGTTCGAATCCCTCTCTCTCCGCAAAAATGAGCCGTTCTTGTGAATTAAAGGATATGCATTTTAGGGCATGTTTTTTGTAGGAAAAAGGAATTTATATTTAAAAGCAATACAAAAACAAATTCAAAGAGATTATTAATTAAAAATTCAAATCAATTATGAAAAGACTATTCGCGTTAATAGCCGTATTTGGGATGCTGTTTTTTATGGCGTCAAACGTAGCGCTTGCTCAGGAAGAAGAAGCAGCTGCAACAGAAACTGCTACTGAACAAGTAGAACCAGCCGTAGAAGAAACTCCTGCAGCAATTGCTGAAGAAGAAGCTGCTGCCGCTGCAGAAGAAGGAAAATCGCTTCACAGCCAATTAAAACAAAAATTTATCGAAGGTGATCCTGCTTTCATGTCATTCGTATTAGTAGCCCTTATTTTGGGTCTTGCTTTTGCTATTGAAAGAGTTCTTTACCTTAACCTTGCAACAAGCAACACTAAAAAATTGTTGGCTAAAGTTGAAGAAGCTTTAGAAAATGGTGGTGTTGAAGCTGCAAAAGACGTATGTCGTAACACTCGTGGTCCTGTTGCAAGTATTTTTTACCAGGGACTTGACCGTTTCGATCACGGAATTGATGTAGTAGAAAAAACAGTTATTTCTTATGGTGGTGTTCAAGCCGGTCTTTTGGAAAAAGGATTAAGCTGGATTGCACTTTTCATCGCGTTGGCTCCTATGCTTGGTTTCATGGGTACAGTAATCGGTATGATTGGCGCTTTTGATGCTATTGAAGTAGCAGGTGACATTAGCCCTTCTCTTGTGGCTGGTGGTATTAAAGTAGCACTTATTACAACTGTAACAGGTCTTGTAGTAGCAATTATCCTACAGATTTTCTACAACTACTGTGTAGCAAAAATCGACAGCATTATTAACAACATGGAAGATGCTTCTATTTCGTTGTTAGACTTGTTGGTAAAACATAACATGAAAAAATAAGGAGTAAAGAAAAATGGGTAAATCAGCAAAAATAGTTACTATTATACTATGGGCTCTTATCATCGTTTCTACCATTCTTCTTGTTTCGTTATTTGTAAACATTAGTGAAGTAGATACTGATCCTGTGATGGGAAGTTGGATTAATTCCAACTTGGTATGGGGTTACATACTTGTAGCTATTGGTGCAGGTGTTGCAGTTCTATCAGGATTGTTTCACATGTTCACCGATAAAAAAGCTGCAAAAGCAGGGATTATTTCTCTCGGATTTATGGGCGTTGTGGCCTTACTGGCCTATATGTTGGCTTCACCTGAAATTCCACAATTTGTTGGTGTAGATAAATTTATTGCCGACGGAACCTTAAATGAGAGTGTAGCAAAATTGGTAGATACTGGATTATATGCAGTTTATATCCTTTTAGGATTGGCAGTTTTGGCCGTTGCATCTTCTTCAGTAATGCGTTTGTTTAGATAAGTTTAATCGTGGTAAAAAAAACAGGAAAAAGTTATGGCTAAGAAAATACCTGAGATACCGGCAGCATCTTTGGCAGATATTGCATTTATGTTGCTGATCTTCTTCCTGGTAACAACCACGATGGACGTTGACAGCGGTCTTCGAAGAAAACTTCCGCAATGGGCTCCGGAACAACTGGAGGATGATGATACGCAAATTAATGAGCGTAACGTTTTCGTAGTTCTTGTAAATAAGAACAACGACCTGTTGGTTGAAGGAGACTACGAACAAATTGAGAATCTGCGCGAAAGGGCAAAAGAGTTTATGGCAAACCCATACAACGACGAAAACCTGCCCGAGAAAGAACCTGCAGAATTACCTTACTTCGGCGAAGTAATGGTAACCAAAGGGGTAATCTCGCTGCGAAACGATTTAGATACTCAATACGGAACCTATCTCGCTGTTCAAAACGAACTGGTTGCTGCCATTAATGAATTAAGAGACGAGTTGGCTAAAACGAAGTTTGGAAAATCTTACGAAGATTTGGAAGATGATCAACAAGATGCCATCAGAAAAATCTACCCGTCGAGAATTTCGGAAGCTGAACCAAAAGGTAAAATTTAAAGGAATAGATTATGAGCAAGTTTAGAAAAAATGATGGTAAGGAATTACCTCCGATTTCAACGGCATCGTTGCCTGATATCGTGTTCATGCTTCTGTTCTTTTTTATGGTTAGTACAACAATGCGTGAAGTAACTCTAAAGGTTAAAATGCGTTTGCCTGAAGCTACCGAGCTTAGCAAACTTGAAAAGAAATCTTTAGTGAGTTACATTTATATTGGTGAGCCACTACCGGCGTTTCAGAAAACGTTTGGTAAGGCCCCGCGTATTCAGTTGAACGACCAATTTTCGACAGTTGGTGATGTACAAGATTACATTATTGCTGAACGGGAAGCCAGAGATGAAGCAGAACAACCGTTTATGGTGACTTCGTTAAAAATTGATGAGAATACAAAAATGGGTATTGTAAACGATGTAAAGCAGGAACTGCGTAAATCGGCTGCACTAAACATTAACTATTCATCGCGTCAAAGAGTAGAACGATAATTCAAAGAATTGATATACAAAAAAAGGGAAGCAGATGCTTCCCTTTTTTTGTATCAACTTTATGGTATTTTATTTCCGTCGCTTCTTTCTTTTCTGGCGTGCCTTTGTTCGGGAAAATTTGTCTTCGAACGAACGTTTTGATGAGCCTTTTCTCTTTTTCTGATGAAAAGCTCCTTGAAAGGTAGGATCGTCAACCTTTCGCTGGCGGTCAATTTCGCGCAGCATATCCTGGCTTTCTTTAAATTCCGACTCTACAACTTCCACTTCTTGAGGCAGCTCCTGAAGCTTTATTTGCTCGCGCATTAAAGATTCTATTTTTTTCCAGTGCCATTCGGCAGCGGGGTCAATCATGGTAATGGCATCGCCTTTATTTCCGGCACGTGCAGTACGGCCAATCCGGTGAATGTAATCGTCGTAATCGTTGGGCAAATCAAAGTTAATTACATGGCTAACCTGGCTTACATCCATCCCTCGGGCCGAAACATCGGTGGTTATTAATATCCGTACCTCGCCACTTTTAAATGCCTGAATGGAGTTAATACGCGCATTTTGTCCTTTATTCGAGTGTAAAATACGTTTTTCGCCTTCTGCTTTTCGTTGCACCACCTTGTAAACTCCTTCGGCGTGTTCTTTTGTTTTTACAAAAATAATAACGCGGGTAAACTTCTCCTCGTCATGAAGCAGGTGTTTAATCAGGTTAAGTTTTGTGCGGTAGTTGGGTACCCGGTAACAGGTTTGGGTAACCAAATTAACCGGTGTGGCTGAAGGTGCAACTTCCAGTTTCTCGAAGTGGTCAAGAAATTCTTCTGCTAATTTTTCAATTTTCTCAGAAAAAGTTGCCGAAAAAAGTAAGTTCTGTCTGCGTGTTGGCAGTATTTCCTGTAACTGACGTAGCTGGGGCATAAAGCCCATGTCGAGCATGCGGTCTGCTTCATCAATTACCAGGTATTTCACCTTTTTCAAACGCAAAGCCCCGCACTGGTATAAATCCCACATGCGCCCGGGGGTGGCTACCAAAATATCAATACCCGGCTCAAGTAAAGCCGCATGTTTTGTCCAGCCAATACCCCCAAATACTGCTGCATGACGCAGTTCCGAGTAACTTGTTAACTCTTCAATGTCTTCGCCAACCTGAATGGAGAGCTCACGCGTTGGTACAAGAACTACCACTCGTGGATCTATTCCTTCTGGCTTTTTAAGCTTGGTAAGTAATGGTAATAAATAGGCAGCCGTTTTTCCGGTGCCGGTTTGCGCAACGCCAACAATATTTGCTCCCGAATTAATCATTGGGATAGCTTTTTGCTGAATTGGTGTTGGTGTATCAAACCCAATATCATCAAGCGCTTTTAGTATTGATTTTGCAACTTTTAATTGCTCAAAAGTTTTTTTCATTTTAAAAAGAATTGCTTATTTCCTTTACTCAAAAATTTTATGGACTAAAGAATTAATGATTCTGCGTGCCCGTTAAATTGCTTCAGGAAATATTGTTTGGGTGCAAAATTAGAAAATTAAGTCAACTTATCTTAATTTATACATTTTGCCCGGTAAAGCTGTCAAAACGTTTTTAAACTCCAGGTTAAGCATCATGGCAGAAACCCGGCTTACAGGCAGTTGTAGCTCGGCAGAAATCTGATCGATAAAAAGTTCACCTTTTTCTTTTAAAAGGTCGGCAACTTTTTGTTCTTCGGGGTTCAAATCAACAAATAAACTTGACTGAACAGCGTCGGTCTTATCACCTTTTTCCCAACCCATGAAATATTCCAGGTCATCGATGTCTTCAATTAGTGTAGCACCATTTCTCCGAATAAGCTGGTTACAGCCTTTGGAATATGGATCGCCAGAACGCCCCGGAAAGGCAAACACATCGCGATTGTACGAGGAAGCAATATCAGCAGTGACCAGTGCGCCGCCTTTTTTTGCCGATTCAACAACGATTGTTGCATCGGCAAGGCCGGCAATAATGCGGTTTCGTTTTAAAAAATTCGATGGGTCTATTTTTGAACCGCTTGGGAAATCTGTAATTATTCCACCGGTTTCAAGCATTTTTCTGGCCGTATCTTTGTGTATTGCCGGGTAAAGGATATCGTGCCCGTGGGCAACTACCCCAACGGTAGGAAGGTTGTGCTTTAGTGCCGATCGGTGTGCTTGTATATCAATTCCATAAGCCAGGCCGCTTACAATTACTATTTTATAATTTCGCGCGGCAAACTCGCTGCACAACGTTTCAACCAGCGATTTTCCGTAAGCTGTGGCATTTCTTGTTCCAACAATACTAATAACCCGCTCTGTATCGAGGTTCATATTTCCCCGGGTGTAAATAATAAGCGGGGCGTCAACACAGTTTTTTAGTCGACGTGGGTAAGTGGCGTCCGTGTAAAAATGAACACCAATTCCATTTCGTTCGATGTACTCCAGTTCTTTTTCAGCCTTGGGCAGAATATTGCTGTTTTTTATTTGTTTGGCATACAGTTGGCCAATGCCCGGCACTTTTGTAAGGGCTTTTGCCGACTGGGAAAATACGCCCTCGGGGCTTCCGATGTAGGCCACAAGGTTGCGCGCAAGTATTCCGCCAATACCCGGAAGCATCGACAAGGCCAGTTTGTATTTTAAATCGTTATTCATAAGTGCAGGGAGATCTGATTTATATACCTAGAATTGAGTTTAAAGATTCTTGAATGCGTTTGCGGTCGGAGAGTTTTAAGCCGGCTAAGCTTACCGAAGGATATTCGGCAACACCTCTTTTGGTTTTTATAATAATTGTAAGATCGGTGAGCTGCCCGAAAAAAGAATTTTCGAACACAACTTTACGTAACCTGTTTTTAGGGAATTCGATGGAGTGGTAGGCTTTGCCACCAAAACTTATGGCCTTGTAGTAGTGCAGTACAATTTTAGCCTCGTCATCGTAAAATTCAATATACTGGTAGTCGGCAACATGAAAAAACAGGTACCATAACGAAAAAACGCCAAGCCCGATAAGCGCAAACATTACCTTATCGAGTAAAAACAATGCCAAAATGCCCAGGGCAATTACAATGCTTACGAGGAAAAATATTTTTTTAATTTTTGAAACTTCTGCCGGATTCTTAATCGTCATCTTTCGTTATTAAATATCTAAAACTGATGGGCGGAAACGCGTTAAAAAAACGCCAAGCCAATTTTATTGTAACTTTAACGCAATTTAGCAGCTACATATGGGAAATTCAAAAATTTACTCTAAAATTATTTATAGCCGAAAGTTGAAGCAAGCGCTTCAGCCGTATATTGATAACTACCCAAAAGGGAAGGTTTTTTTGGCCACCGAAGAAAATGTTGATAAACTTTGGATAACAGGAATGGAAGACTTTCTGACGAGTAACAACATTAAAAAGGTTGTGATACCAGCCGGAGAGCACAATAAAAAAATTGCATCGGTTGAAACGATTTGGCAGTTTCTTTCTGAAAATGAAGGCGACAGAAAATCCTTGCTTATTAATATTGGCGGCGGTATGCTTACTGATTTAGCCGGTTTTGCAGCCAGTACCTTTAAACGCGGAATTGATTTTTTAAATGTACCGACAACTTTATTGTCGCAGGTTGACGCATCGGTTGGTGGTAAAACAGGTTTTAATTTTAACGGATTAAAAAATGAAATAGGGGTGTTTAAGGAACCTGTGGCCGTTATTATTAATACCGACTTTTTGAAAACCATTGACCATGAAAATTTTATTTCGGGTTATGCCGAGATGATTAAACATGGCTTAATTCATAGCCCTGAACATCTTGCTGAGCTGAAAAAATTTAACCTCGAGCTGATTGATTACGACATCCTTGAGGAGATTATTCGTCATTCGGTAAATGTGAAAGAGCATTTTGTGGCCAACGATCTTACCGAAAACAACATTCGGAAAGCCCTGAATTTTGGGCACACGGTTGGTCATGCTTTCGAAAGTATGGCGATGAAACAAGGCCGGCCAATTTTACACGGTTATGCAGTAGCTTTTGCTATGATTGCAGAACTCTTTATGTCGGTAAAAATGTGTGGTTTTCCGCAGCAGGATTGCAATGAACTGATAAACTGGATGATGGAGATTTATGGTAAGTTTGAAATTGAAGAAGCTGACTTTGACGAAATTTATCGCTTAATGACCCATGATAAAAAAAATGAGTCGGGAAGAATTAATTTTACGCTTTTGCCAAGAGTTGGAGAGATAGCCATTAATCAAAATTGCAGCAAAGAACTGATTTTTGATACACTCCGTTTTTATAAAGAACTTTAAAACAGCAGGCATAAAATTTTACACATTTACACTATGATCTATCAGGTAGCTGCAGCAATAAACGAAATAAACGGAAAGATTAAACTACCGGCATCAAAAAGCATCTGCAATCGTGCCTTAATAATAAATGCACTCAGTTACAGTCCTTATCCGATAAAAAATTTATCAGATAGCGATGATACCCGGGTTCTGGAAGCGGCGCTTTTTTCCAACTCCAACAAATTTGATATTGGGCATGCGGGTACTGCTATGCGCTTTCTAACTGCTTTTCTGGCAAAAATTGTTGGCGAGTGGGAAATAACCGGCTCCGAAAGAATGAAGCAACGCCCTATTGCTATTTTGGTGGAAGCATTAAGCCAGTTGGGTGCAAAAATAGATTACCTGGGAGCTGAAGGTTGTCCTCCTTTAAAAATTTTTGGTTCGCATTTAAAAGGAAAAACACTTGAACTGGATGGAAGTGTGTCGAGTCAGTATATATCGGCCCTTTTGCTCATTGCACCAACAATTGAAAACGGACTCACATTAAAATTGAAAGGCCATATTACCTCGCGCTCGTACATTAAGCTTACCCTTGAGTTAATGGCTAAGTTTGGTATTCAGTACCGATGGGATGATAATGAGATTTTTGTACCCGAACAAAAGTACCTGGCACGCGACTTTACCTGCGAGGCCGATTGGTCTGGTGCTTCGTACTGGTATCAGATTATGGCGATGATTGATAGTGGAAAGGTGTTAGTAGAAAATTTACTGCTGGATAGCTTACAGGGAGATGCCGCTATTGCTGAATGGTTTGAGCAATTTGGCGTTAGTTCAACTCAACAGGCTGATGGTGTTTTGTTAAGTAAAAATAAAAACAGGCAACCTGACAGACTGGTGCTTGATTTTATTGAAAATCCCGATGTAGCTCAAACGATGGCTTGCTTGTGTGTGGCTAAAAATATTCCATTTCTTTTTTCAGGGTTAAAAACATTAAAGATTAAAGAAACTGATCGAATTGCTGCGCTTCAAAACGAACTGGCCAAATTCGGCGTTGCAATTACCGAACCGGAACATGGAAAACTGGCCTGGGATGGAACGATTGACCAGGAACAAAAGGAAGACAAACCAATAATAAATACCTACCACGATCACCGTATGGCACTGGCCTTTGCACCGATGGCATTGGCCGGCAGGGCCCTTCAGATTGACGACCCAATGGTTATTACAAAATCGTATCCGGGGTTTTGGAACGATCTGAAAAAAGTGGGATTTAAAATCAGTGAATAAAAATACGGCGTTTAAGCTTGAAAATAATTGCTTGTTAACTGTTCAGCTTAAAGCGCTTATTTTAAAATATTTTGAGGGGGATAAAAGGATTGGAACCTTTTATCCCTTTTCAATTTTAGAGTTTTATAAAAATCTTTTTCTTGTAAAGTATCCAGGCCGGAATAAAATTGAAGCCGATAAAGATTGCAGCATAAAGAAAACTTCCCATTTCCATACTCCATCCTAAATTGTCGAAAAGTTGCATCCAGTGGTTGTTTAAACTATCTCCGCCTATTTGCCAGGTGTAAAACGGAAGACGCCAAACATCGGCCAGTACATAAACCGTTATGGCATTCGACCCAAAAATTATTCCGGGTTTTGTAAAACGCGTACGCCCCAGTACATCCACAAAAAATATACTTACTGCCAAAAGCATCCCGGCTAAACCCGAAGTAACCAATACAAAAGAACTGGTCCAGATGTTTTTGTTAACCGGAAAGATGTAATTCCAGAAGTAGCCCAGCACAAAGGCAAAAAACGAAAACGAAAACAGGTAAATAATTTTGCGTTCGGCAGGTGTTTTACTCAGCACCAAATGCCCGGCAAGCATACCGGCAATTCCTGTAGCAATGGCTGGCAGAGTGCTCAATATTCCCTCCGGATCCCATGTTTTTTGGTACAGATAGCCCGGCAGGTATTTACTGTCAATCCAGGCCGCAATATTTGCCCCGGGTTCTAACATCACCTGTCCGTAACCAGGTGTAGGAATAAACATCATAACAAGCCAGTAAACTACCAGTAAACTAGCGGCCACAATGGCCTGTATTCTCCATTTCGAATTCAGAAACAAAAGGGCACATACCAAAAAAACAATGGCAATACGTTGAAGCACTCCGGCAATACGTACATCCTCGAAACTAAAATTGGGGAAAAGCCACAGCAAAATGCCCACTGCAAATATTTTAACCGACCGGAATATAATCTTTTTGTACATGGGAGTTTTGGCAACACCTGCATCTAACCTTTTAGTATAGGCCAAGGCAATAGATACGCCTACAATAAAAATAAAAAATGGGAAAATTAAGTCGGTAGGAGTTAGTCCATTCCACTCGGCATGGCGTAGTGGCGGATAAACATGACGCCAGGTAGCCGGGTTGTTAACCATTATCATCGCGGCAATGGTAAATCCACGAAAGGCATCGAGGGAGATAAGTCTTTTAAATTCAGCCATTTTGTTTATTTGATTTAGTAAATTAATTCTATATATTTGAAATCGTTTTTAAAAATATTAAAAAGTTAAACTTAATTAAAAAAATTGTCATGCGAAAGTTTCTCTTTTCAATTTCTATAATATTGGCTATTATGCTTGTACAAAGTTGCTCAACTCCCCCTCCAACATCTGATCAGATTAATCTTTCGTGGGGCGTTATCAGTAACGAATATGCCGAAACTCCGCAAGTAAAAGCGAAGTTTATTATTGAAAACAACAGTACCTATACTTTTTCTGAAGACAATTGGGCCTTGTTTTATAATCAGGCACCGCGCGACCCCATTGCCTCAGATAATAATACCCGGATTGAGCATATAAGTGGCGATTGGTTTAAATTAGTTCCTACTGAAGGTTTTCAGCTTATGCCGGGCAAAAAAGTTGAAATTGTATATGAAAGTTCGGCATGGTACATAAAAGCGAGCGATGCTGCAGTAGGGCCTTATTTTGTTTTTTACGATAAAAGCGGAAACGAACAGGCCATTGTTGAGGTTGATAACTATGCTGTTTTGCCTTTTAATAAACCCGAGCAAATAAACAGGCATCGTGCTGATGCAGAACCAATTCCGACAGCTGCCTGGCAATTTGATAACAATGCTGAACTTTTTGAGCTTGAAGAGGATAAGTTATTACCACTAGTGCCCAACCCGGTGAGTTATAAGAGAACAGGGCAGCAAGTAAGGATTAGCAACCCGGTTGAGATTCTGTATGCTGAAGGATTGGAAAACGAGGCCAATTACCTTGCTGAATTGTTGCAAAAAATAGTTGGAGATAGTTTTGTTACCAGAAAAGCGAATGCCCCAATGGCTAACAGTATATTTTTGGGTTTTAAAGAATTGACTGTAAACGGAGTTGAAAACGAAGCCTACGAAATGCAGGTACTTCCCAATCAATCCGTAAGCATATATGGTTCTGATGCTGCCGGTGTTTTTTACGGAATTCAGAGCCTGGTGGCCTTGTTGCCTCCCGGATTATTTGACGGTACATCACAAGAAGTTACGTTGCCGGAGCTCTCCATGAAAGATGCTCCCCGCTTTCCATACCGAGGTATGCACCTCGATGTCTCTCGTAATTTTCAATCAATAGAAACCGTAAAAAAAGTAATCGATATTCTGGCATTTTATAAACTCAATCAGTTGCTGTTTTACATTACCGAAGACGAAGGGTGGCGTATTGAAATTGAAGAATTACCTGAATTAACAGAGGTTGGCAGCCACCGGGGGCACACCACAAAGGCAGCCAATGCCTTGCATCCTGCTTATGGCTCGGGCCCTACGGCCTACGCCAAAGAAAGTAATGGCAGTGGTTTTTATTCGCGCCAGGAGTTTATAGAGCTTATTCAGTATGCCAAAAAGCGTCATATTAATATCATTCCCGAGATTGGTTTTCCCGGACATTCAAGGGCAGCCATAAAAGCTATGGAAGCCCGCTACGAAAAATACATGGAACTGGGCGATGAAGAAAAAGCCAACGAGTTTCGTTTAATCGATCCTGAGGAAAAGTCAAAATATCGGTCTGCCCAATGGTACTCCGATAATATTGTAAACGTAGCGCGCGAATCAACCTATCGATTTTATGAAACGGTTGTTGATGATGTAATTGAAATTTATGCCGAGGCCGGAATAGAACTCGATTTCATCCATACGGGAGGCGATGAAGTGCCCGAAGGCTCGTGGAGCGAATCGCCCATGTGTGCAGAGTTAATGACGAAATTTCCTGAATTTAAAGATCCCAAAAACCTACAGGCTTACGGAACTCGTCGAATTATTGAAATGTTGCAAGGCAAGAATTTAAAAATTGGCGGCTGGGAAGAAGTTGCTTTGTTAAAAGATGAAACCGGGCGCTATAATCCAAATCAGGAGTTTGCACACCTGCAGGTATATCCTTACGTCTGGAATACGCTTGGATCGAACACCGAATTAGCTTACCGACTGGCCAATGCCGGTTACCCTGTTATAATGTGTAATGTTACCAATTTTTATTTCGATTTGGCCTACAACAAAGATCCGCGCGAACCGGGCTTGTATTGGGGAGGTTTCGGAAATACCCGCGATGCCTGGCAGGTAGCTCCTTTCGACGTGTTTAAAAGCACTACGCAAAATGCGATGGGAGAACAGGTGGATACCGATAAAGCTTATGCCGGACTTGAGCGATTAAAACCGGAAGCAAGAAAGAATATTATTGGTGTACAGGCGCAAATTTGGGCCGAGACAATTAAAGATGGTGAGGATGACCTGATGTACCGTATTTTACCAAAACTTATGGGGTTTGCAGAAACTGCCTGGGCAGCTGAACGCGAATGGGAAACCATTGAAAATACAAGCCAACGCCAAGAAAGCTGGAACACGGAATGGAATATCTTTGCCAACACCCTGGCTAAAAAAGAGCTTCCTCGTTTAAAAAGTTTTCTCGGAGGTTACAACTATCGGGTGCCGGCACCGGGCGGAAAAATCGAAAATGGAAAGCTTGTTGCAAACTCCACTTATCCGGGATTAAGTATAAGGTATACTACCGATGGTTCTGAACCCGGTTTAACATCAGCAGAATACGTTGAGCCGGTTTCGGTTAGCGGTACTGTTAAAATTAAAGCTTTTGATACATCAGGAAAAGGCAGTTTAAGCATGGAGGTAAATTAGTAAAGAAACGCTTATCGTTTTTTTCTGAAAAATTCCTGGAGTAATTCTGCACACTCGGTTTCGAATATACCGCTAAGCACTTCCGTTTTCGGATGAAGTGCCTTGGCGGCATATTTTTTAAAGCCGCGTTTTTCGTCGGAAGCACCGTAAACAATTTTGCCAATTTGCGACCAGCCCAATGCTCCGGCGCACATTACACAGGGTTCGAGTGTAACATACAAGATGCAATCGTTAAGGTATTTGCCACCAAGTAGGTTTGCCGCTGCTGTAATTGCCTGCATTTCGGCATGTGCGGTTACATCATTCAGGGTTTCGGTAAGGTTGTGGGCACGTGCAATTATCTTTCCTTTTGATACAACCACAGCTCCAACCGGAATTTCGCCTTCTTCAAAAGCCCGAACAGCTTCGGTAAAGGCCTTTTTCATAAAATATTCGTCGTTAAACGGTTCAATCATAATCAAGAAATATTACTGCGAAGTAACTAAATCTTTGTGGTACTTTGTGTCTTCTTCGAGTAACTTTGTGGTTAATTTTTCTTTTCTGTCACAAAGATTCTCCAATAACATGTTCTAACTTCACAATTCGCTGAAAAGCTGCCAAATGTTTCCGGTATAATTGCCAAAATATCACTATTTTCGCGGCGTAAATAAAAGAAAGATATCATGTACAGAACACATACTTGTGGTGAACTTCGAATTGAGAATGCAGGAAATGAAGTAACTCTGGCCGGTTGGGTGCAACGCGTCCGCGACCTGGGAGCCATGACTTTTGTTGACTTACGCGACCGCTATGGCATTACACAGCTGGTGGTTGACGAAAATACCGATAAAGCTGTTGCCGAAGCGCTTGAGGAGTTGGGACGCGAATTTGTGATTCAGGCAACGGGAACGGTTCGCGAGCGCCAGAGCAAAAACAAAAATATACCAACCGGCGAAGTGGAAATCGCTTTGTCGGGAATTAAAGTGTTAAGCCCGGCAGAACTTCCGCCGTTTACCATTCAGGATGACACCGATGGTGGCGATGATTTGCGGATGAAATATCGTTACCTCGATCTGCGCCGCGATGTTGTACGTGATAACCTGGTGTTACGCTCGAAAATGGCACATGCAGTTCGTAATTACCTGAATGCAAAAGATTTTATTGAAACGGAAACTCCTGTATTAATCAAGTCCACTCCCGAAGGAGCACGTGATTTTATTGTGCCATCGCGAATGAACGAAGGCCAGTTTTACGCATTACCACAGTCTCCGCAAACATTCAAACAATTGCTGATGATTGCCGGTTTCGACCGCTATTACCAGATTGTAAAATGTTTCCGCGATGAAGATTTGCGTGCCGACCGTCAGCCGGAGTTTACACAAATCGACTGCGAAATGTCGTTTGTGGAGCAGAAAGATGTGCTTGAAATGTTTGAAGGATTAACCCGTCACATGTTCAAAGAAACATTGAATGTAGAAGTGGATGAATTCCCATGGATGCCTTATTCTGAAGCAATGGAGAAATACGGATCGGACAAACCCGATACCCGTTTTGAAATGCTGATTAACGATATTTCCGAAACCGTAAAAGGAAAGGATTTTGTGGTGTTCGATTCGGCTGAATATATTGGTGCGATTTGTGCCAAAGGATGCGCCGAGTACTCACGTAAACAACTCGACGGATTGACCAACTGGGTAAAGCGTCCGCAAATTGGTGCCAAAGGTTTGGTTTATGTGAAATGCAACGAAGACGGTTCATTCAAATCATCGGTTGATAAATTTTACTCGCAGGACGACCTGAAAGTCTGGGCAGAAAAGACCGGTGCCCAAGCCGGTGATCTGATTCTTGTGATGAGTGGTGATAAAAAACACATGTTGGATGCACTTGGAGAGCTGCGTCTTGAAATGGGGAAACAACTTGGCTTGCGCAACAAAAATGTGTTTAAACCTTTGTGGGTTGTTGATTTTCCGTTGTTGGAGTGGGATGAAGAAAGTAAGCGATTCCATGCAATGCACCACCCGTTTACTTCGCCAAAACCAGAGGATATTGAGCTAATGGATACTGATCCTGGAAAAGTGCGTGCCAATGCATACGACCTTGTAATTAATGGTGTAGAAATAGGTGGAGGTTCGGTTCGTATTTTTGATGCTGAACTGCAGTCGAAAATGTTTAGCCTGCTTGGCTTCACAAAAGAAGAGGCTGAAGCACAATTTGGCTTCCTGATGAATGCCTTTAAATATGGTGCACCACCACATGCCGGTATTGCGTTTGGTTTCGACCGTTTGGTGTCCTTATTTGCCGGATTGGATACGATTCGCGATGTTATTGCTTTCCCGAAAAACAATTCGGGCCGCGATGTGATGATTGATTCGCCATCGGTAGTTGCCATTGAGCAATTAGACGAGCTTGGTTTGAAATTAGATGTCAAAGAAAAAAAGGATAAGAAATAGATAGAGACTCTTCAGAAATGAATTTTCTATCTGAAAAAATATAAAAAGGAGCTGCAGGCTCCTTTTTTTGTTTTTACAGCACGCCAATCTTGCCTTCTCTGCAGCAAAGTTAGGTGAATATAATTCTTATTTTATAAGCTTACTCGCGGGTTAAATGGCAGATATATAATATTTTAATCAAAAAAAGAACTCCAGTGTATAAATTCTGATGTTTTTTTAAGAAATAGTTGTAGATTGCGGCCAATAATTTTTTAAAAATATCATGAATAAAGGAACAGTAAAATTCTTTAATGATACCAAAGGGTTTGGATTTATTAAAGATGCAGAATCAACAAAAGAGTATTTCGTACACGTTAGCGGATGTAAAGATGAAATCCAAGAAAATGACGAAGTAACATTTGACTTGGAAGAAGGCCGTAAAGGGCTTAACGCAGTTAATGTAAAACTAGTATAGTTATTATATTGCTTACAGTAAAAGTCTCGCCAGTGGCGGGACTTTTTTGCTTTGTATTAATTGGTGCGCACAAACTTTTTTACAATATGGTTTATTTTTAACAGTAGTCAAATGCTTTTAAGCAGGGAGATGTTTTGAAGTACTGTTTTCCCGTTTAATTCTCAGGAAGTATACGAACATGATTTTCAATTCGGGTGTTTGTTGAGTCTTTGGCAAAGCTGGTAACATCGCCCATGCAATTTGTGAAGTACACGTATTCGCCACGATCGTAAAAACGGTATACTTTACACCCATCATATTCAAACAGGTATTCTACGTTGTAGGTGTCGTTGTTCTCGGGACTTTTAATTGTTAGCGGAACTCCGCTGCAGGCACTTAACAGAAGTAGCAGTGCGCCTGCACAGATAAGGTAAATAGTTTTCATGGCACTAATTTTTAAGTTTAAAAAGAATGCAAGAATAGTGCCATGTTTTATGTAAAACAGCAATTCTCATAATAACGGTAAGTATTAACCCAGCCCGATGTAGCCGCTTGCTTTTCTTTCGCCGTTAATTACAATCTCAAATTGGTGTTGGCCCGGGTAGTGTTTACGGGTAGACCTGTTTTTAAACGAATGGTTTTTTGTGATACTGTGCTTGCCCGGAGGCATTTCAACTTCTTTAATCTGAAATATTTTTGGCGATGTTTTTCCGCTTGCTTTTACATAGTGCACAATGTATTCGATGCGAACTTTTTGCTTTTGTTTGGTGGCTAAATTCAGCTTAAAGCTGAAAGAGATATCATCGCCAATGGCCGGTGAAGAATTTGAAAAATTGAGCTGCTCCACTTGCATTAATTCCGGATTGGCAAACCCAAATAAAAGCATGGCTTTTTTATTCCCTTGTTTAAGCAAGGTACGGCAGGCATGTTTAATAATCCAGTTGGTGTTTTTAGCTATTCCCTGCCAGCGTATGCATAAATCAAGTACCAGTTCCGGATGATCTTTCGAGATGTCATTCAGGTTGTTGGCCACACTTTTTCGCACAAATTCTTCCGGATCATTCTTTAATTTCTCAAGAATAGGAAGAATAAGCGAGGGGTCTTTTTTTAGTGCCGGTACTGCTGATGCCCAGGGGAGGCGAGGGCGACAACCTTCGCTGGCAAATCGCCGCACCCTAAAATCGTCACTGTCGGCCCAGGCAAGCATATATTTCATGGTCGCTTCGGTATTCTTATTTAAAAACGGCCTTATGCCAAATTCGGAACTGCCACATTTTGTGAATTCTCCCAAAGCAGGAAGTGAAATGTCCCAATGTTCTTGTCCGTAAACCTCCACATAATCGGGTAAAACAATGGCTTCAAAGCCACTTACTTTTGGAACAATAGCAAGCAGAATAGCTATGGCTTCCTTAAAGTCGGCAGGAAGGAAACGGTGGAGACTTAGTGTGGTGTGTCGCATTTTTTCCTTGAGTTCACGCTCGGGCCATTGTTGGTCGCAAACAGCATTAACAAAAGCTTCCGATTGAAACGGTGGATAAACTTCTTTTAGAACTCTTGAAAAAAGCTGAACTTTTTCCAGCGGAAACAGGATGTCTTTTAGTTTTTCGGCCATGGTCTTTGTATTAAGTAGTCTCCAGAAATTATCGTGTACTTTTATTTAGGTCATTAAAAAGTTGTTCTTGTTGCTGCTTTACATTTCTCCAGACTGAAGGATTAAAGACCTGGAGAAAAAGCAGTCGTGCCCGGCCTGTTGTTTTGAGCAATAAAATATACCAACGAAAAGCAAATTTCCCGGTAAAAGGCAACAAACATAAGAATAAAACTTTGTGCCATACTGCAGTTAACAACCATGAAACGGCCCATAGTTCGAGAAAGTAGAATAGGGGAAAAATGGTGAATCCAAGTACTAAGAAAAATGAACTCCAGAAAGCATAGTCGTTTACTTTTTTTCGTACAATTTTATCGATAGTAATAAATGGGACAGCATTAAAAATAAAGCCAAAAGCGAAAACAGGAAAACTCAAAAGCAGTAGTAGTTTATTCATACCAAGCTTGATAAAATTGTTTTCATGATTCTCAATCAGCCAGGTGCGTAAACCATATTTTCGAGCAGTTTCATCAAGTTTTGCAGCAGCCTTGCACAGTTCTTGAATTTTTTTTTGGTTTTTCTGTTCCAGCTGGTCAAGTTTTTTCACCAGGTGCTGGTCGGCCAGAAAACGTTGCTTTAATCCTTTTTCTTTTTGCAGCCTGTGGGCATGAGCATTTCCAAAAATCAGTCTGATTTGCTCAATACAATTGTAATGTGTTTTACTTTTAATTGCTAAGGTAAGCGGGGTAATGGCTTTTTCAAGATCATTGCGCAAGGCAAGGGTTGCGTAATTGGCATTGTTTTTATAGGATTCAAGATAGTTGTTTACCAAAATTGGTTTTCCAAAGTTTACCAAAATACTGCGGTTAAATTTCCAATAGCTGCTGTAATAAATACCCGTTGGAATAATATGAATGTCGAGTTGGTTTTGCGCTTTCTCTTCGGCCATAAAAACAATACGCGGAACGGCTTTTTTATGGGGTAACATCTGGCGTTTAGCCGAATGTGCTGCCTCGGGAAAAAGAGCCAGGGCACCATTGTTTTTTAGCACCTTAACCGAATCGGCAAAGGTTTTATCGTTTTTTGCTAGTTGCTCTTTTCCATCGCGCAAACGGTAAACCGGCATTATTTTTAAAAAACGAAGAATTAGCGTAATAATTCCGGGTTTAAATATATCGGCTCGGGCCAGCCAAACCGGTTGAAAACGCGTGTGTAGGAGAATGGCCATAGGATCGCTTAAAGCATTCTGATGGTTGGGTGCAAAAAGTATTGGTTTGTTTTTTGGAATATTTTCTATGCCGTTTAAAACAACTTTATCATGAATAATCCAATCGGTAAAACGGATGTACTGCTTTAAAAGCCAATAGCCCAACGACCACTTTTCATATTTCATTTTAAAGGCAAAACTTAACGGGTTAATTTAAATCGCGACATAAACGAAGATACAGCAAAACCACTTAAAATATGCCAAACGCCCCACCAGGCGGCAATAATTGTCATGCCTCCCAATTCAAGCTCTGGGGGGAATATTTTTGGGTTGAACATTAACACCAGCGCCAGACCTGAATTTTGTATGCCGGTTTCAATGGTAATGGTGCGCTTATCCATGCGTGGTAGCCGAAACAAACTGCTAATACTAAATCCGGTAATTAAGGCAAGGGCATTATGAATAAGAACAATCAGGAACACCAGATGAATGAAATTTTTAAAGTGTTCGAAGTTAGCGCTCAGCAAAGCAATAACAAAACCGATAAAAATTACGATGGATATTTTTCGGATAGGTTTTTTAATTTTTAGTGTTAGTAAGGGCAGGTATTGGGCAACAAGTAGGCCGGCAACAACAGGAATACCCAATAAAATTACCACGGTTTGTACCATTTGGAAGAAGTCAATTTTTATGGGTACCAGGTATTCGCCGCCACCCGAGGTATTGTAAAAATTAATAAACAAATCGCCCCACAAGGCAAAGTTAATTGGGGTCATAAAAGTGGCGGCCAAAGTAGCAATAGCTGTTAAACTAACAGAAAGTGCCAGGTTGCCCTTAGCCAATGCACTCATAAAATTTGAGATGTTGCCTCCGGGGCACGAGGCAATTAGCAACATACCAAGCGCTACCGTAGGAGTTGGATTAAGCAAGAGCACAAGTAGAAATGTTACAGCCGGTAATAGCAAGAATTGAGAAATTACGCCAATAATTACTGATTTTGGACGCATAACAAGCTGCTTAAAATGCTCGATTTTAATGTCGAGTGCAACACCAAACATTATAAATGCTATGGTAACGTTAAGTGCGAATAAACCGGTGGGAGAGAAATTTAGCCTGACATTATCAAGAACTTCCAGCGCTTCTTTCATGTGAATTAAATTGATAGTTTTTACTGGTATCACATGGAACTCGCATGGATGATCCTGGTGTTTTCCGCTCTGCGATGTTTAGCCATGTTTTTTCACAAGTTGTAAATTGAAGGGGAAAATAGTAAACAATGACGAGAAATCATAAAAAACCGGTACTGAACATGATGACTCAATACCGGTTTCATCCGAATTAGCTAAAGCTTACTTGTTAAGCAAAAGCTTTTTCATTTTATGGTGAATATCGGTGTTATCCATAATCCCAATGAATTTTTTAGCTCCGGGGCCATAAGCAAAAACCGGAACCATTACACCGGTATGGCTTTTGGTGGGATAGCCGGCTTTTACCATGCCGGTGCTTATGTTGCCACCGGTTAAGGCCATGCCTCCTGTTTCATGGTCGGCAGTTACCAATACAAGAGTTTCCCCATCTTTGGCAGCAAATTTTATGGCTTCACCTACTGTTTCATCAAAATCAAGCATGTCTTCTACAATATAAACGGTGCTGTTGGCATGGCCGCCCCAATCTATTTGAGAGCCTTCCACCATCAGAAAAAATCCTTTATTATTGTTCGACAGAATATTTAAAGCGGTATTTGTAGCCATTGGCAACATGTCGCCTCGTTCTTCCATCCGTCCGTTGTGCACCTCAGCAGTTAACCCGGCTAATTTCCCCTTCTTAATTTTCGACATCTTTTTTATGTCGTTTTCAACAGTATAACCTTTGTTTTTTAATTCTTCAACTAAGTTTCGTCCATCTTTCCGGTTAATAAAGTGGGCAATTCCACCGCCAATGAATACATCAATATCAATTTCTAAAAAATCGGCAGCAATATGCTCGTACATGCCACGGTTGGGCTGATGTGCAATAAAAGAGGCCGGTGTAGCGTGTGTAATCGACGACGTTGAAACAAGTCCGGTTGCCAGTCCGTGTTCTTCAGCTTCTTCTAAAATAGAGGTAATTTTCATAGTATCGGCATCAACGCCAATTGCGCCGTTGTAGGTTTTAACCCCACACGACAGTGCAGTTCCTCCAGCTGCAGAGTCGGTAATATAATTGTCGGCCGACTGTGTTTTGGAAAAACCAATGTAACGGCAGTTTTCAATAAATAATTTACCCTGGTTGGCTGTTAATCCTGCAAAAACCTGGCTTACACCCATTCCGTCTCCAATCAGGAAAATAATATTTTTGGGTTTTTCCGATTTAAATTCCTGTGGGTACATTTTTACATTGTATGGTTTCCCTCCCTGGTACACCTTGTCGGTTTGCTCCGATTCTGCATTCAGATAGGCGTCTTGCCCCAGGGCTACAAAACCAAATGCCGATAACAGTAGTGCGATATAAATTTTCTGTAACATATTAATTGTGTTTTATTTTGATTGTATAAAAGTATCGCATTTTAAGCAGCGAATATGAAATAAACAATAAAAAATTGTATTGGTTTGTTAACGTTCTCCGAACTTTTCCATTTCCAATGCATCAAACGCTGTGTTTAAGGTGAAAAAAGTTCCCTCCTGGGTCGTATTCATTTTTATAATATCTATAATTACAAAGTTACTGAGAATTTCTTCTGCTTTTTTCCGATGCAATTGTTGGTGCCGCATAAATTTCGAAAAGGTGATGAATTCATTTTTTCTTAAATAGTCAATCAAAAAGCGTTCATCATCAGAGTAGGTAAAATATACGCCTTTTGGGCTTTTTGCTTTTTTCCATACTTCTATCTGAATTTTATGCGCCAAAATATTTTCATCTTTTTTTCTGATGTAGGCCAGCCATTTTCCATTTTCGTCTTTTGCAAAGTGTGGTTTTAAGGCACTGGCCTCAATTCCTATTTCAAGAACTGTTTTGCCACCAATTTTCCATTGGCGGGTAGTAAAATCAATAGCTGGCTTACTGTATATTTTGGCGGCAGCTTCAATCATGTAAAATTCTTCATCGCTGCTTATTCCGGCAATTTTGCCGTTATCTTTAACACCAATAAGTAATCGTCCGCCATCGGTATTTGCAAAAGCAACCAATGATTTGGCAATTTTTTTCGAGTCGTTTATGCAAAACTTAAAATCCTGCTGCTGGTGCTCCCCCTCTGCAATAAGTTTATAAATAAAATTGCTCATGCATGTATGTTTGCCCTGTTTACTTGTAAAAAGCTGATTATTTTAACCATTCAAACGTAATATAATGGTCTTGGTTCATTCCCAGCGTTTCGTAGGTTTTATGAGCTGCCTGGTTTGATTTGTCGGCATAAAGCCGAATTCCCTTCAGGCTTTGGTCGTCCATAACCTTTTGTTTCAGAAACGAGTACATACGGCGGTAAATGCCTTTTCTTCTGAACTCGGGCCGCACATAAACCGATTGAATCCATAAAACCGTGCCGTTTCGCCAATCGCTCCATTCAAAGGTGGTTAAAAGCGAACCAACAACTTGTTCATCTGTTTCGGCTACGTAGTAACATCCCTTGCTGGGGTTGCTAAAAACGGCATAAACACCTTCTTCAACAGTTGGTTGGTGCAACTCAATGCCTTCTGTTTCGCGTGCCATTGTCAACTGAAAATCAACAATCGTTTTATGGTCCTGCTCTTTTGCTTTTCGTACTTTCATGTTATTCGTTTGAGACCAACGAAAGTAATAATTCCTAATAAATCGCTAAATTCCGCCAAAAGTAATTTTTTCACAGTTGTAAATTTTTTTGATGTGAAGAAATAGAACCGGCAGGTTTATGAAGTTTCACTTGCATGAAAATTATAAAAAGAAAAGAATGAAGATTGTAGTTGCCTCAAAAAATCCGGTAAAGCTAAAAGCTGCCAGGCTTGGTTTTGAAACCTACTTTGATAATGTTGAAGTTGAAGGGGTTGAGGTTGATTCGGGTGTTTCAGATCAGCCGAAAAGCGATGCAGAAACACTGGCCGGGGCGGAAAACCGCGTAAACAATGCCAAACAAAATTATGCTGATGCTGCGTTTTGGATTGGTATTGAGGGAGGGATTGAATATGGCGTTTCGGGAATCGAGGCTTTTGCCTGGATTGTTATCAAAGCCGCGGAAAATTATGGCCGGGCCCGAACAACTTCGTTTCAGTTGCCACCACAAGTTGCCGAATACATTAAAGAAGGTTATGAGCTTGGGGAAGCTAACGATATTGTTTTTAACCAGGTGAATTCAAAACAAAAGTCAGGAGCTGTAGGCCTTTTAACCAATGGTAAAGTTAGCCGCACAGTCCTGTATAAACAAGCCGTTGAGTTGGCTTTAATTCCTTTTCTGAATCACAAATTGTATTAACTGCCAATGCGATCCATAATCTCGTCAACTCTTATGCGTTCTTCGTGTAAAAGTACCAGCTGAAGTTTTTCTTTTTCCAGCCGTTCGCTAACCATTGGCCCAACCTCGCCGGTAACAATGGTTGTAACGCCGTGCTCTTTTAGGTAGTTTACAAGCTTTATCCCACTGTGTGGTTCCGAAATAAACGGATTCTCTTCGATGGCGTATTGGTTTTTCGCAACATCAAAAAGTACCAGGTATTCACATTTGCCAAAACGAAGGTCGAGAAAAGATCTTTCTGTTTTGCCTGAGGATGTTATCGCGAATATTTTACTCATAATTATTTTATTTTTGCTTTTAATAATAACAATTATATCTCAAATTGTTTAATCTTTTTTTAATTGTTTAGCTCTTCCCAGTATTCAACCGCTCTTCGTGTATGCGGAATACAGATAGTACCTCCAACCACGTTGGCAACACTAAATACTTCAAAAATTTCTTCTGTACTTACCTTTAGTTCATGACATTTTTCTAAGTGGTATTTTACACAATCGTCGCAACGTAAAACCAACGATGTGGCCAGGCCCAGCATTTCTTTAACGTTGGCACCTAAGGCGCCGTCCTGGTAGGTTAAGGTGTCTAAACTGTATATTCGTTTTAAAACCTTATTGTCGGCAGCCAAAATTTTTTCATTCATTTTAGCGCGGTACCTCCCAAATTCTTCAACAATATTTCCCATTTCTCCCTTACTTAAAATTATTTTGGCAAAGTTATTCTAACTTTTAAAATGTAAAAGTCTAAAAAATATCAACAGCAAAGCGTATTGTTTTCCGCGCCGCATATTACTTAAAGATTAAAGGCAATGATATGTGTATAAAAACCGTTCGTCTTTTAGATGTTTTTAAATTATATTTGCGCACTCAATAAAAAAGGAATAATGAGGACTTTTTTGCTGCTGTTGGCAGGCATGCTGGCCATTACTTTTTCGTACGCCCAGGTCGATCTGAATGAAGAAGTATCGGTTGATTCAACTGATATTGCAATTTTAGAAGGCTTGAATGTGAACAGAGATGCACGGCTGGATAAAATGCTGAAATGGCACATTGAAAAGAACCAAAAAAGAGAGGGGATGAGTGGTTACAGGGTTGAAATCTTTTTTAGTTCCGCACTGGATGCAAAAAAGCAAGCCCTCGATACCAAAACCGAATTCCTTACAAACTATCCTGATTTTCCGGTACATATTAAATTTATTGCGCCGAATTTTCGCGTTCGAGTAGGTGATTTCAGAACTAAAAATGAAGCACTAAAGCTTTATAAGCAGGTTCAAAAAGATTATCCCTCTGCTTTTATTGTTCCCGATGTAATCGAATTTCCATTGTTGAAACCAAATCAGTATGAGTGACCAGATTAAACACGAGTGTGGCATTGCATTAATACGATTATTAAAACCGCTATCTTATTATCAAAAAAAGTATGGTACCTGGAAGTACGGCCTGAATAAGCTTTACCTGTTAATGGAAAAGCAACACAACCGCGGACAGGACGGCGCCGGGATTTGTTGTGTAAAAGCAGAGCTTGAGCCGGGTAATCCGTACATCAGCCGGTTTAGGTCGGTTGAGCCCAATCCGATAAAAGATGTTTTTGATAAGGTAAATAAACCGTTGAAAAAGGCTAAGCGACACGACATTGACATACAAGACCCCGAATGGGCAGAAAAGCATTTTCCGTTTGCCGGAACGCTTTACCTGGGCCATTTGCGATATGGTACCTTTGGTAAAAACAGTATTGATTTTACGCATCCGGTAATGCGGCAAAACAACTGGAAATCGCGAAACCTGGTGCTTGCCGGTAATTTTAACCTCACCAATACCGATGAGCTGTTTAACGTACTACTTAAGCTGGGGCAGCATCCTAAAGCATATACCGATACCGTAACCGCGTTGGAAAAAGTTGGGCATTTTCTTGATGAAGAAAACCAGTTGCTTTTTAGAAGGTACAAAAACGAGGGCTACGATAATAACATGATCTCTCCGCTGATTGAACAGAATTTGGATATTCAGAATATTTTGGAGCGCGCATCGAAAGACTGGGATGGAGGTTATGCAATGGCCGGTTTAATAGGGCATGGCGATGCTTTTGTGGTTCGGGATCCGTGGGGAATAAGACCGGCACATTATTATGCCGACGATGAAATTGTTGTGGTGGCATCGGAAAGGCCTGTTATTCAGACGGTAATGAATTTGCAGGAAGACGATGTGCAGGAAATTGGTCCGGGCGAAGGATTAATAATTAAAAAGAATGGAAAAATTTCGAAAGAAATGATTAGGGTGCCACACAAGCGTACATCCTGTTCTTTCGAACGTATCTATTTCTCGCGGGGGAGCGACAAGTCCATTTATCAGGAACGTAAACAACTGGGACGTTTACTTACGCCAATTGTGCTAAAAGCTGTTGATTACGATTACGAAAATACCGTATTCTCTTATATTCCTAATACAGCCGAAACAGCTTTTTATGGTTTGGTTGATGGAGTGCGTCACCACCTGGTAGATTGGAAAATCGACCAAATTCAACAAAAAAACGGTTCGTTGAGTGATGCAGATATCAAACGGATTTTATCGTTTGAGCCACGGGTTGAAAAAATTGCCATTAAAGACGTGAAGCTTCGGACATTTATTGCCGACGATGCAAGTCGCGACGATTTGGTAGCACACGTTTACGATGTTACCTATGGCGTTATTCAGAAAAAGAAAGATACGCTGGTGATTATCGACGACTCAATTGTGCGGGGAACAACACTAAAGAAAAGTATTTTGAAAATACTCGACAGGTTAAATCCGAAAAAGATTATTGTAGTTTCGTCGGCGCCGCAAATCCGGTATCCCGATTGTTATGGAATTGATATGGCGCGCCTCGACAAATTTATTGCTTTTAATGCGGCAATCGAGCTGCTGAAAGACCACGGTAAAGAGTCGATTATTCAGCAGGTATATAAAAAGTGTAAGGAGCAAGAGAATTTACCTAAAGAGGAAATGGTAAATTATGTACGCGAGATTTATAAGCCTTTTACCGCTGAGCAGGTATCGGATAAAATTGCAGAATTGTTAAAACCCGAAGATTGTAATGCAGAGGTTGAGATTGTGTATCAGTCTATTGAAAATTTGCACAAGGCCTGTCCTAACGATTTGGGCGACTGGTATTTTACCGGAAACTACCCTACTCCTGGAGGTAACCGGGTAGTAAACGGTTCGTTTATTAATTTTGTTGAAGGAAAAGATGAAAGGGCGTATTAGCCTAGTAAATTATAGGATATTAAAATGCCCCGGCTCCATCAGGAACCGGGGCATTTTTTTTGAGTTATTCTTTTTTTGTACTAACGAGGCGTGGGCCACTCGTCATCCTCTTTTCCTTTTATATAGGTTTCAATGTGGCGGTCAACTTTAACTTCGTAAATGTCGTCAATGGTTAAAATAATACCGGTTTCAAGCACATTGCCAAAAACCTCATTTTTTATCGTTCCAAAGGTTTTCATCGATGGCGACAGGTTCATGTACGCATTTACAAGTGGTGGAATGTTTTCATCAAACGAACGAACATTTTGTACCAGTATTTTGTAGTCTTCCTTGTAATTTTCGCCGGTAAACAGCTTTTTCATCGCCGGAATGTCAATGTCAAATTCCACCGGATCTTTAGGGTAAACAAGGTTTTCTTTGTCGCGGAAATATTTTTTAAAGAAATATTGAATCAGGTTGCGAGCTTCATTATGAAAATGCTCATACATTGTAATTTTTCCAAAAAAATATTTAATCTCTGGATGGTCAACAGTAAGGGCACCAAGTCCGTCCCATAGATTGTCGAGTGCAAAAAGTGCTTTGGCTCCTGCTTTGCTCGATTGGTATGCCGGTTGAACAAACGATCGGCCAAGTTCGAGTGTATAGGGCAGGTATTCCTCTTCAAACTTTTTTGAAAAATGAAAAACCCGGGAAGTGGCCAGCTTAATGTTGCCAGCTTCATCGCGGGGAGCTTCGGCACATAGCACATAGCGGTAACCTCCAAGAATTTCTTTGGCATCCGGGTCCCAAACAATTAGTTGTTTATAGGGTTGAGGAGCTGTGTCGTAACTGTCTATGTCAGTTTCTTTACCTGTTCCGCCTCCGGCATCGCGAAAGGTGATCTCGCGAAGTCGCCCTAATTCGTGCATAATTGCCGGAGAGTCATGTGCTGTAATTATGTATATTTCGTTACCACCTTTGTTGGTTTTTCGAAGCAATTTCTCAGGTGTTAACTCTGCATAAATTGCTTCTTTTGAAATAGGTGCTATTATATCTTTCATTCGAAACTTTTTATCTGTCCGTATTTCTCTGCCAAAACTTGAAAGGTTATTGCCTCCATCCACAATGCAATACGCTTAATTCTCTTTCAGGTTTCGGATGCCCTGTTTTTGAAAAATGGAATACAAAATTAAAAAAATCATGATAAAGCTAATCGATATTGTTGTTTAATTTGCTGAATCAGAACTTTCTTTCAGTTGGTAAACTTTATTTTTTACCCATTGTGCCCATTCCTGGTGAGTTTTTGATGCATTGAAAGTTGTGTAAGGTATGGGTTCTCCAAAATACAGGTGAACGTCTTTGTTCCTGTGCCGCATTGTTTCATCGGACAGGAAAAACATTTCAAGGTTCCATTTGAGTTTGAAAAATTTTCGAAGTTTTGCCGTACGGTAAAAGCGGTTGGAGTTTTTTCCGCTAATAAAGACGGGTATAACATCCCGTTTGTGTTGAATGGCTTTAGTGATGAAATGTTTTTTCCATTCCAGGTCAATTATTTCGCCCTTTATTTTTCGAGATGCCAGCCCCGATGGAAAAATTAGAATCTGGTCATCGGAATTGTAGCATGCCGATAGTTTTTTGGCTGCCTCGCGGGCATGGCCACCGTGTTTGTTTACCGGTACAAATACCGGGCTTAGTTGCGGGATGTTTAGTAAAATATCGTTGGCCAGAAATTTGAATGCCCCTAAGCGTGCTTCAACATTTTTCATCAGCAGCATACCGTCGAAACCGCCAAGTGGGTGGTTGCTTGCAAAAATAAACCGACCCGATTGTGGAATATTTTCAGGATTGTGCACAAATTCCCTGACATTAAAATCTTCAACAACTTTGTCTACAAACTCAATCCCTTTTAAATGACCGTGTTTTTCTAAAAAAGTGTTTACCTCGTCGAGGTGCAAAATGTTATTGAGGTAGCGGTAGATAAAGCCAGGAATAATTTTGGCTAATCCCGGGCTTTTGGCGGCAAAAACCTCTCTTATTCGGATGGGTTTATAGCTTTTTGAGTGTTGCTCTGTTGTCATTTTTGCATGGTTTACGGCAGCAATTAACTAAAAAATGGTCAATCTGAAAAATATGGCCTTTGCGATTTTTTGGTACAGCCTGCTGCTTTTTGCAATAACAAAAATTAGTAACAAACAGGGGCGTGCCATTAATGCAGCCCTTTCAATTCTGTATTATGAGTTATTAACGAATGTTTATTCATTTTTGATTTGTTTAATTAGTTGTTATTCAGTGGATGAAAAGTAGTTTTCAACAGTGATTAACATGTTTTAAACATTTTGACGTGGATTTATTAACAGTTGTGCGAAAAATTTGAGTGGAATGAAATGGAATAAAATGGCATGAAATGGAATAAAATTGTATTTTTACGTTTGATAAAAAGACTTTTAGCACTTTATGGCATTTTTTGCAGGTACATATCAGGCGACTATCGACGACAAAGGGCGTGTTGTTTTGCCATCGGCTTTTAAAAAAGCCATGGGAGAAAACATTCCTGACCAGGTGGTGCTTGAAAAGAACCGGCTGGGGAAATGCCTCGATATTCATCCGATGGAGGTGTGGCAGGAAAAGGTGGAGAAATTTCAGGCCAAAGTGAGGGCTAGTACCAATCCTGCTCATTTTGCGGCATTGCGTCAGTACTTCCGGAACTTTGCTCCGGTTAGTTTGGCAACAAACGGCCGTATTAATATTCCTGATGAATATTTAAAGTATGCGAACCTGGAGGGCAGGGTTTCATTTTTAGGAATGGGAGCTTCTATTAGCCTGAGTAACGAAGACGTGGCAAAAGGCGACGATATTTCGGATGATGCGTATCTGGACATGTTGAGAGAATTTGATTTGTAGGGGAGATGTCGGACATTTATCACATACCGGTTTTAGCAAAAGAGAGCATTGAGGGTATGAATTTGCATGCCAATGCCAGTGTAGTTGATGCCACTTTTGGCGGTGGTGGGCATTCATCTTTGATTCTTGAATCGCTGGGTAGCGGCGGCAGGTTGTTTGCATTTGATCAGGATGAAGATGCTGCCGGGAATGCCTTAAAGGATGACCGGCTTTTTTTTATCAGACATAATTTTAGGTACGTTAAAAATTTCCTTCACTACTACGGAGTAAATCAGGTTGATTCGATTTTTGCCGATTTGGGCGTTTCATCGCACGAATTTGATGAGGCAGATCGTGGCTTTTCGTTTCGTTTTGATGCAGCCCTGGATATGCGAATGAACCGCGATGCTGAAATTGATGCGGCAAAAGTGGTGAATAGTTACGATGAAGAGCGACTACTGCAGGTTTTTAAAATGTTTGGCGAGATAAAAAATGCCCGAAAACTTACGGCTACGCTAATTAAAGCCCGATCAGTAGCGCCAATAAAAACAACCACTCGCTTAAAAGAAATTGCCTCGGCTTGCGCGCCCAAAGCTATTGAAAACAAATATCTGGCCCAGGTATTTCAGGCACTTCGTATTGAAGTGAATGCTGAAATGGAGGCTTTGCGCGAGTTTTTGCTGGCATCGCTTGATTTAATAAAGCCGGGTGGACGCCTGGTAATTCTTACCTATCACAGCCTTGAAGATCGTTTGTGCAAAAATTTTATGCGCTCGGGAAACCTTGAGGGGAAAATTGAAAAAGACTTTTATGGAAACGTGCAGTCGCCTTTTAGGTTAATAAACCGAAAGGTAATTGTGCCATCGGCCGAGGAGCAGAAACAGAATTCGCGGTCGAGAAGTGCAAAATTAAGAATTGCAGAAAAAATTTGAGGATGGCAGAGCAAAGCAAAAATACCAGAAAAAGAACAGGGATGAAGTCGTTTATCGGTGGGACGATTCTTACCGATGACAGAACGATGCGCCAAATGCCATTTGTGGGTTTTTTGGCGGTGCTGGCTTTGTTGTTAATAGCTAACCGAAACTGGTCGGAAAGTACCTTGCGCGAGATTGTGGTCTTGCAGGAGGAGTTAAACGAGTTGAGGTCAGAGTCGGTAACGCTTTCGGCAAAGTTGATGGATGCCAGTCGTCCGTCGGAAGTGGCTAAACGAGTAGAAGAGGCCGGAATTGGTTTACAGGAGCCGGTTCGTCCTCCGCAAAAAATAACAGTTGAAAAGGAAGATTAGAAGTGGGAATTAGGAAAACCATATTGTCGCGTATTGCAATTGTATACTTCGTGCTGTCGTTGTTCGGAGTGGTAGTTGTGGCTAAGCTTGTTTCTGTTCAGCAGATTAAAAACGATCGCTGGCAGCAAATCGAAAAAAATCTTAGCAACAATACGGTGATAATTCCTCCGGTAAGAGGTACAATTTGTGCCGACGATGGTAATGTGTTGGCAACCTCGGTACCCGGATATAAAATTCGCATCGATTTGGTAGCCGAAGGAGTTCGTAAGGTGTTTGACAAGGAGGCTGATTCACTGGCCTGGTACTTGTCTGATTTTTACAAAGATGCTTCGAAGCGAGAATACCTGAGACGTTTGCGTTCTGCCTATAATAATAACAACCGTGGCTACCTGTTAACACCTCAAAAAATTGATTACAACCAACTCCAGCAATTTAAGAACTTTCCCATTTTGCGTCGTGGCCGTTTTGGCGGAGGGATGATTATCGAGCAGGAAAATAAACGAATTAATCCTTTGGGAATGTTGGCTCAGCGAACTATTGGTAGTCTAAATAAGGCCAATGCCCTTACGCCTGTACCAGTGGGTTATAATGGCCTCGAGCGTTCCTACGAAATGTACCTCAGGGGAGAAAATGGCATAAGCTATAAGCAAAACTTGTCGGGAAGATGGGTTACCCGAACCGAAATTGAGCCGCAAAACGGAATGGATATCATTACAACCATCAATGTAAAAATGCAGGACATTACCGAAAGTGCCTTGTACAGACAGGCACTGAAATCGAATCCGGAATGGGCTACTGCGGTGTTGATGGAAGTAAAAACAGGCGAGATAAAAGCTATTGCCAACCTTGGAAAAACAAAAGACGGATTTTACGAAAAAGATAATTATGCCTTAGGCCATCGCGGATGTTACGAGCCCGGCTCTACTTTTAAGCTGGTGTCGTTAGTTGTGGCCCTTGAAGACGGAGTGGTGGATACCAGCGATGTTTTTGACACCGGAAACGGGTATTGGGCGCAAGAAAACATTACCGACGATCATGCCTGTGGAAAAGTAAATGTAAAGCAAATTCTGGAGCAGTCTTCCAATATCGGAACAGCAAAGGTTATTCTTTCCAACTATTCGTCAGATCCGAAGGCCTATGTCGACCGTATTTATGGTTTTGGCATTCATAAACCGCTGGAACTGGAATTGGCCGGTGAAGGACAACCCTACATTAAGTACCCAGGAAACGCCGATTGGTGGGGAACGACCACTTTGGGGCGTATGTCCTATGGTTACGACCTAAGACTTACACCATTGCAGATTCTGAACTTTTATAATGCGGTGGCTAATGATGGTGTTATGGTGAAGCCCCGCCTGGTGAAAGAAATTAGAAACAACGGAGCATTGGTGAAAGCCTTTAAGCCAGAGGTGCTTAACCCGATGATTGTGTCGAAGGAAACCATTGGCAAAGCTCAGGCCATGTTGCGCGGAGTATGCGAAAACGGCACAGGAAGGGGTGTTGAGGGAGAACATTTTTCTGTAGCTGGAAAAACAGGAACTGCCAGGGTGGCACGTTCGGATGGTAAAGGCTACGAATACGGAGCCTATTACGCATCTTTTGTTGGCTATTTTCCTGCCGACAATCCAATGTATTCGTTAATTGTAACCTTTAAAAAACCCCGCAACTCAATTTACGGAGCAGCAGTTGCCGGTCCTGTTTTTAAAGAAATTTCAGAAAAAGTTTACGCAAGCCAGATACTCAATGCAGTTCCGGAAAAAAATAAACGCGAAAACGAAGATACACCACAGATAAAAAGTGGGCAGCGAGAAGATATTCTGCGCTTGGCAGAAGAACTCAGCTTGAAAAACATTCAGGGACTGCCAGACTCAAAAATGGTTTTGCCCAGCGCTAACGATAGCATAATTGTTTTGCAGGAAAATGTGGTGCCGGCCAATGCTGTACCTAATGTAATTGGTATGGGAGCCAGTAATGCCATTTATTTAATGGAGAATGCAGGACTAAAAGTGAAAATAAACGGAATAGGAAAAGTAAAAAAACAATCGTTAAAACCCGGAAGCTCTTATCGCCCCGGGCAAACGGTTTATCTCGCATTAAGTTAGGATGAAACTAAAGGATTTATTAGAGCATATAGAGGTTGTTGAATACATTGGCTCTGCTGAAAAAGCTGTTGCCGGAGTTGAATTCGACTCGAGAAAAGTGGAGGCCGGTTTTCTTTTTGTGGCACAAAAAGGAGTTTCAGTTGATGGGCATAAGTTTATTGACATTGCTATCGAGAAAGGTGCTTCGGTTATTGTTTGCGAAGATTTGCCCCAGGAAAAAGTGGCTGAAGTATCCTATGTTCAGGTAGCTGATTCGACCCGTGTTTTGGGCGAAATTGCTGCTGCATTTTACGGGTTCCCATCGTTAAAAATGAAAGTTGTTGGCGTAACCGGAACAAACGGTAAAACCAGCATTGCCAGCCTACTGCATAAGTTATTCTTGATGCAGGGCTACAGCGCCGGCTTAATTTCCACCATATCCTATAAAATAAACGAACGCGAAGAAACCGCTTCACATACCACTCCAAATGCATTAAAAATACAGCAGCTTATGGCTGAAATGGCAGCTGAAGGTTGCGAATTCTGTTTTATGGAGGTGAGCTCGCATGCCATTCATCAACAGCGCATTGCAGCTATACAGTTTGCCGGTGGTATTTTTACCAATATCACCCACGATCATCTTGATTACCACAAAACATTTGCCGAATACATTAAAGCCAAAAAAGCCTTTTTTGATGAGCTGCCGTCAAGCGCTTTTGCCCTTACCAATGCCGATGATAAAAATGGAATGGTAATGCTTCAGAATACAGCAGCCCGAAAACTTAGCTACTCGAATAGGACCATGGCCGACTACCGCTGCAAGGTTATTGAAAGTCATTTTGATGGGATGCTATTAAAAATGGATGAGCAGGAAATATGGACCCGTTTTGTTGGCTTGTTTAACGCCTCGAATTTGCTTGCTGTTTATGCAACTGCCGTTGAGCTGGGCCAGGATAAAAATGAGGTGTTAACGGCAATAAGTAACCTGAAATCGGTACAGGGACGCTTTGAAACCATTAGGAGCAACGACGGAAAATATGCCATTGTTGATTACGCACACACCCCGGATGCTTTAAAAAATGTGTTGCTGGCTATTAGCGAAATCAGAACCCGAAACGAGCAGGTGATAACAGTAGTTGGCGCCGGTGGCGACCGCGATAAAACAAAGCGGCCGGAAATGGCCAGGGAAGCTTTGCTGGCTAGCGATAAGGTGATTTTAACCTCTGATAATCCGCGTACCGAAGACCCTGAAGCAATTATTAAAGACATGGAAGCAGGAGTTGAGGCACAATATAAAAACAAGGTGGTTTCAATAGTTAGCCGTCGCGATGCGATAAAAACTGCGGTGATGCTTGCGCAGCCGGGCGACATTATCCTGATTGCCGGAAAAGGGCACGAAGATTACCAGGAGGTGAATGGTGTGAAACATCATTTTGACGACAGAGAGGAAGTGAAAAACTGTTTTGGAATACAAAATTAAAAGCAAGATATGTTTTATTGGCTATACGAAATATTGGCAGAACACGATATTCCCGGAATTGGGATGTTACCGGGTATTTCATTTCGTTCGGCAGCAGCAATTATTCTCTCGCTGCTGATAACTACTGTTTTTGGGAAAAAATTGATTCGCATTTTACAGCGCAGGCAGATTGGAGATGAAATTCGTGACCTGGGCCTCGAAGGACAAATGCAAAAACAGGGTACTCCAACAATGGGCGGAATAATTATCCTGATGGCTATAATAATTCCCACCTTGCTTTTTGCCCGGCTCGATAATGTGTATATCCTTTTAATGCTGATAACCACCGCCTTTTTAGGACTTATTGGCTTTATCGACGATTACATTAAAGTTTTTAGAAAGAATAAAAAAGGATTGGCCGGGAGATTTAAAGTGTTGGGACAAGTTAGTTTAGGTCTTTTTGTGGCTGCCACGCTTTTTATTAGCGATGATGTAAAAGTTCGCGAACATGTGCGCGATGAAAATGGTAAAAATATGACTGTTGAGGTACAGGACCCGGTTACCGGAGAAACCGTGACCCAATTTGTAACCGAAGATGTAAAGTCGACAAAAACAACCATCCCTTTTATTAAAAAGAATGAATTTGATTATGCCAGGTTGGTGGCTTTTGCCGGCGATGCTGCAAGCTGGTTAAAATGGCTGGTTTATGCCATTGCAATCATCTTAATTATAACGGCTGTTTCAAATGCAGCAAACTTAACCGATGGTATTGATGGGCTGGCTACCGGTACCTCAGCCATTAGTGGTGCTACACTTGGTATTCTTGCTTATGTAAGCGGTAATATTATATACGCTGATTACCTGAATATCATGTACATCCCGAATAGTGGTGAATTAACTGTTTTTATTGCTGCATTTATTGGGGCAACAGTAGGGTTTTTATGGTATAATTCTTTTCCGGCACAAGTATTTATGGGCGACACCGGAAGTTTGGCTTTGGGAGGTATTTTAGCTGTGTTTGCGGTAATTATCCGTAAAGAGATTTTAATTCCCCTGTTGTGTGGGATTTTCCTCATCGAAAACCTTTCAGTGGTCATTCAGGTGAGCTGGTTTAAATACACCAAAAGAAAGCATGGCGAAGGACGCAGGGTGTTTTTAATGAGTCCCATTCACCATCATTTTCAGAAAAAGGGTTTTCCTGAACCAAAAATTGTAACACGCTTTTGGATTGTCGGAATTATTCTGGCAGTAGTAACAATAGCAACATTAAAAATAAGATAGGTTGAAAGAATTGGTAGCCATATTAGGAGCTGGTGAAAGCGGAGTGGGAGCAGCCATTCTTGCGCAAAAACAGGGGTGCGAGGTGATCGTATCTGATCTTGGCACCATAAAAGAAAAATACCGGAATATTCTTTCTGCATATAATATCGCTTTTGAAGCCGGTTGCCATTCAGAAGAAAAAATTTTGGCAGCAAGCCTGGTGGTAAAAAGTCCGGGAATACCTGAAACGGCGCCCCTGGTAAAAAAGCTAAAAGCGCAGGGGACTCCGGTTTTATCGGAGATAGAGTTTGGCGGACGTTTTTCTAATGCTAAAACCATTTGTATAACCGGTAGTAACGGAAAAACAACCACCACGCTTTTAACTTATCATATTTTAAAAAATGCAGGATTAAATGTGGGGCTGGCAGGTAATGTGGGCAAAAGTTATGCCTGGCAGGTGGCCGAAGAGGATTTTGATGTGTATGTAATCGAGCTGAGTAGCTTTCAGCTGGATGGGATGTACGAGTTTAAAGCCGATGTTGCAGTACTCATGAATATAACGCCCGATCATCTTGATCGCTATGCTTATGAGATGCAAAACTACATCGATTCAAAATTCCGTATTCTTCAAAACCAAACCGCTTCAGACTATTTTGTGTACTGCGCCGACGATGAAATCATTCAAAAAGAAATACAAAAAAGAGAGATAATACCTGTTCAACTTCCTTTTGGGTTGGAAGAGGCTGCCGGGCCGGGAGCAGGTGTGAGAGACAATCGGATAATTATCAACTTTAATCAAAATCAATTCAGCATGTCGATACTGGATTTATC
>NZ_CAJXYQ010000022.1 GCF_913063105.1 uncultured Draconibacterium sp. | reverse complement strand
TTTTTGCCCCTTCTTCCATAACTTTTGCGTTATGAACGGCATTGTGGGCACTTGTACCCCACGAAAACGGACCGTGGTTGTTTACCAGAACTCCCGGTATTGCAACCGGATCGAGTCCCTCGAAAGTTTCCACAATTACGTTTCCGGTCTCCACTTCGTATGCCGTAGTTACTTCCTCCTCGGTAAGTTTACGCGTACATGGAATTGCACCGTAAAAATAATCGGCATGTGTTGTACCCAAAGCAGGAATGCTTCTTCCGGCTTGCGCCCAGCTGGTTGCCCAGGCCGAGTGCGTGTGTACCACTCCTGCTATTCCTTCAAAAGCTTTGTAAAGCACCAAGTGAGTTGCGGTGTCGCTCGATGGCTTCAGATTTCCTTCAACCACATTTCCTTCCATATCAACCACTACCATGTCGCTGGCTTTCATATCTTCATACGAAACACCACTTGGCTTAATTACTACCAGTCCTTTTTCGCGATCGATAGCACTCACATTTCCCCAGGTAAAAATTACCAGGTCGAGCTCTACCAGTTCCAGGTTTGCTTTAAAAACTTCTTCTTTTAATTGCTCAAGCATAATTTATTCTGTTTTTATTCTACCAGAAATAGATGTAAAATGCCGCTGTTAATCCAAGAATTACAGCAGTATGGAAAACATCCCAGCCGTTCCAGCTGGCACGGGTAGCAGCTTTTTCTTCAGGTGTTGAAGTTCCGAATACCAAACCCTGAATCTTTTTCTCGTCAGGTGCCTCGGTAAGCAAACTTACAACCACAACTACAAGCAAACATACCAGCAACATCCAGCCACAGAAGAACAACCAGTTCATATCGAAAAAGATGTTTTTAAACAAACCATCGGATGCGCCCTGCACATTTTCGTAATATACTTTTGCCCCCAGACGGGTGATACCAATAATAAATCCGGCCATTAATCCCCAGAATCCACCTTTCGCAGAGGCACGTTTCCAGGTAATACCCATTAAAAATGCAGCTGCTATACCAGGTGCCAGAACGGATTGCACATCCTGCAGATATTCATAAAGAACGTCACCAATACTTCTCATGATCGGAATCCATAAAATTCCGAGAATAACAATTACCACAGTTGCAACCTGACCAATTTTTACGAGTTTTTTCTCCGGAGTTTCCGGTTTGAATCGTTTGTAGAAGTCGATGGTAAACAACATTGACGAAGAGTTAAACAGCGAAGCCAGCGAACTCATTAATGCAGCAAGAATTCCGCAAACTACCAATCCCTTGATACCGGCAGGCAGCAATTGGGCTACCAACGATGGGAAAGCAGCATCGGCACTTGGCAATACATACTCTTGCCCGTTTAAAATAACTCCTCCTTTGGCACTCATTGCATAAGCAATCATACCAGGAATTAGGAATAGGAAAACCGGTAATAATTTCAGGTAAGCACCAAAAATTGTACCTCTACGGGCATGTGTTTCGTTTTTACCCGATAGCACCCTTTGAACAATAAACTGGTCGGTACACCAATACCAGAAACCAATAATACTTGAACCGACTAAAGCGCCCAACCAGGGAAAATCAGCATCACGATTATCTCTGATAAGGTTAATCATGCTATCGCCATATTCGTTAACTTTTGTAGCACCTGCAATTTCGAGTACCTGATCCCAGCCACCAACAGCTTTTAAACCAAGCACAACAATTACCAGCGATCCACCCAGTAGTATTGGTGTTTGAAGCACCGATGTATACAACACCGATTTCATTCCACCAAAAATGGTATAAAGTGCAGTTAACAGCACCAAACCAATGGCCGAAATCCAAAAGAAATCGATTCCCCACATGGTTTCGATACCAAAAACCTGTTGAAAAACCAAACCTCCGGCATAAACAGTTACTGCAACCTTTGTTAATACATAACTTACTAAAGAGATCAGCGACAAAACAGTTCTTGATTCTTTATTGTATCTACGCTCCAAAAATTCGGGCATGGTTAGTACCATACTTCTCGAATAAAAAGGAACAAATACCCAACCCAGTACCAAAATCATCCATCCCTGTATTTCCCAGTGTGCCATTGCCATACCACTGGAGGCACCGGCTCCGGCTAAACCAATAAGGTGTTCTGATCCGATATTTGAAGCAAAAATTGAGGCTCCGATTGCAATCCATGAGGCATCGCGCCCGGCCAGGAAATAGTCGCCAGAGGTTTCCTCTTTCTGACTAAGCACCCAAATTATAATTCCGATTAGTGCTACTCCGAACAGGCCAATCACAATCCAATCAAGTAGTTCCATAATTGTTGATTTAATTTTTTGATTTAGTTTCTATTATAATCCTTTGGCCAGGTGATAGTAAAGATCGTTCCAGCGCAGTTCTTTTTTGAACTCAGGAATAGTAGTGCTATTATCAATTACCACGGCTTCTATTCCAGCAATTTCAGCAAAGTCTAATAAATCTTCAACACTTAAATCGTAAGAGAAACTAGTGTGGTGCGTACCTCCGGCTAAAATCCATGCAGCGGCTCCTATTTCAAAGTTTGGTTGCGGAATCCAAAGGGCACTAGCCACCGGTAGTTTCGGAAGGTCTTTTGATTCGATACAATCAACCACATTAATAATCATTCGGAAACGACTTCCCATATCAACAACTGTTGCTGCAACACCTGGTCCGGTTTTACTTTTAAAGATAACACGGGCCGGGTCGTTTTTACCGCCAATTCCCAACGGAAGCACATCAAGTGTCGGAGTTCCGTCAGCAATTAACGGACAAACTTCCAACATATGTGCCTGAAGAATCGCGCTGTTTTCTCCATCAAAGTTTAAGGTATAATCTTCCAGGAAAGAACATCCTTTAAATTCAGGCATTCCCTGGCTCATAAACCACATGGTGCGTAACAAGGCAGCTGTTTTCCAGTCTCCTTCGGCACCAAAGCCATAACCATCGGCCATTAAACGCTGCGATGCTAAGCCCGGTAACTGATCGATACCTTCCAAATCGTCGAAATTTGTTGTAAATGCTTTTGCTCCTTTTGCTTCTAACAAACGGCGCAAGGCAATCTCAATTTTAGCTGCAAAAAATACTTGTTGGCGGTCTTTTCCACCTTCTTTGCAATGGTCTACAAAATTGTAATCTGCTTCGTAAACCTTTACCAATTCAGCAACTTCTTCGTCGCTTACTTTATCCTGGTAGGCTACTAACTCTGCAATCGGACAATAATCAACGTGATAACCGAAAACCCGTTCAGCCTCTACTTTATCACCATCGGTAACTGCTACATTATTCATTTGATCGCCAAAACGTACAATTAACATATCTTGCGAATCAGCCCATGCTGCTGCAACTCGTGCCCATGATGCAATTTGTGCAAGGGTTTTAGGATCCTGCCAGTGGCCAACAACCACTTTCAGGTTGTAACGCATGCGTGCAGTAATGTGGCCAAATTCTCTGTCGCCATGTGCACTCTGGTTCAGGTTCATAAAATCCATATCAATTTCTTCCCACGGAATTTCTTTGTTGTACTGCGTGTGCAGGTGCAATAAAGGTTTGTTTAATTCCTGCAATCCATGAATCCACATTTTTGCCGGAGAGAAAGTATGCATCCAGGTAATAATTCCAATGCAGTTATCACTGCTGTTTGCATCTTTACAAATCCGGTGTATTTCTTTTGATCCTACACCGGTTGGTTTAACCACAACTTTAACAGGAATTTCAGAAGAAGCATCAAACGAAGCAGCAATCTCTTTTGAATGAGCCGCTACCTGCTCCAAAGTTTTTGGTCCGTACAGGTGCTGGCTACCGGTAACAAACCATACTTCCATTTCTTTAATTGAATTGTTCATTTTTTTAGATTTTATTATAAATGTATATATTACTTTTATTTGTTTACAGCCGAATTAAACCTTCACAATACGGTCGAGCCCACGCGCGGTAATTTCGTTTTTACAACGGTAATAGAAGGCTCCTTTTTTCGACTCGGACGAGTCTTTTTCATTGAGTCGCTCAAGCACATCAAGCGACAATATTTTTTTTCTGAAATTTCCGGGGTCGAATTCGCGTTGAAAAATGGCTTCGTATAATTTCCGCAATTGCAGCAAGGTAAATTTATCGGCAAGTAACTCTTTCCCGATTAAACGATACCCGGCTTCCTGTTGCAATTTTACCAGAGCTTCCTTCACCATTTTTCCGTGGTCAAAAATCATTTCGGGCAATTCAGAGATGGGCCACCAGTGTGCGCCATGCTCTCTAACACAGGCTTTGTCGTGTTCATCCATTCTAACCAACGCATAGTAGGCAACGCTTATCACGCGTGCTTCGGGGTCGCGATCAGGCTTGGCAAAGGTTGCCACCTGCTGCATAAAAATATCTTCGAGTCCTATGGTTTGTTTTAAAACACGCTTGGCGGCGTCATCCGACGATTCATCATCCTGAACGAAGCCCCCCATTAACGACCATGCTCCTTTTGAGGGTTCAAAACCTCTCGGATATAACAACAGGCAGAGTTCTCCTTCATCGTATCCGAGTATTACGCAGTCGACTGCAACAAAATGTTTTGGATGTTTAGTATAGTGTTTCATAATAAAATTGATGGGACAAATCTATAAAAGTATTTTTAACTTTTATTATTATTTTCCTGAAAATCTGCATAAATATGCTGAAGAGCACAAAGAGAGAAATATATGCCATCACCCATACTCCACACACAACATACTCACTATCTGGCTTTTATTCAACTCTGAAAACTAACAAAAAAATTAAACAGATCTGGTACTTTATCGTCCGACACTATGGTGTTTTTATATTCAGACCAAAAATAAAAGCTGGCATGTGACCTTAATTTATGCGTAAATAGTACTATTAAATCAGCGCTTAAAACCAGCGTTAATCCAAAATCTACCTCTTGCCTGTAATAAAAACAAAAAGCTGTTTCCCAAAGTCCGGAAAGAGGAAGCGCCTAACGATCTATTCCTTCCAGCGTTGGAATAACTTCTATGATATTCCCCTGCTCATCAAACCCGAGTCTGTCGATACAAACTTCGCGATGAAAACCTGCCCTGTAGCCCATGTTTTTTCCATTAGGATACGTAAAACGATGATAAACCAGGTACCACTTATCTTCTCCGGGAACCTGTATTGCCGAGTTATGACCGGTTGCAAAAATTTCTTTCTCAGCATTGCGCTGAATAACAATATTATTTTCGGGAATGGTTAATTCGCCCAAGGGAGAATTGCTTGTGGCATAACGCACTTTGTAGTTCGGACTGCGGGTATCGTCTTCCGACCACATAAAATAGTATGTACCGTTTCGGTATATTACATACACTCCTTCCCTGAAAGTTTTATCCGGAGTCATTACTTTTAAAGTTTCCATTTTTAACGAAACCATATCATCGTTAAGCTCAACTCCGGCCATATAACCATTTCCCCAGTACAGGTAACTTTTTCCGGTTTTTGGATCGGTAAAAACATCGGGATCTATTTCCTGCCCTCCTTTCACTCCTTCGGGCTTCCAGTTTATCAGCGGTTCTCCCCTATCAACAAATGGTCCTTCGGGGTTATCGGCAACGGCAACGCCTATTTTTTGCCGCCCACAGAAATAAAAGAAATACTTATATTCCCCATCAATTTTCTTTTCAATAATACAGGGTGCCCATGCATTATGACTAGCCCAGCTTACATCTTCGCGTAGGTTTAAAATTACTCCCTCATCTTGCCAGTCAACCAGGTTTTCGGATGAGAAGGTTTTGAAATAATAGCCTCCCCAGTTATGAAATCCATCGCTTGTTGGGTAGATGTAATATTTGCCTGTTTTTTCAGCAAACAGAACATCCGGATCGGCATAAAAGCCTTCCAAAACAGGATTATGATCTTCGGCAACGGTTGCCTTGAAATTTTGCTCCCCAACTCCATCAATTGTAATGGTATAGTTTACCGGACCTAAAGAAAAATTTTGAGGCCCCATTGGGCTTACTTTTACTCCCGTAAAGGTTTTAAATTCAGGATCGAAAGAAGAAATATCAACACCCTTTTTTACCGGAAAACGGATACGTCCTTTTTGGCTGTCTATATTCACATTTTGTGTTTTTAAACCAGAGGCTGCAGCCTCTACCAGTGGGTCATCCATTGTTCCCCATTGCGATATTAATCGTTTCAACTCTGTTTTGGTTATGGGCAGTACTGTTCCGTGCCGAGGATGAAAATTCATAGTAATCTCCTCATCAATAACTGTAAAATTTTGCAAATCTGTACTTTTCGTAAATTGATACCTTCCCAGGCCGTATACATCGTACATTAAAATCCACTCATCTGAATTATTTAATTTAAAAACGCCCGAGCCCTCTACATTTTCAATTTCTTTATCGACCCGTTCGAGGCTGGGGTACTCGTAGCCTTCGGTGAGATGATCGGAGATAGCCAGTTTAATTCCCGGGTCGCCACTTTCCGATTTATGAAAAAGGTAAAACTTTTGATCTTTTTTTATGATATCGCCATCAATACAAGCATTGTTTGTTGGGCTGTACAGCAATTGTTTGGGTGCTGCTTCCAGCGCGGTAAAATCGGCATTGGCGTAAGCGTAATAAATAATATCAGGCTCATCGCCCTGCTTCATCGAGAAATAAACCATATACTTCCCAACTTCCTCATCATAAATAGTTTGTGGGGCCCAAACGCGCCACACATCTCCAAACTCATCAGGAAAAGCCTCCGGAATATTTACTATTGATGATTTCCAGTTAATTAAATCATTTGATTTTAATAGAACCATGGCGTAGTTTTTCCAACCCATATCGGTTACATACAAATCGGTTACTACCATGTAAAAGTTGCCGTTGGCACCGCGTAGGATATGTGGGTCGCGCACCCCGCCTGTGGACGAAATATCTTTATTATTAAGAATTGGCTGATCGTTATTTAAAGCCCTGTAATGGTAAGCATCCTCACTTACAGCAAAGCGGATTGCTTCTTCGCCCGGGCCATTTCCGGTAAAATAGGCAAACAGGTAGGCCTCGTTATTTTCGGTTTTGGTACATCCCTGAACCAATAGTAACAGGATTAAAAAAGTGGAGAGAATTAGTTCTTTGTGTTTCATCGATAATGTGGTTATGTATTTTTTCGTAAAATTCGAATGAATGGTTGCTATTCTTTTATTTTTATGCGGCAAACGTAAAACGCATTGCCCAGGGCATTTAATTTAAACCCTTTTTCATGGGCCAAAACGTATGTTGATGTTGGAACCAGTTTATTTGGTGCCTCAATGGTGTTAACGGCTCCGGGCTCGTTTGCATGTAAACAGCTAATATTTACCCGGGTGTTGGCCACCGATTGATTTAACTGCTTAAGTAAAATGTTAATTTCTTGTGGCTTATCCGAGGCATTTACAACTTTTACAATAAGCTCTGTTGTATTCGCATCGAAAACGGCACTGGCAAACAAACTGTCTTTTCCTGCTACTATTTCGTTGTCTCGGGTTAAAGGCAACACATTTGTTCCGGCGTTGCAGGCATACATTTTTTGCACGTAATAATTTGGGGTTCGAACCACATTTAGGTTATCAAACCAAATCATATCAGGTTTCCACTGCCAGGCATCAACATGGGCAAACAGCGGGGCATAAGTTGCCAGTTGCACCACATCGGCATTTCGCTCAAGGCCGGTCATAAATGCAGCTTCCGAGATGGCTGCCCTCAAATTGTTATCACGGGTTTTATGGTGCGAGGCATATTCTCCGGCAAATACTTTGGGACCACTACGATCGTAACTATCGTAGCGTGCTGCGTTGGCCAAAAACCACTCCGGACTTCGATAGTAGTGTTCGTCAACCAAATCTACTTCCAGCTCTCTCATTTTGGGCCACAAGTAGTCAAATTTTTCACCGTCGGGTGTAGGTCCCGATGTACCAATAATTTTAATCTCCGGATGTTTATTGCGAAGTACCTCTAAAAAAGGGATCAACCGCTCTACATAGCCTTCTCCCCATTGTTCGTTTCCAATAGCCAGGTATTTCAGGTTAAAAGGCTCTGGGTGCCCCATTTCGGCCCTAACTTTTCCCCATTCCGAGTCAAGCGGTCCGTTGGCAAACTCAATCAGGTCAACAGCATCGTCAATGTAAGGCTTCAAATCGCCAACAGGCACACATTCTTCGCTTTCATACTGACACGCCAAACCACAGCTAATAACAGGAAGAGGCTCGGCGCCAAGGTCTTCACTCAACAAAAAGAACTCGTAAAAACCCATTCCGTAGGTTTGGTAATAATCCGGGAAAAAGCGGTGTTTAAACGTATAATTCCAGCGGTTTTCATTTAGTGGTCGGTTCTCAACAGGACCAACACTGTTCTTCCACTGGTAGCGGGTCTCCAGGGTGTTTCCTTCAATTATACATCCTCCGGGAAAACGAAACACACCGGGGTTCAACTCAAAGAGTGCCTCAACCAGGTCTTTGCGCAAACCATTTTCGCGGCCTTTCCAGGTTTCAACCGGAAACATAGAGATATGATCAAGGTCAACTTCTCCCTGTGTTTTCAGAATCAATCTTAGTTTTCCTTTGGCATCAGTTGCACCAGATTTAATCGTAGTAGTATATTTTTTCCATGAATTTCCGCTAACAGTAAGTTCTCCTTTTCCAATTACATTTTCGTTGCTGCCAAGCAATTCAACAACAAACTTTTTATCGCCGTCGTTTACAACGCGCGCATAAAACGAAAAACGATAGTCATCATTCTTTTGGAAACCAATGCCTCTGAACCCAAAGTTTTCCAACCCTGTTCCTCGCCTCAGGCCGGTTTCGTTCAGGCGCACATAGTTTGGATTCCGGTTAAAACAAGGCGCTTCATTTTTAACTGCTATATTTCCGAATGGCAGCCAGCCTACAAATGGCTGATGAAACTCAAACGACCGGTTCTTTATCAACTCGGCATACAAGCCACCATCGGCACCAAAATTTATATCCTCGAAAAACACGCCGTACATATCAGGTTGTATGGCAGCACCTTTATTTAGTACATCTACTTCAAAATTTATTTGGGCAAATAAACTTTGGCTACAGCATAAAAGCAGAAAAACTACAGTTTTATAATTCATATCGTTTTCTTTTTATGATTTTACAATCATTATACTAATGACGCAATAAGTTACAAACAGGACTACAAAAGCTTAAACCGATTTTTTAATTTCCGCAAACTTTACAAGAATAATAGCCCCAAGTTGTGTTTTTTTCAGAAATTACACAAACCAAAATTTTGCATTAGCCACTAAAGTAATTCTTGTGCTACAAATACGACATTTTTCATCAGGATACGGGAAATATTCTGTCAAGATAAAAAAATGCCGATTCTATCTTTTTCAGACATCATGCGATTTAACCTAAGGATGAGTTAAGCTAAATTCAATCTGATATTTTTCGGTTAACAAATCTTATTTTTAAACGGTCTGAATAAATATTATATTTTTGTGGCGTTAAGAATACAGTAATGAGTTTAAAACACGAAAAAATAGGATACGGCATAAAAGTGTCGAAATTGCTTTTTACCTACCCGCAATTGATTTTGGTACTCGAACGTTTTGGAATAAAATTGGGCGTTCACGAAAAAACAGTGGAAGAGCTTTGTGCAGAGTACCAGATTAGCACCAAAGTATTTTTAATGGTGGCTAACCTTAATATCGACAGCTCGTACAATTACCAGCTTGAATTTGATGTAAACGAGGTGAAGCAAATTGTGCAATACCTGATGCAATCGCATACCTACTATGCCGACGAGGTTTTTCCGGAAATTATACAAAATATTCATTTAATGAGTGAAGACAGCCAGAAACCTGAAATGCAACTGGTTGAACGTTTTTTTAATGAATACAAAAATGAAGTTGACCAGCATTTTGATTATGAAAACAATACTGTTTTCCCCTACATTTTAAACTTACTGGAAGCCAGCGCCAAAAATAATTATTCGGTAATTGACTACCGCGAGCACCACGATGATATTCAGGAAAAGCTTGACGATGTAAAACGTTTGCTGATTGAACACCTCCCACAAAAATCAAACAGTAAACTAAGACGTAAAATATTATTTGCACTTTTCGATTTGGATGCCGACCTGCAAATTCATTCGAAAATTGAAAACGAGATACTAATTCCACAGGTTGAACAATTGGAAAAACAAAACCTTGCCTAATTGAATAAGCCTTGTAAAATATTAATTATTGAACCCTCGGTTATCATTCGCGAAGGCATAATTGCCATTATTGAAAACATTAAAGACCAAACGGAGTTGTTGCATGTAGAAACGGTTGAAGAGGCACTTAAAACCGGTCAGCCCGAACTGTTTAAAATGGTACTTGTTAACCCGATTACCTTTAGCAACTCAAAGGTTACACTCAGTAAATTCCAGTTATTTTTTAATCAACAAAATATAATCGGACTAATTTCAAACCACTACGACCGAAACCTGCATAAAAACTTTACCGATAATATTTTTATTACCGACAGTTTTGACACTATCAGCAATATACTTGCAAAACATTTTGCATCGGCTCCGCAGCCTTTAAACGATAACGACAGTGCTCTGAGTGAACGCGAAATTGATGTTTTAAAACTTCTGGCTATTGGTAAAGCCAATAAAGAAATTGCCGAAGAACTTTTTATCAGTATCCATACCGTAATCTCGCACCGAAAAAACATCAGTAATAAATTGGGGGTAAAATCAACTGCTGCGTTGGTTATTTATGCGGTTGCCAATGGTCTGGTTGATGTTGATGGTTTTTCGATTTAGCCTGGCGCTTTTAATTGAACTGCAAAACCAGGAAAACAAAAGACGCCAGGGTCATCAAAACCATTAGAATTTTACTGAGGTACTTTTTTCTTTCGTTACGAAACAGCATACAGCCCACAAGCCCTGCCAAGAAGGTATAAAACGAAAAATCGATAAGAAACAAGCGTAACAGCTCTGTTTGCGACGATGTTGTAATGCCCGAAATAAAGGTAAAAATCATAGCTTGAATTTTGGTTTTTTACAACACAAATATTGCTGATTACCAAAGAACAAACAATCGCCTGATTTTGGGATTTTGGCAGTTGCTATTCATAAAAACCGGTTAGCAAAAACAGCCAAATCAGTGGGCGAGCAAATCAGGATTGGTGCCGCAACATTCGTAGCCGGCCTGAAGCGTAATATGTGCAATACCAAATTTTTGGTGTAAAACCTCTTCTGCCTGAGCTCTTACCTCCATTAATTGCTGCATGGTAATGTTTTTAGCCAGGTTTATATGTGCTTCAAGGTGAATTTGCGTGTCATCCAGTTTCCACACATGAATGTGATGAATATTATCAATCTCCTCAATTTTTTCCACTTCGTTTTTAATTTTGGACAGGTCGATATTGGCGGGTGTCGACTGCATTAAAATATCAACCGTTTCTTTAACCACGTCCCAGGTGTGGTAAATTATGTACAGGCCTACTAAAACAGTAATTAGTGGGTCAATCCAAAAAACACCAAATTTCCAGATAGCCAGCCCGCCAACAATAACAGCTACCGACGAAAAAGTATCGCCCAGTAAATGCAAATAGGCCGCCCTGATATTCAGGTTATCATTTTTGTCTTTATTGAGCACCACCACCGAAATTAAATTGGCAAGCAAACCAAAACTGGCCACAATAAACATTATTTTTCCCTTTATTGGTTCGGGATGCAAAAAGCGTTCGTATGCCTCGATAAACAGGTATAAACAAATACCAATTAACACCACGCCATTAAAAAGGGCAGCCAGAATTTCAATACGTTTATATCCAAAAGTTTTTTGCTCGTTGGCTTCTTTGTGGCTTCTTTTTCCGGCCAAAAAGGCGATAAAAATCGCCGACGAATCGCCAAGATTATGCAAAGCATCCGACAATAACGACAAACTATTGGAGACAATACCACCCACTACCTGAACAACCGTTATGGCAAGGTTTAGAATAGTTACCCAAAGCAACTTTTTCCCTTTTACATCGTGGTGATGGTGGTGGTGATGATGGTGATCGTGTTTTTGCATGGCCTTATTTTAAGCTCTAAAACATTCCGTTCGTATTAAAGTTTACTTTATCTGTCGCATAAATTATGATTTTAACACCATGCTCCTGGTACTGATGCGAGTTTACAACAGGGTATCAACCACCCATCCATCCGGTTTTGTTCGCATCCGGGCAGGTACACTTACGCTAATTATTTCTTTTAATGCCTTAACCTGTCTTTCTTTGGCATAGCGTTTTGCGGTAATCAAGCTAATTTCTCGCACGGGCTCGTCGGGAACAATTTCTTTTATCAGCTCTTCCTGCTCGGCCGGAATATTTATGGTGGCCAGCTCCGGAATAAAGGTAAGGCCACTTCGGTTTTCCACAATACGCCGCAACGACTCTATAGAATTACTATGATAAATTAAGCTTTGTTTGTTTTGTTTTTGCGGATTTAGCTGACAAATTGAATTCATCTGGTTCTGAAAACAATTTCCCTCTTCCAAATACCAAATATCACTTTCTTCTACCGATTTAATATTAATAACATCGCGGTTAAACATCGGGTGATTTTCAGACAAATAGGCAAAAAAGCGTTCGTAAAAAAGTGGGGTAATCGCAACATTTGTAGCCGAAACAGGCGTTGAAATTATGCCACAATCAATGTCGCCCATTTTAATCTTATCTATTATTTTTTCGGTTTTTAGCTCGTATATTTCTAATTGTAAAGCCGGGAAGCTTTGCCGCAGCTGATGAATAAAAAGCGGTACCAGATAAGGTGCCAGGGTTGGAATAATACCTACTTTCAGGTTACCACTTACTTCTTCGCTTATGGTAATAGATATTTGTTTTAGCGCCTCAATTTGTTTTAAAATATCCAGCGATTTTTCGTAAAACAAATTTCCCTCATCAGTAAATTGAAAGGGGCGTTTACTTCGGTCAATTAACTTAAAATCCAGTTCGTCTTCCAGTTTCTGTATTTGCAAACTTAAAGCCGGCTGGGTTACTCCAAGTCGGTCGGCAGCTACCGAAAACGAACCACTCACATACAATTCCTTTAAATATTCTAATTGAGCAATATTCATAATATAAGAATTACTAATAATATCATAAATATAATAAATACTACTAATAGTATTTTTGAAGTGTTGAAACAAAAGAAAAAATTTAAATAAATTAAAAATTACACATTATGAAAGCAACAAATCAAAACACCGTTGAGAAATTAAATCAGTTATTGGCAGATTACCAAATTCATTACCAAAACCTGCGCGGTTTGCACTGGAATATAAAAGGGCAATTGTTTTTTGCACTTCACGAAAAATTTGAAGGGTATTACAACCAGGCAGCAGAAGTAGTTGACGAAATTGCAGAACGCATTTTAATGCTGGGAGGCCAGCCTTTGCATACATTTGAGGACTACTTAAAAACAGCAAAACTGGGTGTGGTAGCCAACGTTTCGGAGGCAAAACCAGCTGTTGAAAGTGTATTGGAAAGCCAGCGCTATTTCCTTAAAAGCTTTAACGAAATACTTGAAATTGCTGGAGAAAATAACGACGAAGGTACAGCTGCAATGATGAGCGATTGGATTGGAAATACTGAAAAAGAAATTTGGATGCTGGAATCGTTTCTGGCTTAAAAAACAGAGTAAAAAAAATAAACCTCGCCGAATGGCGAGGTTTATTTTTGATTGTATTTTTTTGCAGACTACATCCTTCACAGAAACACCCAAGTCACTAATCATCAACAGCTTGAAACACCAATTGCCGAAATTTCCAACTGGTATTATCGTTAACCGGTCCTTGCGTTTGTTTCATTATCACTCCTATTATTTGTTCAACCGGATCGGCAAAATACTGGGTGTTAAAATAGCCGCCCCAGGTAAAAGTACCCTTACTTCCTTTTCCGCCTAAATCCTGTCCCTTTTGGGTAGCAACATTAAATGCGAGGCCATGCTTCATATCCGAGTCGTTGCCCCAAATTTCCCCAATCTGGTTAGCCATAATCACCTCAATGGTTTTCCGACTTAATAAACGAATGCCGTTGTACTCTCCACCATTAAGGTACATTTGCAAAAAAGTAGCATAATCTTTGGCCGTGCTCGAAAGGCCTGCTCCACCCGAAAAAAATGTTCGGGCTCCTTTTACCGGATAATCAGTATCATAAAAAGTTACCGGGTATTTTTTCCATTGCCCGTCAACCTTGTGTTGCACTTCTACCAATCGGTCTGCATTCTTTTTCGGTTGATAAAAATGGGTGTCGTCCATCCCCAGCGGATCAAAAATATGGCTTCTCAAAAACTGATCGAATGGCATTCCCGAAACAACTTCAATAAAGTAGCCTAAAACATCGAGCCCTTCGCTGTAGGTAAATTTTTCTCCCGGCTCGTGATGCAAGGGCATTTTGGCCAGTTTCTTTACACTCTCTTCAATGCTTATATTTTTTGTGGTAAACAAGTCGGTTACTCCAGCTTTTTTGTACAGCATTTTAAAACGTTCATCGCTATCAATAACCCCATACCCAATTCCTGAAGTATGTGTAAGCAAGTGTCTTATTGTAATTTCGTTTTTTACGGGTACGCCTGTCCAGGTGGTATCGCTATATTTAAATGATGCCAACACCTGTTGCCCTTTAAACTCCGGAATGTATTTGGAAATAGGGTCATCCAACTGAAACTTACCCTCTTCCCAAAGCATCATAACAGCTGTTGAGGTAATGGCTTTTGATTGTGAAGCAATACGAAAAATGGCATTGCGTTTCAGCTGGTCGCCCCTTTCGTTGGCTGCACCATAAGCTTTCCAATGCACAATTTTTCCGTTGCGTGTCACCAGCGAAACCATACCGGGCAGGTTACCCTTGCTCACTTGTTCTGCGCACATTTTATCAAGCCGTTCAAGGCGCTCTGCCGATAAGCCAACACTTTCAGGACTAGCTTCTGTCAACAAAGGAGAAATATTGTTTGATTTTGTTTGCGCTTGCACAAAGCCTAAAAACGCCAAGCAAAGTGTAAGTAGTACTAAGTTTTTCATGTGTCTATAATTGTTCATTTCTATTGGTCACTCCTGTATATCGCATAATCATTCTCCTAAGTATTCAGAGACTTTTTAATCTACTCGTTTTATTATTGGTTTTATTGAAAATAGTTCAACTTATAGCTAGTGTTAAAAATAATTGATGATAATAGCCTTTATTCCAAACATATATAACGTCTGTTTAAAAATTGCTGGTCGATACCCGTGTAACTGGCATGATTAATTTATTTATGTCCTTTTGTGTTCTTTAAACCATGCTCGTTTCATAATTGGTTTCTTTTAATATGGTGGCAGGTGTTTTTTCGCTGGTCAGTTTGCATTTTTTGTAACACTGATACCTGTTAAACCTAACGCTAACGAAGATAGCTAAAACCCGCAGCTTATTCTCATTTGATTAAAAATTTTTAGCATTTAAACGGCTGAAAACAAGCAGGCGGCAATTCTTCATTTTACGTGCACTTTAGCGTAGCATATTCTTTAATTAATTATATTTACACTTTTATTGTACTTTATACAAGAAGCATAAATATACACTACTAAATAATTTAGAATTCGAACTAAAAAAATTTCAGGTAACATGAAAAGTTTCATTTTCGTTTTTATAATGGGCATTTTAATGCTTTCGTGCTCGCAAAAAAACTGGGAGCAAACATCGGAAGGCGTAATCATTTACCCAAAACAGAAAACCGACCAACAAGCCCAAACCGTAAAAATTGTCCCGGTACACGACGAAATAATCAAAGTATCGGCAAGCGCCACAAAAGGTTTTAGTACCCAAGCAAGTTTAATTGTTCTACCCCACCAAAACACGGTTCCTTTTCAGGTTGAAGAAGACGGCGACCAGTTACTGATTTCTACTGCAAAAACCACGGTAAAAGTTTCAATACAAACCGGAGAAGTTCAGTTTTTAGACGAAAACAAAGAGCTTCTTTTGCAAGAAAAAGAGAATGGTGGCAAGCAATTGGTACCTGTTGAGGTTGATGGAGAAAAAGCTTACGCAACGCGGCAAATATTTGAAACGGCAGCAGACGAGGCGCTTTACGGTTTGGGGCAGCACCAGGCCGACGAGATGAATTACAAAGGAAAAAACGAAGAACTGTTTCAGTACAACACCAAAGTATCGGTGCCTTTTATAGTATCCACCAAAAACTATGGCTTGCTTTGGGACAATTATTCACTGTCGCGTTTTGGCGATCCGCGGCCTTACGAACAAATTAATCAGTTTAAACTTTACGATGCAAATGGCAACGAAGGCGGATTAACCGCAACCTACATTGACAATACGGAAGAAAACCACGTGTTTACCACCCGAAAAGAGGCTACTATTGATTACGAAAACCTGGAAACGATTACAAAATTCCCCGAGGGCTTCGATTTTAATCAGGCTCAAATTGTTTGGGAAGGAGAAATAGAACCCGAGGAAAGTGGCCTATTCAGGTTTTTATTGTACTACGCCGGTTACACAAAAATATGGATAAACGGCAAACTAATGGCCAGCAAATGGCGAACTGCATGGAATCCTTCGGTAGCAAAATTTCAGTACGATATGAAAGCCGGAGAAAAATACCACCTAAAACTCGATTGGATTCCGGATGGTGGTGTTTCGTACATTGGCCTGAAAGCCTTATCGCCTGTTGCACCCGAGTTGCAGGATGATATTTCGTTTTACTCGGAAATGGGCGACCAGATTGATTACTATTTTATGAAAGGAAACAACATAGACGAAGTAATTGGCCACTACCGCTCGCTAACCGGTAAAGCACAAGTGATGCCCAAATGGGCAATGGGTTTTTGGCAAAGTCGCGAGCGCTATAAAACACAGAACGAGCTGGAAAGCACATTAAAAGAATTCAGAAAAAGAAAAATTCCGATTGATAACATTGTACAGGACTGGTCGTACTGGGAGGTTGACCAATGGGGAAGTCACGAATTTGACAAAAAACGTTTCCCCGATGCCCAGGGGATGGTAGACATGGTGCACGAAAACAATGCCCGCCTATTAATTTCGGTATGGCCAAAATTTTACCTGGGCACCGAACACTACAACGAGTTTGACAAAAACGGATGGATGTATAAACAAGCGATAAACGATAGTATTCGCGACTGGATTTACCCGGGCTACATTGGTTCGTTTTACGATGCCTACAACGCAGATGCCCGCCAGCTTTTTTGGGAACAGATTGATGAACATTTATACGAAATGGGTATTGATGCCTGGTGGTTGGATGCTACCGAACCCGATATTCTTTCGAATGCAAGTATTGAGTACCGTAAAAAGCTGATGAACCCCACAGCTTTAGGATCATCAACCCAATATTTTAATGCATTTGCCTTAATGAATGCCAAAGGGATTTACGAAGGACAGCGCGAAAAAAATCCAAAAGACCGGGTGTTTATTCTCACCCGATCGGGGTTTGCAGGCATGCAACGCTATGGAACAACAACCTGGAGTGGCGATATTGGAACGACCTGGGAAGATATGAAAGCACAAATTTCGGCGGGAATAAATTTCTCCATGTCGGGCTTACCCTACTGGACCATGGATATTGGTGGCTTTTGTGTGCAGAAGAAATTTGAACGGGCTACTGAAGGAAGTGAAGAAATGGCTGAATGGCGCGAATTAAATACCCGCTGGTATCAGTTTGGCGCCTTTGCACCACTGTTTAGGGTTCATGGTCAGTTTCCGTACCGCGAGATTTACAACATTGCCCCCGAAAATCATCCGGCCTACCAATCGATGCTGTACTATAATAAGTTACGCTACCGGCTAATGCCATACATTTACAGCTTAACCGGGGCCGTTTATCACGATGATTATACCCTTATGCGTGGCCTGGCAATGGACTTTGCCAGCGACCCCGCGGTGCTGAATATTGGCGACCAGTTTATGTTTGGACCATCGCTACTGGTTTGCCCCGTTTACAAATACAAGGCTACCAAGCGAGCTGTTTATTTTCCGAAAAACACAGGATGGTACAACCTTTACAGCGGTGCTTTTGTTGAGGGCGGTCAGCAGTTGGATGTTAAAGCTCCTTACGAGCGAATGCCGCTGTTTGTGCGCGAAGGATCGATAATTCCGGTTGGCCCGGAAATTCAGTACACTGACCAGAAAAAAGATGCCCCAATTGACATTTACGTGTACTCCGGGAAAGATGCATCGTTTAAAATGTACGAAGATGAAGGAACCACCTATGCCTACGAAAGTGGCGAATTTTGCACCATTAATTTTTCGTACTCTGAAAAGGATAATACCCTGAAAATTGGGAAACGGGAAGGTTCTTACCCGGAGATGATAAAGAGCCGTGTTTTCAGAATTATAAAAGTATCGCCTGAGAATCCTGTGGCTATGCTTAAACAAGCAAACCAGCAAAAAACAGTGAACTACACTGGAGAAGAAATAATGGTAAGCTTGTAAAACAGTAAATTTATGAATCAAAAAAAAACAGCGCAACCGTGAATTTTATATTCTGGCTGCGCTGTTTTTTTCTGATGTTTTTTTTATTTACAAAAAATCTTCACGAACCGGACTAAAAACATCAATAAGCTCTCCGGGTTCTAAACACAGGGCACCGTGCAACATATTTGGCGGCACATACAAACCATCTCCGGGTTCAACAATTACTTTTTTACCCTCCATGGTAAATTCAAATTTACCACTAACACAATAAGTTGTTTGCGTATGAAAATGGGTATGTTCGGTTCCTACCGCACCTTTTTCAAACTTAACTTTTACCATCATAATCTGGTTGTCGTAACCCATAATTTGTCTTGATACACCATCGCCAAGGTCCTCCCAGGCTCTGTCCTTTTTCAGCACATTTTCACTTGCCATATTTTTATTTTTAGTTGTTTATACACACTGGATTCTACAATCTGTTACAAAAAAAACTAAAGTTTGTTGTAACTAAAGTTATCAAATCTTGCCACTCCCTCGCCAAATACATACACCCCGGCTCGTAAGCTCAAAAATTCAGCAAAAACATTGTGGTTATATCCTGTTGCATCAATGGTTCGCTCTACGCGGGTCCATTCGTTACCATTGGCACTAAAATAAAAACTCACTTCGTTTTCATCATTCAAAATGCGTAAAAATCCGGTATTTCCGATTTCATTTTTCACCCTTATTTTTGCTTTTTGCTGCACATAAACGGTAAAGTTTGCGGTATCGGCCTCAATGCGGGCGTTACCAATTTCATTGTAATACATACAAAGTCCGGCCTTAGTGTTGTCTTCCAGAGTAAACTGCACAGTAACTTCGTATTTTCTGTCGCCCGAGTTAACCAACAGTGGCGAGCTTTCATCAAACGAATTACCGGCGGCACGCAACAATAGTTCTCCATTTTCAAGAGCAACTCTCTCAGGTGCATATTTTTTTAAAAACTGCCATTGCAATCCGAGCTTAACACCCGAAAAGTCATCTGACAATCCACTGCTTTCTTCAGAAATGTCACCTGCCGGACGTGGTAGTTTATCCATACTTGTCACCCCATCCGGAACTCTAAACCAATCGTCATCCGTCCACTCGATGGGCAACATTAAAGTTTGCCGGCCCAGGGTATGAAACCCTTTTTCGTAGCCATGGTACATCATCCACCAATTTCCTTCCACGTCGTCCACCAATGTTCCATGTCCCTGGCTCCACCAGCGCTCGGCCCGGCTATTGGTATGCACAATTGGGTTGTACGGCGAATTTTCAAAAGGTCCGTATGGCGATTTTGAACGTCCGGAAACCACCATGTGTGAGGTTGCCGGCCCTGCTGTTCCTCCTTCGGCAACTATAATGTGATGATAACCGTTTCGCACAGTCGACTTTGGCGATTCAAGGCAATAGCACTCGGTGCTCCATTCTTTTGGAAACTGCCATCCACCATAATTAAAAACAGGCTCTCCAACAGTTGACAAACCATCATCAGAAAGCCTAATAATATAACCTTTTGAAAGATAAAGGTAGCGTTTCCCTTCGGCATCAACCACATGGCCTGGATCGATAAAACCATTCAGTCTCAGGTCGGTTGGTTTGCTCCACGGCCCTGCCGGATTTTTTGCCGTTACTACCCAATTTGTTCCTCCCGCCGGAAAATAAATGTAATAAGTATCCTTGTGTTTTATTAAGTCGGGAGCCCAAACCGAGCCCACATTTGTTTCCAGTGCGTGAGCTATTCGTTTCCAGTTTAACAGGTCGGTTGAATGCCAAAGCAAAAGTCCCGGGTAATATTCAAAAGTTGAATGCGTGAGGTAGTAGTCGGTTCCTACACGTAAAATCGAAGGGTCGGGGTAATCGCCCCCTAAAACAGGATTTGTAAAAGTTTTTGCTTGCTCTCCATTCAGTGGTTGTGCGCCTGAATAAAAATCAGTTAGCACGATTAGCAGCAGTATAAAAATTATATTTTTCATCATTACTAAAATCTATTAATTGCAGTTACTTTTACCAAGGCTCTTAAAACTCCTGAACAACTGGTCGGTCTTCAAGCCAGGCAATCATGTTAATTACCAGGTAATTCCAGTTCTGAAATCCTTTATTCAACAATGGTTCTCCGGTTTCGGGTTCGTAATATTCGTGCAAAGCCCCGCTTTTTTCAAAATCACGTCCAAACAACTGAACTGTTTTTGTTGCCAGATCCCGTGCTTCTGCATCAAAACCGTAGTCAACCAAACCTTTAAATACCATGTAGTTTGATATTCCCCAAATTGGCCCGCGCCAATTAGAAGGATTGGCACTGGCACGCAAACTGTACATTTTTTCCATTTTTGATAAGGTACGAACACCTGATGGCGAATTAAAAGTGCGAGGGTCGTTAAAATGTTCGTTAACAATTCTTTTTGCCTGTTCGGGAGTTGCAACTCCAGCCCATAAGGCCAGAAATCCCGACCATACTTCTATGCGTTGAATAATACAATCGTAATCGCGTGGGTAACCGCTGTGGATTAAAAAAACCTGCCCCAGTGTACTGTCCGGATTATTTTCAAGCGATCGTAAATTTAAATCAACACTGTAATAAAAACCGTCGCGCTCATCCCAGCAATGTTCTTGAATCGCGGATTTTAGCGCCATAGCATCGTTGTTAAATTCGGCTCCGATATCCGACAAATTTAACTGCTCGGCCAGGTAAACCATTGCTTTTAGTTCTTTATACATTAGGCAGTTAAGATATATTGATCCTGAACTTTTTTTGGGCCTGAAAAATGTACATGGGTCGTTATCAACACCAATAGCCACATCGCTTTGCCAATAAAACAAACCTGTTGCTTTATGCCGGTGGTGTGCTTTATAGTTGTTTACAAAGGCCTGCAAATGATAAAACTTTTCGCGCATCCATTCTGCATCTCCATTGTTTTGTTGGGTTATTAATGCAGCATGTTGTGCCAAAACCGGTTTGTGCATGTTTACATCAAAAATATTTTCAGTTGCAATATTGCGTGGTTTCGAATTTTCCCAAATTACAATCGGAATATAGCCATCCCAATCGCCATAATGCAAAAAGTTTAAAACACAACCTTGTTCGTATGGCAATGCCTCGCTTTTATCGGCAGGCGAGCCAATATCGGCAAGAATCTGACGTAAGGCCACATTGCTTAACCACGAATCCCAGTCCCATAGCACATTGGCATATTGGTTACTTCCGGGAGTTAAAAACGGGTGTACCAGCGAACCGCTTCCGGGGCGGTACATGTTTTTATAATCTTTGTATACGTTTGATTTTATAATAGAAATGTAATTATCAACCTTATCATTTTCCTGTGCCTTTGCAGAAAAGCAAACCAGGCTGATTAAAACTAAAAGTGTGTACTTTTTCATTGTAAAAACGGGTTTAAGGATGTTCTGCATTTTTCAGATAGTTAATTAAAACATGCATGTTTCTGATATACAAACGCGTGGAAATGTATAGCTGGTCGCTATTGTCGGGAAAAGGAGAAGTGTCGGTTTCGTCGCCAACCCGAGTTGTAGCATATTTTTCGGTTTGCTCGTTGTCTGTACCATCGCAGGTGTATGGGTGACTAATGTAGGCATGTTTTTGCAACCAACGGTTTTTGTCGTCAAGCGATTCAACAATCCGGCGGATTTCGGATTCGGGTAATTCAATGTCGATGCGAAAACGATTAAGATCATAATATTTCTGGGGTGTGGTATTGGGTTGGTTAAAACAATTTACAGCCAATGGAGAATCTTTGGTAAGCTCCTCTGTCGACAGATTAACCAGCCTTTTGTATTCATCTTTTAACGTTTGCAAGGGAACTCGCGATTTTCCGTAGTAATGTGACAACAGGTTTGAATCATCTTCATCAGTATAATAATGTCCATATTTTACATTTGCTCCTACCCTGTGCACATAAATTGGCCGTTGTGTTTTTACATCAACAAATGCAGGATGTGTTCTGGCTCCTTCTTGTTGGGCTTTTGGTAATTCTGTTTTTTCGAGCCAGGCGATAGCTGCCGGAACGGCATCAATAAACTTTTTATCGCCGGTGTACGCATAAAACTTCAGCAGCAACATTGCATTTTCGAAGGTTGTTGATGGCAACAAAGCTGCCGGTTCGTAGGTTCTGGCACCTGCCACCTGCATATTCATGGTTAGCTGTTGTCCCCATGCCCCGCATGTATCCTGCGAGAGGAGATAAAAATTCATTCCTCTCAAAATCGGATCAAGAAAACGCTCCTGCCCCAGGGTTTCATAACACTGAATAAAGAAGTGAACATTCTCCCAAATCACATCGTCGTTAAAAGTGTAAAACGAAGTATAATCAGGATGGCCATCTTTACTAAATTCATTCATTAAGGGGTATCGCTGTGGCCAGCCGCCGGCCGGATATTGACTTTCCAGAATAAAATCAATTGCTTTCTCGAGTGCCGGCTTATAGGCAGGGTCCATTTTTTCAAGATACATGCGTAGCAAAAAACGGGCTGCATCTGATGTTATATCGTCATCAAAAGTACTGTTACCGTAGTAATGTTGAAACTCTTCCAGTCGCCATCCGTTTTTTCCAATTGTGCGGTACCATTTTTTTAATGAGCGATCGCCGGCAAAATCAATCATATAATTCCAGCCACCCCGGTGACTTTGGCCCCAGATTATTGCGGCAGCAGCTTGTTGCGCAGCCCTGTAATAAAATTCGTTACCGGTGGCATGGTAGGCTTCTAAAAATGTATGTCCCATGCTGATTGTACCGGGATGTTGCAGCCAAATCATTGTTTTATAGGCTTCCATTTCGCCCCATTGCCTCGAGAAATCGGGCAAATAATACCACACATAACCGCCATTGTAACTCACACTATCAAGCATGTATTGGGTAGCTCTGAGCATACTTTCTTCTACGGTACTGCTTAAGCCATTATCCTGCGTTTGCGACCGCAGTTGGCTAAAACAAACGATAAGAATGCAGGCCAAAAATATCGTTTTGGTTTTCATTATTTTTTAGGTTTTGATTTTAGGTTTATACAGCTTATTTCAAAAAATTGTTCGGGTTTTAGAGCTTTTCCGCTTACGCGTATTCTTGAAATACATCCTTTAAACCACGATACCTGATTTAAGCGAACTCCAATTGATGTTTTTCCGGAATTAACAGCTCCATGTTGCAATTCATCTTCAAGTTCTTTTATGCCATTAACATACGAGCTAAGTTGTCCGTTATTTACCACAAAAGAAACATGATACCATTCGTTTAAGGGGTGAACAAGGTTCGAATCAATTAAGGCGAGTTGATTGTTGCCGGATGAAAGATATGAATCGAAATACCAGCTATCATTTTTTGCGCGTAATTCAAGCAGCACCCGATCAGAACGGATTTCGCCCATGTGCAGAAAACGTTGTTCAAAATTGCCTCCTTTTTCCGGATAGATAAGAAGCTCGATAGTGAAAGCAGTGAAGTTTTGGAGGGGCATTTCGTTTAAGATAATGCCGTCACCTTCGCCATTAAAACGTACTGCTTTGCCAACCACTGTTTCAACCACCTGTGGGTTGCCAATTAGTTGTAATTTTTCTTCGTTGGTTATCAGCTCGGCCAAAGGCCAATCGAATTGTTGAGAGAGCTTGTTTGTTTGGGTTGTTTGTGCCAATACAGAAGTAAAAACCAGGCAGCACAGAAAAGTGAATGTAATTCGTTGGATGAATTTCATTGGTTTTTAGGTTATAATTTTATGGTTGTAGGTGTTTATTAATCGAAAATAACCCGCCACCGAAGATGGCAGCGGGTTATTAAACTAACTAACTAACTAACTAACTATTCCGACGCATGGCCATAACCCTGCGTGATTAATCCATTTGATTGTGCAAGAGTTTCATAAGGAACGGCTCTCATATAACGAGGTGGTTCGCCTGCGAAATAATACGCATCCGGATATCCTTTAAAAATATCAGTTGTATATTGACCTTCATTTGCAACAATATTCGATCCCCAGTCAGATTTTTCATAACCTTCAGCTTCAAGAGCAGCAGCAACAGGTCCGTTTGGATCAATGTATTCGTATAATCCACGAATAGCAATATTCACTGAATCGCTTGGCAGTGTGCTAATGTAATCGGTCCATAAGTCGCTTGTACCACGCCATCCCGGAACTAATACAGGATACCTTGGATCATCAGTAGTAATTCCTTCAGGAGTTTGCGTTGTTAATAATGGAAGAGATTCGTCGATATCAGACATTTTAACATATTTTGTCCAGATGTAATTTGAAATGGTCATTCCGGTAGTTGGGAAAGTATAGTAACCATTTGCTTTTAATCCTTCAACCATTTCAATCTGACGGTCGCGAAGCGCTTTAATTCTTTCCGGCATTGTACCGTAAAGAGTCATATCCCAGCGGGTTTTTCCTTCGCCGCCTAATTCTAATTTACGCTCAAAAGCAATAGCATCCAACAATGCCTGCCCTGATAAAGGATTAATGTAACCATCAACTTTTTCGGCCTGATCGGCTGCTGAGAATGCACGGCTACGTACTTTTTTAAGGTAAGTTTTTGCTGTAGCATCATCGCCTGTTGCGGCAGAAGCATAAGCCAAATCCAACATTACATCGGCCATACGCAGCTGTTGCCAGTTACAACCCGAGTTACGTTGTTTGGTTGTGTATGGAGATGCAAAACGTGATTCATCTAATTTGTTTTGTGCCAACCCACCTTTTTCGCGGCTACCAGGAGTAAAGTTAATTAAACGTTCTGAAGCTGCTCCAGAGTTTGCAGTTACACAAGCTGTTACATCACGACGCTTATCGCCTTCGATGAAGTCGCCATAATAATAACTGGCGTAAATACGTCCCTGTCCATAGTTTTTACAAGGGTAAGCATTTCTTCCACCACCACCTGAAGGGCGTCCCCAAGAATAAGGGAAATCGGAGTTTTGACCACGAGTATAACCACACTCGAACAATGATTCAGGACTTACCTGAAGATCCATCAAATACTGGAAGTTTCGCTGGAAAGGATTGTCGAACGCTTCGCCACGCTCATCGGACTCGATCAGGTAAGCAGAACCAGGGTTATTCACCACTTTCAGATAATGTTCTTTAGCAATAGCCATCATGCTTTGCCAGTCTGAACGACGTACATATTTTGCTTTCCAGGTATCGTTTTCTTTACCTATCTGATCGAAAGTAACATTACCGTAATCAAAATCAGTACGACGCAATTGGTAACCAGCTGCATCAAAAGCTAAGCGTCCGATTAAAGCATCAACGTAAGTACCAGAAAAACGCTCTGCTGTAACCCCGTTTTCGCCAAGACGGTACATGTATGGAACTGCTGCTTTTAGTGCAGCTATTTCGCTTTCGTAAATAATATCACGAGAACTCGAGCCTAATGAGTCTGTTTGTTCAGTAGTTCTGATTGCATAATCAAAGTATGGAACATCGCCAAAGTAACGAACTAACAATTTGTAAGCTGTTGCACGGGCTGCCAGTGTTTCACCATAAAGCTGAGTCCAGTCGTTTGTTTTACCAGAACTTACCGATTCCTGGTAATCCTCATTCTCTTCCAAAGCCTCAATCATAATATTACACCTGTTAATAATGGTATAACATTCTTTCCATGTCCCCGATGAGTTTCCATCGTTAATATTAAACTCGGTGGCAAATAATCCTTCTGGTATATGTCGGCCTTGAGAAGCGTAGTTTTCAGGGTGACACTCTGAATCAGAACCTACTGATTCTGTTTCATAAAAAAGTCGTTTATCCAAATCGTGCCAGAGATCGTACATACTTGCCAGCACCTTTTGTGCCTCATCAGTTGAAGCAAATACAAAGTCATCATCTACAGACGAAGGAGCCTGTACATCTAAATAATCCTTATCGCATGCAGTATTAACAATTAAGAATGCCGCCAGCGTTATATATATTAATTTCTTCATAATTCTTAAAATGTTAAATATTAAAATTCAATATTAACTCCTAATGTAAATGAGCGGTCGCGAGGATACGCTCTGTAATCGAGGCCAGGAGTAGGATAATAATCGCTACTACTTTCGTCAACACTAACTTCAGGGTCGAAGCCGCTATAGCTTGTCCAGGTTAAAGCATTGTAGATAGAACCATATATCCGAAATCTTTCGATACCAACTTTATCAAGAACACTACTAGGAATTGTGTATCCTAAAGTAATCGTATTTAAACGTAAGAATGAACCATCCTCGATACAGAAAGTTGAGATTGATGCACTTTCAGCATAAGGAATAAAAGTTGTTGAATTGGCATTCAATGCACTTAATGCAGCCGGTTCAACAACAGGCGTAATTTGTCCGTTTACCACATCATAAATTTTATAATGTCCGGCCAATTCCTGGTATCTGTTACGGTATAACCCGGCCTCTTTAATACCGAGGTAAGCATTCTGGTGAGTTGCATTGTAAATATCATTTCCGTAACTCCAGTTAAAGTCTAAACCAAAATCGATGTTTTTATAATTACCGTTTAAGCTAAAACCACCTGTGTGTGCAGGATTGGTATCACCAATAACTGTAATATCATAATCATCAACAACGCCATCAGGAATACCATCAGGACCGCTAATATCTCTAAATTTCTGAACACCAGGATAAGCCGTTTGAGCACCAGGTTTATGATTCATTGTACCATAAATTGTTGAAAGCATACCACTTGCCATATCAGGCACGCCATCTTTTAAGGTGTACACTCCGCCATCAGCCGAGTCGTAATTAAAGTCGTCAATTGTATACATTCCATCCCAAATCCATCCACGAATTCGTCCTACAGCTTTTCCTTCTTCCAAATAGTAATCACCCGAACCAGGACTTGCATGAACACCTCCAAAACCCGAACTGTATTGTCCGTTAATTCCTTCCGCTAATTCGTCAATGTTATTTCTGTTTACATTAATATTGATGCTTCCGCGCAAATTAAAATCGGCACCACGAATAATGTCGCCACGCAATGATAATTCTAGACCTTTATTGCTGGTTTGTCCAATATTCTTTTGTGTATACTGGAAACCGGTAAGGTCTGATACAGGAGAAACCAACAACAGGTCTTTTACTGTATTTTTATACAATTCCAACGAACCACTTAAGCGGCTGTTAAACATGGCAAAGTCGAACCCAAGGTTACGGGTAATAGTAGTCTCCCATTTCAAATCAGGGTTCGCAATTAAATTTGAAGCAGGTGTATAGTTCGATTGTGGTGTTTCGTTAATCGACCATCTGGTAGTACCTGGCTTCCAGCTTTGTTTCCACAAGTCGGCTCCAATACCATCATTACCTACACTACCGTACGATAAACGCATTTTCAGGTTATCCAACCAGCTAACATCTTGCAAAAATGCTTCTTCCGACATACGCCATCCGAATGCAGCTGCAGGAAAATATCCCCAACGGTTGCTTGGAGCAAACCTTGAAGAACCGTCAGCACGGAAAGTACCGGTTAGCAGGTATTTATCTTTAAAGGTATAGTTTGCACGTCCGAAATAAGAATTCATGCGGTATGGTGTTCCAATATTTGAATCTAATCCACCATAAACCGGAGGAAGCGAAGTACCTGTTAATGGCAGTACCAGGAACTGATCCATGTTTGCAAAAGCACGTTCTGCATCATACGAAACAGGATATCTTTGCCCCCATTGCTGCGTCCATTCTGAGCCGGAATCGGAAATTTCCATACCTCCTAAAACATTCAGTTTATGATTGTCGCCCAATCCCTGAACTTCGTAATTTAAGGTATTTACCCAACGTAAATTCCATCCTTCGCCCGCTCTAACTGTAGCATTACCCGAATAAGTAGGCGTACCATCAGTAGTAAGATAATTATTATTAATTGCGCCCGACCAGGTTTTCTGACGGTACCAGTTCATACTGTAACCTAAATCTGTTTTGGCAGTAAGTCCGTTAACAATTTCCCAACTCAACGAGGTATTAACAACAAGTGAACGCGATACTCTTTCTGAAAAACCGTCATTTAATTGAGAAATCGGGTTAAATTCATCCTGAAGAATATCATTATAGTCACCTAATTGGGTGTTACTTGTAACATCCATATCACCTAAAACATCTTCGGTAGCAATAGGACGGAAATAATAAGCAGTTGAATTTCCTTCGTTTGCTTTTTCATCTTCGGTTACTTCTGCAAAACGAGTGTTTATTGTGAATTTCAATTTATCTCCTAAATCCTGATCCATTTTAAACGACACATTTGCTCTTTCGTAACCCGAACCAACTTTTGTTCCTTCCTGATCCAAATAGTTCACTGCCAAAAGGTACTTTGTTGTTTGAGTACCTCCGCCAATATTAAAGTTGTGGTTATGGGTAAAACCATTATTAAATAACTCTTCAGTATAGTTTTTACTAGGTACGTTTCTATAATGATCAATACCGGCAGAGTTACTTCCTTCGTAACGTCCTATTGACCACATCTTCTCCCAGGCATCGGCATACTGGTCACCAATTGCAGCACCATAGGCCCAGTTATATAAAATATAATCGTACGACCCCATTACATCTAAATATTCAGGAATAGTACTCCACTGAGAATAGGCATCATAAGTAACTTTAATTTTACCAGCTTTACCGCCTTTGGTAGTTACCATGATAACACCGTTTGCACCACGCGAACCATAAATTGCTGTTGACGAAGCATCCTTCAAAACATCAATGCTTTCAATCTGACTGGCCGGAATATTACTTATTGAACTTACCGGAAATCCATCAACAATAAACAAAGGGTCGTTACTTTGAGAGATAGAGCCACCTCCGCGAACGCGAATTGAAACATCAGCTCCCGGGCGACCATCTTGTGTAGTTACATTAACACCGGCCAATTTCCCTTTTAGTGCCTGTGTTACATCGCCAACAGGTGCAGCGGTTAACTGCTCGGTTGAAACCGATGAAACTGCACCGGTAATGTCTGCACGTTTTGCAGTACCATAACCAATGGCTACAACTTCAGCTAATCCAATCGCATCGGCCTCCATTTTTACGTTAATAACACTTTTTCCGGCAACTAAAATTTCCTGGGCTTTTAAGCCAACAAAAGAAAATTGCAAGGTTGCGTCAGAAGCGACACCTGATAAAGAGTAGTTACCATCAATGTTGGTAACCGTTCCGGTACCGGTTCCTTTTACCACAACTGTTACACCTGGGATTGGCTCCCCTGTTTTTGCATCGGTTACATTACCATTTACTGACACTTCCTGGGCAAAGCCTACTGAAGCCGTAAAAACAAACATAACCAACGCCAGCATCTTTGCGCATAATCTTTTTATACGCATAGCTTTTGTTCTTTCACTTTTTAAGTTTGTCATACTTTAAAATTTGGTTATAAATATTAGCTCGAAAATTTGAACTCAGTTTGACTGTTTTGCCATTTTAATTACTGGCAATTATCTGGAGGGTACGAATAAATATCATGGGAAAATATTAAGCAATCGATTGCATAAGTTTTTAAATTCATAAGATCAGTTCTAGTTTATGAGGCAAAAATAACTTGCGTTTATTCGTACATAACTAAAAAGATTCCCAAATGTGAGGTCAGAAATTCCCAGAAATATTTCTGAATTATATAAAACAGCAGCATTTTGCTTCAGCATGAGAGCGGGAAAAAAAATTATGCAATAAATAGGTAAAAGCGGAACACACAAGCCACAAAAGCACTGCTATACTGCCAAATACACCACACACCACCCTACTTATCAAATAGGTATATTTGTATCAATAAGCGGGTATATCTTCCCAATTAAATGATTATATTACCAGCATATTGGCAAGTGCGATAAAACTTTTTTTATTTGCGGAGCTATACTATTTACAAAAGAACAATCCAATAAAATGAAATACAGCTTAAATACCATCTTTTTCTTCTTTTTATTACTTGCTTTTTGTTTTTCTATTACCGAGTCAAAGGCACAAGCGGAATTAAGTTTCGACATTTTCAGATTGGAAGAAGGACTCCCAAATAACCAGGTTCAATGCATTTATCAAGATCAAAAAGGTTGGATATGGGTAGGTACCAGCCAGGGATTAAGCAGATTTAACGGCTACGATTTTACCAACTACCTTCCCAACTCTCAAGACTCTTGCAGTTTAAAGGGACACCTCATCAGAACCATTAAAGAAGACAAAAAAGGGAACTTGCTCATTGGTACCGAAAACGGAGGTTTAAATGTATTTAATCGCCAAAAAGAAAAGTTTTTCCTTCCACATAAAAACGATCCGGAATATGCCACCAAAGAGTTCTCAGTTAACGATATCATTCTGAACAACGACGGTTCGTTTTGGCTAGCTACCGATTTTAATGTTTTACACATGGACAGTACAGGTACAATAACACCCTTAAATCCTGTATTAAAAGAAGATACACGCGGAGTTGAAGATGTTTATATAAGATGCCTCGTAAAAGACCACGAGGGAAAACTTTGGATTGGCTCCGATAACGGCGTATTTATTTATGATGAAAACAAGAATAATCTGGATCATTTTCCACTTCCCTTTGGCACAACGGAAAACAAAGAGATATGGGAATTATTTCTTGATGATGATGGCGAACTATGGATAGGCACTTACGCACTGGGCCTGTTTATTGTTAATCCATCCACAAAAACGGTAAATAAAGTTTCGTTGCAGTCATCAGTCAAACGTACCGCAACTGTAAAAGCCATATCAAAAGGCATTTTTGGAGATTACTGGATAGGCACCAGGGGCGGTTTGTTCCGATATTCGAAACAAACAGGGGTAAAAGGTTTTTACCGAAACAATATTCAGGAACCGCGCAGCCTGTCAAACAATTCTATTCTGAGTATTTTTCACGATCAACGAGGAGACACCTGGATTGGTACACGAGGAGGCCTCAACCTTTTGGCCAAAAGCAAGCAGGTGTTTCATAGCTTTACCGCTCAACATAACGACGACCGATACCTGAACAGCAGTACGATTTATGCTCTATGGATGGACAAGCAAAACAGAGTTTGGTGTGGAACTGAAGACGGAGGCGTAAATATTTACAACCCTAAAAGCGGAAGATACAACTACATAACCACCGAGGGGCGACCCGGATATACCATTTCTCAAAACTGTATAAAAGCACTTAAAAACGATAATGAAGGAAATCTTTGGGTAGCCACATTCCTTGGCGGAATTGATGTTATTGACCTGGGCACTGGCCGTGTTACCAATTACAGCCACAAAACAAATCAAGCCGGTACGCTATCGGATAACCGGGTATGGGACATTTGTATTGATGAAGATGAGCAGGTGTGGATTGCAACCAGCAAAGGCATCGACAGATATGATAAGAACAGCAACATGTTTATTCATTATCCACAATTAAACGGCCATGAAAGTATACAGTGGATTAAAGCCGACTCGAAAGGTAATTTATGGATGGGAAGTGGTGACGAATTAATTGTTTTTAACTATCGCCAAAATAAAATTAATCGTTGGTTTGAACGTACACGAAGCATGCTCGAAGACGCTCAGAACCAAATATGGGTTGCTACTAACGACAAAGGAATTGCTCTATACTCGGTCGATAATGGCCCTAAGAAATACTACAACGAAACCGACGGATTATCCAACAATCAAGCCTTATGCATTTTGGAGGATAAACACAAAAACCTTTGGATTAGTACAACCAATGGCCTCTCAAAATTTAATCCCAGAAAAGAAATATTTCAACGATTCACAAGTAAAGACGGCCTGGCCAACAACCAGTTTTGTTATGGCGCAGCATTAAAAAGCGATAACGGCGATCTTTATTTCGGAACTGTTTCCGGTTTTAATGTTTTTAATCCGAACGAAATTAATGTTGACGAATCGGGAGTTCCGCTCGTATTTACAGACCTAAAAGTATTTAACAAAACAGTGCCGGTAAGAACAGACAAAAAATCAATTTTGAAACAAAGTATTACCGAAACGGACCACCTTGTTTTTAATCACAAACAAAATGTATTTACGCTTGAGTTTGCAGCACTAAACTACGTTAACAGCGAAAATAACTTGTATTCATACAAGCTGGAAGGCTTCAACACCGATTGGAACGAACCCAGCAAAAGCCGCACAGCAACCTACACAAACCTTAACCCCGGCAACTACACACTGCGCATTAAACGCATAATTATCGGAGCAGAAGAGGATCAGGCTGAATTGCAAATGACTATTACTATTTTACCTCCTTTTTGGAAAACCCGGTGGTTCTTATTTCTTGTTTTCCTGTTTATTTTTGCTTTGGTTTACACTACAATCCAGTTTTTTATTAACCGCGAGAAAATAAAAACACAGTTGCTTATCGAGCGCTCAAATGCCCGAAAACTGCATGAAATAGACATGATGAAATTAAAGTTCTTCACCAATATATCGCATGAAATACGAACACCTTTAACCCTCATCCTTGGGCCACTAAACAAACTTACACAATCAAAAAATATCGATCCCGAAACAAAAGAGAATCTGCACCTAATGCACCGGAATGCGCAGAATCTCGACAGGTTGATTAGCCAATTACTTGATTTCAGGAAATTACAATCGGGCAACTTAAAGCTTAATCTTACCGAAGCCGATATTGTAAGTTTTGTAAATAGCATTGTAAACTCGTTTCGCGATTATGCTATCGAGAAAGATATTAAGCTAAGTTTTAAATCGTTGAAAAAACGATTGTTTGTTTCGTTTGACCCCGATAAAGTTGAAAAAATCATAAACAACCTGCTTTCAAATGCTTTTAAATACACCGAAGCAAATGGATCAATAGCTGTAAACCTTTCATTGATTTTTGATGCCGCTGATGATGATTTTACGGATGCCAATGAAGAAAAACAGTTTATAGAAATTAGCATCAAAGACACGGGAAAAGGTATCCCCAGAAAAAATATGGACCGTATTTTTATGCGTTTCTTTCAGAACGATGAAACTGATGCCAAAACAGGCGCAGGCATCGGGCTTGCCCTGGTTAAAGACCTGGTAAAACTGCATAAAGGCGAAATTTTTGTTACCAGCAAAGAGGGCAAGGGTACACGGTTTACCATACGAATTCCTTACAACGAGGGAATAGAAAAGCCTGCACAACAAAAGCAACTGCCAAACTTATCAGAGCAGGAGTCCATAGCATCGCCGGTGATTACCCAGGCTCAAGCGCCTAAAGAAGATGCCAAAATTATGCTTATTGTTGAAGACAATGCTGATGTAAGACAATTTATCAGTTCGCACTTTACGGCTTATTACCAAATTCACCAGGCGGTAAATGGCGAAGATGGCTGGATAAAGGCACTGGAAACTGTTCCGGATATTATTATTAGCGATATAATTATGCCCGAAGTGAATGGTTATGAGTTATGTAAACGCATAAAATCCGACGAACGTACATCGCATATTCCAATTCTGCTGCTTACGGCTATGCACTCCAAAGAACACGAACTAAAGGGCCTAACAAAAGGAGCCGATGACTACATCACAAAACCATTCGACCTGTCGGTTTTGCAGGCTAAAGTTGAAAATATTTTATCCATGCGCGACTCGTTGAAAGAAAAATACACCTCCAAAATGATACTTGAACCAACAAACGTTGTGCTTACCTCACCTGATGAAAAATTTCTGAAACGTGTTGTTGATGTTGTAGAAGAAAATATTGGAGATAGTGAGTTAGACATTGAAAATTTTGCTGGGAAAGTGGGCATTAGCCGAATGCAACTGTACCGTAAACTACAGGCATTAACCAACATGACAGTTAAGGAGTTTATACGCCACATTCGACTGAAACGGGCCACACAACTACTCGATCAACAAAAACTAAATATTTCGGAAATTGCCTACCAGGTAGGATTTAAAGACCTTTCTCATTTTAGAAAATGTTTTAAACGCGAATTTGGGATGAGTGCAACGGAGTATCTGGCAAAAAAAAATCAGGAAAAAGAGAGTGCTTAAGTAAGTAGCACGCATATCATTGAAAGTTATCTTCTTACACTAAAACAAGGTTGACACCCATGTAAGTTAATCGCGCTGTTTGGGAAATATTGCCCCTTGCGGGAAAATGCGCCGTTACATCTGGGAAATACGCGTGAATGTTTTGTCAGGCTTCGGCTAACTTGCATCCCAAAACTAAAGACCTGAATTAATGAGCGAAATCAAACGAAACTTAAGAAGAACCAACCTTGTACTTATCCTTTCAGTGATTAGTCTCATCATTCTTGTGATGTTTTTAATCAATTTACTACTGGGGTAACCTTTAATAATGAATCAATATTTCATTCAGCAAAACTAAATTTAAAATAATGGCAACGCTATTTTTAAAAATCAACTTCTGTGGCAATGCATGTTCTAATTGCTACAAAGCAGCCATTAGTTTTTTAAAACCTGAAATGGAATTATGCATTCAAAAAGTTTAAAAGCTTACTAAAAAACACCGAATCAATACTAATTAACACTATAATTTGTTTATCAATGCAACCGAAAATCTTTTTTACACTTCTAATTTTATTTGGATCCACATTTTTCGCTGTAAGTCAATCTCAAAATTCAAAAGTTTGGATTGCCGATAATGGAGACGGCACCTTTAAAAACCCAATTATCCATGCCGACTATTCCGATCCGGACGTCGTGCGTGTTGGCGACGATTATTTCATGACCGCCTCATCATTTAACTGTGCTCCGGGCTTGCCCATTCTGCACTCAAAAGACCTTGTAAACTGGCAACTAAAAGGTTATGCATTAAATCCTCAAATCCCCGAAGATGTTTTTAGCATACCTCAACACGGAAACGGAGTATGGGCACCCTGCATCCGTTATCATAATAACGAATTTTATATTTATTACCCTGATCCCGATTTTGGCATTTATATGATTAAAGCAAAAAATGCAGAAGGCCCCTGGTCGACACCTATTCTTGTAAAAGGAGGAAAAGGATTAATAGATCCCTCGCCGCTTTGGGACGACGATGGAAAAGTTTACCTCACTCATGCTTTTGCCGGTAGCCGGGCAAGAGTTAAAAGTGTATTGTTTGTGCAGGAAATGAATAGCGAGGGTACTTCCGTTATTGGCGAGGAAGTAATGATTTTTGATGGACATAATGGACATGGAACGATAGAGGGCCCCAAGTTCTATAAAGCAAATGGGTACTATTATATTTTTGCACCAGCCGGAGGAGTTTCAACCGGATGGCAAACTGTGCTTCGCTCAAAAAGTGTTTTTGGTCCTTACGAAATAAAAACAGTAATGGCCCAGGGAGACACTGATATTAATGGTCCGCACCAGGGGGCCTGGGTTATTACCCAAACAGGCGAACATTGGTTTATTCATTTTCAGGACAAAGAAGCCTATGGCCGAATTGTTCATTTAAATCCGATGACCTGGAAAGATGGCTGGCCTGTTATTGGCATTGATAAAGACGGAGATGGAGTTGGCGAACCGGTTCTTTCGCATAAAAAGCCCGATGTAGGTGCCACCTACCCTATTGTTACCCCTCCGGAAAGTGACGAGTTTAACGGCAGTTCGCTGGGAGTGCAATGGCAATGGCACGCCAACAAACATATTTCATACGGTTACCCTTCAGGAAATCTGGGCTTTTACCGAATTAACTGTATCGTGCGCCCCGAGGGGGAAGATGGTTTGTGGATGGTGCCCAACCTGCTGCTCCAAAAATTTCCGGCTGAAGAATTTACTGCTACAACAAAACTTTCGTTTACTTCACGCACCAACGATGAAGAAGCTGGTTTTGTAGTAATGGGTGAAGATTACCAATACATTTCGTTACAAAGCAAAAACGATAAACTTTACCTTCGGGTTGCAAAATGTTTACAGGCACGTACCGGTGGAAAAGAAGTAGAATTACACCGTGAAGAGTTTGATGGTAAAAACATATTTTTTAGAGTAAAAGTGGAAAAAGGAGCCCTGTGCAGTTTTAGTTTCAGTGCAGATGGGAATAAATTTAAGGAAGTTGGAGAAAAGCTTGAAGCCAAACCCGGCCGGTGGATTGGAGCCAAAATTGGTTATTTCGCGCTTCGTAATGACATTACAAACGACTCGGGAACTGTAGATATTGACTGGTTTAGAATTGACAAATAGCATGAGACAATTCCTTACAATATTTCTCTTAATTTTTATTGTTCCTTTTATGGCAACTGCCTGGGATTTTGTTGTTGCCAAGGATGGAAGCGGCGACTTTACAACCGTACAGGAAGCGATTGATGCTGTACCGGATTTTAGAAAAAATCGAACAAGTATTTTTATAAAAAAAGGAACCTACAAAGAAAAACTGGTTTTACCCACCAGCAAAACACAGGTATCGTTTGTTGGCGAAGACCTGGAAAAAACCATTCTTACCTACGATGACTATGCCAGCAAAAAAAATTGCTTTAGCGAAGAACTCGGTACAACCGGCTCTTCATCATTTTTTATTTTCGGAGAAGGGTTTACTGCTGATAACCTGACTTTTGAGAACTCCGCCGGACCGGTTGGGCAAGCAGTTGCCGTGCGTATAGAAAGCGACAAAGTGGCTTTTACCAATTGCCGATTTTTAGGTAACCAGGATACCTTGTACCCACACGGAAAAAACAGTCGCCAGTACTACAAAAACTGTTATATTGAAGGAACCGTTGATTTTATTTTTGGCTGGTCTACTGCCGTTTTTGATGAATGTACCCTATTTTGCAAAGACCATGGATACATTACCGCTCCATCAACAGAAGAAGACACCGAGTTTGGCCTGGTATTTTTAGATTGTAATATTACGGGCAATGCACCTGAACAGTCGTTTTACCTCGGTCGTCCGTGGCGCCCTTACGGAAAAGCAGTTTTTATTAACTGTAACTTAGGGGCACACATAAAACCCGAAGGATGGCACAACTGGCGCGACCCGGCCAAAGAAAAAACCGCATTTTTTGCAGAATACAAAAATACCGGTAAAGGAGCCCAAAGTAGCAAAAGAGTGGCATGGTCGCATCAACTAAGTGATGAAGAAGCGAAAAAATACACCCCAAAAAATATACTGGGCGAATGGATATCAGAATTTGAAAAAATCAAAAATTTATAACATGATACTACAGAAAATCACCAACCTGTTACTTGCACTAGCTGTTTTAACAGTAGGCTGCACCGAATCGGGCAACAAACAAACTACGTCCAACAGCATTTATGATGGTATTGAATTTGAAATGCCTCAAATTGAAGAACCAGTTATTCCCGACTACACCGTATCAATTACTGATTTTGGTGCTGTTAGCGGAGGAATTGAAATGAATAGCGATGCCTTTGAAGCCGCCATAAGCGCAGTATCTGAAAAGGGTGGAGGTAAAGTAATTATTCCTCCGGGGATATGGTTAACCGGGCCAATACGATTAAAAAGCAACCTTGAGCTTCATGCACAACAAGGCGCTTTAATTCTTTTTTCTACCAATAAAGACCTTTATCCGGTAATTGAGACCAATTTTGAAGGCCTGGATACTTATCGCTGCCTCTCGCCTATCTATGGTAAAAACCTTGAAAATATTGCTTTTACAGGAAAAGGTGTTTGGGATGGCAATGGCGATGCCTGGCGCTACGTAAAAAAATCGAAATTAACTGAAAGTCAATGGAACAAACTGGTTGAATCAGGTGGTATTGTAAACGACAGAGGCGATGGTTGGTATCCTTCGGAACAATTTAAAAAAGGAGCAGAAGGCAGTGGCGATCAAAATGTTCGCGACGATTTGAAAACAATAGAAGACTTCGAAACCATTCGTGATTACCTGCGTCCTGTTTTTGTAAGTATCCAAAATTGTAAGCGGGTACTATTTGATGGGCCTGTTTTTCAAAATTCGCCTGCATGGAACATCCATCCGCTGTGGACAGAACATTTGATTGTTCGCAATTTAACTGTGCGTAATCCATGGTACTCACAAAATGGCGATGGTATTGATATTGAATCGTGTAAAAACGTCTTGGTACAAAACTGTAGTTTTGATGTTGGTGATGATGCCATCTGCATAAAATCGGGCAAAAACGAAGATGGCCGCAGGCATGGTATTCCTTGCGAAAACCTAATTATTAAAGACAATATTGTTTACCACGGGCACGGTGGTGTAACCGTAGGTAGCGAAATGTCGGGAGGTGTAAGAAATATGCATGTATCAAATTGCACCTTTATGGGAACCGATGTTGGTTTGCGGTTTAAAAGCACGCGCGGGCGCGGCGGTGTTGTTGAGAATATTTTCATTTCTAATGTTTACATGACCAACATTCCAACCAATGCTATTTCATTTAACCTCTATTACGGAGGCCGTTCCATCTCTGAAATGATGGCAGAAGGAGGCATGGAAAAATCAACAGATTTGCTGCCAGTTACCGAAGAAACACCACAGTTTAAAAACATCAAAATCAGTAATATTACCGTAAATGGTGCCAATCAGGCTGTGTTTTTACAAGGATTACCGGAAATGAACCTTGAAAATATTGAGCTCTCCAACCTGGTACTTGATGCCACCAACGGTTTTACGATTATTGATGCCAAGCAGGTTAAAATTAGCGATGTAAAATTGAAAACTAAAAAAACCGGGGCAATGGAAATTTTTAATTGTAAAAATGTGACCATTGCCGGCCTCGACTATAATTATAAAACCAGCGAAGCTATTCAAATCAATGGTCAGGTATGTGAAAATATTTCACTGGAGAATACTGCACCGTCCGTTCAGGAATATACGAGCATTGGCCCCGAAGTTAAAGAAGGTACCGTAAAGTTTTAATTGCAGATTTATTGTAGCAAAAATTCAATATAAAACGAACATGAATTTTCCTCATTCTAAATTCACAAACAAGAAGGATTAAAATTTATGTGAGTTCCATCGAGTACAAATGAAGTAAACAATTTTAGTGAGATGAAAAAAATACTGTTCCTTTTTTGCGTAACGTCTATCTTGTTTGTTGGCTGTGAGCAGGAAAAAGAAATAGCAGTTTTTTGCATAGGCGATTCTACCATGGCTAACAAAGCTGCTGAAGCGTACCCGGAACATGGATGGTGCATGGTAATCGATGAATATTTTAACAGTTCGGTAAAAGTAAAAAACCATGCAAAAAATGGCCGAAGCAGTAAAAGTTTTATTGACGAGGGCCGCTGGCAAACCGTTTTAGACAGCCTGCAACCCGGCGATTATGTTTTTATTCAATTCGGACACAACGATCAAAAGGCTTACGATTCAACCAGATATACCGTTCCTTTTGGCTCTTATACCGATAATCTGCGAAAGTTTGTTACAGAATCACGCGAGAAAAAAGCCACTCCAATTTTGTTTACCTCCATTGTAAGACGAAAATTTGGAGCAAATGGGCAACTAAGCGATACACATGGAGACTACCCGGTTGCCACGCGAAAAGTGGCTGCCGAGCTAAACGTTCCTTTGATTGATCTTCAAAAGCTTACTGAAGAATGGGTAAATAATTTAGGAGATGAAGCGTCAAAGGAAATGTACATGTGGACCAACATAACCACAGAACGTTTTAAAGAACCGCGTACAGATGATACCCATTTATCTGACCAAGGGGCTCATAAGGTTGCAGAACTTGCGACAACCGCATTGGCAAATCAAGTTCCTGAACTGGCACACAAATTAAAATGAATATGAGTAAATTAGGCTTACTACTCCTGATTGTGTTTTCAGTCTTTCAGGCTGAATCACAGTCAGGAATTAATTACAAGATAGTAGTGGCACAAGATGGTACCGGAGATTTCGCCAGTATTCAGGATGCCATTGACGCCACCAAAGCCTTTCCGCCTAAACGGATTACCATATTTATAAAAAACGGTATCTATCGCGAAAAAATATGTGTTCCATCGTGGAACGACAAACTCTCCTTAATTGGTGAAGATGAGGACAAAACTATAATTATTTGGAACGACTATTTCAATAAAATAAACCGTGGGCGAAACAGCACTTTTTTTACCTATACCTTAAAAGTGGAAGCCGACGATTTTTATGCCGAGAACTTAACGATAGAGAACGCGGCAGGACCCGTTGGACAGGCAGTTGCATTGCATGTTGAAGGCAATAGGTGCCGTTTCAAAAACTGCAAAATAATTGGTAACCAAGATACCGTTTACCTTGCCGGAGAGCACAGCAAACAGCTATTTGAAAATTGCACCATTGCCGGTACTACCGATTTTATTTTTGGCTCGGCAACCGTTGTTTTTAACCATTGCAGCATTGTAAGCAGAGGAAACTCTTACATAACCGCCGCCAGCACAACAAAAGGTAAAGCATTTGGCTTTGTATTTCTATACTGTAAATTACTTGCTGAAGAGGGAGTGTCAAAAGTTTATTTAGGCAGACCATGGCGCCCCAATGCCAAAACCGTTTTTATTAGCTGCGAACTCGGAAACCATATTCTGCCGGAAGGCTGGAAAGAATGGAGCAATAAACCCAATTTGAATACAACCTTTTATGCAGAATATGGCAATAAGGGGCCCGGAGCAAACACCAATATGCGCATAAAGTGGTCCCAGACTTTAACCAACAATCAAAGAAAAAAATACACCATTAACAATATACTTGGCGAATGGGCCAATACAAAATAATATTTTATCTGAGCCATTTTTTTATATTTTCGTACCGAATAAAAGAACTAACAACAACCAATTGACTAACGACAGTAGTAACAATGAAAAAATTCTGGTAAAAAGGTTAAAAAACGGAGAAGTACAAGCTTTTAACACACTCTATTCCATTTACGGGGCGCGCCTTTTTGCATTTACCAATGGTTATCTGAAATCAAATTTCGATTCAGAAGAAATAGTTCAGGAAGCTTTTATTATTATCTGGCGTAAACGATCTAACCTGAATCCCGACTTATCGTTTAAAAGTTATTTGTTCAAAATTGCTTACCACCTTATTCTTGAAACTTTCAATAAAATTAATAAAAGAGAAGCCTTTAAACATACGCTGCTCGAAGAGAATGCAGTGACAGTAAACAACTTTGATGAGCGCCTTGATTATCAAATGTTGCTGAAAAAAGTAGATACAATCATCAACCAGTTACCTCCCCGCCAACGCGATATTTTTATCCTTCGAAAAAAAGAAGGCGTTTCGATAAAAGAAATTGCACGGCAACTTAACATCAGCCCAAAAACCACAGAAAACCATATTAGTGAGGCACTTAAAAGAATTAAAAAATCGTTGTCCGACGAAAATCTATCATCTTTGCTGTTCTTCACTGTCCTCATCTCAAAATAAATTTTAAAAAAATTCCTTTTTAACTAGGGGCATTTTCGGTTTACCCCCTATAGCTATATGTAATGAACTAAATCAATAAATGGATTTCAAACCTGAAATACTACGTCGCTATTTTAAAGGCGAATATTCAAGGAAAGATTATTTGTGGGTAAAATCTGTCTTTTCCGATCCACGAGAACAGAAATTCTTAAAAGAAGAACTGGAGAATCATTGGTTTGAATTTAACGACGAAGAAATAGAAAGTAAAAATGTTGATCATTTATTACAGCAAATACACCAGAAAATTAATTCCGACCAAACAAAATCGCACAAAATAACTTTCTTTTCATCCTGGCGCCAAATCGCAGCTATTTTGGTTGTACAATTACTACTTACATTTATAGCTACCTACTATTTTCAAACGCACAAACAAGCCAGCCAAACTACCTATGCCGAATTACAGTGCCCAATGGGTGCCCGAATAAAATTTGATCTCCCTGACGGATCAACGGGCTTTTTAAATAGTGGGTCATCTATTAAATACCCTGTTTTATTTACCGAAAACCGTAATATTGAACTTGTGGGCGAAGCTTGGTTTGACGTTCTGCACGACACCGAAAATCCGTTTACAGTAAAAACCCAAAACCTTTCGATTGAAGTGTTGGGAACCGAATTTAATGTTATAGCTTTTGAAAACGAAAATACCGAAGAAGTAATATTAGCCGATGGAAGCGTTAAAGTGGCATCGGTTCACGGCCAAAAACTTTCTGTACTAAAACCTGATGAACGCCTTGTTCTAGATGCCTCAAAAATGACCTTCGCCCAAGATGAGATTGATGCCTCGCAATACCTGGCATGGACCGAAGGAATGCTGGTGTTTAGAAACGAAAACATGGAACAAGTGGCCAAACGTATGGGCCGTTGGTACAATGTTGAAATAGAAATTACTGATCAGAGACTACTTGAACATTCATTCAGAGCAACTTTTATTGACGAACCTTTAGAAGAAGTTTTAAAACTTTTGGCAAAGACAGCTCCCTTGTGTTATACCATCATCGAGCGGGAACAAACCAATAACAATATATACCTAAAAAAAAGAGTTGAACTGCGGTTCGACAAACAACGTGCAAATGCTTTTTAACTTATAAATAAAACAGGAAGGTGCTGCAACACCCTCCTGTAAAATTAAGCAGTGTGAGATATATATTTTGTTTAACTACTTAACGAATCAAATGTATGAAAATTAATTGTATTCGTGATGCGATAAACTATTGCATCAGAACTAAAACTTGGAAAATTATGCGAATTTGTTGCTTACTTCTTTTCGTAGGAATTGTGCAAAGCTGGGCACTCGACAGCTATGCTCAACAGACTCGCTTAACCCTGAAAATGTCAGACACCAGGGTTATCGATGTTCTTGATGAAATTGAAGAACAAAGCGAATTCTACTTTCTCTTTAACCAAAAGTTACTGAATGTGGAACGTCGTGTTGACGTAAATGTAAAAAACAAGTCTATTGAAAATATTATGGACCAGTTATTTGCTAAAACCGATGTAGCCTACGAGGTAAAAGACAGACTGATAGTAATAACTACGCAAAAAACCGTATTGGATGCCATTGACCAAACTGGCATATCGGGTAAAGTAACCGACGAACTTGGTATGCCAATGCCTGGAGTTACCGTAATAGTTAAAGGGACCACAAACGGCACTGTAACAGACATTGACGGGAATTACACCTTACCCAATGTTAAAACCGGAGACATTGTTGCTTTTTCGTTTATTGGAATGAGCACCCAGGAAATTACCATTGAAAGCCAAACATCGATTAATGTAACCTTAAAAACCAGCTCGATTGGATTAGATGAGGTTGTTGCCATTGGGTATGGAACAACAAACAGAAAAGAGGTAACAGGTGCTATCGGTTCGGTAAAATCCGACAACTTTATTGATGGATTACCAATGGCACCCGAACAAATTCTCCAAGGTAAAATTGCCGGGGTTAATGTTGTTCAGGCAAGTGGTGCTCCTGGAGCTGCTTCTACTGTGCGAATACGTGGTAACAGTTCAATCTCGGCCGGCAACGATCCACTTTACGTGGTCGACGGTGTGCCGCTGCAATTTGGAAGCGCAAACAACAGCGTAAATGTGGGATCGCAAGGCGGCACTACGCCTTTAACCAGCGATATATCAAACCCATTGAATATTATTAACCCTAGCGACATCGAAAGTATTGACATATTAAAAGATGCCTCAGCCACAGCAATTTATGGCTCGAGGGGTGCTAATGGTGTAATTATTATAACCACCAAAAACAAAGGCCGTTCGGGTGATTTTGTATCGTACGATGGATTTGTTGGCGTATCAACAGTACGCGAAAACCTACCTTTCTTAAATGCTTCGGAATACCGTAAATATGCCAACGACAACGATCTTCCGTTTTCAGATGCTGGCGTTGATACTTACTGGCAGGATGAAATATTCAGAACGGCTATTACCCAAAATCACAATGTATCGTTTGCAGGCGGTTCAACAACATCAAACTTTAGAGCCTCATTTGGTTACAGCGATGAAGAAGGTGTAATCCTTTCTTCAGGAATGAAGAAGTATACAGGAAGAGTAAATGGTGTGCATAAAGCTTTTGATGGTAAATTAGACATCGGCATTAACATGTCGTACTCGCAAATTGACGATGACAAAACACCAATTTCATCAAGTATTGGCAACGAAGGTGGTAATATTTTGAAAGACGCCTTACGCTGGGCTCCTACCCTGCCGGTTTATAACGAAGATGGCTCGTACTACCAATTGGGAGAGCTAAGAATTAACCCGGTTTCGTGGATTGATGTTATTGATGAATCGAAAAGCAATGTTTTCTTAGGAAATGTTAGTTTATCGTATCAACTATTAGAATCATTAAAACTAAATGTGGATATTGGTACTTCAAAAGAAACCAGTAACCGCTACACTAGTATTCCTGACTCGCACCCAGCTGCTGAATCAGAAGGCGGAAGAGCATCCATCAGCAAATTTCAGAACGAAACAATTCTATCGGAAACCAACCTAACTTACACCAAACAAATAACACCTAATAGCCATCTAACAGCTCTTATTGGTTATTCGTACCAGCGTTTTGAAACGGAGAATACCTATACCCAAGCCAACCAGTTTGTTTCAACAGCTACAAAATGGAACCTGATGCAATCGGGAACAATCCTCTCGAATACATCGTTTAAAGAAGCCAACCGACTGGCCTCCTATTACGGAAGGATTAACTACAAATTAATGGAAAGGTATTTACTGACCTTCACTTTACGCAGAGACGGTTCGAGCCGCTTCGGTGGAAACAACCAATGGGGTACATTCCCTTCGGGAGCTATTGCCTGGAACATTGCCGATGAAAGTTTTATGGAAGATACCGAAGTAAGTAACCTTAAATTGAGATTGGGATACGGGATTACTGGTAATCAGGAACTTCCGAATTATTTATACGCCGAACAATTGGGTATTTCGGGTTCAGCAATATATTACATGAATGGACAAGCAATTCCAGCAGTTTTACCTACAAATTATGCTAACCCAGATTTGAAATGGGAAACAACAGCGCAATCAAACATTGGTATAGACTTTGGATTGTTTGAAGAAAGAATATCTGGTTCGATTGATTTGTACAGCAAGAAAACAACCGATCTTTTATTAAGCTTCTCAACTGCAGCGCCTTCTGTTGTTTCTACACAATGGGCCAATGTGGGTGAGGTTACCAATAAAGGTATTGAGCTGAATTTGAGTGCCAGTGTAATCAACAGCGGTAATTTTACCTGGAGAACCAACGTAAATTTTGCAAAAAATAAAAATGAAGTAGTTTCCCTTTCAAACGACACTTTCACACGAGAAGAAATCAGATATGCTTCCGGATCAGGTGTTGTGGCTAATGGTGTAAACATTAAAATTATAAAACCAGGATTACCTCTTGGAACATTCTACGGTAAAAAATTCACTGGTTTTGATGAAAACGGACTGGAAACCTATTTGGATGTTGATGGTGAAGACGGCGCCGATGAAGTAGTAATTGGCCAAGTAGATCCTGATTTTACCTTTGGATTCAACAATAACTTCAGTTATAAACGATTTGATGCTACTATAAATTTCAGAGGAGTTGTTGGAAACGATATTTACAACAATACCGATGCTGAATTCTCTTATCCTTCCTCTGCCCCGGGTGTAAATGTTCTTCGCTCAGTTTTATCTACGGAAGCCAGTCGTCAGCAAAATGCGGAATATTCATCTCGCTGGTTACAAGACGGCAGTTATCTGCGTTTAGATAATATGAGCATTGGCTATAATTTTGATGTGAGCACCGTAGACTTTATTAAAAATGCCAGAATTTATGTTTCAGGTAAAAACTTATTTGTGATTACCAATTACACGGGTTGGGATCCTGAAGTTAGTACACGCTCTGCCGGTATCGACTACTTATCGTACCCACGACCAAGAACATTTATGTTTGGTGCAAGTATTTCATTTTAAGCATTCAGGAATCATTTATAAATAGATTACAATGAAAAATAAAAATAATATAATCAAGAAAAATTTAATCGGGGCATTAGCATTCGTGCTAATTATGATTTCAGGTTGTAGCCTTGATGAAGATACCTACTCGATTTATACTCCTGAAACATTTTATGCCAACGAAAAACAGGTTCTTTCATCCATGTCGGGAATATACCGCAACTTTACCAACCTTGCCCGAATGGGAGTTGAATACCGCTCTATGGAACTATCGGGCGACCAGGTAGTGGTTCATGGAAAGATACAAGGATGGTGGCAAAACAGTAGTTTCGAAGGATTAATGGAGCACACATGGGATGAGAACCACTCATACATCAGAGGTTCATATGACTTTTTCTTTAAAGTGGTGGGGCAAACCAACGCTTTAATTGTATCGCTCGAAAGTTCGGGTTTAGATATTGTTGAACAACCTATTGCCGAATTACGAGCATTGCGCGCTTATGCCTATTTCTACCTGATGGATTTCTTTGGTAATGTTCCTGTATTTACAGAAGCAAAAGTTGATCCTTTAAATTTACCGGAGCAAAATACCCGTCAGGAAGTTTTTGAATTTGTAGTATCAGAACTTATGGCCGCTGCTGAAGTTCTGCCTGCAAAAGCAGAAACTCCTTCTGAATACTATGGCCGGGTTACCAAAGAAGCTGCCTATGCTTTGCTGGCTACCGTTTACCTGAATGCTGAGGTTTACAACGGAACTGCACAGAACGACAAGGCTATTGAATACGCTGATAAAGTAATCAACTCAGGTTCTTACACCCTTCTCGACGATTATTTTGCCAACTTTTCTGCCGATAACGCCAACAACGAAGAGTTTATCTTTGGTGGCGTTTATACTCCCGATATCTCGGGTGGTCTTGGACACCCATTGGTACAAAAAGTGTTACCGGGCATTCAGGGCGGACTTTTTGGTTTGCCTTATACACCGCAAAATGGTTTTGCCACACGTCCTTCGGTTTATAACATGTACGAAGATGGTGACATCAGAAAGGATATGTTTCTTTATTATGGCCCGCTAACCGATCCACGTAACGGCGATACAATTTATGTTGAACGTGTTGTTCCTGATCATAACTCCATTCTCTATGTACCGGGGCAATCAGCTGAAGGACCAGTTACTTACGACATTATTCCAGCCACTGGTATTCGCCTGCAACCAATGAATGCTGGTATTAAGTGGATTAAGTGGGGAATCGATCCAAACACCCAGGGAGGTAATGCCGGGAATGATATTGCTTATATACGATATGCCGACATCCTGTTAATAAAAGCTGAAGCATTGACCCGAAAAGGCAATTCCGGGGCAGCACTTCCTTTGATTAACCAAGTTCGGGAAAGAAGTAATGCTGCTCCTTTAACCTCTGTTAATTTGGAAGATGTTTTTGACGAAAGAAGTCGTGAACTGGCATTTGAAATGCACCGAAGAAGGGATTTAATCCGCTTCGATAAATTTAACGATGCATGGGAATTTAAAGCTGAATCTGAACCATTCAGAAAATTGTTCCCAATACCTAGAACGGCTATTGATGCAAATCCAAAATTACAACAAAATCCGGGTTACTAGATTGATGAATTCAATCAATAAGTAAGTAATATTAAAAAGAGGATGTCTATAAAGGTCATATCTCAATTACCCTTTTTGACATCCTCTTTTGTCCTCTTCATAATAACAAATTATTAGAGAATGAAAAACTTGTTTCTGCTTGTTCTTAGCCTAACCCTTTTTAGCCTTTCACAGGCACAAACAAAATTCACATCTCAGATTTTCCAACAGGATTATTCTCATAACCCCAGCACAATAATAACTTACATTGAGAACACATCAGCCACCAAACAAAAACGAATTAAATTTGCATTTGAGAACACCTCGGGAGAAGGATTACGTGAAGCATTTTGTCCCTTTATAGCCAACTTATACCTGGGAAAAGACCTTGATGACAACAATAAAAAATTATTTGAAATTTTTACTTCAGATGACCCGGCTATTCATGAAAAGTATAGGCTAAACGATCCGTGGTGTCTGGCTTTTAAGCAGGTTGCCTACCATATGTATTATGTTTTTGGTTCAAAAAGCACACGGTTTCCCGGACGTTTATATCCAGAAACTGAAAAAGCACTTTTAGAGCTACTTTGGGACAAAACAAAGCTAAAGAACGATATTCATCTGGCCAGAGAAAGTACCTGGTGGATGGTTGGAAGCGAAAACCACGACATTGTTGCCAAAGTAAGTAATCTTATATCTTCGCAAATATTTATGAACGAGGAGGATTTTAAGTACCGCATTTATCCCGACCTTGGAACCGGCGCCGGCGAAGAATACTGGTTTCACCATATGTATGGAAAAGACAGAATTAAAGGGCCACACGGACGTGCCAATAACAAGGATGGAAAAAATTATACAGCAGCCGACCATTACCAGGCTTGGGTAAAATATTTTGATGACTTTTTTACAGAACGAGCAAAAAAAGGCTTTTTCCTTGAGATGGCTTCTTTTGGCTATATGGCTGTTACCGTATCTTACCTCACCGACATTTACGATTTATGTGAAAATGAAAAACTTAAACATAAGGCTGAAGATTTTCTGGATGTAGTTTGGGCTGATTGGGCACAAGAACAGCTACTAGGTGTGCGAGGTGGCGCAAAAACACGCGAGAAGATAGGAACAAGATGGGAAGATGCAATGTACCGGTTTGCTCGTTTTTACAGTGGAGGAGAAGGAAGTTCTTCAACACATTTTTTTGCTCAATTACTGAGTTCATACCAATGGAAACCAATTATCTGGCATATTGCTTTGGATCGTGAAGGACGTGGTGAATTCGAATCTGTTTCTCGGCAACCGGGAGAAGAAGAAGGTACAATGCCTCGCCCGTGGGGAACAGAGAGAACCATGCTTTGTAATACGGAATCGCGTTTTGTTCGCTACAGTTGGATTACTCCCGATTATATTATGGGATGCCAAATGGATCACCCCCTGGCAGTTCACAGTCATTTAAGTATTCAAAACCGCTGGCAGGGCATTACCTTTAAAGGCGAGAATGGGCCCCGTGTTTTTCCAACGGCCTTAAAGCAAAACGAGTCAGGAGAATATAAAGCTTACGCCAACGGATACACCCGGTGTGTACAACATAAAAATGTAATGCTTGTGCAGCAATCGAGAGGTTTTACTGTAGTAAACCCCGATTGGTACCCAATGAAATCGAGGGCAGACCTGGAATATGGAGTTTTTATTGGACAAAACCACGATATAATTATTGAAAAGCAAGGTTGGTTGTTTATTGAAAATGGCAATGCATTTTTAGCCATAAAACCTCTCCTGGGAGAATATGCCCATGGCTGGAGAATTCTTCAGGATGATGCGTCACCCGGCAATGTCAGCAAAATTATAAATAACAGTTACACATGGAGTAAAGACAGCAGTCTCATTCATTTAAAAGATAAATATTCAGGAATCATCTTTGAAAGCTCGCGAAGGCCACACTACCCTTCTTTACAAGATTTTATGTTGGCCATATTAAAAAACCCTGTTGCACTCGAAAAAACTGTGGTTCCGGGTTACCATATCCTAAAATATAAAGGTTTAAACGGAACAGAATTCTATTTTAACCTGGCCAATAATGAAATACCAATGATTGACGGACAATATATCAACTACAAACCCAAAATGGTCTTTAATAGTCCATACCTGAAATCAATATACAATACCGGCATAATTAGGATTGTTAAAGATGATATGGAACGAGTGCTAGATTTTACCCAATAAAAGCGTAAACAGAAAAAATAAATCAATAAGCAATGAAGAATACATTAATATTATTAATTATCGCCAGTTTATCTCTCGCATCAACAAAAGTTATTGCACAATATGTTGACACAAAAAAAGTGGATGCTTCCACAAAGCTTTACCTGGCCAAACCCGGCTACAAAACACCTTATGGAGAAACAAAGCCAGAAGCAGTTAAAGGTGTAATCGACCGGATTCTTGTTTACCTTGAGGAAACAACACCAATCGGAGTAATAGATAAAACCACAAAAGAAGAAATCACCGATTATAAAAATATAGATGAGAATTCCATAATCAAACAAGGTACATTCAGCATAACAAACTATATGTGGGGAGTTACGTATTCATCAATGCTTAGTGCTGCAAAAATTACCGGAGACGAACGCTATAAAGAATATGTGTCCGATCGTTTTCAGTTTTTAACAGCCGTTGCGCCCTATTTTGCACCAGTTCTTCACAAAGACAATTCCAAGGCTGATCCGCAAATGCGTCAGCTACTGCGCCCATTGGCACTCGATGATGCAGGGGCCATGTGCTCAGCCATGATAAAAGCAAAATTGGATGGCATGGAGTTTAACGGACAAGCCATAATGGACCGTTACTTTGACTGGATAATAAATAAGGAATACCGCTTGCCCGATGGCACTTTCGCCCGCAACCGACCACAACGAAACACCATTTGGCTCGACGATATGTTTATGGGCATACCTGCCATTGCCAACATGGGCCGACTTACCGGTGATACAAAATATTACGATGAAGCGATTAAACAAATTACCCAGTTTGCCGATCGTATGTTCCTGCCCGAAAAAGGCCTCTACCGCCATGGCTGGGTAGAAGCGATGCACCCTCACCCGGCATTCCACTGGGGGCGAGCCAATGGCTGGGCCTTACTTACTAAAGTTGAAGTATTAGATGCACTTCCAAAAGATTATCCTGGACGTGAAAAAGTATTGAAGCTTTTACAGGCTCATATTCAGGGTTTGTGTGCATTACAATCCAGTGAAGGTCTTTGGCATCAGCTATTAGACAGAAACGATTCGTACCTTGAAACTTCAGCCAGTGCTATTTATGTGTATTGTATGGCAAAGGCCATTAACGAAGGTTGGATTGACATGTTGGCCTATGGTTCGCAAACCATGCTTGGCTGGCACGGTGTTACAACCAAAGTAAATGAGAAAGGACAAATTGAAGGTACCTGCGTTGGAACAGGAATGGGCTATGATCCTGCTTTCTATTATTACCGGCCGGTAAACACAGCAGCAGGTCATGGATATGGCCCGGTAATTTATGCCGGGGCCGAGATGTATCGGCTGTTACAAAACCATACCGCTAAAATGAATGATAGTGCGGTGCTTTTTTACAAAGAAAAGATAGATACAAAAGCTGCAATATTTTATGTAGAGGAAGATGGAGTTGTTGACCATCATTAAACTTACGTCTCAAAGAAATTTTACAATGAGAAAAACCATAATGGCATTTGTGCCTCTGCTTTTATGTAGTGCTGTCGTGTGCTTTGCTCAGCAAAATGGTATTTCAAAAGAAGCCTTTACACAAGCCAATAAAGAGAATTGGGAAACGATTTTTACTGATTCCTGCACTGGTAACTGGGAAAGAAACTGGTTTCTGGATGGTGAAATAGCAGCAGTTAGTAACGATAAAAACGGGATGCAACTTACCGCTGGTCCTCAATTCAAAAACGATGCTCACCACATGGTATTGTGGACAAAAGAATCATTTAAAGGAGATTTGAAAATAGAATATGAATTCACGCGGCTCGATTTCGAAACACGTTGTGTAAATATTCTTTATATACAAGCCAGTGGAAGTGGCAAAGAACCTTTTTCCGAAGACATTACAAAATGGAATGATCTTCGAAAAATTCCGGCGATGCGCATGTATTTCGACCATATGAATACCTATCATATCAGTTATGCAGCTTTTCCCAATAGTGGAGATAATCGAAAATCATACCTGCGCGCACGACGCTATGTGCCACATAAAAAAGGTTTAGAAGGGACAGATTTGCATCCCGATTATTACCCGGAAGGACTTTTTGCTCCTGGAGTTCCGCATAAAATTACGGTTATAAAGACCAACAGGAAGATTTTTATGCGCATTTCCAATAACGAACAAAGTTATTATTGCCAATTCAACAACTCTGATTTACCAATTATTGAGGAAGGAAGAATAGGCTTACGATTGATGTTTACACGTTCATCGCGTTTTTCTAATTTCAAAATATCCCAGAAAAAATGAGAGCAACCAAAATCAAAATGTTATTACTGCTCTTTACACTCATGCTAACTGTTTTTACAAGCAATGGGCAAATAGGAAGTCGTTTCCCGTCGGAGAAAAAAATCGTTAAAGATCCGGTAACTGGTGTTGAACTTATTTTTTTAACTTCCACAGCAGCAGATGATTCTAAAATATACCCCACACATAACCAGTGGACTTCTGATGGTAAATGGTTAATCTTCCGGTCAGACAGAGTGAAGGGAGAAGCAATGGCTGTAAATGAAAAAACGGGAGATATTGTGCAGGTTACCGAAGGTGGCTTTTCAGGAACGCTTGGTGTTGCCCGAAAATCGATGCGTTTGTTTTACTGGAGAAAGCCAGTTGAAGATGACAAAAATGAGCTGCAAAAACTGATTGAAGTTGACCTTCAGAAGTTATTTACACACAGTGAAAATGGGAATCTCAAACCAGCCGAAAATTATCAGCGCATTTGCGGATCGATACCAAAAGAAATGCAAGCCAGCACAGAATTGGCATTAGATGCCAACGAAGAATGGATTTACTTCTCGGTAGGTAAAGAAAAAGCAGCTCAGTATTTACCGGAAGACACAAAAATTGAAAAAAATTTTGGACCAAGAAATATGGGTGCTGGCCCAGGCGGCATAGCAGCTATAAATGTTAATACCGGAGAGACAAAATACATTGTTTCTGTTCCCTTTCAGGTTGGACATGTTCAAAGTAATTTTTGGAAATCAGGAGAGATAATATTCTGTTGGGAAACCGGTGGGAAATCACCACAACGGACCTGGTTGGTTAACGCTGATGGAAGCGGACTTCGGCCGCTTTACCCGGAATCAAAATACGAATGGGTAACTCATGAAGCAGTGATCGGTCCAGATGAAGTAGCCATAGCTATAATGGGACATCGTGCCATCCCCAATTCATCAATAACTGAGTATAAAGAAGCGACTGGTGTTTATGGGGCCAATCCGGGACAGGAAAGCGAATGGGGTCCTTGCGGAACACGCGAAAAGCCAACAGGGCTGGGGATTGTCAACCTTAGAACTAGAGAAATGTTGATTGTGGGTCAAACGCTAAAAGGAAGTGGATTCTGGCACGTTAGTGGCTCTTCAGACGGACGTTTTGCAACCGGCGATGATTTTGACAGAAATCTTTACCTGATAGACAGAAAAACCAGAGAAATGATTTTGCTCTCAACAGGTCATAAAAGTTCGGCTAAAGATCACGTTCATCCCACATTTAGCCCCGACGGAACAAAAATACAAATCCAGTCGGCAATGCTTTCAGAGGATAATCGCTCAATGAACATTTGTATTGTACCTCTTCCCAAACAATGGTTAAACCGTTATTAAGAATTATAGATTAATATTTATGTATACTGTTCTCAAGTTTATTTCACGCTGTTTTACCTTAAAATTGCCAGTTATAGGCATGTTTTTCATTTTCGGCATTTCTTTTACGTGTACTAACACCAGTGCACAAAATAAACAACCTGTAATAATCAAATGGCTCGGAGAAGAAGCTCCAACTATTGAGACCGGAGTAAGTTGGGGGGTTCCGTTCAAACAAGGAGAAGTTAAACCTGATGACCAATACCTTCTAAAAGATGAAAATGGCGATTCGATGCCAGTACAATCCTGGCCTCTCGCCTACTGGCCCGATGGCTCCATAAAATGGATCGGGTTAAGCACAGTTGTTGATTCGTTATCTGGTTCAGAATTTAGGCTAATCCCTGGCGATGCATCAACAACAAATGAGTTGTTGCCAAAAATAGAAGTAAAACAAACCAATGATGCAATAGAAGTAAATACCGGGCTTATAACGTGCAGGATTCCTCGCATGGGGAAACAAATCATCAATTCAATAAAAATACATAACAAAGAAGTTTCAACTGGAGCAGAACTGGTTTGTATTGTACAAGATGGTCCTGAAACTGAATACGGTGCCCAACCCATAAAGGAGAAACTTATCGGTAATACCTCAAAAGTAACAATCGAACAGCATAGCCCGGTGCGTTCGGTTATAAAAATTGAAGGCAACCACCAGTCTGAAAGAGGAGACAAAAGCCTGTTTCCTTTTGTTATACGCTTGTATTTTTACGCCGGTCAACAATCGGTAAAAATCATGCATACTTTTATTTACGATGGAGATCAGAATCAGGATTTTGTGCGCGGAATCGGTTTGGTATTTGATGTACCGCTGGATGAAGAATTTTATAACCGGCATGTAAGATTTTCTGCAGAGAAAGATGGATTATGGGCAGAACCTGTTCAGCCGCTTGTTGGGCGTCGATCGATGGCGAACAAAGAAACTTATCCCAGACAACTTCAGGGAAAACGTATTCTTAACAGAGAATCATTAACCGAAAAAGAACAGTTCTTAACGCAACACTGGGCATCGTGGAACGACTTTAAATTGTATCAGGCAAATGCCTCTGGTTTTAGAGTACGAAAACGAACCAACGACCAGAGTGCCTGGATTGATGCGGGAGCAGGTGGCCGCGCATCAGGGCTTGCTTTTGTTGGCGATGTTTCAGGTGGTTTAGCGGTGTGCATGCGTAGTTTTTGGCAATCATTCCCATCAACCCTCGAAATATGCCATGCAAAATCGGACACGGCAAAATTAAAAACATGGTTGTGGTCGCCCGATGCCGAGGCAATGGATATGCGCCATTACGACACCCTGGCGTACGGACATAACCTCGAAGCCAGTTACGAAGATGTGGAACCCGGTTTCAGTATTGCTACCGGTGTAGGCCGCACAAGCGAGCTACTGTTATTTGCATCTACTGATGTACCTTCAGCTCAAACACTTAATGCTCTGACAAAACAAGGTAACAATCCGGCATTATTATCGGCAACTCCCGAGTATATTCATAGTATCCCGGTTTTTGGGGCCTGGAGTTTACCCGACAAGAGTTCAAAAGGAAAGGCCTGGCTGGAAAACGAACTGGACAAGGCATTTAATTATTATCAATTGGAAGTAGAACAGCGTAATTGGTATGGATTCTGGGATTTTGGCGATGTAATGCACGCCTACGATCGTGAACGTCATACCTGGCGATACGATATTGGTGGTTATGCCTGGGACAACACCGAATTAATGCCAAACATGTGGCTTTGGTATTCATATTTGCGATCGGGTAAAGCCGAAATTTTTCGAATGGCAGAGGCAATGACACGACACAATGGCGAAGTTGACGTGTACCATTTAGGGCGTTTTGCGGGCTTGGGCTCGCGACATAATGTTCGGCACTGGGGCTGCGGTGCAAAAGAGGTAAGAATTTCCCAGGCTGCACTATCACGTTTTTATTATTACCTCACCACCGACGAACGCACTGGCGATTTAATGCGGGCAACCGTGGAGGGCTCGAATAAAGCCATTGGTAAAATTGATCCTTTACGCAAGATACTCGATCAATCAGAATACCCAACACATGCAAGAATGGGCCCCGACTGGCTCGCTCTGATTGGCAACTGGATGACCGAATGGGAACGCACAGGCGACGAAAAATATAAAAATATGATTTTGGCTGGTGTAAACGATCTTGCAGAAATGCCCTATGGCTTGTTCTCAGGGAAAGGTGCCGCAATGGGTTACAATCCGGCAACGCAAAACTTATTTCAACTGGATAAAGATGCCATTGGATCATCTCACCTGTCGGTTTTAATGGGAGGCCCGGAGGTTGCTTTCGAGCTTTCGCCCCTGCTTAACAATAAAAGATGGGATAAGTTATGGTTGCAGTTTTGCAGACTTTATGGAGCGTCTGCTGATACTATTAAAAACGAACTGGGAGTTGCTGCAAAATTAGGTCAGCAGGGAACCTGGTACGCTCGCCTGCCTGCCTATTATGCCAAAATTTCAGGAGAAAAAAAATATGCCGAAAAAGCATGGAGTTATTTTCTGAATCCGGAACCATACCAGCAACGTTATACCAATTTTGATTTAAATTTTGTGAATAATCCCTTATTATTAAAACCGGTTTACGAAGTTCAGGGAGTATCAACAAACCACACAGCACAATGGTGTTTAAATGCCATTGAATTGCTGGAATTAATAGGTGATCAAATTCCAGATGAACATCCGGTTTTTCAAATAGATACAAAAAAACAGAAGTAATAGCTGGGATATTTTCAATAAAACCTTTTAAAAAGTAATAAAATTTGATCGTCATAAAATACATACTATTCTTTTTTTACATTTTTGTGCATGATATAAATTTGTTCCATCATTAACATCACTGCATTAAAAACTATCCAATGAAATCAAAACTTTTTTATTCGCTATTCATTCTTTCTCTTGTCTGTTCTTTACAGGTACAATCACAGGAAAACAAGTTTTTTCCCTCATCAGATTTAACCACGGTAGGTGCCTATTATTACCCCGAGCATTGGGACGAAAGCCAGTGGGAACGCGATATCAAAAAAATGGCAGAGATGGGATTTGAATTCACGCATTTTGCTGAATTTGCATGGGCGCAGCTTGAACCGCATGAAGGAGTGTATGATTTTTCATGGCTTGACAGGGCCGTTGCCCTTGCTGCCAAATACAAGCTTAAAGTGGTTATGTGCACCTCTACCGCCACCCCACCCGTTTGGCTGGTGCGCAAGCATCCTGATATTTTAAAAGAGCATGAAAACGGAACAAAAATGGACCATGGAGCACGTCAACACGCATCGTTCTCGAACAATTATTACCGCAGTTATGCCCTAAAAATGATTGAAAAACTGGCCGAACATTATGGCAACGACAACCGCATTTGTGGTTGGCAGCTGGATAACGAACCCGCTACAAATGTTGATTTTGGACAAGATGCACAAAACCGATTCCGAAACTGGCTAAAGGAGCAATACGAAAATATTGAAACCCTAAACAAGGCCTGGGGGACGAATTTCTGGAGCGGAACTTACAGTACTTTTGATGAAATAAATATTCCGAACCACTCGCAGTGGGGAATGAATTTATACCAACGTCTGGATCATAGTCGTTTTTGCGATTACGAAACCAGTAGTTTTTTGGATGAACAAGCCCGGGTAATCCGTAAATACGCCACCCCCAGCCAGTGGATAACAAGCAATTATATACCGTATTACGATGCACGCTATATTGGTGCCAGCACTGAACTTGATTTTATAACCTACACCCGCTACATGATTTATGGCGAACACCAGGGCATTGGTAAAAAAGGCTATCGGGTAGGCGAATATTCGCGCATTGCCATGGCTAACGACTATTTCAGGCCTTTAACACCAATTTACGGCGTTATGGAACTCCAACCCGGACAGGTAAACTGGGGAACCATCAACTCGCAACCCTTGCCGGGTGCAGTACGACTTTGGTTGTGGCATGTTTTTGCCGGAGGTAGTAAATTTACCTGTACCTATCGTTTTCGTGCACCAATTTATGGCTACGAACAATACCACTATGGCATTGTTGGCCCGGATGGCGTTACTCCAACACCGGGAGGACTGGAATACCAGCAATTTATTAAAGAAATACAAGTGCTTCGCGATTCCCCTTCTGCAGGAAAAATTCCGCAGGATTACCAAAACCGAAAAACCGCAATTTTGTACGACCCCGACAATACCGTAGCTATAAACAACAATAAACAAACACTTGCCTGGAATACCGAAGCACATATTTTAAAGTACTACAAAACCTTAAAAGCTTTGGGTGCCCCCGTTGATTTTATTCGCGATACAATGAATTTTCAACAATATCCGGTAATTGTGGCTCCGGCATTCCAGCAAATGAGTAGGCAAACAATCGGAAAACTTACTACTTACGTTAAAAACGGTGGGAATTTGGTAATGTCGTGTAGAACCGGACACCAAAATGAACTGGGACACCTTTGGGAGGCCAAACATGCCGAACCTTTGTACGAGCTAATTGGCGGAGAAATTGAATTTTATGATTTACTGAGAACCTATGCACCCGATACAATTCTTATGGATGATAAAAAGTATGCATGGACAACCTGGGGAGATATATTAAATCCGGATGAAGCAACTGAGACCTGGGCAAGCTATAGCGGCGATTTTTATTCCGGCAAAACAGCAGTTACATTTAACCACTTAGGAAAAGGTAGCGTAACTTATGTTGGTGCCGACAGCCACAATGGAAAACTTGAATCCGAGGTTCTAAAAAAACTGTTTGCCCGCCTAAATATTAAAACAGAAAATTACCCGGAAGGTGTGATGACCGATTACCGTGATGGTTTTGGAATTGCAGTAAACTATTCAGATAAACCATACCAAGTTGAACTACCGGCAGGAACAGAAATAATGATTGGAGAACAACCGTTAGGCACTGCCGATGTGCTGGTTTGGAAGTTAAAATAATACTCATGTTTGCAAAATTAATAATTGACAGCAAACACTTAAACCTATAATTTTGAGGAGTTTTGCGCAATACTTCTCTACTATTCTAACAATATTGAGCTATGAAAAAGTACCTCTCCGTTCTTTCTGTTTATGCCCTTTTCTTTTTTATGCCTTTTGCTTTTTGTACCTGCACACCAACAGTTACTCCGCAATGGCCTGAACACACCAACGAAACCAAACCATGGACTCGCTGGTGGTGGCACGGTAGTGCAGTTGATAAAGCCAACATCACGTCAAATTTGAAAGAACTGGCAAAAGCAGGTTTTGGAGGTGTAGAAATAACACCAATTTACGATGTAAAAGGTGACGAAGATAAATCCATCTCTTTTCAATCGAAAAAGTGGATGGAAATGTTCGAGCACACCTTAAAAGAATCGCAACGTTTAGGCCTTGGAGTTGATTTGGCAAATGCTTCGGGATGGCCATTTGGAGGTCCCTGGATTTCTGCTGATCATGCCTGTAAAAATTTACGATATAAAACATACACCCTAGAAGAAGGCGAGCAATTATCCGAAAAAATTGAATTTATTCAGGAACCTTTGGTCCGAGCAGTAGGAAAAAGGGTAGATATTTCTGAGGTTAAATTCCCAATCAGCAGTAACACAAACCTGCAGGAATTGGCACTCGACCAGGTTCGTTTTGAAACGCCACTTCCGCTGCAAACCCTCATGGCTTACAACGAAAAAGGCGAAACTTTAAATTTAACCGACTCCGTTAACGCAAACGGAGCATTGAACTGGACAGCTCCTGCAGGAACATGGAATTTATACGCTGTTTTTCAGGGATGGCATGGCAAAATGGTAGAACGTGCCGGAACCGGTGGCGAAGGAAATGTTATCGACCACTTCTCGGAAGAAGCGCTGAACGTATTTTTGTCCGACTTCGATAAAAATGCAGAAAACATCGATTTAGCTGATTTGCGTGCCTTTTTTAACGATTCATACGAAGTGGATGATGCTCGTGGAGATGCCAACTGGACACCATTATTTTTTGAAGAATTTCAAAAGCGCCGTGGTTATGATTTGCGAAACCATTTACCGGCCTTATTTGGCGATATGGATGAAGAAACCAACCATCGCGTTTTATGCGATTATCGTGAAACACTTTCCGATTTAATCTTAGAGAAATTCACAAAAGTATGGGCTAACTGGGCCGAAAAACATAATTCTAGCATTAGAAATCAGGCACACGGTTCTCCGGCTGCAATTCTCGATTTGTACGAAGCCAGCCACATTCCCGAAACCGAAGGCACCGACCCCATGCGCATAAAAATGGCAACTTCGGCTGCACATACATCAGGTAAACCTTTGGTTGCCTGCGAAGCTGCCACCTGGTTAAACGAACACTTTTTAAGCAACCTCGCCGATGTAAAACAAAATGCCGATATGTATTTAACACACGGCGTAAATCACATTGTTTATCACGGTACACCCTATTCGCCAATTGAGGACAAATGGCCAGGCTGGATGTTTTATGCAGCCGTTCATTTTGCCCCAACCAACACCTGGTGGGACAAGCTAAAAACGGTTAATGAATACGTAGCCAACTGTCAATCGTTCATGCAAAATGCAGAGCCTGATAATGATATCTTACTCTACTTCCCCATTTACGATGCATGGACCAAACGCACAAAAGAACACCTGCCCCATTTTGGCATGCACACTGAAGAATTGACAAAAGAAATCAGTTATAGTTTACTAAAAAAAGGATATACTTTCGATTATATTTCCGACAAACAGATTGCAAAACTGTCGGTTGAAAACGGAGCCATAAAATCGAAGGGTGCAAACTACAAAACCATTCTTATTCCTGCTTGTGAATTCCTTTCGTTGTCAACGTTACAGCAACTTATGAAGCTGGCAGAATCCGGCGCAAACATCGTATTCCAAAACCAAATTCCTACTAAAGTTCCCGGATTTAATAATTTCCAGGCAAAAGAAAATGAGGTAAAAGAACTTATCCAGCGTTTGCAGTTTAAATCGACTCAGGAGGTTGCAATCGCTAAAAAAGGAAACGGACAGGTTTTCACAGGAAGTAACATTGACTTATTACTAAAGGAGGTGAAAGTTTTACCTGAAGAACTATCGAAACTTGGCCTGTGGTTTAACCGTGTAAAAAGAATCGAAGGAACCTGCTATTTTATTAGCAACTGGACCGATAAAAACATTGACCAATGGGTAGCCTTAAATTCAGCTGAGGAGGAAGCAGTTTGGTTTAACCCCATGAATAAAACTTTCGGAAATGCTCTAACGCAAAATGAAAATAAATCAACGAAAGTACATCTACAGCTTAAACCCGGAGAAACTTTGATTTTACAGAGTTATAACGCTCGGGTTACAGCATCTGACTATCCAGTTTGGGAAAGCTCTTCAGTAAAAAAGGAAATTAATAATTCCTGGGAAATTACATTTGAAAAAGGCGGTCCCTACCTACCTAAGCCTTTGCAACTAGCCGAGCTTCAAGGTTGGGAAAGCATTTCCGAAGAACTAGCAAAGTTCTCGGGAACCGCAACATACTTAACTAATTTTGAGCTAGCTACCGACTTGCCGAAAGATTTATTACTCGATTTGGGTGTTGTTCACGAATCGGCAATAATCAAACTCAACGGAACAAAACTAGGAACACTGGTTGGACCAACATTCCAGATTGTTTTGCCAAAAGAATTATTGCAAACCATAAACGTCCTGGAAGTGGAGGTTACCAACCTCATGGCAAACCGAATTATTGACATGGATAAAAATGGTGTTAATTATAAGAAATTTTACAACATCAATTTTGCCGCCCATTTACGCGAAAACAGAGGCGAAGATGGGAATTTTACAGCCGCACACTGGCAACCACTTCCTTCTGGTTTGCTGGGGCCGGTTACCATTTCTGAAATAACTCAAAAACAAATCCAATAAACTCAACAATGAAATCACATTTAAGCTTTCTATTCGCTGTATTTGTTCTTTTCTCTTGCACAACACAAAAAACAGAAACCAAAATCAATCGATTTGAATTGGTAAACCGCCATAATGTTCAAATCAACGATTTTGATTCTCTTTCCTCACTTTCGGTAGGAAACGGAAAATTTGCGTTAACAGTTGATGCAACGGGATTGCAAACTTTCCCGCAAGTTTATAAAAATGGCGTTTGCCTCGGAACCATGAGCGAATGGGGCTGGCACAGTTTCCCAAATACCGAAAATTACAAACTGGAAGAAGCCTACAAATATTACGATGTTGAAGGTCGAAAAATCGCTTATGCGGTTCAGTGGAAAGAAGCTGGCAAGCAACAAGATGCTGCCAATTATTTCAGGGTAAATCCGCACCGCTTGCAATTGGCTAATATTGGCTTAGAACTTTTAAATGCCGATAATTCACCAACTCAGCCTTCCCAAATAAAAAACATTAATCAGCAATTAAATTTATGGGAAGGAGTAATTTCCAGCTCTTTCGAAATTGAAGAATCCAATGTAGAAGTGACAACTTTTTCTCATTCTGAAAAAGATAAACTTTATACACAAATAAAATCCGACCGATTAAAAAACGGCCTTGTTTCGCTTAAGTTGCAATTCCCGTATCCTACAGGTAATCATGTTGATAATGCTTCAGATTGGAATAATGTGGATAAGCACCAATCCGAAATTATCCTTTCTGACCAAAACAGTGCGATATTTCAGCACACCATCGATACCACCACCTATTTTGTAAAATTAAATTGGATTGAAGATGCCGAAATAGCAGAGAAAGAAAAGCACTACTTTGTACTTCAACCTAAAACAGAGACAACTGAATTAAATGTTTCGGTTGAATTTAATTTAGAAAATAATTTCACTGAAAATGAAACCTTTGATACTGCAAAATCTAAGGCAATTTCAGCATGGAAAAATTACTGGAGCACGGGAGGAATAGTTGATTTTTCAGGTACGGAAGACAAACGAGCTTACGAATTAGAACGTCGGGTAATTCTTTCGCAATATTTAACCCGAATTCAATGCGCTGGAAATTACCCTCCGCAGGAAACCGGTTTAACATTTAACAGTTGGTACGGCAAATTCCACCTCGAAATGCATTGGTGGCATGCAGCGCACTGGTCGTATTGGAACCGAAGTGAGTTAATGCAAAAAAGCCTCGATTACTATTTCGACATTTATGAAAAAGCAAAGGTAAAAGCAGAGATTCAGGGTTACGAGGGAGTTCGCTGGCCAAAAATGACCGACAATTCTGGAAACGACAGCCCATCGGGTGTTGGCGAGTTTCTAATTTGGCAACAACCCCATATTATCTATTTTGCTGAACAACTGTTTCAGGAAAATCAAGATAAGGAAGTATTAAAAAAATACCTGCCTTTGGTTTCGGCAACAGCCGATTTTATGGCAAGCTTTGCCCGTTGGGACGAGAAAAATAAAAGATACATTTTGGGGCCACCTTTAATTCCTGCGCAGGAAAGCCTTGAAAGAGAGGTTACATTTAATCCACCCTTTGAGCTGGGATACTGGCATTGGGGACTTTCAACTGCACAAAACTGGCTAAAGCAGTTAGGCCTACCTACGAATCCTGATTGGCAGGTTATTATCGACGATTTATCGGAATTTGCGCATAAAGATGGTTTGTATTTGGCTGCCGAAAGCGCACCCGATTCTTACGAAAATGAAGAATACTATTCTGATCATCCAATGGTTTTAGGCGCATTTGGCATTTTGCCCGAAACACTTCCAATGGATACCACAATTATGGCAAATACATTCGATTACATCGAAAAAACCTGGAACTGGGAAAGAACCTGGGGATGGGATTACCCAATGGCAGCGATGTGCGCTACCCGACTTGGAAAACCAGACAAAGCCATCGATTTGCTTTTAAAAGATGTACTTAAAAACACCTATTTAGCCAACGGGCATAATTATCAGGGGCAACGCTTACGAATTTATTTGCCTGGTAATGGCGGTCTATTAACGGCGGTGGCAATGATGTGTGCTGGTTTTGAAGGAAACCAGACTGAGAATCCCGGCTTTCCGGAAGACTGGGACGTAAAATGGGAAAACATTTCTCCCGTATTTTAATATGCTACAAAAATCGAAAACATGATAAATAAAACATTTCCAGTAATACTTATTTTGCTTGCACTTTTTGCGTGTACAAAAAAAGAAAAACAATCTCCAAAAAGTGAACTGGTTCAACGACTTGAAGGATTCTTTTACAACAATGACTTTATTGTAATTCCTGATGCAACTTTTAAAGTAGCCGATTACGGAGCAGTGGCCGATGGTAAAACTGTTGCAACTGAAGCGATTCAGAAAGCAATTGATGCAGCAGCAAAAGCCGGAGGTGGTAAAGTAATTTTTGAACCCGGAACTTACCTTTCGGGTGCACTTTTTGTAAAATCGAATGTAGAACTCCATATTGGAGAAGGAGTGGTTATTCAAGCCATTCAGAACAACGACCACTACCCAAGAAAACGGACAAGAATTGCCGGAATTGAAATGGAATGGCCGGCAGCCTTAATTAATGTTTACGATGAAAAAAATGTACGCATTACGGGTAAAGGTGTTATAGATGGTAACGGACGCTATTGGTGGAATAAATTTTGGGGCGAACCAAAATACAGCGGTGGCATGTGGGGCGAATACAAAGAAAAAGGCATCCGCTGGGCGGTTGACTACGACTGTGAACGTGTTCGGCCTGTGGTAATTTGGGAATCGGAAGACGTGCTTTTAAAAGATTTCACCGTTAAACGTGCCGGTTTTTGGACCGTTTCGCTCACCTACAGCTCCCGTGTTCATGTTGATGGTCTGTTGGTTCGAAACAACATTGGCGGTCATGGACCTAGTTCGGATGGTATTGACACCGACTCTTCAAAAGACATTCTGGTGGAGAATTGCGACATTGATTGTAACGATGACAACCTATGTATTAAAGCCGGGAAAGATGCCGATGGACTACGAGTAAACCGTCCGGCGGAAAATATTGTGTACCGAAACTGCATAACCCGAGCAGGCCATGGTTTATTAACGCTTGGTAGCGAAACATCGGGCGGTATGCGAAACATTGAGGTATACGGGCTGGAGGCTGATGGAACCAATATCGGAATCCGGTTTAAATCAGCTAAAGTTCGTGGTGGCCTTATGGAAAATATTCATTTTCACGATATTAAAATGAAAAATGTTGCTAACCCTTTTCATTTTGAGTTGAACTGGTACCCCGAATACAGCTACTGCAACATTCCAGAATCTATTCCCGAAGAAGAAATTAAAGACCGCTGGCGTGTGCTTAGTCAACGTGTTGAACCGGAGGAAAAAGGAATACCTGAGTTCAGAAATATAAAACTCAGCAACATTGTTGTTGAAAAAGCCAAACGTGCATTTTATGCCAATGCCTACCCCGAAAAACCAATTCATAATATTCATTGGGAAAATGTTTTGGTTGAAGCAGAAGAAAGCGGCAAATTGAGTTATGCCAGCGATTGGACCATGAAAAATGTTCAGCTTAAAACAGCCAGTGGTAAACCAATTGAGTTAATTGAGTGTGCAAATATTCAACAGCCGGAATTGATAAAGACCAATGCTGCACCAAAGCAAGAAGAGCGAAAACTAACGCTTGACGAGCAATTTAGAAAAATAAACTTTAAAGCCGAATTGGTAATTATTCCGGTAAATCCAACTGAAATACAAGCCTTGGTTAACGGCGATACAACTTTGTATTCGAAAGAGTTTGTGGTACACATTTTAAAAGAAGAAAATGCCAATATGCATTTTTACGAACCTCTGGGTGATGGTTTCTACCAGTCGAAGGTTGAAATAAGCACTCAAAACCAGGGAAAGCTTATTGAGATTAAAGGACAAAAAGAACATGATTATACCATAGAAGTTATAAGAAAGACAAAACCCAAAAAGGTTAATGGTGCTGATAAATGGAGCTACGATGAAAATACCAGAAAAGTAATTATTGAAAAATCAGGAAAGAGCTTCTCATTACAAATAGAAAACTAGTTAACTACTAAAATATGAATCTCACAAAACAACTAATTACTTTTATTACGCTCGGATTTTTTTCCTTAGCAGCGATTGCCAATTCCACAAAAAAAGAAATTAAATACCTCTCGGGAACCGATAATGAGAACACCAAAACCTGGGATTTTTTCTGTACCGAAGGACGAAAGAGTGGCGAATGGACAACAATAGAAGTGCCCTCGCATTGGGAGCAACAAGGTTTTGGCGAATACGATTATGGCCGCGATTACCGCACTTACGGCAAAAAATTTAACTACTCGAAAGAAAGCGGTATTTATAAACACCGTTTTACTGTTCCCGAAAAATGGGAAAAGAAAAAAGTATTTATTGTTTTTGAAGGCTCGATGACCGATACAGAAGTTAAGATTAACGGTCAACTAGCTGGTCCTATCCACCAGGGCTCGTTTTACCGGTTTAAATACGATATCACAGATAAGTTAAAAGCGGGGGAAAATGAGCTGGAAGTAAAAGTTGACAAATGGTCGTCGAATCACTCAGTAAACCGTGCCGAACGTTATGCCGATTATTGGATTTTTGGAGGTATTTTTCGCCCGGTTTACCTGGAGGCAGTACCACAATCGTTCATTGAAAGGGTGGCTATAAACGCAAAAGCGGATGGTTCTTTTTCAATGGAAACTTTCCCCGTAAATATCGAAAAAAAGCAAACTATTGTTGCCGAAATATTTGACCCAAAAGGCAATATTGTTAAAAGTTTCGAAAGCAAAGTTTCAAAAGGCGATTCTCTTGTTGTGCTTTCTTGCACTCTTGAGAATCCAAATACATGGACGGCCGAAACGCCAAATCGTTATTCAGTAAAAGTAAGTTTGAAAGATAAAAATACCACCACTTATGAATTAATTGAAAAATTTGGTTTCCGCACCATCGAAATCCGTGAAGGAGATGGAATTTACTTGAACGGTACAAAAATTAAAATGAAGGGCGTAAACCGCCATGTTTTTTGGCCCGAAACTGGACGTTGCGTAAATTCAAAAATCGACCTTAACGATGTTAAACTGATAAAGGCCATGAACATGAATGCGGTTCGTTGCGCCCACTATCCTCCCGACAAGGCATTTCTGAATTTTTGCGACTCGTTGGGGCTTTATGTTATGAACGAACTGGCCGGCTGGCAAAATGCATACGATACGGAATCGGGCAGCAAACTGGTACGCGAGCTTGTGCTTAGAGATGTAAATCACCCATCAATTCTTTTCTGGAGCAACGGCAACGAAGGTGGCACCAACAAAGAACTGGATGATAATTACGGCATGTACGACCCATCGAAACGCCCGGTAATTCATGCACACCATAAACCCGGAAACGATTACAACGGCGTAGATTGTAACCACTACGAAAATTACTACAGTTCGAAAAAAATACTTGACGGTGGCCTTATTTATATGCCAACTGAGTTTTTGCATGCCCAGGATGATGGAGGCGGAGCAACTGCGCTTGCTGATTTCTGGGAGTTGTTCTGGAACTCGGAGCGTTCGGCAGGCGGTTTCTCGTGGGTGTTGGCCGACGAAGGATTGGTGCGAACCGATATGGATAACGTTATTGATGCCAACCGTGTAAATGCACCCGATGGTTTGGTTGGCCCCCATCGCGAAAAAGAAGGTAGTTTTTATGCCATGCGCGAAATTTACTCCCCCGTTAAAATTAATCTCAACAAGTTGCCGGAAGACTTCA
>NZ_CAJXYQ010000021.1 GCF_913063105.1 uncultured Draconibacterium sp. | reverse complement strand
GCGTAAAAGTGGGAGAGTAGGTCGCTGCCAATTTTATTGAGGCCCGTGTTCTGATGAGCATGGGCCTTTTTTATTGATGTTAATTAAGGTAAAAAGTACTTAACAAAGATGTTCCGCTTCAAGTCTTTTTTTAGATTTGTGCTAAAATTAGGTGTATGTTGAAAGCACGCTTTACTATATTCTCCATGGCGATTTTAATCGTTTTTCCTGCTTTGCTTAAGGCCCAACCTCGTGAGGGCATGAAATTGCAGGAAGGACAGGATGAAGTTGTAAAAGAAAAGGAAATAGAATCGAAAGTGAAGTTATGGTACCTAAAAGGAAATGGTGCCTTTCAGGATTCTACACAACTGGACACACTACACGATTATTCTCATATTTATCATCCTGTATTTAAAAACACAATAACAGCAACTTATACAGGTAATTATGGGAATCCAGGAATGACGAACAATTTCTTTCAACGCGGGCAGCAAACCAGTTTCTTCTTTTTGCAATCGCGACAGGATTATATCCTCACTCCTGAAAAGGTAAAGTACCTTAATACAACAACACCCTATACACGTTTCGATTTTAGTCAAAGCGAGAATAAATCAAAAAATAACGAAACCAGATTTGATGTAATACATTCCCAAAATGTCAGTCCGTTTTGGAATTGGACCTTCAGAACCAATCAGGAAAAATCAGACGGACAATATAGTGCCCAGGATGCTAAAAATAATTTTGTTGCTGTAAATACAAATTATAACCGCGATCAATGGAACGTATACGCAGGTCTGATATCAAATTCTATTAAGAACAGTGAAAATGGGGGCTTAACAAGCGATTCCATAATTTTTAACGGTCAAAAACCGGAGTACTGGCCGGTTAATCTCAGCGAAAGTAAAAGTAAATTTAACAGCATAAATTACTATACTACTGCCGAATATCGAATTGGGAAATACGATTTTAATGAAGTAGACAGTGTTGATGTGTTCAGGCCAATAATTGGAATAATGTATAGTGCTGAACACGATAGGTATACGCAGGAATTTTTAGATGAAGAAGATACCACAAATACCTTTTTTGAAAATACATATTATGGGCCCGACTATACGAAGGATGTCATAAAATTCAACAGGCTTAGCAATATTTTTCAGTTAAAACAATACGAAAATCCAAACAGAAAATATAGTTTCGGAAAAAGAGCATTTCTGGGCCATGAAATTTATCGGGGATCAACACCAGGATTTGAGGTGAATGATTCTACCCACCAGCGCGTTGATATTAAACATTCAAATTTGTATCTGGGTGGTGGAATATTCCGAGAGCAAGGGCGTTTTTGGTTGTGGAACTTTGATGGGAAAATTTACATGGCCGGAAGAAATGCGGGGCAGGTAGAATTAAACGGTATAATCGCCAAACCATTTACATTCTGGGGCGATTCAACAGCTTCGGTTGTATTTACCGGATCATTGGAGAATATTGTGCCCGATTATTTTCAGGAAACTTTTAGATCTAACCATTTTAAATGGGATAACGATTTTGATGCAGAACAGCGAATTACTATGGGGGCAAAATTTAACGTTCCGCAACGAAAATTAGAAATTGCAGCCAATTATGCGGCAATCAATAATTTTCTTTATAACAACTACGAAGCTATACCAGACCAAACTAAAACAGAAATACTGGTAATGTCGGTTTATGCAGATAAGGACTTTAATTTCAGGAATTTTCATTTTCGTACCCGCGTTTTATGGCAGAAGTCGTCAGAAAAAGAATACCTGCATTTACCCGAGTGGTCGGCATTTGTAAATACCTATTATCAGTTTACCATTTCAAAAGTAATGTTTACCCAAATAGGTGCCGACATGCGGTACAATACGAAATATTACGCCGATGCTTATGCGCCATCAACGGGGTTATTTTACCTGCAAAATGAAACAGAATACGGAAACTATCCTTACATTGATATATACGCAAATTTACGTTTAAAGCGTACCCGTGTTTTCTTTAAGTGGGTAAATATTGGCACCAACTTTTTAGATGGAACCTATATGACTACACCAAATTACCCCATGCCAAGGGCAACATTTAGGTTAGGTGTTTCGTGGGCATTTTACGATTAAATATTCTGAAGTAAATCGGAAAACTCTGAAAGGATCATTGCTGTAGCTCCCCAAATAATTTCATCTTTATAGTTTACACAAGGCACTTTTAAAGTGCCGGTAAGTGTTTGTAGTTCCACTGTGCTATAAGGCGCTTTAAACTTTTCAATCGGGAATATTAGCACTTTCTCAACCTCGGCAGGGCAGAGTTTAAAATCTGGTTTGTTACTTATCCAACCTACAAATGGAGTTATCTGAAAGCGACTAACTTCAACATAAAAAGGCGACAACGTTCCTAAAATACGAATCTGATCAGCAGGTATGCCAACTTCTTCGTATGTTTCTCGAACTGCTGTTTCTTTGGGAGTCTCATTTTCCTCAATACGACCACCGGGTAATGCAATTTGCCCGGCATGGTGCTTCATTGTTGCCGGCCGTTTTATCAGGCAAACTTTTAAATCATTCTTTTCCGGAAAAAGCAACAGTAAAACACTACTCATTTTTACTTTCCCTTGTTCGTGTGGTGATGCAACCAGTATTCTGTTCGGTGGCAGCATTTTATAATGCGAAGTAGCTCCTGGAAGCACTCCTTTTAGCGCAAGTTCTATTTTATCGGGATGGATAAGCATGAGGCAAAAATAAAAAATACCGGCTTATTTAATTCTAAGTTGAGAGAACTATTGTAATTGTTAAGCATATGTGCCGAAATCTGCCCTTAACCGGGAACGATAATTATTAATTCGGGAGTAAAAAAAACGCTTATAGTAAACATTATCTCAAAATAAACGTTAGTAAAAGAGAATGATTCGTAATTAGATATTTTGCTTTGAAAATAGAAATTAGTGACATAGGGATGCGCCTCAGGGAAAAGGGCCTAAAAATTACACCGCAGCGAATTGCAATACTCGAAGCAATTTATGTTTTAAATAATCATCCTACAGCGGAAAATATAATTGATTTTATACGAAAAAATCATCCAAACATTGCTATTGGTACAGTCTACAAGGTTCTTGATACATTGGTAAAAAAGAAGCTTGTAAAAAAGGTAACTACCGAACGCGATGTTATGCGATACGATGGAGTTATGGAACATCACCATCATCTGTATTGTGTTGAATGCGACTTAATTGAAGATTATGTTGATGAAGAATTAAACGTTTTGCTGAATAAGTATTTTAAAGATAAAAAACTGAAGGGTTTTCAAATTAAAGATTTTGTTCTTCAGATAAACGGAACTTTTGATAAATGTTAATTGAATAAAAATTAGAAAAATGGAAGAAAATCAAGTACAAGAAGTAGTGAGCATGCCTCGCATTGGCGATAAGGCTCCGGAATTTAAAGCAGTAACAACCCAAGGTGAAATCAATTTTCCCGGTGATTACAAAGGCGAATGGGTAATTCTTTTTAGCCATCCTGCCGATTTTACCCCGGTTTGTACATCGGAGTTTATGACTTTTGCAACGATGGAAGATCAATTTGCCGAAGCCAATTGTAAATTGGTAGGTTTGTCGGTTGATGGTTTATACAGCCACATTGCCTGGTTGCGCACCATAAAAGAGAAAATCGAATACCGCGGAATGAAAGATGTGGAGGTAATGTTTCCTTTGATTGAAGATATTACCATGAATGTGGCTAAAAAATATGGAATGATTCAGCCAAACGAAGATACCACCAAAGCAGTTCGCGCCGTATTTTTTATCGATCCGAAAGGAGTAATTCGTACCATTATTTATTATCCGCTTAGTTTAGGACGAAATTTCGACGAATTATACAGGGTGCTAATTGCTTTACAAACTGCCGATGAGTTTAACATTGCAACGCCGGCAGATTGGCGTCCTGGTGATGATGTAATAATTTCGCCAGCCGGATCGTGCGGAACAGCCAAAGACCGTATGGATGGTAAAGATGATAATATTGATGAGTGTAAAGATTGGTTTTTCTGTACCAAAAAGCTCGATAAAGACGAGGTATTAAAAAAAGTATTGAAAAAATAATTTAAGTAGAACCTTTCGCTTAGGCGATTTTCAAAAGGATACAACCCTGTTGTGTCCTTTTTTCTTTTATTTTACGATGTAATTTTTAAAAATGCTTTTCCTAAATTGTTAATAATATCGCCCGCAATTAATGCATATTCTGATTGGGTATTAGCTGCAATGTCTCCGGCCATTCCGTGCAGATAAACGCCGACAATAGCGGCATCAACCGAAGGCATTCCCTGGGCCAGCAATCCTAAAATTATTCCTGTTAATGCATCGCCACTTCCGGCAGTTGCCATTCCCGGATTTCCGGTAGAGTTCCAAAATAGCTCACCTTCAGGAGTTGCAATTGAGGTACAGGCGCCTTTTAAAACTACCGTGCATCGGTATTGAACCGCAAAAGCAATTTGTTGCTTAATTGCTTCGAAAGAACTTCGGGTTTCGCCAACTAATCTGCGAAACTCGCCCGGATGTGGCGTTAAAATGCAGCCATCAGGTAGTTTTTCGAGCCAGTTTTTGTTTCCTGATAAAATATTAAGTGCGTCAGCATCAAGTACAAGTGGTACCGCAGATTGTTCGAGTAAATCACATAAAGCTCGTTGTGAATTTTGCTTTTGTCCAAGACCAGGCCCCACACCAATTGCCGAGAAAGGTTCCAGGTTAGGAAAGGAAGTAAACATCGAATCGTGCTGATCGATACTGGCCATGGCTTCGGGTACGGCTGTTTGAATAATGGAATACCCCATGTGTGGAACGTGCGTGGTTAACAATCCCACCCCGGCGCGCAGACAGGCGTTGGAAGCAAGCACTGCGGCTCCCATTTTGCCATAACTCCCCGCTATTAACAAGGCATGCCCCAGGCTACCTTTATGCTCAAATTTCGATCGCAGGGGTAAGCGCTGTATAACATCGGATGGTTCCAGAAAGAAATAGGGCGAATGAGTTTTTAAAATTCCATCGGGGTGTAAACTAATGGGTAAAACTTCCCACTGGCCTACAAATTGTTCGTTTTCAGCAAATAAAAAGCTAATTTTCGGAAACTGCAGTGTAAGAGTAAAATCAGCTCTAATAATATGATCTTCGATATTATCCTCGTTCGCTTCACCCATCAGCCCACTCGGAATATCAACCGAAACAACAACATTTAACTGTTGGTTTATTTTTTTTACCAGGTCTCCAGCCAATCCTTCCAACGCCCTCGACAATCCTGATCCAAAAAACCCGTCAACCAAAATATCGTTTTCAGTAAGCTGCGGAAAATCATTTATAGACTTTAAGGTTGTGAGCTTAACTTTGTTTTGTTCTTTTAACCTGTTCCGGTTTATTTGCGGAGCACCCTTTAAGTCTTTACCAAAATCGAGCAAATAAACTTCGCACTGGTAATTAAAATCAGCCAATTGACGAGCCATGGCCAAAGCATCTCCACCATTGTTACCTGGGCCGGCAAAAAACAGCAGCCTGTGTTCGGTTGAGAAATTTTGAATCATCCAGTTTGTCATTTGCATTGATGCGCGCTCCATTAAGTCGATGTCAGTAATGGGTTCGTTGTCAATGGTATATTTATCGAGGTCGGCTATTTGCTTTGTGGTAAATAATTTCATAAGGCAACAGTTTTATGGCTGTAAAAACGAGTTCGTACATTTATTTGATATAGTATATTCATCCTAAATTTTAAAAAACATGCGGTTTTTATTGGCCGAATCAGCATTCCGGGTATAATACTTCATTTGTAAATTAATCCCACTCCCAGCCAATACTTGTTTTAAATACATAATCATTCTGCGACACGTCGACCAGTGGATCGCTATCGAAATTGTGAACATAACTGAGTTTTACATAAAAATCAAGTGGCAAGTCATACTTTAAAGAGGTATCTAAATCAATACGCCACCTGCCCCATTCGGAAAAACTGGGATAAGTGGTGAGTTTTAACTGAAATGATAAGTCGCCGGTATCGTAGGCATTAAATTCCGTTATTCCGAGTCCTTCAATACTGCCCTGGTTTGTTGCTGTTTCTCCGCCATATTTTTCCTGAGAGAATGCCAAACCTGCGCCTGCCTGCAAAAAAAGTTTGTTATTTCTGATAATATAATAACCAAACCCTACCCGCACTGTTGAGCGCAGGTCGAGCATTTGTTCGCTGTTACTTAAAAATTCAGTTCCACCCAGAATCATTGCATTGCCCAACACATCGCGTGTAAAACCCAATCCGCCTTCCGAGCGGTTAACCGGGTCAACATTATCCTGTGTGGTTCCAACATTGCTAAAATTTGCATGCAAATACCATTTTATTCCGCGGTAACTTATTTTTCCTGATGCCGATGACTGGCGCACATTATTTGCTTTGGTTAACGACAAACCGGCATCAATGGAAATAATTACACGGTCGATAAATTTTTGTTCGAACGAAGTAATTTCCACTATATCATTTAATGTTAAAGTCAGGTTTTCATCAATGGTTTGCAACTGAATTTTGCTGCCTTCATCAGGAATGAATTTTATTCCGCCTCTGTATTTTTCGCCGTTGGTAGTGTATATCAGTAATGTTCGGGAGCAGCTTAGCCCTGCAATTTCGTTCCATTCAATTTCAAATTTTTTATCAGCATAATCAGTATCGAAAATTAAAACTCCCCGTTGCATCGATTTTATTTCGCCAACCAGAACATCTCCATTTGAGGTATATACTTTATCATCTTGCGAGAACAGTTTTAAAAAGGCACCTATCAGGAACAGTAGAAGTATTGTTTTTTTGATATACACGCTGTTTAGATTTTTGTAGGTAAAATTTAGGATATTTCATTAAGCTTTACAATAAAATAAAGATTTTTCTATCCAAGATTAGTTTTACCTGTTTTATAATTGGCTGAACCTGACCTTTATCAAGTTGTGCAAGATGAAAAGATTTCTATATTTGTCAACGCACTATTATAGGGAAAGTATTAATCTAAAAAAATCCAAAAATCTATGTTTAAAAGTCATCCTAAAGGCTTGATTGTAGCCTTTTTTGCTAATATGGGGGAGCGCTTTGGTTTCTATACCATGATGGCGATTCTGGTCTTATTCCTTCAGGCTAAATATGATGTAAGTGCCCAAACTGCCGGGAGCATTTACAGTTGGTTTTATTTTGCCATTTATGCATTAGCACTGCTGGGGGGTATAATTGCCGACGCTACCAAAAAATACAAAACGGTTATCATGTCGGGTATCATTATTATGTTTCTGGGTTATATAATGATGGCCATCCCGGGAATGGGCTTAACGCCAACCATTATTTTTCTGTTTACTATTTCGCTTGGTAATGGCTTGTTTAAAGGCAACCTGCAAGCGGTTGTTGGGCAAATGTACGATGACCCAAAATATGAAAAACTACGCGATAAAGCCTACCTGTTATTTTATATGGGTATTAACATTGGAGCCTTTTTTGCACCTTTTGCTGCCAATAGCGCACGTAACTGGTGGTTAAAAACAAATGGCTTAAACCACGATGGCAGTTTGCCTGCCCTCTGTCATCAATTGTTAAAGGGGACTTTAAAAGACACAGAAGCTTTTCAGCAATTAGCTGACAACGCAAGTACTACCGGGCCGGTAACCGACCTTGCTGCCTTTGCACAAAACTATATTGATGTATTTGCCCGTGGTTACAACTATGCTTTTGCTGTTGCTGCCGGCGCTATGCTTATATCGCTGGTTGTTTATATTTTCTTCAATAAGCTGCTGCCTACCAAACAAGTAGTTAAGTCGGAGAATAAAACTGAAGGTATAAAACCGATGAAGATTGTTGTGTCGTTAGGGGTAATGGCAGTTGTAACCGCATTATTTTTTGTTTTTAACATTGACACAGGAATTGGTTTTGCAGTTGGCTTATTTGCCGGTTTTATTGCCTGGATTCTGGGGATTTCCAATAGAGAAGAACGCCCACGGATTATTGCCTTGCTCCTGGTTTTTGGTGTGGTTATATTCTTTTGGATGTCTTTCCACCAGAATGGACTCACAATGACATTTTTTGCCAGAGATTATACCGTAAAAGCAGTTGGTGCTTTTAATTACCTGTTTTTTGATATGTGGAACATACTTGCCTTTATCGGAACAGTAGCAGGTTTGGTTTTGCTGGTAAAAAAGGGAGAGCTAAAGACTCGTGTTATTGGCGGTATAATGTTTGTTGTTGCCGGAACCATCACCTACCTGTTTTATCACCAGGCAGAGGCAAGTAACGATATTCAGCCCGAAGTGTTTCAATCATTTAATCCTTTGTTTATTGTGGCGTTAACCTTCTTGGTATCTGGTATTTTTACCTGGCTGGCCGATCGTGGAAAAGAGCCTTCTACTCCCCGAAAAATTGGTATCGGAATGATCATTGCTGCGGTAGGTTTTTTGATTATGGTAATTGGTTCGTTTGATATTGTTTCACCTTTTGAGCTCAATGGAAACCCGGTACCCGACTCATCTCGCGTATCAACCTATTGGTTAATGAACAGCTACCTGGTATTAACCATTGCCGAATTATTCTTAAGCCCAATGGGATTGTCATTTGTTTCTAAAGTGTCTCCGGCTCGCTTCCAGGGATTAATGCAGGGCGGCTGGCTTTTGGCTACTGCTGTTGGTAATAAATTACTGGGTATTGGTAGCTATTTTTGGGAGAAGATTGAAATTTGGCAGTTGTGGGCCATTTTTGTGGTGTGCTGTTTAATCTCTGCAGCATTTATATTTGCGATAATGAAACGTCTTGAACGACTTACAAAATAGATATAAAATATAAAAAACAAAGGCGGCAAATTTTGCCGCCTTTGTTTTTTTGTATTTGTTTAATTACGTTTTTAATCCAAATAAATTGAAAATTTCGTGCAGAGCAACAAAAATTACAATGGCTACCAACACAGCAAGAGTAATCATCATGGCTGTTCTGATAAAACGATTACGTTTTTCCAATTCCAGCATTTTCGATATTTTACCAATTTTGCTGTAAACCTTTTTTAAGGCAATGTCATTGTCTTTAATAATGTAATCGTATGCACCATATTTAATAGAGTTTACAGCCACTTCCATATCTTCATTGGCCGTTAAAAAAATAAATTCAGAACGCTTGCTTCTTTTTTTTACTGCTTGCAATACTGCAATGCCGGTTGAATCTTCCAAGTGATAATCCTGAATAACAATGTCAGGATGTTCTCCTTTTTTTACCGCATCCAGGCAATCCTGTCCTTTGTAAAAAGATTTTACTTTTTTCAATCCCTGTTTCTGAAGAAAATCAACCACCAGCTTGTGGTAAAGCTTGTTGTCTTCTACTACATAAATCAGTAAGTTTTTATTCACGTCCCAAGTATTTATGATGAATATTCTTTTTTAAAAATACAATAATTATCGCATATTCAAAGCAACCGGCATTTGTGTTCATTCAATGAGCAGCACGCAGATAATTTTTTTCAAACACTTACGAAAAATCAAAATACTTGTTGCGATAACTTTTGTACTTTAGCCAAAGACAAAACCTTTACCATGAAAAGCACTATCGTTTTATGTAGTATTCTTTGGATTACTTTTATCCCGCATTCGTTTGCCCAGGAACAGGGCTATGTATTAAAAGAAAATATCCCATATTTGGAAACTTCAGATGCTTCAGATTATACTAAGCAACGCTGTAAACTCGATATTTACTATCCGAATAACAAAAGTAACTTTACAACCATAGTCTGGTTTCATGGCGGAGGCTTAAAAGCCGGAAATAAACATATTCCCGAGAAACTAAAAGAAAAAGGTCTTGCCGTGGTAGCTGTAAATTATCGTTTGTCGCCAAAAGTAAAATGCCCGGTTTACATTGAGGATGCAGCGGCAGCAGTTGCCTGGACTTTTAATAATATTGAAAAATTTGGAGGAAGTAAAAGCAAAATTGTGGTTAGCGGACATTCGGCCGGCGGTTATTTAGCAAGTATGATTGGCATGGACACACAGTACCTTGAAAAATATGGCGTAGCGGCAGATAGTATAGCTTTGCTTGTTCCATTTAGCGGACATACGATTACGCATTTTACTGTGCGCGCCGAGCGAGGTATCGCCGGAACACAACCAATTATTGATGCATTTGCTCCCCTGTATTTTGTTCGCCCCGAAGCGCCGCCATTGGTATTAATTACCGGCGACCGGGAACTGGAAATGCTGGGGCGTTACGAAGAAAATGCTTACATGTACCGTATGATGAAAGTTGCAGGGCATACAAAAACAAAACTCTACGAATTGGATGCATTTAATCATGGCGGTATGGTTTCTCCGGCACTGGAGATTCTTCTGAAAGAAATAGAACAACTAAACAAAATACAAGCGGAATGAAAAATCATAATCGCCTTGGCTTGTTCGTTCTAATTACTTTGTTTTTATTCGGATTAAAGCCCGCAAAAGCGCAACCCGATACTATCAGTGGCTATTGGGTTGGTAAAGTAGATTTGCCGAGCATAAAACTTACCCTGGTTTTTCATATTCTGCCAGAACTTGACGGCACACAACAAATAACCCTCGACATACCAGAACAGGAGGCAACGAACCTGGCGTGTGTGCGCGAAATCAGTTCAGCCGACAGCCTGCGAATAAGTACACCCGAAATTAACCGAACCTTTGCCGGTATTTTCCTGAATGATACCACTGTAAAAGGCGAATGGACCAAAAACCGGGTGCATATTCCGCTTACCCTGATTAAAAAGAATAAAGCGCCCGGCCTGTACCGTCCACAAACTCCAAAGGCTCCCTTCCCTTACTATATCGAAGAAGTGAATTACATTAATAAACAATCGGGGTTTAAAATAGCAGGCACTTTAACGGTGCCGAATACTATCGGAACTTACCCCGCCGTAATATTAATTAGCGGATCGGGAGCCCAGGATCGTGATGAAACGATTTTTGGACATAAAATGTTTTGGGTTTTGGCCGACTATTTTGCCCGAAACGGAATTGCAGTTTTAAGGATTGACGACCGTGGAGTGGGAGGGTCGGAAGGAAGTGTGTCTAACGCAACCAGCGAGGATTTTGCCAGTGATGTTTTGGCAGGATTTGCTTTTTTAGAAGACAGGGGTGAAATCGACAAGGAAAAAATAGGATTGATTGGGCACAGCGAAGGAGGGCTGATTGCCCCCTTGGTAGCTGCCAAAACAACTGATATCGCCTTTTTTATTATGATGGCCGGGCCCGGAATGGTGGGCGAACAAATTTTATACGAGCAAAACGCGCTGGCGTTAAAGGCTGCCGGTGTCCCGGAAATATCCATAAAACAAAGCCGGATGGTTAATCAACGCATATTTGAAATAATTAAAACAGAGTCTGATTCGGTAAAAACACAGGAACAACTTCGATTAATTTTGTCGCAGGGCTTTTATCCCGGAATGAACGACGAAATGAAAGCTGCAGTTGACGCTAAAATTGCAGGAGTAAACAACAGTTGGTTTCGATACTTTTTAACCTACGATCCGCGGCCAACATTACAAAAAGTAAAATGTCCGGTGTTGGCAATAAATGGAGTAAAAGATGTTCAGGTGCCAGTTGCTAATCTCGACTCAATAAAATTGGCCCTGCTGGCCGGAGGAAATACAAACATAACCACAAAAGCTTTTGAGAACCTTAATCACCTTTTTCAAAATTGCGAAACCGGTTCGGTGGCTGAATATTCGCAAATTGAAGAAACCATAGATCCGGAGGTGTTAAAGCTGATGAAGATCTGGATTGAAGAAACAATTAATAAATAAATGCTGGTATCTACTCCAAGATTGAATTTACGCCCCATTAGGTTAAGCGACAAGGAAAGCCTTTTTGCCTACCGCTCGGATGCGGAAGCCAACAAGTACCAGGGGGCTGTTCCGAAGTCAATAAACGATGCCGGGCAGTTTATTAAAAACACAGCAAGGACGCCCAACATTGCAGGTACTTGGTTTCAACTGGCAATTATCGAGAAAGAAAGTCAAGAGATGATTGGAGATCTTGGAATTAATTTTCATAAAGAAAATTATTTTAGGGTTTCTCTTGGTTACACAGTGGCCAAACAAAAACAGGGAAAAGGCTTTGCAACCGAGGCCTTGCGCCACGTTATTGATCATGTATTCAGGGAAATGGGAAAAAATGAGATTCTGGTTCACATCGATCCTGAAAACCGAGCATCGATTAGGGTGGCAGAGAAACTAGGTTTTACTGACACGCAGAACGAAATTGTTACGGAAATGCACGGGCAAAGTTTTACTGACAGAATTTATTGCCTGACCAAAAGCGATTGGTTAAGCGTTTAACCATTTGGTCTTTTGACGGGCAAAACACTGCATTTTTTATTTAATTGCTAATTCCTTTTTATGAAGTAGCTTAAAATATCGGTGAAAATTGAAGTACAAGCGAACTTGATTTTTTAAAAAGAAAGATAAAACCAGTTTTTGAAATGAAAAGCCTATTTACCTTAACACTATGCGTTCTTGTTGTTTTAAATTCATACGGGCAAAAACAGTCCGTTTTAACAACCGGACTTATTGAATTGGCTTTTTATCCCGTTTTTGCGACGGTAAACGATTATTATGTCAATAATCAAAAAAAGAAAAGTATGCTTCAATTATCAGTAGCTCTGGCCTTCGGTAAAAACACACAAAACAGGCAATAGTTTTGTTTTTGAAGAAGAGGGGAGATTGGCGAGACAAAATACAATTTGCAGTTAAACCCCATTCTAATATCTTTACCAACTGATAAGGGAAAATCATCAATATATGGAGACACCGTTTCTGGCGTTAATTATTCTATTTGTTATTACTCCGGTTGTAGTTATTTATCTTGAGGGAAAGTTCTCGATTTTAAAAAAAATTGGCGCTGTGCTTATCTGCTATGGTGTTGGCTTAGTAATCGGGAATATGGGCGTATTGCCACAAGGCGCCGAAACTTACCAGAATTTGCTTACTGAAATTACCATTCCCTTGTCGTTGCCATTAATTCTTTTTTCGGTAGATGTGCGGTCGTGGTTTAAAATGGCACGTTCGGCTTTTCTGGCCTTGGTTACCGGGCTAATTTCGGTACTGGCAGTTGTAATAATTGGCTTTTTTGTTTTTCGAAACGACATTGAAAACACCTGGCAGGTTGCCGGAATGTTGGTAGGTGTTTACACCGGCGGCACCCCAAATATGGCTGCCATGAAAACTGCCTTGAATGTTTCGCAGGAATTGTACATTATGACCCACACCTACGATCTTACCCTTGGTGCCATCTACCTGGTTTTTATTCTATCAGTTGGGCAAAAGGTATTTTTGTGGTTTTTGCCTCCGTTTAAACCTGCAAAAAAAGAGAATGAGAGATTGCAGCAAGTTAACCTCGAGGAAGAATATGAATCATATGAAGGAATGTTTAGAAAAAGCACATTTTTGCCGCTGATGGGGGCACTCGGGCTGTCGGTTGCTATTTTAGGGCTAAGTTACGCCATAAGTTTGCTGGTGCCAAAAGATTACTCCACTGCTGTTATTATTTTGCTGATAACCTCGTTTGGAATAGCTTTTTCGTTTGTACCCAAAATAAAAGCCATTAAAAAGACCTTTCAGCTGGGCATGTACCTCATTCTGATTTTTTGTTTAACAGTGGCTTCAATGGCCGATATAAGCAAACTATCCAATATCTCTTTTTCGCTGTTTTACTATGTGGCGCTTGCCGTTTATGGCTCACATATTATTCATATAATTTTAGCCCGTATTTTTAAAGTTGATGCCGATACAGTAATAATTTCCACAAGTGCACTAATTTGCTCGCCTCCATTTGTGCCGGTGGTCGCCGGAGCATTAAAAAATCGCCAGGTAATACTTACCGGATTGGTTGTTGGTATTGCGGGCTATGCGGTGGGCAATTACCTTGGTGTATTAATTGCTTATTTGTTGAAATAAAAAAGCAAGACGCGGTCGAGTCAGATTAATCAAGATTATTAAAGTTTTCCACAACAGCAGTCATCATTTCAAGCGAAATATTTAGCGCATTGCAACGCCATTTTTCCGAAGGAGGATAAAACATTTCGTAATAACCGGCCTTTGCTTTTATACTGTCGTTGGGCGTTTTATAGCCATAATGAAAACCCTGATTTTCAACAATTGAAATGTGTGCCGATTTAACAGCACCAATGGTACTTCCGGTGTTTAAAGTTCCAAACTCCATTAGCATTGGTATTGCTGTTTTTTCGGGCAGCAACTCTCCAATAAATTCCACAAACTGACCGTGAACGGTGTAAAAATTATCCGAATCGCCCCAGTCAATCTGGTATCCTTCAAATACGGCTTCTGTTTTGGCTTTTAGTTCGGGCTTGTCAATCGGGTTTGGGAAAAGGTGCAGCTCTCCGCGCTCACCAAATCCGGTATGTAAATCGAGGTTTAAAAGGGTGTGGTACGGTTGAGCGGTTTCCTGTAATACCTCCGACATTATGGCAACTTGTTGCTCAAAATTATAACCACCAAAGTATATCCCTTCTTTAAATTGATATTGCCCCTGGGCAAAGGCCTGCAGCAAGGCAGGCATACCTTTTTGAGCAATTTGTTTTATGGCTTTAAGCATAAAAAAACGGTTACTTATACTATTCATATTCAGCTCGCTTTTTGGGGTGAGCATGTCGTAGAGGGCAACAAAACCATCATTTTTTGTTTCAAAAAGTGCCGGATCCAAACTGTAATTGCGGTTTAAATCCACATTGTTTTCGGTAAACCTTCGCTCGTTTTTAAAGCCCCAGGCATTTAAGCCGTGCACCAACAAAACTCCGGTTGATTTTAACATTTCAGGTTGAAAAAACTCGGCCATAAGCATTTGCTGAACAGCACTGCCTACAAAGCCTTCAATACCGTGCGTGCCCGAACAAAGCATTATTAATTTTTCGGTGCTGTCGCATGCCGGAATGTAACAAAAGTCGATGGTTAATCCGGTGTCGGTCTTACTTTCAACCTGGCGGCTGAAAATCGCCACGCTGTCAAAACGCATTTCCAATTTTTGTGCTTCCTGCCTGAATGCTGCGCGGCATTCTTCCCATGAATTCTGATAATAAGCCAGTTGGGTTTGATTAATTTCAACTGCCGGATCGTCGGGTGAGTAGGAGTTAAAACTTATATAAGAATAGCCTATAACAGCTAATGCCAGAACTATTATTAGGGTTCCGGCAATTCTAACAATTTTTTTTATCCTAATCGATTTAAATCACAAACTTTACGTGGCGCTCTTCTATCATTTGTTGCAACTGGCCTAGCAAAGCCTGCTCGTGCCGGTCGATGTAGCCATCTTCAGCGGCAATATTTAAAATCTTGTCGTACTCTTCTCGTGTAATCTTATGGTCTTCAATAGCCTTCTCAATCATTGCCTTTAACCTGATTGAACTAGCACTAACTTTGTTATTCATTTGTAGTATATTTTAGGTTTCATCCAAAAATGCCTGTTAAATATTTTTTCTTAAATGTAGAAATTCGATTGATGATTTACAAACGCAAAAACCGCACAACATTGTTGTTGATATGGCTAAAACTTCATCGAAAATCTTTTTTGGCAAAAAGGAAAAAACGCCAAATCTTTTCAGAAGCAGTTACAAATTATACCTTTGCCTGTTATTAAAAGAGGGAGATGAATTTAAAAACAGATAAAGTTGGCATAATTGGGAGTGGAAGCTGGGCAACTGCCCTGGCTAAAATTCTTCTGGAGAATGTTGATGAAATTAATTGGTTTATCCGGAAAAAATCGACCATCAACAGCTTTAAACGCAATAAACATAATCCGCGTTATTTGCACGAAGTTGAATTTGATACGGATAGAATAAATTTCTGTTCAGATGTAAATTGTGTGGTTGCCAACTCAGACATTATAATTGTTGCTGTTCCTTCTGCCTTTTTGCCTTCAGTTTTTATGGAGGTGAAAGACCTTTCAGGCAAGTATATACTTTCGGGTGTTAAGGGTATTGTTACCGAAGAGAATCTTTTGGTTGCCCAATACCTGCAAAAATATTTTAATGTAGACCACGACAGGATTGGTGTTTTGGCCGGCCCATGCCATGCCGAAGAAGTAGCTCGCGAAAAATTGTCGTATTTAACAGTGGCCTGCACCACCGAAGAGAAAGCCAAAAAATTTACCCGACTGATTGAATGTGAATACATTTATACAACCCCATCGGATGATATTTGGGGAACCGAATATGCAGCAGTGCTAAAAAATATTGTTGCAATTGCTGCCGGTATTGCGCATGGACAGCGTTTTGGCGATAATTTTCATGCCGTTCTTATTTCAAGGGCAATTCAGGAAATAAAACGCTTTGTAGATGTGGTACACCCAATTACAAGAGATATTAAAGCGCCGGCTTATCTTGGAGACCTGATGGTTACTTCGTACTCGCAGTTTAGCCGGAACCGTACTTTTGGGTCGATGCTGGGAAAAGGGTATTCTGTAAAAGCTGCACAGCTAGAATTAAATATGGTTGCCGAAGGCTATTATGCTTCAAAATCGATACACCGGATTAATCAAAAATACCAGGTTGATATGCCTATTTGCGAGGCGGTTTACAAAATACTTTACGAGAAAATACCACCACACAAAGTATTTACCGAATTAACCCGAAAACTCTGCTAGATTATCCATAAAAAATGCCACCCGTTAAAACGAATGGCATTCTGAAAATTATGGTGGAAATCTTCTTATCTCATGGCTTTCCAGGCATTAATCAATCCGTTGGTTGATCCATCGTGCCCGGTAACTTTTGCATCGTTATTTAATTCCGGCAGAATGGCGTTGGCCAATTGTTTGCCCAGTTCAACTCCCCATTGGTCGAAACTGTAAATGTTCCAGATTATCCCCTGAACAAATATTTTATGTTCGTACATGGCAATTAAGGCGCCCAATACGCGAGGTGTAAGTTGTTTTACCAAAATAGAATTGGTTGGGATGTTGCCCATAAATATTTTAAAAGGAGTAAGCTCCTTAATTTCTTCTTCTGATTTGCCCGCAGCTTTTAATTCGGCAATAACCTGTTCTTCAGTTTTACCAACCATCATGGCTTCGGTTTGTGCGAAGAAGTTGGCCAGTAATTTTGGATGATGATCGCCCACTTTATTATGGTTTACTGCCGAGGCAATAAAATCGCAAGGAATTAATTTGGTCCCCTGGTGAATAAGCTGGTAAAAAGCGTGTTGTCCGTTTGTTCCCGGCTCTCCCCAAATAATTGGTCCGGTTTGGTAGTCAACCTGCTCGCCATTACGGTCAACATATTTTCCGTTACTTTCCATATTTCCTTGTTGGAAATAAGCGGCAAAACGGTGCATGTACTGGTCGTACGGAAGTATAGCTTCGCTCTCGGCACCATAAAAATTATTGTACCAAATGCCAATTAATGCCAGAATTACCGGAACGTTTTGATCAAATTCCGTTTCAGCAAAATGGTTGTCCATGGCGTGTCCTCCTTCAAGCAGCGCAATGTAGTTATCGTAACCTATACCGAGCATAATACTTAAGCCAATGGCCGACCATAACGAGTAGCGGCCTCCCACCCAGTTCCAAAAGCGAAACATATTTGCCGTATCGATACCAAAAGCCGAAACAGCTTCAGCATTGGTTGAAACAGCTACAAAGTGTTTTGCTACGTTTTCTATCTCTTTTGCCGATTCAAGAAACCAGTCTTTTGCCGTGTTGGCATTGGTCATAGTTTCCTGGGTAGTGAATGTTTTTGATGCTACAATAAATAATGTTGTTTCCGGATCAACTTCTTTAAGCGTCTCGGCGATGTGTGTTCCATCAACATTCGAAACAAAATGCAGTTTCAGATGGTTTTTATAAGGCTTTAATGCCTCGGTTACCATTAATGGTCCCAGGTCCGATCCGCCAATACCAATATTAACAACATCAGTAATTGTTTTTCCGGTGTAACCTTTCCACTCGCCTGAAATAACGGTTTCAGTAAAAGCTTTCATTTGGTCGAGTACCGCATTAACTTCGGGCATCACGTCTTCTCCGTCAACTAAAATTGGGGTGTTGCTGCGGTTACGCAAAGCTACATGCAGCACGGCGCGGTCTTCGGTGGCATTTATTTTTTTACCTGAAAACATGGCAGAAATAGCCTCTTTTAGCCCACATTGCTCTGCCAATTCAAGCAAGGTTGTTTTTACTTCGTCGTTAACAATATTTTTCGAAAAATCCAGTAGAATGTCTTCAAACTTCAATGAGTACTTTTCAAAACGCTTGGCATCGGCGGCAAAAAGCTCTTTCATGTGCGTGCCTTCAAACTCGAAGTATATTTCTTCCAGCTTTTGCCAGGCTTGGGTTTCGATTGGATTGATTTTCGGTAACATATCTTTATTTTAATGGGAAGACTCAGTTAAATAGTTGCGTTAATCCGAGCTGTAGTCATCCGTTAGTTAATAATTCAAAATAAAAAGTGATAAACTCACTTTCTGCTTTACAAAGATAATTGATTCTGAAGATTGCAGTTGAAAGTTTTTTTAAGGTTAATGTAGGGTTAAGAAAATAAATGCAACCGCCTAATTGTGCCGGTTGTATATTTCTGAAAAAAAATGAACCGAAAGCTAATGTAAATCAATTTACGGCAAAGGATTATTCTAATTTGTCATATTTTAAAATGCCCGACTTATGCTGTTGAATGTTGGCTATTGTAGTTTGGGTATAGCTTTATCAGATCAGGTTTTTATTTGCCAAAAGTTTTTTCAGGTGTTGATGTCTTTGCCAGAAACGGTCTTTTATTTTTTCTATCACATTTTCAAATTCGGGATTGTTTTTAAGTGCTTTAAATATTGGCTCTTTTTCTATAAACAGCAATAACCAGTATTGGTAATTATCCTGTGTGGCAAAAATTCTGAGTTGTTCCAATGCCTTTTTGTTTTGCCCTTCAAAGGCGTACTTAGTTGCCAGGCTGGCACTTTTATAAATCGATTTATCTTCTTCGCAATATAAGTTGTAAGTATTTAAAAAAGCTGCAGCCTCTTTTTCCCTTCCTTTCATTCGGTATACCCAGGCAATTTTTATGTCTTCATGTTGGTAAATATCGAGCCCAAATTTCTCCCGGGCATGCACAAACTTTTCGTAATAATAAAAAGCACTGTCGTAATCTTCTTCGTAATAATGCATTTTGGCCACTTCTTGCAAAATATCAAGGCGTGTGGTATCTTTTTCCCATTCAGCTGTAAGTATACTTTTTGTTTGTTGGGTATTGCCATTTTTAGCGTAAACAATAAATGCTTTTAACATAGGGGCATAATAGTTGGTTGAATCAACCTGAAGTGCCAGGTTAATATAAGTTGTTGCTTCTTCAACAAAACCATTCTGAACGAGGGCATTGCTTAAATGCAGGTAGGTGTAACCTTTCATGACTGAATCGTTTGCGGCAATGTCGAGCTGAATACCTTTTAGCGCATATTCCAGGTATTTGTCGGTATTGGGAATTACCCGGGCATATAAATCGCCCAGCATTTGTACCACTGCCGATGAATTTGGATTGTACTCCAGCGCTTTTTCAAGATGTGGAACGGTTAATTCATATTCGCCGATTTGCAAATAATACAGCGCTTTTGCAATAAGGCTTTCTGCCAGTTTAGAGTCGTAAAGCAAGGCCTTGTCGGCAAAAGTATTAATGCGTTCAGTGTGTTGTTTTTTTACCTGGTTTAAATCAAGAAAATAATACGAAATGGCAATGTTGGCATAAGCAAGGGCAAACTCCTCATCTAATTCTATTGCTTGCTGAAACAGCCCGATTGCTGTTTCTAAATTTTCTTTTGTTCGGCTGTAGTAATAATCAAGAGCCTGCAGGTAATAATCATAAGCCTCGAGGCTTTTTGTCGGAATTTTCTGTATTTGCAACAATTCGTCGGCAGTAACTACGGCCTTAATGGCATTCGCAATTTTCTGCGCCACTTCGTTTTGCAGTGCAAATACATCGTTAATTTCCCGGCTGTATTGTTCTCCCCAAATAGGACGATCGCTTGAGGCTTCAATAAGCTGGATATTTAGCAAAACCTGGTTGCCAAAACGCTGCCCACTACCTTCTACCAGGTAATTTACATTCAATTCTTCGGCTATTTCGCGTATGTTTTTTTGTGTATTTCGGTATCGGGCAGATGAGGTTCGGCTAACCACGCGCAAATCGCCAATTTTTTGCAGTTTGTTTAAGGTCGATTCCATTAAACCGTTCACAAAATAGAGGTTTAGGGTATCGCTGCTTTCGTTTTTAAATGGCAACACTGCAATTGATTTTTCCAGCTCGGTAGGTGCTTCTTCTTTTCGGTTAAGAAAAACAAGCACCAAAACAATACTGATTACAAGTGAAGCTGCCAGGTACCAGCCATATTTTTTTAAAATAGTTGGCTGCAAAGTGGCCTGCTCCTCGGGTTGCTTACCTTTTCGAATTTCACCGGGCGAATAAGCAAATTCATCGCGAAAACATTTAATAAAATACGAGGTGTTGCTAAAACCAACCTGGTACGAAACTTCGGCAACAGTTAGGGAGTTCTGTTGAAGCAATTCAAGTGCTTTTGTAACACGCACCTTACGAATAAACTGACTGGCAGAAAGCTGGGTGTGCGTTTTTATTTTCCGAAGCAAACTCGACCGGCTCATATGCATCAGGTCGGCAAGTTCAGAAACCCCGAAATGCTCATTCGAGATATTTTCTAAAATGATTGCTTCCGCTTCTTTAATAAAATCTGCTCCAAAAACCGATGTGTCCGACATGCTTATTCTTATTAACCCGAAAGTAGAAAAATTTACGAAAAGGTTGCAGGAAAAATCACTACTTGCTTCAAAAGTTGCATTGTTGCATCATAAATTGCATCCCCGATTCAAACTTAACACCTATTGCTGCAAATGGTTTAAAACAGGCTGATACGAAGTTTTCATCTTTGTGTAAACAATTTTCAAAATCAAAAAAATAAAATTTAAAACGATGAAAACATTAAAAAGAAACTCATTAAATGTAGTAGTAAGCTGTTCGTTAATGCTGGCTTTATTATTTACCGGATGTTCCAATTCAGGGAATAAGAACAATGGAGAGTCAGGCAATATAGAACAAGTAAGTTCAGGAGTGGAAAAGCCCGAAATTGATTTACAAACAGCTATAATAACAAACAATCTGGAGGCCGTAAATCAACACCTTGAAGCCGGAAGCGATATGAATAGAAAAGATCAGATGAGTGGTTCAACACCATTAATAACGGCCGTATCTTTTGGTAGACCAGAAATTACAAAAGTGCTGATAGATGCAGGTGCCGATTTAAACCTTAAAAATAACGACGGGTCAACAGCCTTGCATTCAGCCGCATTTTTTTGCCACATTGAAATTGTGCAATTGCTAATTGATGCCAAAGCTGATAAAAGCATAAAAAACAATTATGGAGCAACAGCGCGAGAATCTGTTTTGGCACCATTCTCTGATATGAAACCTATATACGAAATGATGCAACAACAATTAGAACCGCTTGGCATTACCATTGATATTGCTGAGGTGGAAAAGAAACGTCCGGTGGTTGCAATGATGTTACAGTAATCTAATTTGAAACAATAATGAACACAGAACGAAGATACGATATTGATTGGTTGCGGGTTTTGGCAATCGGGTTATTATTAATCTATCATATTGCCATTGTTTTTCAACCCTGGGCCATGTTTATAGGCTTTATAAAAAGTAACGAAAGCCTCGAGAAATTATGGACACCCATGACCCTTTTAAACGTTTGGCGCATTCCGCTGCTGTTTTATGTGTCGGGTATGGGTTTGTATTTTGCCATGCGTAAACGAAACTTTGTGCAGTTGCTTACCGAACGTACACGCCGAATTCTTATTCCATTAATTTTTGGAGTGCTGGCAATAGCACCACTACACTTTATAATTTTTCAGAAATTTTACAACCTGCCCATGAGTTATTACCCTCATGCCGGGCATTTGTGGTTCCTCGGAAATATATTTATTTATGTACTGGTGTTGGCTCCGGTATTCTTATACCTCATAAAAAAGAATGACAACAAAGTTAAACGCTTTTTATCTGCCTTAGTTGGCAATCCGTTCGGCCCCCTGGCTTTATCGGTGTTTTTTGTAGCAGAGGTACTTATTGTAAAGCCGCAGATATTTTCTGTTTATGCCGAAACATGGCACGGCTTTTTTATGGGCTTTCTTGCATTCGTTTTTGGTTTTCTTTTTGTGTACAGCGGACATGAATTTTGGCAAACCATGAAGAAATGGAAATGGTTTTACCTGGGTTTGGCAGCTGTTTTATATGGAGTCAGAGTGATGGTATACCAAACCAATGCGCCGGGTTATTTAATGGCCATCGAGTCGAACTGTTGGATTTTTGGTATTTTCGGATTGGGGTATCACTACCTTAACAAACCAAGCAAAATACTTGGCTATTTAAGTCAGTCGGCATATCCTGTATATATTATCCACATGTTTGCATTGTATGCGGGGGCACTGCTAATTTTGCCACTAAAAATGCCGGCAGCACTAAAATTTATACTCATTTCGGTATTTACCTTTGCGTTGTGCTACCTCATCTACGAATTTTTAATCAGACGTGTTGAGTTTTTGCGGCCTTTGTTTGGTTTAAAGCCGTCATTCAACAAAGTTAACAAGTCGCTGTTTCAGAAGGAAGTATAGTTTATCTTGTAACGAATAGAAATAACGGCAAAGAACAAACATAAGGAATGTGAACACATTAGCCAATAAAATAAGTGCATGTTAGTTACAGCTTGTGCCTCATAAAACAATTAATTTTTATCAAATGAAAAAGAAACAAACAATATTAATCATTCGAATTATGTTATTTACAGGAACTGCAATTTCGATGTTTTTTGTGCCCTGGATTTTACTGCGAGTAATGTTGGCGCCATTGCCTGCCACGGTGCAACAACAGGTTGACAAAAGCGTAAAATACGGCTTTGATGGCATAATTGTTTATGTTGACGAAGCCGGTGAAGCTCCTGCGTTTTATACTGCCGGATACAAAAACAGGGAGAACAAGACACCCGCAGACCCTCATTCGCTATTTAAAATTGCCAGTATCAGTAAGCTGTATGATGCCGTTGCCATAACAAAACTGGTTAATAGCGGTCACTTATCGTTAGATAATACAGTGGCTCAGTATTTTCCTGAATTCTCTGATAGAATTGAAAATGCCGATGACATTACCTTGAGAATGCTGGTGCAGCACCGCAGCGGAATTGCTAATTTAACAGCTACACCTAACTTTTGGGCAGATCCGCCGGCAAGCAGCCAGGAAGCACTGGAAAGAATATTTGATTTGCCGGCCGACTTTAAGCCCGGAAAGAAATATAAATATTCGAATACCAATTACCTCTTGCTTTCTATGCTTATTGAAAAAGTTACAGGAGCCGATAAGTTTCAATTTATACGAAAGGAAATATTGAAACCGCTTGGTTTGAAAAATACTTTTGGATCGATGGATGAGGTGGATGTTGATGATGTGATGAGCGGCTATTACGTGGGGATAGATGAAGATATTAAAGCCGGGGACTATGGAACCAAACTTACCTCGATGCTGGCAACTGCTGAAGATGTTGGTATATTTTTGCGGGCACTAAACGATGGTTCGGTTTTTACCCCCGGCGAACAGGAAATATATTCCGGAATTTATGTATACGAACATACCGGTTTAATGCCGGGTTACCAAAGTATTGCCAAATACCATAAAGATATTGATACGGTTGTCATACAGTTTGTAAATACTACAAATTTTCAGGGCTATACCTGGAACTTATCGGAAATAATGTATCGTAAAATTGTAAGGATAATCAGCAAGCAACAAAAGCACTAACAATAGCTTTGTTGCTATTAATCAAAACGAATTACCTTGTCAGGCGAAATTTTTGAAATAAACCAGCTTGGAATAATCAGTATCAGCGAGGTAATTACAATGGTTCCGAGGTTAAGCAACAGTAGGTGCATTAACGAAAAGTTCATGGGCACAAAATCCACATAATACGATTCGGGATTTAAACGAATAACATGAAACGCCATTTGCAGTAAAACAACCGAAATACCGATAGCATTGCCCCATAGCAATCCGCGGCCGGTTAAAAAAACAGAGAGGTAAACGAACACTTTTCTAATACTCCAGTTTGGGCTTCCCATTGCTTTAAGCACACCAATCATGGTGGCTCGTTCCAGTATTAAAACCAACAAACCCGACACCATGTTAAAAGCAGCCACCATAACCATTAGAGCAAGAATTACCCATACATTCATATCGAGAATGGAGAGCCAATCAAAAATTTGCGGGTACACTCGCGTAATACTTTGGGTTCTTACAATTTCTGCATTTTCAGCGCGGTAGCTGATTATGGTGTTGCGTATGTCTTGCTCAATGTTGTCAATGTCAAAAAAATTGGTGGTGCTTACTTCAAAACCTGTAATTTGGTTGGGTTGCCAGTCGTTAAGTCGCTGAATATGTTTTAAGTCGCCAACAATGAACAGCTGGTCGAACTCTTCAAACCCAGTACGATACAATCCGCAAACCTGCAATTGTAGCATTCGCGGTATGGTTTCATCTCCGGTAATAAAATACAGAACAACGCGGTCGTTATGCTGTAGATGCAAAAGCTTTGCAACTTGCTCCGACAACAGCACTTCATTTGTTCGGCTACTGTCGTTAAGGTTGGGGAGCCTTCCTTCAACCAGGTGTTTGGCAAAAAAATGCCAGTTGTAGCTGTGGTTTACACCTTTAAAAACAATACCCTGTATGTATTCCTCCGTTTTTATCATGCCCGGTTTTGTGGCATAAGGCTGTATGCTTTCTACGCCCGGAAGCATTTTAATATCATCCAGAAAAGGTTGGTTTACCGAAATCGGGCTGGTTTCGTACGAGTTGTTCGAGTCGTAATTGATGATTTGAATATGCGAACCAAAGCCAATTACCTTATTGCGAATTTCTTTTTTAAAGCCGGTAACTACAGCTACTGCAATAATCATAACCGTTAAGCCCAAAGCTATACCCGCCAGCGCAATGCGTATTATGCGCTGCGATAGTAGCTTCTTATTTGCTTTGTCAAAAAAAAGCCGGCGCGATATAAAGAGTTCGGTATTCAAAATTTATAAGCAAAACTAACTTTTGGCAATTATTTAAAGCTTGTTTATAAAAATCTCTTTGCTTAAGCTATTTAACTGTTTCCACCTGCAGCTCTGCATCGGTAACATCGCTTCGTCGGTTAATAAACGGCAATACCAGTATTGATATTATACCAATAATAATAATCATTCCGGTCATTGAGGAATGGGCCACAAAGGCAAAAATAATCCCGTTCTCGTTGGCAACACCATACAGCGAGAGGGCTTCTTTAGCCATAAAATGCCAGGCTCCAATTCCACCCTGCACCGGGGCCACCATGCCAAAACTGGCAAGTACAAAAGTGGTTAACCCGGCAATTGGATTAAGGTTACTTGTAAAATCAAACGCGAAGAAAACCACATAAAGCATTACATAATACATACCCCAGATAAATGCCGAGTGAAAAAAGAACCAGCCCTTTTTCTCAATGTTGCGGATAGAAATAAATCCTTCTTTGAAGTTCCGGACAACCTCCATAATTTTCTTAAAAAATGCCGTGTGTTTAAATGCATTTCTGAATATAAATACAAAAATGGCAAACACCACAATACCGATTATAAGGTAAGGCGAGGTACCAACTGCCTGAAGTTTTTCCGCAATTTCCGGATTTTCTTTCATAAAGTGAAGCATCTTCCCGAATTGCGAGAAAATTACAACTACCAGTAAAATAAGCAATGAAATAAGGTCGACAAGTCGTTCGGCCACTACCGTTCCTACCAGTTTGGTAAACGATATTTTCTCGTAACGGGCCAGCACGCCACATCGCGATACTTCGCCCATCCGTGGGAAGGCCATATTCATTAAATATCCTACCATTACTGCCAGGAAGGTGTTGATAAAGCGGGGTTTATGTCCAATAGGTTCAATCATTAAGCCCCAGCGTAATGTGCGGCTTACGTGGCTTAATAAGCCCAGAAAAAGCGAAAGCACAACCCACCAGTAGTTAACATTGTTTTTTAAAACGGTCTTTATCCGTTCAATATCCTGATCTTTATAAATTAGCCAAAAAATAAAGGCTCCCAGGGCGAAGAAGCCAAGAAACTGTAGAATCTTAACGACTGTTTTTTTCAAAATTTAGATTTTTAAAGCTTTCTTTTTCGCGTCGGGTTTTATTTCCCTCAAAAATTACTACTTTCACCAACGCAAAAATACCCGCGGGTATTGAGCTATTCTTTGAAGGCAAAAATATAAATTTGTTTTATTAATCGAACGAAAAAGAGAATTAAGTAAAATTGACAATGGACGAAATTGAGTGTAATGAGTTACGTTCGACCCAAAAAAAATCTTGGTCAGCATTTTTTAACCGATCAGAATATTGCCCGGAAAATTGTTGACAGTCTTGGTGCCGGTGTTCCAGATGTGTTGGAAATTGGACCGGGAATGGGAGTCCTTACTCAATATCTTTTGCAACGCCCTGAGCTAAATGTCCATGTGGTTGAGATTGATACCGAATCGGTTGAATACCTTAAACAGAATTATCCAACACTAAAACATATCTGGGGTGAAGATTTCCTGAAAGCAGATATAGCCGGGCGATTCCCTGGGAAGTTTACAGTTATAGGTAATTTCCCGTACAACATTTCATCGCAAATTTTCTTTCGGGTACTGCAGTACCGCAACCGTATACCAGAAACCGTAGGAATGGTTCAGAAAGAAGTTGCAGAGCGTATTGCTGCACCACATGGTTCAAAAATATATGGTATTTTAAGTGTTTTGCTACAGGCTTTTTTTGATATCGAATACCTGTTTACGGTATCGGAGGGTGTGTTTAATCCACCGCCAAAAGTAAAATCGGCCGTGGTTCGCTTAAAGCGAAACAAGGTTGAACATTTGCCCTGTGATGAACAGCTATTTGTTAAAGTAGTGAAAGCAGCATTTAATCTTCGACGAAAAATGTTGCGTAATTCATTAAAGGACATTTGTACCCAGTTGCCCGAGGAGTATGCTACGAAACGTCCGGAACAACTTTCGGTTGATGCCTTTATCGATCTGACTTGTAAAATTGAAGAAATCGGGGGAAGTAAGTTATGAGTTTTGAAATTACAAAGGAAAACATTGAGCAGTTAAGGTTTTTAATTGAAGAGCAAAAGAAGGAAGAAGTTGCTGCTTTAATGGCGGATCTCCACCCGGCAGATATTGCCGAAATAATGGATGACCTGAGTATTGAAGAAGCCAAATTTATTTACCTGCTTTTAGATGGCGAAAAAGCATCGGATGTTTTAATTGAAATCGACGAAGACGATCGTCGTCGGTTTTTGAAAGTATTGCCACCCGAACTTATTGCCAGCAAGTTTATCGAGCATATGGACTCTGATGATGCTGCCGATGTGGTGGCCGAGTTGGATGAGGACGTACAAAAAGAAGTACTTAACGAGATAGAAGATGTTGAACAAGCCGGCGATATTATCGATTTGCTTGAATACGACGAAGATTCGGCAGGCGGTATTATGGCGAAAGAGCTGGTAACAGTAAACGAAAACTGGAATGTAGCTACCTGTTTAAAAGAAATAAGCCGCCAGGCAGAGGAGGTGGATGAAATCTTCTACATTTATGTAATTGATGATGATGAAAGACTAAAAGGCATCCTTTCGCTAAAAAAACTTATATTAAACCATACCAATACAAAAATCTCAAAAATTTACGATTCGGATATCCGTATGGTTTCCACCAATGCACGACAGGAGGAGGTTGCCGAAATGATGGACAAATACGACCTGGTGGCCATGCCTGTTGTTGACGAGATTGGCCGACTGCAAGGACGAATTACCTTTGATGATGTGATTGACTTTGTGCGTGATGAGGCAGAGAAAGACTACCAGATGGTTTCGGGTATTACCGGTGATGTGGAGCCTGGCGATAAAGTTTGGGAAGTATTGCGTGCGCGTTTTCCCTGGTTGCTTATTGGCTTGCTTGGTGGTATTTTAGGGGCGGTTGTGCTGGGAACACACGAAGAGTCGTTGGCAAAAGTTACCGAGCTGGCCTTTTTTATTCCCTTAATTGCGGCAATGGCAGGTAATGTTGGAGTGCAATCGTCGTCGATTGTGGTGCAAAGTATAGCCAGCGGGGTTAAAGACCTTGAAACGCCGGCCCGAAAAATTGCAAAGGAGGTAGCTGTGGCCGTGCTAACAGCAAGTATTTTCGCCGTTCTTATTTTTGCTTATAATTTCTTTGTCTCCGGAAACATGAATCTTACTTATTCGGTTTCTATTTCTCTTTTCATAGTTATTCTGTTTGCCTCCTTGTTTGGCACCACTATTCCCTTAATTCTGAACAGGTTTAAGATTGATCCTGCACTCGCTACAGGTCCCTTTATTACTACCATGAACGATATTCTGGGGATGATGATTTACCTGACTATTTCCGGACTGTTTTTTAATTTGGTTTAAACCGAGCTAATTGCAATAACGGGATCGAGTTTGGCTGCTGCCCGGGCTGGCATAAAGCCGGCCAAAAAACCGATGATTGTTGAAATTAGTAAACCGTTGATGATGTTGCCCGTGGTAAGTAAAATGGTAAAATCGGTTGATTGGTTTACAATTATTGTTCCTCCCCAGATGAGAATTAATCCAATAACTCCACCAATAATCGACAATACGATGGCTTCAAAAATAAACTGTAGCAGGATAAAATAACGTTTGGCTCCCAGCGATTTCTGAATGCCGATAATTTTTGTACGCTCTTTTACCGAAACAAACATAATGTTGGCAATGCCAAAACCACCAACAATAATTGAAAAGCCGCCAATAATGGCACCTGCCAAATTAAAAACGGCAAAAAACTGGTCGAACTGGCTGGCAACCAGGCTTACTTCGTTAAGCGCAAAGTCGTTGTCTTCCATGGGTTTTAATCCGCGTAAAATGCGCATAATGCTTTCTATCTCCGACTTAAACCGGTCGGCGTCAACATTGGGTTTGGCTTTAATGCAAATGGTTTGCCCAATATCCCGGTTGCGCACATCAACCATGTACATTGATTTAACCGCTGAAATATGAACGTTTTTATCCATTGTATTTCCAAAGGCATCGCTACCTTTCTTCTCGTAAACGCCAATAATCCTTAATTTTTGTCCCTGTATTTTGATTGTTCTGTCCAGCGGATTCATTCCTGCAAATAAACCTTCAGCAATCTCAGCGCCAATAACGGCAACCGGCGCTCCTGTGCGCATTTCGCTTTCGGTAAAGTAACGTCCCAGTTCTACGTCAAGGTCCCAAACATCATACAAACCATACGATGTCGCCATAACCGATACATTGTCCATATTATCGCTTCCGGATTGAACAGTGCGGGAAAAGCCAAAAAGAAACGCGGCATTATCAACCGTATTTGCACGGCGAATGATTTCTTCCGTCTCATCGTAGTTAGGCGATGGCCGGTTGAGGTAACGCCACCAGGGGTATTCTGTTTCGCCCTCTGGCGGTGTCCAGGGCCATTTGGCCACATAAATCATATTGTTGCCCAAAGCATCCAGCGAATCGCGAATGCGTTTCTCCAATGAATCGATAACTGTGAAAACAGAAATTATAGCAAAAATTCCAATAGTAATGCCAAGCAACGATAAAAATGTGCGAAGCTTATTGGCCGTTAGCGAATTGTAAGCAAACGAAAAAGACTCGTATATTAATCGAAGCAGTAGCATTAATGGTAATTTTTTAGTGCAAAAATGATCGTCTTTTATTCTGTTTTAAAAACTTTTAAACCCGGTTTTACTTCTTTTTCAAACCTAAAACATCCTATTTCAGTCAAGCTGTTTTATTAGTGTCGTTAAGCCGAAATTATTACAATATTCTTAAAAATGTTTAAGCTGTGAATAATATTTTAAATAGCGCTTTGTTTATTACAGTAAATTATCTGTTTTTTTTATCTTTGCAAGCGAATTTGAAAAATCCAATAAATGGCTGATAATAAAAAAATTAAGACTGCTCTGGTTTCAGTCTTTCACAAAGAAAATTTAGATAAGATTGTTACAAAACTAAACGACTTGGGTGTTAAGATATTAAGTACAGGTGGTACAAAAAGTTTTATCGAGTCGTTAGGCGTAGAGGTTACCTCTGTTGAGAGTTTAACAGGTTACCCATCGATTTTGGGAGGACGTGTAAAAACTTTACACCCTAAAGTTTTTGGAGGTATTTTATCGCGTCGCGATAATCAGGGCGATGTTAGCCAGTTAACGGAGTACGAAATTCCGGAGATTGATTTGGTAATTGTTGATTTGTATCCGTTTGAAGACACCGTGGCTTCAGGAGCAGAAGAGCAGGACATTATTGAGAAAATTGATATCGGTGGAATTTCATTGATTCGTGCTGCTGCCAAAAATTTCAAAGATGTGGTGATTGTTCCTTCACAGAACGAATATGAACCACTATTAAAACACCTGGAAGAAAATAATGGCGAATTTTCGATGGCAGAACGCAAGTGGTTTGCCGGAAGGGCTTTTGGTGTATCGTCGCATTATGATGCTGCTATTTTTAGCTACTTTAATGCCGGAGTTGATGCCGGAACTGAACGCATTAGTCTGAATAACGGAGACGTGCTTCGTTACGGAGAAAATCCTCACCAGGCCGCAACATTCTTCAAATTCAACAATGTTGCAGAAGGCGAAAGTTTAGCAAATGCAAAAGTGCTTCAGGGAAAAGCATTATCATACAATAACATGCTTGATGCCGATGCCGCATGGAAATCGGCCAGCGATGCTTATCACTCCGTTTCACACCTTGATAACAAGGTGGTTGTTTCGGTTATTAAGCATTTAAATCCGTGTGGGTTGGCAGTAACCAACAATATTATGGAATCGTTGGAACTGGCATGGGCCGGAGACCCAATTAGTGCATTTGGCGGAATTATTTGTTTTACCGATACCGTTACAAAAGAGGTCGCTGAGTGGTTTGGTAAAAAATTCATCGAAATTATAATTGCACCGGAGTATACCGAGGAAGCCCTGGAGGTTTTAGGAAAGAAGAAAAATCTTCGGGTATTGGTAGCAGCTGTGCGTCCGATGATTGCCGGCGAAAAACTATACCGTTCAATTAGTGGTGGTATGTTGGTACAGGATGAAGATGAAGGTTTAGACACCGAATTTAAAACGGTAACCAAAAAAGAGTTTGAGGCTTCAAAAATGAATCTTGCCAAATTTGGTTCAATTGCTTGTAAACACTTGAAAAGTAATGCTATTGCAGTTGTAACTGAAAATGAAAACGGAGCATTTTGGTTAACCGGAGCAGGAATGGGGCAGCCGAACCGTTTGGATAGTTTGCGTTACCTTACCATGCCACGTTTTGATTTGAAAGGAGGATTGGATATTGAAAATTCAGTTCTTATTTCGGATGCATTTTTCCCATTCCGCGATAGCATTGAAGCGGCCAACGAGTATGGTGTAAAATACATTATCGAGCCGGGAGGAAGTATTCGTGATGAGGAAGTGATTGAGGCCTGTAACGAATTTGGCATTGCTATGGCATTTACCGGCCGCCGCCATTTCAGACATTAATAAATAAAATTATCTTTATAACACCAGATATATAGCAAATTAATTTATGGGTTTATTTTCATTTTTAACGCAGGAAATAGCAATTGACCTTGGAACGGCCAATACTATTATCATTCATAATGATAAAATTGTGGTGGACGAACCCTCAATTGTAGCCATTGATCTTAAAACAGAAAAAATGGTGGCCATTGGAGAGAAAGCAAGGCAAATGCAAGGGAAGACGCACGCAAATTTAAAAACAATCAGGCCGTTACGAGATGGCGTGATTGCCGATTTTAATGCTGCGGAGCAAATGATTAGGGGGATGATTAAAATGATTAACCCGAAGTCGAGAATGTTTTCTCCGGCTTTAAAAATGGTAATTTGCATCCCCTCAGGTAGTACCGAAGTTGAAATTCGTGCGGTACGCGACTCGTCGGAACATGCCGGTGGACGAGAAGTTTATATGGTTTACGAACCATTGGCTGCTGCCATTGGAATCGGACTTGATGTGGAAGCACCCGAAGGAAATATGGTAGTAGATATTGGTGGAGGAACAACCGAGATTGCCGTAATTTCGCTTGGTGGTATTGTTACCAACAAATCAATCCGTATTGCCGGCGACGACCTTACCGCAGATATTATGGAATATATGCGTCATCAGCATAATATAAAAATTGGCGAACGTACTGCCGAAGAAATTAAAATTCATGTTGGTTCGGCACTGTCGCAATTAAAAGATCCTCCACCTGATTATGTGGTACAAGGACCAAACCAAATGACGGCTTTGCCCATCGAAGTTCCGGTTTCGTACCAGGAAATTGCACACTGCCTTGAAAAATCAATATCAAAAATTGAAACAGCTGTGTTAAGTGCCCTGGAGCAAACACCTCCGGAGCTTTATGCCGATATTGTTGTCAAAGGAATATGGCTGGCCGGTGGCGGTGCATTGTTAAAAGGCCTTGACAAACGATTGACTGATAAAATTGGTATTCCGTTTCATATTGCTGAAGATCCGTTACGTGCGGTTGTTCGTGGAACAGGAATTGCATTGAAGAATGTTGAAAATTTCTCGTTCCTTATCCGATAACTGAAATTCTTAAAAATATAAATGCGCAGTCTCCTTCGATTCCTGGTACGAAATTATGCGTTTCTACTGTTTCTGTTTTTAGAAGCGGTGTCGTTGGTGTTGGTGTTTAGTTATAACAGTTTTCAGCGCTCTCGGTTTCTTAATTCGGCAAACGCTGCTTCGGCGGGCTTGTACAATGCTACCAGTTCTGTTTTTCAATATTTCGAACTTTCGCGTGTTAATCAGCAGTTGGCATCAGAAAATGCACATCTGCGCACGCTTCTGAGTAGAGGAAATCAGGAGCTGAATGTGCCCGAAACAGCAGAGTTTTTGTCGGAAGAGTTAGCAGATTCCTCCTTTATTTATAAAGAAGCACGGATTATAAACAACTCAATTAATAAGCAGCAAAACTATATTACTATTGACAAGGGGCTGAGGGATGGAATTAAACCCGATCAGGGGATTCTGGCACCTGAAGGAGTTGTTGGGGTTGTTACCAGTGTTTCCAAATCGTATGCGGCCGGACTGTCTTTGCTTAATCCAAGATGGAGTATTTCTGCAAAGCATAAAAAAACCGGTTATTATGGCTCGTTACATTGGAACGGAGAAAATTACCGACAGGCAGAACTTCAGGAAATTCCAATACATGTAAACTTAATCCAGGGAGATACGATTGTGACCAGCGGTTATTCTTCAATTTTTCCTGAAGGCTTATTGATTGGAACGATTAGTGAATTTGATAAGCCGCAGGGAGAAAACTATTACAACATAACCGTACAACTGGCTGTCGATTTTAAATCAATACGTTATGTTCACGTAATTGAAAACGTTAAAAAGCAGGAGTTAAAAGCGGTAGAGGACGAAGTGAAAAATGGGACGGGAAGTAATTAAATATTTAATAATGTTTGTGGTGCTTGTGCTTACGCAAGTACTGTTTTTAAACCAGGTGCAAATTAGTGGCTTTGTTAACCCTTATATTTACATCTTGTTTATCATGTTATTGCCTGTAAATGCTCCACGTTATGTATTGTTATTTGGTGGTTTCCTGCTTGGCATTTGTATCGATATCTTCTCAAATACACTGGGAATTCATGCATTTGCAACGGTGTTTATTGCTTTTCTGCGGCCCCTGGTAATTGGCGCAATTACTAACCGCGAGGAAGACATGCTTGATTACCCGGGCCTACAACAAAATGGATTGGCCTGGTTTTTTTACTATACGGTCATAATGGTTGTTTTACATCATACAGCACTTTTCTTTATTGAAGTATTTACCCTTGCAAATGTATTCGGAACTTTATATCGTATAGTTTTAAGTTCGCTGTTTTCAATTTTTGTTATAGTTTTAAGCCAGTTTATAGTTTTTCGCGATTAACAGAAGTGAGAAAAGGGAGCAGCGGACTGATGCTTTAGCCATCAGGAACCTATTAATTACTGTACCTTTTTGTGTTCAGAGAGAATAGTACATGAACAATTTATCAAAAAGAAGTTATGTTGTTGCAGCAGTATTTGCTGTGGTGGGGCTGATTTATGCCATAAACCTGTTTCGCCTGCAGGTATTGGATTCAGACTATAAAAAATATGCCACCAACAATGTGCTGCGCGAGGTTGTTCAATACCCGGCTCGCGGATTGGTTTACGACCGAAACGGGGAACTCATGGTTTTTAACAAAACAGCTTACGATTTACTGATTATTCCGCGCGAAGTAGAAAAATTTGATACCCTCCTGCTTTGTAATTTATTGGATATTTCGCCCACCGAATTGGAAGAGGGCATTGCGAAAGCAAAGAAATATTCGCGTTATAAACCTTCGGTACTTGTAAAACAAATTTCGCCCGAAAATTTTGCAGTGCTGCAAGAACAGTTGTACAAGTTTAAGGGCTTTCACTCGCAAACCAGAACCTTGCGCGAGTACACACATCCGGTGGCGGCGCATGTGTTAGGCTATGTTGGCGAAGTTTCATCAAACGATATAAAACGCGATGGTTATTATAAATCGGGTGATTACATTGGGCAAAGCGGCATTGAAAAGACCTACGAAAAACAGCTTAGGGGAGTAAAAGGCGTAAAAAAATATATGGTTGATGTGCACAACCGCATTCAGGGAGCATACCTAAATGGCCGTGAAGATAAACCGGCAGAAATCGGCAAGAATCTGGTATCGACAATTGATATTGACTTGCAGGTTTATGCTGAAAAACTTTTTCAGAATAAAAAAGGTGCAGTTGTCGCCATTGAACCGGCAAGTGGCGAAATACTGGCAATGCTGAGTGCACCAACCTACGATCCGGCACTTTTGGTAGGACGGGTAAGGGGCAGCAATTTTAGTCGTTTGCAAAACGATACTTTAATGCCATTGTTCGATCGTTCGTTGCAGGCGCGCTACCCGCCTGGGTCAACCTTTAAGCCCTTTAATATTTTAATTGGTTTACAGGAAGGGGCTATAACTACCTCTACACGTGTAGTGTGCCACGGAAAATCTTCGCAGCCCATCAGGTGTACACATGATCATGTGTCGCCGGCCAGTGTTGTTGATGCGGTGCGCGAATCATGTAATCCGTTTTTATGGAATACATTTCGGAATACGATAAATAAATTTCCCTCAACAACCGAAGGTTTTGCTACATGGAGCGAATATGTGCAACGGTTTGGTTTGGGAGAAAGGGTTAGTACGGAGTTTTATAACGAAAATCCAGGATTAAGGCCAACTGTTGAATACTATAACCAAAAATTTGACGGCACCTGGTGGCGGGCACTAACCGTGCGTTCGCTTGCTATTGGCCAGGGTGAGATGGGTACAACTCCGATACAGATGGCAAATTGTGCAGCAATACTTGCCAATAAAGGTTATTATTATCAACCACACATAATTAAACAAGTTGAAAATGATACTACACGGCAAAGTATTTTGTTTAAACACGAAACGGGAATTGACGCCCGGCATTTTGAACCGGTTTACGAAGGAATGCGGCAGGTTACGATTGCTCGTTTGAACCGTTTTGTGCCGGGAATTAGCTATTGTGGAAAAACCGGAACCATTCAAAACCCTCAGGGAATCGATCATGGCGCTTACATTGCTTTTGCGCCGGAAGAAGATCCGAAAATTGCAATCTGCGTTTATGTTGAGCACAGTAAATGGGGTGCAAGTTACGCTGCGCCAATGGCGAGTTTACTTATAGAAAAATACCTGAACGACACCATTGCCAGTAACCGCCTGGTATACGAAAAACAAATGATGGAGGCTGTATTAACAGATCCGCACAACCCTGAATTAGCAGATTAATGCCAAGAAGAAATAACATATTAGCAAATATCGACTGGTTGACAGTAGGGCTCTATCTGGTCATGATTTTCATGGGGTGGTTTAATATTTATGCAGCCTTATACAGCGACGAGCATCAAAGTATTTTCGATATTACGCAGCAATACGGAAAACAATTGATGTGGATTGGTGCTGCATCGGTTTTGGCCTTGGTAATAATGTTGTTGGAAGTAAATTTCTTTGTTTTTTTCTCCTACATTATTTATGGGGGTTTTATGCTTCTGTTACTTCTTGTGCCTTTTGTCGGGAAAGAAATAAACGGTGCCCGGTCGTGGTTTGAAATAGGACCTGTATTGTTTCAGCCTGCGGAATTTACAAAATCGGCAACTGCATTGGCGCTTGCGCGTTACATGAGCACGCATGGGTTTAAACTGCAAACTCCCAAGTCGTTGTTAACGGTGGCTGCAATTATTTTAGCACCGGTTGTTTTTATTTTATTACAAAATGATACCGGTTCGGCATTGGTTTACTTCTCGTTTGTTTTGGTGCTGTACCGCGAAGGCCTTTCGGGTGTTGTTCTGTTTTTCGGAACACTGGTAGCTATTCTTTTTGTTTTGGCTTTAATCTTGCCAAACCTTACACTGGCAATGGTAATGATTGGTATTGCTTTGCTTCTGTTTCTGATTTTTAATCCTAAGTTTAAGCCGTTCTTAAACATTTTTGTCACCTATGCTGTGGCAATAGGCCTTTTGACTCTATTAAGCTTTTTTATCTCAACAAAATTCGAACTGGCCCATTTTATTCTTGCCGGAGCTGTAGTGGGGTCGTTGTTTGTAATTTATACCAGTATTAAAAATAAAATTCCCAATTACACTAAAATTGCTATTGTATTTCTGGGGTCTGTCTTGTTTACCATTTCGGTAGATTATGGATTTGAAAATATTTTGGAACCTCACCACCAGGTGCGTATTAACGAGTTGCTGGGAATTGAGTCCAATCCACACGGAGCCGGCTACCATGTTAACCAAAGTAAAATTGCCATCGGATCAGGTGGGGTGTTGGGTAAAGGTTACCTAAAAGGTACACAAACCAAATTTGATTTTGTGCCGGAGCAGAGCACCGATTTTATTTTTTGTACTGTGGGCGAAGAGTGGGGCTTTGCCGGATCGGTAACGATTATTTTGCTGTTTTTGGTTTTATTTATGCGCCTGATTTGGCTTGCCGAGCGGCAACGCTCGGTCTTTTCACGCATTTATGGCTACTCGGTTGCAGTAATCTTATTTTTCCATTTTATGGTTAACATCGGAATGACAATCGGTATGATGCCTGTAATTGGTATACCCCTGCCATTTTTTAGCTACGGCGGTTCTTCTTTATGGTCGTTTACTATTTTGCTCTTTATTTTTATTCGTCTCGATGCAAGTCGTTTAGAGAAACTTTCGGGCTAAAACCCGCGTCAATGTTAAGCTTTTTTAAAACATTTTTTTACTAGCCTCATTTTTTTACCTTTGTGGGGCTTTAAAAAATTGGTAGAATTTCGTACACGGAATTCTACGAAAAAAAGGGAAAACAGACAGAAAAAATAACACAGTTCTTTAATATCCTATGGGAGGAAGAACCACAGATTTATTCGAGCAGCGAATACTTTAAGATTGTGCGTTCAAATTTGCAGATCGACTTGCATAAAATCCCATTAAAAATTTTAATGAGATGAATTATAAACCTTATTCTCTTCATAACTTTAGGCAAATTCCGCAAATGGAGTTTCTTTCGGAAGAACAGAAACTGGAAATTGAGGTAGTTGGAACGGTATTGCCATTTAAAACTGATAATTATGTGGTTGATGAGTTGATCGACTGGAGTAACTTTGAACGCGATCCGTTTTTTATTTTAAATTTTCCTCAAAAAGAAATGCTTGACGAAGCCAGTTTTAATAAAATTGCTTCGTTAATTTCGAAAAATGCACCCCGAAAAACCATTCAGGAAGAAGTAACAAAAATCCGATTAAAATTAAATCCAAATCCTGCCGGACAAGAGAGCAATGTCCCCGAATTTAATGGCAGGAAATTAAGTGGTATTCAGCATAAATACAGAGAAACCATGTTGTTTTTCCCCACGCAGGGACAAACGTGTCATGCCTATTGTACATTTTGTTTTCGCTGGCCACAATTTGCCTTAAACGATTTTAAGTTTGCCATGAAAGAAGCGGACACAATGGTTGAATACCTTAAAGCAAATCCGCATGTGACTGACGTTCTTTTTACAGGAGGCGATCCGGCTGTGATGAAAACGCGATTCTTTGAATCGTACTTTAATGCCTTGCTCGATGCTGATTTGCCCAATCTTAAAAATATTCGTATTGGAACCAAATCATTGGCTTATTGGCCATACCGATATACCACCGATGATGATGCTGATGATTTACTTCGTTTATTCGAGAAAGTAAAAAAGAGAGGAATTAATGTTGCTTTAATGGCACATTTTAATCATCCGGGCGAACTAAAAACCGAGGCGGTACAAAAAGCTGTAAAACGTTTAATTGCAGCCGGCGTTCAAATACGTTCGCAGTCGCCATTACTCAAAAATATTAATGACCGAAGTGATATTTGGGCCGAGAACTGGAGAGAGCAGGTAAAGCAAGGAATAATTCCGTATTACATGTTTATAGCCCGCAATACCGGGGCGCAGGATTATTTTGCCGTTAGCCTGAATCGGGCCTGGCAAATATTTAAAGGTGCCTATAACCAGGTTAGCGGAATTTGTCGTACCGTAAAGGGGCCAAGCATGTCGTGCAACCCGGGTAAGGTGCAAATTGTAGGTGTTAGCGAGGTAGCCGGTAAAAAGGTGTTTGTATTAAACTTCCTTCAGGGGAGAGACCCGAGTTGGGTTGGCCGTCCGTTTTTTGCAAAATACGACCCTGATGCCATTTGGCTCGATGATTTGGAACCTGCCTTTGGAGAGTCGAAGTTCTTTTTTGAACAAGCTTTCCTTGAAATGCTTGCATAAAAACCATACAAAATATATCAGAGCCCGGTCGTTAGATCGGGTTTTTTTATTTGAACAGCTTCTTCCTGCTCCATAACAAAAACAATCAGCTCATTAAAAAAGGCAGCAAAATTAGTTTCAAGTTCGGCGTAATTTCTTAGTAAAACAGCTTTAACCTGTTCGGCTTTGGCAGGAAGACTCGAGTGCCTGCCCATAAGGTCAATCGATTGTATTATTCCTTCAACCGAAGCATAAGAAAGCAAGCGTTTATTTTGGATGAGAAAGGGTAAAAATCCCTGTACCCGGCGAGGAAGAATTCTAAAATTACTCAGTAAAACAGCGTGCACATACCTGGCAAAAACCTGGAGGTGAATAGCCGAATATTGATTCCAGTTTTTAGCCAGAAAATGATCGTAAATTAAATCAACCACAATCCCTGAATAAAGGCCAAAGTCGGCTCGAAAAAAGCTGCGTGCTTCTTTTTGGAGTTCATGCGAGTCGGTATATGAATCAATTTTCCGATGTAGTAAAATACCTTTGGCAATGCTGGTAGTGTAATTCTGAAATTTATTCCCTTTTACATAATCGCCAATAAAATTTCCAACCAGAATTTTTTCTGATTCTCCCGACAAGTATAAATGTGCCAAATAGTTCATGGTTACCAATCAAACGCAGGGATGGAAAATTTGTTTTTTGAAGTAATTTTTTTAATCAAACAATTCGTTAGTTATCAAAGAATTAGATAAATGTAATTTCTGTATTATAAAACCATGGCAAAGAGATGTTTGTTCGCTTTTTTTTAATGTTTACATTTGCACCCGAAAGTAGAATTATGGCCAAAAAGATTGTTGCATTCGGAGAACTTGTTTGGGATATTTTACCAAATGGTAAAGTGCTGGGAGGAACTCCGTCTAATTTTGTTTTCAGGTGCAATTCGCTTGGCGAAGAAGGCTATCTGCTTTCGCGTGTTGGCGACGATGATTTGGGGATGGAAGCACTTGAAATGCTCAAACAATTGGATATTTCAGATAAAAACATTCAAATAGACCAGGTATTTAAAACCGGTACTGTAGATGTAAGTTTTGCTGAAAACAACGAAGCCATTTATAATGTGGCCCCCGATGTTGCTTTTGATCATATTGAGTTTTCGGCAGAAGCGTTAAAGCTGGTTCGGCAGGCCGATTGTTTGGTATTTGGTTTATTACCACAACGTTTTGGCCTTTCAAAAAATACACTTCGCGAGTTAATAAAAGAATCACCCGATTCCATTCACTTTTTCGATCTTAAGTTGTTTGAACATTTCTTTAGTAAAAAAGTAGTGAAGCGTTTGTTAAAAGCAGCTCATGTTGTTCGCATAAAAGAGAAAGAAATTGATTTTTTGGCCGGGAAACTCGATATCGATTATAAAAATATTGAAGATTTTGCCAGAATTCTTTCAGCCCAGTATAAAATAGATGTGGTTTTAATTACGCGTGGACGTGCCGGGGTGTTGGCGCTGCACGCAAAAGAGGGTTTGTTTTTAGAACCGGGTTATATTTTAGAGGCAAAAGATAATGTAGGATCGGGAATGGCATTTGCCGCCGGATTTTTACATTGTTACCTAAATGGTAAGCCGGTTGCCGAGGCGCTAAAATTTGGAAACGCTGTAGGGGCATTAAACACCACTAAGCGGGGAGCTACAAGTTTGTTTGCCAAAGAAGATGTGCTTGCATTTATGAAAAACGCCAGTCAGCTGGAGCTGCCAATATAGTTTTTTCTCAATTATCCTATATTTTTAAACATCTGTTTTCAGGTAACCAAAGTGCTGTTTTTTATGTTTAAAATAAAAAAGCTGCATTATGAAAGTTACTGCAAAAGAAATAACAGAAGCATTGCTCGAACGGCTATGGGCAAACTACCTTCAACGCGTTTCGTATGCCCGGGTTTATCAGCTATTGATTACCGAAAAAGGCGGCCAGGTGGTGAATGATCATATTGCCTTCCGGACGCTTAATACCCACACTGGCGAACAGCCCGAGGGCATCAATGCCATCCGGCATATTTTAAGCTGCCTGCAATATGTTTCGGTGCAGAAATACGATTTCAAAAAGAAAAAATTAAAAGCCATTCATTTTGAACATCCCGACCCGATGCTACCAAAAATATTTGTAAGCCAGTTAGAGGTAGAAGAACTTCCGGACTGGGCGCAACAAGCCATAAAACAAACCGTAAAAGAAACACCTTATTTATTGTCTGACAGCAGTATTGAGCTTTTGGCAACCTTAAAAGAAAAAGGAGAACTGCCGCGTTTGGCCGGTGAAGCCCTGGTGCATAACCTGGTACAGTATTTTTGTCGCCCCTGGGATATTCCCAAAAAGGATGATGTATTAAAACTTAACGATATCTCGCAATATGCCGCCTGGGTAATGTTACATGGTAATTCTGTCAATCATTTTACCGCTTTTATCAATTATCAGCAGGTTGATGAATTGCCCGATTTGGAAAGTACATGTAACAGTTTAGCCGCCGCCGGAGTGCCTATGAAAGAGGTGCTGGAAGGAGAGAAGGGAAGTAAATTGCGGCAATCGGCCACCCAGGCTGTAAAAGAAGAAGTGGAGGTTAAAGGCGACGATGGTATTGAAAAAATAAACTGGACCTACGCCTATTACGAACTGGCAGAGCGTGGCAAAGTGATTGAAAATGGGAAGGAGAAATTGTTTTCAGGATTTCTTGGCGAACAGGCACGACACCTGTTTGACATGACGAGGACAAGAGAGAACTAAAGATGGGAGGAGAAAATGAAAGGGGAGTAGAAATACTCCCCTTTTTTGTTTTTGTTAATTGAGAAGGTATTAATATACCTCAGGAACATAAGTCATTTCTTCCAATGGAGGACGCACATATCCTTTTTTCTCCTGGCGCTCCGGAAGCTCAATGGGCTCTTGTTCCAGTTCTTTGTATGGAATTGATTTCAGCAAATGGTGGATGCAATTCAGGCGGGCACGTTTTTTATCATCGGCGTCAACCATATACCAGGGGCTAATTTTTGTATCGGTGTACGCAAACATTTCATCTTTTGCTTTTGAATAATCTTCAAATTTTTCCATCGATTTTATATCCATAGGACTCAGTTTCCAACGTTTTGTAGGTTCGTTGAGCCTGGCTCTGAAACGTTTCTCCTGTTCGTCCTGGCTTACCGAAAACCAGTATTTTATAAGGATAATACCCGAGCGGATAAGCATGCGTTCAAAATTGGGGCACGACCGCAGAAACTCCCAGTATTCGTCGTTACTGCAAAAGCCCATAACTTTTTCTACGCCGGCGCGGTTGTACCAGCTGCGGTCGAAGAGCACCATTTCGCCTGCGGCGGGCAAGTGTGGTGCATAACGTTGAAAATACCATTGTGTTTTTTCTCTCTCGGTAGGCGTACCCAATGCAACAACTCTGCAAATTCGCGGATTCAGGGTTTGGATGATCCGCTTTATGGTGCCGCCTTTTCCGGCAGCATCGCGGCCTTCAAAAATTACCACAACTTTTAATCCTTTAAATTTTATCCACTCTTGTAAGCGTACCAGTTCAATTTGAAGCCGGTTTAGTTCAGCTTCGTAAAACTTCTTCGATAACTTTCCTTTTTTGATGTATTTTTCGTTTTTCTGCTCCATATTTGATTGGTTGATTCGTTTACCTAAAGTTATAAAAAAAGGAGCTAAAATCAAGTGTCACGCTTTAAACCAATAAGTAAGCACCAAATTTTGTGTGGGCAGAATAAGCTGTTAAGGGGCAAAATCCGGAGACAATTTTGTGATTAGTAAGTTGTAAGGGATAGGTTTTTTTCATTTCGTTGCAAAAGCTTGCAAAATCCTTTTTCGGATCATAATAGGTGAGAAAACGCCCCTTTTGTGTGGGATGAATAAATTTTTCAAGGTAAAGCGAAAGCAGCCCCATATTGTGCCTGACATTAATTTCGAGACATGGATTAACCTTTAATTGCTTGTTTTGGTCTCTGAAAATAAGCGTGTCAACGCCAAAATAGCCTTCATAACTTTCGGCGAGGTTGCTTTGTTCTAGCAGGAAGGTAAGGCCAGGTAGAATAATTTCGGGTAAGCATTTAATAAATTGTTTTACCTCGGTGTGCAGCGAGTCAGGAAGCCCGTTTAAACTGTTGCCATTGTATTGCCCTTTGTAATCGGTAGAAAAATTACTGATGCCGATAAAACTTACTTTTTTGTTTTTTAGTTTAAACTGAAAAGCAAGGTCAATAACTTTATCGAGGTATGGCTCTACAATGGCATATCCCTGATCTTTAATAATGCCTAACAGCTTGTCCCAAACTTTTGGGTGTATGGGGGTGTACCTAACGGGTTGCAATCCGCGTCCGGAGCTGCTCCAGGGAGCTTTTACCATTAGTTTGTCCCATTTTTGAAGCAGTTCCAGGTAGGTCTCTCTGCTGGTGCAAACTTCAGTTAGCTGGCTTTCGGCAATAAAATGTTCCGAGGGGTAAGTTTTTACGAGATTATGAAGGATGCTTCGAGCAAATTTTTTCGAGTACAATTCGCGGTAGTCTGTTTTCCAGTTAAAAACCGGAGATGCTTTAAATGCAGCAGCGCACGTTGGTTTTAGGTGCTCCAGGCGTTTATGCACGGCGGGGCTCCAACCCCAGGGCCTTAGTTCGTTACTGTTTGCAATGGGGCTCGCCTGTAAATGTTTTTCGGCAACAAATTCGGGTGGTTCAATTTCCAGCTGTTCAAGTTGCAAATGAAACGCTGAATCAGGCAACTCAGGAACCAAAACAATATCTTTTTTATTGGCGAAATACAAGGGCAGTGTAGCCATGTCGGCTTCCATTTTTTGTAAAAGCCTGTTGGCTTGCCACGATGCATTGCCGTTTGCCACAGCATATTCGCAGGTAGGATTAAAAAGAAAAATATTGGGATAGTGCTTGTCTTGCATGGCGCGAAATTAACGAAAAAACGGGCTGTGTTATCAGCCCGTTTCTGTTTTTGGTATACTTTCTTTTTAAATCGCCTCAGGAGTTGGATTAAGAACTACTTTGTCGCCTGCTTTTATTCCACTTTTAATGCGAATAAATTTGTCGTTTTCGAGGCCTGTGGTAACCGGTGTTTTTTGTTTGCCTTCGCGTGTTGCAAGGTAAACGAAGCTTTCCCCGTTCTCGTTGAGAACTGCATTTAGCGGAACAAATAAAGCCTCTGCTTCATTCGCCAGAATTATTTCGTTATTGCTCGACATGGCCGGTTTAAGCCCCTGGTTGGTTTCATCCAAGTGAATAACAACCTTAAAAACTTTCATATCAAAATCTTTATGGTCTTCGCCAACAAGGGCAATCGTCTTTATTTCACCATTAATAACTACGTCTTCAAGTGCATCAAAAGATACCCTTACCTTATCGCCCACCTCAACTTTGGCAATATCAATTTCTTTAACGTATGTTTCTGAAATTACTTTCGACATATCGGGTAAGGTAGCAATGGGAGGGCCAAACGCCCAGGTTGAAATATTGCCGTCTTTACTGTATTTAGTGCCATCCCAGTTTTCGCCAAAAATTACAATACCATCCTCGGGAGCGGTAATACGTGCCGCGCGCATGGCCTCCTGAAATTTTTCTATTCTTTTGCGGCTGCGTTCCACATGTTCTTCTGAGCGGCCTACCTTCATTTTTAATCTGTTTTGGCGCAGCAGGTAGTCGCGTTGTTTTTTTGCAATCGCGTTTTCTGCTTTTTTATAGGTCATTTGGGCTTTGCGCTGGTAGGCTGCCGATTCGTAAACTGATTGTTCCAAATCAATTTTATTGTATTCCAGATCAAGGTGTGCATTTTTTATGTCCTCGCGAAGTTCCGTGAGTTGTACAGTGCTGTCAATCCTGGCATTTTTTAAATCGGCCTCTTCTGTTTCCAGTTTTTGCTGTTCTTCGCGCATACCGGAAATAATCTGGCTGGCATCAAGCTGCATGATAAAGTCGCCCTTTTTGACGTATTTTCCATCTTGTGCGAGGTTCAGAATTTTCAAGTTCCATATCCTCAGGTCTCTGTCGCCCAGTATTTTGGGCATAGGGATTGGGGTTGCAACCAAACCGTTAATTTCTCCGTTACAACTCAGCGTAGCTTCAAAAGGGCCTTTTTCAACCACATAATATTTTTCCGATTCGCCGCTGGTTAATGTGGAGGCAAACACCGCTGCTACTATCAGCAGCAGTCCTGCTATAACAATTATTATATGTTTTCTTTTTACCGCCATCGCTTAATTTTCAAGTAGTTTGTTGTAATCTGCCACCAAAGGTTTTCTTTGTTCAAAATCAAAAAGTGTTAAACTTCTTAATCTGTAGTAAGCTGCCCAGTAGTCGCGTAATTGCGAGAGGTACGACATTCGGGCCGTTTCCTGGTCGTTGCTGGCAATGTTTAGTTTAATCACATCAATTTTACCAATCAGAAAACGCTGAAAGGTTACATCGTAGCCCATTTTGGCCACTGTATCGGCTTTGGCTGCAGTGTAAACCTGGCCGGCCTGCAGGTTAAACTCCAAAACACTTTGGTAAATATCCTGTTCAAAATCAATACGTTCCTGTTTGATGGTAGCCAGAGCAACTTCGCGGTTCGATTTAGCCATTGAGTAGCGCCCTTTACCTCGGCCCCAGTCAACAATCGGAATATTTAGTCCCAGGCTAAAGCGTTGACTTTTATCTGGTTCAACATAAACCTGATCGAAGTCTTCGGCACTTTGGTTTAGACCATACATGGCAAACAGCGTAGTATTTAAACCCCGCTCCGATTTTGCTTCTGCTACATTTTCATCTTGTTGCAGTTTTTGTTGCTGATGTCCCAGAATCTCCGGATTGTTTTTAATGGCTTCGCTAATGGCCTCGTCGGGGTTAATTTGTAACGCAGGAATTTCGCTAGGGACAATACATTTAACGAGCGTTTCTTTTGGCAGCCCCAAAAAAGAGTTGAGCCTGGCCTGTGCCCTTTTTTCATCGAGTTGGGCAATGTTTAATGCTTGTTCGTTGTTTAACAGTCGCAGTTCAAGTTCAAGCAGTTCATCTTGTGTTACTGTTCCCACCTGAAAGCGGCCTTTACCAATTTTATAAAGCGTATCGGCATTGGCGTAATTCATTTCTGCAATGTTTTTCTGAATTTGTGCATTTATCAATCCGAAAAAACGAATGGTAGAAGTTACGCGCAGGTCTTCCATGTCCTGTATGAATTCTTTTTTTGCTTTCTCAAATTTTAGCGGTTCAATTTTCGATTCCCATTTCAGGCGATTGTAGCCGTTAAGTTCTTGTTGAAAACCGATACTGATAGGCGTTGCATTGTACGATGTTTTTTTGTCGCCACCCAGGTTTTTTACCATACCCAGTTCCGAGCGTAAAAATACCTGCCCACCGGTTAGCGTTACGTTTTGTACGGCCGAAACAGCTAGCTCGGAGTTAAAGTATTCGCGCAGTCGAAATTCATCTTCGTTGGTTTCAAAATTATATTCTTTATTGCGGTAGCGGTTAAAATCGAGCGGGTTGGCGCTTAACGAAATGCTGGGTAAGCGCTCGGCTTTGTAAAAGCGGTATTCCCAATAGCTGGCCAGGTACATGTTTTTATTTCTGAATGCATCAATCGATTGTTTCGAGGCCAGATCGATAACATCGGGAAGCGTAAGTACCATTTCTTCCTGGGCCAGTGTGTTTAGGCTTAGCCCCATGAATAGCAGTAGTGATAGATATATATTTTTCATCTTATTGAAATTGTTTGTTTTATAAGGTATAAGATGGAACTCCCGATGAATTTTCATCATTCTTGATTGTGTAGCTTCGAATGCTAAAATTCATGCTCGTTTCATCTTATTGAAATTGTTTGTTTTTGAAGGAACAAGACGGAACATCCATGAATACGATGTGCAGTTTTTATGAGTATTTGTTTTCTCATGGTTGTTTTAAAGTTTTATTCCCGGGTAAATAATTTATGAACGCAGCGAAACAACAGGGTCGTTTTCAGCAGCTCGTTTGGCCGGCAGGTAACCAAAAATAATTCCAACGCCAACCGAAACTCCAAAGGCTATAAAAATGCTGAATGCCGAAATAATGGTTTTTATATCGAACATTGCTGTAATTATTTTCGACAGCACAACACCCAGAATAATTCCGATAATACCACCGGTTAAGCTAATCAATGTCGATTCAGAAAGAAACTGGGCAATAATATCTTTTTGCTTGGCCCCCAGTGCTTGTCGCACGCCAATTTCGCGAATACGTTCGAGCACCGACGCCAGCATAATATTCATAATGCCAATTCCGCCAACCACCAGCGAAATGCCGGCAATAACCCCTAATACAATGTTGAAAATCTTTTTGGTTTTCTGCTGTTGTTTTAAAAGCAGTTCAGGAATGGTTACTTCAAAATCGTACAACTCGGAGTGCCTACGCAGCAACATTCGCTTTATCAGTGTTGCCGATGCCCCCAGCTGTTCGGTTTCTTTTACCTGCACAATTATTTTATCCAACTGGTTCAGGTTATCGTCGGTATCCACGGGCTCGTCGGTTTGCTCGGGGCCACCAAAAATAACCACCATGCCTTCGCCGCCTCCGTTTTTGTTGGCTTTAAGTACCTCGTCGGCACGAATAAGCGAACGGTTTTTAAACCGAAGCAGCATGGTTTGTACGGGAATAAAAATTTTATTGTCGGAGCTGCTGATACCCAGTTCGTCGGAAGCCGATGCTGTAAAATCGCGACGTTCAACAACGCCTACAATCTTTAACCAATTCTGGCCACACTTAATGTACTGCCCAATAGGGTTTTGTTGACGAAAAAACTGCTCTTTAATGTTGTTGCCAATAACACAAACGGGTAAGCCTTTTTCAATTTGAACGGGATTAAACCGGTTTCCCTCGGCAAGTTGCATATTAAACAAATCGAAGTAATGGTTTTCAATGCCTTCGAGTACCACTGGTTTGCTAATGCCATTTAGCAGGGCCGAGTAGTTAAACGAAATTACGGGTGTTATTCGTTCAACGGTAGGCAAAATAGTTTTTATGGCCTGTACGTCAAGCAAGGTAAGCCCTTTCGAAAACTTTTTTGCTGTAGGCTGCCCATTGCCTTCGGTTCCGGATCCGGCGCCATCTGAAAGCGAGTAGGAACTGGGCGTAATAACAATGTTGTTTACCCCCACCAGTTTTATTTGTTCCAGAATCTCTTGTTCTGCACCGTTTCCAATAGCCATCATGCTAATTACTGCAGCCACACCAAAAATAATCCCCAGTGCCGTAAGAATTGATTTCAGGCGGTTGGCGATAATAGCCTCAACCGCAATTAATACGTCGTGTAAATATCTTTTAATAAACATTGTAATTTATTTTGGTGGCTAACTGGCTGATTTGGTAATGGTAACGCCCGGAGGAAGTTTTATTCCGGCAGGCAGTTCAGGAGTTTTTGGTTTCTCCTGTTCTCTTTTTAGTCTTTCGGCTTCTTCTTTTTCTTTTTGCTCTGCTGCTTTTTGTTGCATGTCGGCATAAATTTCAAAACCTACAAGTTTGTAGTCATCGGTATTATCGGGTTCCAGCAGCAACAGCTCCTGGCCTTCTTCCAGTCCCTGGCTAACAATCATGTAATTTTCGTTGGTTGGCCCGGGTTCAATAATCTGTCGGGTTTCCGATTTGGGCAGGTACACAAACGATAAACTGTCGTTATGAAATACAGCCTCGATAGGAACAAAAATGGCCTCTTCCATAAAATTGGCCTGAATGGTGTTACTGGTTGTCATCGCCGGTTTTAAATCGGGGTCGGAGCCGTTAACTTTTATTTTTACCTCAAACACCTTGGCATCGCTTTTAGGCATTAGCTGTCCCATGTTGGCCACCGTGGCTACTTCGCCGCTAAGGGTTTTATCCGGAAAAGCATCGATACCAATATTTACTTTCTGGCCCGGTTTTATCAGGGCAATGTCAATTTCGTTTATAAAGGTTTTGGTAACCAGGTTATCCATATTCGGGAAAGTGGCAATTATGGGGCTCCATTGCGAAACACGTGAGCCCGTTTTTACCGTTCCTCCCCATTCGTACTGGTGGTACGAGATGATACCCGCTTTGGGCGAATACACAATCAGTTGATCCATTAATTCCTCCAGGGCATCAACACGTTCGCGAATTTGTTTGTAATTGATGAATTTACGGTTTACCTTATTTACTTCCTGTTGTGTTTTTAATTCGTAGGCTTGTTTTGATTGTTCAAGCTTTCGTAAGGCTTTGTCGTAATCCATTTTTACCTTTTTCTGTTCCGATGGCGATTCATAAATCGACTCATCCACTGCAATTTTACGCTCTTCAACATCCATTTCGGCGTTAATAATTAAATCGCGTTCGTTGCTAAGGGTAAGGTTCGAGTCTATTTTACTGTCGTTGTATTCCGAGAGCGTTTTCTCCAGTTCATCCATGGCATTTTTTAGTTGCTCCTGCACGGCCTGGTGGTCGAGTGTGGCTACATAATCGCCCGAATCAACATAGGTGCCCTCCTCAACAATATCGGTAATGGTAAGGTTGGAGATTCGTGTTTGGCGGTCTTTCATTTTCTCCGGAATATATACGTGGTCAGAGTTTTCCGACTCGAGCTGCCCGCTGGAGTACACTAATACTTCAAATGGGCCTTTTTGTACCTGCGTTGTAATTTGGGTTGTTTCGGTTTTCGAACCTGCAAAAACAAATAAAACCACTGCCAGCAGAACTACAGCAATGGCGGCAAACAGCCAGTTTTTTTTCTTCATTTTGGTATGTTTTAAGTTTTCAATGGTAGCGGCTTGGCGTGTGTTGGCGGGTACGTGTTTCTACGTTGAATTTTGAGGTTGTTGTTTCATGGTTTTCGCTTTCGTTTTTTGGTTGAGTAATCGTTTTTCTGTTAAACAAAAACTATGCCTTGCTTAATTTTTAACGAAAGAAACAAAAAATAATTATGAAATTTTGTTAAATAAACTTCAAATAAACTAAATGTGTAGTTTTTTAACTGAAAAAACAGTTTGGTGGCTTAGTGCCTGGTTCTGATGATGCCTGCCTGGGCCAGTGCCATAACCAAAACGCCAACAACGGTAATCATTCCGCCAATAAACTGGTGCAAAACCGGGAACGTATTAAACACCACAAAGGCGCCAATTAGCACAAAAATACCTTTCAAGGTTTGTACAATAGCCGAGCGCGATGCCTCAATAAAATGGTACGAATAATAGACGGTTAGTATGGCAATAAACTCGAGAAAAGCACCAACCGATATATTGGCAAAGGCCTTTGCAGGAATATTTGCCTCGGGTTGGTAAACAAAAAACATGATAAGCGAAAACAGGAACAGCCAGGTGTAGCGGTTAAGGTTAAACAGTTCGGGACTTATATTTTTTACGTGCACTTTCACAATAAGGGTTGCAGTGGTGGCAAAAAGTGCGTTAATAAGTACCACGCCTGTTCCGGCAATAAACAGCGTTTTTAAACTGGTACCCCCCGTGTAGCTTATAACAAAGGTACCTATAAGGGCCAGTGAAGCGCCAACAATTTCAACCCAGCCAAATTTTTCTTTTAGTATTATAATTCCCCCCAGGGTTACCATAACGGGGAAGAGGTTGCCAATAAACGAGGTAATGGCGGGGTCGGGAATAATGTTTATGGAAATAAAAAAGGTTGAGGTGGTGAGTATTTCCAAAAAACCCAGTAAAAGTAATATGCGTGCCTGTTTTTTGCTGAGCCGGTTTAACTGGGCAATTTTTTTTCCTTTGAAGGCAAACAACAAACTAAAAAGCATGCCAAAACCACACCAGTAAATACCAAATTGTGTTAAATGAATTTGGTTTAAAGCGGCTTTACTAAAAATATATACGTTTGAAAAAGCAATGGTGGCAACCAGTGCCAGCAGGTATCCTTTGTATGTGGCTGTTTTCATGCTGAAACCCAATGTTTTTTTTGATGGCTCAAATATAGAAAATCAAACGCAGGTGTTGGCGTATTTTTTTTTGAAAGGGCTTAATTTGTACCTGGGGATTTTTTGCGGTGCCGGTAGTTAAGAGGAAGGTTTTTTGAACGATATCTCGAAAAGAATTTTGCGAATCTCGCCTGTATTTATAGTTTTACAGTGCAAAATGTTATAATCCACCATGATGACAAAAACCCGAAAAACTCTGATTCTTATTTTTCTATTACTTGCTTTTAGTTGTGTTGGGCTGGGCTCGTATGCCCGTATCGAGCATTGGGCCGACTCTACCTGTTACCGGTGTATGCTTGGGGGTATTTGCCTGGTTATAGCCTCGCTGGTAGTGGCAATGTGGCGCCCCCGGCTAAAGTAAGTCTCTGGTAGCTGTCGTGCCAATAATTTTGAGGTGAATGACCACATTTTGCTGATTACTTTGGTCAATTTCGCCTCGCTTTAATTCTCGCATTGCAGCTTCGTGTGCATTAGCTGGCGGACAAGAACGCTCTTCGAAATCCGCAACCACAACATTCAAGTAACCGTTAGCCCGCCATAAATCATAAAAAGTAGCTTTAAGAAACAGGAAGTATAAGTTCAAACAAAACATTGATGGATATGAAAACAAAAAGAAAAAGTATTTGGAAAACGGTTTTAATTGTGTTGGTAATGTTATTGGCAGGTGCCGTGTATCGCTTCTTTTTTAATGAGCCGGTTTCTGATATTACAACAACATTTACAGCTATTGTTGGAGTGGTTGTCATCATTTTTCAGTTAAGAAAAGAGCATGATATTTCGCGAGCTGAGTTTGTTTTTAATATGAACAGTTCGTTTGCTGAAAACGCTGATATTGATAGAATTTATAAAAAGCTAAAGGCTAACAGAGATTCAAATGGTGATCCTTTTACTGCGGAAGAAGGACGCCTGATGGGCGATTACGTGATGTATTTTGAAATAATGAGCTACCTGATTGAAGAAAATATTGTGGGAATAAAAATGATTGACGAGCTTTTTGTGGGGCGCTTTTTTTTATTTGTAAATAATCCGGATGTGCAGCACTATCAATTAAGGCATAGCGGAGTAATGCCCAAAATATTTGATTTGTATTGCGTTTGGTACAACCACCGAAAAAAGAATGGCTTGCCACTGGTTTATCCCGATAATCAATTACATGTGGAAATGCCCGACTGGTTTTTAATTGATAAAAATGGTTATTTGGCCTTGAATAAAAAGCGGGTTAAAGAATCGGTTCCTAAAAAGCTGAAAAGCTACCAAGCGTTTGCACTGGTCGTTTCTTAATCAATGCCCGGATAAAATGCCTTGTTATCAAAGTCGGTCCATTTGCCTTGCAAAGTCTTGTGCAGCAGAGCTTTATCAATCATTTCCAGAAAATCTTTTCGAGGAATTGGTTTGGCGCCTAAACTTGCCAGGTGATCGGTTGGTTGCTGTGCATCGATAAAAGCAAAGTTGTTTTTTAATGCAAACTGCACCAGGTGGAAAAAGGCAAATTTGCTGGCGTCGGTTTTGGTAAAAAACATCGATTCCCCAAAAAAACAATTTCCCAACGATAATCCGTATAAACCGCCAACCAGCTCACCTTCAAACCAGGTCTCAAACGAGTGGGCAAAGCCCAGTTCATGCAATTTTACATAGGCTTCTATCATATCGTTGGTAATCCAGGTTAATTCTTCGTGCCGGCGTTTTACGGTGCTGCAGTTGCTAATCACTTCCCGAAAAGCAGTGTCAATACGCAATTCAAAAATACCGCGCTTGATGGTCTGCTGCAGGCTTTTTCGCAGTTTAAAATTTTCGGGTTTTAAAACCATGCGCGGATTGGGCGAGTACCATAAAATTGGTTCGCCCTCGCAAAACCACGGAAAAATGCCCTGGGAATAAGCCGACAATAAAAACTCAGGAGTGAGCTCGCCGCCCTGTGCAAGTAATCCATCGTCGTCGGCCTGGTTTGGATCGGGAAATTCTATCATGTGGGCAAAGATAAACTATTGGGTTGAACACAAAGGCACTAAGACACAAAGGTTTTTATGAGCAGAAAAACGATAGACTAAACTGTCTCAAGACCGTACTTTATGACTTTGTGTAGTAGTGTTGTAAAAAGCATAAAATAATTTTAATACTTTTGGGTTTCTCAAATAAAAACAATTGAAATAATGAAGTATTTAGCTTTTATAATTGCAGTGTTGTTGGTAATTCCAACATTTGGGCAACGCAAAAAAAAGGAAGAAGAGCCGGGGCTGGTTCCAACTTATACCGAAGGTATTCCGTATGCCTTGCCACGTACCGGATTAAAAATACATGTAAAAGCGCTTAACGAAAAATTTGTACCGGGGCCTTACGCAGCTTATGCCGAGCAACTATTGGGTATAAAAAATGCAAAAACCCAGGCTGTTAGTAAGTGGGAAATTACCGAAGTAGCCATAAAAACTTTCAGCGAACCCGATCCGGAGCAGGTGCACCAGGCCATGGGAGAGGTGGCAGCTTTACTTAATTTAAGTGCCGATGGTTGCCTGCTTGGTATTAATAATGCGAATGTGGTGCCGCAGGCACTTCCACAGCCTACATCAAACAGCAGCGTGCAAAAACCCGGTTTCGACGATGGCTTTTCGTTCGACTACCTGACTGACCACCCCAGCTATTATCCGGGCGACTCAACCAACAACTTCAGACCAACAAAAGTAAGTGTAGAGCAAAAAGCTGCAGAGGCCGCGCAGCGTATACTCGATTGCCGAATGAACCAGTACGATATGGCTGCATTAATGATGGATGGCGAGCATCCTGATGGTAAAGCCTACGAGGTGAGCATGAAAGAATTGAAAAAGATTGAAAAAGAATACATTCAGTTATTTGTGGGGCGAACGACCTATAAAAAACAAAGCTATAGTGTGGATTATGTACCCGGATCGGCAGTAAAAAGCGGCCAGGTGGTATTTCGAATTGCCGAAGATAAAGGCATTGTTTCGGCTACCGACCTTTCGGGAAAACCCGTTATGATTGAGTTTGACCGGGTGCAGGAGCTAAATCAGAAGTATTCGAAAGAAGCTGTTTCTGAAAATCCGGATGCCGGAGCTTCGGGTATTTTCTACCGGTTGCCGGGGATAGCCACCATTCGTTTAATTTACGAGATGAATGAGCTGGCTTCGGTTCGCCTACCAATGGCACAGTTTGGTGTGGTGGCGCCCTTCCCCGAAGATTTTCTGGGCGGCGATTATGCCGTTGAACTGCATGCCGAAACCGGGGCAATAAAAGCTATTCAACTCAAATAAAAACTATTAGAAAGAAGGACAACCATAAAGAGCTGTCCTTTTTTTCTGTCGTCATTTTTATGGCGTTTAAATTTTCTTATTTTTAACGGCTTAGAAAAAACTTATAAAATTTTATAGTATGACAAATGCGATTAAGCAAACGTTGCGCGATTCGAAAAAGGCAAGATGGACAGCTCTGGTAATCTTGTCGTTCACCATGTTTGCAGGTTACATGTTTACAGAGGTAATTTCTCCTTTAAAACCAATTATGGAACGTACCCTGGCCATGAATAGTGCCGATTTCGGCTTTATTACCAGTGCCTATGGTATTTTTAATGTGTTTTTGATGATGTTGGTGATTGTTGGAGTTTTACTCGACAAATTTGGAATTCGGTTCAGCACCATATCTTCTGCACTGATAATGATTATTGGTGGTGCTTTAAAGTATGCAGCCTTTAAAGGTTTGGTGGGCAGCCCTGATAATATTGTGCATGTTCCCCTGTTGAACATCGATATTACCACCCAGGTGTTGTTGGCCGGTGTAGGTTTTGCCATTTTTGGAGTAGGGGTTGAATATGCCGGTATCACGGTTTCAAAATCGGTTGCCAAATGGTTTAAAGGAAAAGAAATTGCACTGGCCATGGGTATGCAGGTGGCTATTGCCCGTTTGGGATCGTTTGCTCCACTTGCATTTGGGGCAAAAATTGCCAACACCTACGATGTGCCAACCACAATTCTTATCGTAATTGTCTTTCTTATTTTAGGCTTAATCGGATTCTTTTATTACAATATTCAGGACAAAAAGCTTGATGCTCAGATTGTAGAGGAAGAATCTGCCTCGGGTGATGATGAGTTTAAATTCTCTGATCTACTGGTAATTATTGGTAACTGGGGTTTTTGGCTGATTGCCTTGTTGTGTGTGTTCTTTTACTCTACGGTATTTCCGTTCTACAAATACGGCCCCGATTTAATGGTAAACAAATTTGGTGTGAGCGAAAACTGGGCCGGTTTATTGCCTAGTTTAGTTCCTTTTGGAACCATGTTGCTTACTCCTGTTTTTGGTAGTATTTACGATAAAAAAGGAAAAGGTGCATCGATTATGATGTTGGGCGCAGTTTTGCTTATCATCGTTCATGTAATTTTCTACCTTCCTTTTATTACCAGCGTAGTTGCAGCATTTTTCAACGTAATTTTGCTCGGAATTGCCTTTTCGCTGGTACCTTCAGCCATGTGGCCATCGGTGCCAAAAATTATTCCTGAAAAACAGCTGGGTAGTGCCTATGCAGTAATTTTCTGGGTGCAAAACTTTGGACTTTGGGGTATTCCACTGGCCGTAGGTATTGTACTCGACAAAACCAATCCTGGAGTGGCTGAAGCGAAAGCAGCTGGTGAAGCTATTAACTACGATTATCAAACCACCTGGACTATTTTTGTTGCACTTACCATTTTGGCCTTAATAACTTCATTCTTGCTTAAAATTGAAGATAAACGAAAAGGTTACGGATTGGAAAAGCCAAATATTCAGTAATAAACTGTTGGAAGATAAAGTGCGAAGTTGGAGGTTTTTGGCATTTAACTTCGCACTCTCGTCTGCCGACTAAAAACATAAAACATGTCAGAAATTAAAAATATTCAACCAACAGAGGTTTGGGGCATTTTCGATCAGATGCTTCAAATACCACGTCCATCAAATCACGAAGATGCCATTCAGGCCTGGGCCGTTAAGTTTGGTAAGGATTTGGGACTTGAAACCATTCATGATGAAGCCGGAAATGTTATTATTAAAAAGCCGGCAACTCCCGGAATGGAAAACCGTAAAACCGTTGTGCTGCAAGGTCACCTGGACATGGTTCCGCAAAAAAACAGCGATAAGGAACACGATTTTACCAAAGATCCCATCGAAGCTTTTATTGATGGTGACTGGGTAACTGCCAAAGGAACCACGCTTGGAGCTGACAATGGAATTGGCTCGTCGGCAGCAATGGCGGTTTTAGCTTCAAAAACCATAAAACACGGTCCGGTGGAAGTATTGCTTACCGCAACCGAAGAAACCGGAATGGACGGAGCAAACGGGCTAAAAGCCGGCTTGCTTGATGCTGATATTTTAATAAATACCGACTCGGAAGATGAGGGAGAATTGTATGTAGGATGCGCAGGAGGCGAAGATGCCAATATTACTTTTACCTATACGGAAGAAGAAGTGCCTGTAGGCTTTACTGCTTTAAAACTTAGTGTTACCGGCCTAAAAGGCGGTCACTCCGGAATGGATATCATTCTAGGTCGCGGAAATTCAATAAAAGCCTTTTTCCGCATTCTAAATGCCGCTGAAGGTTTGGGCGTGCGCCTGGCCAGTATCGATGGTGGTAGTTTACGTAACGCCATCCCACGTGAAGCATTTGGTGTTGTACTTGTTGAAGAGGCGAAAGCTGCCGACTTTGTAGCGATGGTGGATGAGGTTGCCGACCAGATAAAAGCGGAACTGGCAGCCACTGAACCCGATATGGCTATTGCAGTTGAAGAAGCAGAAATGCCCGAAACACTTATTGATGCTAAAACACAAAAGAATATAACTGCTGCTGTAGTTGCTTGCCCCAATGGAGTAATTCGCATGAGCGACAGTATGCCCGGTTTGGTGGAAACATCAACCAACCTGGCTATATTTAAATCGGATGCAGGTGCCAAAACCATTGAAGGTGCATGTTTAATGCGTAGCTCGGTTGATACGGCAAAAACGGAGTTGGCAAGCCGTTTAAAAGCTGTTTTCGAACTGGCCGGCGGAACGGTAACATTTAGCGGTGCTTATCCGGGATGGAAACCCAATATGGAGTCACCTATTTTAAAAACCATGCAAGGCGTTTACAATAACAAATGGGGTAAGGTGCCAAAAATAATGGCAATACATGCGGGCCTGGAGTGCGGTATTCTGGCACAAAACTACCCGCATTGGGATATGATTTCGTTTGGACCAACCATTCGTTTTCCTCACTCGCCCGATGAAAAAGTAAATGTGGAAACAGTTGCTAAATTCTGGGAATTTCTGGTACTTACCCTCGAGAGTATTCCTGAGAAATAAATAGTACAGCGACTTTTAGTAGAAAGTATGAAGATAATGAGCCGGTAATTTTACCGGCTTTTTTTTGCCTGAGTCTGTTGTAAGTTTATATTTTCAAACTACCTTGTTCATCAAATTCCCAAAACGGTGCCCATGCAATTTCCCAGGCATGGCCATCGGGATCAGCGAAATAAGCATCGTAGCCTCCCCAAAATGTATTGCGAGGTGGCACAAGCGATTCCCCACCTTTTGCAATAACCTTCTGGTATAGTTCATCAACTTGTTCCTTCGAGTCTAAATTAATGGCCAAAGTTACCCCCGAAAAGCCACTTCTTTTGGGCGAGATAAGCGCATCCTCTGCAAGCTTATCAAGGGGGTATAGGCCTAAAACAATACCTCCATGGTTAAAAAATACAATCTTGTCGTCGCTGTCTTTGGTGGCTTCCCAGCCCAACGCTTGTTCGTAAAACCTTCTCGATATGTTCAGTTCTTTCACACCCAGAGTAACAATATTTAAACGTGGTTTCATTTGTATTTGATTTTTGCGGGTAAAGTAACAGGTGTTTTAATATTTGGGCATCATTGTAATTAATTCTCCTTCAGTTGTAAGCATGTGTCCCATCAGGTTGGCTGTTAAACAGGAATGAACAGGAATTATTTCAACCAGATCGCCAATAGCAATATGCTTAAAATTGCTTGGCGTTACTTTAAGTATGCCATGTTCTTGTGAAAGTTTTGATAGGTAGTTTTTGGTGTCGAGGAGCCGTTTTTCTCCGTCTACATTTACAATTACACGTCCGTAAAGCTCCTTTCCATCAGTATTCTGCAAGGTGTCTTTCGAGAAATGCACAGCACCACCGTAAATAACAATTTCGTTTCGCGAAACGTGTTTGGCTACAACAGGACATACCATTCTTACAGCAATATTTTCCATTTCGCAAACTCCGAGGCTTAGTTGCATTAGGTCGTAAAAAATAAAATTACCCGGGCGAAGCTCATCAATACCGTTAAAATTGCCACAAATACTGGCCGAGGGCGTATCGCCCATACTAAGTTCGAGACCAGGATATTGATTTTGATAATTGTTTTTTAGTTTCTTCAATTTTAGAAGCGCATCAAAATGGCTGCTGAATATTTCGTTGGTCGACCTGGCTGTATATGTATGCCCGGTATGGGTTAAAAAGCCTTTAAAACGAAGTTTGCTGTTGCTTTTCAGAATATCAAGAATTGAATCGATTAGTCCAGTTCGTCCGGCCGGAATCCCAGTTCGGTTGTAACCGGTGTCAATTTTTATAAACACACCCATTTTTTCGTTGGCTTTATTGGCAAGTGCTTCTGCTGCTTCTTTGTTTTCAAGTAAAACATTAAGCTTAATATTTGCTGCCAGCCGGTTGATGCGTTCCAGTTCCAGCATGTTTAAAGGAAATGCGAGCGTAATATCGGTCCAGCCGTTTGAGGCAAAATACTCGGCCATTTGAACGGAAGATACAGTAATCTGACTAATCCCGAATATTCTGAACCATTCACCTATTTTTGCGGCTTGATGTGTTTTAAAATGGGGCCTCAAACGAAGTTTATGCTTTTTAGCTTTAAGCACCATTCGTTCAATGTTTTGAAGGCAAACCTCTTTGTCAACAATAAGTGTCGGTCGTGTAATTTCAATCATAAAAAATTAATGTAACGTTCTTAACTTTTGTGTTAAAGCATTTCGGGTGGTCATTAATTTATTCGAAATTCCCACTTTGTACAAGTGTGGACTGATAAAGCGTTGGTGTTCTTCGGGCAATAGCGCAGCGCGACTTCGGAGGTAGGCATGCAGTAATATGGGGTTTTGACTTTTTAATAGTATCCGGCCATTATGCACAACTTTTTCACGTAATCGTTCGCATTTTAATCCTTCGGTATTGGTTTGTTTCTCTGGGTGTATTCTATGGTGTAAAGTGTTTGCGTCAAGTGGCGACTCATCGGCTAACATTATGCCATCGCGGTAAAATTTTCCTTCGTTGTCGAAATACCGAAGTAGTTGTTTTTTGCCAGGCAAGGTTATTTTTTCAACATTTTCCGAGAATTTCATTTTCGGTTCGCCATCAATTTCGGTTAGTTTATAAACCCCATCAAGGGCAGCATCGTTTTTACCGGTAATCAGTTCAGTGCCAATGCCAAAACCGTCAATGGCGGCCTGCTGATCGTTTAATAAGGTTTTTATTACATACTCGTTTAGTTGATTTGATGCTAGAATTTTAACATGGTTTAGTCCGGCATCATCAAGTAGTTTTCGCGCTTTTTTACTCAGGTAGGCCAGGTCGCCGCTATCCAATCGGATGGCTTTTAGCTGTTCTCCCCGGGCTGCCATTTCGTGCCCAACAGTAATGGCATTGGGGATACCCGACTTTAGCGTGTCGTAGGTGTCAACCAATAAAATGGCGTTGTTGGGATTGGTTGCCGCAAAAGCTCTGAATGCCTCCAGCTCCGAACTGAAACTTTGTACCCAGCTGTGCGCCATGGTACCGCTAACCGGTATGTCGTATATCTTTCCGGCCAATGCATTCGAGGTGGAGGAGGCGCCTCCGATACATGCTGCACGACTGGCAAATAAAGAGCTTAGTCCTTGTGCACGGCGAAGTCCGAAATCGGCAAAAAGTTTTTTCCCCGAAATTAACTTTATACGAAAAGCTTTTGTAGCAATCAGCGATTCGAAATTTAAAATATTCAGGAGCATGCTTTCGAGTAACTGGCATTCTATTATATTGCCTTCAATCGAAAGCAGGGGTTCATTCGGGAAAACAATCTCACCCTCGCGAACACTGGTTATATTGCCTGAAAATTTAAACTTACGCAGATAGTTCAGAAATTCGGATTTAAAACCATTGGCTTGTAAAAATTCGAGATCCGATTCGGTATAAGTAAATTCCTGAAGTGCATCGAGAAAGTCTTGCAGTCCGGCAAAAACCGTAAATCCACCCTGGTAAGGATTGGTTCTGAAGTAATAGTCGAAGGAAGTTTGTTGGTCTTTTTTTCCACATAAAAAGTACCCTTGAGCCATAGTAAGCTCATAGAGGTCGGTGTATAGCCCTAGTTTTTCCTTAAAAATTGATCCCATTTTTGCCCCCACTGAGATGCTTAAAGATAATTAAGAAATACCATTAATTTGATACCTGCACACTTTTTTAAGCAAATTCTTATGTTTATACTATAAAAATTAAATTATTGTCAATAGCGTTAAAGGATACTGATATGATTTAATACAAAAAAACGCCGTTCAATTTTCGTGAACGGCGTTTTTGTATTTATTTTTAAACCTGTTATTCTTTTTCTAGAAGGATGGTTTGGGCACGATTTGGCCCAACCGATGCCACCGAAATTGGAATACCCATTTCGTCTTCAATAAAGTTGATGTAGTTGTTTAACTCTTCCGGAAACTCATTCTGATTTTTAATTTTTGTCAGGTCTGTTTTCCATCCCGGTAATTCCACATAAACGGGTTTTACACTGTCGTTAAGTTCAAATGGAAAATGTTCCACAACTTCGCCATCAATTTCGTAACCCACGCAAACTTTTATGGTATCGAAGTCGTCAAGCACATCAGCTTTCATCATAATCAGTTCGCTAACACCGTTAAGCATGGACGTATATTTCAGTGCTACCAGGTCGAGCCAGCCACAGCGGCGTGGGCGTCCGGTAGTTGATCCAAATTCATTTCCTGCTTTTCTTAGCTTGTCGCCTGTTTCGTCGAACAATTCGGTTGGGAATGGCCCCATACCAACTCGGGTGCAGTAGGCTTTAAAAATGCCAAATACCTTGCCAATAGCTTGAGGTGCAAGCCCCAGTCCGGTACATGCTCCGGCACAAATGGTATTCGAGCTGGTTACAAAAGGGTACGAACCAAAATCAATATCAAGCAGGGTTCCCTGGGCACCTTCTGCCAATACTGTTTTGCCTTCTTTTAGGGCATCGTTAATCATGTGCTCGCTGTCAACCAGCTGGAACGATTTCAGCACTTCAACGCCTTCAAACCACTCTTTTTCACATTCGTTAAGCATTTCCTCGTAATCGTATTTGAAAAATTCGCTTAACATTACTTTGTGGTTGTTGATGCGGGTGGTATATTTTTCCTCAAAACCGTGCACTAAATCGCCAACGCGCAGGCCATCGCGGCCAATTTTATCTTTATAAGTTGGCCCAATTCCTTTAAGAGTTGAACCAATTTTTGTATCACCTTTCTTTTGCTCGGAAGCTGCATCCAGAATTTTGTGTGTGGGCAGAATCATGTGTGCTTTTTTCGAGATAAACAGGTTTTTTGATATGTCGACACCTATTTTGCTCAACGACTCGATTTCTTTTTTAAAAACCATTGGGTCGATAACCACACCGTTGCCAATAATGTTTATTTTATCGCCACGGAAAATGCCGGAAGGAATGGTGTGCAAAACGTGTTTTATATTGTTGAATTCAAGGGTGTGACCGGCGTTTGGCCCTCCCTGAAAACGAGCTATTACATCGTACTCCGGAGTAAATACGTCAACAATTTTACCTTTTCCCTCGTCGCCCCATTGCAGGCCCAACAATACATCTACCTTCATTTTGAGTTTTGATTTTTATTATTCATGCAAAACCGCGAAAACTTAATCATTTTAGATTAACCTTTCACGGCTTTCAAATTAAGCAGTTAAAAGTACTAAATATTTTAATTCATGGAAGTAAAATCTCGGTACTCTGCCCTTATTTTATAATCTGTTAAGAATGAAATCTTTATTCTTTGTTGGTGCTTTCGCCATAAATGTATAAGGTGTGGTGCGAAAGTTTAAAGTTATTTTTATTACAGGCATCTTCAATAATTTCCCTTATACGCGGATCATAAAACTCCACTACGGTTCCATTGCTGGTATCGATTAAATGATCATGTTGAAGCGTGGCAAAAGCTTTCTCGAACTGGGCAATATTTTTGCCAAATTGGTGTTTCACCACCAGCTTGCAATCCAGCAACAAATCAATGGTGTTGTAAAGTGTGGCTCTGCTAACCCGGTAGTTGTTGTTCTTCATCGAGATGTACAACGATTCGATATCAAAATGGCCTTCGCGACAATATATTTCATCAAGAATTGCAAATCTTTCCGGTGTTTTCCGGTGCCCGTTTTTCTCAAGATACTCGGTAAACATATTCCTTACCGTTTCCCTGGTTTTGTGGTTATTCATAATTAAACCAATTTTAAATAGGCCAAAAATAGAAATTTTTTTTATTTTTTTAGAATGAATTTAAATTATTCATCAAGGTTTTCAACCCTGCTTACGTTGTCAATTCCTTTGATTGTTTTAAGTTTCGATATAAGGTTATTTAAGTCGTTGGTATTGTGGATGTAAAGGAATAGATCGCCCATAAATATTCCATCATGAGTTTCGAATTTTACCGAACGCATATTAATGTTATGGCCTTTAGAAATAACGGTGGTTACCTCGTTCACAATTCCCATCCTGTCGAATCCTTGCAGGTTTAAACGGGTAAGGTACGACTGGCGCTTGAATTTGGTCCATTCAACCTGAATGATTTTTTCGCCCTGGTTAGCAATAAATTTACCGAGTTCGCTGCATTTAACCTTATGTATAATTAAATGGTTGTCGGTGCTTAAGTAGCCAACTACAGGTTCTCCGGGAATGGGATTGCAACACTTTGCCAGCGAGAAATTAATATTGTCCTGGTTTTCTTTTAACAAAAAAGGCTTTTTCTTATCAATTTTTTGGTGCTCTTCTTCTTCTTCCTCGTTCTGCCTTTTTTTGTTTCCTGTACCAAAGGTGATGTTCCAGTATTTTACCAGTTTATTCTCCGATTTTTTTCCAATGATATTTTTTACATCATTGAGTTCGAGGAATCCCATGCCAACCTCAGAGTAGAGCTGTTCCTTGTTGTTGAGGTTAAAATGGGCCGTTAATTTTTTCAGGTTATTCGAGGTGAGTGGGGCATTTATTTCTTTAAAAACCTGTTCAATTATCTCTTTACCCTTTTCGGTGTGTTTGCTTTTTTCGAGACGGAATACATTCTTTATTTTACCCCTGGCCTTAGCCGAAGCTGAAAATTTTAACCATTCTAATTTTGGCGTTTGGTTTTCCGAAGTCAGAATTTCAATTTGGTCGCCATTTTCAAGTACATGGCTGATGGGCACAAGTTTGGTGTTAATTTTCGCTCCAATGCATTTATTGCCCAGTTCGGTGTGGATTTCGTAGGCAAAGTCAATAACTGTTGACCCCAAAGGCAGCGAAAACAAGTCGCCTTTGGGTGTAAACACATTAATTTCTGATGAAAATAAGTTCAGTTTAAAGTCGTCCAGAAATTCAAAGGCATCGGAGTCGGTACTTTGTAATAATTCGCGTATTTGTTCAATCCAGGGATCCAGCTCATTTTCAAAGTTCCGAATGTCTTTGTAGCGGTAATGTGCTGCAAAACCATGTTCGGCTACATCATCCATTCGGTCGGTTCGTATCTGAATTTCCACCCAATGGCCTTGTGGCCCCATAACAGTAACATGCAACGATTCGTAGCCGTTGGCCTTTGGCATTGTAATCCAGTCGCGAATACGGTCGGGCTTGGGCTTGTATATGTCGGTAACAATCGATAGTACATCAAAACATTGTCGTTTTTCTGATATTCCTTTTTTTGAATTAACGATAATTCGGATCGCCAAAATGTCGTATACTTCGTTGAAGGCCACCGATTTTTTTTGCATTTTTTGCCAGATGGAGTAGCAGGTTTTCAGCCGGTGGGTAACATTACAATCAACGCCTTCATCTTTAAGTTTCTGGATAATGGGTTGTGTAAATTCATGGACCAGGTAGTTTCGTTTTTCTTCCTGGTTATGCAGCATATACTGGATTTGTTTATATTCTTCCGGATGTTTGTGTTTGAAACTCAGGTCTTCAAGGTCGCTTTTAATGGCATGCAAACCCAGGCGGTGTGCCAGTGGTACGTACAAAAACAAGGTTTCTCCGGCAATCTTAATTTTTTTGTGCGCCGGCATGGAGTCGAGTGTACGCATATTATGCAAACGGTCAGCAATTTTAATCAGAATTACCCGCACATCGTCCGACAAGGTCATTAACATCTTTTTCAGGGTGAGGGCATGTTTTGCATCAAAGTCGCCCGACAGTTTGGTTAGCCCGTCAACAATGCGCGACACCCGCGTTCCAAACATGTTTTCAATATCCGATAAACGATAATCGGTATCTTCAACAACATCGTGCAACAAAGCTGCAACAATTGATGTGGCTCCAAGCCCTAAATCAACCGCAACAATTCGTGCCACAGAGATCGGATGGATAATAAACGGTTCGCCCGATTTTCGTTTAATACCATGGTGTGCCGCATTCGAAAACCGGAATGCCTTTTCGATTCGGGCAAGCCGTCCTTCATCAAACTTATCCTTAATCACTTTAAGGAAATCCTGATAACGGTCTTCAATCTGCCTTATTTCTGCTTTTGTAAAATGTTGCACCTTTTGCTTGTCTGAACTTTATTCGAAACCTGTCTGTAATAAATTTTGAATATATAAATTCTTTCCAATCCCTGCTCTTTGTCCGGCCAAAATATCTCTTTTTTTATCTCCGATCAACACAGATTTAACAGGACTAATATTAAATTGTTCTATGGCCAGGTTAAGCATGCCCGGATTTGGTTTGCGACAATTACATTCGCCTGTAATTGACGGGTGATGCGGGCAATGATAGACTTTTGTTATGTGAATTCCTTGTTTTTCAAGCTGTTGAAGCATCCATTCGGTTAAGTGTTTAAAATCTGTTTCGGTGTAGTATTTTCGGGCAATACCCGATTGATTGGTAACAATAAATAACAGAAAACCTTTATCCTGATAGCGTTTGAGTAGTTCAAAAATTCCGGGAATGAATTCAAAATCTTCAATTTTGTACACATAATTCTTTTCAATGTTTATGGTTCCATCGCGATCGAGAAAAAGAGCCTTATTTTCATTTTTAGTGTTCATCTCCAAAAAGAGCTTTTTCAACTTTCTCGCAAATAATATGGCCCAATAGCAGGTGAATTTCTTGAATGCGCGGTACATTTTCTGAAGGCACCTTGATTATAAAATCGCTGAGTGCATCTAAAGCTCCTCCGGTTTTGCCGGTTAAGGCTACAGTTGTTAATCCTTTTGTTTGGGCAGTTTTAAATGCGTTTACAATATTTTCTGAAGTTCCGGAGGTAGATAAGCCAATTAAAATATCGCCTTTACAACCAAAGCCATCAATGTGGCGGCTATACACTTGCGTAAAATCATAATCGTTTGATACTGCGGTAACAAACGAGGAGTTAACATGGCAGGCTTCTGCCGGAATTGGCCGGCGCTCGAAATTAAATTTGCCTGATAGTTCGGCAGCCAAATGTTGTGCTTCGGCAGCACTGCCTCCGTTGCCGCAAAAAATGGTTTTGTTTCCTGTTTTATAGGCATTTATAATAGTGGTAGTTACCTGGTCTAAGGTGGCTGTAATTTGCTTGTCGGCAAGCACACGTTCGCAAAGTACCGACAATTCTTTAATCTGTTCAGCTGTTTTACACATCAAAAGTTTCTTTAAGCTTGTTGAGTACAAATTTATCAATTGGAAAAGTAATATCGCTCTCTTTCAGGTCTTTTATTTTTTCCCACCGGAAGCTTTGTTGTTCTGCACCTTCTATCTCAAAATCAAAAGCTTTGTTTGTAATTCGAAACTTCAGAGGGGCATGCAAATCAGCCAAAAAGTAGATGCTAATTAGCTGGGCATTTTCGAAATAGAGTGCTTTCTGATAAAAGTCGGTGGTGTAAAAATGCCGAATGTTTTTTAGTTGCTGGCCATTACATTCCTCTTCAAATTCGCGTTTAAGTCCATCAATTAATCCTTCGCCAAACTCTAAGCCACCACCCGGGAATTTGGTCATTTTGGTGTTCAGTACAAACTCGTCAGATAACAGGATTTCGTTTTTGTTGTTTACAATTAATCCGTAAACCCGTATAATAAATTGTCCCATATTAGCCTAATTGTGATGTAATAAAGTTGATGATTTCTCGTGTGTCTGTTGGCTCAAACCAGTTAACTGTTTCGTCGCGCCGAAACCATGTAATTTGTTTGCGGGCGTATCTTCGCGAGTTACGTTTAATTAATTCAACTGCATTGTCGCGTGTAATTTTACCATCAAAAAAAGCAAATAATTCGCGGTAACCAACCGTATTTAAAGAGTTCCATTCTTTTTTAGGATATACTCGCCGGGCTTCTTTTTCCAGGCCAGCCTCCATCATTTTATCTACCCGCAGGTTTATTCTGTTGTGAAGCACGTCGCGCTCGCAGTTTAAGGCAATTTTTATAATGTTGAAATGCCGCTTTTTTTTGGTATTTAAACGAAACGACGAATAAGGTTTACCCGTTTGAATACTAATTTCAAGCGCATGAATAATGCGATTTGGATTTTTTAAATCAACCGTTTTATAGTACTCCGGGTCAAGTTTTTTTAGTTGAAGCCGTAAACTTTCCAGACCTTCATCGGCAAGTTGCTTTTTAAGTGCTGCCCGAATTTCCGGATCGGCATCAGGCATTATGTCTATTCCTTTGCAAATGGCATCAATATAAAGCATTGAACCACCCACCAACAAAAGAATATCTTTTTTTTGAAATAATTGCTCAATCCGTTCAAGTGCTTCCGATTCGTAGCGGCTTGCGTTGTAGTTTTCTTCAACCGAGTGGCTGTGAATAAAATGATGTTTTACGGTGGCAAGTTCGCTTGCTGAGGGTACGGCCGTGCCAATACTCAATTCTTTAAAAATTTGTCGCGAATCGGCTGATACTATTTCTGTATTAAAATGCTGGGCAAGTTTTATGCTTAAATCGGTTTTTCCAATTCCGGTTGGGCCGGTTATTACAACAAGAGTTTTTGGCATGTATTCACGTTTTACCGCAAATTAATGACAAAAAAAAGACTGTTCAAAATATCAAACAGTCTTGGAATTTCTTAAAACATGGATTAAACGTTTTTCCTCATTGATCAGAAATCGTCCATTTCGCCAAAGATTTCAGTGTAATCATCAAGTTCTCCAAAATCCATATAAACTTCTTCCTCCTGGAGTGAACCAGTTTCAAGTTCAACTTCTTCTTCTCCTAAAACCTGAACGGGGGAATCGCCTTGTTTTAAAGCGACTAATGGTTCATTAAGATTTTTTCCCATAATTATTCCAGTTAGTTCTATAAAAAAAGACCTGTCGTTCAAAAAATCGAATGTATAAATAAGATGTTGCCCAACATTTTGCAACAAATCGTGCAGCTTTGTTTTTTGCATAATATAGTAGGCTGCACCGTTTATACCTAAGTCTAACATCGAAATCTCAACCAGCTTTCGCCATCTATTGTTCGAAACAAAAAATGAGGCCAGTTGGTGTGACTCAAAACCAACACTTTTCTGTATAATGCTATGAAAATCGAAAAATGAATGTTTCTCATCCAGAGCAACTTCCAGACGGAAGTTTTGGGTTTCTTGTGAAATAATTTGAAATTGGTATATCATAACTTCACGTTGAATGAAGTTCAAATTTTAAAGGAATTTTTGCAAATTCCAAGAATAATTCAGCTGGAAAAATTGAAAATATCTATCAAAAATCACTTTTTCTGACTTTAGGTAATTGCTTAACAAAATGTCAAACGGTTGGTTTTTAAACTATTTCAAGCGATTTTTGCACGATTTTTTTAAGCGATTAAAAAGACAAATGTTGAGCAATTAAAAAATGTTAAAAAATTTTAAGTCAGGAAAAATCGAACAATCGTGTTCGTTGTTCAGCTTGTCGAAATCTTTGGTGTTTCTAGCCTAAAGGCTTTGCTGCACGCAGCATCTGGCGTTTTCCGGGAGGCCCTGGCAGCCGTTCTGTTAAATATCCTGATCGTTCCAGGCGTCTACGGATTTCCCCTTTTGCACTATAGGTTACCAAAATTGAGTTAGCCGCACTGTGTTCAAAAAGTGTTTTAAAAATCAACTCATCCCACATTTCCGGTTGCTTGTCGGGGCCAAATGCATCAAAATATATTACATCTGCCGGTGGTAGCTCAGTAAAGGAGAAGGTGGTTACATCTACTTTAATTTTTAAAAGATTGAAGTAGGGAGTAATGCTTGTTTTAATATTCCAGGGGACCTCATGTAATTTTGTAAAAACCTGTTGCGCATCCGCTGAAATTAAATCTCCATAATTTAATTTCTCCATTTCATTTGGGGTTATTGGATATTTCTCCAGTGTTATGTAGGTAGTTGGTTTTTGCAAGGAATTGGAATGCAGTGCGGTAATAAGGGCGTTTAACCCGGTACCAAATCCAATTTCTAAAACTACCGGATTTATTGCTTTACTATACAGATAACCCCGTTCGAGGTATACGTAGCGCGATTCTGTTAGTGCTCCGTTAACCGAATGATATTGTTCGTCCATTTCGGGAATAAAAAGCGTTTTAGAACCATCGCCGGTGTTTATTATTTTTCTTTGCATGTTTTAGTAATTTTTTTTTGCTTTAAGGCTTTAGTATGCTAAAAAGCAGGCAATAAAATGTACTTTCCGTTTTTAAAAACCTATTTTTACCGGCCAAAATTAGAAAAAACTATGTTGGTACGTTTATTCAACGAAAATCCTAATCCCCGAGAGATCAGAAAAGTTGTTGATGTGTTACGTGGAGGAGGGGTTATTGTTTACCCAACCGATACCGTTTATGGATTGGGATGCGATATTACCAACCAGAAAGCAGTTGAAAAAGTGGCTCGTTACAAAGGCATACAGGTAGAAAAAAGTAATTTCTCGTTTATTTGCAGCGATTTTAGTCATTTGTCGGATTACACCAAACCCATACCGAATCATATTTTTAAACTGATAAGAAAGAACCTGCCGGGACCTTTTACTTTTATTTTAGAGGCAAACAATAAAGTACCGAAGTATTTTAAAGGAAAGAAAAAGACGGTTGGCATTCGAATTCCGGATAATAATATTATTCGCGAGATTGTTTGCGAGCTGGGTAACCCGATTTTATCTTCGTCGGTACACGACGATGATGAAATATTAGAGTATACAACCGATCCTGAGTTGATTTACGAGAAATTTGCCGATGTGGCAGATCTGGTTATTGATGGCGGCTACGGAGAACTGGTGCCTTCAACAATAATTGATTGTACTACCGACGAACCAACAATAACAAGACAGGGCAAAGGCGAACTGGAGTATTAAATGCGCTTATTCTTTCCAGAATGATGGCGAGAAAAGAACGAGCACGGTAAATAATTCAAGCCTTCCCAACAGCATCAGAAAAGATAAGAACCATTTACCAACAGGTTTAATGTGGTAAAAATTTTCTGCCGGGCCAACACTCCCAAGTCCAGGACCAATATTACCCAAACAGGTTGCAACAGCACCCATCGATGATTCCATGTCGGGTTCAATTAAGGTAAATATAACCGTGCTAAAGGCAAAAATTACAAAGTAAATCATGAAGAAAGCCAATACATTGGTTACAATTTTGGCATCAACCGAGTGCTTGTTAAAACGAACAGGAATAATTGCATTGGGATGAACCAGGCGTTTTAGTTCGTAATAACCATTTTTTAGCAGCACTACTATTCGCATAATTTTTATGCCACCACCTGTTGAACCCGCAGAGCCCCCAAAAAAGAACAACAGAAAAATGAGCATGGTAAGAACCGGCGCCCATGTGAGGTAATCGGCAGTTGCATAACCCGTTGTTGTAATAATTGTTATTACCTGAAACAATGCATCGCGAAAGGCCTTTTCAACCCCAAGTTGGGTAGTTATTAGCAGGCCAATAAATATTAAAGCGGTAAAGCCGAGCGTAAAAAAACTATAATATTTAAATTCTTCGTCTTTATAAGCCACTGAAAATTTACCTTTTATGGCAAAGTAGGAAAGAGTGAAGTTTGTTCCGGCCAGGAACATAAAAATGATTATAACATATTGTATAAACGGCGATGGCCAATGCGCAATACTGGCTTGTTTTGTAGAAAAACCTCCGGTGGCCATTGTGGTAAACGAGTGACATATTGCATCAAAAAACGACATTCCTCCAATCCACAAAAGTAGTGTTTCGGCAATAGTAAAAGCCAGGTAAATTACCCAGAGCGTTTTGGCTGTTTGCTTAATCCTTGGACTTATTTTATCGGGTGTAGGCCCAGGCACCTCGGCCATAAAAAGCTGCATACCCCCAATTCCAAATACCGGTAGAATGGCAAGAGACAAGACAATGATTCCCATGCCTCCGAGCCACTGGGTAATGCTGCGCCAAAAAAGCATACCATGTGGTAATGCTTCAATATCGTTTAAAATGGATGAGCCGGTTGTTGTAAATCCGGAAATTGTTTCAAAAAAGGCGTCGGTAAAACTCGGAATAGAACCACTTATAATGTAGGGCAGACTGCCAAAAAACGAAAAAACAATCCATACCATGGAAACGATTATGAATCCTTCGCGTTTTCCTATTTCTTTTTTTGCTTTTGTGGTTCCAACGGCGATAGCACCTCCAATGGCAAGGTTAATTCCGGCTGAGATCAGGAATGCAAGAATATCCGATTCACCATAAATAAGAGCAACCAGCAGGGCAATGCACATGGCAATACCTTCAACAATTAGCAGAAAACCGAGTACTCTGAAAATGATTTTTAAATTCATGTTCTGGCTGTTTACTTCTATTTGAAGAATCGTTCCAGTTTTTTTATTCCTGATGGCAAAGTGAACACCACCACTTTGTCGCCTTCCTGAATCTGGGTGTACCCATGGGCAATATATCCCATGTTTCCGCGAATTACGCCCCCTATTTTTGCTTCCGTTGGAAAATCAAGATCCTTTATCGGTTTCTGGGTAATTCGGGCACCGGGTTTGGCAATAAATTCAAAAACTTCAGCATCTGATGCCGTCAGGCATTTTACTTTTGAAATTTCGGCATTTAAAGTAAAGCGATAAATATAGCCTGCAGCAATAAGCTTTTTATTGAAAATACTACCAATGTCCATATTGTCGGCCAGGTTCATATAAGCGAGGTTTTCAACTTCAGCAACAGTTCGGCGTACACCAAATGTTTTTGCCAGGTGACAACCTAAAATATTTGTTTCCGAATTTCCGGTGGTGGCAACAAAAGCATCCATTTTTTCAATGCCTTCTTCACGAAGTAGGTTGAGATTACGCCCGTCGCCATTAATTACCAGAACTTTTTCAAATTTATCAGCGATTTTTTCGCATTTTTTGCGGTCACCTTCAATAATTTTTATTCGATAATTTTCGCCGAGTTTCTCTACCGCCTTTTGGGCAATTCGACTTCCTCCCAAAAACATTATGTTTTTAACTTCGAACAGTTTCTTGCCGGTAAGTTCGTATACGTTATTTTGTTCGGCCGGTGTGGTAACAAAAAATACGATGTCACCATTTTTTATAAAATCATTACCGTTCGGAATAATCGTTTCATTATCGCGGTTTATGGCAACAACCAGCAGGTGTTGGTTTTCCTGCGAGAGTTCTTCAAAGGTTTTATTAAGTACCGGGGCATTTTCGCGAACTTTAATCCCCATCATAATCAGTTTCCCGTTTGAGAACTCGATGAGCTGTCGTGTTGCTGTTTGTTTTACCGATGCAACGATCTCTTTTGCGGCCAGGCTCTCGGGATAAATAAGCTCGTTAATACCAAGATTATTTAGTTTGGCCCTGTATCTTTCCTGAAGATATTCTGAGTTGTTAATTCGTGCAATTGTGCGACTTACTCCTAAATATGAAGCCATAGAGCAGGCCAACACGTTCCGTTCTTCGAAAGGGGTAACTGCAATAAATAAATCGGATTTTGCAAGATCAGTACTTTTTAAGTCCTGAAAAGAGTGAGCCGACCCTGTTACTGCCATCAAATCTACCTCGTTACTAATCTTCGATAATTTCTCTGGCGAATCGTCTAACAGGGTTATGTCGTGATTTTCATTGGTTAACATTCGTGCTAAATGCGTACCAACTTCACCTGCACCCGCAATAACAACTTTCATCTGTCTGTATTATTTAATAGAGCAAAATAATGCATTCTGTTTTTAAACTCCATTTAAAATTGACTTTAATTAGTGGCTTCCAACATTAAATTAACATACTAAATTACGAATTGTCGCATGTAATTTTCGGGAAATTAGCAAAATAATCCAACAGGTTTTGTTCTTATTTTGCAAAATGGTGGTATTTGCGTGCTTTTTACCAATGGATGGTAAATGCTCCCTGGCTGTATAAACTATGTTTGTAGTTTTGTTGAGTATTTACCGAAGATGACGGGTAGTAGTAAATAGCCGTTTGATGGACTTTCTTTTTATCTTGATGAGGCGTTAGCGCTGATTGGTAAAATGTTAGGGATGGCATATCCCTTTTTGGAGTTGTCGTGTTTTGCTGGATAAACAATATTTTTTTTCCTTCAAAAACCAATAGCTCTTTTTGAATGCATAAATGATTGTCGAGGTAGTTGGTTTTGGGTGTTAGAAATGTAATTTTTTTCAGTCTTTTTTTTCGTTTAATGTTTTGAAGAGCGAAAAAACGGTAATCGTCGGTAGATATTGAGTCGTAGGAAACAACATACATCTGATTTGATGTGATGAAACAAGCGGTTGTTTCTTTTACATTCAGTACAATTATTTCTCGTGTATGCATTTGGTTGTATTGTGTGTAAAGAACAGATAAAACCAGCAGGAAACTACCGGCCAATGCCGATTTAAGAAAAACTGCTTTGCCCTGCGCTATTAAAAACAATAACGATACTAAAATGAAAATTACCAGCACTAAATCTGTTTTATGAAGCACCAGCTCAACTGTTGAAAATGGAGCAGTTTCGAGTGTCGAAAGTACAAAGAATACACTTTTGATAATCCATTTAATTATAAAAGATATGGCAGCACCGACCCACGGAAGAGAGGATAAAATAAGCAACGATAACCCCAAAGGGATAAGCACTGTGGCGGCCGGAATTACGATCAGGTTACTGATTAAAAAATAGGTGGGAAACTGGTTAAAATAGTATGCCGATAAAGGGAAGGTTGCTATTTGAGCAGCAATGGAAACAGTGGCAAGGTTCCAGAAAAAGAGAAGGATTTTGTTTTTTACCTGCCACAGACCTGCAATTTTTGGTTGCAAATACACGATTCCGAAAACAGCTGAGTACGACAGTTGAAAACCAACTTCAAAAAGATTATTCGGGTTGATAAGCAAAAGTAAAAATGCCGAGGCGGCCAACGAATTATAAATATTGGCACGACGATTTATATTGGATGCAAGAATTATAAGGCTGAACATGGTGCATGCACGCATTACCGAAGGCGATAAACCTGTTATAAACGCATAAGCCCATAAAAAGCTAATGCTTGCAACTACATATACATATTTTCCCAAACGTCTTTTTTGTAAAAAACCAAACAAATAAGAGAATACAAAAAACAGGATTCCCACGTGCAAACCCGAAACTGCAAGCACATGCATGGCACCTGCAGACGAGAAAATGTGTTTGGTTTCCCGGTCCAAATCTCTTTTGTACCCAAGGGTTAGTGCTGATAAGATTTCGGTTTCCTGTTTCCCGATGTTCTGGGAATGGTAGATTTTGAGCAGTTTGTTACGCACTTTTTCTGCTAAAATAGCTCGTGATTGTTGCTTGAAACCACTTATGGTGTAGCTGTCCTGATTTAAATAAACTTGCCTGTAAACCTGTTTTCTTTCCAGGTATTTTTTATAATCAAATTCATATGGATTGCCCCGGTTCTCAATAGCATTGGGGTGTTGCCTGAAAATAATCTGCATTCCAGGTTGCAGATTTTCTGCTTTCTTCGTTTTCTCAAAGTATACCAATAACTTTTCACGAGCTGTAAATAATGAATCATTAATCAAAATGTTGTTAATGGTAAGCAGGCTTTTAAAAGAGTTGTTTTTTTCTTGCGGGGCTTCTTGTATTGTTGCAATATAGGCTTCGGCTTTCGGTGCAGTTTGTTTTGCCAGGTGCGTATTGAAAGCTATCGCTCCAAGTAGGATAAATATAATAAATGAAAGTCCACCAAATAAAGTTACAACATAAAACCGGTACCATTTATTTAAGAAGCTAAGTACACCAATTATGCTCAATGCCAGTAATACAGCAATTGTTGTATTGATGCTGATTGCAGATGCCAAAAATACACCAAGGGCAAATGCCGCGGCGATTCGTAAAAAGGGTATTTTATTAAATGTGTTTTCCAAATCTTTCGCTTGAAGGATTAACTTTCAAACGAAAATAATGGAGTAAGGTTACATTTATTTCGGAATTCTTATCCGATAGTGTGGTTGCACCTTCCCTTTCGAGATAGCAAGTAATTTTCCCTTTAAGAGCCTCTTGCGTAGCGGCGATAAATGGTCAACAAATAAAATACCTTCTAAATGGTCGTATTCGTGTTGTATTACCCGGCCCGCGAAGCCTTTGAATGTTTCAAGGTGTTCGGTAAAGTTTTCGTCCTGGTACTTAAGGGTTACTTCATCTGGGCGGCTCACATCTTCCCTAATTTCGGGTAAGCTAAGGCAACCTTCGTTCATGGTCCATTCATCGCCCTTCGTTTCAATAATTTGTGGATTTATAAAAACTTTCTTGAAATTTTCCAATTCAGGTTCTTGGTCGGCGCCTGCCGATGCATCGATAACAAACATACGGATTGGCATGCCAACTTGTGGCGCGGCTAAACCAACACCGTCAGAGTAATACATGGTTTCCCACATATTGTCGATAATCTCTTCAAGTTTTGGATGCTCTTTTTCAATCACTGTGGCTTTTTTTCTTAAAACCGGGTCGCCGTATACTGTAATCGGATATTTCATGTAGTTAAATGCTTTATCGTTTATTTTATTTTGCGAAACTTTTGCCTGTCGTAATCAGATTAATTCCTTTCAGTTTCACCTCAATAAATTTCTTTTTTGTTCTAAATAATTTTGAAGAATAATTGTTGCACTTATGGCATCAATTAATGCTTTATCTTGTCTTTTTTGCTTCTTTAGTCCGCCATCAATCATGGTTTGAAATGCCATTTTCGATGTAAAACGTTCGTCGTAAATCTCCAATTTAATTTCCGGATATTTCTGTTGAAATCTTTTTAAAAACGGATTGATAAACCTAACAGATTCCGAGGCCTGGTTGTTCATCTGTTTAGGGTAGCCAACAACCACAGCCTCAACCTTTTCTTTCGAAAAATACTCCGTAAGGAAATCCCAAATGGTGTGTGTGGCAATTGTTGTTAAGCGGTTGGCAATTATTTGTTCCGGATCGGTAACTGCCAGTCCGGTTCTTTTTTTTCCGTAATCAATTGATAATATCCGGGCCATAGTTTTTATTAAAAATCGGTGCAAAAGTAGAGAGAATTGCTCAGAAAAAAAAGCAACACCCCTATAGTTTAAATGTTGTGGTAATTTGCAGGTTTTAAAGTACTTGCATTTTTGGCACACGCTTTGCATTTATCTGGGTAGATATCGATTTTTATTTGGCGCCAACAGAGCAAAGCAAACAAATTGTTGAATTTTAAAGTCTATTGTCATGAAAGCAACAACATTTAAATTGTTTGCCACGATGATTACTCTGGCGGCAATTACAATTATAACAACAACTCCGGCTGAAGCACAACGACGGTCAACTTCAAGAAGTGCTGAAAATCATAAAACGACAAGCAGGAGCAATAAAAAAGAGTTAAAAACGAAAAGTGCCACAAAAAGCTACCGGCACTCAACTCCTTCAAGATCAGAAAGCAAAGTTCGGTCTTCCGGTGCATCAAAACGATCAGGCTATGCAACGCGTTCGCAGTCGGCAAGCAGGTCAGACGGTAAGTCTCGAAACATCGAGCGAAAAACCACACCACAACGCAGCACAAACAGGGGTGTTGACTTAAAAAGCCGAAATTATAGTAACGGAGGAAGAACAAACAGTGCTACTGCCAACCGGCAAAAAACGGCCACTGGCAATAGTGAGTCCCGAAAAACATACGCAACTACCAGGAAGCCTGCAACGAGTAGTTCAAACGTGCGTAGAACAACCGGAACCCGCACCTCCGATTCGCAGCGTTACTATCATGTTGATAAGAATGATAAGCGATACACGCCAAACAGAAACTATAAGGGGAGTAAACAGTATTGGAGTGGAAATAAGCGCTCGCGCGAGATGAATTACAACTATAAAAACAAAAAGTATTACTCGCATTATAACTATCATAAAAAAGCGCATTGGGACCGAGGTTGGGAACGATACAGATGGAATCACAACAGCTGGCTCGATTACTACAACGGGTATCATCCATACGCCTACCGCTATCATAAGCACTATTATTACCACAACCATTACGGACACGTTATTCGCAGGTTTGATTACCGTCCTTCGGTATTTGTCCACAATCATCATAATTACTATTGCTACGATGGCCATTTTTTCAGGTACAGAAGAGGGATTGGATACGTTTTAGTGAATATGCCTTTTGGATTTTCATTTAACTACCTGCCGCACGAATACGAACGGGTATATGTTAATGGTTACTTGTATTTCAGGGTAGGTAATTTGTTTTTTGAATCTACAAACCTGGGGTTTAGACTGGTTCATTACCCTGACCGGTATTATGCATACAACGATGACTATCATAACCGGGGGTACATTTTTGACGATGATTATTATTACGAGCCGTATTAGATAGACTAAACCTGTAGTTAATACTGTTTCTGCAGCACTGCCCGTTGTTATGAATTTAGCAGCGGGCAGTTTCATTGCAGAACTATAGTTGTTCAGCCGGATTTATTTTGAGAATATGTTATTGAAACTGTTTTTTAATCGAACATTTTCCCTATTTTTATTAATCCAAATACAAGGTTTATGAGTACTAAACTTAAACGAGATCAACTACCCAAAGAGAAAGCTGAAAATTGGAAAAATAACTTCAGAGACGAAGCAGAAGATACCTTTAACTTAAAGTTGGCTCCAATAATTTTACAAAAGGCAACCTACAAATCGCTCATTGGCGAAAATGAAAACCGAGTAAGGGTTTACTTAGGATTAGAAGAAACAACATCAGAAGGCAAATATGTTTTGTGTGCCTTTGCCGTTTCTTCTTTTTTATTGGGTAGCGGCGATGTGTATGCCGATTATGAAACTCCGGTGTATAAACTGGAGCCACAGAATATTGATTTCTCAGATAACACCCGTAAGGTAATAGAAAGTATTCGTTTATACCGCAAGTGGCGCGCAGGAGAAATTGATGCTGAAGCAAAAGGGGCTGAATACCGGCAGTATATTTATCCGAATGCCTATTTGCTTACCAAATTTGAGTTGCACGAACTGTTTAATGCCCAAAACCGGGAAGAGATTAAAATTGAATTTGGTATTCAGAAAACAATGGATGTAATTGTTAGTGCAGCATCCCTAAAAGCGTCTGAAAATAAAGATACAGAAGAATTTAATACTGCCGGTTTGTGTCCGCCGTATTGTGACGAACGGAGTATTTATAATTCCTAAACAATAGATTCAAATTTTTACATTTTTTGCATAATTACAATGGTTTTATGCACTGTTCACTAACATGAAGGTAGGATTACTTGATTTGTTTTATGAATCGCCGCGCTTAAAAGCAGCAAGAAAAACGAGTTTGCTTCGATTTTGATAAAAAAAGAGCCGCTTTGAAAAAAGCGGCTCTTGCATCTATATCTGAAAAAATTATTTCAAATTAGCTTGTGCAGCAGCTACACGTGCAATAGGTACACGGAATGGAGAACATGAAACGTAATCCAAACCTGTTCTGTGACAGAACTCAACTGATGATGGCTCACCACCGTGCTCACCACAAATTCCTAATTTAAGATCGCTGCGAACTGAACGACCTCTTTCTGCGGCTATCTCAACCAACTGGCCAACACCTGTTTGGTCAAGTGCTTCAAAAGGATCTTGCTTCAGAATACCTTTTTCAATGTAAATAGGTAAGAATTTAGCCGCATCATCGCGCGAGTAACCAAAGGTCATCTGTGTAAGGTCGTTGGTACCAAACGAGAAGAATTCAGCAGCTTCAGCAACTTCGTTGGCAGTTAATGCAGCACGAGGAATCTCAATCATTGTTCCGACCATGTAGTCTACCTCAACACCTTTTTCTGCCATCACCTCAGTTGCAACAGAACGGATAATTTCTTCCTGAATTTTGAATTCTTTCACAGTTCCGATAAGTGGAACCATAATTTCAGGTTTCGGATCTAATCCTTCTTTTTTCAAATCGCAAGCCGCTTCAATAATAGCGCGAGCCTGAGTTTCTGTAATTTCAGGATAAGTATTTCCTAGACGACATCCACGGTGACCCAACATGGGGTTAAATTCGTGCAGTCCTTCAACTTTTTCTTTAACTTCTTCAAAAGAAACACCTAGTTTCTCAGCCATCTCTTTTTGAGAAGCTTCATCGTTAGGAGTAAATTCGTGCAATGGTGGATCCAACAAGCGGATAGTTACACCAAATCCGTCCATCGCTTTCAAAATTCCGTAGAAGTCTTCGCGCTGGATTGGAAGCAATTTTGCCAAAGCAGCTTTGCGTCCTTCCACATCATTTGCAAGAATCATTTCACGCATTTTCCAAATACGGTCGCCTTCAAAGAACATGTGCTCTGTACGGCAAAGACCAATACCTTTTGCGCCAAATTCGCGTGCTGTTTCTGCATCGGCAGGAGAGTCTGCATTGGTACGAACATACATTCTTGTATTGTTTTCAGCCCATTGCATTACTTTTCCAAAGTCACCATCTAACGATGGAGTAATTGTAGCAACTTCACCATCGTAAACTTCTCCGGTTGATCCGTTCAACGAAATAAAATCACCTTCTTTGTATTCTTTGCTGCCAATTTTCATTGAAGTCATGGTAACAGTGATACCTGCAGCTGACGAAACACAACATTTACCCATACCACGTGCAACAACGGCAGCGTGAGAGGTCATACCACCTCGCTCAGTAAGAATACCTTCAGCAGCATACATTCCTGCCAGGTCTTCAGGTGAGGTTTCGCGACGAACTAAAATTACTTTGTTCCCTTTTTCTGCTAATTCAACAGCTCTGTCGGCCGAGAAAGCACAAATACCTGTTGCAGCACCCGGAGATGCAGGCAAACCTTTACTCAAAACAGTTGCACTTGCAATTGCTTCTTTGTCGAAAACAGGATGAAGTAATTCGTCCAGTTTGTTAGGCTCCTGACGCAGCAATGCAGTTTTTTCGTCAATCATACCTTCTTCAAGCATGTCAACAGCCATTTTTACCATGGCAGCACCGGTACGCTTACCGTTACGGGTTTGTAACATCCAAAGTTTACCATCCTGGATAGTGAACTCCATGTCCTGCATATCTTTGTAGTGGTTTTCCAGTTTTTGCTGAATATCGTTCAATTCGGCATAAACTTCCGGCATAGCTTCTTCCAACGATGGGAAAGTTGCTTTACGAACTTCTTCCGAAGTCCCGTTACGCTCGGCCCAACGACGCGATCCAATCAAGGTAATTTCCTGTGGCGTACGTACACCTGCAACAACATCTTCTCCCTGAGCATTAATCAGGTATTCGCCATTAAACAGGTTTTCGCCGGTAGCGGCATCACGCGAGAAGCAAACACCTGTGCCGGAAGTTTCGCCCATGTTACCATAAACCATGGCCTGAACGTTTACAGCAGTTCCCCATTCTTCAGGAATTTGTTCTTTTTGGCGGTAAAGAATAGCACGAGGCGTATTCCATGAATCGAATACCGCACAAACAGCACCCCAAAGCTGATCCCAAGGATTAGTAGGGAAGTCTTTTCCGGCTTTCTCTTTTACAATGGCTTTAAATTCTTCAACAATTGCTTTATAATCTTCAGCTGGAATTTCAGCATCAGTTTTATAACCTTTCTCGTCTTTTACTCTGTCCAGCACTTCTTCGAACGGATCGTGCTCGCCTTCTTCAGCTTCAACGCCCATAACAACATCGCCATACATTTGAATGAAACGACGGTACGAGTCGTAAGCAAATTGCTCGTTACCCGATTTCTCGGCCAAAATTTTAACAGCATCATCGTTCATACCAAGGTTCAATACGGTATTCATCATACCTGGCATAGAAACTCGTGCACCTGAACGAACTGAAAGCATCAATGGGAAAGCTTCGCCTTTTGTGCCAAACTTTGCATTCATTGCCACTTCGGTATCAGCAATAGCTTTTTCAACTTCAGCTTTTAGCATATCAATAACTGCATCTTTGCCTAGCTTGTTATATGCTGTACAAACTTCTGTAGTGATAGTAAATCCGGCAGGAACCGGAACACCGATCAGGTTCATCTCTGCTAGGTTTGCACCTTTTCCTCCAAGGAGGTTTTTCATGTCTGCTTTACCTTCTGCCTGTCCGGCACCGAAGGTATATACATGCTTTGTCATAAAATTGAAATTTTAGTTATAATATTAGAATATAAATCAAATTTTTAACGGGTCGCTAAAGTACGCTTATTTTTCCAATTTAGAAAGTTTTTGAAGTAGTTTGCGGCCTGTTTTTGAGGCTCGTACGATTTGGTATTCAGTTATTTCGCTATTTGTATGTTTATGCTATTGTTTAGTAGCATTTTGCTTGTTGGCTGGTGGCTGAAATGCATTAAAAAATAATTGTTAAATTTTAGTATATTTTAATTTCTGAAGGTGTACTTAACAATATTGAGATTTCAATGTAATGGTTGTTTGGCGTAGATGTTAACATTCTTTAACTTCCATTGATACGAGTTAACTAAAATCCACCGTATTTTTGAATTATAGAATTTGAATAGTTTAAGTGTTTTTTCATAGAGAATAGATTTGGTTAGGTTAGGAAACAGAGATGATGGAAGTTATCTCTGTTTTTTTATGCACTTAGGTGAGTCCTTGTTCAAAAATCCCATTTTGTAATCAACAGTTTTTGGATCAGTTAGAATTTCAGGTGGAGCAACTTATTTAATTAGCTTGCTATAATATGAAAGTCGAATCAATTAATAAGCTTAAACCCTCGCCGGGCAGGCCTTCATTTAGCTAAGGCTGATTTCCGCTGCGCTCCAATT
>NZ_CAJXYQ010000020.1 GCF_913063105.1 uncultured Draconibacterium sp. | reverse complement strand
GAATTTATCGACTACCAGGTCGATCCTCCTCGATACTCAATAGACGAGTGTATAGAACGTGGTTTAACTTTTAGCGTACCGTTAAAAGCAAAACTGAAACTTTACTGTACCGATCCCGAACACGAAGATTTTGACACCGTTGTTCAGGATGTTTATCTAGGAACTGTGCCTTACATGACCGAACGTGGTACCTTTATTATTAATGGTGCCGAGCGCGTTATTGTTTCTCAATTGCACAGGTCTCCGGGTGTATTCTTTGGCCAGAGTTTACATGCCAACGGTACAAAATTATATTCAGCACGTATCATCCCATTCAAAGGGTCGTGGATTGAATTTGCCACAGACATCAATAGTGTGATGTTTGCCTACATCGACAGGAAAAAGAAATTACCTGTTACCACATTGTTGCGTGCAATAGGTTATGAAAGCGATAAAGATGTATTAGAAATATTTGACCTGGCAGACGAAGTAAAAGTTTCAAAGACAGGGTTAAAGAAAGTCGTTGGTAGAAGGTTGGCAGCCCGTGTACTAAAATCGTGGGTAGAAGACTTTGTTGATGAAGATACCGGTGAAGTGGTATCGATTGAACGTAACGAAGTAATTATTGATCGTGAAACAGAAATTGAAGAAGACCATATAGAAGAAATTCTTGAGTCGGGCGTAAAAACCATTCTGTTGCACAAAGAAGATCAAAACCAGCAGGATTTTGCTATCATTTATAACACGCTTCAGAAAGACCCGTGTAATTCGGAAAAAGAAGCTGTTCTTCACATCTACCGACAGTTGCGTAACGCAGAACCACCCGATGAAGCTACTGCACGCGACGTAATTGATAAACTGTTCTTCTCGGATAAGAGATACGACCTGGGTGAAGTTGGTCGCTACAGAATCAATAAAAAATTAGGAATTGACGTGGACATGGAAAACCGTGTCCTTACAAAAGTCGACATTATTGAGATTATCAAAAACCTTATTCAATTGGTAAACTCAAAAACCGATGTTGATGATATTGACCACTTAAGTAACCGTAGGGTACGTACGGTTGGCGAACAAATGTACAACCAGTTTGGGGTAGGTTTGGCACGTATGGCACGTACAATCCGCGAGCGTATGAATGTTCGCGACAACGAAGTGTTTACCCCGATTGATTTGATTAACTCGAAAACATTATCTTCAGTTATCAACTCTTTCTTTGGAACAAACGCACTTTCGCAATTTATGGATCAAACCAACCCGCTGGCTGAAATGACGCACAAACGTCGTATGTCGGCATTAGGTCCTGGTGGTCTTTCACGTGAACGTGCCGGTTTCGAGGTGCGAGACGTACACTTTACTCACTACGGTCGTTTATGTCCGATTGAAACACCTGAGGGGCCAAACATTGGTTTGATTTCGTCGTTGTGTGTTTTCGCAAAAATTAACGATTTAGGATTTATTTCAACTCCATATCGAAAAGTAAAAGACGGTAAAGTTGATTTATCAGAAGAAGGTGCACTTTACCTTACTGCTGAAGAAGAAGAAGGCCGGATAATTGCACAGGCGAACGCTCCAATTGGAGAAGATGGAAAGTTCATAAACGAGAAGGTAAAAGCACGTTTGGATGGTGACTATCCTGTGGTTGACCCGGAACAGGTTGAGCTAATGGATGTAGGTCCTAACCAGATTGCATCGGTTGCAGCTTCATTAATTTCCTTCCTTGAGCACGATGATGCAAACCGTGCATTGATGGGATCGAACATGATGCGCCAGGCAGTGCCACTGCTTCGTCCTGAAGCACCAATTGTTGGTACAGGTTTGGAAGCAAGTGTGGCAAAAGATTCCAAAGTAATGGTGAATGCCGAAGCCGATGGTGTTATAGAATTTGTTGATGCAAAAGAGATTATTGTTCGTTACGATGTGTCGGAGGAAGATCGCTTCGTAAGCTTCGACCCTGAAGTGGTAACTTATAATCTGCAAAAATATACTAAAACGAACCAGGGAACTACAGTTGACTTGAAACCGATTGTAGTGAAAGGTCAGCGTATTAAAAAAGGTGAAATTTTAACCGAAGGATACGCAACAGAAAAAGGAGAATTAGCACTTGGTCGTAACCTTCAGGTGGCATTTATGCCCTGGCAGGGTTACAACTACGAGGATGCAATTGTAATTTCTGAGCGTATTGTTCGCGAAGACGTTTTCACATCGGTTCATGTAGATGAATATAGCCTTGAGGTACGCGATACCAAACGTGGTGTTGAAGAATTTACTTCTGATATACCAAACGTTAGCGAGGAAGCTACACGTAATTTGGATGAAAACGGACTGATTAGGGTAGGAGCCAACGTTAAACCAGGCGATATTCTGATTGGTAAAATTACTCCAAAAGGAGAATCAGATCCTTCACCGGAAGAAAAACTGCTACGTGCAATTTTTGGGGATAAAGCTGGGGATGTAAAAGATGCCTCGTTAAAAGCTTCTCCATCATTGTCGGGAGTTGTTATCGATAAAAAATTGTTCTCGCGTGTAGCGAAAGACAAAAAAGGTAAAGCAACCAAAACATTGCTCGACCAGATCGATGAAAAACTGGAAAAGGACATTGCCGCACTTCGTGTAAAACTGGAAGATAAACTTTTCACGCTGGTAAATGGTAAAACTTCTCAGGGAGTTAAAGACTATTACGGAACTGAGTTTATTCCAAAAGGCGTTAAATTTACATTGAAACAACTGCAGGAAATTGATTACCTGAATATCGATCCTTCAAAATGGACCACCGACAAAGCTAAAAATGATCTTATTTTTAGATTGGTGAATAACTTCATTATGAAGTACAAAGAGGCGGAGGCAGTTTCACGTCGCGAACGTTACAATGTAACAATTGGCGATGAGCTTCCTGCAGGTATCATACAATTGGCAAAAATTTATATTGCTAAAAAACGTAAACTGCAAATTGGTGATAAAATGGCAGGTCGTCACGGTAACAAAGGTATCGTGTCGCGCGTTGTTCGTCAGGAAGACATGCCATTCCTTGCCGACGGAACTCCGGTTGACATTGTGTTAAACCCACTGGGTGTACCATCGCGTATGAACCTGGGACAGATTTACGAAACGGTATTGGGATGGGCCGGAAAAGAGCTCGGGTTAAAGTTTGCTACTCCTATTTTTGATGGTGCTAGTCTTGATGAAGTTTCAGAATACACCGATAAAGCTGGTGTACCTCGCTTTGGTGAAACACGATTAATAAACGGTGAAACAGGTGAGCCTTTTGATCAGCCTGCGACCGTTGGTATAATCTATATGTTGAAACTGGGACACATGGTTGAAGACAAAATGCACGCCCGTTCAATAGGACCATACTCGTTAATTACACAGCAGCCATTAGGTGGTAAAGCACAGTTTGGTGGTCAACGTTTTGGTGAGATGGAAGTATGGGCATTGGAAGCCTTTGGAGCATCGCATATCTTACAGGAAATTTTGACAGTGAAGTCGGATGATGTAATGGGACGCGCCAAAGCTTACGAAGCCATTGTCAAAGGAGAACCGATGCCACAGCCAGGTATTCCGGAATCACTAAATGTACTGCTTCATGAATTGCGTGGCTTAGGTCTTAGCGTAAGAATGGAGTAGAATAAGTTAGGTGCAGTTTTAAATTGATTTTTAATTTGAATTATGGCATTCAAAAAAGATAATAAAGCAAAAAGTAGTTTCGCAAAAGTTTCAGTAAGCCTTTCGTCTCCCGAAGAAATTCTGGAAAGATCATTTGGTGAAGTACTGAAGCCAGAAACAATTAACTACAGAACCTATAAACCAGAACGTGATGGTTTGTTCTGTGAGCGTATTTTCGGACCGGTAAAAGACTACGAATGTCACTGTGGTAAATACAAACGTATCCGTTATAAAGGTATTGTTTGCGACCGTTGTGGTGTTGAAGTAACCGAAAAGAAAGTACGTCGTGAGCGTATGGGACACATTTCACTGGTGGTGCCGGTTGCTCACATTTGGTATTTCAAATCGTTGCCTAACAAAATTGGTTACCTGCTTGGTTTGCCAACCAAAAAGCTTGATACCATTCTTTATTACGAACGCTATGTTGTTATCCAACCGGGTGTAAAAGCCCAGGATGGTGTTAAAGAATTAGATTTCTTAACCGAAGAAGAGTACCTGGATATTCTGGATACACTTCCAAAAGAAAATCAATTCCTTGACGACGACGATCCAAACAAATTCATCGCCAAAATGGGTGCTGAAGCCTTGTTTGATATCCTTGGCCGCTTAGAGCTTGATTCATTGTCGTACACCTTGCGTCATAAAGCAAACACCGAAACATCGCAGCAACGTAAAAACGAGGCCTTAAAACGTCTGCAGGTTGTTGAGGCATTCAGAGCAAGTAAAAACCTTAACCGTCCGGAATGGATGATTGTTAGGGTGGTGCCTGTAATTCCTCCTGATTTGCGTCCGTTAGTACCGCTCGATGGTGGTCGTTTCGCAACATCAGACTTGAATGACCTGTACCGAAGAGTAATTATCCGTAATAATCGTTTGAAACGATTGATCGAGATTAAAGCTCCTGAGGTTATTTTAAGAAACGAGAAACGTATGCTACAGGAAGCTGTAGACTCGTTATTCGATAATTCAAGAAAATCCAATGCCGTTAAAACAGAAAACAACCGCGCTCTAAAATCACTGTCCGACAGTTTGAAAGGTAAGCAAGGTCGTTTCCGTCAAAACCTTTTGGGTAAACGTGTTGACTATTCTGCACGTTCGGTAATTGTTGTTGGTCCTAAATTAAAGATCCACGAATGCGGTATCCCAAAAGATATGGCAGCCGAGCTTTACAAACCTTTTGTAATCCGTAAGCTGATTGAAAGAGGTATTGTAAAAACTGTAAAATCGGCAAAGAAAATTGTTGACAGAAAAGACCCTGTTGTTTGGGAGATTCTTGAAAATGTATTAAAAGGACACCCTGTAATGTTAAACAGGGCGCCCACGCTGCACCGTCTGTCAATTCAGGCATTCCAACCTGTTCTTATTGAAGGTAAAGCAATTCAGCTGCACCCATTGGTATGTACTGGTTTTAATGCCGACTTCGATGGTGACCAGATGGCGGTTCACTTACCATTAGGTAATGCTGCAATTTTGGAGGCTCAGTTGTTAATGCTTGCCTCGCACAACCTGTTGAACCCTGCTAACGGTGCTCCTATTCAGGTACCATCGCAGGATATGGTTCTTGGTCTGTACTACATGACCAAACCACGCGAAGGTTGTAGAGGTGAAGGAATGACTTTCTACTCTGCAGAAGAAGTAACCATTGCTTACGAAGAAAAAGCAATCGATCTTCATGCAATCATCAAAGTAAAAGTTGAAGACGTTGATGAAAATGGTGAATATTTCAACCACATCATCGAAACAACTGTTGGTCGTGTTCTTTTCAACGAGTATGTTCCGCGTCAGGCAGGATACGTAAATCAGCTTCTTACCAAGAAATCATTACGTACAATTATTACCGATGTATTTAATTCAAGCGGTAATGCTATTACTGTAAAATTCCTTGATGACATTAAAAACCTTGGATATACAATGGCTTACCGCGGTGGTTTGTCGTTCAACCTTGGAGATGTTATTATCCCGGATGATAAAACAGATATTGTTGGTAACGGCTACACTGAAGTAGAAGAGGTAATCAGCAATTATAACATGGGTTTCATTACCAATAACGAAAGGTACAACCAGGTTATTGATATTTGGACACATGCAAACTCGAAACTTACACAGTCGGTTATGAAGACCTTAAGTACCGACCGTCAGGGATTCAACTCGATTTATATGATGCTTGACTCCGGAGCGAGGGGTTCGAAAGAACAGATTCGTCAGCTGTGCGGCATGAGGGGTTTGATGGCTAAGCCACAAAAATCAGGCTCAACAGGTTCTCAAATTATTGAAAACCCTATTCTTGCCAACTTTAAAGAAGGCTTGTCGGTACTGGAGTACTTTATTTCTACACACGGTGCTCGTAAAGGTTTGGCGGATACCGCACTTAAAACAGCCGATGCAGGTTACCTTACCCGTCGTTTGGTAGATGTTGCACAAGATGTTATCATCTCTGAAGACGACTGCGGAACCTTGCGCGGTTTGGTTGCTACTGATGTGAAAAATAATGAAGAAGTTGTAGCATCATTATTCGAAAGAATTATTGGTCGTACAACTGTTCACGATATTTATCATCCACTGAATGGTGAATTAATCATCAAATCGGGAGATGAAATTACGGAAGAAATTGCTAAGGTAATTGATGACTCACCAATTGAAAGTGTTGAAATTCGATCGGTGTTAACCTGTGAATCAAAAGTTGGAGTTTGCGCCAAATGTTACGGTCGTAACCTGGCTACCGGCAAGAAAGTTCAAAAAGGTGAAGCAACTGGTGTTATTGCAGCACAGTCGATTGGAGAACCTGGAACACAGCTGACACTTCGTACTTTCCACGTGGGTGGTATTGCGGGTAACATCTCTGCGCAGTCAACCGTTGAATCGAAATACGATGGATATTGCGAAATTGAAGAATTGCGCTCGGTATCGTATAAAGATGATGATGGTCAGGATATTGAGATTGTTGTAAGTCGTTTGGCTGAGTTAAAAATTATTGATAAAAACACGAATATTCCACTATCAACACATCCGCTGCCATACGGTTGTAAATTGTATGTGAAGAACGGTCAGGAGATCCGTAAAGGAACTTTGGTTTGTGAGTGGGACCCATTTAATGGTGTTATTATCTCAGAATTTAATGGTAAGGTAGAGTTTGAAAACCTGATTGACGGTATTACCTTCCGTGAAGAATCGGATGAACAAACCGGTTATTCTGAGCGTGTAATTATTGAAACAAAAGATAAGACCAAGAACCCAACCTTGAAAATTATGGACGATGCCGGAGAAATGATTCGTTCATATAACCTTCCGGTTGGTGGTCACATTGCTGTAGACAATGGCCAAGAGGTGAAGTCAGGAAAAGTATTGGTTAAGATTCCTCGTGCTGCCGGTAAAGCTGGCGATATCACGGGTGGTCTGCCACGTGTTACCGAACTGTTCGAGGCACGTAATCCATCCAATCCTGCGGTCGTATCAGAGGTTGACGGTGAAATTTCATTGGGCAAAATTAAGCGGGGTAACCGCGAGATTATTGTTACAACCAAAAATGGCGATGTTAAAAAATACCTCGTTCCACTATCGAAGCAAATATTGGTACAGGAAAACGACTATATCAGGGCTGGTGTACCATTGTCTGATGGAGCTACCACTCCTTCTGATATTCTTGCAATTAAAGGGCCTACTGCAGTTCAGGAGTATATTTTGAATGAAGTTCAGGATGTTTACCGTATGCAGGGGGTAAAAATTAACGATAAACACTTCGAAATTATCATTCGTCAGATGATGCGTAAAGTGGAGATTGTTGATCCGGGAGATACCCGCTTCCTTGAAAAGCAAGTGGTTGATAAAAATGAATTCATGTCGGAAAACGACTGGATTTACAACAAAAAGGTTGTAGTTGAGCCAGGTGATGCTGAAGGCTTAAAAGCCGGACAGATTATTTCTTCTCGTCGTTTGCGTGATGAGAACTCGCAACTCAGAAGAAAAGATAGGGCACTTGTTGAAGCGAGGGATGCAATCCCCGCAACATCAAGCCAGATCCTTCAGGGTATTACCAAAGCAGCACTACAAACGCGTAGTTGGTTGTCGGCAGCATCATTCCAGGAAACGACCAAAGTACTTAACGAAGCCGCAATTAATGGTAAAATTGATTACCTCGATGGCTTAAAAGAGAACGTAATTTGTGGTCACCTGATACCTGCTGGTACCGGATTGAAAGAATACAAAAACCTTGTTGTAGGTTCTAAATCAGAATACGACAGGTTGGTAGATATGAGACATTCTGATAATCGATAAAACAATTGTGATGGAAGATAAAAAGCAAAAAGCACAACAGATAAATATTGAACTGAACGAGGAAGTGGCACAAGGTACTTATTCAAACCTTGCGGTAATTACTCATTCAAGCTCTGAATTTGTGGTGGATTTTGTCCGGATTATGCCCGGTATTCCAAAAGCAAATGTAAAATCAAGAATTATTCTTACACCGGAACATGCTAAACGCTTATTAATGGCTTTACAAGATAATGTTGCCAAATACGAAGCGCAGCACGGGCCTATTAAGAACGTTAAACCCGGTTCAGATCCGATGATGCCACCAATGAATTTTGGTGGACCCACTGCACAAGCATAAAAATAGTATCAACTATTATATTTAAGAGGAATCAATTTATTGGTTCCTCTTTTTTTTTGAACTACAATAGTGTTAAACAGAAGCTGGTTTAAATATTGGTTTAAAAAGTATAACCCGTAAAATCCGGTGTGCTAATTAAGAAAGAGATTATTATTTAGAGTCTTCCGGCGGCCTTCATTTTTTTCTTACCACAAAAACGAAGAATCTGCCTGACAATGCAAAAACTGATTTCTTATGGATTGCGATGAAAATAAAAAAACCGACTCAAAATGAGCCGGTTCCACGAATTAATTTGGTTAGATTTGGTTCGAAAATCCGAGGTTGAAGATAATAAAATTATCTTAACTCAACAACCAACGATGCTTACATTTTACTTATCACCTTGTGCTGTCTTCCTCTCCAGGGTATCATTTAAACTGTATTTTCCACCTTCTTAATGAAGGGCTACCACATCCCTTTGCACACTTGATTCGGTTTTACTCTGACTTTTCTTCTTTTAATCAGCACTGCAAAATAACTTACTGGTTTCTGATATTATTAGCAAAAAAACACCTGTAAAACCACGAAAAATTATAATTACAGGAGTATTTTTACTTATAATGGTTTTAAATTAAAAGCATCTTTTGCTTCTCAGAATTTTAGAATATCAAGGTTAATTGTTTTAAAGCATTGCCAGTAGTGCTTTTGAGGGGTGTTTAAAAGCTGTATGCCCTATGTGGGCTGGATTTTAACAAACATTAAAGGTCTGAAGGCCCCATTCTTTTTGGTTAGTTTTCGTTCGATTTTTATATTTGTTAGCTTTTCAATTTCGGGGTAAATTTCTCCCCTTGCTAACGAGAAGCAGAAATATAGAACAGATATTACAATCAACAAAAATCATATTGAATGAAGGCTTATAACATTATTGTTTTGGCAAAGCAGGTTCCCGATACAAGAAATGTAGGGAAAGATGCAATGAAAGCTGACGGTACAGTGAATAGGGCAGTGCTACCTGCAATCTTCAACCCTGAAGATTTAAATGCATTAGAACAAGCTTTACGTATTAAAGACCAATACCCGGAATCTACAATCAAAATTTTAACCATGGGCCCGGGAAGGGCTGCCGATATTATTCGCGAAGGTTTATACCGCGGTGCCGATGGTGGTGTTCTGCTTACCGACCGAGCTTTTGCCGGTTCAGATACGCTCGCCACATCCTATGCCATTGGACAGGCATTAAAAACAATGGGAAAAATTGATATCATTGTTGCCGGTCGTCAGGCAATTGATGGTGATACCGCCCAGGTTGGACCTCAGGTTGCCGAAAAATTAGGATTGTTGCAGGTTACTTATGTTGAAGAAATTGTTGACCTAAAAGGTAAAAATATTACCGTAAAACGTCGTTTAGAGAATGGCGTTGAAACAGTTAAAGCACCTCTGCCATTGGTTATAACGGTTAATGGTTCGGCACCCGACTGCCGTTCGCGTAATGCTAAACGACTGATGAAATATAAGCGGGCAAGAACGGTTACCGAACTTCAGAAAGAGAATGAAGATTATACCGTGTTATACAACGAGCGTCCGGATCTTATGATTCAGGAAATGACTGTGAACGATATTGAATCTGATGCTTCTCAATTAGGGTTGACAGGATCTCCAACAAAAGTGAAATCAATTGAGAACGTAGTTCTTCAGGCCAAAGATTCGAAAGTAATTTCGGGTGAGGATGCTGAAATTGAAGAAATGATGCTGGAGTTAATTAAGAGTCACACTATTGGCTAATGCCATTAAATAAATAAATTAAATTTGAGAAAATGAGCAGCGTATTTGTTTATTGCGAAATAGAAGATGGCCAGGTAGCTGAAGTTAGTCAAGAGTTGTTGACAAAAGGCCGTGCACTGGCGAATGAGTTAAATTGTAAATTAGAAGCAATTGCCGTAGGGTACCAACTGGGAAGTGTTGCCGGGCAAGTAATTCCTTACGGTGTCGATACTTTGTATCTGGCCGATGATGCACGGTTATATCCTTATCAAACTTTGCCTCACACATCGGTTGTGGTTAACCTGTTTAAGGAACAAAAGCCACAAATTGCCCTTATGGGAGCTTCTTCCATAGGACGAGATCTAGGCCCGCGCGTGTCATCAGCCTTACATAGTGGACTAACTGCCGATTGCACAAGCTTGATAATTGGCGAACACTACGATAAAAAGCAGGATAAAAAGTACGATAATTTGTTGTATCAGATTCGTCCTGCCTTCGGAGGAAATATTATTGCAACTATTATTAATCCTGATTGCAGGCCACAAATGGCAACCGTGCGTGAGGGAGTGATGAAAAAAGAGATTCTTGATCCGAAATATAAAGGTAAAGTAGTAGACCTTGATGTTGCGAAGTATGTAAGCGATACCGATTTTGTGGTTGAAATCATTGAGCGACATATGGAGAAAAGTAAAGTAAACATCAAAGGCGCTCCAATTATCGTTTCAGGAGGATATGGTGTAGGGTCAAAAGAAAACTTTAAACTGCTTTATGATTTGGCTGAGGTGTTGGGAGGCGAAGTTGGCGCTTCACGCGCGGCAGTTGATGCCGGATATGCCGACCATGAAAGACAAATTGGACAAACCGGAGTTACTGTTCGTCCTAAATTATATATTGCCTGTGGTATTTCGGGGCAAATTCAGCATACTGCCGGAATGGAAGAAGCAGCACAGATTATTGCAATTAATACCGATCCTGAAGCTCCGATTAATGCAATTGCTGATTATGTAATTACAGGAGATGTTGCGGATGTTATTCCGAAGATGATTAAGTATTATAAAAAGAACACCAAGTAGTCACGTCAATAAATTACGAGAAAATGGCAAATTACTATACAGATAATAGCGAGATAAAATTTCATTTGAATCATCCTTTAATGAAGGAAATTGTTCGTCTGAAAGAACGCGAATATACGTTTAAGGATGAATTTGATTTTGCGCCACACGATTATGAAGACGCAATTGATAACTACGACCGGGTTTTGGATGTAGTTGGCGAAATTTGCGGAGAAATTATTGCCGAAAATGCAGAAAGTATTGATGCAGAGGGGCCACAGGTTGTTGACGGACGCGTAATTTACGCACGTGGAACACAGGAAAACATTGATGCATTAAACCAGGCTGGTTTAATGGGGATGTCTTTACCTTATAAATATGATGGCTTAAACTTTCCTATTGTGCCTTACATTATGGCAGCCGATATTGTTTCGCGCGCTGATGCCGGTTTTGTTAATGTTTGGGGTTTGCAGGATTGTGCCGAAACCATAAACGAATTTGCATCGGAAGAGCAAAAACAAAAGTACCTTCCGCGTGTTTGCGCCGGTGATACCATGGCAATGGATTTAACCGAACCTGATGCCGGATCAGACCTGCAGGCCGTGCAGCTAAAAGCAACCTGGAGCGAAGAAAAACAAACCTGGTTGTTGAATGGTGTAAAACGTTTCATTACAAATGGCGATGGCGAAATCTCTTTGGTTTTGGCCCGCTCAGAGCCCGGAACAAAAGATGGCAGAGGTCTTTCAATGTTTATTTACGATAAAAATAGTGGTGGAGTAACCGTTCGTCGTATCGAGCATAAAATGGGAATTATTGGTTCGCCAACATGCGAGTTGGTGTTTAAAGACGCACCGGGTGAATTGGTTGGCTCACGAAAAATGGGCTTGATAAAATACGTAATGGCCCTGATGAACGGGGCGCGTTTGGGTATTGCAGCACAATCAGTAGGTGTTTCAGAAGCAGCTTACCGCGAAGCAGTGGCTTATGCTAACGAACGTATGCAGTTCGGAAAAGCCATTATCAAATTTCCGGCAGTTTACGAAATGTTGTCGCTAATGAAAGCAAAACTCGATGCCTCGCGTACCTTGTTGTACGAAACGGCACGTTTTGTTGATGTATATAAAACATACATGCATATTGCCGAAGAGCGCAAGCTGGAAAAAGAAGAACGCCAGGAAATGAAAAAATACCAACGTTTGGCTGATATTTATACTCCATTGGCAAAAGGAATGACCAGTGAGTATTCGAACCAGTTGGCTTATGATGCAGTGCAAATTCATGGTGGGTCTGGTTTTATGAAAGACTATCCGGTTGAACGTATTTACCGCGATGCCCGTATTACTTCGATTTATGAAGGAACTACCCAGCTGCAGGTTGTGGCAGCAATACGTGGAGTAACAACCGGTGGCTACCTGAATCAGATTCGTGTATATGAAGCTGAGAAAGTATCGCCGACATTGGAGTACCTGAAACGTACGCTAATTATTCTGACTGCCGATTACGAAGAAGCAGTAAAAAAAGTAACTGCGGCTAATGATAATGAGTTTATTGATTTCCACGCTCGTAGATTGGTTGAGATGGCCGGGCACATTGTAATGAGCTACCTGCTTTTGCTCGATACCAACCGCGATGGCATGTTCCTGAAATCAGCTAAAAACTACATTAATTTTGCTAAAGCACAAGTGAAAGCGCATGCCGAGTTTATTCGTGCCTCAGAATTGTCAGATCTTGGCGATTATAAATTTGAAATGCAATAAGAGCGAATAGCTTTTAAACCAAAGATAGAAAAGCCACTTTCCGAATTCGGAGGGTGGCTTTTCTTTTGGAAGTAATTCTTAAGGAGCTTAAAACAAAAGCCGAACAAGCCTCATTTGATATTTGTTAAACTATTTAAGTAACCGTGAGAAAGTTTTTGCGTCATATAACAACTAACAAAAAAATTACAAAATGAGAATTGAACAAACTATAATTGCGCTGTTTGTTACTTCTTTATTTTTAATGCTGCCTCATCATAAAACTGTGTTGGCCTGTTCAACTTTTAAACTACAAAAAGGAAATGCGCTGGTTTATGGTCATAACCTAAACGAGGGAGATATTGGTGTGCCGGGCCTGGTTTTTATTAATAAACGCGGGATTTTTAAAAAGGGCCGTTCCTGGAGCGAGATAATTACAAAAGATCGCTTAAACCCGTCGTCGCACAGCTGGATCTCACGATATGGATCGGTAACCTTCAATAATTTTGGTAAAGACTTTCCGGATGGAGGAATGAACGAAGCCGGGTTGTTTATCTGGGAAATGAACGAAGAGGCGGATTATCCGAAGAATGATAGTTTGCCCAAGCTGAACCAGATGAACTGGATGCAATACATTCTCGATAATTTTTCAACTACGGCAGAGGCCATAAAGTGTGCATCAGAAGTGGAAATTGATGGCTGGACCTGGCATTATTTTGTGGGCGATGCTAAAGGAAAAACTGCTGCTATAGCCTTTATTAAAGGCAAAGTGGTGGTGCATTCCGGAGACGATATGCCCATACCGGCGCTTTTTAATACGCCTTATAAAAGAGAACTCGAATTATTAAAATATTTTGAAGGTTTTGGTGGCGAATACAAGCCCGATATCAACGACCCCAATGTGCCTCGTTTTGTACGAACAGCAACATTAATAAACCAATATAATCCCGAAACTGACCCAATCGATTATGGATTTTATATGCTAAAAACGTTACGTGTTTACGATGATCCGGAGTGGTCGGTTTTATTTGATGCCAACGGCAAGAATGTATATTTTAGAACCCGAATGAGCCCGGAAATGAAAATTGTCGATATGACGAAAATTGATTTCAATAATTCGAGCCCTGCCCGGGTGATAAATATTAATACGGAGTTTGAAGCCGATGTTTTGCCTCGTTTTAAAGACTACAACAAGGAAATAATGCAAACTTTTCTTCAGAACGAACTAATGCAGATAGTGCCCCAGGATTTTTATGGCTATGGTGGTTTAAGTGCAGATGAGTTTGTTGCCCGGCTTGTCGATCATACTGATTCGTATACCGAAAAGCAGAATCATTTTTTTAATGGAAAATGGATTGGTAACGCCAAAGGTATTAACGACTTGCCAACCATAACGCTTCTTTTCAGTATGAATAACGATGCAGTGGCGGCCGAATTAAGACTGAACAATGAAAATCAAAGTCATACGGTAGATAATCTTCAAATGATTGGAAAACAATTGTGTTTTACTTTTCATTCCGGCAGCGGTAAAATAATTGAATTTAAAGGGCATATACAAAATGACCGCTTGACGGCACAACTTTTTGGCATCGAAAATTTCTACGGCCATTATACTTTTCAGCGGATACTTAAAAAGACCGAAACAAACTTATAACCGCCATTTTATCAATAAAAGTGTCGGCGAAATGCTGAACGGCTTTAACCAGGAATAAGAACTTACATTTTTGTAGGATTTACACCAAATTTCTTACAAAAAAGAACAGTTTTAGTAAAGTGTATTGCGTAAGTAGTTGGTTATCATCGGTATTTTTATTTTGGTATTGCATTTGTTTACCCTCGGAAAAAAATAGTATAAGATATGAAAGTGATGCTACCAATTGCCAACAGGGAAACAGGAAAAGAGAAAATTGCACATGGCTTCCATAACGCCAGATTTGTGTGTATTTATGATTCTGACCGCGAATCATTTGAGTGGAAAAAAGTTACAGAAATTAGTCCGAACCCGGGAGAGTTTACGCACGAATTGAAACGGATGGGAATAAGTACAATCATCAGCAGTTATTTGCCGCCAATGGTTCTACAGGTTTTTACACGTAATGGTTTATCGGTGTTTAAAGCACGCGGAAGCAATGTAAATAGAAACATAGATTTTTTTACCCAAAACCAACTCGAGTCATTTACATCAAAAGCAGCCCGCGAGTTGTGGGGATGCGAAAGCGGATGCAATTCATGTAGTTCAACGGCTTGTAAAAACTAAAAGTTATGGCAATTGATAAAGCAATAAAATTCGTAAAAAGAGCAACAACAGAACGAGAATTCCGAAAGGCCTGCTACAAATCGCCATCCAAAGAACATCTGATGCAGGAAATTGGCTTTTCCGAGCCTGAGTTTGATGATGCCTTAAATATGCAATTGGTAAAATGTCAAACCTACGAGCAAGCTGAAGTTTATCAACAAATTCGAATGTGGTTCTTATCCTTATAAAAATAGAAATTAGCCTTTAATAAAACGTCGCTCTGTCGACTTTTGGCACATTAACAATTAAATTATGAATTACAGAGACCTTGAAGCCGTCAGGCAGATTGTAAATAATGCAACCGGCCTTGATATTAGTTATGCCTACGAAGATTTGGTTTTTCCGGAACATGGAGCATTTATCATTCAGTTTAATGATGAAAACAATTACGAGCTTAACTGTTTTTTCCATGAAGACTGTATTGAAAAAGATGCTCAGAATTTATTTGCCAACCTTAAAAATGAATGTGCCAAGCGAAAATGTGAACTTCATCGGGGAGGAGCATACAACTTTGAGCAGGTTGGCGAAAACATACAAATTCAATTCTTGTAGGCAGACTTTTAAAAAACTCGTCACTTTTATTTATGGTACCTTCAATCAGCACTAGTGGCTTTGCTATAAATCAATCTAATTTTAATAAGGACAGGCTTTTCCTAAACTTTGCTAAACAATAGTCAGCTTGTTTAAAACAAATGGGTAAGAGAATAAAATTGTCTTAAGTTTGGCAAGATTTTCTCACCTGGCTTATTTTTTATTATACCCCGTGGCATCATCTTTTGTGCAGTTTAGTAGTTATTTGCTACAGAACCATACTGAATGTTAATGAATTACTCGAATTGTCATAAAAGAGGTGATTGTTTTGCTAATTCTTATAATTGGGGCTTCAAGCAAAAAAAATACCTTATTTGTGTTTGTTGTGCTGGTTTTTTTGGGGGGTGCTGGCGAAAAGCTGTTGGAAAATTGCAATTTGCCATGTTTAGGATGGGGGTAGTCTGAATAAATGGATTGTTATTTTGATGTATTATTTATTGTTTGGCTCCTAAAAAGATAGTTAAATGTTAATATCGATAGAAATATGTCAGAAATAATTTTGTAGTATTGACAAAGTGATTATTTTTGATGCATTATTATTGACAGCTTAGAAAATTTACGAATATGTGTGGAATTGTAGGAGCATTTGATTTAAAAGTTAAAGCCCAGGATTTGCGCCCCCAGGTGCTAATGATGAGTAAAAAATTGCGTCATCGCGGACCTGACTGGTCGGGTATTTATTGCGGAGAAAAAGCAATAATTGCGCACGAACGCCTTTCAATTGTCGACCCGGAGTCGGGTGGACAGCCATTATACAGCAAAGACCGTAAGCTCATTTTAGGAGTAAATGGTGAAATTTATAACCATCGTGAGATTCGGAAACGATATGATGGCGTATACGATTTTCAAACCGGGTCGGACTGTGAAGTTATCCTGGCCCTGTACAAAGACAAAAAAGAAAAGTTTTTGGATGAAATGAATGGCATTTTTGCCTTCGCTCTGTACGACGAAGAAAATGATGCTTACCTGATTGGACGCGACCACATCGGAATTATTCCTTTGTATCAGGGTTGGGATAAATGGGGTAACTATTATGTAGCTTCCGAATTAAAGTCATTAGAAGGTTTTTGTACTAAAATTGAGGAATTCCCTCCGGGGCATTATTTGTATAGTAAAGAAGGCGAGTATAAAAAATGGCATGTTCGCGAATGGGAAGAGTTTGAAAATGTAAAAGATAATCCGGCAAGTATTGAAGAGCTGGCACAATCGCTTGAAGATGCCGTGCAACGTCAGTTAATGTCCGACGTTCCGTATGGAGTGTTGCTTTCTGGTGGTCTGGATTCATCGATTACTTCGGCGCTGGCGAAAAAATTCTCCTCAAAGCGTATTGAAGAAGGCGGAACAAAAGATGCCTGGTGGCCACAATTACACTCCTTTGTTATTGGTTTGGAAGGGTCGCCTGATTTGGCTGCTGCCCGAAAAGTTGCCGATCACATCGGAACGGTTCACCACGAAATTCATTATACTATTCAGGAAGGTCTTGATGCTATTCGCGATGTAATTTACCATATCGAAACCTACGATGTTACAACTGTTCGTGCATCCACGCCCATGTACATGATTGCACGGGTAATTAAATCAATGGGAATTAAAATGGTGCTTACCGGTGAAGGTGCTGATGAAATTTTTGGCGGATATTTATATTTCCATAAAGCACCAAATGCCGAAGAGTTTCATAAAGAAAGTGTAAGAAAAGTTCGGCGATTAAACCTATACGATTGCTTACGCGCCAATAAATCGCTGGCTTCGTGGGGTGTTGAAGGTCGCGTACCATTTCTTGACAAAGAGTTTCTGGATGTGGCTATGCGTTTTAATCCGGAGGCAAAAATGGCAAAAGACGGAAAAATGGAGAAACATTGTTTGCGTGAAGGATTTGCCAAATACCTGCCGGAAGAAGTGGCCTGGCGCCAGAAAGAACAATTCTCGGATGGTGTTGGTTACGGGTGGATTGACACTTTGAAGCAAATTGCAAACGATAAAGTAAGCGACGAAATGATGGCAAATGCCCAATATCGTTTCCCGGTAAATCCACCAATGAACAAAGAAGAATATGTGTATCGTGAGATTTATAGCGAGCACTTCCCGTCAGATGCTGCTGCATCTTGTGTGCCTTCAGAGGCTTCAATTGCTTGTAGTACCGCTGCTGCACTCGAGTGGGATGCATCATTTCAGGGCAATGCCGATCCATCAGGACGCGCCGTTAACGCCGTTCATGAGAAAGGTGCAAAATTTACCGATATTAAAAAGAAATAAGGATTGTAGTCAATCAATCAAATCAAAGAGCCATCCGTTTTTTGCGGGTGGCTTTTTTAATGATTATTTTACTCAATTTACACAGAGCATTATAAAATTTCGGATTAACTGATGATTATAAAACTCGGGGTGAAACTGACAAGTGTACAAAGGTTTGTTTTTGTGTTTCATGAGCTGGTTTTTACAAGTGTTGGATGTAACCAGCAATTCAAATTCGTTAGGTAAAGTTATTGAGTCGTTATGCATTTGTCTAACAGTAAACTTTTGCGGGAGGTTATATAACAGCGAATCGGTTCTAACGATTTCTACTTCGAAATCGCCCGATTCGGGTTCCTGACTTCGGAGTAAAGTTGCACCGTACACATAACCGGTTACATGATGTCCGGCGCAAATTCCCAATACGGGCTTATTGTAGGTTTTTAGCCAACGAAAGTAGGATAAATGGTGTTCAACAATATCATCGCCCTGAGGCGAACCGGTTAAAATGACTCCATCAAACGCTTTAAGATTTATCATTTGGCAGTCGGCATATTCAATAAATACGGCTTTGTTCCCCGTTTGTTGAACAATTTTAATGATGGGGTCGGCAAATTTGGTGATACCTGGCTCGGCATTATTTATAATGAGTATTTCAGGCATTAAATTTTAATTTATCCAGTTCAAGAATGGCAGAATAACGTCCCATTTCAATCAGTTCGTTTGCTTTGTAAAAATCATACGTTCCGCAGGCATCACGCGACACATTAATTAGAACATCAGGCTTCCCTTTTTCTATGGCATGATCAACAAGTTTTAACATCCCTGTTGCCAGCGATTGATCAATAAGTGATAAAAATCCAAGTCGTTCTTTTTTTTCCTTTGGATGATGAAGGTGAAGGAAATCATAAAATTCATTCATCCATTTTTTGTAAGCCGATTCTTTTTCAAGTATATCTTTCTTATTTTTAAACTGATGAGGAATGGGAATAGCTGCATTTACATGAACGGCAACCAACAAATCAGCATCATTGCGCACAACGTTTGAAATGGGCAGGTTATTCATAACCCCACCATCCACCAAAATAGCTTCATTATGAGTTATTGGTGTAAAAACGGTGGGAATGGCAATAGATGCACGAATAGCATTAAACAAACTCCCTTTTTTGAATACCACTTCCTCTCGCCGTTTTAAATCAACCGCTGTAGCCGAATAGTTGATTGGAAGCTCTTCAATCAGGGTGTCGGGGACAAATTCCTGAATTTTACCCAGTACTTTTTCTCCTTTAATCAGGCCATTTCCGCCAAACGAGAAATCAACCATCCGAAACATATCGTGCCGTTCGAGCGAAACCGCCCACTGTTTAAATTCCTTAAGTTTTCCGGCGGCGTATATTCCTCCTACCAATGCACCCATTGAGGTTCCTGCAATCGCTTTAATGTTGTATCCGCGTGATTCCAGCTCCTCAATAACTCCAATGTGTGCCATTCCGCGGGCACCTCCGCCCGAAAGTACCAGTGCAACGTTTTTATTCATCTTCAATACGATTAATAGGTGCAATTTAGCTAAAATCGTTTTTATAGTATTGTTTATTTGAAATCAATCGTTTTGAAGAATGTCCAGAATGCGTATCTTCGACGAGAATTCAATTCATATAAAATACTGTACAATGAGAAAACTATTATTTGTTATTTTAAGTGTGGCCTTGTTCGCCTGTTCACAGCAAAAAGGTTACAAAATTAATGTAAATCTGGAAGGTGCTGAAGGAAAAATTATATTGGAGCAACGTGCCGAGGGACAATGGGCCGGTATTGACACTGCTGATATTGTAGATGGTGTTGCTGTATTGGAAGGCGAAGTGGCATTTCCCGATATGTATTACCTTTCGGTTAACGGGCAACGGGCAAAAACCATCGTTTTTGTTGAAAATGCTAACATGACTGTAAGCGGAAAAGCCGATTCAATTTTTGCAGCAGAAGTTACAGGATCAGCAACTCACGATGAGTTTAATACCATAAACAAGGAAATTCAAAAAATTAGTGAAGAATACATGGGTTTATACCAGGAAGCCCGCACTGCAGGTGCAGCAGGCGATACCGCAAAAGCCAACGAATTAATGGAACAGGTTGAAGCCTTGTACAAAAGTACCAATACCTTGCAGGAAGACTTTGTGAAAAACAATCCGGCATCGTATGTTACGCCTTTCTTTTTAAGTCGTATTCAGTATGAAAAAGATGAGGCAGAACTGGAAGCTATGGTTGCTGCACTTGATCCAAAACTGGATGAAGTACCTGCAATTATCGATTTAAAAGCAAAGATTGAACAGCTTAAAAAGGTGGCAATAGGCCAAACAGCACCTGATTTTACACAAAACGATCAGGATGGTAATCCCGTGAAGTTTTCGGATGTATATTCGAAAAACGAATTAACCCTGCTCGATTTCTGGGCATCGTGGTGTGGACCATGCCGGGCAGAAAACCCAAATGTGGTAGCAACTTACGAACAGTATAAAGATCAGGGATTTAGTGTTTTTGGCGTGTCGCTCGATCGCGACAAAGATGCCTGGTTAAAGGCCATTGAAGACGATGGTTTAACCTGGGGCCATGTTTCTGATTTGGCATACTGGAATAATGCTGCAGCAAAAATATATGCTGTAAGCTCTATTCCATCAAGCCTGCTAATTGATAAGAATGGTAAAATTGTTGCAAAAAACAAAAGAGGCGAGGAGCTGGGACAAGCCGTTGCCGATTTTTTGAATAAGTAATATTTTAGCAGAATAATAGCTAAAAACCGTTTTGTATAATCAGCAAAACGGTTTTTTTTATGCCTGGCTGGTAAGTGCATATTATTTTGTTTAGGCAAAAATGTAGTTTAAAATCAGTTATTTACAGTGGTCGAATCAGCAAAAATGTTAGCATCTACTTTAATAGTAATAGATATATTTGTAAGTACAAACCAAGAGATAAAGAAAAGCATAGAAGAGTAGATTTAGTTTTTTGTTTGACAATTAAGTTGTGATAAAGAAAGAGGAGGAGAGCCAATTATGAATTTGTGACTTTATTAAGTTGTTTTTTTAAGGACTAGAGAAGAGGACAAAAGATCCTGGCAATGGTGCCAGGATTTTTTTTTATTTCTGAAATGAACTGACTATCCGGGCATTTCATTTTTAATTCCTCTGTCAAATTTCGCGTTTACCTTGTACTGGTCGGCTTACATCTCGCCGAAATATTTACTTTTGTCGCATGCAAAATCATTTTGGAGAAATCGCGGGTGTGCTTACTGCCATTTTCTGGACAGTAACAGCATTGGCTTTTGAGTCGGCAGGAAAGAAGGTTGGTTCGCTGGCCGTTAATCTAATACGTTTAGTAATTGCTTTTTTTCTGATTGGCGTTTACAGTTGGATTAGCCGGGGTTTTTTCTTTCCAAGCGATGCAAGCCTGTATGCCTGGAAATGGCTGGCTTTTTCCGGACTGATTGGTTTTGTTATCGGCGATTTGCTCTTATTTCAATCATACCTGGTAATTGGTGCCCGGGTAGCCATGCTGTTAATGGCTTTGGCACCACCTTTTGCCGCACTTATTGGATGGCTGCTTTTGGGCGAGGTACTTTCGTCACAGAGCTGGCTGGGTATGGCCGTAACCATGTCGGGAATTATAATCGTTATTCTGAAACGTGAAAAATCGGAAGAAAACGGCGTAAAAGTGCGAAAATTAAAATCGTCATACCCTATTCAAGGTATTCTACTGGCTCTTGGGGGCGCATTGGGGCAGGCGGCCGGACTGGTAATCAGTAAAAAGGGAATGGGCGATTACGATGCTTTTTCGGCAACACAAATACGCGTGCTTACCGGCATTGTGGGTTTTTCAATACTATTTGTTTTTATTAAACGTTGGCCACGGGTATGGACAGCCTTAAAAAATGGCCCGGCAATGAAACGCATTACCGTTGGCGCTTTTTTTGGCCCTTTTCTGGGTGTTTCGTTTTCGCTGTTGGCAGTGCAACACACGCAAACCGGTATTGCGGCAACCTTAATGGCTATTGTTCCGGTTCTAATCATTGGTCCGTCTATTTTACTTTTTAACGAAAAAGTGAATTGGAAAGAGATTCTTGGCGCTATTATTACGGTGGCCGGTGTAGCTATGTTTTTTCTTTAAGGAACTTGTATATCAGTTGCCAGCCAACGTTCGAGCGTTTCTTTAACCAATTGCTTTTGTACCTGTGGTAAATTGGCTATGCGTGTGCTGTGACTTCCCCCGGGTTTTACAACTTTAAGAAAATTTTGTTTTTGCGGTACTTCAAATGCTGATGCCGACCATGGATCCCATTCGCCATAAATAAACAGGATTTTTGCATCAGTAGATTGAATAAAACGTCCTACCGCTTTTGCTGTTTTAGGCTGATACTTCACTTGTAATTCTTTAGGTAAAAACAGGCGCGGAAGGTAGCCTTTTGCTGTTTTTATGGTTAGCAAAGCCTGAAATGGTTGAGTATCGTAGCCGTAATAACCCAGTTCGCGGGCTGCCTGAACAAAAAATGATTTGTAACCTTCGTGGCCTTCAATGGCAAAATACGAAGGGCCCGAAACCAGCATCAGATGTTCAAACAATTGATCAATGGGGGCATTGGCTTCCGGTACATGGTCGGTTAATCGACCCCACTGCCACAGGGCAAAGGGATATTCCAAAACGCATAAATCAAAAACTTCATCCAAATCAACACGAAATGTGTAGTTTTTATCCCGGCACAAGGCCTCAAGTTTTGGGAGTAGTTTCGCACGGTTTTTTAGCATTTCAAGCTGGAAATTTTCTATTTTTTTACGTTGTGCGGCAGTACCGGGTATAGTCTTAATAAAAGGCTCGTGGCGGCCATCTTCAACACCAAAATTAAGTGGAGCAACATAAGGTACAGTTACCTCAACATCGTTGGGGTAAAGCCAGCGGTGATACACTGCGGTTTGTCCGCCTTTACTAATGCCGGTACTTATCCATTTTCCCGAATAATAGTTCTTCATCAGTTCAATCAGATGATGATGATCTGCAGCAGCATTGCGCACAGTCAGGTAATCCCAGTTTAGCGGCTCGGGCCACGATTCGCCAAAATACCGGTGATCCATACAAATTTGATTTGCCTCCAGCATGGGGCTGAGCTCGTTTATGTAGTTGGCCGATTCGGAATAGCCGCCGTTGTAGCCCTCGGTAATAAAAACCACAGGCCGGTCGGGGCCTTTATCGGCAATAATTACCCGCTGCAAAAATGTACCTTTATCGGGGTGGCGATGATCGAGTGGTTGCTCCAGCATAACCTTGTATTTTTCAGTAAAAAAGCTAGTGCAGGCCAATTGCTCAATGCTTTTTATTTCAGGTTGGTTTTCGAGAAATACCCGAAGGGTGTTTTGCGATATGGCCATTGCCGACAATAGCAGCAGGCTCAGTAAAACGATAAATCGTTGCATGATAATTTACTTTCTTTTAATACCGGCTATGCCTGGGGCACGTCGTTTTTTGTACATTTGATTGCAAGTAAAAAATAAAATCGAACATAAATGATAAGGAAATCCATATTCTTTTTATTTCCGGCCCTGTTTATTGCTTTTCTGGCTGGCGGACAAGGACTGCCGCAGGTTGAAATGCGAACCGGCCTGGGAAGCATTATTGTTGAACTTGATACCGTTAGTGCACCCATAACAGCCGGCAATTTTTTAAAGCATGTAAGAGCCAATACATTCGAAAATGCACTGTTTTATCGGGTGGTTCGCCCCGATAACCAGCCTGACAGTCCGGTTAAAATTGAAGTAATACAAGGGGGTATTTATACTCAGCCACGTTTTGATGGGATTGCACCAATAGCCCACGAAACCACTGCTGTTACCGGCATAAAGCACCTCGACGGAACCCTGTCGATGGCGCGAATGGAGCCCGGAACTGCTTCAACCGAATTTTTTATTTGCGTTGGTGATCAGCCCGAGCTGGATTATGGCGGCAAACGTAACCCCGACGGGCAAGGATTTGCTGCTTTTGGGCGAGTAATTTCGGGAATGAATGTGGTACGGGCCATTCAGCAACAACCCAACAAACAACAAACACTGGTGAAAAAACTTAATATTGAATTTTTTGAGCGTAATTAACTTTTAATTGCTTGGCTGTTAACTTGTTTAACTCTGGTTTTGAGATGGTTATTTTAGAGGCCGGAACACACAAAAAAAATACGCTGGTAAAAAGAAAAAACAACAACCAAGTAATGTTAATTTTCATACATTAGCGCAGTCTGATTCATCCTGTCGTGATTTGATGTTTAAGGTTGTATTTGTTTTAAAAACAAGCATTTGGGAATAGGGTGGATTGAGGATTATTAATGGCGTGGTTAACTTGGGAGGTGTTCTCCGTGTGTGAATATTATTTGTTAAATAAGTAGATAGATTAACTGTACACTTGAAAATCAATTTTAGAAATGCTGTTGATACGGATTTATCTTTTTTGGTAAATCTTGAACAGGAAGTTTTTCCTGTTTTCCAGCAAAACACAAAAGAAAACCTGAGATATGGTATTAGAAGTAAATCTCAGGAAGTACTTATCGTTGAGACTGCAGAGAAGGAACCAATTGGTTCTTTAGTTCTAATCAAATACAAACATACATTGAGGTTCTACTCGATGGCAATTTTAAACCAGTACCAGAACAATGGTATCGGACGAATTCTTTTTGATTATGTGATTAATTTTGGCGAAGAGAATGGGTTTAGCCGCATTCTGCTTGAAGTTAGAGCCAAAAATGAAAGGTTGGTGCACTGGTATAAAAATAGAGGTTTTAAAACCCTAAAAACCTTAAAGCACTATTACAACGAGGACGAAGATGCACTAAAAATGGAGCTGGTATTGTCTAACCATGATGCCCAAAAATACCACAAAAATATTATTGTAATCGATAAGCCGTATAAGTGGGAAAGATCGGATATAAACGCAAAAATAGTTTCGGTAAAAGAATACATCAACAATTCTGATTACCACAACAATCCGGACTTGCGTATTTTTAACCTTTGCAGTTCGTACAAATACCAAAGCTTTGGTTATTATGTGTCGTTATTGGCTTCGGCTCGCGGACAACGAGCCATTCCGAATATTGTTACCATTCGCGACTTCAAAAACATTAAAATTATAAAGTCGGCAACATTTGAGTTAGAGGACTTGATAAACAAGGAGTTGCAGAGGTGTGATAAAAATATTTTGTCCCTGAATATTTATTTTGGCGAAACAGCAGAAAAACGCTATAAGCTATTAACTCAAAAACTGTTTCAACTTTTTGAAACACCACTGTTTCGGATAACTTTTGTAAAGCATGAGAGATGGTTGATAAAAAATATGAAAGTGTTAACCATAAAAAATATGCCTGCTGAGGATAAGGAAATAATGTATGATTTTGCTGTTAAGTATCTTAATAAGAAACGTTTCAATTACCCAAAACTCGACAATTATAAATACGATCTGGCTGTTTTGATTAACCCAAAAGAGACGAACCCTCCTTCAAACGAAGAGGCATTAAAGCAGTTTGTGACAGCAGCCAACAGAAAAGGTGTTTATCTTGAATTTATTACCCAGAATGATATTGATAAAATTAATGAGTTTGATGCGTTATTTATTCGCGAAACTACCAATGTAAACCATTATACCTACGACATTTCTCGTTTGGCGTATGCCGAAGGACTTGTTGTAATCGATGATCCCTGGTCGATATTAAGATGTTCGAATAAAATTTATCAGCACGAGCTGCTAAAACGAAATAAAATAAAAACGCCCATTACCATTGCACTCACAAAAAATCTTCAAAATAAGGAGCTGCTCAGCCAGATTTCTTACCCGGTAATTCTAAAGCAACCCGATAGTGCCTTTTCATTGGGAGTTGTAAAAGTGAACAGCCGGGAAGAAGCAGAAACACAGCTCAACATACTTTTTAAAACATCAGATATGATTGTGTGCCAGGAGTTTTTATTTTCTGATTTCGACTGGCGAATAGGTGTGTTGGACAATAAAGCACTGTATGCATGTAAATATTTTATGACAAAGGGCCACTGGCAAATTTACGACTGGAATAGCAACAGTGATGAAAAAGAAGGTGCACACGAAACGGTGGCTTTGGAGGAGGTTCCTGCTGAGGTTTTAAGCGTGGCACAAAAGGCTGCATCACTTATCGGAGATGGCTTGTATGGGGTTGATTTGAAGTTTATTAATGGCGAAACCTATGTGGTGGAAGTTAACGATAATCCGAACATTGATTTTGGAGTAGAGGACCAGTATTTAAAAGAAAAACTGTACGATGCCATTATTGATTCGATTATTAATCGGATTGAACAAGCTAAAAATATTCGAAAAATAAACCTTACATAAGAGCGGTTGCTGCTTGGATGGAACCAGGTTCGTATAATTTTTGTTACTTCGGTGGTATGGATTTAAACACCTATGCAAACAACATAATCGATTTAAAAAATGCCGATCTGGCCATGAGGGAACACCTTATTTGTACCGGAGCTTTGGGAAATGCATATCACCCGGAAATGGAGCGTTTGCACAAGCAGAATGCTGCGGTTTTAAATAAAATTATAAATGAAATTGGATACCCCACCATCGATAAAGTGGGGGAAGAAGCTGCCGAAGCAGCCTGGCTGGTTATTCAGCATGCCATTGGCCAACCGGTATTTATGAGAAAATGCAAAAGTTTGCTGCAAGCAGCGGTGGAAAAAAAGAAAGCCAATCCCCTGCATTTGGCTTATCTGACCGATCGTATAGCCGTGTTTGAAGAAAAACCACAGCTTTATGGCACTCAATTCGATTGGGATATAAATGGTGAACTGAGTGCGAACACAGTTGATGATTTAGAAAAGGTGGATGAAAGACGAAAGGCAATCGGATTAAACCCGCTTTCGGAGCAAACAGAACGAATGCGTAACCAGGCAAAACTGGAAAAGCAGTTGGCTCCTGCAGATTTTGCTGAAAGGCAAAATGAAATGAGGCAGTGGAAGCGAAAAGCAGGGTGGATAAAATAAAAAAAGGGCACCGCGAAGGTAGCCCTTTTGTTAAGTGTTTTTTTGCCAACTGGTTAAGGTAGCGTAACAAATTCGTACCAATGTCCGTAACTTCCGGCATCAACCGTAAATCGCCCGAGCAGGAAACAAGTTTTTCCATCGCGATAGGGTTCGCCCATGTAGTACGAGTCGGGTTCGTCGGCATCAGGCATTTCTATCGATACCATACCATAGTCTTCGTCTACATAGCCCGTTTGTTGGGTGGAATAAAAAATATTGTTTTCACTGTTAACCGAGAACGAAATGTTGTAGCCTTCGGTATAACAATCAAGTATTCTGTACACATCAGCTTCAAGTGCTTTTTCAATCTGAACTGTCCATTCGCCTCCAAAAAACTCTGAACTAAATGTTCCGGAACCAATCGACTGGTAGGTGAGCAGAAATGAGGCCCGATAGGTGGTTTCGTTATAGAATTCCGAAACATTGTCGCCTTCCAGAGTCAGTTTAAACTCATAAACTTTCGAAACATCTATTTGCGAAATGTCGACCAGCGGTACAATTTTAGCGTAGGCTGTTCCTTCGCCATCAGCAAAATTTACCGATGAGCTTTCCAGTCCAAAATATCCTTCAATATTATCATTCATCTCTAAGGCAACCTGTGCAGTGGTTTGCTCATTTAAATCTGAACGGGCAATTTGTACGCTTACCGAATAGTTGTTGTCGGCTGAAAGAATGTTCTCGGGAACAATTGATGAGCTGAAAGCCACATACGAATTGGTTTCGTACAATTCCCCAATATTGTCCTGGTCGCATGCTACAAGGGCCAGAACAAAGACTATTAGTAATAAATGTATTTTTTTCATAATTCGTAATTTTTAATTGTCGGCCCATGGGTTTTGGTCGTTTACCTCGTTCATACTCTTATTACCATCAAACTCCGATTGTGGTATCGACATCACAAAATCAGGATATTCAGGATCGAGTGTATTGCGCGAAAGCAATTTTTGCGTATGGTTGCTACCGGCAAAGTTGCGAGAGAAGCCTGTTTTTAATCGTTTGATATCCAGAATGCGACCTACCTCACCCCACAACTCAATGCGGCGTTGCAGAATAATCTCGTCGAGTAAGGTTGATGAACCGCCAGCGGGTGTTGTTGGACCGTTGGCATCATTAACGGTTAATGTATTGGCATCGCTTACGCCTGAAATGTCGTAGTTTAATTCGCGCTCTGCCATAAGTTCATAGAGCGTGGTTCTTGCCTGTGGATATTTCGATTGCATACACTGGGCTTCAGCTTTTATCAGCATCATTTCTTCATGGCGCATCAGAATATAATCGCCCAAAGCGTTTGTTGGATCTGAAAACTGAAATTTAAACTGGTTGTAACTAAGTGCTGGTCCCAGGTCGGCATCCACATCAAGTGGTCCGTTCCACCATACATATTTCCTTACATCGTTATTCGACATTTGGTCGAACAGCCAGGTGCTGATGCATTTACGTGCACTCTCGGCATAAAACTGGGCACTGGCATCCATGTGTCCGTAAAACGACTGGTATCCATCAGCGTGTTCAGCAATTAGTTGCAAGCCCCAAAGTACTGTGCGTGCATTGGCATCGTTAAATGCAAAGCCATTTTCAAGGTTTTCGCGCGTTAACATGGTGGTACCACCGCTCATGGCAGTAGTTGCTGCTGATTCAGCTGTGGCCCAATCATTCTTTTCAAGAGCAATCTGTGCCTTCAGGCCATTGGCCACATAATAATCGATATGCGACGGATGAGTTCGTGGTGCAGCAGCTTCAGGATCCAGTAAAGAAATGGCTTGCTCGATATCGGCATCAATTTGAGTGTAAACATCAGCTACTGTTCCGCGTGGTGCACCTTCCGAAGCATTGGTTGTTGGTTCGGTATAAATAGGCACACCCGGAGCATCCTGGTTGCCCATATAAGTTTGCTGGTAAAACCGAATCAGGCTGAAATAGGCATAGGCACGCAAGGCATAGGCCTGCCCGATAAGGCTATTAATTTCGGATGGTGCACCGGTAATATTATCTGCTGCCGCAATAATTGAATTCGCATTCGAAATAACCGTGTAATAGAAAAACCACACCGAATAGGGGCGTCCGCTTTTATGGGTATAGTCTGATTTTACATTATACATGTAGTCAAACCAAAACCAGCCACTACCGCCTTCGTTTTGCACCATGTCTTCACCCATCAGGTCGTAGGTAAGCATAAATGCGGTAACGCCAAATTCTTCATCGGCCCAGTTCGCCGACCACTCTTCGGCCACGTACATGGCGCGGTAAATACCGTTAAGTGCCACATTGGCTTTTTGTACATCGGAAAATAAAACATCGCCCGATGTGCTGTCTGTAGGGTTGGTATCAAGTTCATCCTGACACGAGAAACCTACAATTGTTAAAAATAACAGAAAAAGGATCTTATATAATTTCATGATCTGAATGTTTTAAAATTTTAATTCGATTCCGAAAAGACTTGTTCTTACCGGAGTGTACGAGAAGTCGGTTGAACCGGTAAAATTGTACTGCGGATTCATCCCGTCGAGGTGAGAGAATATGGCCAGGTTATCAACAGAAACGAAGGCACGTACACTTTCGATTCCGGCATTTTGCAGGATGTTCTTAGGTAAGGTGTAGCCTACGGTAATGTTTTTTATGGCAAAATACGATGCATCAATCAGCTGGCTATCGGTAAACGGGCGCGAGAAACCGGTACCGTTCTGAATGCGCGGAATATCGGTTACATCACCGGGTTTACGCCAGGCGCGTTCAACATTTGCAGCATAATTGGTTCCAATGTAAATCGGGTTCAGCAGGTTTACATAAACGCTTTCATAAACCTCACCACCAAGCGAGAAGGTAGTCATAAACGACATATCGAAGTTTTTGTAAAGTACGAAACTACTTCCAAAACCTCCGTACAAATCAGGAATGCGACTACCCGATATTTTTTTGCTTTGTGAAGCTTTCTGGAAATCGTTGGAGATGTACGATTCTCCGGGATCTCCGAATTCATCGAGGTCGTAAACCCAGTACAGTTGCGCTCCTGTTGCCACATCAACACCTGCCGATTGGGCCAGGTAGTACGAATTAATTTCTTCGCCTTTGCGCTGGATGAGGTTGCCATTAACAATCTGGTCGGTTTCGCCATCCAGCTCAACAATTTCGTTTTTAAGCGTTGTAAGATTCAGGTTTGCATTCCACACAAAATTTGGGTTCGAAATCAGGTTCAGGTTCGAGTTAAATTCGAAACCGGAGTTAAGCATCTCGCCAACATTGGCCCAATAACTATCGAAACCGAGCGATGTTGCCATGGGTTTTTCCATTAGCATATCCACTGTGCGTCGGCGGTAATATTCCAGGCTAATATCAAATTTATCAAAAAGTACGGCATCAATACCAACGTTAAAATTATTGTTTTCTTCCCATTTTATCGAGGTATTTTCTAACGACGAAAGCAAGGCCCCGTTGAGGTTGGCATTTGCCCAATCGAGGTTGTAAAGCGACTGCCAGCCATAAAAAGTACCAATATTGTCGTTTCCTTGTTTTCCGTAACTTGCTTTAAGTTTTAAGTTGTCAAAAAAGGTCATTTCCTCCATAAAGCTTTCTTCGCTTATGCGCCATGAGCCGCCAACCGACCAAAATTCTCCCCAGCGATAATCTTTGTGAAAACGCGATGAACCATCGGTACGGAAACTGGCCGAAAGGTAATATTTGTCGGCATAATCGTAGGTCAGGTTCGAAAGGAAAGACTCGATGGAGTAATTATCTTCAAACGAGGTAAGGCCTGATGTAGTTGATCCCGGTGCCAGTTCTTTTATACCCGAATACGGGAACCCCGATTTTGCACCTTCCAGTTCGTTTACGGTAAGCTTGTAAAACTCGTGTCCGGCTAAAATATTAAAACTGTGCTTGCCAAAGTCTTTTTCGTAACGCACCAGTTGGTTAATGGTATACGACAGGCTTCGCTGATTAATTTTATCGAGGTATCCGCCAATGGTGGCTGCGTTTCCAAAATCAGGGTTCCAATATATGGTTTGGTTGGTATTAATGTAGTCAAAACCTACATTTGCCGAAAGGCTTAAGCCCTCCAGTTTATTGCCAATACCAATACCCAGTAAATCAAGATGAAATCTGCCCGATAGGTTATCTGCTGTGGTTTCGTAAGAGTCTTCAAACAACGTGGCTACAGGGTTCCAGTTAGGGTTGGCCCCTGCCGGACGTGTTAAGCCGTAGTCGTATTGTTTCGTCCCGGTTTCAGATAAAATAGGATTTCCGTTTTCATCCTGAACATAAACCGGATAAATGGGCGCCATAAATTGTGCAGAATACCAAACATTCGAGTTTGATGTGGTTCCATCATAACCCAGATAATTGGTTTCGGTTTTCGAGAAATTGACATTTCCTCCGTATTTTAACCAGTTTTTTGGTGTAAGCTCGGCACCAATCCTTCCCGAGATACGTTCAAAGTCAGTAGTTTTTAACAATCCTTCATCTTTAAGGTAAGCCAGCGATGTAAATACTTTCGAGTTTTCAGAACCGCCATTAATAAACAGTTGATATTCCTGGCGGGTAGCATCGCCATTGGTTACTTCATCCAGCCAGTCTGATTCGTAAAGTAATTTGGCTGAAGAATTTACCTGCCCTGTTTGTGGATCGATTAGTTCAGATACCGGCATATTGTATGGGTTATACATTTCGTTTGAACCAAATATACCGGTGCTTCCTTTCATTGCTTCTACTGCCATTGGTCCGGCCAGGTCGGGGTGTACACCATCAGTATAAATTAAGGCATTTTTGTAGCCCTGAAACGATGCTTCGATAAAGTCGGCAGTACTCAGGGTTTCGTATGGTTTTATGGCGCGGCTTGAAAAACCGTAGGTTGCTTTTAACTCAACCGACAGTTCTTTTGATTGCCCTTTTTTGGTGGTAATAACTACAACACCGTTTGCTCCACGAGAGCCATAAAGTGCACCTGCCGAAGCATCTTTAAGAATGGTCATCGACTCGATGTCGCCCGGGTTTATTGAATTCAGGTTGCCATCAAAAGGCACTCCGTCAACCACATACAGGGGATTGTTGCTGGAGTTGATCGATCCAAAACCACGAATTATAATCTCTGCTCCTTCACCCGGTTGTCCGGTGCCCGAAGTTGTTTGTACTCCGGCTACCTGCCCTTCAAGTGCCTTCGATATATCAGCAACAGGTCGGTTTCTGAGCACTTCGTTATCTACAACTCCTGCCGAGCCGGTAAACGATTCTTTTTTGGCCGTACCATAAGCAACAACCATAACCTCGTCAACACCAATAATATCGGGATCAAGTGCCACATTATATACCGAGGCATCGGTAATTGGCACATCCTGGCGTTTCATCCCAACAAAGGAGAACACAAGGATTTCATTTACAGGAGCGGTGAACGTAAAGTTACCGTCCAAATCGGTAGTGGTTCCGGAGGTAGTACCTTTTACTACAACCGAAACACCGGGTATAGGCATTCCATCTTGTGATGAAGTAACCGTACCCCTGATTTGCTTTGTTTGGGCGAAAATTAAACTCACCCCGCAAAACAAAGCCACAACTAGTAGAAGTAGTTTTTTCATATGATTCAATTTGTTGATTAAAATTTATCGCCTAATACCTGCACTGCGGTCATAGTTTTTTGTTAAATGATTTTCTGTGCTCGATTAATTGATAAAGTTTATGTTAATACTCAAGCGTTTAAACCCTTCGCTTTTGTTCTTGCCTTCAAAAAAGAAGAAAACTCCCGTCGGGGAAACGGGAGTCTGTTTATCTGCCAGCCGGTCAGATACTTGCACTTTTTACATTTTAAATGCTGTTTAATTCTGTTTCTATGTAAAAAAATGGAGTGCCGCTGTTAACGTTCTCTAATTCCCCGAACCCCCTGTTTAATGTTGTTTACCTGTTGGAAATTGTTGTTGAACGATTTCCGAACATTTTAGCTTTTTGTTCAAACTTAAGGAATGGAGAAATACGCCGGTTTTTTTATCAACCAACTACATAATACAGCACACAAAAGCACAGAAAGTATTGATATAAGGTTAGTTGGGGGCTTGAATGTTGTTTGCTGACAAAAAGGAGGCTTTTGCAGATGGCAGCCTGAAGTTTACCCATAAAAAAGGCGGGGTTAATCCCGCCCGGTTAGAAACTGAATTTAACTTACGCCGCGATGTCGGAAAAAGCCTCAGCTAAAACATCGGGGTACTGGTGATTAAAATTGTTACAACACCAGGTATACAATTCTTCTACCTGGTTTTGCTCTACCCAGTTAATACATTTGCTTAATTCTTTCCTGAATAATTGTTTGCTAAAACTTACTTTGGGCAGAATTACTTTTGCGTATTCAAACATACTTACCGATTTAATGATGTATGAATTTAAGATGATTCGATAAGAAATTTTATGTTATAGAATAGTGTAAAAACTGTAACCCAGGGGGCAAATTTTCTGGTTTTTGTAAAATGCCTGAAAATGAGTGGTAAAGCCCAGGTTTGGATTTTCGTCTTCAGAAAAAGTGAAGTGATATTTAGGAAAACGTAGCGTAAATATAAAGGATTTGCCGGTTGTTGGTTAAGCAATTGGTTGAGATTACCCTTGGTTTATTAACCATAAAAAAGGCGGGAAAATTTCCCGCCCGGTTCATACTTTTAAGCCGCGATGTTCGAAAAGGCATCTGCCAAAACATCGGGGTACATGTGATTAAAATTTTTGTAACACCAGGTATATAATTCCTGTACCTGAACAGGTTCTACCCAATTAATGCATTTGGCTAACTCTTTACTGAACAATTCTTTGCTAAAACTTACTTTGGGCAGAATTACTTTTGCGTATTCTAACATGGCTTTTTCTTTTATTGTTCGTTATCAATTTAACAAGCAAAATTCAAATAAAGTATGTTGCAAAATATTCTTTAACACTAATTAACGCAGGCATTTTTGTGTCTTTTCATTTATTTGGTTGATGGATTGAAAGTTATGCCGATTCAACCCCATTTGTGTTTCATAACATTCCTTAACACTGTTTTTAACTGCCCAAAAGTATACGATATGTTTTATACAGGAGTAAGCATATGCTTAACAAATTTTGAAATAGAATCGGCCGGTTTTACCTCTTTTCTGAACGAGCTGACAAAAGCACTGCCAATAATTGCTCCGTTGGCATATTTGCAGGCGTTTTTAAAAGTTGCATGATCGGATATACCAAAGCCGATGAGGCGCGGATTTTTAAGCTTCATGTTTTTTACCCGTTCAAAATAATCCTGGTGAAAATCTTCTACTTTTTTACTTGCACCGGTGGTTGATGATGATGAAACCATGTATATAAAACCGTTGCTGGCGTTATCAATTTGTGTGATACGTTGTTCTGAAGTTTGGGGCGTAATCAGTAAAATATTGTGCAGGTTATTTTGCTCAAAAATTGTTTTGTAGTCGTTTTCGAATTCATCAAGTGGCAAATCGGGTAATATGGTGCCGTCTATTCCTATCTCTACACATTCTTTGCAAAACGCCTCTACTCCAAATTGGTACACAGGATTAAAATAACCCATTAAAACCAATGGAATTGAAACCGACTTTCGAATACCTTTTAGTTGCTCGAAAAGTAATTTTATGTTCATGCCGTTTTGCAAGGCTATTTCGCTGGTGCGTTGTATGGTTGGTCCGTCGGCGGTAGGGTCCGAAAAAGGCATTCCAATTTCTATTAAATCGGCACCATTTTTTTCCAGTTGCTGAATAATTTCAACGGTATCGTTAAGATTAGGGTATCCGGCGGTAAAATACACCGAGAATATATTTTCTTTTTTTCTCTCGAAAAGCTGATTAATTCTGTTACTCATTTTATTTTGTTTTTTTTAGGTTGGCAGCTCAAAGCATTAGACAATTAGTATTTTAACTTGCTGTATTTTTGAAGCCAGGTACTGTTTTAATAGCCAAAATAATTCAGGTAGGTTTCCATGTCTTTATTACCGCTACCCGATAGGTTAATCACATTTACATCATCAGGATTCATTTTTATTTTCTCCAGAGCTGCCAATGCATGAGCTGATTCCAATGCCGGAATAATTCCTTCTTTTTGAGTTAACAGCAATACGGCCTGTAGCACTTCTTCGTCGGTTGCGGCTAAAAATTTAGCGCGTCCACTTCTATGCAAATGCGCATGTAAAGGGCCTATTCCCGGATAATCTAAGCCGGCAGAGATTGAATAGGGTTCGGTAATTTGTCCGTCGGTATTTTGCATCAGCATTGTTTTGCTTGAATGTAAAACACCCGGTGTGCCAACAGCCAAAGTTGCTGCAGTTTCGTCGGTATTAATTCCTTTTCCGGCTGCCTCAACGCCTACCAGTTCCACCTCTTTGTTATCGAGGTAGTGGTAAAAAGCACCGGCAGCATTGCTTCCCCCACCAACACATGCCAGAATTCGCGTAGGTAATTCTGATCCGGTTTTTTGTAGTAATTGCTGTTTCATTTCGGCACTAATTACCGACTGAAAACGTGCAACCATATCGGGGTAGGGATGTGGCCCTACCACCGACCCGATAATGTAGTGGGTATCTACCGGGTTGTTAATCCAATCGCGCATGGCTTCGTTGGTGGCGTCTTTTAGTGTTTTATTGCCACTGTGAACGGGAATAACCTCAGCTCCAAGCATTTTCATTTTCTTTACATTTGGGGCCTGGCGCGACACATCTAAAGCCCCCATGTATACAATGCATTTTATGCCTTTTAGTGCACAAACAGTGGCAGTAGCCACACCATGCTGGCCGGCACCAGTTTCAGCAATTATGCGTGTTTTTCCCAGTTTTTGTGCCAACAAAATTTGCCCGATGGTATTGTTTAGTTTGTGCGAACCGGTATGGTTAAGGTCTTCGCGTTTGAGGTAAATTTTGCTGCCATAATGTTCCGAAAGGCGACTGGCATAATACAATGGCGATGGACGCCCCACGTAGTCTTTTAACAGAAGGTCGAACTCTTTTTTAAAATCGTCGGCTTCAATAATTTCGAGGTACCGGCGTTTTAGTTCATCAATATTGGTGAACATCATTTCCGGAATCCATGCCCCGCCGAATTCTCCGTAATATCCTTTATCGTTTACTTGGTATTTCACTTGAATATAATTTAGTTAATATCTTGTATTTCAAACATATATGATCTCTGTTAAATATTTGATGGTCGATACCCGTGGAACTCGCATGATTAATTTATTTATATCCTTTTGTGTTCCTTAGGCCATGCTCCTTTCATACTATTAAAGTTGGTAGCAGGAAGACCGAAGCCGGAAGATGCCTTTTATAATCCGGTACGATCATTTTTCGTACATTATTTTTTTAATTCAGTTATAAATCGTTTTAGTTCATCAATGTTTTTTAGCCCGGGTTCAACTTCAAATCCACTGTTTAAATCAACCCCGGCCAGCATCGGATGATTTAGCGTTTTAATTTCTGCTGCGTCATCCGGCCCAATTCCTCCACTTAGGAAAAAGGGTGTGTTTCCGCAGTAGTTTTCCAGTAGTTGCCAGTTGAATTTTTTACCCGATCCGCCATGTTGTTTCGTTTTAGTATCGAATAGAAAATAATCAACAACTCCTTCAAAAACGTTGGTATCTGCAAAATTAAACTCCTCATCCATAGGAAAAGCTTTTAGTACACGCAGACCTTGATTTCTTAATATTCCACAGGATTTCGGGTTCTCTTTGCCATGGAGCTGGATGTATTTAAATCCCAGGTTTTTTGCAAGGCCCAGAATTTCAAATGCATTTTCGTTGACAAAAACACCCACCTTCGGTTTGGTCGACTGGAACAAACCTGTATCTGGCGAATCGCCAACAAATCGTTTTGATGGAGCATAAAAAATGTAGCCCAGCAAATCAACATCGAGTGCTTCTACTTGTTCGCGGTTTTTGGTGAATTTCATCCCGCAAACTTTTATTTTCAGATTTTTTGTCATCTATTCTCTTGTTACATTTCATCCCTTTTATCCCATCCAGGGATAATTATTAATCGCCAATCTCTTCAATTAACTTTTTACAGGCAGCACCCGGATCAGCCGTTTTCATAAACGTTTCGCCAATAAGAAAGCCTTTAAATCCGTGTTCTTTCAGGTAGTTAATTTCAGTTGCTCCCACCAGGCCGCTTTCCGATATTTTTACAAAATTATCCGGAATAAGTTTCGAAAGTTCAACCGATGTTTCCACACTTACCTCAAAGGTTTTTAGGTTACGGTTGTTAACACCAACAATGTCAACGTAATCGTTAACAATATCCAGTTCCTGGGCGTTGTGTATTTCCATTAACACATCGAGGCCAAGTGTTTTGGCGCATTTAGCTAACTCCAGTGCCTGATTTTTTTCCAAACAGGCAGCAATCAACAAAATAACATCAGCACCATAGGCTTTGGCCTCAATAATCTGGTAGCTGTCAATCATAAAGTCTTTCCGCAAAATCGGAATTGTCGGATTTACTTCGCGCGCTTTGGCCAGGTTGGCAAGGGTGCCTCCAAAGTATTCGTAATCGGTTAATACCGAAAGACATGACGCGCCGGCCTGGGTATAGGCCTTAGTTACTTCTTCAACCTTTACCGCAAAATTAATCTCTCCTTTTGAAGGCGATTTTTGCTTAAATTCAGCAATAATTCCCGATGCTCCTGGGCTTAACAGGTTTTCTTTGAGTGAGTTACATTTTCGTGCAAAGCCAGGGTATTTCTTCAGCTGTTCAACATTAACCTTTTGTTTTTGCTTAGCTACTTCGTTTTCTTTTGTTGCAATTATTTTGTCCAGAATATTCATTGTTTTTTGTTTGTTGCTCTAGAAGGAGCGGTTTGTAACTGCTTCTAATTTTTGCAGTGCTGTTCGGCTGTTTAACGATTCCTTTGCTATTTCAACACACTCCGTGAGGGATTTGTCGTTAAAAACAACCTGCAGTGCAACGGCAGCGTTGGCAATTACCACATTTTTTTGTTCGGGCGTTCCGTGCCCACTTAAAACTTCAATAAAAATTTTAGCCGCATCTTCTACCGATTCTCCTCCAAAAAGTTTTTCAGGAGTAATTTGCTGCATTCCGAAAGCACTTGGCGGTAATTTCTTTTCTTCGTTATTTGTGCAAATGTGGGTGTCGGCTGTAAGCGAAATTTCATCATAACCGTCCATGCTGTGCACAATGGCAAAGTTAACATCCAGTGTGCTGTAAACATTTTTGTAATGGTTAAAATTTTCACTGTTATTTACTCCCAGTACCTGGTATTTTGGTGTTGCCGGATTAATCATTGGCCCCAGGATATTAAAAAATGTGGGTACCTTTAAAGCCCGTCGAACCGGTGCAATATGTTTCATTGCCGGGTGAAAAAGCGGGGCATGCATAAAACAAAAGCTACCTTTTTCCAAATCACTTTTAAGTTTTGAAGTATCGTTACTGAATTCGTAGCCCAGAAATTCGAGCACATTTGAAGAACCACTGGTTGAAGTGGCAGCATAATTACCGTGTTTAGTTACGTTTACGCCAGCACCGGCAACTACAAAACACGCCAGGGTTGAAATGTTAAAGGTATTTTTTCCATCGCCACCGGTTCCAACCACATCAATGGCGTTGTAGGCACTGAGGTCTGCTTTTGTACTCAAATTCACCATCGCATCGCGAAAACCTGCCAGTTCTTCAGAATGCAGCGGGCGCATTTTAAAAACCGTCAGAAAAGCGGCAAATTCGGCTTCCGAGTGTTGGCCTTTTCCTACTTCGGTTAAGGTTGCCATTGCCTGGTTTCGTGTTAGTGTATTTCCAGCAAAGAGGTATTCTAAAGTATCTTTCATTTTTTTTTGAGTTTTAGCTTTTGAGTTTTTTACACCGGTTACCTGCTTATTTGTTCGGATACAACCAGTTTTCAATCATTTTTTCTCCCAACGGAGTTAACACTGACTCGGGATGAAACTGCACACTTTGTACATCGTATTCTTTGTGCTGCATCGACATTACAAGCCCGTCCTCATCGTAGCTGGTAACTTCAAAACATTCGGGCAGTTGTTCGTCTTTAACAATCCACGAATGATAACGGCCCACATCAAAACTTTCAGGTAAATCTGTAAAAAGAAGCGATTTTTTAGCGGTTAGTTTTACCGGTGTGGCAATACCGTGCAAAACTCGGTTCATATTATGCAAGGTGCCGCCAAAAGCTTCGCCTATGGCCTGATGACCAAGGCACACCCCCAACATACTTTTTGTTGGAGCGTAGGCTTTAATTATGTCGAGCAATAACCCAGCTTCTTCAGGTATGCCCGGCCCCGGAGAAAGTACAATTTTGTCGTATTTGTCAATCTCTTCCAGGGTTATTTCATCATTGCGGAAAACATCAACCTGTTCGCCCGAGATCTTTTTTATGGCATGCACCAGGTTGTAGGTAAATGAGTCGTAATTATCAATAACTAGTATTTTCATCGTTTTGTGTTTTTAGTTGATTTCTTTTGCCATTAAGATTGCCTTTTTTAATGCAGCCAGTTTGTTATTTACCTCCTGCAGCTCGCTTTCTTCTTTCGAATCGGCTACAACACCGGCACCTGCCTGGTAAAACAATTTATTGTTTTTACTTAAAAACGAACGAATCATAATGGCATGATTTACCGAATTATCAAAACCGAGGTAGCCAATGCAGCCGCCGTAATATCCCCGGTTCTGATTTTCATAATGGTCGATAAGTTCCATGGCTTTATATTTTGGCGCGCCCGATAATGTTCCTGCCGGGAAAGTTTCGCCTAAAACCTTTATCAGGTTGGTGTCGTTGCTTATCTCGCCCGAAACCTGTGAAACCAAATGAATAACATGCGAAAAGAACTGCACCTCGCGATAGGTTTCAACGATAACATTGCCTGCATTTCGGCTAAGGTCGTTACGGGCCAAATCTACCAACATCACGTGCTCGGCATTTTCTTTTGGGTCTTTACTCAGCTCTTCAGCCAGTTCGCGGTCGCGTTCATCGTTCCCCGTTCTTTTAAAGGTACCGGCAATGGGGTGTATGTAGGCCTTATTGTCTTTTATCCGGATTTCGGCCTCGGGGCTCGAACCAAAAATTGAATACGATCCGTAGTCGAAATAGAACAGGTAAGGCGAAGGATTTATTGAGCGTAAAGCCCGGTAAACGTTAAAATCGTCGCCAACAAATTCTTGCGAAAACTGGCGGCTTAGCACAATCTGGAATACATCTCCTCGGTAGCAATGTTCTTTTCCTTTTGTTACCATGTGCATATACTCTTCGTCGGTAATGTTCGACGATTCGTTGCCCCGGGTTTCAAAGGCTGATGTTGCAAAATTAAGGTTTACCAGTAAGTGGTGAATGTAATCCATCTGCGATTCTTCGCCTTCCAGCAGATTTTCAACAATGTGAATCTGGTTTTTGTGGTGATCGATAGCTACCACATATTTATAGAAACTGTAACTCACTTCGGGCGTTTGGTATTCTTCTTTTTTGTCGGCCGAAAAACGAATACTTTCGAAATGCTGAATAGCATCGAAGTTCAGGTAGCCAAATAAACCATTGGCCGGCAATTCAATTTCTTCTGAATCAACATTAAATAGTTTGAAAAAAGCGTCAAGCTCATCGTGTAAAATCCGGTCGGGCGATAGCGAAAAATTTTGCTTTTCTCTTCCCGGCAGGTCTATGCTAACTTCGCCATTGTTTACCTTAAAATCGGCAATAGGTTTAAAAGCGATAAACGAGTAGGCATTTTCAACGCCGTGGTAGTCAGAGCTTTCGAGCAAAATCGATTTTGGATAAAGTGTTCGCAAGCGTAAGTACACACTTACGGGCGTTACCGTGTCGGCAAGTATTTTTCTTACAACCGGTTTAAAATTTAGTTTTTCCATTTTGTATTTTTTGTTTTGTTCTTTTTTGTTGTATTTCAATTGTAAAATTCCTGTATATAAGGCGTTTAAACTAAAAACGGCTCATCGTGAATTTCGATGAGCCGTTCTTAATTTGTACAATGACGTATCCTCTCTTCACGATATTTGTAAAAAGTTGCTACGCCACCACCAAATGTTATTGTTTGTTCTCATAATTATTTATCTGTCATAAAAAAACCTGCTTTTGTTAGAAGCAGGTCAGTCATATTTTTAAAAATAGCAATATGGCTCTTTAACTCCTAACTTACGTAAGAAGACCCCACCACGGAAGCCATATTGTATTTATTTTTTGCATTTTTTAAATTTAATCTTCTGCAAGAAAAACGTTTTTTTTGAAAAATCAAAATAATGTTGTCATAAGCTTAAAAATCTGATTCGCAAATAAACTTGGTTTAACAATTAATTGGATAAGGTAAACCTGAAGCTTACTCCGAAGTTGGCATTGGTAGTACGATACGATAACGATGTAAACGGATCGTTAATAATTCGGTCGTAATACACGCGCATTTCAAATTTATCACTCAATCGGTAATCGGCATATGTTTTAATGGTAAAGTTACCTTGTCCGGCTGTAATCTGGTCGTTGGCTTCATCAAGCTGGCGTAATATGGTTTTTGTTTTACGGTACGAAATATCGGCACGGACATTCAAATCGTTCGAATAGGCCTGTTGCGAGTTTTTGGTTTTTATTATCAAATCCATGTGTGTAAACCGATAGCCTACACCCAAAATATACTCGCTGCTTAAAATCTCGGTAAGCTGATTGTTTGACAAGGATAGGTTTAGGTTGCGCGATCGTTTTATTTCACCGCGGGTAGTTAAATCGCTTAACCACATAATATCAATATTAATAAGCGGATTGAATGCTTCAACAATACTTACCGAGTTAAAATCGTAGGCCGGAACAAAGTTGTCAGCCAGGTCGCGAACCATGGTATAGCCATCTTCTGCTGCAATAAAGTTGAGGTTGGTGGCGTACGAACCAATATTGTAGCTCGAGCGATAAGTATGCTGGAAATTCAACGAACGCATAATTTGGTTTAATCCCGGAATACGTGAAACCATTCCTTCGTAACGTATGCTCCAGTTGGGGCGCATATATTTTAACGAGGGGAACATGCCCAAAGAAACGTTCTCCGGGTCCTTATTTTGGTAGGCTGCGAGGAATGCCGGAACAAGAACCTCAACCGAGTTTGGTCCGTAACCATCGGGATATCCCGGGTAGTTAGGGTGGGGGGTGTTGGGATTGTATCCACCACTGGTTCCACGTTGTTGTGCCAGCCTGTTGGCAATAACACGGCGAAAATCTTTCATGTTTTCAAAAGCATCAGAGCTGCTTACTTCTTCTTTGCCAATGGCAAAAAAGGCCGTTCCCAGGGTAAATGTCGACATGCTAAAGTTTCCGCTTTCAGAATAGCTGTTAGGCACGAAAGTACCACTGCCATAATCGTAATTATAAAACTCAGTAATATTTTTCGATATCGAGCGGTTAGCAGTAATATCAATTCGGAGGTCGGGGAGCGGTTCCCACAGGGCGCGTAAATTAATGCGCTCATTCTCCATAATCTGGTATGGCTGGGTAAGGGGAGAGTCGATTGTTAACCAACCGTTTTGAGCGGCTTTTACAGCAAAGTCTCGATCTTGCCAGCCAAAAAGGAATGGTAACCCTGGTGCCAGTTTGGTGCTGGCAGTTGGTGTGCCCCAATCCGGATCGCCACTAAATTTGCCTGTACCAAATAAGGTTGGCTCGGGCAGGAACCCCGGTAATACCGAGCCTCCGTTTTTGCTGTAGGTAACCGAAAAAGTACGGACGCCAATCACCATTCGTGTGGTTATGTCAAGCACGTCTTTTAAAAATGGTTGATCGCCACGTTTTCCTGTAACGGTTAACATGGCCTGGCGCACATCAGTGGTAGGAATAAACTCAATGGTGTTGGCATCTACAATATTTGTTTTTCCCGGAACAACTTTTCCATCTACATCGGTAACCAGCACCTTTACCTTTTTGGTATTTAATTTGTGCGCAATTTTCTGGCCCTGGTCGGCTGTCAATTTCATACTGCTGGTAAAAGTTTCTTCCTGTTTCTTTTGCAGCGGCTCCGGTTGTTGATTAGAACGCCCTCTGGTTGCTGATCGGTTCATGCTGTTTCTTCCCCGTCCTGTTCGCCTGAATTTTTGGTTTACCTCTTTAAAATAGGGTACTTTGTTAAACAACGTCTGGAAATTGGCATTACCGGTTAAGGTAAGGTTGCGTGAGTTGGTAATAATATTACCAACATTAATATCGTCATCGGTTAACGACCCTGCAGCCCACTCGTAGGAGCCCGAGTATCTAACTGTTCCACTCATGAAGTTAAGCGCTTTTATGCTTCTTAGAGGCACCTGGTAGGTAGCGTTAAAACTGTGGTTGTATACGGTTGGGCGTCCCAGGTTCCATAAATTAGTAAGAATGGAGTCGCGCTTCCACTCGTAATCATCGTCGTTTTTATTTATACGGCCTTCGGGTTCATCAATTCGTGAGGTTCCGCGCGATGAAAAATCAAATTTTAAGGAGCGGGTTACATCGTAACGGATATCAAGATACCGGTTCCAAAGGAAATCTTTGTCGTAGGTAGCCGGTAAAATTAAGTTCGGATTGGTAATGTTTCGCGACTGTTTTTCGTGGTATCTCCTGAATAAATCAGTTCGATATGAAATTTGGGTTGGCAGCGGATAGAAGTTAAAATCACCGATTAATTTTAGTGGTCCCTTTTGTAAAAACTTAACCTGACTAAGTGGTTGAATTAATTTTGGCCGGTTGCTGTAGTTGTACGAGAACATCAATCGATGCGTTTTATCCACATTGTATTCGGTGGTAATATTTCGTTTTGATGTTTCGTTGTAGGAGTAGGTAACCGCAAAGTTCTCAGGGTCCCACAAATGTGTTTTTTCTTTTTGTCGTTGAGGCTCAACTTTTACATTGGTAAAGTTGATGCTTTTGCGTTCCACCACATCCTGCGACATTTGTTTTATTGAATCTTTTTCAGTTTTGCTTTGCGCATGATCCAAAGACTCTTTCAACTCAATATCAGGGTTCAGCGGATCGTATTTTGGTGTAGCGGTGCTGTTGGAGTAACCATAGTACATGGGTATACGAACACCTGCTTTTTCAGGGAAGAAGCGTCCCCAGTCGATTGATGCAGCCACATCAATTTCATTGAGGTCGTCCATCGAGCGACTGTTAATGTTTTCGTCGATGCTTCCAAAACCGGCAGTACGTTTTCGTCCGGCAACCACAACGCTACCAAGGTCGGCAAGGCGGGTTGACACCCTTGCATTGGCTGCCCAGCCACCTTCGTCGTCAAAATCAGTCAGGCGCAGCTCGTTGGCCCAAACAATCACCGATTTTGGTCCGGTGTTTACCTGTCCGCGTTTGTTTCGCACCCCCATCATAAATACTTCAACGTTACCCAGGTTGGGGCTACCTTTAACCTTCACCCGGTTTTTACCGTCGTTCCAACCATCGTGCGAACCTTCGTAAATATCCAGTAATGAAATACCCGAACCTTCAATGCGCATGGCATCGTTGCGTTCCAGTTTCAGGTCGGTAAATAATTCAAGTGGAATATTAATGCGGTTAGCATCGGGCCAAACAATGTAACGGTCGCTCTCAATATCGCCGTTGTAATTTCCGGCAGGAGTTAAGGTTAACGGAACCTCGTATTCATAATAGTTGTAGTTGTAATCCGATCCCATGCGGATGAAGAAATAGAGTTCATCATCATCCAATGGGTATTCTTCAATTTCTTCAGCATGTACTTCCATTTTCAAAGTAGAGTATCTTCTGAAGTCCATGTAAAGCGATTTGTAGGCAGCACGGGCATCGCCTTGTTCCAGCTCTGTTACTTTTAATTCTATTGATTGCTCGTTTAACTGGCGTAACTGCGGATTTGCCGGGTCGATAACACGTGAAACATCGGGTGGTAAAATATAGTTTACCGGTTCGCGGCTTGAATTCTCTTCGATACTAACCGCCGAAATGTCGAACTCGGCATTGGTAGAAGGTATGGCTTCATCTTCCAGTATATCTCCGGTGTAACGCCGCCAGTCGGCACGCACCAGGTCAAGTGTGGCAAAGCGCAGTACGGTTGGATCGGCAAATCCGTGCATAAACATACGCATAAACCGAATGGAGTTAAAATCGCTGATGTTACCGATTACCGACTCGGGAGTGTTCACCGGTATTTTAAACTGGTACCAGTCTACTTCTCCAATTTCGCCATTTTTAAGTTCAACACGACTACGTTTAATATCTGAAATAAAGTTATTGCCCAGTTCCATGTCTTCTTTGCGCAAGCTTACCCTGTACTGGTAATAACGTTCGTATTCGTTTAGTGTATTATCGTCGTTTATATCCTCAATATCAGGTAGTGTAGTTGCCGAAGTAGGGTAGCTTTCCGGCGACATTTCCGATGTTGGTGAGTTGCCATCGGGGCCATTGTATTTTTTGTAACGTTCTAAAATGTCCAGTTCCTGCTCATCGTAATCCGATCCGCGGTAGTAATGGAAGTTATCCGTAGCCGGGTCGTTTAAAGCTTCCTGGTAAACATCGTCGCTTACTTTTAGTCGCAACTCGTCCAGGTATTTTTGGAAATGTGAACGTTCATCTTCATCGTTAATACCGTCAAAACCAATATCCTGATACTGGCGCGAATCGGTAGTATTGTCAAAAGCATTAACCAATGATTGCTGTGTAGAAACCCGACCCCAAATGGTGGTATCAATGTTGGTTAATTCAGCACTGGTTGGCAACCCGTTTTCAAACGCTTTTCGCGAATCTTTCAACACATCCTCCGATACTTCCCCCAGGTTAAAGTAAAGATCACCACCCTGGTGTTCGCCCATGGTGTCGTTAACAAAGGGGTCCATCATCCAAAATTCGATGTATTCGATGTTGGCATTTTCAAAGTCGCTGGTCTGAATTTCGCGCATAATTCCTCCCCAGCGCGTTTCAGGTGCGCGTAGGCTACCATCGGAATTTACACCGGCAGAGTAACTTGAGTTTCCGGCATCGAAGTTATACGGTCCACGCTCTGATGGGTAGAAGGCGAGGTCGAGCACCGCAATATTTGTTGGTTCGCCGGTTGTAAACTCCCGCTCGGGGAATATTTCCTGCTCAAATACCTCGCGCACAAAGTGGTTCGATTGCATGTCCCGGTCGTTCTTAATATGATCAGGAGTGAGCGAATTATTTCTCAGGAATAAAGGATCGATATTATACCAGGCCAGTTTTGCACGGTTTACGCCGTAATCCAGCGAATTGTTTAAGTTGGCCTCAGGAAATAAATCGTTTTGGAATTGTGGTGTACTTGCCAGCATCCACGATGAGCGCGTACGCATATCGATGGCCGTTTTTGTGGATTCAAAGTCGTCAACATATACCGCACCATCAATGGCTTTTGAGCTTCCCGGCACCAACTGGGCAAACTCGGCTTCAACATCAATTGCCGAGGCTGCTGTTGTACTGTAAAATGGCAGTGCATCAAGGGCTTTGGTAATAAATGGTGCTTCGGTATTGTAGCGGGCATCCAATCCGTACATGAGGTTCGAAATAGGGTCCTGACCGTAATCCACTTTTTCTGTTAAAGGGCGTTCGTTCATCCACAACATGGTGGCACCAATGTTAAAATTATCTGAAAATGCATAGTTGGCGTGGGTACCCATCAGGGTTTTTCGCTGCATGGTAAACAGGTCTTCGCTTTCAGTAGAAACCTGTATAGGAGTTCCGGCTTCGAGCAGGGCCTGGTTGATAATTTTTACACGCCCCAACGTATAATCTACGGTGTAATCAACGTTTTCGGTAAGCACTTGTCCGCCAGCGGTTACCGTTACCGAACCTTGTGTAAGGTTTAGTGCCCCCAATGCAATATCGGAACTGGAGGAGCCTTTGTAACTACCTGTTAACCTGAATTTGTTGTGCTCGGCATCTTGTTCGGCTTTAACTTGTGTAGAGTCGTATAAGGATTGAAATACAAATTTTTCGATATAATTCGGATCCTGAATAGAGTCTGCTAGGTGGCTGCCAAATGGCTCTACAACCGGGAATATTATGCGCCCAGAGTTTGAATTTACGGTAATGCCTTCAACATAATCGAACACCCCGTCTTTAGTTGGATCGAGCTGAGAGTTTAGCATGTCGAGCCGCATAACCTCAAGCAGGATATGACCTTCAATACGCGAATCGGGTAAATAGTTGATGTAGGTACCGGTAGAGTCGTTTTGGTACACAACATTAAGTTCAAAATCGTCGCTGGTTAACTGATAGGCATTCAGGTTATAAATGTTTTTCATCATCAGGTCCCAGGTGGGGCGGCCCGGCGAAAGGTTGGTTCCTTTCAGCATTTTCATAAACAGGGTTTTCGGGGCATCAATACCATCTGTCGAGAATTCACCTACTTGATACGTTTGGTCGTTGTAGGTAAAATTGTAGGCTATCGCCAATACTTCGTCGGTGTTTAACGAGCTGTTTAGCGAGATATAACCGAGTTGTTTGTTTACAGTGTATTCTGATTCGTTAAGTTTTCGGGCTTGCTCAATTTTTTCAAAATCTGTTCCGCCAACAAAGTCGGTTCCAAACTGCGCCATTACGCTGGTTATATTTTCTACCTGACGAACCGCGCTGTAGGTGGTACTCATTTGCTCGTACAAGCCGTTGGCGCCGTTAGTCGGAAACTGATTGGCAGGGTATGGCAGCCCGGGAGTTGCCTGAAATTCAGGGATATTGTTGTAAATGTGTGGGTCGTGCTCGGCTAAATCCTGAAAAGCAAGAATATTTCTTGAATCATCAAAATCATTGGATTTGTTGGTAACCCAAACCTCAACCTTGTTAATGGTGATGGGAGAACGTGGAACGGCGGTGCTTTTAAGCCATTCGTTGTAATGGTCGCGAAAATATTGCGAGAGAAAGAAGTGGCGGTTAGCATCGTAATTGGCTGCCGAAATATCAAAAGTGGCTACCTGTGCTCCGCCTTCGGTTTCTACCGTTTTTGATTCGCCACGGTGTTGAGAGAAAAGTGTTGTTAGCGTAAGCTTTCCAAACTGCATTTCGGCCTTTACGCCAAACAGGTTTGATGCACCGGTTATTAAGGAACCATTCAGCGGAAGCGAAACGTTTCCGGCTTCAATACGTTTTAAAATTTCATCTTCATCGCCGGTATACTCCAGGTTCATTTTGTTTTCGTAATCAAAAGTTGCCTCGGTATTGTAGTTTACCCGCATGTTCATTTTTGTACCGATTTGGCCGGTAACATTCATTTGTATTTTTTCATCAAAATCGAAGGTAGGTACTTTTCGTAAGCGCTCCGGTATTGATGGGTTGTCGGTTTTGTTTACCTGGTAGCCAAAGCTAACTTCAACATAGCCTTGTGGTTGAATGTTTATGGTGTTTCCACCAAAAATACGGTTAAATGCCTCGCTGCCAATGGTAAGTTTTGGTAAGAGGCCACCGCGCGCATCTATCGATTCCTGTTGGGTACGCGATCGCCAGTAGTCGCGAATTGATTTGTCAAAATCGTATTCCATATAATCGTCGAGCGACATACTTTGTGGCAAGCGATAGTTTAACGAACCCACTTTTTCGTAAAAAACATATTGGCCCAACACGGGGTCGTATTCAATTTCGTATTGAATATTACTGGGTTTGTTCAGGTATAATTTCGACGAATCCTGCATGGTGTAACCAAAAGCCGGCTGATCTTGAAACGGGTAGGGCAGCGGCCCGGTGGTATCTATTTCGGGCACTTCCTGCGCTATTCCTGTAAAAGGAAACGCCAGGGTGAAAAATAGAATAAAATTGAAGAATATTTTTGGTAAACTTCGGCTTAGTGTCATTGCTCTTAAATTACTTCTTCAAAAGGTTTTTAAAGAAAGAATACTTCCTTACTCTTTCCTTTATTTTTTCATTTTACAACCTTTTTAATGCTTGTTTTATCACGCTCTCCACTGTGGCTTCAGGTTGCTCCTGAAGTATCTTCGATACTATCTTTTCAGCATCTTTCTTAACAAAGCCAAGCATAACTAATGCTGATAACGATTCATTTCGGATAGTATTGTCTGCTACGGATAAAATTTGACCTGATTCGGGTATTTTTCCGAGTTTATCTTTTAAGTCGATAATAATACGCTGAGCTGTTTTTGCACCAATTCCTTTTACGGCCTTTAAAACTGCCACATTTTCAGTGGTTACAGCTGCTCTTAATTCATCGGGGCTAAGCGACGAAAGCATCATAATTGCAGTGCTGGCGCCTACCCCGTTTACCGATATCAGGTTACGGAAAAGCTCGCGCTCGCTGGTGTTGGCAAAACCATATAAGGTGTGTGCATCTTCGCGCACAATCTGGTGCAGAAATAATTTTGCGTCTTTTTTACCATTGAGCACGCTGTAAGAGTTGAGCGAAATATTTACAAAATAGCCAACTCCTCCGGCTTCAATCACCACATTTGCAGCACTTATTTCAACAATATTACCTTTTATAAATTCGTACATAACAAGGGGCTTATAAAGTCTCTTCTTCCTCTGAAGCTTCAATGTCAACACTCTCATCAACCTGGTTTGGATTGATGTCGTATTTTCGTAATGGGTTTTTACTTATTTCCTGGTAAATGCTACGGTTTTTATGAATGTCGATGGCAAGGTACAAAGCCTGGCGGAACGATTCGGGCGATGCTTTGCCTTCTCCGGCGATTGAATATGCTGTTCCATGTGCGGGCGATGTACGTATTACCGGTAATCCTGCCGTGTAGTTAACACCGCGCTCAAACGAGGCCAGTTTAAACGGAATTAATCCCTGATCGTGGTACATGGCCAGTATTGCATCAAATTTCCGGTAGTCCTCTGAACCAAAAAAACCATCAGCAGGGTATGGTCCCAATGCCATAATGCCTTCTTTTTTTGCCTGAATAATTGCCGGAAGAATAATTTCCTTGTCTTCTTTACCAATAAGTCCGTTATCGCCGGCATGTGGGTTTAAACCAAAAACGGCAATGCGGGGTTTGGTAATGGCAAAATCCTGTTGAAGTGATTTCGAAATTATTCTGATTTTAGAAAGTATCGTTTCCTTGTTTAAGCTTTCAGCCACCCTGGATATTGGTATGTGTGTTGTAACCACTCCAATTTTCATGGTTTCGCTAACCATTAACATGGCATAGTCCCTGGTGTCGAAACTTTGTGCCAGGAATTCAGTATGTCCCGGAAAATTGAACTCTTCGCTTTGAATATTGTCTTTGTTTATCGGGGCAGTAATCAATGCATCGATATATCCTTTCTGAAGGTCGCTTGTAGCCCGGTCGAGTGCATTAAACGACGAAGTTCCTGCTTCAGGTGTTGATTTTCCCAATTCTACACGGATATTTTCATCAACACAATTTATAATGTTTGCTTTTTTGTGCAATAACTCTTTGGTGTTTCTAACATGGTTAAAGCTAACGTCGTTAATATCTAACGCCTTACGATGATAGGCTGCAACTTTAGGCGAGCCATAAACAACAGGTGTACACATTTCAAAAATACGCGGATCAGAAAGTGTTTTTAAAATTACTTCGTATCCAATGCCGTTAATGTCGCCGTGAGTTATTCCTATTCGTATTGTATCTTGTTTTGCCATTGTATTTTGTTTCAAATAATTTGCTCTTTTTTAAGCGCTGCAAAGTTAATTTATTTAATTGAAACAAGCATGCTCTTGTTTCTACACCGATGTAGTTGTTTGTTTAAAATTACTGGATAGTGAGCGTTTTAAGGTAATTGTATAAAAGTCTGGTGCCATAACCTGTTCCACCCGAAGGGCGATAGGCATCTTTTTCTTTTCGGAATGCTGTACCGGCCATGTCCACATGTATCCAGTTGTAGCTGGTAAAGTGTTCCAAAAATTTCCCGGCTATTGTAGATTGTCCTTCGCGGGTGCCAAGGTTGTTTAAATCGGCAATTGGCGATTTTAACGGAGCAGCATATTCTTCCCAAAGGGGCACCTCGATAAGGCGCTCGAAAGTTTTTAGTCCCGCTTCTTTTAATGCGCTAAGGTGTTGTTCCGAATTTCCCATAACAACGGCTGCGTGGGGTCCGGCAACTATATCGGCCGCTCCGGTTAATGTTGCGCAATCAATTACCAGCTGCGGGTTGTATTTTTTTGCGTAACTCAATGCATCCGCAAGAATGAGCCGGCCTTCTGCATCTGTATTTTTAATTTCAACGGTAGTTCCGTCAAACATAGTAATAATGTCTCCGGGCACGTAAGCGTTGCCATCGGGTCGATTGTCGGTTGCCGGCACCAATCCTACAATATGAATTGGTAGTTTGTTTAACGCAGCGGCATAAATAGCCGACACCACTGCTGCAGCTCCACCCATGTCTGCTTTCATATAATCCATCGAATTAGGTGTGGGTTTCAGGCTTAAACCGCCGGTGTCGTAAACAATGCCTTTTCCAACCAGAACGATGGTTTGGCTGCTTGTTGTATTTTCTGGTTTCCACTCAAGAATGTTAAACGTTGGCGGGTCGATACTACCTTTGTTAACCGCAAGCAAACCCCCCATTTTTAGGGCTTCAATCTTTTTCTTGTTAAATACTTCAAGCGTAAAACTTGCTTCGCTGCTCAGTTTTTCAATTTCTTCGGAGAATTTTGGTGCGGTTAAATACGACAGAGGTTCGTTTACCAGACTACGTGCAACAAAAACGGCCTTTGTGGTGTTTGCAAGCTCGGTAATTTGTTTTTCGGTAATCTGTGTGTCGCAAATTCTTATTTCATGAATTAAAAAATCATCTTTCTCTTTCTTATATTTATCAAAACGATACGAAGCCAACAGGAGGCCTTCTAAAAAAGGAAGGAGTAAATTAGGTTCGCTGAAATTAAAAAGCTGAACCGTCTTTTCTCCGGTATTTTTCAACGTGTCGAAAAGGGTATTGCCTGCTACCCTTGCCATTTCTGATTTTTGATACGGTAGTTTTTCGCTTTTAATTTTTCCAAAAAAGATAAAATGCGGATACCTGTTGATACTGCAGATATCTTCTTTTTCAAATTTTTGCTCCAGAAAAGCCTTCTCTGGTTCCGATAGGGCAAGGGCCTCTGCATTATTTACCGTTGCAGTTATGCAGGCTGACGAAATGTTTTCAGCTGCTGCTGCTATGATTGAAATTTTTGGGATCATAAATAATATTTTAAGCTAAAATAACGATTAAAAACGTTTTACATTGCCCGAATAAATGAAACAGTTGACAGTTGCCTGTTAATTGCGGTTGGTCGTGGTTTTTTGAAGCAAAAAACAGCATAAAAAAAGGACCTTGTAGTAAGGCCCTTTCCGGTAATACTTTAAGTTCTAATGCTTGTGGTTGTCGCCAAAGTAGGCATGTTCGAACAGATGTACTTTTTCGCGCAGTGTTTCGGTAATAGCCACATCGGTACTTTGTTTGCTCTTCATGGCAAACACCAGTATATGGTGCAGTAATTCAAGTTGTTTGGTGTACTTCCGATAGGCTTCGTCGTCGCTTGCCAGGGTTGGCTTAACTCGTTGGTGAAGAAAATATTGACTAACAATGTCTTGCATTTTTTTTGCGTGTTCTTCTTTGTTCATAACCCATCGCACCAGCTGGTTGTAATCCGGGTTTTCTGCTTTTGAAAGTTCGTTAATCTGGTTCATCGACTTTTCAATTGTTTCAATGTGTTCGTATAACAAAGCTATGCGAACAGAGTCGCCGTAAATTCCACATGGGATTTCGCAATGGGCTTTTGCCTGAAAGCTTGAGACAATAAGGAAGCCAAGTACAAGGGATGCTGATAAAAGTTTTGTAATTTTTTTCATTTTGTATGAATTTAAATGTAATTCTGTTGAGTAATTAAGAGTATAACAATATTAAATTGAATTGGTTTTGAGATGTAGTAGGGATAATTGATTGATGAAGCTTATATTTTTTTTGAAAAATGTTTTGAGTTTCACGAAAAGCTGTTACTTTTGCATCGCTTTTCAAAAGCAACGTTCTCTAAAAATAAAAGAAGGGAATAAAAAAACCTTCCCCAGTAGCTCAGTTGGTTAGAGCGGCGGACTGTTAATCCGTAGGTCGTTGGTTCAAGTCCAACCTGGGGAGCCCAAGAGGCGTTATGTGAACAATCATGTAGCGCTTTATTTTTTATCTTTATTTACGGGAATTATTTTCCCCAGTAGCTCAGTTGGTTAGAGCGGCGGACTGTTAATCCGTAGGTCGTTGGTTCAAGTCCAACCTGGGGAGCATTAAGAGTTGAAAGTTAAGGTTGCAGAGACCTGATTTTCAGCTCTTTTTTGTTTTATGCAGCCTGTCTAATCCCCGAAGCAGCAGAATGATGGAAACACAACATACTCATTCAGATAGCTTTTAGCTCAAATATTTATTGTAGAAGGCATTCGCAATGCTGATAGATTAATTTAAAGGCATTACAGCTGAGCCTGTTTTATTAATTGAAGATTTTTGATTTTTTATGTAGTATGCCTTAAATTTGTTGTTCTGCTGCAATTGTATTTGAATTGTATGTTTGGCAGCCTAAAGTTAAATGCTTGCTTTTTATTCGTTTAACGGAAATCATAATAAAAGACTCATTATGAAGACTTCAAAGATTGTTTACTTATTCTTCATCGAGATCACTTCTGCATTTTTTATTCTAACCACTTTAGTAGCGTGTAGTTCTTCATCAGCTGATATAAATTCAATCGACTATAAGCCATTGGACAGAGCTGACTGGCCGGTATCAACACCTGTCGAACAAGGGCTGGATTCTAATCTTGTGGCGAAAATGTATGTTAATGCGACTGAGTTAAACACCCTTTATAGTTTGCTTGTGATTAAGAACGGATATTTAGTAGCTGAAGATTATTTTAACGAAGGTGTCATTGATCAGAAGGATCGACTTCAGTCAGTAACGAAGAGTATTACTTCGGCTTTGGTAGGAATTGCTCTGGAGCAAGGTTGCCTTTCTGGCGTTGACCAAAAGGTTTTGGATTTCTTTCCGGAAATATCCGAAAATATCATCGATGTCAGGAAAGAGCAGATAAGCTTGCGACATTTGTTAGAAATGCGGTCGGGATACCCAAGAGAGGAGGACGACCAAGCTCTTTGGAATGGTCTTTTATCAGGTAATTATCCACCTCTTCTTAAACATTTTCCTTTGGTTGATGATCCCGGAACCAGGTTTCACTACAGCAATCTTTCATCAAATTGGTTGGGGATAATTGTTGATCGGTCGTGCGGAATGAATTTGAAAGCTTTCGCAGAAGAAAAATTATTCTCTCCGCTAGGAATTGAGCCAGGCGATTGGGGGCAGGATTCGGAAGGCCACAATAACGGATGTGGCGATCTTCATCTTAGTGCCCGCGATGCCGCTAAATTCGGACTATTATATCTTAACGATGGTATGTGGGAGGGGAAACAGATCATCTCATCAGACTGGGTAAAAGCTTCGCTTCAAACCTATTCTGTAAATGAAGCCTTTGTAAAAAGGATTGGCAATTTTCGTGATATTGGATACGGTTATCATTGGTGGACTGCCAAGGCAAACGATTATTATGTTAGTATTGCGTGGGGACATGGTGGACAACTTATTGTGCTTGTTGAAGAGCTTGATATGGTTATCGTAACTACTTCCTACCCCTTTTGGTTGGAGCATAACGATCAGTCGTGGAAACATGAAAAGGCAATCATTAAGATGGTTAGTAAGTTTATCTCCTCCATTCCAAACAAATAAGTAGCCTGCAAATTTGATTGTATTAATGGGTTTGGCTAGGGTTAAGCACTGGAAGTTCCTGTTTCGATGTAAGGATCTATGTACTTTAAATGTTGAATGCCAGGTAATGATTGGTGCAGTTTTAATGGCGTTTGGTAGTAATTCACACCAAGCTTTAAAGTTTGGCATGCAACTTTAAATTATGGGAGGAGCCAGCAAATTTAAAGAAGTCTTCTTTATTACTGAAGTTGTGAAAGGAATCTCCAAATTCTCATGGAAAGTTCCATCAAGAACGAATGCCAATTTAATTGTAAAATGTCGTATCGGATGTTCTTGTATTTTCAATTTGAACCAATTAAAATTTGCAAAGCATAGCTAAAGCTTCGGTTAAAAATTTTGATGAAGTAGAAATTGAAAAGACAACACTTAGATGTGGCATTATATGGTCAATCTGGTAGAATTAAATTATTCAATTTATAGATTTTACTCGTTAAGACAATTTTATTTTTTCTTCAGTTTTTGCTACTGGAAATACATTTTTACTTTCATTAATATTTGGACAGAAATGTGTGTAAGGTAATGTATATGAGAATTATACGCTTGTTTTTCTTGTGTGTTGTTGCTTTAAAATTAGAATATTGTATAACAAAGTACCAGTAACCACAAGGAAGCATATTAAAAAAAGTACTATACAAGGTGTAACGCTTTTAAAAATTGTGCGTCATATAATTGAAAACGTTACAAAACATTTTACTGATAGCAATAAAACAATAGGAGGATAAGTCATGAAAACAAAAAACAATGTTCAGAAAACAACTACAAGATTAGTAGCATTGGCATTAATTTTAGTCGAGCTGAGTTTAAATGTACAGGCGCAGAATCTGGGAAAATCATTGTCGGGAACTGTTAGTTTTAACGAAATCGCGTTTGCGATGGTCGATAACTCTGGCGAATTCAATTCATCATCAACTAAGGCAGATGTTTACCTTGCAAATTTTGATGTGGATACAGAAGATGCATTAACAGTGGAGGACTGGATGACAGATATGGCCAACTTTGATGTTTATTCACAGTATTCTCAATTAGAGCAGGAGGAAGCAATGAAAGTTGAAGATTGGATGATTGATGATAAAACATTTGCTCATTGGTCTTTTCAGTTTAAAGTAGAAACTGAGTCACCGCTCGTGGCAGAAGACTGGATGACTTCAGGCGAAGTGTGGAATCGTTAGTTTCATATAAAATTGAAAACAACAACAATTAAAAAGTCAGAAATCATGAAATTAGAGAATACAAAAGCACAAATGAGAAAAGGGATACTGGAGTATTGTATTTTATTGGTTTGCAAGAATGAACCGGTGTATGCAGTAAACATTATAGGTGGCTTGCGGGATGCTAACCTGATAGTAGTTGAGGGTACAATTTATCCATTGCTAACCCGGTTAAAGAATGACGGATTATTATCCTATCGCTGGGAAGAGTCTACTCAGGGACCGCCACGAAAATATTATGAATTGACAGAAAAAGGCTTGGTCTTTTTAACCGACCTGGAGGAATCATGGGGAGAATTGGCAAGTGCAGTGAGAAGAATTAAAACCATTAGGGCATAATCGTTAAAATCAGAAAATCGTAAAAACTTAAAACTCAATAAAAATGAAAAAGACATTGACAATTAATATTAGCGGTACTATATTTCATATAGAAGAAGACGCTTATGAAGAGCTGCAAAAATACATGGTGGTATTGAAAAACTACTTTGGTAAAGATGAAGAAGGCAGCGAAATTTTTGCTGATATTGAAGCCAGAATTGCAGAAATTTTTACAGAAAAAACAAGTGGAAAAAACCAGGCGGTTACTCTTGAGTGGGTAAAAGAGCTGATCGAAACCTTGGGTACTCCTGAAAATTTCTCGGAAGAGGCTGGGGAGGAAGAGCCATTGGCAGGACAGAAAACAAGAAAAAGAAAACTTTATCGCGATCCGGAACAAACTGTTTTAGCAGGAGTTTGCGGTGGCCTGTCGGTTTATTTCAATATGGATCCGGTTGTTATAAGATTAATAGTTGTTTTACTTGCACTTCTTACGTCAGGAGCGGGTATTTTGGTTTATGTAATTCTGTGGATAGTTGTGCCCAAAGCAGTAACAACAACACAACGGCTGGAAATGAAAGGAGAAGAGGTTACGATTAAAAACATTGAGAAATTTCTCAAAGACGAAGTTGATGCAGTAAGAGAGAGTTATAAAAAGATTAGGAAATCCCGGTTTTTTACAAGAAGCAAGTAATAGCGAAATACTTTTTAGCAATATTCTTAATCGGTTTTTATTGTGAGTTAGATGTAAAAAGCTTAAAAGTTAGCCTAAAACTCATAGCTGTTATTGGATAAACATTTATTAAGAGGTCATAAGCGACCTCTTTTTTTTGCTAAAAACCTACACTTGGGTGTCGAAATATTTTGAAAATGTGGTATTTGGTTACTTTAGTTTTGAGTAGATTTGTGTGTTAAAAAAATAATTGTAGTTCTTTTAATAAATACAAATACCATGAACAAATTAAAAACTATCTATTTAACTATCATTTATTTAGGGTTTCTTGCAACGGCTTCACAAGCCCAGCGCGTTGAGAGCGAATCAAAATTAATTGGTAAATGGGATTTAACCATTACCATGGAAAAAGAACAGCTGGAGAACCTGGGAATCTTCCGACACGGGTTAATGGCTTCTGACGGTTTTCCGGGATGGCTGGAAGTAAAACTTTCCGGCTTTTCTACGCTTGTTGGCTATTATGTTGGTTACGAGGGGAGTGCAAGGCCAATTGCAGAGGTAAAATACGACGTCGATAAAGACAAATACCATTTTACCATTCCTCCGCAGTGGATGGATATTGATGATATTTATTTTGAGTTTAGTTTAAAAGACGACAAACTTGAAGGGTATAAAATGCTTGATGGAAATAAGCTGAAGTTTACTGGCGTTCGGGCACCATCGTTAACCCGAACGGAACCTCCGGTGTGGGGTAATCCTGTAAATTTGCTTACCGAAAATATGGACCGCTGGATTATTCCGGAAAATAATAAGTTTAAAATGGTTGATGGTGTATTAAAAAACATCAAGAAAGGTGGAAACCTGATTACCAATCAAAAGTTTAACGATTTCAAACTCAGTATTGAATTCAGGTATCCTGAAGGAAGTAACAGCGGTATTTATTTACGCGGGCGCCACGAGCTTCAGATTGAAGATTCAAAAGGACGGGTCGATGATGTAAGCATTGGTGGAATTTACGGTTTTATTGCGCCATCGGTAAATGCTGCAAATCCTCCGGACGAATGGCAAAGCTACGAGATTACTCTTGTTGGACGCCACGTAACGGTTGTGCTTAATGGTGTTGAAGTTATTTCAAACCGGCCAATTCCCGGCATTACCGGTGGATCGCTCGATAGCAAAGAAGGCGAGCCAGGACCAATTATGATTCAGGGCGATCATGGTCCTGTTGAGTTCCGAAAGTTTGTAATTACCCCAGCCGTTAACTAAAATCGGTTTAAAATATTGAAAGAATAGAAGGTCGGTCAGTAGTGATTGACCTTTTTTATTGGATATTTTGCAAATTGCACGTTTATGGTGTTCTTTGTTTTCAACTAAAACCTTTAAGATGAAAATTAGACTTACAGCATTCTTCTATTTATTTTTTGTGATTATTTGTCTACAGTGTTCTCCCGAAAAAACGTTGGAATCCATAACTGTTGAAACCGATAAAAATGGACAGTTGCAAGTTCAGGTTACCGCTGAACATGTACAGCAATTTAAGGACAAAGGTTTTCTTACTTATACCGATTTTGGGGCTGCCGGCGATGGAAAAACAGATGATATTGATGCGATAGCTGCTGCACATAAAATTGCCAACGAGCTTGGCCTTCCGGTAAAAGCAGAGAATAATGCAACCTACTACATTGGAGGAACAACACGTAGCGCAATAATAAAAACCAATACCGATTTTGGTGCGGCTGAATTTATTATCGATGACCGTAAGCTTGAAGATCGAACAAGCGCCGTTTTTCGGGTTGAATCGGGTAAAGAGCCTTTTAATCTGGAAGGAATAACCACCTTAAAACGAAACCAGGAAAAAATTAACCATAGCTTACCCGGTACCTGTTTGGTTACCGTTACCAATACCGATGTTAAACATTATATCCGCTATGGTTTAAACCAAAATAATGGCTCCAGTCAAACCGATATTTTTGTTGTTGACAAAAACGGAAACATCGACATGGATGCGCCAATTATCTGGGATTTTGACCGGATAACTGAAATAAAGGCCTTGCCTATTGATGCGGAAGTGCTGCAGATTACAGGAGGCAAGTTTACAACCATTGCCAACCAGGCCGAGTCGAAGTATAATTACCACAGCCGAAATATTGCCATCAGGCGTTCGAATGTTATTGTTGATGGACTTGAACACCACGTTACCGGCGAAGGAGAATATGGTGCTCCGTATGGCGGCTTTATCAACACCAGCGAGTGTGCCTACGTAAGCATAAAAAACTGTCTGTTTACCGGGCATAAAACCTATCAAACCATTGGTAATGCTGGAAAACCCGTATCAATGGGAACGTACGATATTTCGCTTGGCCGGTCGATAAGTATAAAGTTTATAAACTGTAGCCAAACCAACGATATTAACGACCGCACATATTGGGGGCTTATGGGCTCAAATTACTGTAAAAATCTGGTGCTCGTTAATTGTTCTTTTTCGCGCTTTGATGCTCATAAAGGGGTTGCTAACGCCTCCATTCGTAATTGCGAACTCGGACACATGGGAATTAATGCCATTGGCACCGGAACTTTCACCGTTGAAAATTCTACCATAAGAGGACGCAGCCTAATTAATTTACGCTCAGATTATGGCAGTACCTGGGAAGGCGAATTTATCATCCGCGACTGTATTTTTATTCCCAACACTGGAGAGTCAGGCAAGGTTAATCTGATAAATGGATTTTACTCGGGGCAACACAATTTTGGGTACACCTGCTACATGCCCGAAAAAATTACCATCGAAAACCTGGTGATTGATGATTCAAACTACACTGGTGAGTACAAGGGACCTGCAATATTTGCCAATTTTAATCCTGAAAATACCAGCGATTCCTATGTAGAGCTTTACCCCTACGTAAAAACCAAAGTGCTTAAGCTTAAAAATGTTAATGTGCACAGCGGAAAGAAATTCCGCCTAAGCGATAATGAATACATGTTTAACGAAGTAAGGCTTGTGGAAGAATAATTTTGAGTAGTAATTGTAAGTATCCGATTTAATAAAAAATGAATGCCTTGCAAATCACACTTGGGTAATGGGCTTGTGGCCTTGCCTGCAACTTTGTTTTTTACAAAAAATACCTTAGAATATTCCGAAAATAACAAGGGCATAAACAATAAAACGCAAATACCTGAATAAGGACCAGAGTAAATAATGTTTAAAGTTGTATTTAATTAGCCCTGAGGCCAGACTTACCAGGGAGTGTGGAATGGGCGATACTGCACCCAGAAAAACAAAAATACCTCCCCATTTTCGCAGGTTAATAATGTGTTTTTGTATTTTATTTTCAATGTAATTTTTTACGGTTGGTATCATAAATAATGTGCTTCCAACAACATACGCAAATATTCCTCCAAGGTATGATAAGGATGCTAAAATAAACAAGGACAACCACGGTGATTCAAGTTTTGCAGCCCAGGCAATAAACATTTCAGGCGGTACTAAGCCTAGAATAGATTCGGAAGCCAGGAAGAACGTGTAAATTAGTTTTGGAGGATAGCTGGAAACTAAATTCTTGAGCAGTGAATTAAAGTCGAGTAAAAAGATTTCAAGGCCAATTATTAATGCCACAAAAATAACGGCAATACTAATGCCTTTATAAGCGGTGCTTTTTAAGAAAGAATAAAAGCGCGTAATCCGGTAGTATCGGTTTAAAACCGATAAGCGCCGGGGAGAAAATATGTAGAATAAATTTTTTATCATTGTTTTGCTCTAATAAGGGCTCCAAAATAAATTTTAATAACAAGAATGGCATTGAAAAGTTGAAGAATAAGGATTAATAAATCTTTTTTTAACAAACCTCTTAATATTGAAAAAAAGAGATCAGCCGAAGATTAACATTTACCAAATAAAGAAATCGTTTACCGTTAACCTGGCTGTTTTCTTTTTTAATGATGTTAGGGGCTTTTTTTTATTGAATGCTCATTTAACCTGTTGTTCCCATGGCATTGGCAATGGCATTAACCGATAGCAGTAATTTGTTCAAAGTTTCTTGTTTTTCATTTTCGTTGCCGAACGCTTGAGAACGCCATTTTTCCAGATAGTTCACCTGGTAGCGATGCAGAGTCTCAAGGGCTTCTGCTCTTAATTTAGTCGAGAAATAATGGTTTTTGCGCCGCTCGTTAATCGGACGCCCCAAAAGTTCATTCATTAAATTTTGTGTTTTCTCAAACTCTTGCAATAGCTGATTTAAAATTTCCGATCTTGTTTCGTCTGTTGTAACAAGCCCGGCATAAAGCTCCATTATTTGTTTATCGGTGCTGGCTAAACTGGTATCAACATTGGTAAGTACGTAGCGTACAAACTGGTTACGCGGAATCAATTTTTTCAGCTTATCATACTTTTCGGGGAATTGGTTTTTCATTTTTTCGAGGGTAGAGCCAACGCCATACCAACTGGTAATATGGTACCTGGCCTGTCCCCAGCTAAATACCCAGGGGATGGCACGTAAATCGGCAAAACTGCGTTTTCCGGTTCGTCGCGCCGGACGGGAACCAATTTTACTTTCCTCAATTATATCAATGGGTGTAGCTTGCTGGTAATAGTTTAAAAAATGGTTGTTATTAAGCAAACCGGTATAAATTGTAAAACTTTCCTGCCCCATAAACTCCATAATGTCTGAGATTTCATCAATATCTTCAGGCAAATGTTTATGTAAAAGCGTGTTTAAGGTATTGCCGGCAATCATTAGTTCAAGGTTATACACGGCATTTATTTTATTGGCATATTTCTTTTCAATGCTTTCGCCCTGTTCGGTAATTTTAAAATGCCCCGATAGTGTTCCGTGTGGGAGCGAACGTAAGAACCAGTGGATTGGTCCGGCACCGCGGCTGATTGACCCTCCTTTTCCGTGGAAAAACTTAATGTGGATTCCAAACTTCTTTCCAACCTCCGCAATTTCTTTTTGTGCCTTATAAAGAAACCAGGCACTGGCCAGTATTCCTCCATCTTTATTACTATCGCTGTAACCTATCATAATTTCCTGTGTTTTTACAGGAAGATTTTTTTCTTTTCGCTGGTACTCAAGGCTGTTTTGTACTTCCGGGTAGCTAAAATATTCCTCTAAAATGGCCGGGCTGTCAATCAAATCCTGAATGGTTTCAAAAAGAGGTACCACATGAAGCTTAATAATCATTGTTTCATTAAAAAGCGTTAATCCTGCTTCGCGGGCCAAAATATAAACGGTAAGAAGATCGCTGGCATTCTTTGTCATGCTAACAATCAGCGAACCAATGGAGTAGTGCGAATAATTTCTGATGTGCGTGTTTAGTAATTGAAAACACTCCAGTGTATTTTTTGATTCGGTAGCTAATGTGCTGTAATCTTGCACAAACGGGCGTGCCGACTTTAATTCTTTAGTCAGAAAGCTTTTCTTTTCATTGATGTCCCAGTCAGGCTGTTGTGTATTTCCCGGATTTGATTTTTCTACCAACTGTTCAAGAGCCAGCTGGTAGTATCGGCTGTTTTGCCTGATATCGAGTTCGGCTAAATGAAAACCAAAGGTTTTTACAAAATAAATAGCCCGGTTGACGGATTGATAGGCAAGGTCGTTATATTTTTTTTGCAGCAACGATTCCTTTAATAGTTCCAAATCTTCAACCAATTGTTTGGAGCAGGTATAAGTGCCTTTTTTATCGTGCAAGTCAAGCATCTCAGCATGCTCCGGGTTTACCGGAAGCTTGTTGACAAACAACAGCACCAACATCTTAAAGGCTTCGTTTTTCGATGTAGAAATGAGTGTTTTATTTTCATTTCCCGTTTCTGCTACCATATGCTTAAAGCGCTGAAGCATAGGGTCTGGCAGCTCTGCAATATCAAAATAAAAACTCAGGTCATCAGCCAGTCGATTCAGTTCGTTTTTAATTACCATTAGCGCATTTAGCCGTAGCTTAAGCAATGCTTTTTGGGTAACATCAGCAGTTACAAGTGGATGTCCGTCGCGGTCGCCACCAATCCAGGTGCCAAACTTTAATTGTGGAAAATTATTATCATTCAGCAGTTTATTTAAATCAAAGCCCGAGTATTGCCAGGCTTGCGCCAGTCGGCGGTTTAACAGCTGTACCACTTCCGGGAAAACGTTTACAAAATAATGAATGGCATTATCCAGTTCTGTTTCAACCGTTGGTTTTTCCACATAAAATTCATCAATGTGCCAAATGGTCGATAGGATACGTTTTATCTCGTTACGGTTTTCTTCCAATTCATACGAGTTATACATCGAGTTTTCGCGTTTAACCAGCAGTAGGTAGAGCTCGCGGTATTTTTTTAAAATTACCGGTCGTTTTGCTTCGGTAGGGTGTGCTGTTAAAACGGGTTGAACCGAAATTTCTTTAAATGTTTTTATAATGTTGTCGGGTGAAATCTCTTTATCCTTAAGAATTTTTAAGCTGTTTGCCCAAAGCCCGTTTATGGCGGTTAAGGAGTTTCCTTCTTCTGTTTTTCGTCGTTGTTGCACAGCTCCATTTGTTTCAGCCAGGTTGAGCAACTGAAAACAAACCGAAAACATATGAAAATGTTGGTGAGTAAAATTTTCAATATCTCTGGCATTGTTTGAGCTTATCCATGGCATCACTTCAGCTAATTCAGCTTCTCCGTTTTCAACTAAAACTTCGCTAAAACAGCTTAACAAAAATTCAAGATCGGCGTAGGGTTTTCCTAATTGGTTGATTAAAATTTGCAGATTTGACATCACAATATAATTGTTGTTTATGTACAATAACAATTGAAAAGTAAAAAGTTAGCTTAAGGTACAGTTTTTTTGTTTCGATAAGCTACTTATTGCCGTACAAATATTAAAAAAAAGAAGTTGGTTGCTAATGGCTAATTTGTGATGATTAAGTGATTTTTAGTTGTATTTCAGCAATAAAATTAGGCGATTGATGAATTTAGTTAATCCCAAAAATTTTTTGCCGAAGTAGCAGTTCGTAGTCAATTTCCTGAAATAACTCTGTAAATATTTGTTGGTTAACAGTTTCGTTATTAACAATGCACAAGGGTTGTGCTCCGCGGTTGCAAATGTCTGCTGCATTTACCAGGTTAAGGTGTCTAATCTCCTCCACTTTATTGTTCCAATACGCTTTCATTTTTCTTATTTGAAGTAGTTGTATAAAGGTACGGTTGCGCCGTAGCTAAAAGCAAGTATCAAATGCTGAAAAAGAGCGAGTGAAGTGCTTAAAAAAAATAGGGGTATGAGAAAAAATACCTACGCCTTTTTAAAATTAGTTGGTGCATTGCAGGGCATAGCCATACATTTTCATCGCTTCCTGGTTTAAAAATGTTTGAGCTTGCCCATACGATTGTAGGTTGCGTTTGGTACTAAAAATATAGAATCGCGAATTGGGATGATCAACCTGTTCGGCAAAAACCTTATTCTTAGCCGTAGAATTTCGCGAGGGGATAATCTCTTCTGTTTCATAATTGTATGAATAATCCTGATGTTCGGCAAAAACAAATTCAATTCCCGATTGTCCGAACGCCAGCTCGTAAAAACGTGAAAACACCAGGTATATCTTTCCGTTTGGCATACCATAATAGTGTGCCGGGAAAACGGTTGGTAAATAAGATGCCGGGGTTCTGTGAATTAATTTTGCCAATGCTTTCATACACCAAAAAATTTAAATTGAATTACTAATTTTTAATACAAAGTCGACAAGCAAGCCAGCATGTGCCTTACAAATTCAATTAACGGTTTATCTTATAATAAACCCGTTTTTTACTGATGAGAAGAGTTACGTCCTTTACTTAATATACTGCGAGCGGATAAAAGGTAACCCCCGTAAAATACTGAAACTTAGGTAGGTATTTCGGAAAGTGGGGTGTTTATGTTTACTTCGTTTTGCTCTTTTTTAACCCACCTGTCAAAGAAAAAAAATTAGTACAGGTAGTTTGTTGTTTGCATTTGTTTGAAATGTTATTGTTGAAACACGCACAAATAGTGTGTAAGTTGCAGAATCAGATAAACTTATAATGAGAAAAAATAGGCAGAATAAAAATTTGAATATATAAGTTGTAATGCTTTGTTGCTTTTAATTACTATTGTTAAATACGATAGGCTGCATAATTCAGAAAAAGTAAACGACAGCTGCATAGTAGAAGTTATTTAAAATAGCATAACAATAAACTAATTTTTATAACAAGCATAGCAATGCATAAAATATTTTGTTGTTGCTTTGTATAGCAATTAAACGCAGTTAAAAAAACGCAGTTGAACAGAAACACTAAACCCGGGATCAAAAATTGAAAAATACACTTGTTGGTTTTATAATTAGCTGTTTATCTCTGGTTGCGGGATTTGGACTAAAGTCCCATGCGCAACAACTCGGGGAGATAAAAATCTCTGGTTCGTACCATAATCAGGCTCTATCAGACTTTGTTAAAGATTTGGAAAAAAACTATAATCTTAGAGTTTATTATAAAGAAGCCTGGCTTGCTAATTACACCATTAATAAGCAGTTTAATAATACCCCATTACTTCAGGCACTTAATAATCTTTTTTTCGAACACGATTTAACCTATGAATTCTTTCAGGATAACGGTATCGTAATTTTTCGTAGATCGGCAGACACACGTTCGAAATTTGATGACTATACACAAACCCTGGTGGTTGGTAATCCCATGAATTTGGGGCGATACAAAACTGCACTATTAAAGGGGAGGGTAGTAGACGGTAAAGATGGAGCACCTTTGGTTGGAGCGGTTGTTTATTGTAATAAACATCAAAAAGGAACCACTACGGCAAACGATGGAACTTTTGAATTAGACCTGCCCACCGGCGATGTGAAGTTAAATATTACCTATATTGGTTTTGAGGGGGCAAGTGTAAATATCCGTTTAATTGAAGATGGATCGGCTGATTTTCAGTTGTTTGAAGAATCGCATAATATTGATGAGGTAACGGTGCTTGGTACCAATGCCGATTTGCCACGGGCACAAATGAGTATGGTGCAAATGAGTGGAAAGGAAATTAAACAACTGCCTGCCCTTATGGGAGAGGTAGATGTGTTAAAAGGCCTAACTATTCTTGCTGGTGTGCAAACCGTTAGCGAACTGTCATCGGGATTTAATGTGCGTGGCGGGAATACCGATCAAAACCTGATTCTTGTTAACGGAAGTCCCGTGTTTAATTCATCTCATCTTTTTGGTTTTATGTCGTTAATTAATCCCGATGTGGTGGAAAATGTACGACTGTTTAAAGGAGGAATGCCGGCTCGCTACGGCGAGCGCGTAGCCTCGGTTATGGAGGTTGACTTTAAGGAAGGGAACGATGAAACCATGCGTGTTTACGGAGGAATTGGAATAATAAACTCGCGTTTGGCCATTGACGGGCCATTAACAAAAAATAAAAAACTAACTACAGTTATTGGTGGGCGCAGCTCGTACACCGACTGGATTTTACAGGAAATTCCTAACCTTGAACTCAACGAAGGGGTTACTCACTTTTACGATTTGTCGGGGAAAGTTACCTATAAATTTAACCAGCACAACAAAATAAGTGCAATGGCCTACACCAGTTTCGATGAATTTAGTACCAGTTCGCAATCCATAACCGAATATGGTAACTTGTTGGGCAATTTGCAGGTAAATAATCGATTTGGCGAAAAGTTTTACGGGCAACTTGAAACCGCCTATAGCCGTTACGATTACCGACTAACCGATTTGGCCAACAGCAAGCCTTACGAAGCTTACTTTCTTGATAATCAGTTAGAATATGGTTCGTTTGCTTATAGTTTTAAATGGCATCCTACCGAAAGGCATAATTCCGAAGCGGGGTTTAAAGCGGTTTACAATCGCATAAGTCCCGGAGAAATAACTCCTTACCAGGATACCTCAGTTATCGAGTATCAAAAACTAAACGCTGAAAAAACGCTTGATTGGTCGGTTTTTGTTAGTGACGAGTTCCAGGTTTTACCCCATTTTTCAATTGTTGCCGGATTGCGTTACAATCATTTTAGCAACATTGGTACTCCTTTGGTTTACCTCTACGATCCTAATGAGCCCAAATCGCCTGAGACGGTGATCGATTCTTTGCAATTTGGTAAAAACGAAGTATCAGCATCCTACGGAGGATTGGAGCCCCGACTGGCTCTGAATTTCGATTTTAGCATGAATACAACCTTGAAATTTAGCTACCAGCGAACCCGCCAAAATATTTTTCAGCTCAGTAACAATGCAGTAATCTCTCCTGCCGAAACCTGGAAAGCCGCCGATTATCATTTAAAACCACTTATTTCAGACCAGCTTGCTGTGGGGGTAGAAAACAATTCCTTACTCTCAGGCATCGAGTTTACAACGGAAGTGTATTATAAAAATCTGCAGAACCTGATTGAATATAAAAATGGTGCACAGCTGATTATGAATGAGTATGTTGAAACAGCCCTGGTGCCAACCAAAGGGTACTCGTACGGAATTGAACTCAGTGCACGAAAAAACCAGGGCCGCTTAACCGGATATGCCAGCTATGTTTACTCCAGAACGATGCGTAAAAATAACAGTCAGTTTGATGAGGAAAACCTTTGGAATGGCGACTATTATCCGTCGATTTATGATAAACCACACGATTTTTCGCTAACAGCAACTTACAACATTAGCCGCCGGTGGCGTTTTTCTGGAAATTTTGTGTTCGTATCGGGGAGGCCAACCACTCTTCCGGAAATTAAGTATGAATTTGCCGGTGAAAACCTGGTGTACTATTCAGAGCGGAACAAGTACCGAATGCCGCCTTATCATCGATTGGATTTATCAATAACGTTTGACGAGAACCTGCGAAAAAAACGAATGTGGAAAGGCAGTTGGACTTTTTCAGTTTACAATGCATACGGCCGCAATAATCCCTATTCGGTATATTATAAAAAAACAGTACCGGGCGAAAGCAATAATTACACCCGATATTCGCTGTTTAAACTTTCTGTAATTGGAATTCCGGTTCCTTCGTTAACTTACAATTTTAGGTTTTAAAATGAAGCGTATTTTTACATATAGCCTGTTGTTTTTTATACTGCTGACAGCTTGTGAAGATGTTTATGAGCCTGATATTGATGTGGTTGACAATGTTCTTGTCGCCGATGCGCGTATTTCGGCCGATAGTGAAACGAATACTATTCACATATACGAGTCGGTACCCTATTACGATAATGCGGGTACAGGGCCTGGAATTGTTTCGGCTAAAGTAAGCCTTAGCAGTAGTTCAGGAGAAGAATTTCAGCTTATACATTCTGATGATGGGCAATACAAATTAAATCGAAAACTTAACCCGGACGAGGCATACAAACTGCGCATTGAGTACGGCGGTAATGTTTATGAATCGGAGTTTGAGGAAGTACCAAAAACACCCTCCCTCGATTTTGTTTATGGCTTTGAGGAAAGCCAGGTACGAGAGGTAGGAGGAGAAAATGATGTAGATAATTTTAAAGAAACCAAAGGGGTGCAGCTGTATGCCGATATTACTGAGAACGAGGATATGCCTTATCATCGGTTTACTGCACGGCACATTGTACAATATACCTACCTGGTTGAGGTTGATGGGCCGTTTGGGGCGACTTCGTATGAAACGATGTATGGATGGAAAACAACTTATCCGGCAGGTTCGTTTAATATTGCTTCGCCCCCGGAGTACGCCTCTTCAAAAGAAATAAAGAAGCATCCCTTGTTTTTTCTTCCCAATACAATGAAGTACGAGGAAGAGCACAATTTTGCCGGATGGATTATAATTCTGTCGCATTACGGCATTACTGCTAACGCGCATGCTTACTACAGCGATTTAAATAAGCAACTGGATTCGGAAGGGAAAATATTTGATCCACTTTATGTGCAGGCTCGAAGTAATATCAGCTGTACAACCAACCCAGAGCTGGTAATTCTCGGAAATTTTGAAATTTCAAAAAGTAACGAAACACGTTATTTTCTAAGGTATGTTTCCGAAAGTAGCGGGTTTATATTCAGACCGATTGAAGAGTTTTACGAAATTCCGTTTTCTGGAGAACAGTTAATTGAAATTCCGGAGTTTTGGCAGTTTCCATAAATCAAAAACGAATGAACAGAATATTAAAAATAGTATTTTTTGTGGTATGTGCCATTGCGGGGATGAAAGGTAGTGCACAGCATTCGTTAAACGATAAGTTAGTGGTGTTTTCAGACCGTAACGATTGCATTTCAGGAGATACGTTGTGGCTAAAAGTTTATGTGCCGGAAACCTTACATTTGTACGGAAATATTATTCATCTTCAGTTAGAATCGCCGCACGGAGCTCGTTTGGCCGGAGGAGCAGTAAAGATCAAAGGAAACCATGCCGAAGGATATATTGCCATCCCCGATTCGCTTCAAACAGGTTTGTATTTTGCGCATGCTTTTTTAAATGCGCAGCGTAAAAACAAAAATCTGCAATGTGTAGGGCGTGCCGTTTATGTGTACAATCGTTTTGAAGAGACCATTGAAGAGCTTCCGGTGCTAAAAAACACCGGGAATTTTATTCCGGAGCAAAACACCGGGGCTGTTGAAATAGATGTTGCTTCCAACTTTCAACAACGTATGCAAGTAGACGGTACCATTGAAATTGCAAACGATGACTTTGCATACATCGTGGCCAGTGCAACTATTATCGATCCGTTTTCGGAAAAAAATACCGGTTTCCTTAATTTTCAACTGGCCGATATTAATTCGGTTATTCCCCCGTTTGAAGAAAAAGATGGTGTTTTGTTAAGCGGTCAGCTTCGGGAAAAGGAATCGGGCAAGCCGGCACAGGAATTGGTTTTGCTTTCGGTTGTTGGCAGCGAGTCTTATTTCGATTATTACTTCCCCGATTCAGGTGGGAGCTTTCATTTTTTACTTCGTGATGCTATTGGTAATGCCAATCTGATTTTGCAGCCTTTAACCACGTCGTTGCAGGAGTATGAGGCTGAGCTTATTCCAAATTTTGTTTCGGGTGTTCAAAAAATTAAAATCGATACAGCATTACTAACACCACCACAGCAAGAGGCTATTACAAACAGTTTAAAAGGTACATTTCTGCGAAAGCTGTTTTACGGTGTACCATTAACAAATAGGCAGGCTTTTAAAATGACAAATCCTTATCCGGTACCATTTTTCGGAATTACAGATAATCATGTGGTGCCCGATGAGTTTTTTGATTTACCTGATTTTAAAGAAATTTCACGCGAATTGTTGCTTGGCGTTCAATATCGAAACCGAAAAGATGAGGCCACTTTTCGGATTATAAACTCGCGACTGGATAACTTTTTTAACAGCGAGCCTTTACGTTTAATTAACGGAATTCCTGTTTTTAAAAATTCTTTTTTTCAGAACCTGAAATCATCTGATATTGCAGCTATTGATATTGTAAAAAGCGAACGTGTTTTTGGCGATTTACGTTTCAATGGGGTATTGGCCGTTTCATTAAAAGACAAATCAAACAGCTGGTTAGCTCAACAACCCAATGTTTTTCAGCTTAACGCTGCCTGTATTCAGTTTCCGAAACAAACCGGCTATTTGGCAGCCACAAATAAAACTATGCAACCCGACACCAGGCAACAGTTTTATAATCAGCAATTAAAAGGTAAAGGGGTGTGGCCTTTTCAATTTATGCTTTCAGATGTAAAAGGCCAACTGGAAATTAAGGTTGAGGCAATTACAAAGTCGGGCGAATTGGTTAAAACTTCCAAAATTATTACCATACAATGAGTAGCATAAGAAAATATACCATAGCAACTTTTTGTGCTCTTTTTGCATTGGCTGTGCAGGCACAGGATTTGGGTATAACCATTTATAAGCTCAACAAGGCATCAAACAACATGCAAAGCAAGTTAATGGGAGAAGTATTTACTTTAACTTCCGATGCCAATTATTATTTTCTGTACCCCGGCGATTGGGTGACCGGCACCATAACTTTGGTAAATGGCGATGTACACGATAAGCTTAAACTCCGATACCAGGCGAAGAGCGATGAGCTAATCTCGTACAACGAAAATGGCCATTTTTTGTTTTCGGTGCAGAAAGATCAGGTAAAAAGCTTTTCGTTTGTTGATGAGAATATTACAAGGAAGTTTATTCGCTTAACTAAACTCAATAATCAACATAGCAGTATGTACCTCGAAGAGTTGTATAACGGAAGCACAAGCCTTTTGGTTAACTGGTATATTTTCGAACGTACCGTTAGTCCTTATGTTGATAAAAACGGACTAACCCGAGCAGTTGAATACCGTTTGCAAAAGGAATATTACCTGTATGGAAAACAGGCAGGTTTACAAAAAATAAAATTAAACCGACGTGCCCTGTACCTTCAGTTTCCGGAGAACAAAAAAGAAATCAGAAAAATTCTTCGCCAACGACAATTGCTGGTACAAAACGAACAATCAATGGTTTTGGCCCTTTCTCTGCTTAAAGAAAACGGAATAATCGAATAAAATTTTGTTAAACACGCAACCTAAGTAGGCAAGCTGGCATCTTCATAAAAACAAAAAACATTATGAAGAAACTCATCTTGCTTCTCTGTGCTTCGGTATTGGCGTTTTCCGTTTTGGCGCAAACCGAAAAAGGCCAGGTTTATCTTAAAAACGGTTCAATAATTAAAGGAAAATATGTTTACATAAACGATGGTAAACAATTAAGGGTAGAGTCGGCCGGCAATGTGTGGATTTTTGATGCCGCTGATGTTGACCATCTTGCCACAAAAGGTGTAAAACCCCTCAGTATGGTTAACGAAGAACAGGACAGCTCCACGTGGTTTTTCAGAACCGAGTTGGGTGTTTTGGCCGGCAATGCCGATAACAGCCAAACCGCACCTTTCTCCATATCCGGATCGGCCAATTACCTTGTTAATCCTAATTTTTCAGCCGGACTTGGCCTTGGTGTCGAGTTTTTGAAAGAATCCTATATGCCGGTATTTGCTAATTTCGAGTATCATTTCAGAAAACAGTTAACAACACCTTATGTTTTTCTGAAAGCAGGATACCAGGTGCCGCTTGAAGATTCAAATGATATTTACTACGACGTATATCCCGTATGGAGTAGTTTTTGGCCCTGGCCCGGCGAAATTAGCGAAAATGGTTTCGATTGTAAGGGCGGAGTACTGTTTAACCCGGGTGTAGGCTTCAATCAAATGTTCTCGCAAAATTTCGGGATGAACTTTGCCGTTGGTTACCAGTTTCACCGACTTAATTACGATGGCGAAAGCGACTATTCATTAGCCATCGATTACAATCGTGTTACCGTAAAAATCGGTATTCTTTTCAACTAAAAACCGCAGAAAATGAAAACAATGAAAAAGATATTTTTACTACTTTTTATTTCGCTAGCACTGGCAGCGTGTATGGATGAATATACCGAGGAATTTACAGCAAACTCCCCCATTTACCTATCGTACGACGAGCTTCGCCAAAGCGTGAAGTCAGTAGCGGCAACTGATTTGGTAAACCCCGGAAAAATCTATTTTAAAGACGGCTATTTGTTTGTAGTTGAAGAATTTGCAGGAGTGCACATCATCGATAATCAGAATCCTGCGAATCCGCAGAATATCGGATTTATCGAAATTCCCGGAAATGTTGATATCGCCATTAAAGAAAATATCCTTTATGCCGACAGTTATGTAGATTTGCTTGCCATTGATATCTCGGATATTAATAATCCTACTGTGGTGAAACGTGTGGAAGATGTGTTGCCTTACACTTTACCTCCGGTTGACGAAAACTACCGGATTGCCGATGTAGATGAGGATAAAGGGGTTGTAACCGGATGGGAAATTAAAAAAGTACGTCAGGAAATGGAGTATCATTATTACCCCTACTACCGATTTGGTGGGGCAATGGAAGATATGGCATACAGTAGCGCACCTAAAGCCAACGGAAGTATGGCCAGTACCTTTGGTGTTGGCGGTTCAATGGCTCGTTTCGGATTGTACGACGATTATTTGTATGCGGTTGACGAGGCCAATCTTCATATTTTCGATGTGAAAGCTGCTGCAAACCCCGATGAGATTGGGCAACAAAACGTTGGATGGAATGTGGAAACCATGTTTATGTACGATGACCATATGTTTTTAGGAACCCAATCGGGGATGCGTATTTTTAATCTTGATATTCCAACTTACCCGAAATATGTTAGCGATTTTTGGCACGTTACCAGTTGCGATCCTGTTGTGGTTGCCGATGGTTATGCCTACGTTACATTGCGTGGCGGAACGGCATGCGGCAGTACGGTTAACCGGCTTGATGTGCTGAAACTTGCCGATGATTATGTTGACAACCAACTGGTAGGTTCTTATCCGATGGAAGGACCCTACGGATTGGGCATCGACGATGAAGTGCTTTTTGTTTGCGATGGCGATGCCGGCTTAAAAGTGTATGACGTAAGCGATAAAACCGCCATTGATGATCATATGATTTCACATTTTGCCGGCATCAATACCTATGATGTAATTCCACTTGGTGGATACTTGTTTATGATTGGCGATGACGGCTTTTATCAGTACGATTATTCCGACTTGCAAAATATTTCACAGGTAAGCCATATTCCTGTTTTTCAGGAAGATTAACAATTCTTAATTCATTATTGACTAAGATTTGAAAAGATATCTTAAGGCTCGGCAAACTGTCGGGCCTTTTTGCTTGTTATTCAACCGGTAATCGTTGTAAAATTATATTTTTGCAAATTGGTAAAATGAAAGGAAGGTTGTAGTGATGAAGACAAAAAACTGGAGAAGAATTATTTGGCCATTTCTGATGTTGGCTAATGTGGTGGTGGTACTAAGTATTTTACTGTCGGCAAGGCCGGCAAGTAACGAAGTTGCAGTAAAAAAAGAGGTAAAGCACCGGGCAGTAGAATTGCCTGAGGCAGTAAGTTTTGCCGGCGAGCCCATGCCGCTCGATCGGTTCTATGTAAAAGAATCACTTGACCGCGAACTGTTATCCAACGCCTATTTTCACTCGCAAACCATTCGTTACATAAAACTGGTGCCAAGGTATTTCCATGTTATCGAACCCATTTTAAAGGAACATGGTATTCCTGATGATTTTAAATACCTGGCAGTGGCCGAAAGCGGGTTAGATCCGCGGGCTGTTTCGCCGGCAAGGGCAGTTGGGTTTTGGCAGCTGATGGAAGGAACTGCAAAAGATTATGGCCTTGAGATAAATAGCGAAGTTGACGAACGCTACCACATTGAAAAAGCTACACACGTGGCTTGCGAATACTTAAAAGATGCCTACAAAAAATTTGGTAACTGGACTATGGTAGCCGCAGCCTATAATAGAGGAATGAATGGTATAAACCGCCAAATGGACCGCCAAATGGAAGAGGATTACTACGATTTGCTGATTACCACAGAAACGGCGCGTTACGTGTATCGGATTGTTGCCTTAAAACTTATTCTGGAAAATCCGGAGCGTTATAATTTTTATGTGGCCGAAAACGAAAAATACCCCGTAATTAAAACTAAGAAAGTTGAAATAAAAGGCTCGGTAGACAACTTTGCCGAATTTGCCCACAAACAAGGAGTTAGTTATAAAGTGTTGAAAGATTTTAACCCCTGGCTAAGGGAAAACAATTTAACCTACTCCGGAAGAAAAAGGTATTGGGTTGAAATTCCTGAAAAGTAATAGCCGCCGGAGCAACACCGAAAAGAAGTATTGCAGCCTTTTTAAAGGTTCTTCAGTTGAAAGAAAGAGATAAAAAATGACGAAAACGAAATTCGATACAGATACAGAAATTGAACTTACCGAGCTCGATTCAGAAGAGAAAATTGTGGTGCAGGGGGCAAGGGTTCATAATCTTCGAAATATTGATGTTGAAATACCGCGAAATAAGCTGACTGTAATCACCGGTTTAAGTGGCAGTGGTAAGTCATCGCTGGCTTTTGATACAATATATGCCGAAGGGCAGCGGAGGTATATTGAAACGTTTTCGGCTTATGCCCGCTCGTTTTTAGGCAATATGGAACGCCCTGATGTGGATAAGATTACAGGCTTAAGCCCCGTTATTTCAATAGAGCAAAAGGTTACCACCCGAAATCCGCGCTCAACGGTGGGGACCGTAACTGAAATTTACGATTTTTTGCGTTTGCTTTATGCACGTGCCGGCGAAGCTTTTTCGTACAATACCGGCGAAAAAATGGTAAAGTATACTGAAGAAAAAATTATTCAGCTGATTAAGACTGATTTTGCCGGTAAACGAATTAATATTCTGGCACCGGTGGTAAAAGGCCGTAAAGGCCATTACCGCGAATTATTTGAGCAGATTAGACGAAAAGGCTTTTTAACCGCCCGGATTGATGGAGAGCTAACCGAGTTAATGCATAACCATAAGGTAGACCGCTATAAAAACCACTTTATCGAAATTTTGATTGATAAACTGGTGGTTGACGAAGCCAGTACCAAACGCCTGAAAGAGAGCGTGCAAACAGCCATGAAGCACGGCCACGGAATTTTAATGATTCTCGACCACGACACGAACGAAGCAAAATATTACAGCCGTTTGTTAATGTGTCCCACCACCGGAATCTCCTACAACGAGCCGGCACCGCATAATTTCTCGTTTAACTCGCCACAGGGGGCATGCCCAAAATGCAATGGTCTGGGCCGGGTTACCGAGATCGACCTCGATAAAATTATGCCCGAAAAAAACAAGAGCATTGCCAAAGGAGGGATTGCTCCGCTTGGAGCCTATAAAAACACCTTAATTTTTTGGCAAATTGAAGCCTTGGGCGAAAAGCATGGGTTTACGCTAAAAACGCCGGTTAAAGATATTCCGGAAGAGGGATTAAATGAAGTATTGTTTGGCACCAACGAACGTATTCAGCTAAAAAATACACCCCTTGGCAACAGCATGAACTACATGATGAGCTACGACGGTGTGATAAAATATATTGACAGCCAACGGGAAGAACATACTTCCAAAACCGCTCAGAAATGGGCCAACCAATTTGTAAAAACGATCGAGTGTCCCGAATGTAAAAGTATGCGCTTGAAAAAAGAATCGCTTCACTTTAAAATTGATGGGAAGAATATTTCGGAATTGGCAAAAATGGACCTCGATGAATTGGGACTTTGGTTGGATGGATTAGAAAACCGGATCTCCGATCGGCAACGAAAAATCGGCAGCGAGGTAATCAAGGAAATTCGCGACCGGCTGGGATTTATGCTGGGTGTTGGATTAAATTACCTGGCACTCGACCGCACTGCCCAAAGTCTCTCGGGAGGAGAATCGCAACGAATTCGCCTGGCAACACAAATTGGTTCGCAACTGGTTAATGTGCTGTATATTCTCGACGAACCCAGCATTGGACTGCACCATCGCGATAACCTGAAACTAATTCAGGCACTGGAGCAATTGCGCGATTCGGGCAATTCGGTAATTGTGGTTGAGCACGACCGCGATACCATGTTACACGCCGACCATTTAATTGACATGGGGCCACACGCCGGGCGGCATGGCGGAGAGGTGGTAGCTGCCGGATTACCCCAAGAGGTGCTAAAAGCGCCAACCTTAACAGCCGATTACCTAAATAACCGGAAAAAGATTGAAGTACCGGCGAAGCGACGAAACGGAAAATCGGATATCTTAAAAATTACCGGCTGTTCCGGAAATAACCTTAATAATGTTACAGCAGAAATTCCATTGGGCAAATTTATTTGTGTTACAGGTGTTTCCGGTTCCGGTAAATCAACTTTAATTAACGAAACGCTGCAACCCATCTTAAGTCAGCATTTTTATAAATCATTAAAAGATCCGTTACCCTATAAAAAAGTTGAAGGACTGGAACATATCGACAAAGTAATTCGGGTCGACCAGTCGCCCATTGGCCGGACTCCACGCTCAAATCCGGTTACTTATACCAATGTTTTTGGCGATATAAGAAGTTTATTTGCCCAGTTGCCCGAAGCAAAAATACGGGGCTACAAACCGGGGCGCTTTTCGTTTAACGTTAAAGGCGGACGCTGCGAGGAATGCCAGGGCGGGGGATTAAAGCTTATTGAAATGAACTTTCTGCCCGATGTGTATGTGCATTGTGATAAGTGTAACGGTAAGCGGTATAACCGCGAAACACTGGAGGTGCGTTACAAAGGAAAGTCAATCAGCGATGTGCTGAATATGACCATTAACCAGGGTGTTGAGTTTTTTGAACACATTCCTTCAATCGCCAATAAACTAACAACTTTGCAAGATGTTGGCCTGGGGTATATTACACTTGGGCAATCATCAACAACACTATCAGGCGGCGAATCGCAACGGGTAAAATTGGCAGCCGAATTGGCAAAACGCGACACCGGAAAAACAGTTTATATTCTTGATGAGCCTACAACAGGACTACATTTTGAAGATGTGAGGGTACTGCTTGAGGTGTTAAATAAACTGGTTGATAAAGGAAATACGGTTATTGTAATCGAACACAATATGGATGTAATAAAAGTAGCCGACCACATTATCGATATTGGACCGGAAGGTGGAAAGCATGGCGGGAAAATTTTATGTGCAGGTACACCCGAAGAGGTTTGTAAAAATAAAAAATCGCACACTGCCCGTTATTTAAAGCAAGAGTTACAGCAAGCGTAATAAATCCTGTTTTTCATAAAAAAGTCAAAATAGGTGCCAAAACCTAAAAAATGTAGCCGATAGCTCATATCAATTTCATACATTTAAGCCTAAAACTGAAAACAGCAGGCTATGAAAGACGTGGAAATCTATTGCAGAAATACCCATACTTCGCATGTGTACCCCATGGGCACTTCCTTATTGGAAATTAGCGAGGATTTAAATATACAACTCGAGCATCAGGTTTGCGGAGCAATTGTAAACCACCAGGTAAAAGAACTATCGTTTTGTGTGGTAAAGCCCAAGCACATCGAGTTCATCGATTTTTCGCATCCCGATGGGGTGAGAATGTACATACGGAGTTTAATTTTTGTATTGTATGCCGCAATAAAAGAGGTGTTTCCGCATGTTGCCTTTAAAGTACAGAACGGAATTAGCAATGGTTATTTTTGCGAGCTTCAAGGCCTGGAACGAGAGATTTCGGAATCGGATATTTTTGCCATAAAACAGGAAATGAAGGCAATAATTGATGCCAATATTCCTTTCGTAAAAAAAGGATTAATAACATCGCATGCGGTTGATTTGTTGAATAGACAAGGCCTTGAAGATAAAGCACAGTTGTTTGAGCAGCAGGGCCACATGTATTCGTTTTTATATTTTTTAAACGACCTGGGAAATTACTTCTATGGTAACTTGTTGCCATCAACCGGATACATTACCAATTATGGATTAGTACCTTATTTTGACGGTATACTCCTGCAAATTCCGCGACGAAAAAATTTCAAAAAACTACGTAAAGTTCATTACAATGCCAAGTTGTTTGAAATCTTTCAGGAACAAAAAGACTGGGCTGAGATTCTGAATGTCTCAACAATTGGAAGCCTGAATAATTTTACCCTGCAAAACCGCAGCGGCGATATTATAAAAATATCAGAGGCATTGCACGAAAAGAAAATAGCTGAAATTGCCAACCAGATTTCGGCACGCGGAAACGGTACAAAGGTTGTTTTAGTGGCTGGTCCTTCAGCATCAGGCAAAACAACATTTAGTAAACGACTCGGTGTTCAGTTGGCGGTAAATGGTTTACATCCTTATCAAATTTCGCTCGACGATTATTTTGTAGATCGCGAACTGACCCCAAAAGATGAACATGGCGAGTATGATTTTGAGGCACTTGAGGCCATTGATGTACAGTTTTTTAATCAGCAACTTATCGAGCTTTTCGAGGGTAAGGAAATTCGCCTGCCCCGATTCGATTTCCATAGCGGAAAACGCACTTCGAATGGCAAAACACTTCAACTGGGAAAAGATGACATATTGATTGTGGAAGGAATACACGGAATGAACCCCGGACTGCTAACTGATGTGCGCGAAGAGAATACGTTTAAAATTTTTATTTCAGCACTCACACAGGTCTCGGTTGATGAACAAACACACATTTCAACCGCCGATAATCGCTTGCTCCGGCGAATGATTCGCGATAGCAAATACCGGGGATATCGGGCTGCTGAAACAATTAAGCGTTGGCCTTCAGTGCGTAAGGGCGAAGAAAAGAACATCTTCCCGTACCAGGAAAATGCAGATGTAATGTTTAATTCGGCAACCATATACGAATTGGCAGTTCTAAAAAAATATGCCGAACCCATTCTAAATTCCGTACTCGAATATCAGCCGGAATACACCGAGTCAACACGTTTACTCGAATTTCTTTCGTATTTCAAATTAATTAGTGACGAAGAAATACCTCCAACATCCTTACTGCGCGAGTTTTTAGGAGGCAGTAGTTTTATGTATTAGCAAGGGACTGGATTTTGAGTAAAATTCACAGCGTTGCTGGCAAAGTAAAACTGAGAATTGAATTGAGTGTGGAAGGGATATGCTTATAATCATTCTAAATTATGTTTATTTCTAATCCTTTTTCAATAAAAAACGTTGTACCTTTAAACATCAAAAAAATCAATTAAAAATCTTTAAATCGTATTATTATGGCATTTAGTTTACCAAAACTTCCGTATGCTCCTGATGCGCTGGAGCCTTATATTAGCGAAAAAACTATAGCGTTTCATTACGGCAAGCACCACCAGGCTTATGTTAATAACGTAAATAACCTTGTTGCGGGTACCGAGTTTGAAAATGCTGACCTTGAGGAGATTATTAAAAAGGCAGAGGGTGGTATTTTTAACAATGGAGCCCAGGTATGGAACCATACCTTTTACTTTATGCAGTTTGGCCCAAAAGGTTGCGAAGAACCGAAAGATGAATTAAAAGCAGCAATCGAAGCCAAATTTGGTTCGCTTGATGCATTTAAAGAAGCTTTCTCGAAAGCAGCGGCCACTTTATTTGGCTCGGGTTGGGCCTGGCTTGTTGTAAGCGAAAGCGGCGAATTGGAAATTGTGCAAACCAGTAACGCTGCCAACCCGTTGCGCGATGGTAAAAAACCATTGTTAACCTGCGATGTATGGGAACATGCTTACTACATCGACAAGAAAAATGCACGTCCGAAGTACATCGAAGATTTTTGGAAAATTTTAGACTGGAAAGTTATATCAGAACGTTTTGCCGGATAAAAAGGAAATTTATGAGTACAGAAAAAGTATTGGCAGCCATGCAAGCTGCCGGAAAGCCTTTAAAAGCAGGTGAAATTGCCGAAGCTGCCGGACTGGAGAAGAAAGAGGTGGATAAGGCGATGAAAGTGTTAAAAGCAGAAGAAAAGATTGTGTCGCCAAAACGCTGTTTCTGGGAACCCAAATAGCGTGATTAGGCAAATAAAAAAAAGAGGGGCTTGCATTGGCAAGCCCCTCTTTATCGTTTCAACTAAAAACTTATTTTTTCCAGAGACTTTCCATCTCCTCTAAAGTTTTCCCTTTGGTTTCGGGTACCAGCCTCCATACAAATACAAACGATAACAAACTCATCAGCCCATAAAAGCTGTAAGTTAATCCTCCGCTAAATTCCATCATTGCCGGATAGGTAGATGAAATAAAGTAGTTGGCTGCCCATTGAGCTGCTACTGCAACTGCAACGGCCTTTCCCCTGATTCTGTTTGGAAACAATTCCGAAATAAGAACCCAGCAAATTGGTCCCCACGACATCATAAATGAAGCCGTGTAAATAATAATAAATACCAGTGTACTAATGCCTATAACTTCCATAAACGAAAGTATGCCAATGGCAAACATACCAACCGCCATACCAATAGATCCTATCATCAGCAGTGGTTTTCTACCCCATTTGTCAACCGTTAAAATGGCAACTACAGTAAACATTACATTTACAATACCCATAACAACGGTTTGCATTAATGAGGCATCTTTGGCAGCTCCCATACTTTCAAAAATACGTGGAGCATAGTACAAGGCTACATTAATACCAACAAATTGCTGGAACACTGATAACAAAATACCAATAACGATAACCAATTTACCGTAGGAGAATAATTTGCCCGAGTGGCTCTCAACACTTTGTTTAATATCATTAAAAATTTCTTTGGCGCGTTCGGCTCCGTTAATTTTTGTAAGAATACTAAGTGCTTTGTCGTCTTTATTTTGAATGGCCAGGTAACGCGGTGTTTCGGGAACAAATAAAAGTAATGCTCCAAATAAACCGGCAGGAATGGCTTCAGAGATAAACATGCGTCTCCAGCCAATAGTATTTATCCACTCTAGTGGTTGGCCGTTGGCAATTCCCCAGTTTACAAAATATACCACCAGCATACCAAAAATAATGGCAAACTGGTTGAGCGAAACAAGTCGTCCACGAATATCGGCCGGTGCAATTTCTCCAATATACATTGGGCTAACTGCCGATGCCAAACCAACGCCGATACCACCAATTACCCGGTAAAAGTTAAACATGTATAACAATCCCATGGTAGGTTCGCCTTTTGTAAAGAACAAGAACTCAGGATTACCTGATCCCAGAGCTGATAGAAAGAAAAGAAGTGCTGCCAGGAACAATGTCTTTTTTCGACCTAGTTTAGATGCAAGTAAGCCGGAAATACTACCGCCGATAATGCAACCGATTAAGGCACTTGATATGGTTGCTCCGTGCGCCAACGAATTTAACCCAAGCCCCTCAATGAGGTAGGCCTGGATTGATTTGTCGGCACCCGAGATAACAGCTGTATCGTAACCAAACAACAGTCCTCCCAGCGTGGCAACCAATGTAATAACTACAATGTAAAACGAATTACGCCCTTTCATAGCTATTAAATATACCAGTTAATTAATTGCTCAATTAACTCTTGTTTTCCACTTATTTGTGCAGGTTCGCCAACTTCTTTGGCAATGGCATACATATCTTCTATGGTCAGTTTACCAGCTTCAAATTCAGCACCTTTTCCTTCGTCAAACGAAGCATAACGGGCAGCACGCATAGCGCAGTACTGCGAGTCGTTCAAAATCTTATCGGCGATAACCAACGAACGGGCAAAAACATCCATACCACCAATGTGAGCGATAAAAATATCTTCAAGGTCGGTTGAATTACGGCGGGTTTTTGCATCGAAATTGATACCTCCGTGGGTAAATCCACCCGTTGGAAGAATTTCAAGCATGGCCTCTGTTATTTCGTAAATGCTGGTCGGGAATTCATCTGTATCCCATCCGTTTTGGTAATCTCCTTTGTTGGCATCAATTGATCCAAGCATTCCGGCATCTGCCGACATTCTCAGGTCGTGAGCAAAAGTATGGCCTGCCAATGTAGCGTGGTTTACTTCAATATTTAGTTTAAAATCGTCGGCTAAGCCATTTTCTTTCAGGAATCCGATTACCGTTTGTGCATCAAAATCGTACTGGTGCTTGGTTGGCTCCATTGGTTTTGGCTCAATAAAGAATGTACCTTCAAATCCTTGTTTACGGCCATAATCGCGAGCCATACGAAGGAATTCGCCCAGGTGCGCCAATTCGCGTTTTGTATCGGTGTTGTGCAGGCTCATGTAACCTTCGCGTCCGCCCCAGAATACATAACCGGTACCGCCAAGTGCAATAGTAGCATCAATAGCATTTTTTACCTGTACGGCAGCATTGGCAACCACATTAAAATCAGGATTGGTTGAGGCTCCGTTCATATAACGTGGATCAGAAAATACATTCGCAGTTCCCCAAAGCAGTTTAACACCCGATGCTGCTTGCTTCTCTTTAGCAAAAGCAACAATTTGTTCCATTCTTTTTTCAATGTCGAAAACCGAACCATCGCCTACCAGGTCGGTATCGTGGAAACAGTAGTAAGGGATGTTCATTTTTGTGATAAACTCAAAAGCAGCATCCATTTTTTCTTTCGCAGCATCCATAATATCGCTTGCACCAATCCATGGGAAAATCTGTGTACCCGGACCGAAAGGATCGCCACCAGTTCCACAGAAAGTATGCCAGTAGGCAGCTGCAAAACGCAAATGTTCTTTCATTGTTTTTCCTGCAACAACCTTGTTTTCGTCGTACCATTTAAAGGCCAACGGATTTTTTGATTCAGGGCCTTCGTATTTAATCTGATCGATACCCTTAAAATACTCTTTGTTTCCTTTTAAAACTTCCATTTTAATTTATTTTATGTGTTATTATTTATATTGATTTTTATTTTTTAACTAAGTGTTACTTTTTCAAGCTGAGCTTTCCAGTTTTCATAGGCTGCCTCGTAGGCTGCTTGTTTCGAAGTGTTTGGCTCAATAATGTCCAGTTTTTTCAGGTTTGCAAAAGCCTCGTTAAACGATTTGTAATAGCCTGAACCAACACCTGCTCCACGTGCTGCTCCAACCGAACCATCGGTATTGTACAGTTCAATGGTTGCACCGGTAATACCTGCCAGTGTTTCTCTAAAAATCGGACTCAGGAACATGTTGGCTTTTCCGGCCCTAATTACCGAAGCATCAATTCCTATATTTCTCATGATATCCATTCCGTATTTAAACGAAAAAACAATCCCTTCCTGTGCAGCCCGTAATAAATGGCCTTTACCGTGTATGTTAAAGTTAATGCCGTTAAACATCGATCCAATATTGTTATTTTGCAATACCCGCTCGGCGCCGTTTCCAAACGGAAGAATTGAAAGTCCGTCGGAACCAATGGCAACTCCCGATGCCAGGTCATTCATGGCTTCGTACGACAGGTTTTCTGCCACCATACGTTTCATCCATGCATTTAATATGCCGGTACCGTTAATACAAAGCAAAACACCCAGACGAGGGTCTTCGGGCGCATGGTTAACGTGGGCAAAGGTGTTTACACGCGATTGCGGATCGTATTTTATTTCGTTGCTCACACCATACACCACTCCTGAGGTACCTGCTGTTGTGGCAATTTCACCGGGATTTAGCACATTTAGCGACAGGGCATTGTTCGGCTGATCGCCGGCACGGTAACTAACCTTTGTTTTGGTGGATAAACCCAGTTCAGCTGCTGCTTTTGCACTCACCTGTCCTGAAGGCGCAAAAGTAGGAACGATATTGGGAATAATTTCGGGCTGAAATCCGTAATTGTCGAATAACATTTTGGCCAGGGAATTTTCTTTAAAATCCCACATAATTCCTTCAGATAAGCCGCTTACCGTGGTTTGAGTTTCTCCGGTTAGCTTCATGGCAATGTAATCGCCCGGAAGCATAATTTTATATACCTTATCAAAAAGTTCAGGCTCGTTTTCTTTTACCCATTTTAATTTTGATGCTGTAAAATTACCCGGTGAATTGAGCAGGTTTGTAAGGCAGCGCTGGCCTCCAATTTCTTCGAAGGCTTTGTCGCCATAGGCGGCAGCACGGCTATCGCACCAGATAATCGACGGACGAATTACTTCCAGGTTTTTATCCACCATTACCAGCCCATGCATTTGGTACGAAATACCTATTGATTCAATACTTTCTTTATCAACATTGGCGGTAGACAAAACCTCGGCAAGAGCCAGTTTAAGGTTAGCCCACCATAATTCGGGTTCCTGTTCTGCCCATCCCGCTTTGTGTGCGGTTATTTTCATTTCTTGTTTGGGGAAAAACGATGAGGCAACCACCTGGCCACCGTCTGCTTCTACCAAAGAAACTTTCACAGAAGAGCTTCCGATATCGAGACCTAATAAATGCATGATTTTAAGCTGTTTTATATAAATTTGTATTTAATCTGTTCTGTTCTGATATGGTTGCAAAAATATATGCAATTTGCATCATCTCAATTCGCCATGAATATGTTATAAAACATATTTATAGCGATGACCTGAGTTTTAAGCACGTTGGCACTTCAAAATTCATTGTCTGATCGTCAAGAATAAATTCTGCTGCTTTTTTTCCCATGAGTTCAAAATCGGTAGAGATGACCGATATTCCGTTCTTAACATATTTTTTCATTGGGGTTTCGTTGTATGAAATTACCCCCACTTCCTTTCCGGGTTCATAACCTTTTTCGGCACACCTGTCGAGAAACTTTGCCAGGGTGCGGTCGCTAACCAAAAAATATAAATCTCCTTCCTGTAAGTCAAATTCATCGTAGCTTGAAATTACCTTGTGGTTTATTTTATTATCCTGGCAGAACCGTTTGAAGTGCTCCACCGACTCGCGGGGATGATAGGTAAACGATGGATAGAAGAAAGTTACCCTTTTATACTTTGCTATGGCTGCTTTATTTTTTTCCAGGCAACAATAAAGTGCTTCTCCAAAACTCTGATAGACGCATGACTTGCCTTCTCCATTTATTTTCCAGTCGATAATAAGCAACTGTTGCTCGGGAATAGTGTCGATTACTTTTTTCACCCGTTTATGGTCAAAGTTCATAACAATGTATTTGCTGTAACGCCCCACACTTTCCGAAATAATTTTTTCAAAAAGATCGATATTGTAATGATGAAAATGAAGATCGACACTTATGTTATTGGGTAAGTGGTTTAAAATAGAGTGGTACAACACCTCTTTATAGGCTTTAAACGTATCGAGGAAAAGAAAAATTTTGGTGATTTTACGGGTCACAAAATAGCCACGATTGGGCACCGATTCAACAACTCCGCGTTTTTTTAGTTCGGCATAAGCTTTAAACACGGTATCTCTCGAGAGCTGGCAATCCTTCATTATCTGGTTTACCGAAGGCAGCATATCTCCTTCTTTTAGCTGATTCTGGCTAATGGAGTCGAGGATGGCGTCAACGAGTTGCTGAAATTTTAAAACGTTTGAGTTCTTTTCAATGGTAAATTTAATTTCGCTCATGGTGTTAGTTTAATTGTAGAACCCCATTCTGTTCTGTTCTACAAAACTAATAATATTTCTGTAAGCTGATTCTCATTATTTTGTGTTCTTTCAACAAGTTTTATGCATTTAACATTTATTAAGCTCAAAAAAACAATAGGCTTGTACAAAACCCGTTTTGGAGGAAAAGGGTAGGGTGAGGTTACTTTTTTCTAGTGGTTAAGTTTGGTCAGCAATTCTTTTTAGCCTCACTTCTTATCCTTTTTTCTTTTATTTTTGATTTAAAAACAGCAACAAATCATGATAAAAGAACTTATTATCCGAAATAGAAGCTATCGTCGTTTTGATGAATCAGAAAAACTTTCAGCAGCAACTATTGGTAAATGGATTGAACTGGCGAATTTTTCGGCAAGTGCGCGAAATGCACAACCATTAAAATATGCTATTATTACAAACCCCGAAATGTGTGCTAAAATATTTCCTTTTCTGGGGTGGGCAGGTTATTTAAACGATTGGAAAGGCCCGGTAGAAGGAGAAAGGCCGGTAGCCTATGTGGCGGTAATAAAAGATCGGCAAATAGCGGATAACCATTACTGCGACGATGGTATTGCCATGCAGAGTATTTTACTGGGAGCTACCGAAGAGGGTTTTGGTGGTTGCATGATTGGGTCGGTAAACAAGGCAAAAGTATCGCGGCTTTTGGGCCTGGCTGAAAAGCAGGAATTGTTGTGGATGATTGCATTGGGGAAACCTGCCGAGCAGGTAGTTATCGATCCGGTAAATAATGGTAATATAAAATACTGGCGCGATGATAAGGGCGTACACCATGTGCCAAAAAGAGGACTGGATGAGGTGCTTGTATACACCGATTAAAAGCATAAAAAAAGGATGGCTTAGCCATCCTTTTGTGTTTAACTCCTAAAATTAACCCCTTATAAAAAGTGCCTTAATTATATGTTGAGCCATTTTCGGATTTTCTTTTAATCTTCGGGTTGAATAATTGAACCATTTTTCGCCAAAAGGCACATATACGCGCATCAGGTGTCCCTCATCAACAATCGATTGTCGCAATTCAGGCGTTACACCATAAAGCATCTGAAATTCGTACATGTTTTTCGGAATATTCATTTCCCGTATCATTTTTAACGATTCTTCAACCAGGTATTTATCGTGTGTGGCAATACCTACATACATTTTGTTATCAAACATGTACTTCAAATCGGCCAAAAAATGTTGTCTTACTTCGTCATACCCTTTAAAAGCTATGTTTTCGGGTTCAACATAAATGCCCTTACATAGCCTGAAACTGATTGGGAATTTCTCGTTGTTTAAGTCGTTTAATGCAAGCAGGTCGCTTTCTGTTCTTCGTAAATAAGCTTGCAGCACCAATCCAACATGTTTTGGAAACTCATTTCTGAGTCGGCGGAAAATATCCAGCTCCATGTCTACACATTGCGAGTCTTCCATATCAATGCGTATAAACGAATCTTTTTTTGCTGCCAATTGTACTACATCTCGTAAATGCGAGTAGCAAACTTCTTTATCAATGAGCAAACCAAACATGGTTGGTTTTACCGAGAAATTTCCTTTTATATGCTCAGTAGTGAAACGTTCAATAACTTCGAGGTACTCATTACGGTTCTTTTCTGCTTCATCAAGCGTTGTAATAAATTCACCCAAAATATCAACCGTTACTTCAATCCCTTTTTCGTTTAAAAGCTTCGATGCCAGCAAACCTTCTTCCATCGTTTCTCCGGCGATATAACGTTTTGAAAACACCCACACCAGTTTTTTCGGCATGATGGGGATAATATTTGCAATTAACTTATTCAACATTTCAAATTTTAGGTAAATACGAATTTGTTGCTGGTAAAAATACGATGCAGAGCAAGTCCTTTGCAATGATGTTTATCAGTGACAAAGCATGATTTAATGCAGCTTTTTTTCAGAACTTGTTGATTATTAAATACATCAAAAAAGTGTTAATAAGAGTAGTGCTTTTCGGCTAAAAAAGTATCTTTGTCGGGATTTAAAAGTTGAACCTAAATGTTGAATGAAAGAATTGGGAGAATTCTCCTGACATTTCAAAAAAACAGTTGAAGTAAAAATTAAGAAAGATGAAAGGAACATCGTTAGTAGTAAGTGTAGTACTTTTTGTTGCAGTTATCGTTTTATACGTTTTACATTTTACCGGCCAGGGAGCAGGCGAAGGTGTTAGCATAAAAGCAGCTGCCGAAACCTCGGCTGGAGGATTAAAAATTGCTTATATCAAAGCCGATTCGGTAATTTTAAACTACAACCTGTCGGAGGATTTACATGATGAGTTTACCAAAAAGCAGGAAGCGTATACTTCTGAATACGGAACAAAACGTCAGTCGTTTGAAAAAGAAGCAGCTGCTTTTCAGGAAAAACTGCAGCGTGGAGGCTTTTTAACTGAGCAACGTGCCGTACAGGAACGCGATCGTTTGGTGGGTAAAGAACAGGAGATTGTTAAGCTCGACCAGGAACTGTCGACTAAACTGGCTGAAATTCAGCAGGGCAACAACACCAAAATCCTGGAAAATATTATGGATTACCTGGAGCGTTACAACGAAAAGGCCGGTTACGACTATATATTAAATGGTACAAACGTATTAATTGGCCCTGAAGCCAACAATATTACGGCAGATGTGCTGAAGGCATTAAACGAAGAATATGCCGCTCAGAAAACGGAATAAAAAAGAAAAACTACGATATGAAATCCGGGTAATACCCGGATTTTTTTTGGCCTGAAAGTTCGCTTTTTATCTTAGCTTTGTTTTATGTTTGCCGATAAGTACCTGAAAAAGAATCAACACCGGTCCCTTATTGATGATCTTCCGGATGTGGCTCCGGGAATAATTGTTGTTATACCGTGTTTACGCGAACCCGATTTACACCAAACACTTAACTCGCTTTATGCATGTAATCTGCCCAATTGTTTGGTTGAGGTACTGGTATTAATTAATCACTCAGAAACTGCAGAACCCGAAACCATTCAGCTAAATACCGTCACCAAAACCAATGCCGACAAATGGATTGCCGAACATACAAAGTCCGGTATTCAGTTCTATGCCCTTGGCCCGGTTGTGCTTAAAAAGAAATGGGCCGGAGCAGGTTTGGCGCGCAAAAAGGGAATGGATGAAGCCATTGCTCGTTTTAATTCTTTTAATCATACCGGTGGAATTTTGGTTTCGTTGGATGCCGATACACTGGTAGCCAAAAATTACCTGACTGAAATTGAAAAACACTTCATTAAAAACCCAAAACATGTGGGGGCTACCCTTGCCTTCGAACATCAGAAAATAGCGTTGGATGAAAAACACCGCACAGGGATAGAGCTGTACGAGAGATACCTGGCCTACTACAAGCGTGCCTTGCAATTTGCTGCTTACCCTTATGCCATGTTTACCATTGGTTCGGCCTTTGCTGTTAAAGCAGATGCCTATGTTAAACGGGGTGGAATGAACCGAAGACAGGCAGGCGAGGATTTTTATTTTTTACAAAACCTGGTGCAGTTGGGTACGATTGGCGAAATAACTTCAACAAAAGTGTACCCCTCGTCGCGCTTATCCGATCGGGTGCCGTTTGGTACCGGACCCGTTTTACAAAAATGGATGAAAGGGGAGGAAGATTTACGCAGCACCTATAATTTTGAGGCTTTTAAAAACATCAGGGAGCTGTTTTTGCAAATAAACAAGCTGTATAAAATTCAGCCCGAAGAATATGAAGCCTTTATAAAAAGCTTAAGCCAAGCCATGCGAAATTTTCTTGAGGTCGATAATTTTTATGCCGAACTAAAGGACCTTAACAATAACTGTTCGCGACCAGAAACATTTCACCAGCGTTTTTTTCAGAAATTTAATGCCTTTAAAATACTGCGGTTTTTGAATTTTGCGCACGAAAAATTTTACCCAAAGGCCGATCTTATCAAGCAGATTTTACTTTTAGAGCAGGAACAGCAGGCTTAAGGCCATAACAACCATTCCACCTGTCAGGCCATAAATGGCAACATGGTGTTCGCCGTATTCTTCTGCCGACGGCAAAAGTTCGTCGAGCGAAATAAAAACCATTATACCTGCAACACCGGCCATAATTACACCAAAAAATACGTCACTGTTTCCGGAGTTTAAGAAAGGCATTAGTGCCAGGTAGGCAATAAGTGCTCCAACAGGTTCTGAAAGGCCCGATAAAAACGAATAGAAAAAAGCTTTTTTCCGACTGCCTGTGGCATAATAAATAGGTACCGAAACGGCAATTCCCTCGGGTATGTTGTGAATAGCAATAGCAATGGCAATGGCAACACCAAGTGCCGGGTCGTTAATGGCCGACATAAAAGTAGCAATTCCTTCAGGGAAGTTATGCACCCCAACTGCCAGCGCAGTCATTAAGCCCATGCGGTAAAGCCTGTTAAAGTTAGTGGCAGCTTTTTTATTGTCCATGGCCTCAATACCTCTTATTTCGTGCGGGTTTTCAAAACTCGGAATAAATTTGTCGATTAAGGCAATAAGCAGCATCCCCCCAAAAAAGGCAATAACGGTGTATAGGGTACCTTCAAATTCGTTAAAATGGTGCACCAGGCTTTCTTTTGCTTCCTGAAAAATCTCGACAAAAGAAATATAAATCATAACACCGGCTGAAAAGCCCAGCGATAAGGTAAGCAACTTGGTATTGGTTCGTTTGGCAACAAATGCTATTGCACTGCCAATACCGGTTGATAAGCCTGCAAACAAGGTTAGCAACAGGGCTAATAATACATTGGATGATTCCATTCTTTGCGAATTATGGTTAGCAAATTTAAGAAAAAGTAGATTAATTGAATATTAACATGTAAAATGCTTGTAAGGTGTTGCTTTACAGGGGGCTATGTTGTGTGTTTGTAAAACATGGGAATAAAATGTACTTTGAACTTTGATTTTTTGGCAAACTTTGTACTTTTGCTGAAACGTTAATGTTTAACTAAAAAAAATCATTGTTATGGCATACAAAATTTCAGATGAATGTATTGCATGCGGTACTTGTATCGATGAGTGCCCGGTTGACGCTATCGCAGAAGGTGATATCTATACCATTGATGCGGAACTTTGCACAGACTGTGGCTCATGCGCAGAAGTTTGTCCGGTTGAAGCAATTTCTATTGAAGAATAGTTCGCTCAGCATAAAGACATTGAAGCTCGCGCATGCGGGCTTTTTTTTTGCCTTTTTTTCTACCGTTTAAAACCCGTTCAGTTCCATAAAAGCAGTGGGTAAAATCAATAAAAATCCGATAATTATCAGCATAAGAATAAAAGGCGCAGCCCATTTAAACCACTTTTCGTAGGGAATACGAGCTACCCCTAAAACGCCAATTAACACGCCACTTGTGGGAGTAATCATATTCGTAAATCCATCGCCAAGCTGAAATATAACAACAGTTGTCTGGCGTGAAATGCCTATTAAATCAGCTATTTGCGACATAATGGGGATGGTAAGTGCGGCTTGTCCCGAGCCGGATGGGATAAATACATTCAGCAGGGTTTGAATCAGGTACATGATGCCCAGCGTGCCAACTTCACCAAAATTTTGCATCGAATCGGAAACATTAAAAAGCAGGGTATCGATGATTTTACCATCTTCGAGAATAACAACAATACCCCTTGCCAATCCAACAATAAGAGCTGCCGGAAGAATATCTTTGGCACCGGCAAGAAAAAGTTTGGTTAGGGTATTGGGCGAGTTGTTGGCAGCGATGCCGGCAAAAATTCCCATGGCAAGAAAAATCGTTGAAATTTCTTTGATGTACCACCCGTGCCCCATCACGCCGATTACCAGGAAAACAATGGTAAACGTAAGTAGTGTTAAAATAAAATATTGAACCGAGTGGCGCAGGGTGACAAGGCCCATTATTATAAAAAGGGCGGTGGCAACCGGAATGGCAGGAACCCTGAAAATACTGTTGCCCATGTTTATTGCGCTTTGCGGAAAAGCAAAAGACACAAACACTAAAAAAGTGCTAAGAACAGCCATGGCTATCCACGCAGCTGTTGGTTTTATTTTTTCGATAGTAACGGAAGTGGATTCATTTCGTTTTCGCCAGTAATTATCGTCGGTGTACACAAACGATTTTGTTGGGTCTTTTTTTATACGCCGGGCATATCGCAGCACATAAATAAAGCCAAAAAGGTTAATTACAGCCCACATAAAAATGCGGTATTCAAGGCCAGAAAACAGGGGGATATCCGATAAGCCCTGTGCCACACCAATGGTAAATGGATTTAAAAATGCCCCGGCAAAACCCATTGTGGCGGCAATAAAACAAAGCGAAACACCAACAATCGAGTCGTAGCCCATTGAAATAGCCAGCGGAACAAAAACAATGGTAAAGGCAATGGTTTCTTCGCTCATGCCAAAAACAGCACCAAACAAACTGAATATGGTCATAATGCTCAGCAAAACCAGGTTGTTTACGCCAATCCGGGCCAGTAGCTTCGAGCGCTCAAAACGTTTTAAAAACTGCAGAAAAGAGTAAATGCCGATGTCAACCGCTTTGCTGGCATTCATAATCCAAAAGGCCCCGCCAATAAGCACAATAAGCGCGATGATATCGGAAGTGCGTAAAAAACCGTCAAAAAAAGACGAGAAAACCTGCCAGCTTTGCATCTGGCTGTCGGTTTGCTGAAACGAACCGTTTTTAATTACACTACGCTCAACACCGTTTACAACAACACTTTCACGTTCAAATTCGCCCCCCGGAATAATCCAGGTTAAAAGCGCACAAAACACAATCAATGAAAAAATAATGACATAGGTATGCGGTACCTTTTTTAACATACAATAGAATTTTGCTGCCTAAGGTAATAAAAAGTGAAGTAAGGGATTTTGAGAATGTGTGAAAGGCGTTATTTTTGCCCCCCGAATTACACTTTTTCTCAACAATTTCCGGTTTTAAACGTTGGGTTGAAATTGTTAAGGAACAGAAAACAGCTACAAAATGAAATATCGTTTTTATACCATGCTTTTGGCCCTGGTGGCCGTATTTTTTAGTTACCAAAGTAATGCCCAGGACTCGCACGGGCATACCCACGATCACGATCATCAGCACCATTCGCATACACACAAAACCGAAATAGGTATTGGTAATTCGCTGGTTTATTTTACCGGCGAAAAGGAACTGAGCTATGGCCTGCATGTGCACGTGGTGCGTAATATCAGCCATTCGAAGTTTGGAGTAGGGCTAGCCTACGAACGTATTTTCGACGAACACAAACACAATACCTTTGGCATTGTTGGTAGTTACACACCGGTTGAGCGCCTACATTTTGCCCTAACACCCGGTATTGCTTTTGAGGGCAGCGATTGGGACGAGAAAAACTTTGCCCTGCATTTCGAAACAGCTTACGATCTTCAGTTGGGCGACCTGCATTTTGGCCCCATGGCCGAAGTGGGTTATAATTTCGAGCATGTGCACTTAAGCCTGGGCGTGCACATTGGTTTTGGCTTGTAAAGCTATAAACCCGCTTTTACGAAAACACCTGCGCTAAGGGCCAACTTTTGTTGGTAATTGCTTTTATTTCAGTTTAACAGTGGTTATTTTTGGCAAACCCGAACAGCGGGAGCAAAAACAGCAGATGTTAAATGAATCGTTACATACCGATTTGGCGCTGGGTAAAGGTGAATATTTTGTTAAAAACGGCCAGCAGAATTACAGGATTGGGAAAGTTGTAAAGGGGATTCTCAGAGGGTTTACTTTATCGGATGAAGGCGAAGAAATTACCACCCATTTTTTTATGGAAGGCGACCTGGTTTCCGGAAACTATATCCCGAATGCTGCGGCAACATTAAGTATTCAGGCCCTGGAAGATTGCCTTATTTCGGTGGCCAACTACAAAGCCATTTTTTCGTATGTGAATACCGACAGCGAACTTACTACTATTGTTCTCTCTAATTTCCAAAAGCTAAATAAACAGAATAATGCACGTATTGAAGCCCTGATTACAGGCGATACTTTAACCAAATACAAGTGGTTTCTTCAAACCTACCCTAATTTACTGAACCGCATTCCGCATTACTACATTGCCAGTTTTTTAGGTATGACACCCACCCAACTGAGCCGCACACGAAAAACCTTTTCTCAACAAATGTAAATGAAATTCCCGCTGCAGCCTGTTTAGTTTGCATGATTAGAAATAAAAAAATTATAATGATGCGTAAGCGATTAAATGCAAAGGAAAAAAGGGCCGGAATAGTGGCAAAACCCAGGCGGATTTCACATACTTATGTACAAACCATTAACGGAACATTAGCCGAGATAATGCCCCTGTATTGTCCGGTTAGGGAGTTGGATTGGTGCGAAAACTGGAACCCCAAAGCCGTTTACAGCCAATCGGGGCTGGTTGAAAAAGACTGTATTTTTATTACACCTGACGGGGATACCGATATTGTGTGGATGGTAAACGATTACAACCCGGAAGCCGGGCATGTAGAAATGATGTATCACGTACCGGGAGTTTTAATTACCAAATTAGAAATTCAGGCTACCGCGGTAAACCCCAGTTGCACACAAGTGAAGCTTACCTACTCAAAAACAGCCCTAAGCGAAAAGGGCGACAAAGCTTTGGCAGCATTTACGCAAAAGGAATACACTGTCATGATGGATTCGTGGGAAAAAGCCATGAATCATTATTTGGCAAGTGGGGAAATGCTGACCGGGTTGCCCAATTTTTAACAACCCCGGCCACCTCCCATTTACAATCGGTGGTTTTCGCATTTTTAATCCTAAATTTTGGCAGATGTACATTTTTACCGCCCGCCAACTTTTATTTTATGTAAACAATGGTTACTTTTAATGCGCCTTACCCGGTCACAACAAGAAGATTACAGTGCAGTAGAGACCCCCGGGAAGTGATGCTAAACGTTTGTAAAGGCTTATAAACGTTTATAAACGGATAAAACCGTAAATAGCAGCGCCCTGGCAAAAAAAAGCTTAAGGTTGTGCTATAAGCGGGATAACAATGAGGACGATATATAGTAGTTACTGTAAGTTTGAAGAAGAGAAAACACAACCTACAATTGAATATGGAGCAGACTAAAATAAATATGTCACACACAATATTTTCACTTGTAAAAGAAAATGGCAAAACAAACATTAAGTGGAACTATAATATTGTGCCAAAAGCCTCATTAGAGTCACTGAGAGTTGTACATGAACTTTATAATGAAAATTACTTCATTTGGCTTAATGACAATAGAAAAAAGTTGAAACCTAAAAATGAGAGAACATGTAGGTTTTGTGGGAAGTCCTACCCTGAAGTAAAATTCTCAAAAAAAGCTCATCTTTTCCCTGAGTCACTTGGAAACAAAGTTCACTTTTCTGATTTCGAATGTGATAATTGCAACTACAAATTTGGATTACATGAAAATGATTTTTCAAACTTTTTAGGTGACGTCCCCCCCGAAAAACTGGACATCTCTAAATTTGAGGATTCGGCAAAATATTAATATGTTTAATTGATAAATATTTTGCT
>NZ_CAJXYQ010000019.1 GCF_913063105.1 uncultured Draconibacterium sp. | reverse complement strand
TGTAATTCCACACGCAAATTTCGTGTCCGCTATTGCTAATGGGGTTATAAGGCGATTTTTTATACGGTCCTTTTGGATTATCGGCAATGGCAACCCCCTGGCGAATCTGACGTCCTCCCCAGGTAATTTCTTCCCCCATTTGTTCGCCTTTGTAGTACAAATAAAATTTGCCATTGTAGGGTAAAATACAAGGGTCGTGAACTTTGTGACTATCAAAATCACCTTTCTTAATCACTTTATGGCGGTTATCTTCTTCCCCCTCCCAAATACCGTTATCTGCCGGGCTTAAAATCGGTTCATCCGATTTTGTCCACGGGCCGTATGGCGAGTCAGCCCATGCCAGGCCAACCTGGTTTTTAACGCGAACATTATAGGGCGATTTTACGGTTTGGTAGCACAAGTAATACTTGCCCTCCCATTCCATTATTTCAACCGTAAAAACAGAACGGTCGTCGTAAGCGCCTTTTTCACCACGGGTAACTGCCGGGCCTTGTTCGTCCCAGGTAATTCCATCTTCCGAAGTGGCATACCAAATGTCGCATCGGTCCCACGGAAAAACTTTTTCATTTTCAATATCGCCGGCAAAACCATCAACTTTACCGGTACTGCGCGAGTACCAGCAAAAATATTTTCCATCGTATTTAATCAACGAACTGGGGTCGCGACGCACCACGCCTTCTTCATAGGCAAAATCTCCTTTTAAATCAAACACTTCATACTCGATAAACCAACTGTTATCTCGCATGGGCCATTGTAAAGCGCGTTTTGATGCAGCACTTAGCGAATCGCGATTAGTAATTCCGTAAAAATCAATTATCTCATCTGAAATATCCTGGAAGTTATCCGAACAGTCCGGTTTTTCATTCACTGAAGTGCATGAGGTATAAAGAATAATGAATAGTAATAAAAATCGAGTTAAGTTTTTCATCATTGTTGATTTAATTTTATTGCTTTGATGACAAACTTATAGAATTACAGTGTTCTGAAAGGGCGGTAAATAAAGCTCTAAATGGGGCGTAAATGATTATAACTTGCAAAAAAACATGCAAAAACCATTATTACACAGCTGGTTTGCAGATGTAATAAAATTAAATTTTTAATTATACGCTATGTTTCTTCTTAAACAGGCGCTCGTTTCTTCGTTCGTTAAAACACCCGCAATGGTATTCCAGCACCTGGTCTATTTCATTCTCAGAAGCTTCTTTGGTTGCGAAAAAATAGTTATCAAGAACAGTCTCTTTTCTTCTTTTATTCAAAGGACAATCTGTTGTTGATTTATCTAATGGACATCTGCAAAGAAGGTGAAAGAAAGTCCAGCGGTTTTGATTAAGTTCTAACATCAGCTATTTTTAATATGATGAACGAATTTAAGCTCAATTTGTAAAACAATCCCAGTCCAAGCTTCCTATTTGTCATAAGAAAATCCTTAAATTCTGTCAGCAATTTTCCCTCAATCCGACTACAGTAGCTGTATTTAACCATCCATTTGCTATCATAAATTGGCTATTGTAGTCCGTTATTTTTATAAAAGGCACATCATTTTCTAAAAACCATCTTATTGCACATAAACCTTAAACTTCCATTTTGACATTAAAAAATAACTAAACTGATAATTTGTTGAAACGTGCACGAAAGTTAGGCAACATGGCTTACTTCCTATATTTACGACCTGTTTATATATCATAAAAGAATGACCGGTAAAACAATATCTGTTTTTCATTGATTAAATCAAAAATCAGTGAATATTTAATACTCTAAACAACAATACATTAACTTAAAGTGGTGTAGAAAAGCCGCCTAAAATTTGCAAATACCAAAGCTTACACCTACATTTGAATTGTACAAAACGAGTTCATTGAGAGAGAAAAAATATTTTCCGCATTGATCTATAAATTGGTAAACTCAACAGAAAAAATTAAACCGAGTAAGCTCTTTATGGTTGCTAAAGCAGGCCTTGTAGTTCCGTTTATCGGAATGAGTCTTCGGACCGATGGAAGTTTGATCAGCCGGGCGCTCAAATCCTGTTATACAGGGGTTTTACACAATGGATTAGTGCGGATTTTTTTTGTCCTTACCTGAACTTCCTTACAAACATTAACAACATTATTAACACGCTACAAAAAACTGCCAAACGTGCTACAAAATCACCATGTAGTGTATAAAAAGTCAGTTTTTCATTTTTATTTATCTGGCCCGAAATCACTGCTTCTTCCCACCAATTAGTTGCTTGCAACACCTCGCCGCGCTGCGATATAAAACAAGATGTACCGGTATTGGCTGCGCGCGCAATACTGCGCCGGGTTTCAACAGCACGTAACTGCGAAAACAATAAATGTTGTTTATAACCACGCGAGTTTTTCCACCAGCCATCGTTAGTAATAACAAAAATTACCTGCGCTCCTTTTTGCACATAGCTGGCAACATAAGCGCCAAAAACCGATTCAAAACAAATTACAGGAGCTACCCAAATTCCTGACTTTGATATAAAGTTTTTAGCTTCGTTTTGTCGCCCCAATGTTCCAGCTGTTCCTCCAATATCAATAAAACTATTTTTTAAACCCGAAAATAGATTCTGGTAGGGCACTTTTTCAACACCGGCCACCAGTTTTGATTTGTGGTAGATTTGCGTCTCTCCGGCTTTGTTCAACTGTAGTGCTGTATTAAACCTGTCGTACACCAGGCCATTTGCGGTACGTGCTGTTGTCGTGTACTCCTTTGGTTCCTTATAAACTTTATACGAAGAAATGCCAAATACCATTTCTGCTTTATCATACTGCTTTAAAAATAACTGCAGGCGCAGCAAAAACGAATTTGATCTAAACTCATCAATATTCCACAATGTTTGATGTTCGAAAATTGTTTCCGGTGCGAGAATAAAGTCGGTTGCCCCGTTGGTTTGCTCTGCGGCCAAACGAATAAACTGATTAAGTTTAACCTGCTCGGCTTCCCAATCAAACTTTTCGGTATACGGATCCACATTGGGTTGAACAATGCAAACACTAACGGGGTCTATTTCCTCGTAATAGTTGTGATACATAAAAACCGACAGCAGAGCAGGAACTCCTAAAAATATCAGGAACACTGCTAACGTAATGTATTTTCTTGCAGAACTGCTTTTAAGCCTGTAATTTGTTACGAATTTGAAGAGGAATATATTTAATAATAAAATCCACAAAGTACCCCCAAAAGTTCCTGTAAACTCGTACCACTGAATTAATTGTATGTTGGTAGCCAAAATACTGCCAAGCTGTAAGCAGGGCCATTCAACATCCCAGTTAAATTGCAGATATTCAAAAGCTATCCATAAAGAAATTAGTGCGATGTAGCCAAGCGAAGCAGAAAATTTTCGATGAATAGTGTGAGCCAACCACCACACACTAGCCATTAAAAAAGCATTAAATACCATCGCAGCACCAACACCTGCTAGCGAAACCTTTGTCATCCACCACGAAGCCAGCACATTCCAGATTACTGCCGACAAAAAAACGTGCCCCCAAAATGAAACCGGGGGAAAACCTGCTTTAAATTTGACAAAGTAATTCTCGAGATAAAGCAGGGGAACAAAAGCAAAAAAAAGCATCCATCCGGGGAAACCCAGCCAGGGCAAACTAAGAAGCACGCCACTGCTTACAGAAAGTATACACCGGTGAAACCGTTTCATAGCCGCTGGTATTTAAAGCAAATCAGCGTAAACTGCCTTTTTATTGTTTTTGGATTTTTCGAAAACAAAATCAATTTTTCCAACAACGAGCCCCCCCCACCAGGCCTGGTTAATTATAACGGGATTTCCAAGCTTATTCTTTTCTTCCAGCGGTTTTTCCAAATAGGTGTGGGTATGTCCGCCGATAATTAAATCGGTAAACGAGGTGTTTGCGGCCAAATCCATATCACTTACTTTATTATCGCGATAACGTAAGCCCAGGTGCGAAAGGCAAATAACCAAATCACATTTTTTATCGTTTTTCAGAAAAGATTCCATTTCCCGGGCCACTTCTAAGGGATTGTTGTATACGGTTTCTCCGTAGTTTTTCTTTCCAACGAGATTATTAAGTTCAATACCAATACCATAAAGGCCAATCTTTATTCCTGACTTTCTGAAAATTTTGTAGCGCGGGAAACTGCCTTTCAAAATAGTATCCGAAAAATCGTAATTCGAACTAATTATCGGAAATCCGGCATTTGGCAGCGGATCTTTAATCCCTTCAAGGCCATTATCAAATTCGTGATTACCAATTGTTCCTGCATCGTAACCTGCCTGGCTCATTACTTTAAGCATTAGCTCTCCTTTAAAGTAATTAAAATACGGGGTACCCTGAAACATATCTCCGGCATCGAGCAGCAAGGTATTCGGATTTTTTTGCTTTTGAATGGAAGCTAAGCGGGCAATTCGGGCCAGTCCTCCTTTATTCTGGTAACGCTCACTGGTTCCGGTAAATGGTTCAATGTGGCAATGAATATCGTTGGTGTGCAAAATAGAGATGCTGGTAAAATCGTCGTGGGCAAAAAGATCGTAAGGTACTGCACCAAGGCTAATACCTGCGGTTCCTGCCGCTATATTTTTAATAAACCGTCTTCTATTCATAACTGATTCTCCCATCCAGTTTCGGTGTAACATTTTTATTGGCCGCTGTATGTTCTTCCAAATAGTCAATAATTACATCCCGAATTTTTACTTCGCTGTTAATAAAACCAAGGTTCTGTTGCAGCGATTCTAGTCCGTCGCCACCTGCTGCAACATAGTCGTTGGTTACCAGCCAATAGCTTTTATTATAGTCCAATTTCTCTCCTCCTATTTTAACGTTGGTAGCCTGTTCGTTTGCAATTTTCATTTGCACTCCACTAACACTACCACCACCACCTTTAGCTATATAATGCAGAAATTTGTGCATTTGTTCGCCTTCGAGTAGTAAAAAAACCATTTGATTCTCAAAAGGCATAAGTTCAAAAATATTACCAACGGTAATTTCTCCGGCAGGCAAACCCGATCGAATTCCTCCGTAATTAAAAAACGAAACAGAGGGCTCAACCTCTAATTGTTCATTTTTAGCCACTTTAGCCCCCTGCTCCAGCAAAACATCTCCCAGAAAATTGGTTAGTAAACTTTCCGGTTTGCCTTTTCTTAATTCTGTTTCCGAGGTGGCTATAACACGATTCATGTCTTTTTCGAGAATTTTTTTGTACGGTGCGTAAAGCTTTACAATAGTGCTATCAATGCCGCCAATTTCCTCTGACACCGAAATATTGCTTATTTCATAACTTTTTTGAACAATCGGCGTTTTACATGAAATGATGAATAAAGTGCAAGTTATTAACAACAGATAGCTGATAGTTTGTCGCATAAATAAATTATTGTTTTTATCGTTAATTCTATTTTAGCATTATAGTTGTTCAATTGAAACAAAACAGAATCGATGATGTTCGTGTCAAACTTACATATAAAATTAGTTGTCAAATATTTTTTTATATGTTTTTTCGTAATTATTGCATTTCCCTTAATTAATAGTGCCCAAACAAAAGAAGTAGTTGCTTTAAAAGGCGATGGAATTTATCGGCTACTAACGCGCTACGGATTGTCGTCGGCAGCATACATGGATGATTTTATTGCGTTAAACAAGGCCAACCTCGGCAAAAACAACACTTTACTTGCAGGCGTAAAATATAAACTTCCCGATTCAGCTGAAGCATCGCAGACCGGCGGTGGAAGCCCAACAGAAACAAAGGCCACCGGAAAAACTGTTCATTACGATATTTTTGGCAGTAATTATGCCGATGTTGAGATTAAAAGTAACGACCTTAAAGGAGCCGTATATTACCTCGTTGGGGGCCATGGTGGCCCCGACCCCGGTGCTGTTGGGAAATACAATGGTTACTACGTTTACGAAGACGAATATGCATACGACGTTACCTTGCGATTGGCCCGCAGACTTATTGAAGAAGGTGCCACTGTTTACCTTATTACCCGCGATAAGAACGATGGCATACGTGATGCTGTTAGTTTGAAAGCCGATAAAGACGAGGTTTGTTATCCGAATAGTACCATTCCGTTAAACCACGTAAAAAGGCTTCGTCAACGCACTGATGCTGTCAATCAGCTCTACAAAAAACACAAAGGTTCCTTTCAACGGATGATTGCCGTGCATATTGACTCGCGAAGCAAAAAAGAAAATATCGACATCTTTTTTTACCATGACAAACGGAGTAAAACAGGGAAAAAAGCTTCAGAAATACTTCGTGATACCATTGAGAAAAAATACCGCGAACATCAACCCAACCGGGGATACACAGGCACAGTATCATCAAGAAATTTATATGTTGTGCGCAATACCTGGCCAACAGCTATTTTTATCGAATTGGGCAACATGAACCACCAACGCGATGTAAAACGCCTGGTTATTCCCGATAACCGTCAGGCTGTAGCCAACTGGCTGGCTCTGGGATTAATAAGCGATTTCAGAACAAATAAATAACACTCACTTTCCCCCGCTCAACTTAAACTCCAACCGTTTGTTATGCTTGTGTGAAACAAGAACAAATGACGATATTATTTGATGGCGTTTGCAAGCTTTGCAATTCGGCGGTTGATTTTATACTGGAAAAAGCGCAAGGAGATAACTTTACACTCATCACCCTACAATCGAAGGAGGGACAAGAATTACTCGACAGTTACGATTTACCAAAAACCTTAGATTCTGTAGTTCTGATTAAAAACCACTCGGTTTTTACAGCATCCGATGCATTTTTAGAAATTTGCAAACAGCTAAAAGCCCCATGGAAATGGCTGACTGTATTTAGAATTATTCCTAAAACGTGGCGCAATGCCGTGTATAGGCAAATAGCTGACAAACGTTACAAATGGTTTGGAAAAAGAACCAGTTGCCGTAGTTTTTAGAAATCGAAATCACCGTTTTCAAAGTCACGATATAGTTTCGACAAGTCGCCCAACCATTTACTAATTCGCTTTATGGCTTCCAGTGTGTCAACCGAAATTTCTTTTTGTTGCATTTTTAGCAGCAGAAAACCATAAACTGCAGTAATTCCAAGGTCAACATCATTTTTAGCTTCCGGATTTTTTTCTTTTAACTCAGTTATCAGCCCCGAAACAGTTTTGAATGTTTGAACGTACATTCCATCTTTTGAAGTCTCCATCAGTTTCAAATGAAAATCGTTCACATCAGCAACCAGGTTGCTAAGAAACTGAAGATGACCATTTTCCCGGATCTGCTCTTTATCCATCATAAGCACCAGATTGGCATACCAGTCGGTAATGGCCGCCTTTGTTTTATCATCAGCTTTGTAGCTGGAAACTAATCGCTCTTCAATTAATTCCATATCCATTTTAAAAGCCCTGATCATGTCTTCAATTTGGTACAAATACAGGATGTATTCGGCAATATTCTCTTTTCGTTTTTGTTTTGCTATCAACATAACTATTGTTTTATTTTTCTATCGCGTAAGGTAAAAGTAGAAAGTTAAGCAAAGCAGCAGTAGTATTCAAAAATCCAGTACCAAGAATCCAGCATCCCACAACAAATTCCTTTTCACAGCTTCCGTCCTTCAATCCTTCAAACTTCAATCTCACCACTCAAAAAAGTCGTCTAAATCGCGCCGATCTTTTTTGGTTGGACGGCCAGTGCCTTTTTCCCGAACACTCCAACGCATGTGTTTTTGCATTTCAAGTATTTCGGTTTCCTCCGGTGGCGTTACATCTTCCATAAAATCGGCAACCAGTTTGGCTCCCATTCTTTTACCAGACAGCGCCAGCACTTTAAAGCTTTTTGTAATGGGCGATTTCCGAACTTTAATAATCTCGCCAATCTGAACTTCGCGTGAGGCTTTTACAATTGATTCTCCGATTGTAACATGCCCTTTTTTGCACGCTTCAGTAGCCTGGCTCCGTGTTTTAAAAATGCGCACTGCCCACAACCACTTATCTATTCGGACCCCCTGTGCCATTTATTTTTTGTTATGAAAGTTCATGGTTCGGTCGACACCGATTGTACCAAAGCTTTTTATAATTTCTATTGAATCGTCAATTTTAAAAGGCAACTCTTTTAGTTCCTCTTTACTCCATTCACCAAGCACATAATTTACCTGCTGGCCTTTGTAAAAGTCGTCGCCAATGCCAAAGCGCAGGCGGGCATAATCGTTACGTCCCAGTACCTGGTTGATATTTTCGAGTCCGTTATGTCCGCCGGCACCTCCTTTTGCACGCACCCTTAGGGTTCCGAATGGCAAGGCCAAATCATCTACCAAAACCAACATATTTTTCATGTCGATTTTCTCTTTCTGTAACCAGTAATTTACAGCCCTGCCACTCAGGTTCATGTAGGTTGTTGGTTTCAACAAAATAAACGTACGGCCTTTAAACTTATATTCGGCCACAAATCCATAACGCTTATCGTTAAAACTAATATTGGACGCCTCTGCGAGTGCGTCCAATATTTGAAAGCCAATATTATGGCGAGTATTTTTGTATTCCGGACCAATATTACCGAGTCCGGCAATTAAGTACTTCATACGATTCGGTTTTTAATTCTGATATCGTATAAAATTCGCTCCATTTGACATGAAGCGTATTTCACAGAATTTATTCTTCAGCTGATTCCGGAGCTTCTTCTCCTCCTTCATCTTCTTCATCTGTTGCAACACCAGCGGCAGATTTTGCAGCCCTTGTAATAGCTACACTAACTACAACGTTCGATTTGGCATCAAGCAACTCAACACCGTCAATATTTAAATCGCCAACTTTAATACCTTGTGCAATATCCAGATTCGAAACATCCACTTTAATAGCATCAGGCAAGTTGCTTGCCAGTGCTTTTACACGCAAACGTCGTAGGTTGGTATTTAATTTACCACCTTTTCGTAAACCTTTTGCGTAGCCTTCAATTTTAACCGGAACATCAACTTTAATTGCTTTATCATCGCTGATAGCCAAAAAGTCAACATGCAGTACAAGTTCGTCTACCGGATGCCACTGTATATCCTGCATAATTGCTTTGTATACTGTACCATCAATATCAAGATCGATAAGGTAAACATTTGGCGTATAAACTAATTGTCGAAGTTCAGAAAAAGGAACGGCAAAGTGAATTGGTTGCTCACCACCGTATAATACTGCAGGAGCTTTTTCTTCCTGACGAAGTTTTTTTGAATCTTTTTTTCCGAGAGATGATCTTAACTCTCCTTTTACTACTACTGATTTCATTTTTAATAATTTACGTTAATAATTATGGTACTCAGTCCTCCCTTCCTGTGGGTCGGGCAAACAGCATGCACATTATTAATGCCTCTGCTTATGGAAAAAGCGGTGCAAAAATATAAATTATTTGTAATATAACGAACTTATTGACTGATTTTTATATACTCTACGTATAGCTTCGCCAAAAGCTTCTGCTGTTGAAATGTATTTTATTTTATCGCAGCCGGTTTTGGGTTTTATTGAGTCGGTAAAATATACTTCTTCCAGCTCCGATTTTTCAATTCGCTCCAATGCCGGCCCTGAAAGTACACTATGCGCTGCAAAGGCTCTTACGCTACGGGCTCCTTCTTTTTTCATGAGGTTAGCAGCTTTGGTAATTGTGCCGGCGGTATCAATCATATCGTCAACAATTATTACATCTTTATTTTCAACATCACCAATCACAGTCATATTTCCAACTTCATTCGGTCGTGCTCGTGTTTTGTGACAAATTACAATACCGGTATTTAGCATTTTTGCGTAGGTATTGGCCCTTTTCGTTCCACCCACGTCCGGCGAGGCAATCACCACATTGTCAAGCCCCATTTTCTCGATAAATGGAACGAATAGTGTTGAAGCATATAAATGGTCAACCGGCATATTGAAAAACCCCTGAATCTGGTCGGCATGCAGATCCATGGTTATCAGCCTGTCGATTCCTGCTACCGAAAGAAGGTCGGCAACCAGCTTGGCCCCAATTGAAACCCTTGGTTTATCCTTACGATCTTGTCGGGCATAACCAAAATAAGGAATCACGGCGATAACCTTATATGCACTCGCACGTTTTGCTGCGTCAACCATCAACAACAGTTCCATAAGATTATCTGCCGTGGGAGGGGTTGACTGAACGATAAAAACATGTGAACCACGAATGGTTTCTTCGTAGCAGGGCTCAAATTCGCCATCGGCAAAAACCGGGCACGACGAATGTCCCAAATCCACATCCAGGCTATCGCAGATTTTTTCAGTTAGGTATCGGGTTGCTCGTCCGGTAAAAATTTTAAGTGGGTGATTTTTCATCTCCATTTATTTTTTTTTTGAATTGTGTTCTTTTTGACCTGTTGTTTGGGAGTAGACAAGACACACACATGCAAGAGCATTAAAGCGAAAAAACAATGACAAAGCTTTGCAGTTCAGCATAGTGGATGTATTGAATGTATTAGATATGCTGCAAAGTTAACAACTTTACAGGTATCTTAACAATTTGTTGTTTTATTTACTTTATTCAAGGCTAAAATTCTACTCTCCCCTGTTCACACTTTCTATAAAATTCAGAATATCTTCTTTTCCTGTTTCTTTTGCCGATGACGATATAAAATATCCAGGCATTGTTTCCCAGGTTTCAAACATTTTCTGCTCGTAGGCTTTTAAGTTTGATTCTAACTCTGTAGGTTTTAGTTTATCCGTTTTTGTAAAAATAATATTGAAAGGGATTTCGCTGATTCCCAGCCATTCCATAAAATCGAGATCGGCTTTTTGTGCCTCATGACGCGAATCGATAAGCACAAAGAGGCAATACAGATTCTCTCGTTTAAGAATGTAGTTTTTAAGCATGCGCTCCCACTTCAACCGTTCATTTTTTGGCACCTGGGCATAACCATAGCCGGGCAAGTCAACCAGGTACCACTCTTTATTTATCAGAAAATGGTTAATTAAACGCGTTTTTCCGGGTTTGCCTGATATTTTGGCCAACGATTTTTTGTTGGTGAGCATATTTATTAAAGATGATTTGCCCACATTAGAGCGACCAATGAAAGCATACTCCGGTTTATTGGGTGCCGGACATTTATCAACTTCAGTATTGCTCATCACAAACTGAGCTTCTTTTATCTCCATAAAAGACAAGTTTTAAATTGATTTCTTAAGGTAAGAAATAATCTTTTTACCTGATGTAAACCTCAAGAATTTTAACCGATTCGGATTTTGGTTTTAACTGAACCGACTCCAGGCTGGCAGGTAATAAAACAGTTTCTCCCATCGCTACATCCTCGGTGCCGCCTTCGGTTACAATTTCAAATTCACCTTCCAAAGTCATATAAATTACAAACGAATCAAGTTGATTGTAATCTTTATCCTGTTCCTTACTAAATTCGATAATGTTAGTAGTAAAATAGGGACAGCTAACAATTTCCACGGCTTGGTTTTCAATGGTATTGTAAGCGGTTTTATACTGGCTTGCATACGAAAAATCGATAGCGTCTAACGCCAGTTCGGTATGTAATTCACGTTCATTTCCCTTATCATCTTTTCGGTTATAATCGAAAATACGATAGGTTACATCTGATGTTTGCTGAATTTCGGCTACCAAACAACCTTTACCAATGGCATGCACGCGGCCGGCAGGTATAAAAAATACATCGCCAACTTCTGCTTCATCGTAATGCAACAAATCGGTTAATTTACCGCCTTTCAAAAATTCAAGGTATTTCTCCCGATCAACTTTCTGGTTAAACCCGGAGTTTATTAATGCACCATTTTCGGCACCTGCAACATACCACATCTCTGTTTTTCCATAGGCATTGTGCCGCTCTTTCGAAAGTTTATCATTGGGGTGCACTTGTATCGACAAGTCGTCCTGGGCATCAATAAATTTAATAAGCAATGGAAATTCAACACCAAATTTTTCGTACACCTTATCGCCAACCAAATCGCCCATGTAAATCTCAATAAGGTCGTTTAAATCGTTGCCGGCAAGAAAGCCGTTGCTAACTACCGAAATATTTCCTTCAACCCCCGAAAGTTCCCAGCTTTCGCCACAGTTTGGCAATGCTCCAAAATCTTTGTTAAGGATTGTTTTCATACGGTTTCCACCCCAGATTTTTTCGTGAAAAATGGGCTTAAATTTTATTGGATATAGGTTACTCATAACTTAAATGTTTACTGAAATAGAAAAAAGAATTAAAATTGAAAATCTACGGCTGCACGTGCATCAGTAGTTTCGCCAATACGCTTTACTACTTTTAAATGTTCAGGGTGTACGCGGTATGCATCCAAATCTTCTACACTATCAAAATGCGACAACAATGCCAGATCGAAACTTTTGGAATCCAGCTCATAATTCTCACCCACCTCAATGTGCTTAAGTTCTTTAATGGTATCTTTTAAACGCAGTAACATTGATTTTAACTCGGCAATTATTTCCGTTTTTTCAGTACTGGGGTAATCCTTCAATTTAAAAAGAACGACGTGATTAATCATTGCTGTCTATTTTTTGTAACTTGTACTTTTATGGCTGCGAAAATAGTGTTTTCTTAGCGTTTAATTTTAATCTTCATTTATCATTTAACATTTAAATTCAAACAATATGCTGGTAATTGGCATTGCAGGTGGCACAGGCTCAGGAAAAACCACGGTGGTAAAAAAAATCAGTGAAAGATTCTTCGATAATGAAGTCGCCATACTATCTCATGACTCGTATTATTTCGACAACAGCGAATTATCGTTGGAAGAACGCAGGCAAAAAAACTTCGACCACCCCGATGCCATTGAATTTAACCTGATGATTGATCATGTTAAGCAATTGAAAAAAGGATTAGCAATTGAAGAGCCCGTATATTCATTTATATCCTGCACCCGCCAGACCGAAACAAATACCGTTGAACCCAAAAAAGTTTTAATTATTGAAGGAATTTTGTGTTTAACTAATAAAACGTTACGCGACCTGATGGATATTAAGGTATTTGTAGATTGCGACTCGGATGTAAGGCTTGCACGGGTTATTCAACGAGACATTCAGGAACGCGGACGAAATGTAGACCAGGTTTTAAAACGCTACAAAGAAACGGTGCGGCCCAGTCATATTCAGTTTATTGAGCCAACCAAACGTTTTGCCGATATTATTGTCCCCCAGGGTGGAAAAAACAAAATTGCCATACAAATTTTAACCAACCACATTTTACAAACTTTAAACCACAGCTAATGCTTCAAAATTTAAATATCGAAGACATACTTTTTCTCGACATTGAAACAGTTCCTTTGGCGCCGGAATACACCGAGCTAACCGAAAAATGGCAACAACTGTGGGAACGTAAAATGCAATTTCAGATTGATAGCGGGCAACACGCACAGGAGTTATACGAACGCGCCGGAATTTATGCCGAATTTGGGAAAATCGTTTGCATCTCGGCCGGCTATGTCGTGCAGAAAATGGGAGAACCATTTTTTCGTGTTAAATCTTTTTATGATGATGACGAAAAAAAATTGATCCAGAATTTTTTTAATGCCCTTGATGGCTTTTCCCGAGCAGGAAAACGCAGGCTTTGTGCCCACAACGGCCAGGAATTCGATTTCCCTTATATTTCGCGAAGAGCGTTGGTAAACAATCTGAACCTGCCCAAAGTACTAGACATTGCCGGCGCCAAACCCTGGGAGGTGAAGGATGTACTTATCGACACGCTACAACTCTGGAAATTTGGCGATTATAAACATTACACTTCCTTATCGTTGCTGTGCGAGTTATTTAATATCCCCACACCAAAAGATGATATAGATGGTAGCCAGGTGGCAAAAGTTTACTGGGAAGAAAACGACATTGACCGCATTGTGAAATATTGCGAAAAAGATACAATGGCTGTTGCCAATCTGCTGCTAAAATACAAAGGCGATAAAATTATTCCTTTCGAAAATTTAGAGAGCGTTTAGGCTTGAAGGACTGAATGAGTGTGGGACTGAATTTAACGTAATTTTATGCACTGCCTTTTGTTGTTAAACGATTCTCAAAATTTCATCATCCGATCCATATCGCGTTTGGCATCCTTGCTTTTTAGGGTTTCTCGTTTATCGTAGGTTTTTTTACCACGAGCCAGTGCAATCTCCAGTTTGGCCAGACCCCGGTCGTTAACAAACAATTTGGTAGGCACAATAGTAAATCCCGATTCCTTAATTTTTTTATCCAGTTTCTGAATCTCTTTTTTATTGAGCAATAATTTGCGGTCGCGTTTGGCAATATGGTTGTTGCAGGTGCCCATCTCGTATTCTGAAATATGAAGATTGATTACATACATTTCGCCATTAATTAATGTACAATACGAATCGGTCAGGTTCACTTTTCCGTTTCGAATAGATTTTATTTCGGTACCCACCAATTTTATACCGGCCACAAAACGTTCAACAAGCTCGTAATTAAACGATGCTTTTCGGTTTTTTATGCTAATATTTTGCTGTGGTTTATGCGACATGGTTCTTAAATTTTCTGTTTCCCACTTTTTTTAAAAAATGGCATTTAACATTTTGGACAAAAGTATACTTAAAAAACTGAATATAAAAAAGTTAACCACAATGGTCAGCAATACATAACTGTTTTCTTTATGATCAGGAAAGGTAAGCAATTCTTTTGCTCCCACCCAAAAAAGGTAGAAGCTGTAAATACCAACTATATCAACCACATATAGAAACGGAAACAAGCCTGTAATCAGAGAGACAAGCAGCATTGGGGTCATGGAATAAACAACCAGTTTTCGGGCCAAATCAATATTTTTTTCAGCACCAAATGTTTTCATTAATTCTTTTGTAAAAAAAACACTTACGAAATACTGCAGCACAAAAAGCGCTATTTCGCGCACAGCTTTAAGTAATGGAAACTGAATAAAAAAGTCGGTTCGTTTAAAAAACTCGCCAATAAAAACCGCCAACGCTCCAGCCAGTGCCAGCGGCAACAAATAGCTAAGCCATAGCGACTGGTTTGTTGCAACAGTTTTTTGCTCTTGCCAGAAGTTTTTGGGGTTGACAAGAACGAGTTTTACCTCGGCAATTAATTTTGAAAATGAAAATTCCATTCAATTCAATTTTGCGGCAAAAATACACTTTTTTCAAAAACCCATCCATTTCATTCGGCTAACTATCTTCAGTGCAATGCCAAGGCCTTGCAGTAGTGCTATCTACCTTACAAAATTTTACTTCTTCGGGTTTTGTTTACGTTCCTGAATCAGTGCCTGCAAAGCAAACATTTCGTCGCGCAGGCGAGCTGCTTCAATAAAATCGAGGTCTTTTGCCGCTGCCTGCATTTGCTTTTTGGTTTTTTCTACAGCTTTTTCCAGTCCATCAATACTCATGTATTGCACCACCGGGTCGGCAGCAATATCGGGTTGGCCCATACCTCCCTCATACTCCGGTGTTTTATCACTTCGGTATTGGTAACCAATAATTTCGCGGGTAGGTTTAACAATGGCTTTCGGGACAATATTATTTTCTTCGTTGTATTTCAGCTGTTTTTCGCGGCGGTAATTGGTCGAATCAATAGTTTTTTGCATCGAATTGGTAATTTTATCGGCATACATAATTACCATTCCGTTGAGGTTACGGGCCGCACGCCCTGCCGTTTGTGTCAGCGACCTTTCAGAGCGTAAAAAACCTTCCTTGTCGGCATCTAAAATTGCTACCAGCGATACTTCGGGCAAGTCCAATCCTTCACGTAACAGGTTAATCCCCACTAAAACGTCAAACTCGCCCTGGCGCAGTTGCTCCATTATTTCTATACGTTCCATCGTATCAACATCAGAATGTATGTACCTTGTTTTTACCCCCATGTTTACGAGGTATTTCGATAGTTCTTCAGCCATTCTTTTGGTAAGAGTTGTTACCAGCACGCGCTCGTTTTTCTCAATCCGGAGATGAACTTCATGCATTAAATCGTCGATTTGATTGGCGCTTGGACGTACATCAATAATTGGATCGAGTAATCCGGTAGGTCTGATAATTTGCTCCACTACTACCCCTTCTGATTTTACAAGTTCGTAATCGGCAGGGGTGGCACTTACGTAAATTACCTGGTTCACCAGGTTCTCGAACTCCTCGAACTTTAGCGGTCGATTATCAATAGCGGCAGGCAAACGAAAACCAAATTCAACAAGGTTAACCTTTCGCGAATTGTCGCCACCGTACATGGCACGAATTTGCGGAATGGTTACGTGGCTTTCGTCTATCACAACCAAAAAATCATCCGGAAAATAATCGAGCAAACAGAACGGCCGGGTACCGGGCGAGCGTCCATCAAAGTAGCGCGAGTAGTTTTCAATTCCGGGACAGTAGCCCAACTCACGCATCATTTCCATGTCGTATTCGGTACGTTCTAATATTCGTTTGGCTTCCAAAGGCTTACCAATTTCGCGGAAAAACTCCACCTGCTTTACCAAATCATCCTGAATGGTGTGAATAGCCGATTTCATTCGGTCCTTGGTAGTTACAAAAATATTAGCCGGATAAATAACCACCTCATCCAGTGTTTCAATGGTTAGTCCATCTTCCGGATCAAAACTCGACAGTTCCTCCACCTCGTCGCCCCAAAAAGTTATGCGATAGGCCACATCGGCATACGCCGGAAAAATATCCACTGTATCTCCTTTAACCCTGAATTGTCCCCGGTTAAATTCCACCTCACTCCGGCTATACAAGGCTTCAACAAATTTATACAGTAAGGTATTTCGCGGAACATTCTCTCCAACCTTAACGGTAGTAACATTGGCATGAAAATCTTCCGGATTACCAATGCCGTACAAACACGACACGGAGGAGACAACAATAACATCGCGCCTTCCGGACAACAGTGCAGATGTGGCACTTAAACGGAGTTTTTCAATATCCTGGTTGATGGACAAATCCTTCTCGATGTAAGTATCGGTGGTAGGCAGATAGGCTTCGGGCTGATAATAATCGTAGTACGATACAAAATACTCAACTGCATTATTCGGAAAGAATTGTTTCATTTCGCTGTAAAGCTGTGCTGCCAGGGTTTTGTTATGACTTAACACCAGGGTAGGTCGTTGAACCTGTTCAATTACATTGGCTACAGTAAAGGTTTTTCCAGACCCTGTTACACCTAACAACGTTTGAAAACGTTCACCAGTTACCACTCCTTCTGTTAGTTGTTTTATGGCCTCGGGCTGATCGCCGGTTGGTTTATAATCTGCTACAACGTTAAAATCCATTAGACTTTTATAAGTATTATTGACACCAAATTTAATCCTAAAATTAGGACCGGCCTATACTATTTTTTCTATTTTTGCTTGTAACCATTAAAAATCAGTGATTTGAAGGGACGCAAATTACTTCATAAGCGACTAATTATGAATTGGATAAAACACCTATCCCTAATTGTGTGTTGTTGGGCTATTACCAGCTTAACATTTGCACAGGATGAATTAAATTCATCGAATTACAAGGCGCCGGGTCAGCAGGGACTTTACCTGGGAGCGCAAGGATCTACCAACGGATATGGCGGAAACCTGCGTTATGCGTTCAACAAAAAATTCGCTGTACGGGCTGCCTACGAAACCCTGTCGTTATCGCACAAATTTAATTTTAACGAAAACGACATCAACTACGATGCGGAAATGGATTTTGAAACCGGTGGGATACTTGCCTTGTTTGATTATTCTTACACCAAAAATCTGTACATCTCAGCCGGAGCTGTTTTTAGCTCATTTAACCCGGTAGTTAAAGGCTACGCTGCCAGCGATTACGAATATGGCGATATTGTTATTCACAAGGAAGATATTGGTGATTTTACCATTACAGCCCAGCCAGGTCTGGAAATTTCGCCATACGGAAGCGCAGGTTTTCGTGCTTTCATTGGGAAACGCGAAGGAATTGTTTTTAACTTTGAAACAGGACTTTATTATCTGGGGCCACCAGATATTGAGATTGAAGCTACAGGACTTTTAGCTCCTACTGCCGATCCTGCATTTGGACAGGCAGAATACCTGGAATACCAGTTTGATGCATATAAAATTTACCCGGTTGTTAAAATTGGGGTTGCTGTAAAACTATTTTAACATCGAAAGCACCACATCATGAAAAAAAGAGGAAACTATTTTTATAAATCTTGGGCATTATTTTTTCTTTCGCTTGCCATTTTGGGCTGTGGAGAAATGCTTGACAACCCAACCATTGATAAAGATTCGGGCGAAGACATTAACTTGCTGATTGTTGATTTCAATTTTTTTACCACGCGCATGGATTTCAGGCTGGTAGATTCTGATAACAATTCGCTGATTACAAAATCGGCAAAAATCTGGTTTACAGGAGATAACTCGGATGATATTGTAAACTTTGCCGGCGAAAAAAATAACAATTACACAACACCACAGGGACAACTCGAATTAACCATTGACCCAAATGTTCCCATATCCAATACTGAACCATTTACCTACGCCGTACATGTTGAAATTGATGGCTACCAAGCTTTTTCGAAAGGGATAGAAATATTCTCAGAGGGCAAAAAAACTTACGAGCTGCTGCTGGTTAAAGACTCAGGAGATGGAGACACCCTTACCGGAACAGAGGATGACGATTCGTTTACCTTTACTGCCTTACTGCAAAAATCGGCAAGCATTGTTGAAAACCCCTGCAAAGTTGAATTCAGTATTACAAAATCAGATCTCATTCAATTTTCCGACCATTATGGCAATCCGCTATTCAGCAGTATTGATGAATTAAACGCTGCTTACGCCAGCAGCAATAAAGAATACTTTATTCAGCTAACCATCGATAATAAAAAAACCGATTACAATCCGGATATTGACATGGTAAGTGTTGACGGTCAGAAAAAATCGTTAATTTTTCACAAACTGGAATCTGGCGACTTTGGTTCGCTTTCGGTTATGGGCCGCCTGGTTACCAATTTTAACGATGGAGGGATTACTGTAAAATGTACTTATATTAATACGCCAGAACCTGATCTATTTGGCCTGGCCAATTTCTCTGATAGTTGGGAATTTACAGGCACCAGCAATTACTACACCAGCACTGATTTTAGTTATTTGGCTGCCCAGGCATCGCTTAAAACATTGTGCACAACAGGCGCCAGTATTAAATTCGCATCGAATGTACAGTCAAGTTTCTCGATTGACGCTGATATTTACGACTCGAATAACCTGCTGGTTAAAACGGTTAATTTTAAAGGGAAATTTCCGGAAACTTTTGTATTGGAAAATGTCCCTGAAGGTGCAGCTACACTGATATTCAGAAACAATAATCCGGGCTTTGCCCCTATTGGCAATTTAAGCATTAATGATTTATGTAGCGGAACCTACGAAGTAGATGTTGATGCTGCTGAAGGCTACGAAGAATATCAGATTGTATTAAAAGCACTTTGCCCTGACAACCCAACCATTGCCATTGCTCCTACCTACAGCGGTCAGGTGCGCATTAAGAACAGCGATGATAACTGGCAGGGAATCGATATGGAAGGAGGCATTGTTGATGTACTGGGAAAACCAGGAGAAGCGTATGAATTGCGTTTTTTATGGGAAGACGAATGGGAAACATCTGATTTTTCGACCGAGTTTGATGCCAACGGCAACTATATTAATAAAACCAATGCCAATGTTGCTACCGAAATAATGGACGATGGCCGAACACGCTTTATCATTGAACATGAGTTTGACCAAAGCGTTTGCCACGATATGGGCTGGTAACCGTTTATTCCAATTGGCAAAAGGTAAGAACTTGGTCTGGTACTAAATTTTTACCTTTTTTTATGCCTTAAAAACATCATAATATTCGGTAACAAGTGTGGCAATCATTCCGGCCGAACGAGCAGCAACCATTCCTGGTTCACCATCCTCAAATACCTGACAATCTGCCGGTGCCACGCCCATTTGTGCTGCACATTGTAAAAATGTTTCAGGATGAGGTTTCGGGTGTTTTACATCATCGGCCGACACAAGAATATCCAGGTAATCTTTTAAGCCAATAATTTCAAGTGTTTTTAAAGCCAAACGTTTGTAACCTCCGGTGCCAACTGCCATCGGAAGCTGTTTATGGTACTTCATTACCAATTCAATAACCGGCTCAATGGGTTTCATCTGGTGCATCATACGTTCGTATTCTGCCTCTTTTTCGTGTCCTACTTCCTTTGCATTTAAATCGGTACCGTAAACCTCATTTATCCTTTCAATGGTTTCAACTGCAGGCACTCCGGCTAACGAAAGAAACATTTTTGCGGAGTAATCAACACCGTATTTCCCCAGTATTTTTTGATAGGCAACAAAATGTACCGGCATGGTATCGGCTAGTGTTCCGTCAAGATCAAATATTAATCCTTTGGCTTTTGGGTCTATTTCTAATTTTTGCATTCTAATAATTTATTGACAGCGAAAGTAAGCTTTTACAAACTCTACACACAAAGCGCTTTCTACATTTAAGAAAAATTTTAACCTTTGTTTCAACTAATTTAATAATCGATGACTGAAGTTTTTTTGTATACGTTTCCGCAATGGATTGTTTTTGCGGCTTTGTTTGGGCTTGTTTACGGTTGGGTGGAAAATAAAAAAACTTTTCGACTGATTGGCCTGGGATTTCTTGTGATGCTCGGGATTTTTTCTGTATACATCGTCTTAGGCGATTATCTTGCCCCGGGACAGTTGCTCACTCCGGAAGAAATATTAAGTGAAGAACTGCACGACGAAATTATTAACGAAGCTCCCATTGAAAAACAACTATTACCAGCCTACCTGTGTTTTATTTTTTCAGCGGTTCTGGCGCTCCTTGCCCTGGTGCTCGACTGGCTAAACAAGAAACATTACCGGCTTATTACTATTTTGTCGGGGCTCGTGGCTTTGCTTGGTTTTTTTATTGTTGTTGGAGCCGTTAGGGGAATTTAGCTTTCCGTTCCTGCCAAATACTTCTATTTCTTTATAAACTTCTGCCTTTGGCCTCCGCAAATAGCTACATATAGCCCCGAAGGCCAATCTTTTACGTTTATTATTGCGTTATCACCTGTTGCCATAACCATTTTTTCACCAATTGAATTATAAATTTCCACGGTATTCAATTCTGCCTGATTCAAGCTGCGCAGGTATAAGGTTTCGTTAACCGGATTTGGATAAACAAGGAAACTCTTTTTATTTAATTTGATATTATCCACCAATCCCGTAAGCTCCCCATTTGTTTCATTAAAAGTGGGTGTTTGTGTTCTGAAGTCTCCCGTACCATTAGGATACCTTGCAAATGAAATATCGCTACTTTGCTCCCCAAAATCAACCTGGTCAACAATATTTAAGTCATTGTCCGAAAGGATTAATGTTTCACCGGCAGCAGAGAGTTTAAAAGAAGTATGCAGAGGTCCGTCTTCCTCCTCATCATCAGTCCAAACAATAAGATATCCTTTTGCTTCAATTATAATGTTCTCTGCAAACTGCCATTTATCAAGCCTGGTCGCATCATCTGTTAAAAAATAGCCGCCCAGGTTGACATCAAAATCGTTGTTATTATAAAGCTCTGCCCAATCTTCATATTTTCCTTCTTCATCGGTAGCGGTTTCCGAGTTACTTGCCATCAATTCGTTAATTACCACGCCATTTTCTCCAACCTGATGCATTACATTGTAAACAAAAACATCGTTTTCAGCCTTTGCCGGATAATAGGAAACCGTACGTGCCGAATTAGCTGCAACTGCTTCAACATAGTATCGTACCATTACACCGCCAGGCATTCCCGGGATTTCACCACCGTATACTCCATCACCAGCCAGACCATCATCATGTTCTCCGTCATCAAACATGGGCGCCTGGTTAAAACGGCCAACCATTCCCGACGAATAATATAAATTCAATTCACTTTCCTCAACTCCTTCACCTAAACTGGCAATTACTGATACGGGATTGCCTGCCAATGGAATGTTTTCGCTATTTACCAGCATCACCGTATCAATCACAGGAGCCTTTTGTTGTACTTCTGAATTGTAAACCATATAAGAATGTCTCCTATCTACAAAGATTTTCAAGTCATCCACCGCCTCAAAATATTCTTCGGTGGTGTATAATTTTTTGTTATCATTGGCAACCAGGTCACGAATTTTCAGATCCAGACTATCGATTAATGGATTTACGTTTTCAGAAGTTAATGTTTCAGATAGAATTGTGCGGTAGTGTGCAAGATAACGCTGGCGATATTTTGGAATTACAAGCAATTTATTAAGTAGTGGATAATTCTCATTATCTACATTTTTAAAAGGTTTCCAGGCGGGATGAAAAGCATGATCAGTTTGAAAAGTTTCATTGCCATCATACTCCATTGCCTGCAACAAACCTGTCTCTGCATCAATGTAAATAAGATAATCCATTTTACCTTTTTGAATGTAACTGTCCTCATCGGTAAAAATATTTTCAACTGCCAAAAACCAGCAAATCTGGTCAATGTTAAAATACTGCCCGGTAATACTACAGTTTTCGGCTGTTGCGTTATTTAGCACCTCGCATGCCTTTACCAAATATTGCCACGAACTGTCGATATCGCTTGATTTTAAGGTATAGTAAGTTTGATACGCCAACGTATCTGCTCCAAGATAGTTGAGGGCACTTGTCCCCTCCCAGCTAACCGACTTATTCTCATCGGGCTCATCTCCCCTAAAAAATGCCCCATCATTACTCAGAAACCATTCTTCCAAATAAGTTTTATCGTGGTGCTGAGCATTTAAATAAAGTCCCCAATCTACTCCATTGATAAACAACCGAATATAATTTACTTTGGCAATGGGTCCATAAGCCGAAGCCAGTTTACCATACAAAAGCTCCTTCATAAAGGCCGGATCAGCATGTGCATTATTAAAGCGTAGGTTTTTGTATCCTCCCAGCCTTAACTCATCATCAACGAAATCAATATCTAACTTAAATGATTTTTTTTGCGAAGTAGCATTAGACCGATAAGAAGTATTTCCCCTGAAACGCACCCCTATTTCACCCACCAATTTGCCATCATATTTCAATGTGGCTACAATTGGTGTTTCGGTATAATAATTATCTTTTAACTGACTCCAATAATCATCTTGTTCAAATATCAGTTCGGCGGTTTTTATTTCCGAGAGGTCGTACAAACCACTAGCGGGCAATCCGCCCCGAATTAACCTGCTACTATCTTCAGAATAATGATATTCCGATTGGAAATCTTGTGCAACGGAATAAAATGGAATAAACAGAGCAACGATAAACTTTAAAAACCTCATCTTTTATCTTTTTTGTCGCCCAAATTTAAAACTAATGTTATTACCTGCCATAAAAGAATTAAAGTTAGATAGGAAGTTATAGAAACATGAACTCTATTTGAACGGTTGCGAGCCCATTTTATCGGCTACGATGTTTTCATTTAACAATGTCGGAGGAAGTAAACTTTCAAAATGTTAGCATTTTATAAAAAATGAAATCAACTTGTTAACAAAACAACGGTTTTAATTCGTGGTTTCGTTATCTTGCAAGCCATTAACAACAGACAAATTTATTGATTATGAATCCACAGGCTGCTGAACTTAACAGCATTATTCAAGCAAAAAGTACTACCGTATTTGAACTGCTATCGGAAAGAGGAAAAAGTATTTTCTTTCCGAAAAAGGGCATTTTAGGCCAAACAGCGGAAGCTAAAGGCACCAAAATTAATGCAACCATTGGAGCCGCAATCGAGGATGATGGAACTCCAATGCGGCTGGAAGCTGTGGCTTCAAAGATCAATCTGGATCCGGCACTGGTATTTCCTTATGCCCCAAGTTTCGGACGTCCCGACATTCGTGCAAAATGGAAAAGCATGATTTACGAAAAGAATCCATCGTTGGCGGGCACCGAACTGAGTCTGCCGGTGGTTACCAATGCGCTTACCCATGGCATAAGCATGGCCGGGTATATGTTTGCCGATGCCGGAGATGAGATAATTGTTCCCGACCTGTTTTGGGGCAACTATAATTTAACGCTTACAAATGCCTATGGTTGTTCGCTGGGCAAATTCAATCTTTTTAAAGATGGAGCATTCGACCTTGAAGCATTCGAGAGTAAATTAAACGAAGGTGCAATTGGCAAAAAAATCCTGATTCTGAACTTCCCTAACAACCCATCGGGTTATACTCCAACAGTTGAGGAACAGGATGCAATTGTTGCTATCATAAAAAAATCGGCAGAGGCCGGTAATAAAATTGTAACCATAACCGACGATGCTTACTTTGGCTTGGTTTACGAAGAAGGAATTGCTACTGAAAGTATTTTTGCGCCGCTAAGCCAGTTACACAAAAATGTTTTGGCTGTAAAAGTTGATGGCGCAACCAAAGAAGACTACGTTTGGGGATTCCGTGTTGGATTTATGACCTACGGGATTAAAGGTGGCGATGCAGAACTATACAGTGCACTGGAATCGAAAACTGCCGGAGCCATTCGTGGAAATATTTCAAATGCTGCAAATATTTCACAATCGCTCTTACTTTCGGCATTCCAAAGCGAAGAATACGCCGACCAGAAAGAGGCCAAATACCACATTATGCAAAAACGCTACGATGCGGTGAAAGAAGCATTAAGTGATGAAAAATATAAAGAGTGCTTTACTGCCATCCCTTATAATTCGGGCTATTTTATGTGTGTACAGTTAGCCGAGGGATTAACCGGCGAAGAAGTGCGCCAGGTTTTAATTAACAAATACAGTATTGGCCTCATTGCTTTGGGTAATGTACTTCGAATTGCTTTCTCGGCGGTAGCTGCCACTGATGTGAAAGCTATGTTTGATGGGATTTACAATGCTTGTCTCGATTGTAAAAAATAATATTCAAATACGCAGATTACGGTAATTGTTCAAAACAACAAAAGATGATTATCGTAATCTGTGCTTTTTTTTAAAATTGTTGTGCCAACTCCTCAAAACTCATCATCTGCACTCCCAACTTTTTCCAGTTTTCAAAAGGCAAGGAGATATTGGGTAATTCTTTAATTGCATCCTCAATAACAATAACCTTTTCAACTCTTTCTGCCAGTCCCACAACGGCAAAATCCACACATACATTGGTGGTAACCCCGTAAACCACTACTGTTTTTGGGGCGAGCAATTTTACAATTTCATCGGTATACTTGTTACCGGCAAATACATCAAATGCATCCTTTCTAATAACAATCTCCCGAAACGACCTCGCATTGTCAAGTGTAAAATAGTGCTTATCCCAATCAAAAACCACCGAAACCTCAGGTTGTGTTTCCCAAATGTAGTCGGCCCCTTTGGTATCAGCCATGCAGTGCTCGGGGAAAGTGTTTATAAAATCCGGATTCTTCGATAACTCAGCCGAGTTTGGATAATGAAAATCGGCTGTATTAACCACTTTAAACTTTTTCTGCTTGGCCAGAAGTGTTAGTTTTCTCCAGGTAGGTTTTAGCAACTCTGCTCCTTCCACATAGAGCTTTCCCTTGGGTTCAACAAAGTCAATCTGGGTATCTACATTCCAAAAAATAATATCCGAATGGTTCATGTTATATGCTTTTGTTCTATAAAATTAGGAGAAATTCATTATCAAATTAATTCTTTCTCAAAAAAAAAAATGTTTATTTTCATCCTTTATGTAATTCTGATTGTCATAACAATACATACTGAGTAAATAAAATCAAACACAGTTCAGTTACGAACTATTAAAAAGAAAATATGAGAAGAATTGTATTAACGCTGCTGGCCACCATGTTGATTGCGCCGTTTTTTGTATCGGCTCAAGACATGCTCAACCAGGCAGTACCGGTTGATCCGGCTATCAGAACAGGAAAGTTAGAGAACGGAATGACCTATTTTATCCGTCATAACGAAGAACCCAAAGAGCGGGTTAGTTTTTATATGATACAAAATGTAGGTGCCCTGTTGGAGAACGACAATCAGAACGGGCTGGCTCACTTTCTGGAGCACATGGCCTTTAACGGTACCGAACATTATCCGGGTAAAGGATTTTTAGATTACCTGGAAAAAAACGGCGTGGCTTTTGGCCGAAACATCAATGCCTACACATCGTTTAGCGAAACAGTTTACAACCTGAGTGATGTGCCTGCCACCCGCGAAGGCTTGATTGACTCGTGCCTATTAGTATTAAACGACTGGTCGAATTACCTCTTGTTAAGCGACGAAGAAATTGACCTTGAACGTGGTGTAATTTCGGAAGAATGGCGTACGCGCCGCAATGCCGGGTTCCGCATGCGTAACCAATGGTTTCCGGTGGTTTTTGAGGGATCGAAATGGGCCGAACGTGATGTAATTGGTGATTTGGACGTGATTAAAAACCACGACTATGAAACCTTACGTGCTTTTTACCACGACTGGTACCGCACCGATTTGCAGGCCATTGCTATTGTTGGAGATATTGATGTTGACGCACTGGAAACAAAAGTAAAAGAGTTGTTCTCGAAAATACCGGCCGTAGAGAATGCCCAACCACGCCCGCAATTTGAAATACCTGAACACGACGAAACAAAATTTGTATTGGCAACCGACGAAGAAGCAACAAATTCAAGTATTTCAATTTATATTAAACACAAAGGAACAGCTCGCGAAAATAAAAACATTGGTTACCTGCGCGACGACTATATCAGCACCCTGTTCAACCAAATGAGCCGCGAGCGTATTTCTGAGTTACTTCAAAAAGGAAACCCGCCATTTATAAACGGAGGGATACAAATTGGTGGTTTTGTTCGTGGCTACGATGCTGCATACATTACTGCAACTGCTAATCCGGATAAAGAAGATGAAGGCCTGCGCGCTGTTTACACCGAAGCGCAACGCATACTACGCCATGGTTTTACCGAGGGCGAATTAAACCGTGCGAAAGTAAACCTGCTCACCTCAATGGAAAGCGATTACAAACAACGCGATAAAATTACAAACGACCAGTATGTTCGTGGTATTCAGGCCTACTACCTTGAGGGCGAACCATTAACCGATGCCGAATTCGACTGGCAATTCGGGCAAGCTATTCTGGAAACCATTACCCTGGCTGATGTAAATGCTTTGGCCGGCGAAATGATAGTAGATAAAAACCGTGCAATAGTAATTACAGGCCCCGAGTCGGGAGCCAAACACCTGACACAGGAAGAAGCCTTTGCCATTTTAAACGAAGTAGAAAATGCAGAAATTGCACCTTATGAAGATTCTGCGGAAGCTGCATCGCTGGTTGAAGGCGAATTGCCGGGAGCCGAGGTGATATCAACAAAAAAACTGGAAGAACTGGATGCTGTAGAATGGAAACTGGCCAATAATGCTACAGTAATTTTTAAACATGCCGATTATGAAAAAGACGAAGTAGCCCTGCGCGCCTATAGTCCGGGGGGAAGTTCGCTTTTTGGAACCGACGATTTGCAGGCGGCAAGCATGGTATCCGGTTTTATGGGAAGTTACGGTGTTGGCGATTTTGATGCCATTGCACTAAAAAAAGTATTAACCGGAAAACAAGCCAGTGTAAACGTACAGCTGGGCGAGCTCACCGAAGGCTTTAGCGGTGCCAGTACACCTAAAGATTTTGAAACCATGATGCAGTTGCTGTACCTGCAGTTTAACAATCCTCGTTTTGATGAAGAAGCTTATGGTGCACTGAAAAGCCGTTACGAAGCCTTCCTGCAAAACATGGCCAATAATCCTAAAAAGATTATGAGCGACTCGCTATCGTTAATTGCAACCGCTTATCACGAGCGTACAAAACTAATGTCGGCCAACATGTTTGATGAAATTGCCTTCGACCAAATGCAGGAACTGTACCTCGACCGTTTTAAAGATATTGGCGACTTTACCTTTTTTATTGTGGGTAATATTGAGGAAGACCTGGCCAAAGAAATGGCAGTAAAGTATATTGGCTCGTTAAAAGACCTTCCGGGCGAAGAACAATGGGTTGACCATAAAGTACGTATGCCTGAAGGTAAAACCGAAAAGAAAATTGAAGTACCCCTACAAACCGAAAAGGGTAATGTAAATATTCTTATTCGTAAGGAACTGGCTTATACTCCCCTTAGCAATATTGAGCTGGAAGTATTAAAAGGTATTCTGCGTTTGCGTTACACCGAAGAAGTACGCGAAAAAGAAGGTGGGACTTACGGGGTTGGCGTAGGCTCCTCATCAAACCAGTATCCTTACGAGCGTAAAACCTTACAAATGACTTTTGATACTGATCCTGAAAAAGCAGATCACCTGAAATCAATTATTTTCCGCGAAATTGAAAAGATTGTTGAAAATGGCCCTACCCAGGAAGACCTGGACAAAGTTATTTTAAACATGAAGAAAGAACGTGCACAAGCCAAAGAGCATAACAAATACTGGCTAAACGCACTTTATAATAAATATTACCACGGTTATAACAGCGATGCGGCCGAAAATTTCGATGCAATTTTAGATGGTTTAACTATCGGACAAATGCAAAAATTTACGGACAATTTTTACAGCAATGCCGATGTGGTTGATGTGGTGTTTTTACCTAAAAAAGTTGAATAGATAAAGTATTGATAAAAGATAAGAAAGTCCATGGTTTTTGATAATCATGGACTTTTTTTTTGAAGAACAAATCAGATTAAATGTTTAAATAAAAAGACATTTCAGGGGCATAACCGTTTGGTTATCGGTAAAAAAACTTTCCGGGGCATAACCGTTTGGTTAAACACCTCCGGGCTTCCGTTGAAGCCTTAAACGTTTGGTTAAACCTTGCCGGAGCAAACTTTCACTGCTTAAACGTTTGGTTAAACCTTGCCGCGACAAATTTTCACCGCTTAAACGTTTGGTTAAACGTTGCCGCGACAAACTTTCGCGCCTTAAACGTTTGGTTAAGCATCGCCAGGACAACTTTTGGGCCTTAAACGTTTGGTTAAGCCCTACACCCTACATTAAAAGTAAAGGCCGGAAACTTTTCGCTCCCGGCCTTAGTGCAATTACTATTTTTAAAATAGCTGAATAGCGAACGATTTTACTCGATCACAAACTCAAATTCTTCATCGGTTGGGGGTGTGCACATTTCGTCGTTGCAACTCATCCACTGTATGTAACCCGAAATTTTAGCAGGTTTTTCGGTTACCCATACTTTGTGCGAGATGGTTGCTTTATCTTTAAAATAAGTTACTTCCATATCGAACATCTTATCGTGCATTTTTTTCGATGGAGTGATTTCGACCGGTTTTCCAAACTTCCTGCAATTTTCCATAGTTTCAAAATTAAACGAAGTTTTTACCGGGCCTCCTTCTGCCATGTTTACGCCGTACAACTTAAAGCCCATGTCGATTTTTGCTGTTGCCACAATTTCATATTGATTGGCACCTTTTAAGGGTTTCAGTTCAAACTCCCATTTTACCGGCTCAATCATTTGGGCCTGGGCAAAAGCTGCAAGCACTACAAATCCTAAAGCGAATAATAGCTTTTTCATTTCTTTCTATTTTTTAAATTCTGATAATCCTTCGTTTAACCATTCAATAAAATCATCGGCATGGGGATCGTAACCGTAGCCCTCGCCTACCTGTTTTTCGTTGGCGTCAAGAATCACATAATAGGGTTGCGTATTTCTATTAAATCTCGATATCTGAAAATCGGTCCATTTGTTACCAATCGTTCTCACTTTTCTTCCGGTTGTTTCCGAAATGTACTGTTCCTCTTCAGGCAATTTTGTTTTTAAATCAACATATAACGAAACCACCACAAAATCCTCGAGGAACATATTTTTCACTTCCTGTTCAACCCAAACATTGTCTTCCATTTTTCTGCAGTTGGTACAACCTTTTCCGGTAAAATCAATCAGTAAGGGTTTTCCGGTTGCTTTGGCATGGGCCAGGGCATCGTCATAATCGTCGAATAACGGGATGCCATGTGGGCCAATGTGCATACCCAGTGTCATTGTCCCTGATGAATGGCCCGTTGCGACTGCACCTGCAGGTTGCGTTCGGCCAACACCTAATGGCGATTCAGCATAATCAACCGGTGGCGGAAATCCACTGATTAATTTCACGGGAGCTCCCCACAATCCGGGAATCATATAAATAACAAAGGCCATTACCATGGTTCCTAAAATAAACCGGGAAACCGGCAGGTGTGTTAGTGGCGAATCGTGCGGCAATTTGATTTTGCCCCACAGATAAAGCGCCAGACCTAAGAAAATTGCAATCCAAATGGCAATATAAACTTCGCGCTCGAGGATGTGCAGGTCGAGTACCATGTCGGCAATCGACAGGAATTTAAAGGCAAATGCAAATTCGAGAAAACCTAAAACAACTTTTACGGAATTCAACCAGCCACCGGATTTTGGCAGCGAGTTTAACCATCCAGGGAAGGCAGCAAACAAGGCAAATGGAATTGCCAGTGCCAACGAAAAGCCTAACATACCAATTACCGGAGCCAGACCTCCGCTGCGGGCAGCTTCAACAATTAGCGCACCTACAATTGGACCGGTGCACGAGAACGAAACCAGTGCCAGAGCAAAAGCCATAAAGAAAATACCAATCAGGCCTCCTTTGTCAGCTTTGCGGTCTACCGCATTTACCCAACTGCTGGGTAATATAATTTCGAATGCTCCCATAAACGAGAAGGCAAAAACAAAAAGCAGCAAGGCAAAAAACAGGTTAAACCATGGATTGGTTGACAGACTGTTTAAGCTTTCTGCTCCAAAAACAGCGGTAACAACCGTACCTAAAATCACATAAATTAAAATTATAGATATGCCATACCAAATACCATTGCGAATACCTTTGGCCTTGGTTTTACTTTGTTTGGTAAAAAAGCTTACCGTCATCGGAATCATTGGAAACACACAGGGTGTTAACAAAGCTGCCAAACCACCTAAAAACGCCAGAAAGAAGATACTCCAGTAATCACGTGTTTCTCCACCGGCAGTGCTGTTTGCTTCAGGCTTGGCTTCTGCAATTTCTGTATTGGCAGCTCCTGAAAGGTCAAACGAAAATGTTGCCTCCATAGGGGGCGTACAGGTTTCGTCGTTGCAACTCATAAATTCAACATAGCCGGTAATTTCTCCGGCACCTGCAACTTTAACTTTTTGCGTAAAATTTACTTCATCCGAAAACCAGCGCAAATCCATTTGAAACGATTTGTCGAACTCTTCGGTAACTTCTTTGTCGGGAGTAGGTTCGCCAATTAACTCCACGTTTTCCACCTTTTCAAAATAGAAACTGGTTTTTATAGGGCCACCTTCCGGTAAATCGGTGGAATACATATGCCAACCTTTTTCGATTTTAGCTGTAAAAACCAGCTCGAATTCATTGGCTGAAATTTTGTTTTGAGCAAAACTCCACTTAACCGGCTCAACAAGCTGTGCCGACGCAAGCCAGGCAGCTGTAATTAAACAAAGCGTAAACAGTACTTTTTTCATTGTATGCTAATTTATGTTTTTATCTGTTTTTAATACGACAACCAACCGGGCAAACAGGATGAACTAGTTTAGAAATATTTTTCAGACATCCGTTTTTAACGTCTTTTTATGGGATAATGGTATCGTTTTTTTACAAATATATTTCTCAGAACAGTAAAGTACGAACTACTGTTTAACAAAATTTGGATGATGCAGGTTTGAAATAGGGTCTAGACCCCAATCAGCTGCCTTTCACCCTGCGATAGAAAGCAACGGCTTCTTTTCGCGTTGCAACACCTAAGTGTCTGTAAATATTATTGATATGTGTTTTTACTGTACTCAGCTCAACAAATAATTCGTTTGCAATTTCCTTATTTGTTTTTTCGGCAGCAAGCAAACTTAATATTTGCTGTTGCTTTAAGGTTAAACCTTCGTAAACCGATATCAGGTTTCCTGACGATTGGCTTTCAGTTCTTTTAAGTACCAGGTATTTTCGATAAAATACAAACGTAAAACCAAGAAGGATAAAAATTACCAGTGCTTCAACCAACAACAACCAGTCTTTCCATTTGGGTTGTACACCTGGCATTTCACATACAAAATCTCTGAACCCAACCAGTTCTTCCAGCAATTCAGAATAGGCGTCGTTATAAGCTGTAGCCGGAAGTGCGTCGGCTAACCTTTTTTCGAAATAGAAATAGAAATCGCGTTGACGCAAAAAATCGGTTTCCTTATCGGTAATGTGGTATAGGGCATAAAGCCCAACCAAAGGATTTTTACTGTTTTTTACAAAGGAATGAATAAACGCTTCAAGTTCCTGCGTTAAGAAGCTGCTTTTTGCTTTGGTAAGCTGCCCCGACAAAAGTTTTGTTTGTTCGCGATACTTTATATCGAAATCAAGAATTGCATTACTGGCTTCACTCCCACTTAAGTCTTCAACAACTAAGGAATTATTTTCGGTCTTTGCCAACACTTCCACACTAGAATCGCGATTTAAGAGCAAATGAAAATAGTTTTTGTTTTCTGCTGCGCTAAATTCTACCAGCGAATTATTTCCGCGCACCAGGTACAGGCGATAAAACATATACTCTGCAGGAACTGTTTGCGTGTTTAGCACAAAACTACCGTCGGGCTGAATAAATGTTTCAGCAATAATAAAATCAGGCGAAGCCACAAAAAGATCTTCGGGTGCATTAATCAGTGCCAGAAATACTTTAGGTTGCCAACGATCGGTGAGTTTAATTTTGCCACTAATTTCAAGAGCAGATGCAGAACCGACGGTTAAGCTGAGTATAAATATATAAATCAGTTTTTTGAGCAACATCTGAATTTATTTGCTTTACTGCGAAAATAAAAAAAGCCGCTCAAAAAATGAACGGCTTTCTTTTTATAAAATAATTTCTTCCTCATTCTCGTCGAAAAAATGGTATTCCAGGTAGGAATACGAATTTACAGCCTGAATTCCAACCCACTTCAGGTGTTTAAAAAACCACCTGTTTTGTGGACTTTTTAATCCTTTTGTGAGGTATGCAGCTGTATAAGGGTGAACTTTCAGAAATAGTTTCTTTTTGTTCAGCTCCTTTAGCGCGTAGTTTACTTTGCTGTTAATATCATCAGCAAATAAAACAGTAGGCACAACTTTTCCACTTCCTTTACATGTCGGACAGCTTTCTGCTGTTTCAATGTTTTCTTCCGGGCGAACTCTTTGCCTGGTTATTTGCATCAGGCAAAACTTACTAAGTGGAAGAATGTTGTGCTTGGTCCGGTCGTCAGCCATAATCGCTTTCATGTGTTCATTCACTTTTTGGCGATTGGCTGCAACGTGCATGTCGATGAAATCAATTACAATGATTCCTCCCATGTCTCTCAACCGTAATTGTCTTGCTATTTCGTCGCAGGCAGCCAGGTTTACTTCCAGTGCATTTCTTTCCTGGTCGTTTCCGGCTCTGGCGCGATTCCCACTGTTCACATCAATTACATGAAACGCTTCGGTGTGTTCTACGATTAAATAGGCACCATCTTTAAAAGATACGGTTTTACCGAACGAGGCTTTAATTTGTTTATCAATGCCATAATGTTCGAAAATTGGCTGACGTCCTTTGTAGTATTTAACTATTTTCTTTTTGTCGGCCTGAATGCTACCTATGTAATCGGCAATTTCTGAAGCTACCGATTGGTCGTTTACAATAATGCTGTTGAAGTTGGGATGATAAATATCGCGCAAAAGGGCTGTTGTTCTGTCCATTTCGCCAATAATAAGCGATGGAGCATGTGCCCTGCGAAGCTTATGAAAAGTAGTTTCCCACTTTTCAACCAACCGTCGAAGTTCCTGATCGAGTTCTGCTACTTTTTTCCCTTCGGCTACCGTACGGATTATTACACCGTACCTGCGGGGTTTAATACTTTGAATAAGTTTTTTTAGCCTGTTTTTTTCTTCGGTTGACCGAATTTTTTGCGACACCGATATTTTGTCGCTGAATGGCATTAAAACTAAGTTTCGTCCCGCAATTGAGATTTCAGATGTTAATCGTGGTCCTTTAGTGTTTATTGGTTCTTTCGCTACCTGAACCAATATTTTCTGACCTACTTTTAACAGCTCGTTTACCTTACCTTCTTTGTTAATGTCGGGTTCTGAATGAATTTTCGAAATGGAAGAAATTTTATTCTTTCGTGATGAGGCAATTCGCAGGAATTTATTTAGCGTGGCGAATTGAGGCCCCATGTCAAGGTAATGTAAAAAAGCATCTTTGTTGTAACCTACGTCGATAAAAGCAGCGTTTAAACTGGGCATAATTTTCTTTACTTTGCCGAGGTATATATCTCCGACAGCGAATTTTGCCCCGCTTCTCTCTCTGGTTAATTCTGCAAGCTTCTTCTTTTCCTGTAAGGCAATAACAATTTCGGATGGAGTTACATCAATAATTAAATCGCTACTCACAACCTTTAATCATCTACTTCTTTTGGTTAATACTATACGTTATAACAGATTAAACCTAAAGCATTAAATGCTTTAGGTTTAATCATTAACTATAAGAAATTAATTCATTAATATCTTATTTCTTCTTCTTGTGCCTGTTTTTACGCAATCTTTTTTTGCGCTTATGAGTGGCCATCTTGTGTCTTTTTCTTTTTTTACCGCTTGGCATAACTCTATTATTTTACTTGATTTTTAACTTCTGATACAAATGTCTTCGCTGGTTTAAATGAAGGAATATTGTGTGCAGGAATTATAATAGTTGTATTTTTTGAAATGTTACGAGCTGTTTTTTCTGCTCTTTTCTTTACAACAAAACTACCAAAACCTCTTAGGTAAACATTTTTACCATCAACTAATGAATCTTTTACTGTTTCCATAAAAGCTTCAACTGTTTTCTGTACAGTTACCTTTTCAATTCCTGTTTCTTTCGAAATTTCATTTACAATATCTGCCTTAGTCATCTCTTAAATTATTTAATTTTCAATGTATTAATCGTTTTTATTCGAGTTTGCAAAAATAAAAAATATTATAAAACCCAAAAGCTTTTCAAATAATTTATTTTTGTTTTTCTGTAAGATTTTTAACCAGTTAGCGTAAAATGAACGATTTTGTGACCCTTATTTATAAGTGGTATAAGTTAAATAAGCGCGATTTACCGTGGCGCGACGATAAGGATCCATACAAAATATGGCTCTCAGAAATAATTTTGCAACAAACACGTGTAGAGCAAGGTACGGGGTATTTTACCCGGTTTACTGCCACCTATCCGAGCATAAAACACCTTGCCAATGCTGCAGAAGATGAGGTATTAAAATTATGGCAGGGACTTGGTTATTATTCCAGGGCAAGAAACTTACATGCCACGGCTAAAATTATTTCGAGTTTGTATGATGGCGTGTTTCCGAACGATTACAAAACCATTTTAAGCTTAAAGGGCGTGGGGCCCTACACTGCTGCCGCCATTGCGTCTATTGCTTTTAATTTGCCCTACCCCGCTGTTGATGGAAATATCTATCGGGTACTGGCCCGTTATTTCGGAATTACCACCCCAATTGATTCGGTGCAGGGTAAAAAGGAATTTCAACAGCTGGCAGAAGAGCTGCTTACCGAACACGATCCGGGTATGCACAACCAGGCTTTAATGGAATTCGGTGCTTTACAATGTGTACCAAAATCGCCCAACTGCACTATATGCCCGCTTAACAACAGCTGCCATGCCTTTATTAATAATAGTATAAGCCGGTTACCGGTTAAAGAAAAAAAGACAAAACAACGCAAACGTTTTTTTTACTATTATATATATGATGAGGGAGACAGTATAATAATGGATAAAAGAACTGGCCAGGATATTTGGCAAAACCTTTATCAACTCCCCTTGCTTGAAACTACCAACCGCCTCTCTGATGAGGCCTTGCTAAAAAACCAATTACCTGTAAGCGCCGCATCTTATAGTATAAAATATATATCGCCTGAAAAAAAACACGTATTGAGCCATCAAATTATTTACTCCAAAACAATTTATATAGAAGTTATGTGTAATGTTAATATTCCTTCGCCTCTAATTCGGGTAAATAAAAAAGATATTTCTAAATTTGCTGTACCCCGACTGGTTGAACAATTTTTAAACGATGCCGGGTTGGGTGATTAAAATTAAAACCGGTGACTAATTGCAGAAAGTTATTTGATCTGAAAATGTTAACCAAATAAAATTATAGCTATGTCAGTAAATAAAGTTATTCTTGTTGGAAATGTAGGGAAAGATCCTGAAGTACGTCATCTTGACACTGGAGTTGCAGTGGCAAATTTCCCACTGGCCACCTCTGAGAGTTATAACGCAAAAAATGGTGAGCGCGTTACTACAACCGAGTGGCACAACATTGTTTTATGGCGAGGCCTGGCCGAGGTAGCAGAAAAATATGTTACTAAAGGACGCCAGCTTTACATCGAAGGTAGAATACGAACCCGCTCGTACGATGATAAAGACGGGAACAAACGCTATGTAACAGAAATTTATGGCGACCAAATGCAAATGCTTGGCAACCGTGCCGATAACCAAAATGCACCGGCCCAAAGCGGAACCCCACAAAGCAGTGCTGCTACCCCTCAAATTTCGGAACCGGATATTGAAGAGCCGGAAGGAGATGAGGATCTTCCTTTCTAACCAAAATCATAAAATTTGGAAACAGAATCGCTTTTAAGTTCAGCCGCAATTGGCTCCTGGCAAATTCAACTGCACCCTATAAGTTTTGGAATAATAATTTCGATTGTTATCGTTTTGTTTTTGCTGTTTAGCTCAGCATTGATAAGCGGTTCTGAAGTTGCCTATTTTTCGCTTTCGGCAAGCGAAAAGCAAAAACTAAAACACAAAGGTAAAACCAACCAGCGGGTATTGAGCAACCTCGAAAACCCCGAAAAACTGTTGGCTACCATTTTGGTTGCCAATAATTTTGTGAATGTGGGTATTGTTGTGCTAACCGCATACATCTCAAACAAATTAATATCGTTTGTCAATGCCCCAACGCTTGAATTTGTTTTTCAGGTTGTATTAATTACCTTTTTTCTTTTACTCTTTGGCGAAATTTTCCCTAAAGTATATGCCACCCACTTTGCCCTGCAGTTTGCACGCTTTATGGCATTGCCCCTGCAAACGCTTGAAAAATTGTTCCGGCCTGTTAATGCCATTTTAATATCATCAACCAGTTTTGTAAACCGGAGGCTGCAAAAGCATGTAAAAAACATTTCGATGGATGAAATTTCGCAGGCGCTTGAACTAACATCAGACCAGGAGCTTTCGGAAGAAAAAGAAATACTTGAAGGAATCGTAAAATTCGGAAATAAAAGTGTAGAAGAGATTATGACTCCCCGCGTTGATGTCATCTCGTTGGATATCAGTACCAATTTTGAAGAGGTCTTGGAGATAATAAACGATTCAGGCTATTCTAGAATTCCGGTTTATATCGATTCGTTTGACAATATTAGTGGCCTTCTTTACATTAAAGATATACTTCAGCACAGCCATAAAACCAAATCGTTTAAATGGCAAACTCTAATTCGGCCACCTTTTTATGTACCCGATACAAAAAAGATAAGTTCGTTACTCGAAGAGTTTCAGAAAAATAAAATCCACCTGGCTATTGTTGTTGATGAGTATGGCGGCACTTCGGGTATTGTTACCCTTGAAGATATTCTGGAAGAAATAGTAGGCGATATTACTGATGAATTTGATGAGGAAGAAAATTTCTTTACCAAACTATCAGACGATAGCTACCTGTTTGATGCAAAGGTGCTACTGGGCGATTTTTATAAAATTGTGAATTGCGACGACACTATTTTTGACGATGTTAAAGGTGATGCAGATACCCTCGCCGGTCTAATCCTTGAAATAAAAGGGGAAATTCCTACGTTAAAAGAAAAAGTAAAATGCAAAAATTTTGCCTTTACAATTGAAGAAGTTGATAATCGACGAATAAAACAAATAAAAGTAGTAATTGGCGAATACAGGAAAAAGTAATTCAGAAATAAGCATGATTAAATTTATAACACACAATACACGAACTAAAAACATGCATTTTCTACCTTTTTTTGTGTTGAATAACAACCTCAGAAAAGTAAGCCTGCGAATTTTAAGTTTCTTTTTTATTGTATTTCTATTAGTCAGCTGCAAAGAAAGTTACACCCCAAAACCCCGTGGCTATTTTCGAATTGATTTTCCCGAAAAAACGTATGCTGAAATTACAGGATCGTATCCGTATAAATTTGAGATTCCGGCCTATGCCCGGATAGAAAAAGACAAACGAAACTTAAACAAACCCAATTGGATTAACGTATCGGTGCCTGAGAACAAAGTTGAGGTTCATCTATCATACTACCAATTAAATGGAAAAAAAGAAGCCCGGAATTCGCTTTTGATGGAATTGATGGAAGAAACCCGCTCGCTTGCCTACAAACACACCATAAAAGCTGATGCTATTGACGAACGCCTTTTTCTGAATCCCAGGCAAAAGGTTTATGGCACCATTTATTCTATTGAAGGCAATGCCGCCTCACCTATGCAGTTTTTTCTTACCGATAGTACCAATCACTTTCTACGCGGTGCTTTTTATATTCGCGAGGTTCCCGACATCGATTCTCTGCAGCCCGTAATCAACTTTTTTGAGCCAGACATTATTCATTTAATTGAAACCACAAGCTGGAACGAATGCCATTAATTGATAAAATAGAAAATAATGACGGACTTATTGGTATTTGGGAATTAAGCGAAACTGCCGGCGATCTTGCCAGGCAATGTAAACTTAGCCAAAACGAAAAAGACCAATTGGCTTCCTTTAAATTTGAAAAAAGACAAAAGGAATTTGTCGCCAGCCGCCTGTTGCTGCAACATCTTTTACCTGAACCAGGCGAAATCAGTTACCTGCAACCGAGTGGCAAACCTGTATTAAACCCGAAATCCTTAAATATCAGCATATCGCATTCGGCCACACTGGCAACAGTTTATTTATCGAAAAAAAACATCGGGATTGATGTGGAACAAATAAACCGTAATATCGATCGAGTTGTTAAGCGTTTTGTGCATCCTTCTGAAACTAGTTTTTTACAACAATCAGACGACCCTCAGTTCCTGAAAATTTTGCTTTGGTCGGCCAAAGAAGCTATTTTTAAATGTGCGGGTATACAAGGCGTTCAGTTTAACGAACAAATTATTATACCACCATTTAACTACCGGCAACAATGCGAATTCTCGGGTAAACTTATTTATCCCGATGGAATTATAACCTTCGGATTGTCGTTCCGAATAATAAAGGACAATGTGCTGGTGTACTGTTTTCAACAATAAAACATGATTATGAATAAAGCAGAAAATCAAATACTCATCATTTTTGGAGCATCAGGAGATTTAACAAAACGCAAACTGATACCGGCCCTTTTTGAACTGTACAGGCAAAAGCTGTTACCCCAAAAGTTTGCTGTTCTGGGGGCTTCCCGATCAGCGCTGTCTGATGAAGATTTCAGAAATCTTGCCAACGACTTTCTTCTGGATAATGAGCAGCTGGACGCCTTCAAGGAACTTTTATTTTATCAATCTGTTCAGAATAATTCTGCCAACGACTTTGTTCCGTTAAAAGAAAGGCTTGACAAATTATCAAACAAACTTGGCATAACAGCCAACTACATTTTTTATTTGTCTACTCCCCCCTCGTTATATCCGGTAATTCCCCGCTTGTTATGCGAAAACGGCCTTACCCGGTCGGAAAAATACTTCAGACGTTTAATTGTTGAAAAGCCTTTTGGCACCGATTTAAACTCGGCAAAAGAATTAAACCAACAACTCTTAAATTATTTTGAAGAAGAACAGATTTACCGCATCGATCATTACCTGGGAAAAGAAACCGTACAAAACATGTTGGTAACCCGTTTTTCGAATGGTATTTTTGAACCTCTTTGGAACCGCAGGTACATTGAGCGGGTGGAAATAACATCGGCGGAAAGCCTTGGCGTTGAAGGCCGGGGTGGTTATTACGACAATTCAGGGGCTATGCGCGATATGCTGCAAAACCATTTGCTTCAGGTGGCAGGTTTTGTAGCCATGGAACCTCCGGTTGTAGTTGAGGCCAATGCCATAAGAAACGAGATTCTCAAAGTTTTTCAATCCTTGCGAACCATTCGCGAGAATGAGGTTTCGAGGTATGTTATTCGTGGCCAGTACACCGCATCGCATATTAACAATCAAAAAATAAACGGATATCGCGAAGAGCCCGGCGTTGCCAAATTTTCGAGAACAGAAACCTTTGTGGCGCTGAAGTTTTTTATCGACAACTGGCGCTGGGCGGGTGTTCCATTCTATATCAGAACGGGCAAAAAACTGCCTACCCGCGTAACTGAAATCGTTATTCATTTCAGAAAAGTCCCTCACCATTTATTTGGAGATACCGGAACAGGCGGAAACAACCAATTGATAATTCGTATTCAACCTGATGAAGGGATACTTTTAAAATTTGGAATGAAAACACCGGGAGCCGGTTTTAAGGTACAAACCGTAAACATGGATTTCCATTATTCTGATTTGGCCGACAAGAAAGTTCCGGCCGCTTACGAACGCCTTTTACTGGATTGTATGCAGGGCGATGCAACACTTTATGCTCGGGGCGATGCTGTTGAGGCCGCCTGGGAATTTGTTCAGCCAATTATAAATGCCTGGGATACCAATCCGGAAATACCCATTTACGGCTATCCTGCCGGAAGTTGGGGACCTGAAGACACGGACAAGCTTATTGTTAATGGCAATTGGCGCTACCCTTGCAAAAATTTAACAAACGATGGTTTGTATTGTGAACTATAATCTGCATATATTTGTGTACAAGCTATAAACAAATAACTATGGAAACCTTTACTGAAGTAAAAATATTTTCGAAAAAGAAAAATGTTTACAAGGCCATTGCTAAAGAGATTATCAAAATGGTTCATAATTCGAATCAGGAAATTTTTGATATTGCTCTTTCGGGAGGAAACTCGCCAAAAGGTCTTTTTAAAAAAATCAGTAAAAAGTATGCCGACCAAATCCCATGGCAACGTATTCATTTGTGGTGGGGCGACGAACGTTGTGTTCCTCCCAACGATGAACAAAGCAATTACAAAATGACGGTGGATTACCTCATCTCTACTATAAATATCCCGAAAAGCAATATTCACCGTATTAAAGGCGAAAATGAACCGGAAGCAGAAGCATTACGCTACTCGGAGGAGCTGGAAACAACGTTAAACTCCAGGGGAGAAGATCCTGTTTTCGATTTAATTATTCTGGGATTAGGCGACGACGGCCATACTGCCTCCATCTTTCCTGATCAGCTGGAACTTTTTGAGCACGAACAGAGCTGTGCAGTTGCCGTTCATCCCATAACAGGACAAAAACGTATTACCATAACCGGCAATGTATTAAACAATGCCAACCGCGTATTTTTTATGGTTACAGGAGCAAACAAAGCACTACGTGTTGCTGAAATTATGAACGACAACGATGCTGCACAATTGCTACCTGCGTACTATATTTCGCCGGCAAACGGAACGCTTACCTGGTTTTTAGATGAAGAAGCAGCTGCTCAAATTTCCTGATAAACTGCACCTGACAGTTCATTAAAGAACCATTGCTAACGGGCTGGGCTAATCCCAAGAATGCCTTCTCCAAAGCGAATTGTTTCGGCAATTACATTTTCAACACTTCCTGAGGTTAATTCGCAGGCAATAACGTGATCTCCGGCCTCCGGAAATGCCTTTTTTACTTTTTTCGCCGGTAGTGTTCCCAGGGCATCAAACATTTTTTGCATCGCATCAACACTAACTGTTTCGTCCTGGTTCTCTGCATCTTTGTAGTAATAGCCTAAAAATACAGGTGCCGTTACCCGGCTAAAGGTTTCTTTTGTCATGGTGGCTTCTACCAGTTGTTGCAAATAAACCAGGGCTTCTACCCGGTATTTACAGTTCCAGTACTGACAAGCTTCCGATTCCGGGTCATCTTCAGAAATCCGGTATTTTCCTTTCATTACTTTTCTTCCGATTTGCAGGCCCCAGGGTTTTGACAACAAGGCCATCGAACTATTCCGGACTTTAATATTCGGGGAATAAAGAATCAGGGCATCAACGTATTCCGGAAAATCAGCCGCCAATTTCAACCCCAGTGTTCCTCCGGTTGAAGTACTCATTATAATAACTTTTTTACCCAAACTACGGGCAACCATTAATGCTTCTTTTGCCGAGGCATAAAGTTCATCGGGGGTCATATTCAGTAACGGATCTTCAGTTATCAAGCCATGGTCGTGTAAACGTGGCACATACAAATTATACCCAAAATAACTGGCAAAACGTTCATGCGCAGGGTAGCCTTCGTACCACGATGCTGAAAATCCATGCAGGTAAAGCACACAAAAACCGGTACGTTCTTTCAGGCTATCGTTTGCCCATATTATTCTCGATTCATTATCCGGCTTAATTGAAAAAGCTGCTTCTTTTCGTTTCACAAATGTTTCGATATTGGCAATACTTGCCGATAGCGATGGCAAATCTTTATTTAACTCGGGTTTTGGTGGTTTGGGCCCCAGCAAATAAGTAATTATAGCCAAAAGAATCAGTAGCAGAAAAAAGCGTTTAATTCGTTTCATAATAAAAATGTGAGTACACCGAAACTGTAAGTCGTACTTTTTTATCGCAGTCGGCCAATTTGCGGTGTTTATTAATTGAAGGGTAAGATACGGGAGTTCGTTGAAATATTGCAAATCAAAACAGAGATTTTAACAAACAGAATCAAAAATCGATGGTAAGTTGAATGCTCCCCTGCTTGTCTTCTTCGTTTGTAAAATTTGACAAGGTTAACCCTAACAATCGGATGCCTTTTATAAAACCACCTTCAACATTAAGCAGTGCACGGCTTTCATCAATAAATTGTTGTTTGGTAACAAAATAAGGCTCCAGAGTAATACTTCTGGTATGTTGTTCAAAATCGGCGTATTTATATTTTAGGGTTAAGGTTTTGGCTTTAACCGTTGCCCGCTGAGCCCTTCCCCACACTTTTTCGCCAATTTGCACCAACTCGTTTTCCAAATCATCCGTTAGAAATAAATCATGGCTGAAGGTATTCTCTGCTCCAATCGATTTTCGTTCGCGCGAGGGTTGCACCTCGCGATTATCTATGCCCCGGCAAATATCGTAATAATAATTACCGGCTTTGCCAAACATACGGCTTAGTTCCAGCCGTTCAATCAATTTTAAATCGCGGCCATACCACACCCCCATTTCGTTCAGTTTTTTTGCGGTAACTTTTCCAATACCAAAAAATTTTCGAATTTCCAGCCTATCAATAAAATCATTTGCCATAGCCGGAGTTACCACAAACATGCCATTTGGCTTATTGATATCGGAAGCCACTTTTGCCAGAAATTTATTATACGACACCCCCGCCGAAGCAGTTAAACCTGTTTCTTCCAGTATTCGTGTCCGTATTTCTTTTGCAATAAGCGTTGCCGAGGGTAATCCTTTTTTGGCATAAGTAACATCAAGGTAAGCCTCATCTAATGACAGTGGTTCTACCAAATCGGTGTATTCCAAAAAAATACTTCTGATTTGAGTAGAGATTTGTTTGTAGCGCTCGAAACGATGTTTTACAAAAATAAGGTCGGGGCATTTGCGTTTTGCCACTTTCGACGACATGGCAGATCGAACTCCGAATTTACGAGCCTCGTAGCTGGCTGCAGCAACCACACCACGGTCGCTTGTTCCGCCAACAGCCACCGGTTTTCCCCGCAACTCCGGATGGTCAAGCTGCTCAACCGATGCAAAAAAAGCATCCATATCAACATGAATTATTTTCCGGTTTTGCCCTGTAATCATTTTTTTTCGAATGTGCAACTTACGAAAATAACTAAGTTCTGCTATTTTTTATTGTACAACTACCGATAAGCAGCATTACTATGCGCAAGCAAATATTTTCTTAATATATTAGCAAAAAATAGGATTACAGAGCAAAATGGAGACCACAGATATTTTAATAAAAATCAGGAAGATTGTTCGTTCTGTAGATATTGAATCTAAAAAAATTCAGAAGGAACACGGAGTAAGCATACCACAGGTGTTATGTTTGAACTATGTACACGATTCGCCCAACTATCAATCCACGCAAGGGGAAATAAGGAAGTTTTTAAACTTGAATCCCAGCACCGTTAGTGGCATAATTAACCGCCTGGAAAAAAAAGGCTACCTGGCACGGCTCCCAAAATCGGGCGATAAACGTGTAGTAAATATTGCCTTAACCTCCGCAGGCGATAAGCTGCTAAGCTCTATTCCCGCACTTTTGCACGAAGAATTATCGAAAAAGCTACTACAGCTTAACGAAAAAGAGCTGGAGACAGTGGAGGCCGGATTAAATACCCTGGTCAGGATTCTTGATATTGAACAGGTTGAAGCCTCTCCCCTAATCACTATTGATTCAGAGCTGGAAACAAATGACGAAACACAACAAACTTTGTAATTTAAATTGAATTAATGAATTGCGTCTAATATCTGTTCATCTTCGGTTGTTTCACCCTTGGCCAGGTTTATAGCCGTTTCAATTAATGCCAAATGCGAGTATGCCTGCGGAAAATTCCCCAGCAAGCGTTTGGTTTTAAAATCGATATCTTCGCTAAACAATCCAACATGGTTACTATAAGAAAGCAGTTGCTCGAACAAGCCAGTGGCTTTTTTGCGTTTGCCGATGGCGTTTAAGGCATTAATGAGCCAAAACGTACAAATAGTAAACGACGAACTTGGCAAGCCAAAATCATCCTTATTTTTATACCTGTACATAAGGCCATCAACACAAAGCTCCTCTTCTGTTGCCTGTACCGTTTTTACATAACGCTTGTCTTTTGCATCAATAAAACCGTAAGGTTCCATTAATAGCGTTGATGCATCAAGATCGGTAGAGCCATAAAACTGGGTGAAAGCCCCAACTGTTTCATTCCAGGCATTTTCAAATATATCTTGTTGTATGGTGTCGGCCAGCGCTTGCCATTCTTCTTTATATTTTTCCTTATGAATAAAATCGGCAATTTTTATAGCTCGGTCGATAGCTACCCAGCACAAAACTTTTGAGAAAGTAAAATGTTTTTCTTCTGTTCTGATTTCCCAAATTCCTTTGTCGGGTTTTGTCCAGTTATTGGCAACCGTTTTAACAATACTGCGAACAATAGTCCACAAGGCCTCACTGTCTTCAAGCGATATTTTAAACTCGGTTAACTGTTGGTAAATAACATCCATCAGTATTCCATAAATATCGTTTTGTTTTTGCAGATAGGCCGCATTCCCAATACGTACCGGATAAGAATTTTGATACCCCGAAAGATGCTCCAGAGTCTCTTCCTCCAATTTCTTTTCACGGTTTATGCCGTACATAATCTGAATTTTCTCATCCTTGTCGGGAATAATATCGATTATAAAACGCATAAATCTTTTAACGGTATTCAGATGCCCTAAACCCGACATCACTTTTATAACCATTGATGCATCGCGTATCCAGCAAAAACGATAATCCCAGTTGCGCTCCTCGCCAATTGTTTCGGGTAAAGATGTAGTTGCCGCAGCCAACACCGCCCCCGATTTATCATAACTCAACAACTTTAAAACCAGCGCACTTCTTACAATCTGGTTATTGTATTTTATAAACGAAGTTAGTTTGTTGGCCCATTCAAGCCAGTATACTTTCGTTTTCTGAAGTTTAAGGTACTGCCTGTCCAGAGTTTGATTCAATAATTTTTGATCGTAGGATACCAGTAAAAAAGCATTTTCTGTTAATTGAATCTCTTCTTCATTTAAAATGGATTGTTTATCCAGATCAGTATAGAGATACAATGAGTCGTAATCGCCTTCTGTAGTGTAGCATTTTATATACTCCTCATCATCCACTAATCTTGTTTTAAAACGTGCATATTCCACCTTGGGGTTGTACCTGATTTTAAATACCGGTTTCCCGTATTTATATTTTATATACCTAATAATTTCGGGTGGTGTAAAATAACCAAACTCGTTGGTTTTGTAGCGTGGCATAAAATCTATCACTTCAAAACACGAGTCGTGGTTTTTAAATAATGTTGAAACAATATTGGTGGTTCTGATATAGGTTTGGCTGATCTTATAGCTATCGTCAACCAAAAACTCCATGCTCCCCCCCTTTATTTCATCCAGTATTTTTGCAAAAACCGACGATGAATTAAAGTCGGGTAAACAACACCAGTCAATCGAGCCCTTTTCAGATACAAGTGCAGCGCTTTTACAATTTCCAATTATTGCGTAGTTCAAATTATCCATAAGCGCAACCTAGCTAAATTTGAATGAGAATAATAAGAAAGCACGAAATCAGTTTAATTTTTAACTATGATTTTACAAGCTCCGATAAAAACGCTCTTACTTCCTTGTAATTATTCAGGTAATATTTTGCTGCTGAATTTTCGGTACCCACCTTTACCGTGTGTGCGTTTTCGGGTAATTCTTTAAACAAAAATTCATCGGTCCAATCATCGCCCATTGCTAAAATAAACTGAGCCGGTTTTTCATGAATAAAATCGCTGGCTGCCATGCCCTTATTTATACCCGAAACCTTTATTTCAATTACTTTTTTCCCTTCTAAAATTTCTAAATCCTGGTTAATAATCAGATTCGAAATATCATGTACCAAATCAAGTGCCCTTAATACACCCAATTCAATATCGGCTTTTCGGTAATGCCAAACCAACGAATAGGTTTTTTCTTCTATTAAACTACCCGGTGTACGATCAACATAAGATTCCAACACGGGCATAATATTATCTTTCCATTCGTTATGTACCGGTTTTCTTTCCATCCAGCCTTTTCCAACCTCACGCAGCCAGGCGCCATGTTCAGCAATCAAAGTATACTTTCTATTTCCAAACCAGCGATTAAAAGTTTCTCTGTCGCGCCCGCTAACCAATACCAGTGTGGTATTTTTTTGGTCTGCAACCTCATCTAAAAGTTGGTACAGTTCCTCGTCGGGCCCTGCCGATTGCGGATTGGCAAAGAAACGTTGAAGTGTTCCGTCGTAATCTAAAAACAACACTTTTGATTGAGCTTTTGCAAACTCATTAACTATTTTGCTTTTTATAGATGCTGTAATTTTTCGTGCGTGGTGTTCCGATTGTTTTTCGATGGTATTATGCAAGGCTGTCATAAACTCTGAAGCCCACTTGTGAATATCGTAACGTTTAATGCGCTTCTGCATCGTGGTTATGGCCTTTTCGCGCTCGGTTTCCGAAATTGTTAAAGCCTTGTAAATAGCATCTCCAGTATCATGAATATTGTTCGGATTTACCGCAATTGCCTCACCGAGTTCTTTTGATGCGCCGGCCATTTCGCTTAAAATTAATACCCCTTTATGGTTTACTTTTGATGCCAAATACTCCTTGGCTACCAGGTTCATTCCGTCGCGTAATGGAGTAAGCAAGGCCACATCTGCCGAGCTGTAAAGTTCGATCAGGTTTTCGAAAGGAACAGAACGATAAAAATAGATTACGGGATTCCAGTTTAATGTACCAAATTCGCCATTAATGTTGCCAACAAGCACATCTACCTCGTTTTTAAGATTCTGGTATTGTTCTACATCGGTTCGAGATGGTACAGTCAGCATTATCAACGATACTTTTTCTCTGTACTCAGGATGTTTTTCAAGAAAATACCTGAAAGCATTCAGACGCTGCGGAATTCCCTTGGTATAATCCAGACGATCAATAGATAAAATCAACTTTCGGTCGGGCATACTTAATAAAAACCGGTCAATATCCTGGTGTTCTTTTGAGCGTTCCTGAACCGGTTTTGTTTGAATTTCGAGCGCATGCGTTTCAAACTTTTTATAATCAATTCCCATCGGAAACACATCAATAAACACCTGCCGTCCATCAAGTTTTATTTGGTTAAAATCAACATCATACCCCAGCAAACGCTTTACGGAACTAATAAAATGGCGTGCATAATCATAGGTATGGAAACCTATCAGATCGGCACCGAGCAGTCCGTTAACTATTTCCTCGCGCCAGGGTAAAATCCGAATTAATTCATATGAAGGAAAAGGAATATGCAGAAAGAAACCGATGGTTAAATCCGGTCGTTTTTCGCGCAAAATATTGGGCAACAATAATAACTGGTAATCGTGCACCCAAACCACATCATTTTCTTCGGCATTGGCAATAATGGCCTCTGCAAAAAGTTCATTTACTTTACAATATGCCTCCCAAAAAGTTTCGTTAAACTCTGCAAACTCGGTAAAGTAATGAAACAATGGCCAAAGGGTTGCATTGCTAAATCCATCGTAATAATTCGTAATCAAATCTTCGTTTAAAAAAACGGGTAAACATTGTTCTGTTTTTAACAAATTACTTACTTCATCGGCTTCTTTTTTATTTTTAGGCATTACACCCGGCCAGCCAATCCATACACTGTCGCTGCCTTTATGATATGATTTTAATCCTGTTGCCAGGCCACCCGCACTGGGTGTTATCGTCATTCCTTCTTCACTTCTGTCAATCATTACCGGCAAGCGGTTTGATGCTATTATTAATCGACTCATATTTTATTTCTATAGAAATTAATTTCAATTTACAAATATATTATTAATAATCTCAAATTGTATTAGCATTATGTAAATTCAATATTAACAATAGATTTAACACAAAGTTGAATTTGCATGCCCACATTTTTTTATACTTTTGTTCGCATAGAAACTATTAGGCATGAAAATAACATTGTTTACAAAACAAGAATTGGCAGAACCGGCAATTACAAGGCTAGAAGAACACCCATTCAAACAGTCATTAAAGACCAGAAGACTAAAACATTACACCCCTCCCCTGAGCTAAAGCAGGCTGACGTACTTTGTAATTCTACCAAACCACGATTTATATAAAAACGCATTTTTTTTGAGGAATTTAATAAATATGATTTACAACAACAGACAACAGACAATTGCACATCAGATTGAAGACGAAGCACGACTATCAAAATGGAAAGACTGGAGATGGCAGCTTAAACATTCAATTAAGAGCATTGAGAAATTCGAAGAACTTTTAGGCGTTAAGTTTGAAGGGGAAGAACGAAAGCAACTAATAACAACATTTGAAAAGTTTCCATTATCAATTACACCGTATTACCTTTCGTTAATTAATAGAAATGATTTTAAAAACGACCCCGTATTTAAACAATGTTTTGGGGGTATTGAAGAATTGGTAACCTTAAAGTCGGAATTGGAAGATCCCCTATCAGAAGACAGTGACAGCCCGGTGGAAGGCATAACTCATCGCTATCCTGACAGAGTGTTGTTTCATGTAAGCAACATTTGCAGCATGTATTGCCGCCATTGTACGCGTAAACGAAAAGTTGGCGACATCGACTATGTGCCGTCAAAAGAGCAACTAAAAAAAGGGATCGATTATATCGCCAACACCCCACAGGTTAGAGACGTACTCTTATCAGGTGGCGACCCCTTAATGTTGCCCGATGATAAAATCGATTGGCTACTGAGTGAGATTACTAAAATCCCTCATGTTGAAATTGTTCGTTTAGGAACAAGAATGCCTGTAGTTTTGCCCTACCGCATTACCGACAAACTTGTTGACATTTTAAGAAAATATCATCCACTTTGGATAAATACCCATTTTAATCATCCCAACGAAATTACTTCCTCTGCAAAAGAAGCACTTTCAAAACTAGCAAATGGAGGTTTCCCTCTGGGCAACCAGTCGGTTCTTTTAGCCGACGTTAACGATTGTCCTAGAATTATGAAATCACTACTTCATAAATTGGTGCAAAACCGTGTGCGTCCATATTACTTATACCAGTGCGACCTTTCGGAAGGCTTATCACATTTTCGTACTCCAATTGGAAAAGGTATTGAAATTATGGAAAGTTTAATAGGCCATACCAGCGGATTTGCACGACCAACCTATGTTATTGACGCCCCCGGGGGCGGAGGTAAAATTCCGGTAATGCCTAACTATATTATTTCCTGGTCGACAAATAAAGTGGTTTTACGCAACTACGAAGGAGTAATAACAACTTACAAGGAACCAGACAGTTACGAAACAAAAATGTGCGACAGAAACTGCGAAGACTGCAATCTGGATCTAAATCTTAAAGAAGTTGATGAAACAGAAGCAATTGGTATTGAAAAACTATTATCAGACTCTGATGATGCAATTTCTTTAATACCCGAAGACAATGAACGAATGACAAGGAGGGAAGAAGATGCAGGATAAAATTGAAACTATTGGAAACGGAAGCATTATACAACACGGACAATTAAACCAACGCGTTTACCTGATGAAACTGGATAAAAAAGATTGTCCCACTATAATTCAGGAAATAAACGATTTGGCGCGAAAAAACGGATATACAAAAATATTTTGCAAAATACCGGCTTATGCTGCACCCCAATTTCTTTCAAACGGATTTTTACCTGAAGCACAAATACCAGCATTTTTCGGGAATAAAGAATCGGCATTTTTTGTTTCGAAATTTTTGAGTTCCGACCGTTTACTAAACATCGAAACAGACCGGCTCAGCGACCTCAGTAAAATGCTTGAAGAAAGTAACACAGCACCTGCTCCTGATAAAATTGAAGTGCCTAATGTTACAGTACGCAGACTGGACAAAGAAGATTCTCAGCGAATTACGGAGATTTACCGCGAAGTTTTTATAACCTACCCATTTCCGATATACAATCCGGGATTTATTTTAAAATCAATAGAAAACGGCACCCAATATTATGGAGCCGTAACCGAGGGACAACTCGTAGCACTAGCTTCGGCAGAAGTTGACGTGCAGGGCAAAAATGCAGAAATGACTGATTTTGCCACCCTTCCACAACACCGTGGCCGTAAATTATCGGTATTACTGCTGAATTCTATTGAAAAGGAAATGAAAAAACAAGGAATAAAAACGCTTTATACGATTGCCCGACTAAACTCAATTGGCATGAATAAAACATTTCTAAAATTGAACTACTGTTATTCGGGCACCCTAATAAAAAACACACACATTGCCGGAAAAATAGAAAGTATGAACGTTTTGTATAAACACATTTGATATGAATCTTGGAAACCGTTGTCACTTTGCAGAAACTTGTCCACTTTATAAAGGCGAGCAAAAGTTTAATGATGTTCCTTTACCCATTTTCAGGAATGTATTCTGTAACCGGGGCTTAAAAGGTTGGAAAAACTGCAACAGATACAACGAATTAACCCATAACAAAAAATAAAATTGGAGAAGAAAACATTTATGAGAGAACAAGAAACAATTGAAATTAAAAAAATTAAAAATCCATTTGAAAAAGCCATACTACTTTTCCTTAAAAGCAATGGAAAATACATTTATGGCGATATTATTAAAGAATTAAAACTGCCAACAGCAAAGGGGCAGGAATCAATTTACTCCTTAATGCAAAAAGGCTTGATAAAACATGTCGATCAATCGTCGTACCTTAAGCTTAATGTCGATATCAAATAATGGGCTGGATTGATCTGTCAATTTTTTGCATCTACTTAACCGCCATGCTTGGTGTTGGAGTTTATTTTCTTCGAAAAAATAAAAATACGGATGATTATTTTGTTGGCGGAAGAAAACTCAGCAGTATTCACATCGGATTATCGGTGGTTGCCACAGACGTTGGAGGTGGCTTTTCAATTGGTCTCGGAGGCCTGGGATTTACAATGGGGCTATCAGGTAGCTGGCTTCTATTTACCGGTTTGCTTGGTGCCTGGCTGAGTGCCGTTTTACTTATTCCAAAGGTTGCTGGCCTGGCCCGGCGCAAGGGCTTTCTGTCGTTCCCGCAATTTCTGGAGTTTATTTTTGATAAACGGGTCGCCTTAATTGCAGGGCTCATATCAGCTATCGGTTACCTCGGATTTACCAGCTCGCAAATACTTGCAGGCGCAAAGCTGGCAGCATCAACGTTTAATGGACTGAGTTTGAATAATGCCCTTTTAATAATGGGCACAATAGCGGTTGTATACACTGTTTTAGGGGGGTTAAAAGCGGTAATCTATACCGATACCATTCAGTGGATTATACTTATGATTGGCCTAATTTTTATTGGGCTACCCTTTGCCTATTACGAAATTGGTGGCTACAATGCCATTGTAAATACGCTCGAGCCCGACTTTTTATCGCTTCGAGCAATTTCGTGGCAGCAAATCGTTAACTGGATGTTTACCATTATTCCGATTTGGTTTATCGGTATGACGCTTTACCAACGAATATATGCATCAAAGAATACACAAACAGCACAACGCGGGTGGTTTATTGCCGGCTTATTTGAATATCCGCTAATGGCTTTTATTGGGGTAATGCTTGGAATGTTTGCTCGTGTTGCTATGGAAAATCAACTTTTGCCCGGTTACAATGCTACCAATCTTGATGCAGAAATGGGACTACCGGTTTTACTAAAAACAGTTCTGCCTGTTGGATTTTTAGGCATTGTTCTTTCGGCCTATTTTTCGGCCATAATGTCTACCGCCGATAGCTGCCTGATGGCCGCTTCCGGTAACTTACTTACCGATGTTTTTCGTATGCATAACAGAACAAACAGTCTTCGGTTGTCGCAGGTACTTACCCTGATAATTGGCACCATTGCTCTGCTGTTGGCATTAAAAATGACAAGCGTTCTTGAACTCATGCTTCACTCCTATTCTTTTATGGTTTCAGGAATGATTATTCCGGTACTGGCAGCTCTTTTTGCAAAGAGACCAAACAAAATTGCCGCACTATTCTCCATGCTAACGGGAGGCTCTGTTACATTACTGCTCATTCTTTTAAGAGTTCCCCTACCGTTAAACCTCGATGCAAATATATTTGGAATTAGTGCATCTTTGATTATTTATCTGCTTGTTGCTTCGCTTTCCAAAACAAAGCAAATTTCTATTTAAACTGTTTTATTACTAAAACTAGGGGGCTTAATCAACTTAGAATGATTTTCTTTGTTAAAATGGAAACTGTTATTGTCAACAGCAACAAGAATAAATGATTAAAGGTCCCGAATGTTAAATGAGAAATCCATAGTTGTTCTGCCTTTTGTTAACATGAGTGCTGATCCTGAGAATGAATATTTCAGCGATGGAATAACCGAAGAGATAATAAATGCACTTACAAAAGTTAACGGGTTAAAGGTGATTGCCCGAACTTCGTCGTTTGCATTTAAAGGTAAAAATACCGATGTGCGCGAAATAGCTTCGCAACTTGGTGTGGCATCGGTTTTAGAAGGCAGTGTACGGCGGGTGAATAAACGCGTTCGTATTACTGCTCAGTTAATAAATGCTCTTGATGGTATTCATTTCTGGTCGCAAAACTTCGATCGTGAAATTGAAGATATTTTTGCCTTACAAGATGAAATAAGCTTGCTTATAGCCAACCAGATTCGCGACAACTTCGGGCATTTTAACATTCAGGAGTCGCTGGTAAAAAAAGCTACAAAAAATACACAAGCCTATGAACTCTTTTTAAAAGGCCATTTCTTGCAGCTTAAGTGGGACGCCCCCTCCATAGCAGAAGCTACAAAATATTATGAAGCAGCCATACAGCTCGACCCGGAATACGCACGGGCTTATTACGGATTGGTACAAAGTTATGGATTACTGGCAGCATGGGGTTATATGCCTGCAGAAAAGGGCTTTGAACTGGCTATTAAAAATTTCATGATTGCCAGCGACCTGGACAAATCGCTTCCCGAATACGGCCTGTCGTTTATTGGGCGTTCGTTTTGGATGGAGTGGGATTTTAGCGCAAGCTACAAACAACTGGCTAACATGCTGAATCAACATCCGACTTATACCGATGGCCTGGAAGCCATGGCCGAACTGCTGCAATCGCATGGTTATTTTGATGAAGCTGAAGCCTATATTCAAAAAGCCATGACAGTTGATCCGCTTTCAGCAAACCATCTTTACACCTTAGCGCACATCAATTATTACCAAAGCAAGTTCGAAAACGCTTTACAACTGGTAGACAGAGCGCTGGTAATAAATCCTGATTTTTTATTGGCTGCCGAGCTTCGTATTTTATGCCTTATCTGGCTAAACAAAGAAGATGAGTTTGAAGCAGCAATAAGCAACACGCCAAACGCCGATGTAAAAAAACTCTATTTTAACATTCGTAACAAAGGAAAGAAAACCCTGCCGGCAAGTACATTAAAAAAATGGCAAACCGTTGCAGAGGATAAACAACAACTGGTTCCGTATGAACTTTTTGCATTGGCAAATACCGATCATCAACAGGAAGCATTGGAGCTTTTGGGCAAATACGTCGAACAAAAGCGCGGACAAATTATCAATTTCAGACAAGACCCCTCTTTTCACCCCTTACACAAATTTGATGCTTTCCATAAATTACATATTTCAAACTTTAAGCTTGATGACGAAATAGAGGTAACGAGAGAAACTAATAATTCGTATGATGACAATTTTACGGAAGAGAATAAACAGTTAGAAGAGTTAATTCAGATAATAAAAACTCAACAGCCGTTTCTGAACCCACAGCTGAATTTGCGCACACTGGCTGAATCTTTTAATGTTCACCCCAACAAACTCTCTTACCTTATCAACGAAAAAACGGGCATGAATTTTAACGAGTTCATCAACCAGTTTCGATTAGATCATTTCAAAAAACTGGCGCTCGATCCTAAAAATTCACACCTCACCCTTTTAGGCCTGGCCTACGAAAGTGGTTTTAATTCAAAAACGGTATTTAATGCTTACTTTAAAAAGGTAGAAAATCAAACACCCGGCAGTTGGCTAAAAACAGTTAAACAATAACTTCTTTCCCTTTTGTGGTACAAGTCCCGGATTTCATAAGAGTACGGAATCTCACCAAATGGTACGGAATTACAATTTCGGACGAATGACTCTTTTTTGTTTCTCATCTTTGTATCGTCAAACGATAACAACAAAACAGAGAACAATAGTTAATTCATTCAAAACAAAAATTAAACATCATGAAAAAGGAAACAAGAACAACAAAAGAGTCAGTATCGACTAAACCGGTATTTTTGCTAATTACTGCCATTTTATTGCTTACTATTGCCACTACAACAAAAGCCCAAAGCCATGAAAACAAAACGACAACAAGTAAAGAAAAATGGATAAGCCCGGCCAAAACAGCTGTTAATGTTTGTCCGGGAGGCGTGGCATTTGGATTTTATTCGGCTAATGTTGAGCACCTGTTTGGCGAGAACCACGGACTGGTTTTACGCGGCGATTTAGAAACCATCCCCAACACTTATTCTGATGCCAATATTGAATCGAGCGGTAAAGCCGTTATACTTAATTACCGCTACCATTTTGGAGGAGGCTTAAACTCGTGGTATGCCGGAGCTTATACGCGCTACCGCAAAATTAAAGGCGATGGAACCCTGGAATCGGGCGAGTTTGATTTTAAACTCCCGGAATGTACCATCGGCCTTAATGTTGGTAAACGCTGGATTTGGAAAAGCGGGTTTACTCTGAATTTCACATTGGGTTATGGTTATGCCTACGATGAAATAAAAATGGCTAACCCAAGCCAGGAAGCCCTGGATGCCATTGATGTTTTTCGCGACGATTATGCGTTTTCGAATGGCTTTCTTGGAGAGTTTTCTATAGGTTATGCTTTTTAAACTGTAAATTGCTGAATCATGTATTTTTCAATAATAGATAAATGTAAATTCTGCCTGCTCGTAATTTTTATTCTTTGTGGCGTTTTAGTTCAATGTACCAGCGAAAAGAAAAGCATGGATGAACAGCAAAAAAAGATTCAACGGCTATTTGAGAAAGAGCTGGCAAAAGAAAATATACATAATGCTTTTCTTGCCGTTTACTCGCCATCTGCTCCGGTTAATATGGAATTTATTGGCGGTACTTTTACAAACGGCGAGGCTGTTTCGGCAGCAAATCCTTTTTATACCGCAAGCATCGGTAAGACTTTTACCGCAACCGCCATTGCCCTTTTGTGCGAGCAAGGAGCTTTGCAATTCTCCGATAAAATAAGCAATTATTTACATTCGGAGATCGTAGCCAGTTTACATGTTTTTATGGGTAACGACTATTCTGAAACAATTACTATTGCCCAGCTTCTGCAACACACCTCGGGCCTACCCGATTATTTTGAAGGAGAAACAATTGACGGCAGTCCAAATGTATTGGAGCTTGTTTTTTCTGCTCCTGATAAAATGTGGATCCCGAAAGAGGTTCTTGATTTTTCTAAATCGAAAATGCAGCCCCTATTTGCCCCCGGAACGGATTACCATTATACTGACACTGAATATATTTTACTTGGATTAATTGTAGAGCAGGTAAGTAAAATGACATTGCATGATTTTTTTAGAGCAAACTTTTTCGAGCCACTGCAAATGCAGCATACCTACATGCATTTACGTTCAGCACCAATTGAAAAAACGGCACGCATGGCTGAAGTTTATGCATCTAAAACAGACGTTTCTGCCAATATCAGCCTGTCGGCCGATTGGGCAGGTGGTGGTATCGTTTCAACCCCCAACGACCTGATAAAATTTCACCACGCACTTATTTCCGGTAGAATTGTTTCAGCAACAACGCTCAAATCCATGCAAAACTGGGTTCCGGAATCGCGAGGAATGGAATATGGTTTTGGCTTGCGAAAAATAGCCTTCAAAAAATTGTTCCCGACCTTGCCCAATTTAACCATCATTGGGCACTCAGGCATCAACGGATCGTTTATGTTTTATTGCCCCGAGCTGGATACATACATCACAGGTTCATTAAACCAAACTGATGAAGTAAAAGCATCCGTGGTTCTTATGGTAAAAGTACTGTCTGAAATCGAAAAGCTAACAGTAGCTGAAGACAAAAACATTCCGCTTCAAAGCAGTATTAGTCTGAATAAAACGAAAACAAAAAAGCCCTTAAACCAGCATTTTATACTTTTATGAAAACACAATTCTACATCCATACCCTATTAGTTGCAACACTCGTATTTCTGAGTGCCTGCACAAGTGACGAGAACGAGTTACCGGATATCGAAAATTACTCTACGGCCTTCAATTTTTTTGAAGCTGCCAGCTTTAATGGTTCGGTATTGATATCGAAAAACGGAGACGATATTTTTCGCGGGAGTTTCGGACTTGCCAATAAAGAAACAGGTATTTTAAACGATTTAGAAACTAAATTCAGAATAGGTTCGGTAAGTAAAACCCTAACCGGCATGGGTATTATTCAGCTAAAACGCGAAGGTTTGATTACCGATTTCAACCAGCCCTTAAGCGATTTTGACACCAATCTCCCTCAAGCAAATCAAATTACTATCAGTCACTTACTAAGTCACCAGTCGGGTATTCCCGATTACCTACCCCTTGTAGAAAAGGAAGCAAAAAGTGGCGAACAAATTTCGGCGGAAGAAATATATGAAGAGATTAAGCTTTATCTTGCCGAAAATGATTTGGATTTTACCCCAGGCAGCTCGATGGCATATTCTAATTCCAATTTTTTAATTGTTGCGTTACTTATCGAAGAATTGTCGGGAGAAAGCTATGAAAACTATATAAAATCGCGAATTCTGAATCCACTAAACATGATGAATACCGAAATGGGCACTGAAACTATTTTGGGCGCCAACTATGCTCAAGGCTACAACCAAAATGTGAATGTATCGCAGTACCCGATGGCAATTACCCTGGGTGCCGGTTGTTGGACCAGCACAGTTAGCGACCTTGAAAAATGGTGTCAGGCTGTAATGGGAAACGATTGGTTCTCGGCTGATGAAAAAGAACTAATATTTGAAGGACAAGTGCCAAATGAAAGCACCATTTTCGGACTAGCCTGGTTTAAGAGTAAAGTTAACGGAAAAACGTTTTGCTGGCATGGTGGCGATATTGACGGCTTCAGTTCTCTTATCGGTTTTCTTCCTGAACAAAATGGAATTATTATTACCTTGGGTAACAAACAAGATAACACCGGCAAACTTCGTAATCGAATAATTGAAACAATCATCAGCAATGAATTTTAAGATGAACAAAAAGAATATTGCCATTGCCGGAGCAACCGGGTACCTCGGAAAATATTTGGTAGAAGAATTAATCGATCAAAAACTAAATGGTAAAGCACTGGCACGCAGTCCTGAAAAACTGAACGAATATTCTGCTGAAAACCTGGAAAAGATTAAAACAGATTTTACCCGCCCCGAAAGCCTTCAAGGGGTTTTAAAAACTGTTGATACCCTAATTTCAACCGTAGGTATTACCCGCCAAAAAGATGGCCTTAGCTATCTTGATGTGGATTACCAGGCAAACATCAATTTACTTGAGGAAGCCCAAAAAGCAGGAGTCAGAAAATTTATATACGTAGCCGTATTAAACGGGCAAAACATGCGCGAGCTGAGAATTTGCGAAGCGAAAGAGCGTTTTGTGGATCGCTTGAAAATTTCCGGATTAGAATACACGATTATTCGCCCAACAGGTTTTTTCTCGGACATGAAAGACTTTTTGGAAATGGCACAACGCGGAAGCGTATACCTGTTTGGCAAAGGAGACAAAAAAATGAATCCGATACACGGAAAAGACCTGGCAAAAGTGTGTTTTAATGCCGTTAACTCTAACCAAACGGAAGTGCTGGTTGGAGGTCCGGAAGTATTTACTCACCGCCAAATTGCAGAAATGGCTTTGAAAGCTGCAGGCAAAAAACCCAAAATTATTCGCCTGCCCGATTTTCTGAGAAAAGCAATCATTGCACTTGCGCGCACCTTTTTTGCCGAAAAAACATTCGGGCCTGTTGAATTCTTTTTAACCGCAATGGCCTTTGATATGGTAGCTCCAAAATTTGGCACGCATAAACTTATCCACTTCTTTGCTGTTTCAGCAAAGAACACGCATCAACATAAAAACAAAAAAAATGAGCTTACCTGACAAAAACGAAATCTTTCCGCTCCCCCATTACAAGCGCCTTTGCTTTTTGAAAAACATTATTAAAAATCCAAACATTATTGTGGGCGACTACACCTATTACGATGATTTTGAAGACGTCTACAATTTTGAGAAAAACGTAAAATATCATTTTGATTTTGTTGGTGACAAACTGATTATTGGCAAATTTTGCATGATTGCGTCTGATGTTACTTTTATAATGAACGGTGCCAACCACATAAGCGAGGCCATTAGCTCGTTCCCATTTGCAATATTTGGCGGCGATTGGCAAGAGGCCATGAAAAATAAAAGTTATCCGAATAAAGGTGATACCATAATTGGAAACGACGTGTGGCTGGGACACAAGGCGACAATTATGCCGGGTGTTAAAATTGGCCATGGCGCAATTATTGCCTCCAAAGCTGTTGTTACTAAAGATGTGGAACCCTACTCTATTGTTGGTGGAAATCCGGCAAAACTTATACGAAAACGATTTAAACCTAATGAAATTGAAAAGCTTTTAGAATTAAAATGGTGGGACTGGGATATACAGAAAATAACAGAAAACCTACACCTACTTACCGATAAAAACCTTCCTGCAAATGATTAAAAAAATGTAATGAATAAATTTCCCTACATCCTTACGCTTATTTTTAGCTTTCTTGTATTATCCATATCCGCCCAAAACAGGCTTTCTGAATGGGAACACGACCTGGAATTTTTTCATCAGGAATTAGAGAAAAAACATATTGACCTTTATAATAAGGTTAGTAAAAATGAATTTGTAACTGAATTACAACTGATTAAAAACTCTATTCAACTTAAATCAGATATGGAAATAGTGCTTGACCTTATGAAGCTGACACGAAAAATTGGCGACGGGCACACAGCTATTTCATTGCAAAATATTGAAAAACACTATTTCCCTTTTGAGATAAAATGGTTTGAAGGAGATTGGCGAATTGTCAAAGCTACACAACAATACAGTCACCTTTTAGGTAAAAAACTGGTAATGGTTGGTGATAGTCCTATTTCGGTAGCCACCAAAAAAATTAGCCAGGTAGCACAATTTGTAGAAAACGAACAATCAGAAATGGTAAGGACCGCCCAATATTTTAAAATCAGTGAAATTCTTTTTCAACTCGGCCTGATAAAACAAAGCAACAAGGCAACCTTTACTTTTGAAACAGACAATGCCCCGATTTTTAGGGAGGAAATAACTGCTCTACGCCCTGAGAATAATACGGAATACATTGAAATGAACATCGTTGTTCCTCAAATAAAAAAACCGCAAACAGCCGCACTTGATTCGTTCTGGTTTGCTCCCGTAGAAAATACCAATGCGCTTTACATTCATTTTGAGAAATACCCGGGCTTCGAAAATATGCAAGTAATTGGCGAAGAACTGGTGACTTATATCTTTGAACATCAGATACGCCAGCTAATTATTGATATGCGCAACAACGGTGGCGGCGATTTGTACACCGGACTGGTTTTGGCCTATGCCTTAAACCTTGCCGATCCGGTGGATTGGAAAAATGGAGTTTATGTGCTCACCGATGGCGTTACTTTTTCTGCCGCAACAAGCAATGCAGCCTTGTTTAAACAACTGCTTAATGCCAAAATTATTGGTGAAGAAACCGGTTCTAATCCTACAGGTTACCAGGACATGGACACTTTTAAACTGCCAAACTCGAACCTTGTGGTGTGTTACTCCAAGCGATTTTTTAAAATACAGGGCATTGCCAACCAGGGCATACAACCTGATGTAAAGATTCATTACAGTTGGGAAAGCTATTCTAAAGGTACCGACAACATGCTTGAATGGGTTATTTCCACTATTTCGCTAAAATAATCTATGTTAAATTCCTCCACAAACGGTATACAGAAGATTAACATAAGCGGAAAAACCGTTACAACAATCATAAAAACAAGCATTTAACAGAAAAAGTTATCAACACTTTTGAGCAAAAAAAAATCTACCGAAAAATTCCGGTAGATTTCTGCGGAGAGAGAGGGATTCGAACCCCCGGTACCTCGCGGTACAACGGTTTTCAAGACCGCCGCATTCGACCACTCTGCCATCTCTCCAGATGCGGTGCAAAAGTAGATTAATTTTTCAAAGTACAAAACACTTTTCGACAAAAATTTCAGAAATTACTTAAAAAAAAAGGGTGCTAGGGTTTGGTTTTTTAAAACATATTTCTGAATTTAGCTAAAACTTAAAAAAGTTCTCTGAAACGCTTGATTTTACTGAATGTTTGAAGACTTTCAACCCTTACAACAATGAAAAAATTCAAAGTATTCTTTATAAAGTACATAGAACTAAGTTATTTATTTTCAATCACTTAATTAATTATTTAAAATTTTGCCTTATGAACAAAGCACAATTACTTGATGCGATGGCCGAAAAAGCAGGCCTTAGTAAAGCTGATGCTAAAAAAGCTCTTGATGCATTTATCGGTGCCACAACTGACGCTTTAAAAGCTGGCGACCGTGTTGCTCTTATTGGTTTTGGTTCTTTCTCTGTTTCAGAGCGTGGTGCCAGAACTGGTAGAAATCCTCAAACAGGAAAAGAAATTACTATTCCAGCTAAAAATGTTGTTAAATTTAAAGCTGGTGCAGAATTAGCTGACGCTGTATCGTAATCAGACGAATAGGTAAAAAACTGACAAGGGAAGCCAAACGCTTCCCTTTTTCTTTTACAATTAATCATCGCAGAACATTTATGAATACAAAACTTCTTGAATACTTATCGGGCTACCTCACTCCCCAGCGCAACGAGCTTTTTGATAAAGTTATGCAAAACAGGACCAAACACATTACGGTTGTTTTAGAAGATATTTACCAATCGCAAAATGCCAGTGCTGTTATTCGAACCTGCGATTGTTTTGGTATTCAGGATGTACATATTATTGAAGACAGAAATGAATTTGTAGTTAACCGCGAGATTGCCATGGGGGCCTCAAAATGGCTTAGCATGCACAAATACAATATTGAAGCAAATAATACAATTGAGATTATTAAAAGCCTGAAAAAACAAGGCTACCGCATTGTTGCAACAACACCACATACCAACGACCAGGAACTTCAGGACTTTGATGTAGCCAAAGGAAAAACAGCCCTGGTTTTTGGATCTGAACTGCCCGGAATAACCGAAACAATTATGCAGGAGGCGGATGAATTTCTAAAAATTCCGATGTATGGTTTTACCGAAAGTTTCAATATTTCGGTATCTGCTGCTATTATTCTGCATCATCTGACAATGAAAATGCGCAATACCAAAGATTTTAACTGGCAGTTAAGCGATGAAGAAAAAGCTGAACTTAAACTGGAATGGATAAGAAAAACCATTAAAAGAAGCGAGCTGCTGGAAAAACGTTTTTTTGAAGAAAACCAAGAATAATTCCAATTACCCTGCCCTTTGCGATTTCTCCCAGTTTACCGATTGCTGTTTGGTAAAATAGCGCCGCATGCCCAACAATGATGCATAATTAATCATTACAAAATAGTAGGGCACGAAAAGCAACTTTAACCTTACTTTTCGGTTTTCGAAGTACCACCCCAAAACAGCAGCTACATAACAAAAGAGCTGAATATAAAGTGCAAGGGTATAAAAACCGGAACTCTCCCAGCTATTATTGATAGCAACCAACAACAGGTTTACCAAAAACAGTAAAAATAAAGCCGGTGGTGCCAATGCCCAACGCAATACCTTGTGCGAAAAATACTGCCACGATAAAATTCCGTTTTTAATCGGATTTAAAAGTCCTTTTAACCGTGCAATAGTTTGAATACCGCCGGCTGCTATTCTTACCTTTCGTTTAAGCTCTTCCTTTACGTTTAACGAAGCGGTTTCTTTTGCGTAAGCATTGGGTGCATAGGCTATTTTAAACCCTTTTTGGGCTATGCGCAACGAAATCATAAAATCGTCGAGTAAGGTATCGGTTTCCACGTCGTCAAACAGCGCGGTACGAATGGCAAATAATTCTCCAACCGCGCCAACGGCAGAGTTTAACTCCCAGTCTTTTTGCTTTATCCACGATTCCATTTTCCAGTACAAGCCCTCACCTGCCCCGGCAGCTGCTTCCTCATCCTGTTGAATTATTCGCTTTTCTCCGGCAACACAGCCCACATTCTGCATACTAAAACACTTTACAATTTCCCGAATCGACTGTTGCCCCAAAATGGTGTTTGAATCTGAAAAAATTACAATTGGGGCCTTTACAAATTTCATCCCCCTGTTCATTGCATGCATTTTCCCTTTACGCTCAGGCTGATGATAAACCTCCAGATTCCCGAACTTTTTCAACATTTCATGACTGCCATCGTCAGAGCCATCAGTAATCCATAAATACTGAATTTTTTCTTTCGGATAGTCGAGTGAAAATGCATTTTCTACCTTTTGTTTTATGTAATCTTTTTCGTTGTAGGCCGTCACAAATAAGCACACATCCGGTTCATAGTCAGCAGAGGTGCTGTGATCCTTTGCATTAACAAACAGCTTTTTTAAGCGAACCAACACCCATAAAACAAGCGCATACCCTGCATAAGTATAAAACAGAATAAAAAGTAGCAACCAAAACAAAACGTCTAAAATCATGTGCTATACTGTTTGTAGAAATCAATAAGTTTTGCCGTCGTTGCTAAGTTATCAAAATTTTCATGGATAAATTCCATTGCATTTTTACCTATTCCATTAAATAATTCACGGTTCTCGACCAGCTTCTCCACTGCATCCACAAATTCGTTTACATTCTGGGCAATAAGCACATTGGTACCGTTGGTAACATTTATTCCTTCGGCACCTATCGGAGTTGAGATAATGCTTTTCCCCAAAGCCATTCCTTCAATAATCTTTATGCGCATTCCGCTTCCCGAAAACAGGGGAACAAGCATAATTGCTTTTGTATTCATAAATTCGTAGGCATCAGCCACCTCTCCTTCAAAAACAACTCCTTTTACCGATAACTTATCGATAAGCCACCCGGGAGCGTTTCTGCCTGCCACATAAAAACGAAGCCTTGGATATTTTTCATGAATAAGAGGCCAGCAATTTTCTATAAACCATAAAATTCCTTCCTGGTTTGGTGCCCACTCCAGCGAGCCCATGTGAAATAATGAAGGAAATTCCAGCTTAGTATTATTCGGAACCAGTTGCTCGGTATCAATTCCTGTTTGCGATATGTGTTTCTCTTTTTTATTGCCCAAACGATCTAAAATTTGTCCGTCGCGCCCGGTTATCGGTACCAATAAATCGTAGGTATTTAGCAAAGCTGTTTCAAAGCGCTTTATCCTTTTTGAGAGGTTGTTCAGGTAAAATCGTTTCCATCCTCGTTCGAGCTGCGCAGCCCGTTCCCAAATTTCAAACTCGATATTGTGTGCACGATAAACCACCCTGGCATTCGAATACTTTTTTATTAGTGGAATGTACGGACAAACATAAAGTCCTTCAAGTTGAATAATATCGTAAACATTGATTTGCAACAATTCAACCAGTTTTCTACTAAAATTTTTATCAATAAAACGAACAGCATTGTAAGGCTTCCGGGAAAAGACGAAGTTTACCAGGGCATCGAATTTATTTATGCTGGCAGGCACATCAACCAACTCGAAATTTGCCAGTTTTTTAATTGAATCAGGAATTTCGCCAAGGCTCACATTATGCTTTAAGGTATTCATTGCCAAAACAGTAACCTCACACCCATGCTGTTTAAACCCGCGTGTTAGGTTCATACAAGCTATAGCCCCACCGTCCTTGGTTGGAAAAGGAACTTTATTTGTAATCTGCAAAATTCTCATCGGTAATTATTGGTCCGTTTTCTTTTTTGCAAAAAACCTGGCGAGCCCCAGTCTGGCGAACAATTTAGAATAGGTTTCGGCCGACATTATGGCCGAGTCGGTGGCTGCTTTATAGGTTAACCATACGCCAACAGGTAAGAAAATATACGACGAAAACCACATCCCGTTAAACATATTCCAAACGTCTTCGCGCGCAGTTTTTTCGCCACTCATTGATACAATGTAATACAAAATAAATAGAAAAATAGAGACTACAACGGGCATTCCGAGCCCTCCTTTCCGAATGATAGCCCCCAAAGGCGCCCCAATAAAAAAGAAGATTAAAACGGCAATGGACAGGGTAAATTTTCGGTGTCGTTCCATCCGGTATTTATTGAGCATTTTCTTTTTATTGTACAGTTGCCCCTGAAACATATTTACCTGTTGCATGTTGCCCCGTGCCTTATCAAGTGCGGTTTTGGCTATTTCAGCCTGCACCCATTTGTCTATTCCGGCGTAATACTGGTCAAAACTAAAAATCGAATCAGCTTTCGGATCATTTCTCTCGCGCTTTAACGAATCATGTCGAGCAGTTAAATTAAACATCTTTCGGGAGAGTGAAGGGTTTATATTAATCTGCATCATATAATTCCTTACTTTATTGTAATAGTCAAGACTTAAACTATCATCGGCCTGTTTAAGCTGATCGATGGTAAGCATGCGATACTGATTCCGGAAAATGCTTTCGTCGCGTCGGTTAAATTCAAAATCGCGCACTTTAACACGAATAGTTTGTTCTTTAAAACTATTTCGTTGGTACGGATATGTTTCTTTTTTAGCCCTGTTTTGTGCCTTTTGCTCCTGGTATGTTACTCCATCAAACAAATTAAGCACCATGTATTTTTTATCTTCAGTTATTCGCAGTAATCCTGAATCGGCAACGGTTACACTTTCATTTGGTTTATTTTTAGTATGATCATAAATTAGTAAATCATAAAGCATTTTTGTGCTGTTGTCGCGCTTGCCCACCTTAATGCTGTACCCATCCATTTCGTTGGTAAATACCCCTTCCTGCAACACCAATTCCGGACGTTGCTTTTTTACACTGTATAATAGTGTAGAGAATTTGAGGTTTGTTTTAGGCAAAATATTGTTGGAAAAATAAAACGCGGTTCCGGTAATAAGAATGGCAATAATAATCAGGGGGCGCATTATTCTGAATAAAGAAATACCGGAAGCTTTCATGGCCACGAGCTCATAATTCTCGCCAAGAGCTCCGAAGGTCATTATTGAGGCTAAAAGCATTGCCAGCGGGAAGGCCAAAGGCAGCAATGCAAAGGAGGCATAAAACATCATCTCTGCCAACACTTTAAAATCGAGACCTTTCCCCACCAAATCATCCACGTATTTCCATAAGAACTGCATGAGCAGCACAAATACAACGATAAAGAAGGTCATAAAGAATGGCCCCAGAAATGATTTGACAACAAAAATATGTAAACGCTTCATGTAATTTTTCTTCAATCAGGAAACGCTTACAAAACTAAGTTATTTTAGGAATTAGTAAAGTAAAAATGGTTAAGAAACGTTATCAAACTACAACATTCAACCCGTTACAAAAGAAGTTTGCTTATGAACCCAGCACATGTTTTAAATCAGAGACCTGGGTATTCCACAAATCGCGTGTTTCATCCTGTTCATCTTCCTCAGCAAAATCGGTAATAATCAACGATACATCGCCGGTAAGTTCGTCGCGTGTTATTTTAAATTCAAAATAAGTGTCCTCATCATCCAGCCAGGTATACCTCACTAAGCGATTTTCTTTGTGCAAAGTCATCTCGGCTGTTTGTTCCGAGCCATCCCAAATAAAGGTGTATTGTTTTCCCCGAACACGAACATCATCGGCAAACCACTCGGTTAATCCGGATGCCGTACTAAGTCTGTTATAGAGAACTTTAGGGGAACAGTTTATAATAAATTCCAGGTTGATTTTTACTTTACCAGTCATAAGTTTGATTTTCGGCAATATAATTAAACTGTTTGGAACTTACAACTGCTAAAAATCGAAGAAAGAAAGATATTTTCAAAAATTACAGAAATGATTACGTGAAATAAAAATAAATACTATATTTGCACCGCATTTTTGAAAAACAAACGGCGAGGTAGCTCAGCTGGTTAGAGCGCATGATTCATAATCATGAGGTCGGCGGTTCAAGCCCGCCTCTCGCTACTGAAAGAACAAATTAAAAACCTGGTATTGATACAAATACCAGGTTTTTTAGCTTTTAAAGGGTACACATTCCTAATTCTTATAGATCGTACGGATTATCGGGAGATTACTCTTACTAGTGATAGTATTCTTGAAGCAATAAAAAATACATTGATTTATTAGTCACTAATCACATGAATCCCCTGATCATTATTCTTTATTCGAATAACTATGTAACATTGTGCCTCATTAAGCAGCCTTTTTTTAGGTGCTGCTATTTTTAATGCGATTTATTATTTGGGCTGAAAATGAATGGCTACCCCTCCACTATCAATTAGGTTAAAGTTTATCTTTTTCGTGGAGTCAACATTTTCCGTTCTAATATTAACATTCGTACGACTGTTCAAGCCCTCATCATCGTAATATAAGGTAGCCTTATAATCTTTACCAGGCTCCAAAAAAGAACATGAAATTTCAAGCGTCCGACGCTCAGTATTCGTAATGGCCCCCACAAACCACTCTTCATCCGAGCGACGTGCTACTGTAATGTATTTTCCAATTTCTCCGTTTAGTACTTTTGTATCGTCCCAAACTGTTTTAACCTTATCGAAAAAAGCGATTTCTTTTTCTCCTCGATACAACGAAGGCTTATCGTACCAATACAAAAACTGAATTGGGCTGTAATAAACCACTGAAAGCGCTAATTGATGTGCGTGCGTTGTTTTAATGCGGTTGTTGTAATAACAAATGGTATAGTCGCCGGCACCTGCCAAAAAGCGGGTGAAAGGCAAAATAGTGTTGTGTGTGGCATCAGGCATTTCTTCGTTTCCGCGAATTCCTTCCTGTGTCATCAGGTTCGGATAGGTACGACTAAATCCGGTTGGACGATATTCGTCATGAATATCTACCAGAAGCTGGTACTCTGCTGCCTTCTTAATGGCCTTATGCAACCATACCGACCAGCGGTTGGAACCAATCTGAACAAAGCCAAACTTAACTCCTTTTATGCCCCATTTACGACATTGCCCAAATACCTCATCCAGATTATCATACAAGGCCCGCTGATTGATATAAACAAAAACTCCAATTCCTTTTTTTGCAGCATAGTTCACCACCTCCTGTAAATCCAAATCTCGGTTAGGAGAAACGGTGGTAGCATTGCTGGAAATCTTCATTTCCGGACCATACCAACCGGCATCAAGGTGAACATATTGCAGGTTCCTCTCGGCAGCAAAATCAACACATTCTTTTGCATCTAAGGTGGTAAGATTTGAACGAATTACCTTGCCTGGTTTTATCCACGACACATTTTCCAATTTATTAGGAGTGTTCAGGTTTAACACAATGTCGTTATTTTCTAGAAGTTCACCCGGATTTTCAGCTACCATAATCACACGCCAGGGAGTTGAATAAGGTGTAATTACATCTACCTTGTCGTACATTGTGAGATCAATTGTATTGGCTTTTTCTTCACTCAGTTTGAATTTACCACGACTGTAGTCTAACATTTGTGCTTCAAGCAATGCAACAGTCAAGCTATTTTGCAAATTCAGCGTTAATGGACGTTCACACTCATCCGGCCAGTCTTTAAGCGGTAGGTAGCTGTATGGTCCCTGCGCCCAACGTTCATAGTAAGCCATCGTTCCTTGGGGCAGCGTGTAACTGGTCTGCTCTCCGGTAATATGAAGAAACAATCCGTTTGACGTTTCCGGGAAATGATACCTAAAAGCCACTCCCTCGTTATAAACCCTTACAATTAAATCCATTTGGTAACTGCGGCGTTTATCGTAACTGGTTCCGGCATGTCCATGGTGTACGTTCTCCGGCTCATCAAACTTTGAGAAATGAAGAATCATTTCATTGTAATTATTTCGAACCACACAGCGCTCGCCGTAAACAGGTTTCCAGGTTTCGTCAACAGTAGTTGTGTCAAACGATTTAAGGTCCAGGTTTTCGCACCACATGGTACTTGGGTCGTTTTCAATCCCCAATGCCGATTCAAACAGCTGATTCTCTATGAGAACACCCAATTCTGATTCCAATACCACAGGTTCATCCTTAAAGCTTACCGTGTAGTACATTTGCGTTTTTGCTTCAGCGGTGGTTTTTTGATAAAACTGAAAGACCGTTTTTTTATCAGGCGATTTAATTTCGTGACGCGAGTTCTTAACAATGTGTTGCTTTTGGGCAGTTGTACTAAATGTGAAAATAGTAAGTAGTAGTATCAATAAATTTCTCATATTAATCAAGCTTTATTTTTATCAGTTTTAAGTCAGAATTGTATTTGCCCTTTACATGCTTGTTGTTTACAAGAACCACAGAAGCAGAAGACCTGGAATACACCTGAAAATCAATATTTTGTTGCCCTTGAAAATGCAATTCTGGCTGATTGCCAAAATCTTTTACATGCGCTGTGTATTTTGAAAGCGCATGAACCAACACCTGCCCATCACGACGAATATAGCTTCCATGCGTAACAAATAAATCAGCTATATTTTTAACATCACTTCGGTCTGTTCCTTCCTTAAAAGTAAGAGCCATCAGGTAAGCATCCGTATCCCAGCCATTCATGTTAATAATACTGTTGCGATGTTTTAAACGTCCATCGGCCAACAGGTTGAAATAAACTTCAGTAGTTTCATTGTTTTGAGTAATACGTACCCCCAGAAAATCTTTCCCTTCAAACCTTTCCACTAGTGGCAGGTCATCTTTATTTTTATCGTTTTTAAGAACAATTGCGGTTACAAATTTAGTACGAAGCGTTTCTTCGAAATGGCTTACCGACCAATACGGCACTTTGTTTTCAGGATGATGATCTTCCCATCCCCAACGCTCTTCAAGTGTCATTTGTTCCGGGAAGTCATGCGGTAATCCTCCATCAGGAAAAGTTTCAGGAAAAAGTGGTTTTACAATTACTTCTGCATCGCCATCTTTTATTGAAAGATTTTGACCACGACGCTTTGATTCGCCGTTGTAATGAAGTAACCACTCAAATATGCCGGGTTCATAAGCCAACAAATCATCAATTACCAAAATCACATCTCCCACCCATAAAAAACTACGGTAGTTGCGCGAAAGATTTTTGGAATAAGGCCCGGTGGCATTCGCCAATAAGTATTTCAACTTACCGGCATCTAAAAGATTGTGTAACGAACCATGATTGACCGAGCCAAAATAAGGTGCATTTTGCTCTTCTCCTTTTCCATTCCAAAGTACAACATTGTGCGCTTCGCTTTGGCAATAATACTTTGTATAAAGTGGATTTCCATAAGAAGCATTTCCAGAATCGATAATCAGATATTTTCCCTTATGAAAGAGAATATATGAACCGGCATCGGCATGCGCATGATTCCAGGCCAGCCCTGATTTTACAGCTAAAAATGAGGCATTATCATTCCATGAATTACGCATCATAGCCCAGCCCATATCAGGCTGCAGCTGCGAGGTTGCTAATTCTGGAGTTTCAATTTTTTCGGGCAGAACAGGATTTAAAATTAATCCCAGTGCCGATTCGTTTGTCATCATTTCATGATTACCTGCATGATTGGTTTTATGCAGGTACCAATGCACCTTTTCATTTTGGTAGCCCAAATTCCAAAGCAGTTTGGCACAAGCATGTCCGTTGCGCAAATAATAACCGTCGCCAAAATTTACCGACATGGTTAACGAATCAGTGTAATAAGTGGTGTGGATAAAAAAATCAATTAATGTTTCCATTTGTGGCATTTCCGGAAGCTTTTGTTTTGGATGCACATTTTTGTGTGCCAAACGAAACATTAAGTATTGTGAAACGCCAAAATTGGCATAGTTAATGCTTTCCCAAAATCCACCATTCCGATCGAAAGTGGGTATTTTATTTTGAAGCACACTTCCGGCATAATTCAACCACTCTACCGAAGCATTTGAGATGGTTTCTACCCAACTCTGAGCCTCCGGTACTTCGTTACGAACTGCAAGTGCAGCAATCCCACCAATATCTACTACACCACCCCACCAGTTATGCCCCATAGTATCGAAAGTGTGGATATTGGTAGTTGGATTAATCCAATCGCCTAATATTCTGTTAATTCCCAAACGAACAATTCCATCGGCGATTTTTTTTCGTTCATCATCAGTTAGGCAATCATAAATACAATCGAATCCCAGAGCCGCATTAAAAGTTGCATGAGCCGTACGTAATCCGGCATTCCAGGCAGGGTCTCGCTGTAACAACCCCCATTCTTCCCAGGTATCTCTTTGTATTTCACGCAACAAGGTTACTTTAATACGGTTCGCATATTTTTTTTCACCTGTCATGCGGTAAACCAATCCCAATACTCGTGCATCAAACAACGAGTTTCTGTCTTTTTGCATCAACTGACTTGCCTTTTCCAACTGTATATTCCAGGCGTTCCGAACCTCCTCACTCTTCTCTATTTCTCTTTTTAAGCGCTTTACATTATTTTCTGTAACAAGAAAATAATTGCGTTTTTGCGCATAAGCCGTCAAACTAAAGATGGTTATAAATAGTATAAGAGATATCCTTTTCATTCGTCAATAATTATTTGTTTTTATGGTGACTCATGTAACGCGCACGACAGTCATTCTCATGTGTGATAAAAATTTACCATGCTCGTTTCATCATTATCTAATTTTCAATATTTTGCCTAATATATAAACTTTGCTCAACCGGTTTTGCCGTTTGAAATAAGGGAGCAACATTGCTTCCCAATTGCCAGGCTACTACTGTAATTTTTACCGGATACTGGCTGCGTGGAGGAATCGGTGTAAATAGTAAATCCCGGTTTTGAACTTGTGCATGACCTTCTTTCACATAAAAATAAACCGGCAACCCCGAACTCGACTCAGCCTCTAATTTTAGCGAATGAATTCCAGCCTCCTGGTCATCTATTTGATGGAGTTTAATACGTTGTGTTTTCCCCTCTGTTAAACACAGAGGAACCTGAAGATTAAACTGTTGTACGGCGCTTTTATATTTCTCGTTACCCGGATGTTGGGCCAGCAGCCAAATATCGCCTGAACGTTTTGTGTTATTCATTCCTGTTCGTTCAAAACGAATAGCAAATGTGCTGTCGGTTAGCTTTTCAACCGGTCCGCATATTTTTGTAATTGAAGGTGCGTCATCCAATTGCACACCCGATTTCTCCATTCGGGTAGAATCAACAAATACGGCTTTTAAACGAAATGAAAGATCATCGGTACTAACGCCTTTCACTAAATATTGAGCATGGTGCTTTCCGTTAAAAGGTAACCACTCACCATTATACTCGTACCCAACATATTGCATCTTTCTATTTCTTTTGCCTTTGTAATGTGCTTCTGTTGCCTTTGCTGTCTCTTCATCGAAATACCAAAAGGCATCGTGTTTATTTCCTTTGTATTTATTAAACCGAGCAGGCTTTTGCCGTTTCTTCTTATTCACTTGCCATCTCTCGGCAAGCCAACCATCTTCAGGATTAAGTTTCACCAAATACGCAGGTTCATTTAGTGATTGATTTTTTGGCAAACGATATTTGGCAGCTTTTTGCAGAAACAAGCATAAGTAATCCACCACTTCATTCGAAGCATCAAAATGCCCATGCCCAGCGTCGTACAGAAATGAAATACAACTCTGTGGGTACATCATTCGAAATGCCAGTGCCGGATTTAGCCGTGCTTCCCACCATTCATATTCGCCCATTACCATTAAACCGGGTATTCCATCTATGTTGCGTGTGCGCCCCCACTCCAGGTTTTCCCGTCCGTACCCGCATAAGTTTGTACGGGGCGCATCTCCTTTAAAAGAAACAATAGCCAATGTTTTATCCGGATTCCAGGCTGCAAAATTCCATGGAAAAGTCGCCATTGCTGAATGCCCTATGGGAACAAGCGGAACGTGTTTTAATTCGGTGTAGCCGCTTACCACAGCTAACTCGGTCATAACATCATCGAAAGCTTTCTGACAACCTGTTTTTACGTCCCACTGTTGATTGATTCCGGGGGTAATCCAAACAATTGCGAACCCAAGTTCGCTCATCGCTTTGCGAAACTTCGGGTGGTTAAAAATGGTTTCCTCGCACATGTTTTGCTGACTAAAAACCACGGCTTTTACTTGTTCGCAATTTTCAGGAATCCATAAAAACGCTTCAGGGGGTTCATTGGTTTCTTCCGAAATAAATGATTCAATTGGTAAACTCCATTGATAAACTGCGGTATATCCTTTAGCAGCAAACAGAAGCATCAAGGTATAAATTAAAACCATTTTCATTCCCGCTATTCTGGAAATAATCTTTTTTTCAATCTGATACTCCTTTTTATGAGGCAAATCAGTAATGAGGTACATTTAATTATAACTTACTTTTTTTCTGAAATAACATTTTCACTTTAATGAAGTAGTAAATCAAGGTTAAAACAACGCCACAAAGTAAACCAACAATTAAACTAACTAAAGCAGCATCATTTTCTGCAGCATATACGCCAAAAAACAATAAAACAAAAAAAAGGATGACCAACAATAATAAATCAATAATTGCCCCTTGCGTAACGTGAGTTCTTTTCTTTGTGCCGTTCATTACTGTATTAATTTTTCAGTTTCCAATAGACTATATAGCGCTCACGATGCAAGTCGTAAAGCGGAATAAAAGTATAATCTGTTCCCGTAATATCTTTTTCTGTTTTAAAAGTAAGCGGTTTCCCTTCAACGGGCTTTAGCCATTCTTGTAGCGAAACACCTTTTATATCCAACTCATTCAAAACATTTTCAGGAACATTATAATCAAAAGTATAATAATCGTTATGAAGATCGGGATTAGAAAAGGGTGCAGGTTTTTTCATGCCTTCGGTTCCCATTTGGGCTGCCAAAACCAAAGGTCCATAACTAATCGATACGATGTCGGGATTATCAGATGGATTCAATTTTAACTCCATCGGAAATTCGATTTCCACCTTATCGTTGTTCTTCCATTTGCGGCTAATGGCAATATAACTTCCGGGCTCTTGTTTTACTTTAATCTTTTTCCCATTTACCTTAATTCTGGCTCCGGCAGTTGCCCACGAAGGGTAGCGAATTTGAAAACTTAGCCTTTTTGTTTCTTCAGTTTTAACTGTAAGGGTAGTTTTTCCTTCCTTGGGAAAGTGGCTTTGTTGGCTAATTTGAACGCCCTGTTCTTCCCAATTTAATTCGGAAGGAATAAACAGGTTTACAAACAGCTCATCGTTATTGTGGTAATAAATGGCTTCGCCATATTTTGCCTGGTTTTCGAAACCGGTACCCACACAGCACCAAAACGAGCTATCGGCTGTACTGTAAACTTTATGTGCCCCCGGAAACATTGGTAAAAAATAAGATATCATGCCCGACTCGGGATCTTGCTGCCCTAAAATATGATTGTACAAAGCTGTTTCGTAATAATCAGCCAGTTTCGGATCGGTTTCGAGGCAGAATAAATGGCGTGTTAACTTCAACATGTTGTACACATTGCACGACTCGCCGGTATAACCCGTAAGGTAATGCGACTGGTGATTGGGTTTAAAGAACTTCTCTTTGTGGCTGTTGCTGCCCGTGCAGAACGTGTGGTGATCAACCACCGTATGCCAGAAAAAATCAGCAATATCTCTGTATGTTTCCGACTCTCCAAACTCGTAAGCGCGAACAACACCAATGAGTTTTGGTATAAAGGTATTGGCGTGCTTTTTCTCCAGGTTGTCTTCTCCTGATTTTAGAGGATCTAGCACATCCTCGTGATAAAAGAATTCGCCCAACCATTTGTATTTTTCATCGCCCGTAATTTGGTAAAGCGTGTAAAACGAATCATTCACCCCGCCAAATTCATTGCGAATCATCACTTTTCGTTGTTCCGGACTAACAGCTTGCAGTTTATGGTATGCCCAGTTTCCCATTTTTTTAACTATATCCAGCGCTTGTTCATTGTCGCAATACAAATATTGGTCTATCAATCCTGAATAGATTTTATGCAAGGTGTACCAGGGCGCCCAAACCCGCTGACCTGCGATGTTCCGGTTAATCAGGTTTTCAGGATAAGCACTTAAATATCCTTCATCTCCTAATGCTGCCTGTACTTCTGCTAAACCTTCTACCAGACTGTCTGCTTTAAGTTTATATTTTTCGTAACCGGTGCTAGCGTACAACATTGCAAGTCCAGAGAGAATGTGCCCCGTGGTATGTCCGCGCAGTTCGCAATCGAGCGACTCCCAACCTGCTAATTTTTCTACTGAATCATAACCGCCTTCCAGTCCGGCATATACTCCGGCATTGGTTCTAAAACTATGTAGCAAACGATCAACGCCTAATGACATTATCCATGCACTTTCACGTTCCATATTCTCGGTAAAACGCGAGTCGGTAAGTTTTACATCTGCCATATCAAAAGCATAAGCTTTAATAGGTGCGGTTTCTTTAATTGTAAGTTTATCGGCATGTTGACCGGGATAATGTGATTGAGCTGTAAGCATTTCTGCACTGCAGAAGAATACAAACAGCAACACTATATTTTGTAATTTAATCATCGTTATATTTTTTTATTTACTTATTCTAAACCAATCAAAATCGGCATATCCTCCAATACGGTACCCGGGCTCGGAAGTGCAAAAAATACCAATTTTCGCGCTACTCCACAATACACGTGTAGCCTTAAATTCTTTACCAATAGGAAAAAAGTGTTCTCCATCTTCGCTGTAACTATAACTGCATTTGGCTTCGGGTCCTTCAACTACTACACGTAAAAATGCAGTATTGGTTTTAATTCGTTTCTTTTCAACACTTTGTTCCAACTCCTCATTGTTGGCGCCAATATTTTGTATTTGTTCCAGGTAAAATCCTTCTGCATCTTTACGAATAGCCAGATAAGAGTAATCATTCCCGAACATAATTAATCCGGCCTGTTTACCCTGCCATACATCCCATTCAATATTCAGGCTCACTTTTGTTGTTGCAGTAAAATTTTCGGCTGGTAAACGTTGTGACAGGATATTGGGAACATTCCAAAGCGAAACTTTCGCATCTGGTTTTGGCACTGCTAACAACCGAAGAACACCAGTATCGGGCATATTTACACTCCAGCTTACTTTTTCGTTAGCATTCCAACTCCATTGCATGCCGGGTTTTGCAGCATTAAATTCGTCTGACTCTGCTGGGTGAACAAGGGGCCAACTTTTTCCCACATCAGGTTTCCGATTGGTTCGAACAGGTTCGCCACAACCATCGCCATCGTCATCTGTTCCAATTACCGGCCAGTTATCTTTCCAGCTTATCGGATTAAGATGCAGAATACGGCCATATACCCCATTATCCTGAAAATGAACAAACCAAGGCTCGCCCGTTTGAGTTTCAACATAAGCGCCCTGATGCGGTCCATTAATATCTGTTGTTCCCTGTGCCATTACAGTTTTTACTTCATAATGACCAAAAACATTTTTTGAACGTAAAGCCAGTTGCCATCCTTGTTCTACTCCACCTGCCGGTGCAAGGATAAAATAGTATCCTTTCATTTTGTAGAATTTAGGCCCCTCGATGGTGTGGTTATAGTCGTGTCCGGAGTAGATGTTAAACCCATTATCTAAAATTTCTGTTCCATCGGGTGCCATTCGCCAAACTGTAAGTAGGCTGTTTACACCGGCTCTTGATCCGGCCCAGGCCGAAACTAAATAGGCATTTCCATCATCGTCCCAAAGTGGGCTTGGATCAATCATTCCTTTGCCCTCTTTAAGTAGAACAGGCTTTTCCCACTCCGAAAGGGGATTGGAGGTCTTCACCATGTAAATTCCAAAATCAGGATCTCCCCAAAAAATATAAAATTCGTTATTGTGGTATCGAATACAAGGAGCCCAAACTCCTTTGCTGTATTGAGGAGCGTCGAAAATTTTTTCAGGTAAAACCGGCAAGGCATAGTTAACAATCTGCCAGTTTACCAAATCTTTTGAATGTAGAATGGGTAAACCGGGTGAACTGTTAAAACTGGAAACGGTCATATAGAAATCGTCACCTACCCGAACCACATCCGGATCGGAATAATCGGCCTGTAGAATAGGATTGGTATACGTTCCATCGCCGTTATCTGATATGTAAACGGATGATACGTAGCCAGAATGAGTGCTGGAAAGGTCCTTGTTTTTATCTTGTTCCGTTGCAACTTTACAAGAAACGAACAGGCTGACAAACGAAATAACCAGGATTACTTTATTGTGCATAAAATTCTACAGTTTAATTAGTATGTCTCTCTTCTATGGACTGAATTTTATTCCATCCACGTGTTCTCCCACAAAAATACGGGCCATGTCGGAAGTTTTATACCATGGCGGCTTTCCTTCCATTTTATCATGAATAAGCCTACCGTTTATTTTTAGCTTCTCAAAAACCAGGTTCTTAATTTTCTTTTCGTTATTATACCCCGCTATTATTGATAAATTGGCATTTTCCCCATTATATTCAACATTCCGAAATGTAACATTCTCGATACCCAAACCCGGTGCAGTACAATACTTTTCGTTGTAAAATATTCTGAGATTTATGAGCTGGCCTTCGCGAAAATCTTCTACCCGGATATCTTCAAAAAGTACATTTCTAACCAGGTTGTTGTCTCCGGCATTTATGGTCAAACATCCCTGGTAATCAATTTGCATTTCTTTATGATCCAGAATATCAATGTTTCGGTACGTTAAATCTTGAATGGTATCGGGATTTTCGCTATTGCCGTGAATCCCAATCATTATTGGGTGCGCCACATCGGCCCAAAGCGTTGAGTTTTGCATAGTGATATTTTTACAGCCACCGGCAAAACCTTTTCTGGTGGCATAAACGGTTGTGCAGTCATCTGAGTTTCTACAGAAAACCCTATCATACAGCACATTGTTACTGGCAAACACATTCATGCCATCGCCCCAACCGTAATAACTTATACTTTTTACATTTCGAATGGTAACAGAATCAGAACCACCAATGGCGCATTGGGTACAAAAAATTCCGTCCACCAACACATTTTTTGAGTTGGCAATGTGAACACCCATTTTTACGGTATGCTCAACCATACCGTTACCGATTATTTTTACATTTTGTGCATCGTGCACCAACAGCTGTCCGCGCAAAACCGCACCTCCATCAATGTAAACTGTTTTACCTGAAGCTACCTCTAACTTTTCATTTTCAAATTCATGAATGCCGGGTCCGAACCAAATTACATCGGGATTATTTTTGTTTGGTACACTTTTCAACAATGGGTTTGCAAAAAGATGTAGATTATGAAAAATATCGTTGTTCAGCTCAACCGACAAATTTCGAGGCTGATAAAGTTTAAAGCGAAGCGTGCGCTCGTTTATCTGAGGTTTAATTTCGTAGGATAATGGGCGAACTTTAGCCAATTCAATCGGCCCATTATTAGAAGTAATCTGAACTTCCACCTCGCCTGAAAAATCGAAGAAGCTCATTGAAGCGTTCTCTACATGGTGTTTGCTTCCTCTTACTTCATCTACTTTTATGAGGTAGGTTGGTATTTCTTGCCAATTTCCACCTGGTATTCTTACCTGTACTTTAAATACATCGTTAAGCAATGCTCCATCAGGCGCAGGATATGTTTTCAAAAAATTCCGGGCAAAGGCCGATGTTGTTAAAAACAAGCTTAAAACAATTAAGAATAGTTTTATGGCGTTGGCTTTAATCATTTTTTTAATACCCTCTTAAAAATGTTAACAGTAGCTGGTCAACATTTATAATGTACCGTTTTCGTTTATTTTTTTTAATCGGAGTAAAGCTTCAAGATAATAATAATCAGCATAAATAATTGATGCATCAATTTCGGAGCCATTTGGATGATGTCCGGTAGAGTGCAACAAAAAAGCCTGATTTTTATCGTTTGCCAAATACTGGTCGGTTGATAAGATACGGAGCATCTTTACAGCTGCGTTTTTGTATCTGGCCTTAAGTTTTTCGTCAGTAAGCAATGTAGATAATTCTAACATGCCCGATGAAGCTACACATGCTGCTGAAGCATCTTTCGGAGCTTCGGGTATGGCAGGGTCGTCGAAATCCCAGTATGGAATCCCATCTTCGGGTAAGCGTTCCAGAAACTTATCAGCCAGTTTCATGGCTACATCCAAAAAGCGTTTATCGCCTGTTTCTCGGTAAGTCATGGTATAACCATAAATACCCCATCCCTGACCACGAGCCCACATGGAGCTATCTGCATACCCCTGGTGGGTTACACCTTTCATAAAATGGCCATCGATGGTATCAAAAACAGCCACATGATAAGTTGAATAATCGGGTCGAATTAGAGTATTCATGCATGTTTCAGCATGTTTAACTGCAATGTCGTATAAGCGCTGATCGCCACCATTTTTTGCTGCCCAAAACAGCAGCTCAAGATTAATCATATTATCGATTATAGTGTTGTGGGGCCAGTTCATTTGCTCTACCATAACCGGCCACGACAAGATGGTACCAACCTTAGGATTGTAAAGCGTTGCCAGCGAGTCAGCTGTTACTAAAAGGAAATTTTTATACTCCTCATTTTCAATTAATCGGTTACCATTTCCCATACTACAGTACAGCATAAAACCCAGGTCGTGATTATCAACAGGCACATCCAGAATACCTTTTAGTGCTTCGGTATATTCTTTTGCATTCTCCAAAATATCCTGACTGCCAGAAGCTTCGTAAGCATACCATAAAATACCTGGCCAAAATCCACTCGTCCAGTCGTGAATGCCAACCTTATTCCATTCGGTTTGTGTGCTATAAATATTTCTTGGCAAACTATCGGAAACATGTAAGCTGTTCATTGTTGCGCTGGTTTTTGTTACTGCATAATCCAATAACTTACCTGCCTCAAAAGTTTCTGTATTTGCTTTTGGGCTTGTGCACGACACAGCAATTGCCAAGGCAACAATCCCGTATGCTAATTTCTTTATCATCTTTTAACCATTTAAATTCGTTTATATCTTCCTTTAAAGTAGAGATAATACACCTGAGTTTAAAGAGGGCATCCGAAGAAACGGATGCCTCTTTTGATCTAACCAAACTAACTATAATACAGGCTGTTTCTTCAACAAGCCCTATCTATGAAAAACTATCTCTGATCTATTTATTTTACTGTTTTTGTTGTGTGTAATCTGTTTTTCGTTTATTGGAAATTAGTCCAATGAAAAAAGTAATGTTCCAAATCCCAGCGAATCGAACCCGCCACTGTTTGGACCATAGTCTCCGCCGCCTCCTTCGGGGCGATGCAAGCGTGCTGCAATTTCAACATTGGGAGCTGCCAGATTTTTACGTTTTACGTAGTGATTATATAACACCTCCCAAATTGGGCGGCTTCCGCCGCGGCCCACATCGCTGATAACTGAATGATTAACGTTATCGCAATTATTATAAGGCTCAAAATAAACGCTTCCTAAATTGAAGTTATAGCGGGCAGCATATTCTGCTCCTTTTAATACGCGGTTATCGTCAAATCCATACAAGTCGTCGCCCTGCGTCCAGGCCATTTCACAAATCTCTCCTAAAAAACCCACACAAAGTAAAGCATGCCCCTGATCGCGGCCACTTTCCTGCAGCTGGCCCAATCCATCGGTATGAATATAATACACCGTCTTTTTTATTTGCCCGTTACCTTTGGCATCGTTATCATCAACCAGGTAAGCAATTGCTTCGTTGTAAATTGAAGCATCATCTGTTAATACCCCAATTGCCATAAGGTTAGCCAGATTACACAAATCCCAGTTGGCCCAATAATGTGTAATGCACGTATTCCAATGTGTTTCAAGAAATTCTTTACTTACCGGGTAAAATACATCCAGCATCCATTTTTTGTAGGCAAGAAAATCGGCTGCTGTCCATCCGTCATAATCGCGTAAAATTTCAGCAGCATTGGCAAACTGGTATCCATAAATACCTGCCCCAAGTGCTTTATTTGAGTTGCCCGTGATTTCTTTACATGTTGAAGCCCAGGCATTCAATATTTGCACTGCCTTGTCGGCGTAAGCTGTTTCTCCGGATATTTTCCATCGAATTGCCAACTGATAAGCCGCCGCAACGTCGTTCATTGCCCGACTGTAATTATCTGCTTCTGGTTCTTCTCTGGAATTTCCTCCCCTAATTAATTTTGCCGTAGGATTAGGATTATAGTTCAAACTCGCGTGCGAATTTGCAATTAATTTGTTCCACCCATCTATCCAAGGAGCCTCGTTGGCAGCTACCTTTTCTTTAATGCGATTAAGATCTTCTCGCGAATGTAGTAGCCCGGGGTGAATAAAGGTTTTATTTTCATCGATAAAGAATTCCTCCTCTTCCTCCTCGGGCTCTTCCTCTTCAAGAGGCGGATCAATGGGAGAATCGCTCCCTCCGCAACTGTAAAAAACCCCAATTCCAGATAGAAAAGCCAATACCAGTACTACCAGCTTCATTTTATTTTTCTTCATAATAACTTATTTTAGCGAACTCTGGATTGCGTAAGTGGAATTAATTTTCGAGCAATACCAAAACGAAAAAGTGAAAGTTATGCCGGTACTTTTAACCGGCATAACTTGTTATTAATTACAGCCCAATAAACGCTTCAAGTTCTTCCCGGCTTTTAAATGTTCTGTGCCAATCAACCCAATATCCCAGTTCATCGGATAAAACATCTGCGGCTTTTATTTGCCACCATGAACCTTCTTCTTTGATATCGTTATCTCCACCCCAGGTTGAGGCATCAACCCAAAGTACATTGTAGGCCGCATAATCATCGCTAAATTGACCAAGACGATCGTAGAAAATATTGCCTTTAGCTGGTCGTGGACCTCCTAATGAACCATCATTTTGGATCCAATACACTTTAATGGCATAAATCGGGTATTCTTTTGAGTATACCCACGGCTCCTTATCGATTTCACTTCCGGCACCCCACTTGCCTCCAAAAGAATAAACAAAATCGGCTCTGTTTTTATTAACACCATCCGAAGGTGCTGCAAAACTTACTTTACAATATCCGCCTTCAATAGCTGTTGTTGTAGGTCCGGCCCAGCCACTTTGATCGGGTTTTCCAATCCAGTCGTCATAGACATCAAGTGTTACTGCTCTTGGACTATCGTTAAATTCAAACACATATTTTCCAGGAGGAGGCGTAACATATTCTTCAAGTTCCTGTACACTTCCGAACGATTTTACCCAATCCACCTGATAGCCGGTTTCATCGGTTGTAATATCAGCAACTTTCCATTGGAAAGTGGTTAAAGTTGTAGGTTCATCTGTTGATATTGTAGCACCGGAACCAAAGGTATTCCTCAAATCGAAGTAATAAACATCACCTTGTAAAATACCATCCCAGTTATTTGAACCATTTTTGTATTTTCCCAGGTTAGTGTCGAAAATAAAGTTACCACTGTTTGGCTTATTTATCATTCGGATTGCAACAATTGGATATAATCCGGCATGCACACTCGCACCACCTTCATGTCTAAAATCAGCACGACGTTTACTTGCAGTCATATCGTAACTCACATTCATAAATCCTCCTACAACTTCATTTGAAGAATTATGTGAAGTTACCCAGCCTTCATTATCACCATCATTGTTGAATTCGTAGTTTAATCCAATAAACGGATAAGAGAAAACAGGACCTGTAAGAATTTGTTGTCCAATTGCCAATGTTATGGCTCCTCTTACACCGCCATCCGGTACTATTACAACGATTTCATTTTCGTTAATTGATACAATTTCAGCTTCAACATCCCCGCTAAATGTAACTGTAACAGCGGAAGCATCGGTTCCAAAATTCTCGCCCAAAATGTTTAGCTGTGTTCCGGCAGGTGCTTCTTCTGGTGATATGCTGCTAATTTTAGCACCAGGTATAAAGGTAAATTCATCGGTAAATTCTTTTACATGTGTCCAAACTTTAACCGAAATTAACCCGGTACCTGCATCGGCAGGTACACGAACCTTTATTTGCTGATCGGCATAACTTACATAATCGCTTGCAACTACACCATTGAAAGTTATCGTTGCGGCATCGGCATATTCGCCAAAATTTGTACCGCTAATGGTCACTTCTTCACCTGGTCTTCCCGATTTAGGGCTAAAATCACCCACTGTAATTTCCGGGTATTCAACCAGGTTATCTTCGTACTCCTTTTCGAAGTCGGTGCACGAATTATACACCAATCCTCCTACAATAAGGGCAGTAAAAAGTAATATATATTTTATTGATCTTTTCATAATTCCTACGTTTTAGATTTTATGTTGATTAATAACCCGGATTCTGAGTTAAGTTACTATTCAGGTTAATTTGCTCAAGCGGAATAGGCCACAAGTAATGTGTACGCTGGAAGTTGCGGTTTGATGCCGGATCGAGAAGCAATACCCTGCGATCGCCAACTCCTGTTGATTTAACAACTTCTCCATACGGATAGCCGTTGGGGTTGTATAATTCAGCATTGTTTTCGAAATCGGTTCCTTCAATTACATTACCACAAATATCCTGGTTAAGTACTTCTTCGGCAACGCCCCAACGTTTTAAATCGTTAAAACGGCTATTTTCAGCATATAATTCTACTGCACGTTCGCGTTTTATTTCTTCGCCAATATCAAGACCATTTGCACTGGCAAATGCATTCGTAAATGCAGGTAAACCGGCACGTGCTTTAATTTTATTGATTGATGCATTTAACTCGGCGTCAGACAGTGAACCATTTAATTCATAAAGCGCTTCGGCATAAATAAGATAAACCTCGGCCAAACGAATTTGCGGATAGTCAAACGATTCGGTGTTTGCTGCGCGGTAACTTCCGTAATTATACGAACGGAATTTACGACATTCGTAACTTGCACCGCTACCACCACCAGGGCCAATAAGGTTTACAGAACCATCCTCGGGTGTATCCCAGGTTACCGAGCTAGCAAAATAAGAAGTAAGACGGTAATCGCGGTTTTGGTATTCATCGGATAATTTTGTGTACCCTTTAAACAATGGCGATTTATCAACCGGAAGACCATCGGCACACAAGAACATATCCATAAATTTGCGTGTAGCCACAAGCCTGCTGGCAACGGTATGACTAATGTTTGTATTTCCCTGGTATAGATCGTAATCGAACTTCGTATAAAGAATAAACTCTTTGTTGCTTGATTTGGTTAATCCGGCAGGATTTGAGCCTTCATCTTCAAGGTTAAACAGGTACAAATTACTCCAGTTGCTTAACTGGTCGTTGAAGTTCCACAGCTCGTAACCACCATTATCCATTACATCTTTGGCCAGCTCTTTGGCCATGGTTAACATTTCGTTTACTGTAGGATAACCGGCAGGTTTAGCAGAACCGGCTCCAGCCGAAGTTCCATCTCCATCGGTTGATTCACCAACATATTTCTCCCAGGTAGCTTCGTAAAGTAAGAGCTTGGCTTTGAGCGCCTCGGCAGCCCATTTACTAATTTTTCCTTTATCCGAATCCGGAATATTTTGTTCTGCTGGCAGGCCGGCAATCGCCGCATCTAAATCAGCCAGGATTTGCGCCATAACTTCGTAGCGGCTGCTTCGTGGCCCGGTTAACTCAGGTGAATCCAAATCGATTACACTTGTAACAATCGGTACACCTCCAAATCGTTGCAATAAGAAGCCATGATAATAAGCTCTGAAGAATTTTGAAACCGCAACATATTGTGCAATCTCAGCAGGATCGCCATCGTATTCTTCTGCTTTTTCAAGAACAATATTAACTGCTCTTAAATACTCGTATGATTTTGTCCAGTAACTATCTGAATTTGGAGCAACAACAACGCCGCGTCCGTAGTCTTGTGCCAAAGCAGTCAGGTCGGTACCGTAATCCATAATTTCGGTACTAATGTTTCTCCAACCAATCATTTTATTATAAAAATCGTTGGTAGCCGCTTTAAAATGCTCCGGTGATTTAAAATAGGCTGCTTCGGTTGAAGCATCGAGCGGATCGAGCTCAAGGAAATCATCCTGACAGGCTGTAAACAAAGTTAATCCAGCTATAAGTAATATTAATATCTTTTTCATCTTGTTAATCTTTTATGGGTTAGAAAGATACATTTACACCAAACGACCAGGTTCTGCTGAACGGATAAGAATTCTGAGTACTTTCTCCGTACTCCGGATCATAACCATCTTTTAAACTGGTAAATTCAAACAGATCGTTTCCAGAGAAATAAATACGTAGTTTTTCCAGATTGTACTTATCTATTTTCAGGTCGTTAAACGTATATCCAACAATTAATGATTTTAAGCGGATGTAGCGGTTATTTTGCAACATAAAATCGTTGTTATTCCAGTTCCAACGCGCTCTCGTTGTATAATAAGTCATTCTTGGGAACTCAGCTCCGGTATTGTCTTCGGTCCATGTTTTACCTATGTATGCGGCATTTTGGTTGGTCCATACCAGGTGGAAAGGATAAGGAGTCCATCCACTTCTGTGGATTTTCTGGTCGAGTACTCCCTGGAAGAATCCGGAAAGATCGAAGTTTTCATACTTTAATCCGATGTTTAAACCGTAGTTGTAGTGAGGAGCCGCATCGCCCATATATTTCACATCTCCGTTAGCGTCGTCGATATTACCGGTTCCTTCAATTGACCCACTATTATCAAGATCCAGCTTTTTAGTATCACCTTTTCTTAGGGTAGAAGTCAGGTCGCTACTATTTGGCACCTCTCCACCGTTACCAACAGCTGAATAATAAGCTGCAACATCGGCATCACTTGCAAAATAGCCATCGGTTTGATACATAAACCATGAATTTAGCGGATAACCTTGTACAGTGGTATTTTTACCTGCACTATAAGTACTTACACCTTCCATCGAAACCAGTTCGTTTTTTGCATCGCCAATATTAAAGGTAACGTTGTATTCAAAATCGCCAACTTTATTGCGGTATCCTAAAACAGCTTCCCAACCTTTTGTTTCCAACACACCACTGTTTGATTTTGGTGCAGAACCTCCAAGTACGTCAGGATAATTGATACTAATTAACATACCGTCGTTTTTCTTAAAGAAATAGTCGAACGACCCGAATACCTTACCATTCATCAATTGAAAGTCGGTACCTACGGTAAGGTTAGATACCCTTTCCCATGTCCTGGTGTTACTTGTTATTCCTTTAACCGATGAAGCATTTTGCTGGCTTGCATTAGCTGTTCCAAAAATTGCTGTCCCAAAATCCATTGTAGAAACATAATCGTAGTTTGAGATACCCACCTGGTTCCCCATTTCTCCGTAACTGGCTCTTAACTTTAAATAACTTAAAAAGTCATTCTCTTTTAAAAAGCTTTCTTCGGTAACTATCCAACCCAATGAACCGCCTAAAAAGTTTTGCCATTTGTACCCTGAGGCAAATTTCGATGAACCATCTCTACGACCATTCACTTCAACCAGGTATTTATCTTTGTAGTTGTAGTTTAAACGGCCAACATAGCCATACAAGCCCCAGTGGCCTGCACCGCCAACGGCTTCAACTTTTTCTTCCGTTGATCCCATGCTCAGGTCGTAAACTCCTAGGTCCTCGAAACCTTTTCGGTAGCCATACAGGTTTTTGTCCTCACTTAATTCGGCAGTTGCACCCAACATTCCTGAAACCTTGTGGTCTCCGAAATTCTGGTTATAATTAACAAAACCACCATAGGTTTGGTAGAATACCGTGCGGTTGCGTTCGCGAATTGATGACGACGAGTTTACCGACTCGGCAGCCAGTTCGCCAAACCAGGTATATTGGGGTACCGTAATCTGGTACATCTGATAAGCATAAAAATCATTATCGAATGAAGCATTACCCCGTACACTCCAGTTCTCATTTATTTTAATTGTACCGGCAAAATTCAGTTTTAACTGGTTGCGTTTTGTTGTTTCTTTTCCACCGTCAACTGTTGCAGCAACAGAGTTTCGGTTACCTGCAATATTAAAGTTGGCATACCACTGTCCGTAAGGGTTTTTAGCCGGGAAGAATGGTGGATCGTGCGAAATCGACATGGTTCCAAAACCGCTTGATGGATTTTGTACTTCAGTATTGAAATAGGAAACTCCTGTTTCAAGTTTAAACCAATCCGTTACATCATAATCATAGTTTAACCTCAGGTTGTACTGCACTTTTCCGTCGTATGCCGTTTGCAGCATCCCTCGGTTTTCTGCATATCCTCCAGAGATGCGGTATGATGATTTATCAGAAGAACCGGACAAACTAACGTTTTGCTGATTTGAAACTGAAGAGCCATACATTTCATCAAAGCGCGGATAATCGCCAATAAAAATATCTCCCCAATATTGCGTCGGATAAATTCCTTCTTCGCCAGCTTGCATACGCAGTAAATTTTCTTTTGACTGCCATCCCCAATAGTTGGCCTGATCACCATCCTGCTCTGCAGCTTCCAGCCAAACTGTTGCATATTGGCTCATAGTTGGAGTTGGTGGACGGATACCAAGCGTATTTATCATTACCTGGCTATTTACTTCCACGTTCATTTTTCCTTTACCTTTTTTTGTGGTAACCAGGATTACACCATTTGCTGCACGCGAACCATAAATAGCTGCCGAACCGTCTTTCAAAATACTGATTGACTCAATATCATCGGCATTCATGCTATTAAATGCCTCGCTGTTAATTGCTGGCGAACCATCAATTACAATTAAAGGGTCGCCACCATTAACCGAAGTTGCGCCACGAATTTGAAAATCAAAATTTTCTTTCCCCGGACGAGAAGAACTACGTGTAACAACCAGACCAGGAGTTTGTCCCTGAAGTGCCAGTGCCGGGCTGGTTACTGCCCTATCCTCAAACACTTCGGCTTTAACAGTTTCAACTGATCCGGTTAGTGTTGCTTTCTTTTGTGTACCATAACCAATGGCAACAACTTCTTCCAGGCCAATAGCCTCGGTTTCCAATGCAACATCAAAAGTAGTATTGCCGGCAATTGCAACATCCTGGGTTTTCATTCCCACAAACGAGAATTGTAACATTGTTGCATCTGACGGAATTTCCAGGTTAAAATTTCCATCAATATCGGTAACAGTTCCGGTGGTGGTTCCTTTAACTACCACGGTTACACCCGGTAGCGAAACTCCACTATCATCCTTAACTGTACCACTTACGGTTTTTGTCTGTTGAGCAAAAACCGAACTGCTTACCAGCACTAATACCATGGTAATAATACTGATGAGTGAAAACAGACTTTTACCTCTGTCTCCCAAAAAAACATTCGGATTTTTCTTTTTCATAATTTAGATTTTAACAGAATTATTGATTTAATAATCACTCAAAATATTTAAAGTTTCAATCGATTCTTATTGTCAGTTTACTCTGAAAATTTGAACAAAACGCATAAAATTTGTATCGCTCAAATAAACCATATTGCAATGTTAAAAAGTGTTTAATAATTCGACTGTAATTCATAATCCAATCGATGTAAATTATGGGCCACATAAAAAAAAACACCATCAAAAACCTCGCAAAACCACAACAAACAAAACCACCCAAACAACTAACTATCTGCTATTTATATACACCCCGCCAGCCAAAAGCACTTTTTATAACAAGCACCTCTGACCAGGCAATATAACAAATGGTTCAGGCAGTATAACTTATGAACCACAAGTAGTTATTTAAACGACGAATTTTAGCGTAGCTCGCATTATGGCAATAAAAATTGTACAACCATTACATAGTAAAAAATTATCAGATACTTCAGTAGTGGATTAGAAAAAACCTAACTATTGCGTGCTATGTATTCATTGGGAGTTATTTTGAAATGTTCCCTGAATGTTTTACTGAAGTAGGAAGTAGAATTAAATCCAGACATATATGCTACTTCTTTAATTGGAAGTTTTTTGTTTATTAACAAATCAGCTGCGTACTTTAATCTAACCGTTCGAATAAACTGTGTTGGAGAATGGCCGGTGATCGAGGTAATTTTTCGGAAGAAGGTTGTGCGACTAACCGAAAGTTCCTTTAACAGGGCTTCAAGATTAAAGTCAGATTTATCGATATTATCAATAATTACTCTAGTAGCTTTATCAAGAAATGCCTCGTCGGTTGAATTGGTGGTAACTTCTTTCGAAATATACACCCCCCCCGGAGCATTATATTTTTCGCGAAGTTTAAGCCTTGACGCGATTAAATTCTCCAGCCTGATTTTAAGTACGTTCATATTAAATGGCTTGGGAATATAATCATCGGCTCCCGTTATAAAGCCTTCAATTTTGTCCTTATCCAAATTTCTTGCTGTTAGCAGAATTACGGGTATATGGCAGGTATCAAAATTATTCTTTAAGCTCTTACACAACTCAAATCCATCCATTTCAGGCATCATAACATCGCTAACAATAATATCGGGAAAATACCGGAGCGCCTTTTTTAAACCATCTTCGCCATTGAACGATTGAAAAACCCGATATTTTGTTTCCAGCTCCTGTTTTAATTGTGATTGAAGCAATTTATTATCTTCTACAATCAGGATTGTTTTTTCCCGACCATCACTGCTCTCATCTATCGACACAGAGTGAACACTTCCTTCTTCCACACTATCGGTACTTTCAATTTCATATTCAACTGACTGAATAGAAACCTGGTCAAAACTGTATTCTCCCGGCAATAATTTTTTAACTTCTTTAGCACGATGATCCAACAACATGGGAAGCTTAACAACAACCGTTGTTCCTTCACTTTTTCTACTTTCAACATCTATTGATCCACCCAATAAATCTACCAGGCTTTTTGTATAATTTAAACCAATCCCTGTTCCTGTTTTTGTGTTATCTGGTTTATAAAAACGACTAAAAACATTTTTTAGATGATCGGAAGAAAATCCGATTCCATTATCAATAATCATTATTTCCAGCACTTCTTGCATTGGTGTTCGTGAAAACGGATAAGATTTTGACCTTATTTTTGCTGTCTTTTTACTTATCACCAGTTCTACTTTTCCGTTAATACCAGTATATTTCAAGGCATTAGACAACAGGTTTGTCAATATTTTCTCAAGCTTATCAGGGTCGAATTTGCTTGTAAGGCTTTTTACTGCCGGAGAAAAAATATATTGAATATTTTTCTGTTCGGCCATATCCTTAAAGAAATCAAAAACCAGGTTCGAGAAATTGATTACATCTCCCTCAAGCAGGCTTATTTCTGCTTTTCCCATATCTACTTTTCTGAAATCAAGGATCTGATTGACAAGATTTAACAAACGATGCGAACTACGCTGAATTGTTTTTGCCGAATCTTTTACCTCATCAATATTTTCAGATTCGAGAATCTTATCAACAGGGTTTAAAATCAGAGTTAATGGTGTTCTAAACTCATGAGCGACATTAATAAAAAAACGAAGTTTCAGTTGATCCAGTTCATGCTCTTTCTCTTCGTTTACAATTTTTGTATAATATTTTAAAGTAACCCATGTAATTAAAACTGCCAGAATAACATACAAAGTATACGCCCACCATGATTTCCACGGAGGCGGTAAAACCTTAATTTTAATACTTGTTTGCCCTGCATTGTCCCAATGGCTGTAGAGCGATGTTTTTACTTCAAATTCATAATCGCCAGGTAGCAGGCTCGAGTAATTTGCAGTCCGGTTCGAACCTGAAAGAATAAAATCATTATCCAGGTTTTTCATTCGGTAAGCATAGTTAATACGCTCTGGGTTTGCATAATAGAGTGCTACAAAATCGAAAGAAATATGTCTTTCATCATATTTTAACTCAATTAAATCAAGATCTGCCAGAGGTTTTGGTAATAAAACCCTGTTTTTCAGGGTATCTCCTACTCCTACCGGATTATTAAAAAGTCGCAATTGTGTTAATACCGGAAGGATGCTATCGGGTTTATGTATAAAATTCTCCGGATCAAAAATATTCACCCCGTTAATACCGCCAACTATAATTTTACCATCGTTGGTAATATCTATTGATTTACTTTGAAACTCAATTCCTTGAATTCCATCATTGCTGGTATAGTTTACAAATTCGTTTGTTTTAGGGTTAAATTGCGTAAGGCCACCTTTTGATGTAATCCATAAAAATCCATGATCATCTTCCTGAATACCTACAATCAGGTTATTAGGTAAGCCATCTTTATCAGTATACGAACGAATATAATTTAACGAACCATCCAGTTGATGTAAGCCCAAATCGGTACCTAACCAGATATTTCCTTCGTGGTCTTCGTTTATAAAGTTAATCCGGTATCCCTGAATCTTCTCATTTTTTAAAAGTTTAAAGTCAACATTAACAATACCTTTATTGTAGGCTTCATTAAGATTTAAAACATTTAAACCCATTGAGGTACCTATAAACAACCTGTTTTTAGAATCGATATGCAAGGAAAAAACAAAATTACTTTTGATACTGTTTGTATCGGCCGGATTAGTTAAAAAACGAATGAATTGATTTTTTTTGTAGTCAAAATAATTTAAACCTGCTGTTTGCGTACCTATCCACAAACCACCGTTTTTATCTTCTTTTGCACACCAGACCGAATTGTCACCTATGGAGTTCGGATTATTCGGATCGTTAACAAAACGTTTAAATTGATGTGTTGTAGGATTAAATAAGTTAAGCCCGCGGTCCCAGGTGCAAATCCACAAATAGTTATTGCAACTTTTTTCAAGATAAGTTATTTTATTAGAGCTCAGCGAGTTCTCATCTGCTTCATCAGCTAAAAAGTGTTGAAACGTTTCGGTATCCTGATTAAAAAGGTTAAGCCCTCCACCATCTGTTCCAATCCAGATTCTTCCATCGTCATCTTGAATTACCGATTGCGCCCTTTCTGAACTCAAAGAGTTTACTACCCCTGGTTTATGAAAATAATGTTTAAAATTTGATTTAGATAATACTAATTTACATATTCCTTCATTGTAGGTAGACAACCAATAAATTCCTGCCTTATCCTCAAGAGCTGAAGATATCTGGTTATTAGGTATGGAGAACTGATTGTTTTCATCATGTTCCAAATGTTTTAAAATGCCCAGTTTCTTATCGTAAAGAAAGATACCATAACCATCGGTTGTAATCCAAAAAACACCTTTACTGTCGATATAAATATCAAATATTGGGATTGAATTTTCGACAATATTCCGAATTTCAAAAATATTTTCGGATTTATTCCATACAACCATTTTCGAAAGATCGTTTCCAATCCAGAAATCGCCATCAAAATCTTCGATAAAAATTTTAGGTAAATGCCCTAAAATAAAATCACTGCTAACATCAATAAGTATGCGGTTGAATGAGTTTGTTGCCTGGTCATATTTATTTAAACACTTGCCATTGGTGCCCAGCCAAATATTGCCTTTATTGTCTTTAAAAACTGTTGTAACCTCGTTGTGATCCAACGATTTGCCGCTATATGGACTGTGCACATAATATTGTATCGGCAGTTCGTCTATCCTATCCAGATAATCTTCTACAAGACTGATTAAACAGACTCCATTATTGGTTGCAACCCATACTTTATTATTCTGTTCATCAAAAAACACATCGTTAATCACATTGAGGCTATTGTACGCTGCATCCTTTTCGGTTCCTAAAACTATACGATAAAACAGTTCTCTTTCGCGATCAAATACGTTTAATCCATTCCAGGTTCCCACCCAAAGATTTCCCGTTTTATCACCAGTTATTGAAAGTATCCTGTTATTACTTATCGCAAAAGGATCGGTTATAGAAGGCTTATAGGTTTTAAATGTATAACCATCATATTTATTCAAACCATCAATAGTGCCAAACCATAAGAAACCATCACTATCCTGATATATTTCGGTACAGGTACTACTGGACAGACCGGCAGAGGTAGTATATTTCTCAAACTTCAGATTGGAATAGTTTTGCCCGAAAACAACAAAAGCAAACAAAATGAAACAAAATGATAGCAAACTTCTCACACAAATCTATTTTTAATTAGGAAACGAATTTAATTCAAATTAATTAATTTCCGACAGTATAGGTAGTTTCAGGAGTCAAAACGCAACGCGCACAAATAGTCTTTACATCCCCAATATTCTCTTTTGAACACGTCACTCACCTGCTGCTTTATAAATGCGCTTCATGTTGCGATGGTAAGTGTTGGCAAGGCGGGTATGGAAATATGGATATAAAAAATGGTCGCGCAAAACCGACTGGCTTTTAAAATAAGTTCGATGCGTAATTTTTGTATAGCCTTTGCGTGTTTGACTAAAACTCAGCTGTTGTTTTCCGTGTGTTATATTATCAGCTACATAACTGAATTCAATAACTTTATCGTTCGTATCAACAGTAGTTATCTCAAATGCGGTGGCCAGTTTTTTTAGTTTTAAAACATGTAGGTTTAAATAAATTATTTGTCCGGCATCAATACCATCTACATATTCGTTTGGATATACAAGTTGATTACTGTTTTTTGAATACAACAAGCCAAATGAAAAACGCGACGCATTCCAGGCTACCGATGGATTGGTGTGAATATAGTGCGACCAAACCTTTAACAAACTATCCTTTACAATATATTCCCGTTCGTGAAAACGAAAACCATCGATACTTGCTGTAGGCTCAAGCGATGGTTTAACATCCATAAAGGTTGCTGTATTATTATTCATTTGCACCTGCACGTACTGAGCCACTTCCAATTGCCCAACTTTATCAAACTGAACATCTGATAAGTACCCTTGTGCCTTACTAAAATAAGCACACATCAGTACACCTGTAAATAGAAGTAGAAATCTTTTCATCGCCCACAAGCAGTTTAATGCTGCCAACAAATATCTGTTTTTTTAAGTTCTCTTACAACATCCGGCATTTTTTTACTTCATATAACCTCATTGTTATTTCGCCGTATATCAACATATTAAATAGAATAATAAATTCACAAAATGCATACAAAAAATAAAAAGCCCAACAAAAGAGCCCGCATTATTTTGTATTCATTTTTTGCCCTCACCTTACTTTTACTTACCGTTTGGTTTGGCCTACGATTATTGGGGAGTATTTGATTTCTCTGATTAGCCAGTATACAAACAATATCCTTAACTTTAAGCCATCAGTAAATTAAATGAAAAAGAAAATTATACTATTAATCAGCGTTTTCTTCTTATTGTATGGAAACGCCTTTACCCAGGTTAGCAGTACAATCCAGGATGAACAAATTTTCAATCAGCTACTATGCAGTATGGTAGCTCATAAAGATAAAACTACGGCCGAATTGGTAGTTATGTGCAGCAAACTATTGATGAACACACCATACACTGCGCACACACTTGAAATAGAGCCGGAACATTTGGTCGTTAATTTAAGAGAAATGGATTGCACCACCTTTGCCGAAAACTGCCTTGCCATTGCGCAAACTGTAAAAACAAGAAATCCGGACTTTGATACCTTTACTTATCAATTAAAACAAATTCGTTACCGCAATGGACAAATTAAAGGCTACCCCTCTCGCCTGCATTATTTTAGCGATTGGATTTACAATAACGACCAAAAAATGCTTGTCGAATCATTATCAAAGGAGCTCGTAAACACGCCTTACCACAAAACAATAAACTTTATGAGCAAGCACCCAAACAGCTACCCACAATTAAAAAACAATACAGCATACATCCAAGACCTGACAAAAATAGAGCATCAGTTAACACGCAGTAAACTGTTTTATATTCCCACCGAAAAATTAGAAAGTATAAAACACTTGCTTCAAGACGGAGATATTTTTGGAATTACAACCAATATTGAAGGCTTGGATATCATTCATGTTGGAATAATTGTTTTTAAAAATGATGAATTATATTTTATGCATGCTTCTACAAACGCAAAAAAAGTAGTTCTATCCAGCCAAACGTTATACAAGTATCTCAGCGAAAGAAAAACAGCAAATGGAATAATGGTTGCCAGGCCTTTATAAGCCGAAAGCCCGGTTCATTTTGACCGGTTTATTTCAATTTTCAAACTTTTATCTAAATTTTATGTTTCTGAATGAAATAAATTAGCCATTTATTCTGTAAATTAAACTCAAAACATACGAACACAATTTTATTAAATAATAGATTATGAAAAAAACAATGGTAAAAATTATGGTGGTCATGGCCATAATTATCGTAGGCACAATTACATCCAATGCACAAGAATTAGGTGTTCGATTTGGAGATGTTTCGGGAGGTAACGTTGCAATTGACGGTATTTTTAGCACCGGCCAGTTTAGCCGCGTACACGCCGATGTTTCGTTTGGCGATGGTCTGGGAATAGACCTTATCTGGGATTTTCTTTACCGCCCGCTTGCCGGTGAAGCCTTTAACTGGTATGTTGGTGTTGGCCCTTATATTTGGATTGACGACCCATTTTGGCTGGGGGCTGTTGGAGAAATTGGATTAGAATACCGCTTTAACGGAATACCTATCGCACTTGGAGCTGATTGGCGTCCGGCAATAAGTATTGTTGAAGAAACAGATTTTCATGCAAAAGGATTTGGACTAAATATCAGGTATATTTTTGGAAACTAAATACAAAAAAAAGCGTCGACTGACGCTTTTTTTATATCCCTAAGTTTCATTTACTGTCCCTTCATTTTAAAGTAGCGCCTGAGCAGAACTTTTTTTAAATCGCGGGCAATTACCTGGTGTGCAATAATTTCAATATGTGAATAATGAGGCAGATCCTTTTCAGCCTGAACAATTTCGCGATTGGTAATGTCTACCTGGTACAATACCGAAAGCAATAAATCATAGTTACGCTCAACCAGTAAACTTATCTGGTCAATAAGTTGCTGATGAAGCTCCTGATAGGCATTATCGATATCGCCCGAAAATGTTATTTCAACGCCAAACATTCCAAAATCTTTCATAATCTGCTCGGCCGTTTGCTGAACAATCTCTGCCTTATCCATCAACGATTCAAGATTGGTATTATTCACAACTGGTAAATTCATTTTCAATTTTTTATAAAGATAGAGCAACTTTGGCGCTACACAAATCCTTTTCCTGCTTTTAATTTTTTACTTTTATCAGGTACCAAAATAAACTAAAACCTTAGCAATGAAAAAAAGTCTTTTTACCCTGGCTATTCTATGTATTTTTTCGGTCGTTTCCATGGCTCAAAGCGAATTTAGTAAATCAGCCATTAGCATTGGCCTGGTAGTTGAAGATCTGCAAAAATCAATTGATTTCTACACCAATGTTATTGGAATGACAAAAACCGGCGAGTTTTCTGTATCAAAAGAAAAATGTCAGGCGCTTGGTTTAACTGACAGCTACCAGCTTGATGTAAGTGTTTTAAAACTGGAAGACAGCTAGCAAGCCAGCGAATGGAAGCTTATGAGTGTTGGAACAACAGCAAAACATCCGGAACAAAAATTTATGACCGACGATACCGGCATGCAATATATTACCATATTTGTAAAGCACTTAATACCGATAATGGAACGTGCAAAAAAACACCAGGTAAAAATATTAAGCGGCGAACCATCTACCCTTGGCGACAACCGGTATTTTTTGCTCGTGCAAGATCCTGACGGAACTTTTATTGAACTTATTGGTCCTAAATAAACCATGGCAATTCTAAATTTTCCGCAGCACAACACGCCTAAACAGCTGACCTACTAGCGATTAACACTGTCGCTTATTTTGAATTGAATCCTATGGCTAAATCAAATGCTTTTTTTGCGTAAATTCGACTAAATTTAAAATCTATTCGAAAAACAACTACTATGAGAAGGAAAAGTGAAGCAGGATACAGGTCATTATCACTTGGAGAGGAGATTTTTAATAGTATTACCCATGGAATTGGAACATTGCTAAGTATAGCTGCCCTGGTTTTATTGGTGGTTTTTGCGGCTATAAAAGGAAATGTATGGCACGTGGTAAGTTTTAGCATTTTTGGCAGCACCCTGGTATTACTTTACTTATCTTCAACCCTTTACCATAGTTTCACAAAAGAAAAACTTAAAAATTTATTTGTCAGATTCGATCATGCAGCCATTTTTTTACTCATAGCCGGCACCTATACTCCATTTGTACTTACCACAATTCGGGGAGCATTAGGGTGGACCCTTTTTGGAATAATTTGGGCACTGGCTATTACAGGAGTGGTCATTCGGTCGATATATTTAACCCGCTTCAGAAAACTGATGGTAGGCATTTACCTGGCCATGGGCTGGATGTTTTTGATGGCCATTGGCCCGATTGTTAAAAACCTTCCCGGGTCAAGTATTGCCTTTCTTTTTATTGGAGGAGGCTGTTACTCTATTGGCGTAATATTTTATGCATGGAGAAACCTGAAATACGGGCATGGCATTTGGCATTTATTTGTTTTAGCTGGTAGCATTATGCACTTTTTTTCGGTGTTATACAGTCTGAACTAAACCTTATTTCCGATTACCACAGTTTTAAGGGATCAGTTAGAATTTCAGGTGGAGCAACTCATTTAATTAGCTTGCTAATATGAAAGCCGAATCAATTAATAAGCTTAAACCCTCGCCGGGCAGGCCTTCATTTAGCTAAGGCTGATTTCCGC
>NZ_CAJXYQ010000018.1 GCF_913063105.1 uncultured Draconibacterium sp. | reverse complement strand
TTCCGAACAGAGAAGTTAAGCCCGTCAGCGCCGATGGTACTGCGTAAAAGTGGGAGAGTAGGTCGCTGCCAATTTTATTGAGGCCCGTGTTCTGATGAGCATGGGCCTTTTTTATTGAAAAAAGTAGAACTACAGCAAATATTTTTTATTCTATATCGTTTGATAAAAAATACGACTGACCGAATGAGACCAGAAAAAGTAAAGGTTGATTTTAATGAAAAGAGTTTTTACTATAGTTTGTTACTATTTGTTATTGTTATCCCTTTTTCTGAAGCTTTTGTGAGTATTGCTGCGGCAGCGTTGCTCGTACAATCGCTATTATTTTATACCTGGCGAAAATCAAAGAACTTATACCCTGAAAAGGCTTCTGCTTTATTCCTTTTTGGTATTTTTCTGATTTACCTGCTTGGTTTAATACAAACAAATGACTGGTCGCTTTCCATTTATCAATTAAAAAAAGTTGCATTTTGGATTGTTATACCACTGGCGTTTATATTATCTCCAAAATTATCAGAAAAACAATTTTTTAACATTTTAATTGGCTTTTGTATTGCTGTCTTTATTGCGTCATTATTAGCAATTGTCAGGCTCGTATTTAAATCAGCATTACATATTACTGATTTCCGAGATATCTCTTTTATTTCACATATTCGATTTTCATACCAGGTAGCTCTGGCTATTTTCTGTACCTTTTTTCTAATTCACCAAAACATTAGCAAAAAAAAGAGTGCAGTTGTCCTAACATTACTGCTTCTTTGGTTCGTATTTTTTATTGTAGTTCTGAAGTCAATTACCGGAATTATTTCATTAGTTGGTGCTGCGAGTTTTTTCATCCTATACTATTTACTTTCAGGAAGACGAAAACTTAAGTACTTTCTTTTTGTATTACTTGTGGGAGCCTTGTTTTTTTCGGTAACATACATTAAATCAGTATGGGATAATTTTTATACCATTGAAAAATTAAATCCTGATAGGGTTGATAAACATACGCAATCTGGAAATCCTTACACATTTAAATTTGATTCGTTTGAAAAGGAAAATGGAAACTGGGTTAACAGCTACGTTTGTGATGATGAGTTGCGAGAAGAATGGAATAAACGGAGTGAATGCAAATTTGACTCTTTGGATGAACGCGGATTTACTTATCAGTCGACATTAATACGATATTTGACAAGTAAAGGATTACGGAAAGATAGTGTTGGCGTTAATAACTTAACAGATAAGGATGTAAAAGCCATAGAACAAGGATATGCCAATTACATTTATATAGATAAGAAGTTTTCTTTATATCCTCGAATTTATGAAACCCTTTGGGAGTACGACAGGTATAAAGCTACCGGAGATCCAAACGGACAATCTTTATCTCAACGCATCGAGTTTTTTAAGGCATCCTTGGAAATCATTAAAAATAACTTTTGGTTTGGTATAGGAACTGGTAACTGGAAGGAAGAATATGCGAATACATACGAATTTTTAAATTCGAATTTAAGCCCCGAAAATCAGCGATCTTCGCATAATCAATACCTGAATTACATGGTTAAATTTGGCTTAATTGGCTTTCTTATAATAATAAGCTTTTTACTTATTCCTGTATTTAGGGAGGGGCATCAAAGTAATTTGTTATTTTGGTTGTTTCTGGTTTTTATGGGTATTGCAAATTTAGGCGATGCAAATTTTGAAAGTCATATGGGACTCTCGTTTTTTAGCTTTTTTTATTGTCTTTTCTTATGGAATTCACCGGAGCTTATCCGAAATTTTAAGTTTCAAAAATAATAACGATGAATAGCTACAAAGTCTGTTTTATAGGAGCTGGAAATGTGGCAACACATCTGGCGGTGGAGCTAAAACAATTGGGACATGAAATAACCCAGGTGTACAGCAGAACGGAGGAGGCAGCAAAAATACTGGCATACAGAGTAAATGCCAGTTATACAAAATTTCCCGGCCAAATTACAACAACTGCCGATATTTATTTTGTGGCGCTGAAAGATTCTGCGCTAGAAAAGGTACTTGAAGAAGTAGTGCTTGAAGATAAATTACTGGTGCACTGTTCAGGGAGTTTGCCAATGGGTATATTAAGTAAATTTTCCGCAAATTATGGTGTTGTTTACCCTTTGCAAACATTTTCAAAAAACAGGGCAGTTAATTTTCGGGAAATACCAATTTTTGTTGAAGGAAATTCTCAAAGTAACGAAAAGTTGTTGTTTAATTTATCTGAACAACTGTCTGGTTTAGTTCAGGTTATGGAATCCCAAAAAAGAAAAAGTCTGCACATTGCAGCTGTGTTTGCCTGCAACTTTGCAAATCATTGTTATGCGTTGGCTGCACAATATCTCGATAGTAAAAATATATCATTCGAAGTACTTCGCCCTTTAATAAAGGAAACAGCACAGAAGGTTCAGGAATTACATCCGAAAATGGCTCAAACAGGCCCGGCTATTCGTTATGATGAAAACGTAATTGACGCCCATTTAGAAGAACTGAACGAAATGCCAAAGGTTCGTGAATTGTACAATTCAATTTCAAAGAGTATTTTTGAGCTTCATCAGAAAAAGGAATAGACATGTCATTTTTTAAAGAAGAACTTACAAGGGTAAAAGCTTTTGTTTTTGATGTTGACGGGGTTTTATCGAAGGATATATCGCCTTTAAACGAAGAAGGAGATCCGGTGCGAACAGCCAATGTAAAAGATGGCTTTGCTATTCGAAGCGCCGTAAAAGCAGGTTATCCAATTGCGATTATAACCGGAGGCTATATTGAGCGGGTGCGCTTACGATACGAGAAACTGGGAGTGGAATATTTTTACGACAAGGCCAGAGATAAAGTAGCTTGTTTAAACGATTTTCTGAAGAAAGTTAATGTAAAACCCGAAGACGTACTTTTTATGGGCGACGATTTGGTCGATTTCCAGGTGATGAATGCAGTTGGTTTGCCAACCTGCCCAAAAGATGCTGTAAATGAAATTAAAAGTATTTCGAAATATATCTCGGATAAAAATGGTGGAGAGGGATGTGTCCGCGATGTTATAGAACAAGCTTTAAAAGCCCAGCACAAGTGGTTTACCAACGATATGTTAAACTCCAGAGCTTTTTAGTATGAACTGGGTTCCAGCCTATCATTTTATTCTTGCGTCAAAATCGCCGCGCCGCCAGCAGCTATTAAAATCAATGGGAATTGATTTTGTAGTGAGAACAAAGGATGTTGACGAAAGTTATCCTTCTGACCTAAGGGGGCATCAGATCCCTGAATTTCTTGCAGAAAAAAAGGCAAAAGCTTTTGTTAATGAATTGAACAATAAAGATTTGCTGATTACAGCCGATACAATTGTTGTTTTAAACGGACAAGTGCTCGAAAAACCTGACGATTATGATCATGCCTATAAAACTTTATCGGCGTTAAGCGGAAAAATGCACGAGGTAATAACCGGTGTTTGCCTCAGTTCAACTAACAAATCGGTCGTGTTTTCATCTTTAACCAACGTGCAGTTTAAACAACTAACCAAAACTGAAATCGATTATTACATTACTACTTTTAAACCGTTTGATAAAGCCGGTGCGTACGGTATTCAGGAATGGATAGGCTCAATTGGTATTAAACATATTGAAGGTTCGTTTTATAATGTAATGGGACTGCCTCTTCAAAAATTATACGAGGAAATTCAAAAATTTTAATATACTCTGCCAAAAGGTTTCATTATTTCTGATGTTTTAAAACAATGAACTAAAACTATTTTCAGGGTTAACCAATCAACTGATAATTCGTAAATTGAATAGAAACTTAATTAAATTCAATAATATGAATTACAGAATAGCATTACTCATCTTAACCTTTCTTGCTGCAATTCTCTTTACCGGATGTGATAAAAAAGACGAGGCTGTTGAAGTTGGTTTTCTAATTCACGCTTTTGATAAGGAGCGGTGGGAAAATGACCGGAACTATTTTGTTGAAAATGTTCAGGAACTTGGAGGAACCGTAAAAGTTATGGATGCCGAAAATGATGCCGATAAACAGTTGGCACAGGCAAAAGAACTGCTCGCCAACGGTGTTGACGTATTAGTAGTAGTACCTGTGGATCAGTTTGCTGCTGCCGAAATAGTGAAAGCTGCTCATGCAAAAAATATTAAGGTGATTTCGTACGACCGGTTGATAAAAAATTGCAAACTCGATTTTTATGTATCTACTGATAACGTTGAAATTGGAGCACTACAGGCCAATTATTTAACAACAATTCAACCGCAAGGAAAATATGCATTAATAGGAGGTGCGTTAAGCGATAACAACAGTCAGCTTTTGTACCTTGGGCAACGAAATGTATTACAACCGCTGGTGGAAAGGGGCGATATTGAGATTGTTTTTAATGAGTTTACCGAGGCCTGGGAGGAAAATGAAGGTTACGATCATGGAAAAGCTTTATTAAAAGAGCACCCTGATGTAGATGCTATAATTGCCGGAAATGATGAGCTGGCTTTGGGGGTTATAAGAGCAACTGCAGAGGCAGGACGAGAAGGCCAGATTTTGATAGCGGGTATGGATGCCGACTTACGTAATCTGCGCGAGATTGTTGCCGGAAACCAAACCTGCACGGTATACAAACCATACGAAAAACTTGCCGCAACAGCAGCAGACCTCGCAATGAAAATGGCACGCTGCGAAGAATGTGAAAAGACTTATCAGACAGTGAGTAATGGGGAAATGCTGGTGCCAACAGTATTTCATTCCGGAATGATTGTTAACAAGGAAAATCTGCAGTTAACTGTTATTTCTGAAGGCTATCAGCGTGAGGAGGAAGTTTTTAAATAGTGAAATGGATTAGTTCTTTTTAAGGGATTTCAGTATTGAGATCCCTTTCTTTTTGCTGAAAACTTTTGTTAACTTTAAAATTGTTAAATCAGATAAAATGAGAAGTTTTTTAATTTGGGCTATCGTATTATTTGTTGTAAGCGATTTTTTAATTGCCTGTAATTCTGTGCACTCAAAACCTAAACAACCAAATATATTGTTTGCTATTTCAGATGACCAATCATTTGCGCACACCAGTTTTGGAGGGTGTAAATTTGTACATACTCCGGCATTCGACAAGATCGCTTCTGAAGGCATTTATTTTTCGAATTGTATCGCAGGGTCGCCGGGATGTGCTCCATCACGAAGTGCTATTGTTACAGGGCGCCATCACTGGCAAAACGAACAAGCCGGCCAGCATGCCTCATCGTGGTTAAAAAAAGTTGTGCCTTTTATTGATGTACTCGAGGCCAATGGATATGCTACGGGTCGTACCGGTAAGGGAGTCTCGCCATTTCAATATGCACGAACTGAAAATGACTCGCTTTGGCGAAAAACAGACGCAGGTGGTGTTGAGTATAGCCGCATTTCCTACGAAGCCGGTACTGCTGATGACGAAAGAACAGCAGAGGGGATAATCACCTTAAATTATTTTGAGAACTTCAAATACTTTATTGAAAACCAAAGATCGAACAAACCATTCTTCTTTTGGTATGGGGCAAAAGAACCACATCGGGCATTTGAAAAAGATTCGTGGAAAAGAAACGGAAAAAAACTTACCGATGCTGAGTTGCCCAACTTTTTCCCGGATCACGAAATTGTTAGGGGAGACCTGTTGGATTATGCCGTTGAAGTAGAATGGTTTGATTTGCATTTGCAACGCATGTTGAAGTACCTTGAGGAAATTGGGGAACTGGAAAATACGATTGTAATTGTTACTTCTGATAATGGAATGGCATTTCCCAGGGCAAAAGCCAACGGCTACGAGTATGGAATACATGTGCCACTTGCCATACGCTATCCAAAAAACTTTCCAGGAGGAAGAATGGTGGATGATCCAATTGGTTTTGCCGATTTGGCGCCAACTATCCTTGAAATTACTGGCATATCGGCCGAAGGTATGTTGCCCATTAGCGGAAAAAGCATTGCAAATATTTTACAAGCTGAACAGCAGGGAACGGTAAGTGCAGAAAAGAAATATGTTTATAGCGGACGAGAACGCCATTCCAGTTCGCGATACAAAAATTATGGTTACCCGGTTAGGGCAATTCGTAGTCAGGAATACCTACTGATTTGGAATATTAAACCGGAACGCTGGCCAGCCGGGGCTCCGCAGCGCATTGCACCGGGAACTCAAAATAAACGTTTACCCATGCACGGAATTGATGAGAAGGGAGTTCACCATAGCGAATGGGCTTATACTGATATCGATGGTTCGCCTACAAAATCTTTTATCATTGAAAATCGAACACAGGAAGCGGTAAGTAAGTATTTTCATTTGGCAGTTGACAGAAGACCGGAGTTTGAATTGTACCAGATTAAAGATGATCCGGATTGTTTAATGAACCTGATAAATACCAACGAGGTACTGACAGTTCAGGAAGAAATGAAAACAGCCTTATTTACTGAATTAAAGAAAACAAAAGATCCACGCGTGGTGGGGCCTGATCCCGAAATATTCGATTCATACACTCGATATAGTCCAATGCGCGAATTTCCCAACCCCGAATAATTAACCCCGGCGATACCATGCGATGACGAATAAAAAGAATTATCAATCAATCGAGATTTGAACTTGACCATTTATTTCTTTTTTATACTTTTGCATCGATTTATTTAGAACAAGTCTTAATAATTGAAAAAGCATAAAGTTACACAGGTCAGGCATTTAACCGATTATACTTTTGTAATTCGTTTCGAACGAAATGGAATGGAGTTTCAGACCGGACAATTTGTTTTATTGGGAACAAAAGGAGCGGTTGACCGACGCGAATATTCCATATACAGTGGCGAGCACGATGACTTTCTTGAAGTACTGGTGCGAGAAGTTGACGGTGGAAAGGTTTCATCAAAATTAAAACGACTTAATGCCGGTGATTTTGTAGATGTTGATGGACCATTTGGTTTCTTTAAGTTTGATCCTGCAAAATTTGCCACGCAAAAGTTTTTATTTGTTGCCACAGGAACAGGTATAAGCCCGTTTCATAGCTTCCTGAAAACACATCCTGAGCTCAATTTCAAGATGGTACATGGTGTGCGAAAAGCTGAAGAAGCCTATGATTATGAAGACTTTAAAAGAAGCAAAGTTACTTTGTGTACCTCGGGGGAGAAGCAAGGCGATTTTTATGGCCGGGTAACCGGATTTTTAAGTACGCAGACTTTCGACGAAGATACAAACTGTTTCTTATGCGGAAATAGCGAGATGATATACGAAGTATTTGATATATTAACAGGAAAAGGAATTCCGGTTTCAAATATTTATACTGAAGTATATTTTTAAATAGAAAAAGCTGTAAATAACAAGGGATAAAATTACCCTTCTTTTATGGGAAGCTTGCTGAGGAAGGAAGACTGGAGGGGGAAACCAAGTAAAAAAGATAGACAGAATGAAATATCATGTAGTAACCTTAGGGTGTCAGATGAATATGTCGGATAGTGAACGGGTGATTTCGGTGCTTGACGAGGCCGGATACGAGTGGACCGACAACGAGGAGGAGGCCGGACTAATTGGTATTTTGGCGTGCTCTGTGCGCCAGAAAGCAATTGACAAAGTGTATTCGAGAATTCACAAATGGAATAAGTGGAAGAACAATAAAAACCTGGTTACGTTCATTTCAGGATGTATTTTACCCGACGATCATGAGAAATTCCTGAAACTCTTTGATATAACTTTCCAGATGAAGGATTTGCCCGAACTGCCTAAAATGATTCGCAGCTACGGAGTAACTACGCCTACCCATCTGAATGTAGGTATTGATCCGCATAATGAGAATATTGAAGATTTCTGGAATGTGCAGCCTCATTACCAGTCGAAATTTGAAGCATTTATTCCTATTCAAAACGGTTGCGATAAATTTTGTACCTATTGTGCTGTGCCGTATACACGCGGTCGGGAAGTTTCGCGCCCATCAAAAGATATTGTTGCAGAAGTGGCTTTACTGGTGGCACAAGGGTATAAATCTATTACCTTGTTGGGGCAAAATGTAAACTCATACGGACTCGATAAAAAAGGCGAAGAACTAACTTTTCCTCAGCTGCTTAAAGAGATTGGTGAATTGGGGAACAGGTTGAAAAAGGAATTCTGGTTATATTTTACTTCGCCACATCCGCGCGATATGACTGATGAAGTTATTGAAGTAATAGCAGAGTATCCGGTTTTGGGAAAACAAATTCATTTGCCAATGCAGAGTGGTGATGATAAGGTGCTTATGCGAATGAACCGCAAACACAATATGGAAAAATATCGACATATTGTTGAAACCATCAGGCGAATTTTACCGCAGGCTACCCTTTTTACCGATGTAATTGTTGGTTTTACAGGAGAAACCGAAGAACAATTCGAGAATACACGTAAAGCCTTTGATGAATTTAAGTTCAACATGTCGTACACAGCTATTTATTCTCCACGGCCCGGAGCAACCAGTCATCGCTGGGTTGACGATGTGCCACTTGAAGAGAAAAAACGACGCCTGCATCAGTTAACCGAAGATTTGCGAAAACATAACCTGCCATATAATAAAAGCCTAATTGGACAAACAAAACGGGTTTTGGTTCGGGGCGAGGACAGAAAAGAGGGGTACCTTACATCTTACACCGAAGGAAAATTAACCATCCGTTTTGCTTGTAACGATAAATCATTGATCGGACAATTTGCTGACATTAAAATTACTTCTGCTTCTGATTTTTCGCTGGAAGGAGAGCTGCAGGAAGTGGTAGCCAGTTGCGAATAAAATGCTAAGTTATAAACTATACAGATTCTGTCTTCGATAAGGTAGAATCTGTATAATTCTTTATTGTCGACTGAAAGAAATCTAAAATTACTTTTTCGTATCCTCGTAGTGCGTGTCTACATAGTACTGTTTTCTAACTCAATGAACCAAAGTATAGATGCTAAGCCTGCAGGTATTATTCCGCCAGTATGATCGAGCCCCACCAGAGGAATATATTGTACTTGATTAGTAGAGGCGCCACCGGCAATAAATTCGGCATACTTTTCTTCTGCTACAATAGACGGAACATAGGTGTCGGCTGTACCATGATAGAGCCTTGTTTGAGATTTTGGGACAAACGCAGGCACACTGTTTTCTTGAAGCATGCTTAAAACCTCGTCATAATTTGCTTCCGAATCCCATCCGCTTAGGTATTCAGGTGTAAATAAATTGGCAATTGTTGTGGTTAACTGGTTGTTCAGGTCTTCTCCTGAAGTATTTCCATCAAACATGGTCTCAATTTTTGCAGCATAGGGTTCCTGAAAAACGCTATTTATAGGAGTTGTTAAACCTAACTGAAGGTAGCTGTTAAAAATATAAGCCAGAAAATATGGCATCGGGTATTCTGCTAAACCAACCACATATTGGTTAAGCGTTGTAAGGTTGTATGGGCCTGCACTACATGCACTTGCTTTTAAACTAAAGGCAAACGAAGCATCGGCTTCAATGGCTTGCTGAACCTGCATGGTAGCCCAGCCTCCTTGTGAGTATCCTGCAAGGTACAAATCATTATTCAGCGAGATATTTTCTTCATTCTCAACAAACTCTTCTACCGCTTTTAGCATATCGGTAACAGTTTGTACGGTTGATTCGTGATGCAAATAAGGATGAAACATTTGATCGGCCTCGCCAAATCCCAGGTAATCCGGAAGGGCGATAACAAAGCCGGTTGAACCCATCATTTTTAGAATACGAAACAGGTCGTTATTTGTATCCACCGAGGGGGCTTTGCTGTGCAAAGTGTTAGTACCGTTCTGGTAACTTATAACTGAATAATCGCCCGCAGCATCAGGTAGGGCCACTACACCCGAAGCGTTGATGGTTTCATCATTAAAAGTAGTTTTATAAGTTATTTTGTATACTTCAACACCCGATTTTACAAGGTCAGCAAGGTCAGCCAATTCCGGGTATTGTGTGGAGGCAATGGCTATTAACAGGTCAATTTGTGTTTTTGAATAGGATTCCTGTAGTGTCGCTTCAACTAAATATTCATTTCCTGTAACCGGTGTTTCTACATCGTCCATTTCATCGCACGATACAAAAACAAATGCAGCAAGGAAAAAGTAAAATAAAAATCGAATAAATTTCTGATTCATGGCTAAGAGTTTTGTTTAAGAATAAACCAAAAATAGGCTAATTTATTTTTCAAGTAAAGGATTTGGAGGAATAATTAGGAATTAAAAACACGTAAAACAGTTGCGAGGTTATTGAGATATGATTGAATTTATTAAATTTAGCATCAGAATCGATCAGAACAGGATGGAGGAAAGGCAATAATTTGTACTGAAATAAAGAGAGAAATGAAGAAATTTTTTGTACTGTTTATATTTAGTCTTTTTACTTTACTGGCTAAGCCTCAATCAACTAAAGTTTTATTAGTAACCGGAGGGCACAGTTACGACACCATTCAATTTTTTGAGTTATTTGACGAACTGAAGAATGTAGAATATGAACACTTGCAACAACCTGAAGCGAATAAAAAAATAGCTGATGGTTATGCAAGCAATTTTGATGTGTTGGTGTTTTACGACATGTGGAAAACAATTACTCCGGAACAAAAGGCCGCTTATATTCGGCTTACCAAACAGGGTAAACCCTTTTTATTTTTGCATCACTCCCTTGTTTCCTATCAAAACTGGCCGGCTTTCGAAAAAATTATTGGAGGCAAATATGTGCGTGAGTCCAAAAATGTACCTGAAGAAGAATGGTCGGATTACGAACACGATGTTTGGGTGTATTGCAGTGTTGAAAACTACACTCCGGTAACGGCTGGTTTTCATGAATTACGTTTTTTTGATGAAGTGTATGGAAACATCAGAATCTCGGAGGAAGTAAAACCATTGCTGAGAACGCGGCATCCGAAAAGTGCTGATTTTGTGGCATGGGAAAACAGGTATAATGCATCAACAGTACTTTATATTCAACCGGGCCACGATAAACGAACCTATGAAAACGAAGAATACCGAAAACTGATAAAACAAGCGATACAATATTTAAAAAATTCAGATAAATCAAAATTATAAACTTAGAGATGCGGGAACTAATTCACGCTTAACCTAAATCTCTGCTAAACCAATTTACTATGAAAGATGTAAATCAGAAACGACTTTTTGTTGCTGCTTGTCTTGCTTTGCTGGTTACAGCAATAACCTTCGCCATTCGGGCAAAAATTGAAGGGGTATTTACCGACGAATACGGACTATCAAAAGAAGATGTTGGCCGGGCTTTTGGGCCAGCGTTTTGGGGATTTGCTGTTGCCATGTTTGCCGGTGGTTATTTTATCGATTTGGTAAAAACCAAAACTATTGTTTGGATGGCTTTTGGGCTTCACCTGGTAGGAATAGTGCTGTTACTTATGGCAAAAGATTATACCTCCTTGTTTATTTCCAATGTATTTATTGGGTTGGGCAACGGTAGCGTTGAGGCAGCCTGTAATCCGCTGGTGGCTACGTTGTTCCCTGATAAGAAAACGAAAATGCTAAATCGTTTTCATGTATGGTTTCCTGGAGGAATTGTAATTGGCAGCCTTTTGGCAGCGCTTATAATGGATGCTTTAAATTTACCATGGCAGGTGTTGGTCGGAATGTTGTTTATTCCGCTGGTAATATATGGAGTATTGTTCTTTGGGCAGAAAATACCGGAAACAGAGCGGGTGGCAACCGGCGTAAGCTACAAAGAAATGATGCGGAATGTTGGAGCACCGTACACGATAACACTGGCTGTTATTTTTATGATTCTGGTAGCAACTACCCCTTCAATTGCCGAACTGGTTACAGCCAACTATGCCACTCCATTAATAATTGTTGGTGTAATAACAGCATTAATAATTGTTGAAGGACGATTAGTAAATAAAATTACACTGTTATTCCCATTTATTTTTGGATGTATGCTACTTACCGCATCAACAGAGCTGGGAACAACACAATGGATTAATGCCCTGCTTGCTGATAATGGCATTCACCCAATGATTGTTCTGGCAGTAGTTACCGGCTTAATGGCAGTGGGCCGTTATTTTGCGGGTGGACTAATCCATCGTTTAAATCCTGCGGGTGTTTTACTTGGTTCGGCAATATTTTCGGTAGCCGGACTGTTGCTCTTAAGCATTTCAAGTGGTGCGGTAATGACAGTTGTTTCAGCTGCCGTATTTGCAATTGGTGTATGTTATTTCTGGCCAACAATGATTGGAGTTGCCTCCGAATATGTTCCGAAAAGTGGCGCCCTTGGTATGTCAATTTTGGGAGGTGCAGGTTTTGTGGCTACATCGATGATATTGCCTATTATGGGAAAATCAATAGAAACTGCTGGTGCTCAGATTACTTTGCGTAACATGGCCGTATTACCCGTAATTCTTGTTGCAGCATTCATAATATTGAATATAGTTGTGCGAAAATCGCATACAAAGTAATATTTTTTTACAGGAGAATTTGAAAGGCGGATTTTGTTCCGCCTTTTTTTATGCTATATTTGCATTAAATTGTAAAATATACAATAAGATAACGGTCGTATGAAAAAACTAATTCTTTCCATCCTTGTAATGAGTGTTATAGCTGTTGCTTGTACAAAAAGCACCGACCCCGGAAAACACGCTAAAAATGAAATTGATGTAAGAGTTGAAGCCTTGCTGGCAAAAATGACTTTAACTGAAAAAGTTGGTCAGTTAAACCAGTATTCATCGCGCTGGGAGATGACAGGGCCTGCTCCTGAAAGTGTTGATTCCATGGCCCTGTATAATATGATAAAAGAAGGGAAACTGGGATCGATGCTAAATGTAACAGGGGCAATCGCAACTCGCAATATTCAGCGCTGGGCAGTCGATAGTAGCCGTTTAGGAATTCCTCTAATTCTGGCTTACGATGTAATACATGGTTATGAAACCATGTTTCCTATTCCATTGGCAGAAGCAGCAAGCTGGGAACCGGAACTGGCACAGTTATCCTCTCGAATAGCAGCAATTGAAGCTTCAGCCGCAGGTTTGCACTGGACTTTTGCTCCAATGGTTGATATTGCCAGAGATGCCCGTTGGGGAAGATTTATGGAAGGTTCCGGAGAAGATCCTTACCTAGGAGCAAAAATGGCCTATGCCCGGGTAAAAGGTTTTCAGGGTGATGATTTGTCGGCAGAAAATACCATAGCTGCCTGTGCAAAACACTTTGCTGCCTATGGTTTTATTGAATCGGGCAGAGACTACAACTCGGCTCAAATAGGAAATCCAACCTTGCACAATATTGTTTTGCCTCCGTTTAAAGCTTGTGTTGAGGCAGAAGTAGCAACATTAATGAATGCTTTTAATACCATAAATGAAATGCCGGCAACAGCAAGTAGTTATTTGCAACGTGACATTTTAAAAGGCGAATGGGGCTTTGATGGTTTTGTGGTTTCAGATTGGAATTCGATTGGAGAGTTAATACCTCACGGTGTTGCTGCCGATAAAAAAGCGGCAGCCTTACTGGCAATTAATGCCGGATCGGATATGGATATGGAAGGTAACGCTTACGTAAAACACCTGGAAGAGTTGGTAAATGAAGGACTTGTTGAGGAGACATTGGTAGACGATGCGGTAAGAAGAATATTACGTATAAAGTTTAAGTTAGGATTATTCGATGATCCATACAAATATTGTAACCCCGAGCGCGAAGAGGCGGTAATGAGATGCGAAGAACACCTTGCTGCTGCAAAAGAGGCTGCAAAAAAGAGTATTGTTCTATTAAAAAACGACAACAACTTGTTACCGCTTAACAAAGATGGTTTGAAAATAGCTGTGATTGGCGAGCTTGCCGAAAGCAAAGATGTTCCGCTGGGGAGCTGGAGGGCTAAAGCCGTAACTAACTCTGCTGTTTCTTTACTCGAAGGAATGAAAAATACGACAGGCAGCTCAAGCATAAACTTTGCAAAAGGACCGGATTACATTAATGGTTATCGTTCGTTTTTAACGGAGTTGCAGTTTAATACCACCAACCGAAATGGTATGTCAGCCGCCAAAAACCTGGCCTCAAAATCAGATGTGGTGGTTATTGCCTTAGGCGAAGATTGTTGGCAGAGTGGGGAAGGACGTAGCCAAACCGATATTGCAATGAAAGGCTTGCAGCAAGAATTGTTGGAAGAAATATATACGGTAAATAAGAACGTTGTTGTGGTACTAATGAATGGCCGACCAATTGAAATTAACTGGATGGCAGAAAATGTACCTTCAATAGTTGAGTGCTGGCATTTGGGATCTGAAGCAGGTAACGGAATTGCAGAAGTGTTATTTGGTGACTACAACCCTGCAGGAAAACTTCCGGTATCTTTTCCAAGGGCCGTTGGTCAACAACCATTGTATTACAATCATTTAAATACAGGTCGCCCAACTAATCGCGAAGGAAATGTATTTTGGTCGCATTATACCGACCAGAGTAAGGAACCGCTTTTTCCTTTTGGATATGGTTTAAGTTACACCCAATTTACTTATTCTGATTTAGCTCTTTCCGCCGGCGAAATTAACACGGGCAGCAAAATTGTAGCATCAGCAACAATTACAAACACCGGAGATGTTGCTGGAGAAGAGGTTGTGCAATTGTATATTCGCGACCTGGTAGGAAGTGTTTCTCGTCCGGTAAAAGAATTAAAAGGATTTAAAAAAATAAGCCTGAAACCGAATGAATCGCAAAAGGTATCTTTTGAAATTACAACTGAAGATCTTGAGTTTTACGGCGCGTCAGGAGAATGGAAAGCTGAGCCAGGAGAATTTAAACTATGGATTGGTCCAAATTCGGCTGAAGGCCTTGAAACAGGCTTTGTTTTAAAATAGAATTATTTCAAATAACCAGATAAGTGGCGGCTCCATATTTAATTATGTGAGCCGCCTTTTTTATCGGTGATTAACCATTGCTTACTTAACCAATACCATAACATTTTTTAACATTTGCATAATCATTTTCAGGTATCTTTGGTTGTATTTTTAATTAATTTAGCAAACGATAAAACCATATAACTTGCGCATTATGAAATCGTTTGGCAAGTTAATCCACAAATCGTACATGACATTTTTACCAACCCACTATCCGGTTCATTATTACGGTTTACCTGATGGGTACGTTTATTTGTGTTATGCGAGACTTTATGAAGAAGGATTTCATAAAACCGATCTCGAGTATGTATTTGCACGACATAACGATTTTAAGTACAATTATTTAAATGAAGTAGTAATACCAAAGGCCGAATTTAGAGCTCCTGTATATAACGAAATGGTTGATAATCCCGACCCGGATATAACAATAGTTGAAACAAGGCGTGATATAACAAGTTACGCTCAGGCCATTAAATATCTGAAATCTATTAACCAATCAACAGTTATTATTCCCAAGTTGAAACGGACAAAGCAGACACACGATAATATTCAACTCGGCGCTTAAAATGCAATATTTTTGTTTTTGCTTTTAACCCAAATAAATTCTTTATCCTTTAGAAATATTCATCAACTTTAAAAAGAGTGATGCTTATTACATTTGCCATGGCAATAAATCATGTAGCATATCTTTTTTTTAAAAACTACGTATGAGAAATCGAAAATTCATCTCACACGCACAAATTGCCAGAAGTAAAGATTAGGCCAAAAACCGTTTTGTTAGAAAAATACGGAAATATGTATTCAACTCACAATTCAGAGTTTTTAGGGAAACTACATGGAATTGTGTTACAAAATCTTTCTAATGATAATTTTGGTGTAAAAGATTTGGCCGGGAAATTACATTTAAGTCGTTCTCAGTTGCATCGGAAAGTAAAACAACTAACAGGTAGTTCGGTTAGCTGTTTTATACGTCGGACGCGCTTACAAGAAGCTGAACAAATACTTTTAAATGAACAGCGAACAATTTCCGAAATCGCCTACCTCGTAGGTTTTGGAAGTCCAAGTTACTTTAACAAATGTTTTCACGATTATTTTGGTTTAGCGCCAGGCAACTATAAAAAACACCACAATCATATGTTGTTACACGCTAATAATGCTGATTTAAAGAAACCTCTGCAAAGGCAAGTCCGAAAAACTACGAAAAAAACTTATTATTTTATCATACTGGCTTTCATAATCCTCTCCCTCATTTTAATCGCTTTTTATATGATATAAACAGTCAGATTCACTAATTCTACTTTTGTACTTCCGATTTTAATTTATGAAACATAGTTTTAAGAATCGCACATAATTTAAAGGATCAGAATATGAGTGAATCAAATGCAACATAGTTGCTAAGTCTGGCCTTTAATTTTGATGTAACTTGTTGCTTAAAAGTTCCTGGATTAAGAAAGGAGGAATAAAGGTAAAGGAACCACATTATTAATGTTAGTTAAAAAACTCAGAAAGCCATGAAAAAGTTAGTTTTAATAGTACTGGCTATATGTTTGTGTATGCTGGTACTTGGTCAAAATGAAACTCCAAACCTTCACAACGAGATTGATGAAGTTGAAATTAGTCCTCCTTCTTTTACCGGAATACGGGATTTTTCGGATTATTATGCTGTTGATGCAAATTATTTAAAACAATATCTGGCCACAAATATTAATTATCCTGATGACGCATTAAATTGTGGGCGAGAAGGAACTGAGGTAATTAAATTTAAAGTAAATGCATTAGGGAAAGTTACCGATATCCATATTGTCAATAACGTTTGTCCAGCAATTGATAAAGAGATTCTTAGAGTATTGGAAAATACAAGTGGAATGTGGAAGCCGGGTATTAAAGATGGAACTCCGGTAACCATGGAGCAAGAAGTTTCGATTGTATTTTCTGTGTCTGATAGTCCGGTTAATGCAAGAGCGAGATTTCTTGAAATTGCTTCCTCATGCTTTACCAGAGGTACCGAAGCATTTTACTTGAAAGGAAAATCTAAAAAAGCAGAACGTTTATTTTCACAGGGAATTCGATATATGCCTCATGACCAAAGCCTTCTTCTTCTTCGGGGCTTGGCACGCTACGAACAGGGTAATATCGATGGTGCAACAGAAGATTGGGAAAGACTTTTTGAATTAGGTCAGCTCGACCTAACTTCTGAATATCTGGTTAGAGCAAAAGGAATGAAAGCGTACGATGCGGTAATCGCTATGTTAAAAGAAAAATAACCGATTATTCAAATAGCTTCAGTTTAAAGAACAATGAACCCGGAGATTTTTTGCCGGGTTTTTGTATTTATTCAAATAGGGCTAGAGTTTTACACATTTACTATTTTATCATTAAATAGAACAATATTTTATTTTCAAAAAAAAAATAATTGATTTAATAATGAGTTGAAATTCAGTTGAATATTTCCCGGGTATTGTGTCTTGTCATTGCTTGAATAATTTGATAAGACATTGATACTTGTTCTTAGCCTGATATAAAATACGGGTTGCACTATCAGTAATTTACCTAAAATATGCTTAAATGCATATATTTATTTGTTTATATAAAAAAGAATTATTTAATTTGCTGGTGATAGGTCGTTCAGGCCTATTGTGTGTTTGGGGGTTAACATTAATAAGGGCAGTTGTTGAACTGCCCTTTCTTTTTATCCCTCTAACAAAACTATCTGTTGTAATATTTTGCCCAATATGTTTCTTTGCTTTCGGATTAAGATAATTGGCTTAAATCTGCTGGTGTAATTGCTTAGGCTGTCTAAGTGATTTGCTGAAAATGGCTGAATTGTATTGGCCTTTAAAGGTTTTTAAGTTTTGAATTTGTATTTTTGATAATGATAGATCGTTCAGATCTATCGTGTGTTTGGGGGTTAACATTTATAGAAAGGGCGGTTGATGAACTGCCCTTTCAACTGAACCTTAAATACGAATAAATTTGGCACAATTCTTTTACATCTTACAAGAACGTAAGAATATAATTTAAGGCAACTGTTGAGTTGCCTTTTATTTTTCCCAGAACCTTCATTTATGGAGATGCAACCGGCAATGCATGCATCTATGCTAAATCTGTATATATCCAGAAATATGTAAAAAACGTTGAGTGAAAATGAGTTTCATGTACTGTTAGGTTTAAATAAATAAAACGCCAGGAATTTTTTTATGTGAAACCTAACAGGCGACATATGCAAATGGACCTGCTGGTTAAAAACAAATTGCCTTTTGTCATAACCTATAAAGGAGACCAAACAAAATAGCTGTGCTTTGCTGGTGATGAGAGCCAGGTTTTTTAATTAGAAATAGCTTCAAATTAGTCAATATCATTTAGCAAAGTGTTAATCTATTTTGGCAAGACTGGTTCTATATGAGAAAAATGTCCCAAATAGAGACAGTTTGTTTTGTTTTTGGCATGGTTAAGTTATTGTTATACAGTTGTTAAGAGTTTTTGGCCTGATGGTTGCTTTAAGAAGTACAAATTAGGAAAATAAAATATAGGGTTTGTATAACAGGGTAGAACGACTTCTAATTTGATTGGTTCTGTATTAAAGGGTTTGTAAATTATCAATCATCATTAAAAAGCGTCCTTTAGTTCTACCCTTTCTTCTTTTTTACACTTAAGTATTATGTAAAATAAATTTTCAATTTAAGTGAATTTTGATCTCACAACAAGAACTCCGGGATTAACAGTATAAAAAAACCGTTCATCAACATGAACGGTTTTAAGTTTTACAAACCACTTCAAAAAAGCGTACTGAAAAAGTAGAACCATACAACTATGGATCACCAACAGTATTTTAATATTCTTTTGATCTAGCGTCCTTATGTAAAAGTACAACAATATTAGAGAATGTTGCAGTGCCTAGAATAGATTCCGTTTATTTAACGAATGTTATCAGTTTTTATGAGGTTGCTTATAAGAAATCAATACGTTTCAATACTGAAAGCCCTTGTAGTATCAGTGTTTAATTCAGAAATGGGCGTTTTTTTCAAAAGCATATTTTTCCCTAACAGATCTTCAGAAAACTGGTTGTTAATCAATTTAATCTGTTTACAATACTCGAAAGTGAAAGTGTAGTGCCTGTTGTGATAAGGTTCAAAATCATAACTTCGGGTTATGGTGTTGTTGCTAAAAGATAATCCTTCAACAGATAAGGCATAAAGAATTGGGTAATCAAATGGGTGAAAGTGGTTGTGCTCAATTCGTATGTTTTGATGAAATCTCTTACTTTTTTCACCAATAGATGGAATAATGGGATAGATGGAAATAATGCCCTCGCAAAATTGGTATGAACTTGTATTACACAATGATGTGAAGGTATTATTTTTAATGAGTACATCAGTTACGGCACCTGTTTCAAACCATTGGTTGGCATCACCGGCAATAAGAATGGCACTGCCACTTGATTCGAATGTATTGTTCTCAATCAGTACTTTTCCCGGAGTAGAAACAAGAAGTCCGCGAGCCCTGCAATTTTTGAAGTTATTATTGGTAACCGTTAGATTGGGAGTCCAGGTTAAGTTTTCCAGAGCATCGCCAGGATTTACACTTAACGGAAGCTCATTCTCCAACTCAAGAATAAAAGTTTCGTTGTCAAGGGGTTTGAAAGCTTTTGTGCTATTTACTCCCAGCAAGGTCATTGTATTGTTTTCAATCAGGCTTATTTTGTCGCCTCTACGTGCCCAGTTTAATCCGACACTTTGGTGGTGCATAAATCTGCATTTTACCTCGTTTTTTGAAACTATTTCCTGAATCTGAACACTAGTGCCATGCACATTAATCGGATCGTCCATTAAGCCTTGGAAAGTGCAGCTGTTTACAACAATTTCTCCGGAACAGTTAGATACCTGCAGTCCATCATCGCCTCCGCCAAAATAGCGTCCTTTGGCTCTGTTTGGAATGGCCTGGTAACGGTTAAAAGTGAGGTTTTTACTGTATTGAGCCAAAATACCCAGACCAGTAGCATGGTAAAGTCGCAAGTTTTGAATGGTAATGTTTGATGATTCGTTAATAAAAACTCCGGAATGTGTGCGTGCTGCATGGCGCAAAACAAGAAAGTTTCCAACCTGGGGTTTTCGTTTAAAGTTATAATGTAATCTTAAAATTCCGGGCATGGTTGGCTCGGCGTGATAGTCTTGCCAGTTTTCCCCCAAACATCCCTCGTCTCCCGTTTGTGGAACAATATACCTGCCCTTTCGGTCAAACTCCATGGTTCGCGTCCATGCATTTTCCTGTTTGTTGCTACCATAAAAGAACAATTTGCCCTCGCGTAAGGTGTACGGCGATTCTTTGGGATTTAAGCCAATATCCATATAATGTTCGTTTATTCGCAAAACCTCGGCCTGTGCTATTAATGGTTGGTCCCAATCAATGCTCACATTTTTTAGCGTAATATTCTGGCAGTTGTTAAAGGTAAATGGCTGCATTTCTTCGTGAAAAATTAGCTGACTTCCTCTACCATCAATTACCAGGTTTTTAATATCTTCAAAATGAAAAGCACAAACTTTGGGGTTTTTATCGCTTGTGTTCGATTCAAAATATTCTTTTCTAATACATCCATCGGGGTAAAAATGATAGGTTCCGGTTGAAAATACCAACACCTTTGGCTGATCATTCTTTAAATCATCAAGTGCCTTGTAAAAATATTTAATGGCATTTCTTTTTTTAGTTTTATACAATCCATAATCTTTTAGAAAAATATAGGTGGTATCGTTTTTGGCTACCGAGCCAACGGTTTGAAATGTGATGCCAAACACCAGCCCTAAAATGTAAATTAAACTGAGTTTCATTGTTGATGGTTGTTTTAGTGCAAGATACTATTTTGTGGTTTTTCCTTCGTATAACGATTGAAAAACTTCATCTACAGGCTCCCATAACTCAATTTTATTGTTTTCAGGATCGAGTATATGAACAAATTTGCCGTATTCAAAAGTTTCAATAGTATCGCATATGATTACCCCTTCTTTTTGTAATTTGTCTACCAGTTGTTCAATGTTTTCTACGCGGTAGTTGATCATAAATTCTTTTTCCGAAGGCTCGAAATAAGTCGTGTCTTCTTTAAATGGACTCCATACTGAGTAAGCCTTTTGGTCGGGTTTCTCCGATTTGCGAAACTCAAAAACAGAACCGTACTCATTCGTAACCAAGCCCAGGTTTTTTTGATACCATTCTTTCATTTTATCTGGATCTTTTGTTTTGAAAAAGATGCCTCCAATACCAGTAACTTTCTTCATTTTTAAACTGTTTTTTATAAAAGTAGCGTAAGGTCTAATTGGTTCAAAATATGAGTTTAAATCTTACGGAAAAGTAATAATCTAAAATCCATTACCTGCGAGCCGGGTATATCTGTTGCGTGCAGGGTTAATTTGTTTCTTCCCTGCTCCAGATAAATACTCCCTATTTTCTTGCGTTGAAACGCTTTAACATACCCTTCCATGCGCGGATAAATATCGTCTTTATTCAACAGCGAAGACTCAAATGCTTCATTAATTTGAAATTGGAGTGTTGATTGTTCACAGCTTAATAATAGTGTGGATCCAACATCTTGCAGAGGGCAGGTGTAGAACAATTCCACTTCATAGTTACCGCTGCGAATAATTTCGGTATCAAAAGTAATTTTATCAGTTGTAGCTATCCAGTTTGTAAAATAGGTGCTGTTTGGGTATTTGTTTGATCGGGTTATATTGCCATACCCAATGCCATCGCGTGCAGGAAGTTGGGTGATTGGCATACTCGGGTGTCCAATGGGGAAGGGGCGTGGTGAGTCTGCATCGAGTTCGGAAAGAACCTGTAGATTCCAATTGTTTTTTGCTGTAACAAGTTGATTATGAGTGTCGGGGAATGAATCGGCCACGTTCAGTGTTTGGCCGGGATCATTTTTCATATCGAACAGTTTATTGTCGGCATCCAATCGGAATTGCTGATTTCGCAGGCTTGTTTGCCCATTCCAATAGCTAAAAATGTTGCGATTGGGCCACTGTGGATTTTCATTGTAGAGCAAGGGTTTTAGAGAGACTCCATCAAGTGGTTTTGTGTGAATTGTTTCAATTTTAGCCAAATCAATAAGTGTGGGTAAAAGATCGATGCCACCGGCTATGGTGTTGATGTTCGTGTTGCCCTTTAATTTGCTTTCCCAGGTAATTATCATTGGCGAACGTACGCCTCCTTCGTCTGTCGAGCCTTTTTTCCCTTTCATGCCATCGTTCCACCGCCAGGCATTGGGGCCGTTATCCGATAAAAAGACAACAATTGTATTTTCTGTTAATTGCAGTTCTTCCAGTTTGTCAGTAATTCTACCCACATTCCAGTCTATATTTTCACACATGGCCAGTGCTGCCCGGGTAAAATCGACAGCTTCTTTTTCCGGACTATGATAAAAAAGCTCCAGTTTTTTGTTTTTAAATCTGTTCCAGTATTCCTGGGGCACTTGCATTGGCGAGTGTGGTGTGTTAAATGGCAGGAATAAAAAGAAGGGTTTATTTTTATTTTGTTCGATAAAATTAAGTCCGTGATTGGTAAAGTCGTCAATAATAAATCCGTTTCCCTGCACAATTTCTCCATTATGTTCCAGCATTGGGCTGTGGTAATTGCCCCAGTGTCCGGAGCAAAACCCGTAAAAATCATCAAATCCCCGCGAGTTCGGATGATAGGGAGCTTGCATTCCATTGTGCCATTTACCATAGGCTGCCGTAGCGTATCCTGCAGCTTTAAAAAGTTCGGCAATGGTTGTCTCGTCAGTGTCGATACGTTCGCCACCGGTGCTGGTGCTCCATACACCACTGCGAACATGATAGCGGCCCGTGAGTATTTCGGCGCGCGTTGGCGAGCATACCGGACAAACATTGAAGCGCTCGAAAGTAATACCTCTCGTGGCCAGTTTATCAATATTTGGTGTGTGCAAATTTGTGTTTCCATTGCAGCTCAAATCGCCCCAACCCTGGTCGTCGGTTAAAATTATAATTACGTTTGGTGGCTTTACAGACGATTTTTGCACGCACGCGGATAGAAGAAAAGAAACGAGAAGAAGGAATAGATAATTTCTCATGGCAGTTGGTTTTTGCAAGAGTAAAATTAGGTATTCCTTTTGTTAAACCTATCTTCCCGGTTTAAAATTCTATAGCCTCAAAATTTACAGGATATTTTTAATGGCTGAAATATTTTGAATTTTTAGCCAGTTCGGATGTTCTTCTTTTTCAGTGGTTTTTTCGTGTTCCCATAAAATATGGAAAGGAACATGAATTCCGTAAGCTCCTAATTCAAGAAGCGGTTCGATATCTGATTTGTATGAATTTCCTATCATTAAAAAATCTTCAGGAAGAATGTCGAGGTGAAGAAGTAATTTTTTGTAATCATCGGGCTGTTTATTGCTCATTACCTCTACATGATGGAAGAAATGTTCCAGATTTGATTTTTTAAGTTTTCTTTCCTGATCAAGCAAATCTCCCTTGGTGGCAATAATTAGTTTGTAACCTTTTTGGTGCAGATAGTTCAGCACATCTTCAATTCCATCAATAAGTTCAACTTTTTGATTGATTTGTGATTTCCCCAATTCTATAATCCGTTCAATAATCGATTGAGGGACGGTATTGCCCGAAATTTTCAAGGCAGTTTCAATCATAGATAAAACAAAGCCTTTGGTGCCATAACCATATTCTTCAAGGTTATTCATTTCGGTGGCATATAATTCTTTCATGGTTTCATCCGAAGTTGAAAAATCCGAAAGTAGTTCGCAAAATTTCTTTTCGTTCTCCCTGAAAAACGTTTCATTTACCCACAAGGTGTCATCAGCATCAAAGCCAACTACTTTAAAATTGGTTTTCATTGTTTTTGTGCGTTCTGTTGTGTTTTAAAGCGCTAAATTAACAACCGTAATTCCGGCACCTCCAAAATCTACATGCTCATCTTTATAATTGCGTACCATTGGTTCCGAACGCAAATAATCGCGAATACTTTGTTTTAAAATACCATGGCCTTTACCATGAAGAATGCGCAACTGGCTTACTTCAAACATAATGGCTTCATCAATAAATTCGGTAATTTTACCAATGGCTTCTTCTACGCGTTGTCCTCTTATATCAATTTCGGGCTTAAATGATAATCGTTTTTGCGAGAAACTTTCAGTAAGAACCGAGGCTCGCGAACCACGGTTTTTGTCGAGTTTCTTGGCCTCGTTATTACTAATTCGTTCAATATTTTTACGAGGCATGGTCGTCATTAACTGGCCAAACGCCACCACTGCATTTTTCTCATTCAGCTCAATAAGGTCGCCAATAGTATCCTGACCTTTAATGCGAACCTTGTCTCCGGGACGCATTTCAATACTTTTTTCCAGCTTTTCTTTTGATACGGGTTTTTTAAACTCGTCGGGCCTACGTTTATTTCGGTGCTCTTCCCGGCGCTGAAGTTGTTCCATTTTTTTTGAAATTTGAGTGTCATTCCCCGTAACTTTGCGGTCAATGTCTTTTTTCAAATCGCCCAATTGAGCACGCGCACGTTTTGTTTTTTCTTTATCGGCCTGCGCCTTTTTTATTTCCTGAATCGTATTTTCAATTCGTTTATTCACGCCTTTTAGCAAGGCATCGGCCTCTTCCTTCGCTTTTTTTAGAATTTCTTTGCGTTGTTTCTTAATCTCCTGTAACTCGGTTTCGTATGTTACAGCCGTATCGTCCAATTTTTTCTCCACTTTGCGAATTTTCATGCGTTTGGTTTCCCAATATCGTTTATCGCGGTTAATCTGTCGCAGGTTTCGGTCAAAATCAATGTGGTCTTTGCCAACTTTTTCTGTTGCTTTGTCTAAAATATCTTCCGGGAGCCCAATTTTTCGGGCAATTTCAAATGCAAAGGAGCTGCCCGGTTTTCCAATATCCAGTTTAAAAAGTGGATTCATATTCTGTGCATCATAAAGCATGGCACCGTTGATAATGCCATCTGCCGAAGAGGCAAAGTGTTTCAGGTTGGTATAGTGGGTGGTAATAACTCCAAAGGTGCGAATCTGAGTAAGTTTGTCGAGAATAGATTCGGCAATAGCCCCACCCAGCATAGGCTCGGTTCCTGTTCCAAATTCATCAATTAAAACCAGTGTTTGTTCGTTGCAATTGCGCACAAAATGCTTCATATTCATTAGGTGCGAGCTATAGGTACTCAGGTCGTTTTCCAGCGATTGTTCATCGCCAATATCAATAAAAATTTGATTGAAAACTCCTGTTTTACTGGCTTCGTTAACCGGAATAAGTAGTCCGCATTGCAGCATGTATTGCAGTAGCCCGGTAGTTTTTAAACAAACAGATTTTCCGCCTGCATTGGGACCGGAAATCAGTAAAATATGACGCTCGTTGGTCAATTTAATATCAAGTGGAACAATTTTCCGTTTTTCTTTTTGTAAGGTTTTAAGAAGTAGCGGATGAATGGCATGGTACCATTCAATAACCGGGGTGGGGTTAAATTCGGGGCGTATTGCATCAAATTCTACCGCCAGCATTGCTTTGGCTCGAATAAAATCAATTTCACCCAAAAAATCGTATGAAAATGAAAGTTCATCGAGGTAGGGACGGATATCGTTGGCAAAGGTGGTAAGTATTTTTATAATTTCCCGTCGTTCAGCATATTCCAGTTCCCGTATTTCATTGTTCATTTCAACAATCTCGTTGGGCTCAACATACGATGTTTTTCCTGTTGCCGATTCGTCGTAAACAATCCCTTTTAGTTTGCGCTTATTGGCTGCTGCTACCGGAATTACAGCTCGTCCGTCGCGAATTGAAACTGCTGCATCATCTTCAACCCAGCCATCTTTTTGGGCTTGCTTAAGTATGGCATGAAGCCTTTTCGACATGCTTGATTGCATGTTTAAAATGCTTCTTCGTATTTGCGACAGTTCCGGCGATGCATTGTCTCTGATCTTACCAAACTTATTGATGATGACTTCAATTTTATCATAGATATAAGGAAAAACCTGAACTTGCGAGGTTTTTTGTTTAAGAATGGGAAATACCTCTTCGTCTTGCTTATTAAAGAAATTTACAATGGCACGTACCGATTCCAGCGATCGTTTTAAATCGAATAACTCAGCGGGCTCGAGAAAACGACCCTCCAATCGAATTTTTTGCAGGGCATCACGCAAATCATAAAAATGTGTTGCCGGGAAGCTGTCGAATTCACGAACAATTCTGCAGAATTCATCTACTTCGTTTAATTGCTGTAAAATGGTTTCATGCGATGTTTGAAATTGCATTTCCGCTACCCATTCGCTTCCCATGGTGCTGATGCACTTGTTGTTAAGTAGTTCGCGAATGCGGTCGAAACCGATTTTTACCTCAAAATTGTGTGGGTATATGTTTTGCATAGCTTTCTGTAAAATAAACTGCAAAAATAGAGAAATTTGTTGAGCATGCCCAGCATGAGGCCGTGCTATGTATTGCTTGCAGGTGCTTAATTACTTTGATGGGGGCTGGGACTTGATGACAAAGCATGTTTACTGAGTCGGAGTACGAGGTGCTTAATTTTAGTCCGGTTATACGTGTAGCTTATGTGTATCAAACCATCGCGGCTTTGGATGATACAAGGATAGCTAAATTCTCCCTCCGTTTCATTTTCCAACTGCAGAATACTTTTCCACTCCTTTCCATCTGCAGAAAAATACAAGTCAAGCTGGTTTCTTCCTGCTTCCCACGATTTGCCACTTTTCATCGGATTATTAACCAATAATTTTGCTCCTGAAAATAAGTTTGTTGCATCAATGCCCGAATTCGGATGCCTGATGCTTGTTGCCTGCACTACCGACCAGGTCAATCCTTCATCTTCCGACCAGCTTTCCATTATTACATTTTGATTACTGCGAAGCAAGGCCTGAATACGATTATTGGGGTAAAGCAATAAGGTTGGCTGTATAGCTTTTACTGAATCGGGCGATGGGATATTTATCTTTTGCCAGCTTAAACCATTGTCAGTCGACCTTTCGATATGTGATTTCCACAGTTCGTGGTTGGGTTCGGTGCTTGATGGACTAAGAATAACTCCCGAAGGTAAACGAACAGGCTTATTGCGAATTGGGCCTAAAATTCCTTTTGGTAATTCTTGCGGCTTTGTCCATGTAATTCCTTCATTATCAGAATTCATAAACAATCCCCACCAATCATTCGGGCTTGGTCCAGCTTTGTAATAAAGGGTAATTAGTGTATCATTATTTCTAAAAAGTACCGGATTCCAGGTTGGGTATCTTATGGTATCTGTTTTCCCATCAGCCACCATTTGCGGCTTGCTCCAGTTATTGTTCTCAAATACCGAGGTATAAATGCTCACGTTGGGGTGACGCTCGTACGGGCCTCCAAAAAATGACAAAAGTAAACCTTCGTTGGTTTCAATTATCGAAGAGGCATGGCATTGGGCATATTGCGTGGTATCGAAAATATGATACTCGGCCAACAGTTGAGCACTGATGTCATAATTTTTTGCTTGTTGTTGGCAACCGATTAAAAGTATCGCGAAACAGGTAATTAGAAATGCAACTTTTTCCATCCGTTTAAAAATGTCTGTTTCCTGTGGTAACAGGTATAACCCGAGATAAATCTTAATCTTTCACGTTGGTGTAGTTTGAGTGCTAAAATTCATGTTCTTTGAGTACTGCTAACCTTTTGGCACCTTTTCTCCGGGGAAACGCCTGGCGTATTCTTCCCAAAACAGTTTTACCTCGCTTTTCATTTCTTTTGAAAGGAAAAGGATTCCGATGAGGTTAGGGATGGTCATTAAGGCGATGGTGATACCTGAAAGTGTCCAAACAATCGTGGTATCGGTAAAAGAGGCCAGAAAGAAGCCAATAACATAAATGAGCCTGTACCAAACCACTCCTTTCACGCCTACCAAATAGGTAACTGCTCGTCCGCCATAGTACGACCAGCTTATTGCAGTAGAAAAGGCAAACATAAGCAGGCCAATGGAAACGATGTACTTGCCCGATTCTCCAAACCAACTGCGGGTAAAAGCAATGGTGGTAAGTGGTGCACTGTGCATTAATGATTTACCGGAGATTGTAAGTCCGTTTTGTTTGCCAATTTTTCCGTTTTTAACAGTGATATCTCCATTGTACGGCTGGTTGTTCACAAACACTTTTACCTCTTCGGCTACAGAACGGGCATGAAAAAACGTGGGTTGATTTTGAATTACTCCGTTAACAACGGTTAGTTTGCCGTTAAAGGTTTTCAGTTCCTCTTCTCCGGCCAGGTAATTAAACAGTTTTTTTCTGTCCGTTTCATTTTGATCAGAATAACTTCCTTCAAGAATTACGAGGTCGGCATCCTGGAATTTATTTTCGTGTTTTTCCGTCCACACACCGGAAGAAAGCAAAACCAAACCTGTTAACGTACAGATTATTATGGTATCGATAAATGGCTCAAGCAAGGCTACCAAACCTTCAGAAACCGGTTCGTGAGCACGGGCAGCGGCGTGTGCAATTGGTGCCGACCCTTGTCCGGCTTCGTTCGAAAACAGTCCGCGATTTACCCCCCGGTTAAAAGCAAAGGCAATACTGCCGCCTAAAAAGCCACCCATGGCAGCCGTTCCGGTAAACACGTCGCCTACAATTGCGCTTATTGATGGGATTATATTTTCGTAGTTGAAAAGAATTACTGCCAATGCTCCTAGAAAATAAATAATGGCCATTAAAGGTACCAGGCGCGAGGTAACTTTTGCAATTCGTTTAATACCACCAATAATAACCAGCCCAAGCAGCACGGCCAAAACACCACCGGTAAGCATGTGGTTTATTCCAAAAGTCTCGAAAAGCGAATTGGAAATACTGTTTATTTGTGGCAAGCTTCCGGTGCCAAAGGATGAAAGAATGGTGGCCACTGCAAATAATCCCCCCAAAAAAGTACCGGTTTTTATTACATTGTCGCCAATGGTTATGTTCAGCCTGTTTTTCATAAAATACATGGGGCCACCGGCAATTGAACCATCGGCTGCTTTTTCGCGGTATTTATGCGATAAGGTAACTTCAACAAATTTTGTGGTCATACCAACAGCAGCGGTTATCAGCATCCAAAAAAGAGCAGCCGGCCCTCCAAGGTGAATGGCAAGGGCTACACCTGCAATGTTGCCCGTTCCAACGGTGCCCGAAAGTGCAGTAGTTAATGCCTGAAAATGAGAGGTGTCGCCTTCATCTCCTTCCTTGTCGAATTTCCCCCGAACAATGCGCAACGAGTGTTTCAGGTACCTAAACTGGGGAAATTTTAAATAGACGGTAAAGAAAATTCCGGTTCCGAGCAGTAAAAAAACGAACCATTGAGAACCGCCAATGTGGCCATCAATTAAAGAGAGGATATCGTTGAGCTTGTTCATTGTTTGCAAATATTTTATGAGATTTTCAGAAATTGAGCTAAAAATAGTAATACTCGCCAATTTGTTAAAAAATGAGGAATTTTATTTTTAAAATGTTATTAAATGGTGAGATTAATCATCTTTGGCGGCTAATTGTAGAGAACTACCAGTACCCCCCCCCGTTTTGTTTATTACTTTTTTAATTTCTTTTCGTTTAATACTGAAACCAATTAGATTTTCTCGTAATTTCGCATAACAATATTTAAACAATTAGCCATGTTACCAAAATTTTTATTAGCCGACAATTCAATGGAAACACCGGATACTATTTTCGTTGTTCATACCGAAACTCCCCGTTTTATTGTTGAAGCAGATATTGATGATTTTTGGAATAACCAGGAGGTGCACTGGATTGATGGAGAACCCGGTGACGAAAACCTGATTGCTGAATTAGTAGAGGCAGCAGAAGAGTTTTTGGAAAAAGAATTTGAAAACGAAGAATTGTTGGCAGAAGACGACGATTAGTGCAGTTGCAACGAGGCCAGTGAAAGTGGATTGTAACAAAAATCATTAGCCTGAATTATGGCCACCAACCGTTTATATCGGTCCCGAAATAGGGTTTTGGGAGGAGTGCTCGCAGGAATAGCCGAATATTTTGCGATTGACGTTATCCTGGCTCGGGTTATTTATGTACTTCTGTCGCTATTCTCTGCAGGATTTCCTGGTTTATTGGTTTACATTATTTGTTGGGCTATAATTCCTGAAAAACCAATTGAAATGCAATAATCTACTGTTCAACTCCTTTTAGGGAAAGTTGAATACGTTTACGTGCCACGTCAACTTCTTTAACTTTTACTTTAATGTGCTGGTGAAGCTTTACAATTTCATTCGGATCGGAAATAAACCGATCTGCCATTTCGGAAACATGAATTAAGCCGGATTCTTTTATTCCCACATCAACAAAGGCTCCAAACTTGGTAATGTTGTTTACAATTCCGGGTAACACCATTCCAACCTGTAAATCACTGATGCTAAAAATTCCATCAGCAAATTCAAAAACTTTTATTGCTTTGCGCGGATCACGGCCCGGTTTTAAAAGTTCTTTTTTGATGTCGAGCAAAGTTGGTAAACCTATATCAGCTGTTATATACTTCTGAAAATCAATTTTCGACACCAATTCTTCATTTCGCACTAAATCGCTCACTTGGCAGTTTAGGTCTTTCGCAATTTGTTTTACGATTTTATATGATTCAGGGTGAACTCCCGAATTGTCGAGTGGGTTTTTAGCATCCGGTATACGCAAGAAACCTGCGGCCTGCTCAAAAGCTTTTGGCCCCATTCTGGGAACTTTTTTCAGCTCTTCACGCGATGTAAACATTCCTTTTTCTTTTCGATAAGAGGTTATGTTTTCGGCCAACTGTGGCCCCAATCCCGAAATGTAGGTTAGCAGATGTTTGCTGGCCGTATTCAGGTTAACACCAACAGCGTTAACACTCAGTTCAACAACCGAGTCGAGACTGCTTTTCAGCTTCTTCTGATCCACATCGTGCTGGTATTGCCCAACCCCAATACTTTTCGGGTCTATTTTAACCAGCTCTGCCAAGGGATCCATCAGGCGGCGACCAATTGAAACGGCTCCTCTTACGGTCACATCATATTGCGGAAATTCCTGCCGGGCAACCGATGAGGCTGAATACACCGAAGCGCCGTCTTCGCTAACAACATAGATTCGAAGTTCGCGATTGAAACGCAGTTTTTTTATAAAATATTCGGTTTCACGACTCGCAGTTCCATTCCCGATTGCAATGGCTTCAATTTGGTACATTTCAACCATTGAGCTTATCTTTTTCGCGGCCATTTTCCGCTCTTCCTGTGGTTTGTGCGGATATATATTTTCGTTATGAAGTAAATTGCCCTGCTCATCGAGGCAAACAACTTTGCATCCTGTTCGGTAACCCGGGTCAATTGCTAATGTGCGTTTTTGCCCGAGTGGAGGTGCCAGCAATAGTTGCTTTAAATTATCGGTAAAAACTTTTATCGCTTCAGCATCTGCTTTTTCTTTTGCTAAGTTAGCAAATTCTGTTTCCATTGATGGTTGAATCAGGCGCTTCAAACTGTCTTTTACCGCCACGGCAACCTGTTCAGAGCTGCTATTGTTTCCTTTTACAAAGAAACGTTCCAGGTTTTCCAAAACACGATCTTCGTCCGGCGAAATTGAGATTCTGAGAAATCCTTCATTCTCACCACGCCGCATGGCCAGCAAACGATGAGAAGGGCATTTCTTTAAGGGTTCGCTCCAATCAAAATAGTCGCGAAACTTGGCCGCTTCTTCTTCCTTTCCTTTTACAAGCTTTGATGTAATGTAAGCTCCCAGTTGAAAACCTTTACGAACAATGTTTCGTGCCCGTTCGTTTTCGCTTACCCATTCGGCAATAATATCCCGTGCACCCGAAAGTGCCTCTTCAGCCGAATGTACTTCGTTGCTAATAAATTGGTTAGCTTTGAATTCAGGATCGCGCTCCAGTTGTTTCATAATAATTTTAGCCAGAGGTTCCAGGCCGTTTTCACGGGCCATTGTGGCTTTGGTGCGTCGCCTGGGTTTGTAGGGCAGGTAAATGTCTTCCAGTTCTACAGGGTCAAAGCAATGTTCAATTCTGGCTTTTAATTCTGGTTTTAAAAGCTCTTGTTCGTCAATGGTTTTTAATATGGTTTGTTTACGTTTTTCAAGTTCAGCAAATTTTTCGTTTTGTTCTTTTATTTCCTGAATTTGTACTTCATCCAAACTTCCGGTACGTTCTTTTCGGTAACGCGATATAAACGGAACAGTGGCTCCTTGGTTTAATAACTCGATGGTATTTGTAACCTGTGTTGAATTTAGTTTGAGTTTGTCGGCTATTAGATTTATGATGGCGCTTTGCATTGCTTTGTTTTTATTGAAATGCAAAGGTACTGAAGCAAACATCATTTCAAAAAGAAGGTAAGCGTTAAATTATAAACAAAAAACCACCCGGATTATTCCGAATGGTTTAGAGTTCCTGTATTGTTAGGCTGTTTATTTTTTTACAGTGTAAATATGTTCGCCTGAGTCTTCTGATAATATAACCCGGTATTCTCCCTTTCGCAACGTGGATAAGTTGTAACTTCGATGAATTGCCAGATTTTTTCCGAGATTGTAGCCGTAAATGTGCTCTCCTTCATGGTATATATTTAAAAAAACATGTTTTTGGGTGGTGTTTAAAAACGAAACCTTGAGCCGGTTTTCGTCGAGCTTCATGAAAGGTTCGTACAAATGAGTGGCCTCTTCGGTTGTGATGTTGTTATTTGCTACAATAATTTTATTATTAAGGCTTTGGTTACCATAATTGAAGCAAACCCGGTAGGTGCCATCTTGCAATCCGGGGAAAAAGAACTTTTCGCTGTAGCTTGTATTTTGTCTCTTTGATTTGTGAAAAAAGACTATGTCGTCATTTTCATCTGTTATTGTAACTTCAAAATTACACGGTGTTTTCGATTCAAAATTGAGCAAGGCTGCCTCTTCGCCAATTTGCGAGATATTCATTTTGGGGAGTTCGGACCCGACTGCAAAAGCTGCGGTAAGAACCAGGATGGAGATTGTGATAATGACTGAAATTTTTGTTTTCATGTTGTTTGTTTTTTGGATTAATAATAGTTATTAAAATAAAATACCATTTGGTATTTTATACAATTTACGATTAATCTGCTGAAATCCAATTTTTTTTTAGCCATTAATACCAAATTGACCTCAAAATGCCGCATATAAATTGATTTTATCTCGTTTCTGTTGCGTTAATGATTCCTTACAAGCTATGCTATAATTTTCCACTTTGTACAAATGAAAAGTATTCGGCATATCCAATGCTGCATTTTATAATCAAATTGGCATAAGTCAAAAGCTGGCCTTTTACTAAGTAAGTTGAAAGGAGTAAAAAGGGGGGGCTTAAAAATATTTACATTAGCTTTAAACATAAAAAAAGCGTACTGCTTAATAAAAACAGTACGCTTTCAGGCTGCAAATATTTCTTAAAAACTTAAACCAATTGTAAAGTTCATACACGGAAGTTTTGATGCTTTCTCATTCGGGTTTTTCCCAACACCTTCATTAATGGCTTGCTGCAGGTAGGTGCCCGGATAATCATCGCTTTCTAACTCTGCGCTTAGCGTGTTAAACTCGGCCCCCAGCATAAGAATTCCGTAACGAATGTTCAAGCCGGTTGAAAAGCCAAAATCAACTTTACTTATAAAGAACTCATCAGCGTCATCAATCATATCGTCGTAGTAGGTAACAGCGCCGGTTCCCCAGGCAAAATCTGCCTTGGCACAAATATCAAACTCCAGTTTGTCAACCGGACTGTAGGTAAACGAAGGGCCAATTTTCGATCCGGCACGAAAGATGCCTAAATTGGTATCATAAAAATCATTTTCCGATTTAAAGTTATGGAAAATGGCATAAAGGTAGTCGACATTTATGCCAAAGGCCATGTCGTCTCTATCTAAAATACTTTTGATTAGAAAGATTGAACCCAGTTCAAAATTGGCTCCTGCTTTCGACTCAATTCCGGCATCGTTCCAATCTTGCTTGTCAAGGTCAAAATGTTTCCACGATGGATTGGAGTAGCCAACCCGGAAATAGAATTGGTTCTCAACTTGTTGGGCAAAAATGAATGTAGATAGAAGAAGCAGCGAGAGTGATAGAATAACTTTTTTCATGATGTGTAAAAATTTGAATATATGGTTAAATTACGAGGTTAATTCGGCCTTAACTATTACTTATTTTGCACAAGTTATGATAATCTGCTTAAATATAAAAATAGAAGATGTGCTACTGGTTTTTAACTTTAGGGGTAGAAATAAAAAAACCTTTATCTTTTTGCACTCATTTCCTTTTATCTTTTGCCTTGTTTTTTCTATTTTTGCACCTCATTTTCAAAAAGAAGTAAAAGCATGTTTGAGAATTTAAGTGACAGGCTGGAGAAGTCCTTTAAACTATTAAAAGGGCAGGGGAAAATAACCGAAATCAATGTAGCGGAAACGCTGAAAGATATTCGTCGTGCATTGTTGGATGCTGACGTTAACTTTAAAATTGCCAAAAAATTTACCGACGACGTAAAAGTAAAAGCTTTGGGGCAGGATGTTTTAACTGCCGTTAAGCCCGGGCAAATGATGGTAAAAATTGTAAAAGATGAGCTGGCCCAACTAATGGGCGGTACTTTTACCGATATAGAACTGAAAAATAAACCTGCTGTTATTTTGATGTCAGGTCTGCAGGGGTCGGGTAAAACCACTTTCTCTGGTAAGCTGGCCAATATGCTGAAAAGCAAAAAAGGGCGTCATCCACTGCTGGTTGCAGGCGACGTTTATCGTCCGGCAGCAATCGACCAATTGAAAGTTTTAGGCGAACAAATTGGTGTGCCGGTTTACACCGAGGATGGAAATATGGACCCGGTGAAAATTGCCCAGGCAGCAATAAAGCAAGCCAAAGCTAACGGAAACGATGTGGTAATTGTGGATACCGCCGGGCGTTTGGCAATTGATGAGCAGATGATGAACGAAATATCGGCCATTAAAAAAGCGATAAACCCCGATGAGATTCTGTTTGTAGTAGATTCGATGACTGGGCAAGATGCTGTTAACACCGCCAAAGAGTTTAACGAACGTTTAGACTTTGATGGTGTAGTGCTTACTAAACTCGATGGTGATACCCGCGGTGGTGCGGCGTTATCCATTAGTGCAGTGGTTGAAAAACCGATTAAATTTGTGGGTACAGGCGAAAAAGTTGATGCCCTGGATGTTTTCCACCCCGATCGTATGGCCGATCGTATTTTAGGAATGGGTGATATTGTTTCGTTGGTAGAAAAGGCCCAGGAACAATTTGACGAAGAAGAAGCAAAACGCCTGCAGAAAAAATTACAGAAAAACACATTTAACTTTAATGACTTTCTGAAGCAGATTAACCAGATTAAAAAAATGGGTAATTTGAAAGATGTGATGGGTATGATACCCGGCATGGGAAAGGCAATGAAAGGTATGGATATTGATGATGATGCCTTTAAACACATTGAGGCCATAATATATTCGATGACACCTGAGGAACGCGAAAATCCATCATTAATTAACGGTGGCCGCAGAAAAAGAATTGCTACGGGGTCGGGAACAAATATTCAGGAAGTTAACCGCTTGTTGAAACAATTTAGCGAAACACGGAAAATGATGCGTATGGTATCGCAAGGTAAAAACGTTCAGCGGATGATGGCAGGTATGCAAGGGCAAGGCCGTAAATTTTAATTATATAGAATAGTTCACAAAAAATAATTTGCGCAATGAATTTAATTGACGGGAAAAAAGTAGCTGCTGAAATCAAGCAGGAAATTGCTGAAGAGGTAAAACAAATTGTTCAGAACGGAGGCAAACAACCTCATTTAGCTGCTATTTTGGTAGGGCACGATGGAGGTAGCGAAACTTATGTGGCCTATAAAATTAAGGATTGCGAAGAAGTGGGCTTTAAGTCTTCGTTGATTCGTTATGAAGATGATGTAACCGAAGAAGAATTACTGGCAAAAGTTGAGGATTTAAATAACGATGCCGATGTTGATGGTTTTATTGTACAGCTGCCTTTGCCAAAACATATTTCAGAACAAAAAATTATTGAAGCTATTGAGCCTAAAAAAGATGTAGACGGCTTTCACCCGATAAATGTGGGACGCATGGTAATTGGCTTACCCTCGTTTGTATCGGCAACACCTTACGGTATAGTTGAGCTGATTAAACGGTACGATATTGAAACCAGCGGTAAAAACTGTGTTGTTCTTGGACGAAGCAATATTGTTGGTCGTCCAATGAGTGTGTTAATGTCGCAAAAAGCAATGAATGCTACAGTAACGGTTGCACACAGCCGTACAGCCAACTTAAAGGAAGTATGTGCCAATGCCGATATTTTAATTGTTGCTATGGGTGTGCCTGAGTTTGTAAAAGGCGATATGGTTAAAGAAGGAGCCGTTGTAATTGATGTAGGTACAACCCGGGTAAAATCGGATAAAACAAAATCGGGTTGGAAACTTAAAGGAGATGTCGCTTTCGACGAAGTAGCCGAAAAGTGTTCGTACATAACACCTGTTCCGGGTGGTGTGGGACCAATGACACGTACTTCGCTGCTTTTAAATACTTTGCTGTCTGCCAAAAAAGAAATTTATAAATAGACGAAATAAGCACATAAAAAAAGGAGCATAAATTGCTCCTTTTTTTATACCCTCGTTTTACAGAGCAACTGAAATTGTGTTGGTAGAATTATTATAAATAGCACTTTTTGCCGCGGAATATAGCTGCTTCATGACACATTCTGAATATTTCTCAATTATTTTTCTATTTTTGAAACCTAACTAAGTCCAAAAACCAAAATATTGAAGAATGGAAAGCGGTGATACCAAGGAGGGAGCTAAGTACAAAGACAGCAAATTCAAACAAGAGATTCACTCAAAAGTTATTCGGGCCGGAAAAAGAACCTACTTTTTTGATGTAAAAAGTACCCGAAATGATGAGTATTACTTAACCATTACCGAAAGCAAAAAACGCTTTGGCGAAAATGGAAAGTTTTCGTACGAAAAACACAAAATTTTCCTTTACAAAGAAGACTTCACAAAATTTGTAGAAAGCCTACAGGAAGTGGTTGATTACATTCATGAAGAACAACCGGAAGAAGCTATTGCAGAAGTGGTTGCAGCGAATGAAGAAGCCATTGAGGAAGAGGTAGCTGAGGAAAAAGCAGCTCCGGTAAAAGATTACACCAGCGTTGAGTTTGAAGATATTTAAACGCTAAAGCTTGTTACCCCAATTCACTTAATTCTAACCATCGTAACTCTTTTTCATCGAGTTGCGATTTTATTTGCTCCAACTCCATCGACTTATCATACAATTCATCGTGGTTAAGGTTTCCTGAATTTAGTTCTGCTTCCAGTTTTGTTATTTTTTCCTCCATTTCCGGAATCTCGTTTTCCAATTGCTCAAATTCCCGTTTTTCGTTAAACGATAATTTCCTTTTTCCTGGATTTTTTCCTGGAGCTTTTGACGTATTTTGTGCAGTAACCTTTGTTTCAGCTTTTATTTTTGCCTCCAATCGTGCTTTTTGTTGCTCTTCTTCTTCTACCTTGTTGCGGTACACGGTGTAGTTTCCCGGAAAATCAGCAACTTTTCCGTCTCCTTCAAAAACAAATAGATGGTCAACAATTTTATCCATAAAAAAACGATCGTGAGACACCACAACCACGCAGCCGGCAAACGATTGCAAGTATTCTTCCAATACGTTAAGGGTCATAATATCAAGGTCGTTGGTTGGTTCGTCAAGAATCAGAAAATTAGGATTCTGCATTAAAACTGTGCAAAGGTATAAACGCCGTTGCTCGCCACCACTAAGCTTTTCAATATAGTTGTATTGGGTTTCGGGCGGAAACAAAAAGCGTGTCAGCATTTGCGTGGCGCTCATTTTTGTGCCGTCCTCAAAATAAATATACTCTGCTATTTTCTGAACGGCTTCAATTACTTTTTCCTGCGGATCAAAATTGATTCCTTCCTGTCGGTAATAGCCAAATTTTATGGTTTGGCCAATGTCAATCGAGCCGGAATCGGGCGAAAGTGCTTTCGTTAAAAGATTCAGAAATGTTGATTTTCCGGTTCCGTTTTTACCCACAATACCTACTTTCTCAAAACGTTGAAATTTGTATGTAAAATCTTCGATGAGTTTCACGCCGGGAAATGATTTGGATACTTTATCCAACTCAACAATTTTCTTCCCCAGACGAGCTGATTTTACATTCATTTCAACTTTGTCGTTTCGTACCTGCTGCGAAGCTTTGTCTTTGAGGTCGTAAAACGAATCAACACGGTATTTTGCTTTATGACTTCTCGCTTTTGGCATGCGGCGCATCCATTCTATTTCGGTGCGTAAAAGGTTTTTAGCCTTGGTAATGCTGGCCTTCTGCATGGCTATCCGCTCATCACGTTTTTCAAGAAAATAGGAATAGTTACCCTGATAACGATAGATTTGGTTGTCTTCCATTTCAATAATCTCGTTGCACACACGGTCGAGAAAATAGCGATCGTGCGTAACCATTAAAAGAGTGGCTTTCGTTTTTTCAAGATAGGCTTCAAGCCATTCAATCATTTCCAGATCAAGGTGGTTGGTGGGTTCATCAAGAATTAATAAATCGGGTTGGTTGATAAGCACCTTGGCCAGCGCCAGTCGTTTTTGTTGTCCACCGGAGAGTTCGGCTACTTTTTGTTCCAGAAAATTAATTTTTAACTGGCTTAGTATCTGTTTAATTTCTACCTCGATGCCCCAGGCATTGAGCTCGTCCATTTTTGCCGAAATAGCAGTAATTTCTTCTTGATTGTTTTTTGTTACTGCCAGCTCAAAAGCTTTTACCGTTTTTATTTTTTCGTTATCGCTTTCAAAAATTTCTTCAATAACGGTATTGGCCGGGTTTAAATTAGGGATTTGTTCAAAGTATCCCATTTTTATATCGTTGGTGAGCGTTATTGCCCCTTCGTCAGGTGTTTCTTTTCCGGCCAGTAAGTCAAGCAAGCTTGATTTTCCGGTTCCGTTTTTTGCAATTAAGGCCACTTTGGCACCTTCAAAAACGGTAAAGGAAATATTTTCAAATAGCATGAGTTCCCCCCAGCGTTTCGAGAGGTTTTCAGCTTGTATAAATGGCTTCATGTTTTACGACTTGTTTTCAGAGGCAGCGTTATCTTTTTTTTCTTTAAGTGCTACGCTGTCTTTGTAATCGAATAATAAACTTAAGAAAGTTGGAATATTTTTGGCGGTAGCACTGTTTGGCGAGTTGCTCAAAATGGCAATACCAATGTCTTCTTCGTCGCACAGGGCAATTTCGGCTTTATACCCCAAAACGTAACCACCGTGGTAGGCTACTTCGCGTCCTTTGTAGTCAATAATTCGCCAGCCCAGCGAGTAACGCTTCGATTTTACCTCGCGTCCCCAGCTTCTGAAATAAGTTCGTTTTAATGGAGAGTTTACCTGCGGTGTAAAAACTGTTTGCCGGGCACTGGCATTAAAAACTTCAGAGTTGTCGTCAGTTAAAGTAGCCAGAAAATTGGCCATATCGTTAATACTGGCATTAACTCCGGCAGCCGGAGCTGTGCTGTAATACCTGTCGTTAAGCCGCATGGGTTTGTAGCGGTTGTGCCCCTGGTTATAATGGGGGAAGGCCTTGTTTTTGTTGTTTTTAAAGGCCTCAAAGTTCATTGAAGCATCAGTCATGCCAAACGGAGAAAAAACTTTTTCTTTCATTACTGATTCGAAGCTTTTTTGAGTCTTGGCTTTTGTAATCGGGTCGTAAATACTGTAAACCACATTTTGGTACCCGTAAAGTTCTCCGGGAGGAGCAGTAATATCAACCTGATTCAAGCGTTCAATTATCTTTTCAAGAGGTACCTTGTCTTCCACCATCAGGTCGTAGGCATGCGGAATAAGACCGGAGGTATGGCTGAGCAGATGTCGCACCTTGAGTTGGTCGGTACATTCTTTATCTTTCAATTCAAAACCAGGAATGTAATCAACTACTTTATCGTCGAGTTTTATAATATTCTCATCATCCAGAATTCCTGCGAGTACACCGGTTACCGATTTTGATACCGATGCAAGACGAAAAACCGTGTTGGCATTAACCGGAGCTTTTTCGCCAGCTTTTCGCACTCCAAAACATTTTACCAGGGCAACTTTACCTTTGTAGGTTACCACTGCAGCAGCACCAACGGTACCTGATTGTTTTAAATTTTGTTCAAGAATACTGTCGAATTGAGCCAGGGTATTTTCAATCTCAACAAGAGGATTGTATTCTGTTTCTTTTTTTGTAACAGCCTGTGTTTCCTTGTCTTTTGTTTTTTTTGCACTAACAAAAGACTGTAATTTCAGTGCTAAAACAGCCACCCCAACAATAACAACAGCAACGTAAATTCTTCTTCTCAAAACGTAATCTCCTTCACAATTTGAAACAAAAATAAGATTTATCTGATTGATTTGCAGGTGATGGCTTAATTTCGTCTTATTTTTTATTCACCATTATAATTTAATAACCTGCCAAAAGAAAAAGCCGGTCTCCACCGGCTTTTATACGTCTGTTTAATTAATACTTAAAATCATTTCTATAAAAGGGGAAGAAATGATACCTAAGCTATTGTTTTAATAAGACAGAATATTATCGTTTTTGTTACACCTGCGATGAAAAAAAATCGATTATTTTTGAAAAAAATGAAACAACCAAGATTATTAGTGTTCTAAACTACATAAACTAGAATGATTAAAATTCATGGTGAATTCCATCTGTTACGATGGGAAATAGTAAATTTTATACCGATGGAATAATGAGAAAGAAAGAACTCTTTGCATATATTATCGATTATTTTGAAACGACCATGCCAATTGCTGAAACAGAACTGGACTATGGTAATCCGTTTGAATTAATTGTTGCTGTAATCTTATCGGCACAATGTACCGATAAGCGCGTAAACCAGATTACTCCAGACTTGTTAAAGCGCTTTCCTACGCCACAAAAAATGGCAGAAGTTGAACCTGCCGAGGTGTTTGATTATATTAGGAGCTGTTCTTATCCGAATAACAAGGCAAAACACCTGGTGGGTATGGCCAACAAGTTGCTAGAATTGTTTAATGGAGAGGTGCCAAGCGATGTTGACGATTTACAAAAATTACCCGGTGTTGGCCGAAAAACTGCCAATGTGATTGCCTCTGTGGTTTATAATAAACCAGCTTTGGCGGTTGATACCCATGTTTTTAGAGTGGCAGCCCGTATTGGTTTAAGTACCAACGCAAAAACACCACTGGCTACCGAGCAGCAATTAATGAAATACATTCCGGAAGAATTGGTGCCTAAAGCCCATCATTGGCTTATTTTACATGGACGATATACCTGCCTGGCCCGCAAACCAAAATGCAGTAAATGCGGTTTAACTGATGTTTGTAAGTTTTATAAAAAGGAAGTTAAATCGGGCGCACAGGCGGCATCCTGATTGTGTTAGCTTTTGTGGTAAAACGAATTTTTTTTACTTCGCACTCAGCGTTTTTGCGGTAGTTAGAATTAACTCCCACGCATTTTTTACATGTTTTTCCTCCATGTGGGTTTGCCCAAAGTTCATGCGTAAAACAAGCTGGTCGTTAAGTTTTGTATGGGTAAAATAAATCTTACCACTGTCGTTTATCGTGTTCATTAAAAGCATATTAAACGCATCGCCGGCCTTGTGCTTAAAACAAACCAGGTTCATTACAGGCTTAACAACAACTTCAAAGTCATCCGATTCATCTACCCACTTTTCAAATTCTCGGGCCAGGCGCACGTGTTCGCGAATAAGCTGCTGAAGCCCCTCGATTCCGTAATGCCTGATAACAAACCATAGTTTTAAGGACCTAAAACGCCTGCCCAGTTGAATGTGCCAGTCGCGGTAATCAAAAACTTCACCGGTTTCGGTGGCTTTGTTTCGCAGATATTCCGGTAAAATGGAGAAGGTATTGATGAGTTCTTGTCGGTTGGCTACCCAAAAAACATTACAATCAAAATTGGTAAACATCCATTTGTGCGGATTAAAACTGTAACTATCTGCCAGTTCAACGCCAATAGCCAGGTGTCTGAATTCGGGGCAAAGCATTGCCGTTCCCAACGAGGCAGCATCAACGTGAAACCAGCATTTCTCTTTCTTGCAAATCTGTCCGATTTCCGGAAGTGGGTCAACTGCAGTTGACGAAGTGGTACCAATTGAACCACAAACAAAAAACGGCACCAGTCCGTTGGCTTTATCCTCCTTAATTTGTTGGTGGAGGAGATGCGCTTGCATGGCAAAATTTTTGTCAACATCAATCAGTCGAAGATTGTGTTTGCCAATGCCGGCTATTTTTATGCCTTTCTCAACTGAAGAATGCGTTTGTGTTGAAACGTATGCTACCAATTTTTCTTTCAGTCCATTTATATTGGATGCAAAGTTTGTGGCCCGCTCGCGTGCTGCAATAATGGCCGTAAGTGCAGCGGTAGAAGCGGTGTCCTGAATAACACCACCTCCGGTTGATGTGGATTTAAACTGTGCCGGCATTTGCATCATTTCAGCCAGCCAGTCAAGCACCCTGATTTCCAGTTCTGTTGCTGCCGGACTTGTTGCCCAAAGCATACCCTGCACTCCAAGTCCAGATGAAACAAGGTCGCCTAAAATGGAAGGAAACGACGTATTGGCGTTAAAATATGCAAAGAAGTTGGGCGATTGCCAATGTGTTATTCCGGGCATAATTTTTTCATCCAGATCGCGTATAATTTCATCAAATGGTTCGCCACTGGCGGGTGCCGCCTTGGGTAATTTATTTAATAGCTCGCCGGGTTTCGATTGCGACATTACCGAATAGTTTTCAATCTGTTCGTAATAGTCTGCAATCCAGTCGATTATTTTTTTCCCTTCTTCACGGAACTGTTCCGTACTCATGTGAAATTTCTCGCTCTTCACCATTTTGTTATTTTAATTTGGACGATTAGAATGATGGGATTATTATTTTACTTCAAAGGCCTTGTAATTTTCAATAAAATCTACTTCGGTTTTGTTAACGCTTTTTACTTCCGAAAGGGGAGGCCCTACCCAAAGATAGTCAAGCAGTGTGTTTATGGCAGCCTCGTTGCCTTGCGCCAGTACTAAAACTCCACCATCGAGGGTGTTTCTCACCCAGCCTTTTATATTTAGTAATTTGGCTTGTTGTAAAGTATAAAACCTAAAGCCAACGCCTTGCACCCTTCCTGAAACTTTTATTTCGTATTGAACCATCTTTCTAACTTTGTGAACGAAGGTAAAAATAATAAGAAATATGATTTTCTTTTTGGGAAGCAAATAGTTCGTAAAATCTTGTTCTGTTATTTTTATTTCTGCTTAAATGCTTCCACATTTTCGGGTTGAATTAACGCCCATATGGAATAAACACCAATGCCTGTCCCGATAGGAAAACTAAATAAGTTTAATACTGAAAGGACCAGGGTTAAAATACGTGCCCATTCTTTTCTTTTGAGCAGTCCGATTCCGGCCAATAGGCCTGGCAGGCTTACGATGGCGGCAAATACCATCACAACATTGGCAATAATTGAAAGTACAAATTCTGCTTCGTGCTCGTTAACAAAATCGCCAATTACGTGAAACAGAACAAAGAAAACTGAGGCGAGGATTAAGCCTAAAATGCTGTACGCAATTTGCAAGGTGGCAACTACATTAATGTGTTTTTGCATAACTTTTTTGTTTTTTGTTTTTCTGAATTTACGAAAACGAACGTCGAGCACTGTAAACTTTTAGACCAACCACAACATTTTGTCGCTAAATTGGTTATTTATATGGGATTAATTAATTGGAAAACTGTATTTTTGCAGCTCAAAATTTTTTGAAAGAGAGAAGAAAATGGAAATTTTAAAATTGGTTTTATTGGCAATTGCCTTGCTCGGCATAGGATTGTTTGGTATGGCAGTCAGGATTGTTTTTCTTAAAGGAGGAAAGTTCCCGAATACCCACGTAGGCGCGAATAAACATTTAAAGAAAAACGGCGTTTACTGTGCCACCACACAAGATAAATTGGCACAACGCAAAGCACGCAAAGAATTAGCATTTAAAAAACTAAGTTTTGCAACAGATACAGAAGCCGGTAAGTAACCGGCTTTTTTTATGCTTTTAATTTACCAATAAGCTGCTGAAGCCTTCCGACATGTACACTTGGTTTTCACCCGATTCGTCGGCATAAATAAAATAAATTTCGAGGCCGGGAACCTGCCGTGCAATTTCAATACCCAAATCTTTTCCCAACACCATAAATGCGGTAGCAAAGGCATCTGCCGACATACAATCGTTGGCAACTACCGATGCACTTAACAAGCTGTGCTGTACCGGATAACCCGATTTTGGGTCGATTGTGTGGGCATATTTTTTGCCATTTTCTTCGTAAAAATTCAGGTAATTGCCAGAAGTGGCCATGGCCTTGTTTTCCAGTCGAAGGGCAGCATTTAACTCGTTTTTAAACGGGTTTTCAATGGGCTTGCGTATGCCAATGGTCCAGGTTTTGCCTTTGCTGTTTACCCCGCTGGCAACTACTTCGCCTCCAATATCAACCATATAATTTACACAGCCCTTCTTATTTAATAAATCGCCAATTAAATCGCAGGTGTATCCTTTGGCTATGGCACTCATGTTTAGCATTATTTCCGGAACATCTTTTACAATTTTATTACTGCTGATTTTTACTTTGTTATACCCACAGAACTGTTTAAGCGAATCAACTTTGGCAGCAGTCATTTTTTGCTTGTCTTCCGGGCCAAAGCCCCAGGCACTTATCAGTGGTGCAGCCGTAATATCAAAAGCACCGTTGGTAAGCTCCGAAATCTCCATTGCCCGTTGAAAACAGGCAATAAATTCCGGCTCGGGAATAATATCAGTGTTGTTGTTTATTTTTGTGATGGTAGCTTCTTTATCGTAATGCGAAAAAATTCGCGATAAACGTTTCAATTCCCGGTCAATTTCTGGCCCCAGGTCGCTACCATTAGCACTTTCGTATTTCACACTGTAATAAGTGCCGTAAATCATGCCATTGTTGGCTACATATTTCTGCTTGCTCGAGTTACAACCTGAAAGAACAGACAGAAGAATAATAAAAAACAGAATTTGTAATCTCATTTTATTGTAGACTTAATTTGCTGCGAAATTACGAAATGAATTAAAAGATTTGGGCGAAAGTTGTAATGATTTGGCATTTAAAACGACAAATCAAATGCAAAAATATAAAACTAAAATATTCAAAATGAAAGCAATAAGTTTGTCTGTCGTTTTCGTATTTATTTTCGCAAATTCTTTTTCTTGCACCACTTTTTTATTGAATAATAGTAAGGGCGAGCTTGTATTCGGACGTAATTTTGATTTTCCTGTAGGAATTGGCCATGTGAATTTCAATTATCGCGGCGTGGAAAAAACAGCTTTTATCCGGCCTCCCGAGAAAGCAATTGCCTGGAAATCGAAATACGGAAGCGTTACATTTAATCAGATAGGTAGGGAGTTTCCTTATGGAGGAATGAATGAAAAGGGACTGGTGATTGAGCAAATGTGGCTGCAGGAGGCGCAATACCCCGACGGCGATGAACGTTTTGGAATTACTGAATTGCAATGGGTTCAATACCAACTTGATGTTTGTGAAACGGTTGATGAAGTTATTCAGTCAGATAAAATGGTTCGTATTTCATACATGTCTACTGCACCCTTACATTTTTTGGTTGCTGATGCAAGTGGTAATGTGGCAACAATTGAATATTTGAATGGCGAACTATCGGTTCACCAGGGGGCAAATCTACCTCATCCGGTGCTGGCCAACTGCACCTACGAACATTCGCTTGCCTACAAAAAAAGCAAGGAGAATAAAGAGGCCAAACATTTTAATAATTGGACCATAAATTCTTCGGGGAGGTTTGCAAGGGCGGCCAGGCTTATTGAAAATTACGATGGCGAACAAGAGCTATGTCGCTTTGCCTTTTCAGTTTTGGATAGTGTGGCGCAAAATCCAGGTACGCAGTGGAGCATTGTTTACGATATCTCGAGGGGTGAAATAAACTATAAAACAACACAAAATAAACGGGTACAACAGGTAAATATGAACCGGTTTGATTTTTCTTGTAAACCTGAAAAGGCGTACCTGAATCTTTGCGATGAAATCGCTGATGGTATGCCGCTTAAAAAACTGACTTTTGAAGAAAACCTGGCATTGATTAACAAGGTTGTTGAGCAAGTTGATTTTCTTAAAAACTCTGTTCCTGAAGGGGCTAATGAAGCGCTCGCCCGCTATGTCGATAATATTTCGTGCGGCGAATAATAGGGTAACTGTCTCAATAAACCGTATTATGATGCAGGCAGTGCGCTGTTAATCAGTAGGTTTAGTTTTTCGCGCAATTCAATTAAATCATCAATGCCAAACTTATCAGTATTGATTTGTGCCAGCAGTTTTTCCGGAACTGTTGCAGCATCCAGGCGCATGTTCTTTCCTTTTTGAGTTAAAGAAATTGAAACCTTTCGTTCGTCTTCAGCAGAGCGCGAACGCACAATCAAACCTTGTTTTTCCATCCTTTTTAAAAGAGGGGTAATGGTGTTGGTATTTAAAATAAGTTTTTGCGCAATTTGGTTAACCAGCATCGAGTCGTGCTCCCACAGTACCATTAAAACCAGGTATTGCGGATAAGTTATTCCCAAATCATCCAGTAGAGGCTGGTATTGGCGTGTAATTAACCTCGATGCCGCATAAATAGGAAAGCATACCTGGTTGCTTAATTTTAGTTGTTCGTATTCCATTGTTATTGTATAATTTTTGTCAGGTATTTTTCTATTTTTTCAGGCTTGGTAGTCGGAGAGAAACGTTTTACCGGGTTTCCATCGTTGTCAATTAAAAACTTGGTAAAATTCCATTTAATCTTGCTGCCAAAAGTACCTTTTAATTCCGTTTTTAAATACTTGTAAATTGGATGCGCATTTTCTCCGTTTACATCAATCTTCGAAAACATCGGAAAGCTTACGCCATAATTTAAAACACATCCTTTGGAAATAGATTTTTCATCGCCGGGTTCCTGGTTAGCAAACTGGTTGCACGGAAAGCCAAGAATAACCAAACCCTTCTCTTTATATTTCTGATACAGTTCTTCGAGGCCTTCAAACTGCGGCGTTAACCCACACTTGCTGGCCGTGTTTACCACTAAAATTGTTTTTCCTTTGTAGGCATCCATTGTAATTTCTTTGCCTTGTATACTGTTTGCTTTAAATTGATAAAAACTGTTTTCCATTGTTCAATTTTATAATCGTGAATGAATAAATCGCTTGCGATACAAATATAGATAATAATTATTGTATCGCAAGCGATTTAAAAAAAATGAAAAAAATGGCAGAAATTGTTTGCACATAATAAGGTTGTTCGTATTTTTGCGAACAACGAACAAGAAGCAAATGGAAGTACAAATTTTTTCAGACGAGCAACAAAAGCTGGCACGTTACGCAAAAGCACTGGGGCACCCGGTTCGCGTGTATGTGTTGCAGTTATTAGGCAAACAAAGTTGTTGTTACAGTGGCGATTTAAGCAATGAATTACCCATTGCCAAATCTACACTCTCGCAACATTTAAAAGAATTAAAAGAGGCCGGTTTAATTCAGGGAGAAATTGAAGCTCCCCGGGTAAAATATTGTGTAAATAAGGAAAACTGGGAAGAAGCCCAGCGCTTGTTTAAAGGATTTTTGAATGTTTAAAAAATTTTGAATTAGTTGTTCGTTAATTGGCGAACGGCGAATAAAAAGAAAAAAAATATGGAAATTAAAGTATTGGGAACAGGTTGCGCGAAATGCAAACAGTTGGAGAAAATGACGCGCGAAGTTGCAGCCGAACTAAATTTGGATGCGAACATTGAAAAGGTAGAAGATATTTATAAAATTATGCAAGCCGGGGTAATGACAACACCTGCACTGGTAGTTGATGGAGAAGTGGTTTTAAAAGGGAAGTTACCTTCGGTAAAAGAATTGAAATCAATTTTGAGTTAGCCAATCTGAGTGGCTGATTAATAACCTTTAACTTGTAAAAAAATAAAAAACAAAAACAATCATGAAAAAACTACTAACACTTTTAGCGCTTGTAATCGTGGCCGGAGTTTATACCGCTTCAGCACAATGTTGTAATTCAAAAAATGCTTTGGCTGATGCCTCAATAACAGAAGCATGTTGTGATGCCAAACAAACCGACACGAATGTAAAAGCATACTATTTTCATGCAACTCGCCGTTGTGCAACCTGCGAAGCGGTAGAGAAAGTTACCAAACAAACTATTGCTGAAAACTATAAGGGAACGGTTGAGTTTGTGTCGATTAACCGCGAAGAAGCAGAGAACAAAGCATTGGTAGACAAGTATAAAGTTAGCGGACAAACATTGTTGTTGGTAAAAGGCGACAAAGCTGTAAACCTAACCAGCCCTGCGTTTATGTATGCCCGTAATAAGCCAGAAAAGCTGGAAGCTAAATTAAAATCGACAATCGACTCGCTGTTGTAGTTTCTGGTTCGGACACAGTTCAACTCTGCTTACAGCAACTGTTAATTCAGGTGTCAGTTAAAGCATAGTGAAAAGCTGAAAATGCAGTACAAAATTATGGAAGTATTATTAAACTTGTTTGAGAACTCGCAGGTGCCCATTCTGTCGGCATTTTTGCTCGGACTGATGACAGCCATTAGTCCGTGTCCGTTGGCGACCAATATTACTGCCATCGGTTTTATCAGTAAAGACATTGAAAGCAAGCGTAAGGTTTTTACCAGTGGTTTGGTTTACACATTGGGGCGCGGAATTTCATACACAGCAATTGGGATTTTATTCTTTTTGGGAGCCAGCCAGTTTAATCTCGAAGGATTTTTTCAAACCTGGGGCGAAAAAATACTGGGGCCATTATTAATTGTAATTGGGTTATTTATGCTGGGTGTGCTTAAATTGACGATTCCAGGAATTGGTTCATTAACCGAGAAAATGGAGAACAAGCAGAATAAAGGATTTTGGGGCGTGCTGTTGTTGGGTATTGTATTTGCCCTGGCCTTTTGTCCGTACAGTGGAGTGTTGTATTTTGGTATGCTAATACCCATGACCATAAGTAGTGCCAGCGGTTTGTATTTACCCATGGTTTTTGCGCTGGCCACCGGAATTCCGGTAATTATTTTTGCCTGGCTGATTGCATTTAGTGTTGGCTCAATAGGTGGCTTTTACAATAAAATGAAAAACTTCGAAATATGGTTCCGGCGCGTGGTGGCAGTGCTTTTTATTGGCGTAGGGATTTATTATTGCGTGGTTATGTTCTTATGAAAGATGATTAGAATTTGAATCGTTCAAATACCTTCTGGCCTCCCTTTTTTTGCGGATTGTCCACTTTCGGGGACAGGAGTCCTGAGGAAGCGACAGGGGTGAACAAAATGGCTGAATAATTTTGAAAGAGGAAAACACCTCAAAAATTTTTGACAACAATGTTCGTAATTCTACGAAAAACGAAATGAAAAAATGAATACGTATAAAATAGCAATTGAAAATAAGGAGGAGAAACATGAGAGGAGAAGACGGATTGGACTGATTGCATCAATTGCAGTAGTTTTACCGGCATTGTTAGGGGTATATTATTTTCTTCCGGGTTTTGTTGATTACCTGACCTATAACATATTTACCTTAAAACGGGAGTCGCACCTGGGAGAAGCCATAAACTTTTTTATTTACGACACCATCAAAATTCTGATTTTGCTTTTCCTTATCAGTACGCTTATGGGGGTGGTAAATGCCTATTTTCCGGTTGAACGTTTGCGCGTTTACCTGACTACCAAAAAAATGTATGGCCTTGAATATTTCTTTGCCTCGTTTTTTGGCGCGGTAACACCATTTTGCTCGTGTTCATCTATTCCTTTGTTTATTGGCTTTGTACAAGGCGGAATTCCCTTGGGAGTTACTTTTTCGTATCTCATAACTTCGCCCTTGGTAAACGAAGTTGCCGTTGCCATGTTCCTTGGGATGTTTGGAGTAAAAGCTACCTTAATTTATGCGTCAAGCGGAATTCTTTTGGGGATGACTGGTGGCTACATTTTAGGAAAACTAAAACTCGATCGTTATCTGAGTGATTGGGTACGTGAAATTCAACAAAATTCATCTGCCGAAAATGCCCGGTGGGAGGGCGAAAAAACACCGTTCATCGACCGATTACCGTCCATTATTAACGAAGGCTGGAATATTGTTCGAAAAGTGTTGTTATATGTTCTTATTGGTATCGCCATAGGAGCGGCTATGCATGGTTATGTACCTGAAGATTTCTTTACGGAATTCCTTTCAGCAGATAAATGGTATGCCGTACCGTTGGCTGTAATACTTGCCGTGCCAATGTATGCCAACGCCGCCGGAATTGTTCCGGTAATTCAGGTGTTTGTGGCTAAAGGCGTGCCCCTGGGAACTGCCATTGCTTTTATGATGGCAGTGGTAGGGCTTTCGTTACCCGAAGCTACTTTACTGAAAAAAGTAATGAAATGGAAACTCATCGGGATTTTCTTCGGAACAATTACCTTGTTTATCATCCTGCTGGGTTACCTGTTCAATTTTATCTTGTAAACTGCAAATAAATCAACCAAAACAAAAAAACTGAAACCAAAATGAAAACAAAAACCATTGGCTTTATCGGTGGCGGAAGGATTACCAAAATTTTTCTGCAGGCGTTTCAAAACAAAAACACAGTTTTTGATAACGTAAAAGTATTCGACCCTAACAGCGAAACGCTGAGTGAACTGAAAGAATTATTTCCGGAAATTGAATTAGCCCAATCGGCGGAAGAAGCTGCCGGTCAGCAAATGGTAGTTCTGGCTGTTCATCCACCTGTGATGGGGGAAACGCTCGCCAACATAAAAGATGTCGTCTCGGAAGAAACTCTGGTGCTTTCACTTGCCCCAAAATTTACCATTGAAAAGATAGCTGCAGTTTTAGGAAATGTAAAAATTGTACGAATGATTCCCAATGCAACTTCTTATATAAATAAAGGCTACAATCCGGTTGCTTTTTATCCTGAAGCAAAGAAAAAGTGTAAAAAGCAATTCATGAAAATGGTAAAAGCTTTAGGCAAAAACTTTGAAGTGGAAGAAGGTAAGTTAGAGGGCTACGCCATTGTTTCGGCCATGTTGCCTACATACTTTTGGTTTCAGTGGGAAGAAATGCAAAAGATTGCCGTAGCCACAGGCCTGGATGAAAAGGAGGCTGCAAAAACCATTGAGGCAAGCCTGAAAAAATCGATGGCTATCTTTTTCCATTCAGGATTATCGGCTGATGAAGTAAAAGACCTTATTCCGGTTAAACCAATTGGTGAAGCCGAGGAATCGATTAAAGAAATTTATCAAACCAGATTGATGGGGCTGTACAATAAAATTAAGGCCTAAATCCTGGTTAATATTTTTTTCACATTAACTTAATAATTTATTAAACGTATGTATACGTCAATATTGGATTTTGACGTATATTTGCGTCATAAAGAAAAGGAACAACAAAATGGTACAGTCAAAAACAGAATTGTTCGACCGGGAATTAACGGAGCAGGCTGCTTTTTTTAAAGCGTTGGCACATCCGGCACGCTTACGGATATTGCAATACCTATCAGAAACCGATACCTGTATAACCGGCGATATTTCAGATGAAATTCCGTTGGGAAGAACTACTGTAAATCAGCATATTAAAGAGCTAAAGGATGCTGGTTTAATTCAGGGGCACATTGAAGGCGTGAAAACAAAATACTGTTTAAACCCGGAGAAAATTGAGCTGTTAAAAAATTTGACCAGAAAATTCACTAATGGTTTGAATTGTTCCTCAAATACATGTAGTTAAGTTAAAATAATACGAATAAAAATATTAAATAGTTTAAAATGAAAGTACTAATACTTTGTACCGGAAACAGTTGCCGCAGCCAGATGGCACACGGCTTTTTACAATCGTTCGACAAACGCATTCAGGTTGAATCGGGAGGAACCGAAGCATCAGGAAAATTGAATCGGGGCGCGGTGAAAGCCATGGCTGAAATTGGTATCGATATCAGTGGACATAGCTCTGATTCGGTAAATAAATTTTTAAACGATGAGTGGGATTATGTAATAACAGTTTGTGGTGGTGCAAACGAAAATTGTCCGGCATTTTTCGGGAAAGTAAAAAACCGTTTGCACATGGGCTACGACGATCCATCGCATGTCGAAGGAACTGACGAGTTTATTTGGAGCGAATTCCAACGCATACGCGACGAGATTAAAGAAGGTTTCATCAAACTATACGAAGAGGAGATTAAGCCGCAACTTGCGTAAGTTTAGAGTTCAGAGTTAAAGTAGGCAGTCTTCGGTCGGCAGAATTGCTAATATTCGTTAGCACTTCACTCCGATTTTGTTTCCGAGTCTTTATTAAAGAGATACTGAAATAAGTTCTGTTTAACGGAAGATAATATTTGCCAATTGCAATCTTGCCTACTGCCAGTTTAAATCTAAAAATCTTGTGTCTCATAGTCTAAAAATCTAAAAAAATGCCATCAAAAAAACGCTTAAAATTTCTCGATCGTTACCTCACGCTCTGGATTTTCCTGGCAATGGCTGTAGGAGTTTTGTCAGGATATTTTTTCCCGGGTATTGCCGAATTTTGGGAAGGACTAAAACCTTCGGAAGAAAGTACCACAAATTTGCCCATTGCCATTGGTTTAGTTCTGATGATGTATCCGCCGCTGGCAAAAGTCAGGTACGAGGAACTGGGCGATGTATTTCGAAATTATAAGGTACTCACACTTTCCCTGGTTCAAAACTGGGTAATTGGCCCGGTGTTGATGTTTGCACTTGGGATTTTGTTTTTTAAACTTTTCCCGGGCGAGAATAATGCCAACCTGCCGTATATGTACGGAATTATAATGATTGGTTTGGCACGTTGCATTGCTATGGTAATTGTTTGGAACGACCTTGCCAAAGGTGACACACAATACGCTGCCGGATTGGTAGCTTTTAACTCCATTTTTCAGGTATTGTTTTTTTCGGTTTACGCTTACTTTTTTATTGCCGTTTTACCCGGCTGGTTTGGCGTTCCAACAAACAGCGCGGTTGAAAACATTACTATTGCACAAATTGCCGAAAGCGTTTTAATTTATCTTGGTATTCCGTTTGCAGCCGGTTTTATTACCCGTTTTGTGTTGGTACGGGTGAAAAGTAAACAGTGGTACGAACGAAAATTTATTCCTAAAATAAGCCCCGTAACATTAATTGCCCTGTTGTTTACCATTGTGGTAATGTTCTCGTTAAAAGGCGAGTACATTGTGAAAATTCCGCTCGATGTGGTACTAATTGCAATACCGCTGTTAATTTATTTTGTGGTAATGTTTTTACTTTCGTTTTTTATGAGCAAGAAAGTTGGTGCCAACTACGAGCAAAGTACAACCTTATCGTTTACAGCTGCCAGCAACAATTTTGAGTTGGCTATTGCGGTGGCTATTGCCATTTTTGGAATGAACTCGGGCGAAGCGTTTGCCGCCGTAATTGGCCCCTTGGTTGAAGTACCCGTAATGATTGCTTTGGTGAATGTGGCTTTGCGTTTTCGCAAAACGTATTTTAAGCATTAAGGCTGTTTGCAAAGGTTACCTGATTGTGGTTTTTGCCTTTGAAAACGTAATTGTGACAGAAGTTTCATGCACAACTTTTACCTTTGCAGCCTTTAAAAAATACACCAAAAATGATCGATTTTAAAATTGATAAAGCTAAATGTACGCAATGTGGCTTGTGTGCCGCTGATTGCCCGGTATTAATCATTAATCCAAAAAGTGAATTTCCTGAAATAAAGTACGGGAAAGAAGCCCAATGTATAAAATGTCAACATTGTTTGGCGATTTGTCCAACAGCGGCACTTTCAATCTGGGGCAAAAAACCGGAAGACAGCATAACGGTTAAAAAAAATATTGTAGAACCGGAAGCCCTGACTCAGTTAATAAAAACACGTCGCTCTATTCGCAAATTTAAAGTTGATGAGTTAGAACCGGCGTTTATTCACGAATTGCTGGCAACAGCGGCCTACGCGCCAACCGGACATAATAAAAATTCGGTATTGTTTTCGGTTACCGAAACAAAAAGCGAATTAAGTAAATTTCGCAACGCAATTTACCATGCGATTAAAGAAGCGAACGCTGCAGGAAAAATACCCGAGCGAATGGCTTTTTTAAACGATTTGCAACGTTTGTGGGAAAGCAAACAAATTGATGTACTGTTTCGCGATGCGCCGCATGTTTTAATTACATCGGCTCCAAAAAATGTGGCCTCACCCGATGCCGATTGTCATATTGCTCTTAGTTACTTCGAGTTGCTGGCCAATTCGTATGAAATAGGAACGCTATGGAATGGGTTTATAAAAATGGTATTGAAAGTTCTTGCTCCGGAGCTGGCAAGCCAAATTGGTATTCCTGAAAATCATGAGTTAGGCTATATTCTTCTTTTCGGAAAACCGGCAGTAAAATATGCCCGCTCTGTGCAAAGCGAAGGGCTTCATTTTAACAAAATAAACCTTTAGTGCTTTTAGACTGTTAAGCTCCATACATTTTGTTGCAAACCTGAAATGATATGTAATGGGCTTTTAATCCCAATTATCAACAAGTGTTATCTGTTCAATTGAAGATGTTTTTACGATTAAAACCTTCAGAAAGACCATCTTTTAAATAAGTAATTATATTTGCTTACTATTCGTGTTTAACTGAATACGAATATACCGATAGCTAAACGAAATAGAAGATGCACCATAATAACAGGTGTGTACAAATGTGTATGGAAAGACAACGAGTTGTAATAACCGGAATGGGTGCCTTAACACCAATCGGAAATACGATAAACGAATTTTGGGAAAATGCAGTGAATGGCACCAGTGGGGCTGTTCCGATTACCCGTTTCGATACCACCAAATTTAAAACCAAATTTGCCTGCCAGTTAAAAAATTATAACGTAAAAGATTATTTGGATCGAACAGACATTAAACGAACCGATCTGTTTTCGCAATATGCTTTAATTGCTACTCAGGAAGCCTTAAACGATAGTGGTCTCGATTTGCAAAGTATTTCGCCGTACGACATTGGCGTAATCTGGGGCTCCGGTCAGGGGGGAATGGATTACTACGAAAAAGAGGTGAAAATTTATGCAAAAACCGGCGAACCCCGTTTTAGCCCGATGTTGGGACCTAAAATGCTGATAAATATGGGAGCAGGAATGATCTCATTAAAATTTGGCCTAAAGGGAATGAGTTACACCACTGCATCGGCATGTGCAACTTCAAATACGGCCATTATGGATGCCTACAATTACATCCGTTTGGGTAAAGCTAAAGTTTTTGTAACCGGTGGCTCTGAAGCAGGAATTATTGAAATGGGGATTGGTGGTTTTAATGCCATGCGTGCTTTATCGGTTAATAACGAGCATCCTGAAAAAGCTTCTCGCCCGTTTGATGTGCAACGCGACGGTTTTGTGATGGGTGAGGGAGCAGGAACACTGATTCTGGAAGATTATGAACACGCCAAACAGCGAGGTGCAAAAATTTATGCTGAAATTGTTGGTGCCGCAATGACCTCTGATGCCTACCATGTGGCCGCATCGCACCCCGAAGGAGAAGGGGCTGCAAAAGCAATGGAACTGGCCCTGGCGGAAGCAGGTGTGGCACCCGATGAGGTGGATTACCTGAATGCACACGCAACTTCAACACCTATTGGCGATATAAGTGAGATAAATGCAATCCGTAAACTTTTTGGCGAAAGTCCTGAAAACTTGAGAATCAGCTCATCAAAATCAATGACCGGGCATTTGCTGGGAGCTGCGGGTGCGGTAGAGTCAATACTGTGCATAAAGGCCATTGAAACAGGCTTAATAACGCCAACAATAAATACTACTGAAATTGATCCTGTAATACCAAAATCGATAAATATTGTTACCGGAAAAAGTATTCAGGCCGAAGTAAAAGTGGCCATAACCAATAGTTTTGGCTTTGGCGGCCACAATGCCACACTGGTTTTTAAAAAATGGGAAGATTAAACCCGAAGTAGTCCGAATAAATAATTGGCCACTCCTTAAACTAAGCTGCATTTGCATACTTATTTTACGGAAGTAAAAAGCTGGTTTTTCCATCTGCCAAGTCCATCCATACGAGAAATGAAAAAATACCGGCCAATAGAATTATCAGATCTGAAAGCATAACAAAAATTATCATTCCAAACGGTCTTTTCCATTCGTTTTTTAATTTAAAGAATTGATAATGAGTGAATACTATCCAGGTTGGAAGCAATGCAAATTGAAGAACAAAAAGTATTGGTCTCAATATTTTGTAATCCGCAATTCCATCCAAAGAATTAGAAAAGAGAATAGTGTTAAAGCCAGGCACATTACAATTTGTATAAAAACCTGAATGAGCAGTCGGGGTGTCATTATCGTTTTCGTTGTATTTTTCCGTTTTTTGTTCTTGGAATTTTTTCCAGAAAGATAATTCGTTTGGGCCGTTCGTATTTGCTTAGGTACTTCTTGCAAGTGGCGCTAATTGCTTTTTCCAATAGTTCATCTTTTGCGTGTTCAACAAACAATACTATTTTTTCTCCCAGGCCATCATCGGGTTCTGATCCTACAAAAAAAGGCAGCAATAGCTGGTTCTCAAGTTTTGTTTCCAGCTGCTCTGGTATAAACTTCATGCCGCCGGAAATAATAACATTATCAATTCTACCTAAAATTTTAAATTGGTTGCCGGCCAAAATTTTGCCAAGGTCGTTGGTTTGAATTGAATTTCCGGGTAACCCAGGCATAAAAATTTTTATACAGCCGCGTTGGTCCAACTCAACTGAAATGTCCTCAAGGCACTGGTAATTATCTGTTTTATCCGGGCCGTTTAATTGTTGTAAAGCAATGTGTGTGGCAGTTTCAGTCATTGCATAGCTCGAATAGCACTGTGTTGAAATAGATTGCAGGCGTGTTTTTAAATCCTCAGTTATAGCAGAGCCACCAATAAGCAACTGTTGTATGTTGCGATGGGGAAGTGCCAGGTATTTGCTGACCTGGTTTATAACCATAGCTCCAAATTTTATGGGTTTCGCTGCACTCAGGTTGGTAAAATCCGATGCCGGATCAATTAGGTACAAATCCAGTTTGCCCAAAAGTGCACGCACTGTCATTAGCTTTCCGGCAATAAATTTATGGGGCAAACAATGTAAAATGCGGTCGCTTTCTATTAAATTAAAATAGCGGATGGTACGCATTGCGCTTGCTGCAACAAATTGTTTTTTCAATGAAATGGTTTTTGGAGTACCCGTACTACCTGATGTTTGCACTTCAATAAAATCGTTTTTGTTGTACCATTGTTTTAAAAAATCAATAAACTCTTGTTGCCAGGCAGTTTCGCCCGTTTGCTGCAACAGCTTTTCAACGCTTTGTTGGTGGCCGTTAAGTGTGATATTTGCAGGAAACAGCTCCATTAAATTTCAAAATATTTAGAGGGATTATACCATAGTTTTTCGCCCCTTATTTCAAGCGGAGAAGCAAAATTGTTGGTAAAAAGTTGACCGGTTCCCAGTCCCTGGTGCAAGGCCGATTGTTTGGTGAAAGCCCACTGCGCAATGGCATTTAAGCCGATATTTGATTCGAGGTACGAGGTAATCCACCAGCCAATTGCACGTTCATTAGCCAATTCAATCCATTCGTTGCAGCCCGATATTCCACCGTGCAAGCTGGGTTTTAGTACCAAAAACTGCGGTTGAATGGTATCGAGTAATCGCTTTTTATCATCTGGGGTATTGATGCCAATCAGTTCCTCGTCGAGGGCAATGGGTAGGGGAGTTGTTTGGCAGAGTCTGGCCATTTCTTTCCACTGTTCGGCCGCAATGGGTTGCTCAATGCTATGAATATCAAATTCGGCCAATTCTTGCAGCTTGTCACTTGCTTCGCCAGTTTTGAATGCCCCGTTAGCATCAACGCGCAGCATTATTTTATCGCTTGAAAACTGCTTGCGGATGGCAGCTAAAAGCGATAGCTCTTCTTTAAAACTTTTAGCACCTATTTTTAATTTAATGCAAGAAAAACCGGCCTGCAGTTTCTCGTGTATTTGTTGTTGCATGTGAGCAATTTCGCCCATCCAAATCAATCCATTAATTTTTATACCCGCTTTACCTGCCGAAAATGCGGATGGGAAGATAAGCTGTTTACCTCCGTTTTTCAGATCCAAAAGCGCTGTTTCTAAAGCAAGTTTTACCGAAGGAAATTCGGCTAATAAATCAATATTTTGTTGAAAGGTGGCGGGATTACTACAAAGCTTAACAAGCAACTTTTCAACATCGGCAGGAGTTTCTTTGCTTAATCCGGGCAAGGGAGCACATTCCCCAATTCCGGTAATTCCATTTTTTTCGATAAAAAGCAACCAAACAGGCCTTTTTTTTAACACTCCCCGCGAGGTGCCTGCAGGCTGTTTAAACAGTAAATCGTATTTTTTGTAGTATGCCTTCATTGTGCAATTAAAAAGCCTAATGCGAAAAGCAGTGTTAATGCCAATGTTTGTAGCGCCAACCGTTTAAGAAAAGGATCAAGCTGGCGTCCGTCTTTTATCTTTAAAATCTTGAAGAGGTCGAGTAAGGTAAGCGGCAAAATCAACACGAAAAGCCATTGTCCTAATGCCTTATGTTGTTGTACGGTAAACACAATAAGTGCCAGCCAGGCGAAAATAACCAGCAAGGCCTGGTAAATGCGACTGTAAACCGGCCCCAGTTTTACGGCAATTGTTATTTTCCCCGATTGTTTATCGTTATCGATATCGCGCGTATTATTCAGGTTTAGCACACCAGTGCTTAACAGGCCAATGCTAATGGCCGGGAGCCAAACGGACTGATCAATGGTTCCGGCGTGTAAAAAAAATACGCCAGTAACCGGTAGCAGCCCAAAAAACAAAAATACAAACAAATCGCCCAGGCCAATGTAACCGTACGATCGTTTGCCAGCCGTATAAAAATAAGCTGCCAGCAAGGCCAAAACACCCAAACCAATAAAAATAAAGAAAACCAGAGGCCCGTTTTGTCGGGTACCTGCAAAAACCAGGGCCAGGCCAAACAAAAAACTTAAGCTGCCAATTAGCCACATCCCTTGTTTCATTTCGCTAATGGTAATTTCGCCACCCTGCATGGTGCGGGTTGGGCCCAATCGTTGGTGGTTGTCGGTACCTTTTTTAAAATCGCCGTAATCGTTGGCAAAATTCGAAAATACCTGTATTAACGTGGCAGTGAGTAGCGCAAGCACAAAGATGATGGCGTTAAATTCTCTCCAAAAAGCTGCCAGGGCCGAACCCATTAAAATGCCCGATAATGCCAGGGGTAGTGTACGCAGTCGTGCTGCTTTTATCCAGCTTTTCGCTTTCGCCATAATAACTGAAATCTAATTTATTTATGGGAATTTTGGGTATTTGTTAAAGTCTGGTTTACGTTTTTCAAGGAAAGCATGTTTACCTTCCTGTGCTTCTTCGGTGAGGTAATACAAAAGCGTTGCATTTCCGGCAAACTCCTGTATTCCAATCTGTCCATCCAATTCGGCATTCAAACCAAGTTTTAACATTCGTAAAGCCAATGGGCTGTGTTCCTGCATTTTTTGTGCCCAGGCTACCACTTCATCTTCCAGCTGGCTGAGAGGAACAACTTTGTTTACAAGCCCCATTTCTAATGCTTCCTGAGCGGAGTATTGCCGACACATAAACCAAATTTCGCGGGCTTTCTTTTGCCCAACAATGCTGGCCAGGTACGACGAACCCAGTCCGGCATCGAAGCTGCCAACTTTTGGCCCTGTTTGTCCGAAAATGGCATTCTCGCTGGCAATACTTATATCGCAAACCACATGCAACACATGGCCGCCGCCAATGGCAAAACCATTCACCATTGCAATTACAGGTTTTGGCATACTGCGAATCTGTTTTTGCACCTCCAGAATATTGAGGCGAGGAATGCCGTTTTCGTCGATATACCCTCCTGTTCCTTTAACATTTTGGTCGCCACCCGAGCAAAAAGCTTTATCGCCGGCGCCGGTAAGTACAATCACATTAATGCGCTGGTCTTCACGACAAATTTGCAGGGCATCGCTAATGTTGTTAACGGTTGTTGGCCTGAAAGCGTTTCTTACTTCCTCGCGGTTGATGGTAATTTTTCCTATACCATCAAAGTAGTCGAAATAAATATCTTCATATTTCTTAATGGTTTCCCATTTACGTGCTGTACTCATGTTATTTTTTTTATTGTTTTACAAAGTTAAAAAGTCCGCGAAAGGTGTTTGTGTTCACTTCTGCGTCGGTAAAAATTTCTAAAATTGTGGGCTTCTTTCGCCCGGGATGATACAAATCATTCAAAGCGGTATTTAAGTTCGTTTCGTTGTCGGCGCATAAATAATCCAACCCAAATGTTTGGGCTATTCCTGCCGCGCTGTATTTATTTTCAGCATAAAAATACTGCTTAAATGCCGGCGATTCTCCAGGCCCTTTAATCAGGCTGAAAATATTTCCTCCACCGTTATTAATAACTACAATCCTTAGGTTTTTGCCCACATAGTTATTCCACAGTGCGTTAGAATCGTAGAAAAACGACAGGTCGCCAATTAAAACGGTATTTAATTTTTCTGATACGGATGCAAAGCCAACAGCCGTTGATAAGGAGCCATCAATTCCGCTGGTACCCCTGTTGCCATAAAACGTGATGGTAGTGTTAAAATTCGCCAGCAAGGCATAGCGAACAGGTGTGCTGTTTCCTAAATGCAGATCGCTGTATTCCGGTATTCTCCGGGCAAGTTCCAGAGTTACTTTCAGGTCGGAGAACGGAAGTGTTTCCACATATTTATTTTGCAGGCCAATTACTTCTTCTTCCTTGTTTTTCCAGCGCTGGAAATATGGGCTTTCTTGTGTAAAAATCTTAGAATGTAAGTGGCTGAAAAAGCTGGCTGCATCAGCTTGAATTACACGGGTTAGCGATTGATAGGTATCGTAATAATCGTTTGCTGGTGAAAGGTGCCAATGTGCACAAGCTTTATTTTTACGTAAAAACTGTTTTAATGATTTTGAAACAAAATGTCCGCCAAAGGAGATTAACAAATCAGCTTGAAAATCTTCCACCTTATTGTTTAATATGGCGGCCATCATTGTATCAATATTGCCGCAAAACTGCGTGCTATTCAAATTCGACAGGTGTTCTTTTAAAACAACTGCACCTGTTTTTTTTGCAAATGCGGTTAAAAGCGTATCCAACTCTTTGTTGGCATTCTGCTGCCCGGCAAGTATTACTATTTTTTTCGAGTTATTAATCTCGTCAACCAGTTTTTGCGTAAGATCCGCGTCAACTGTGGGTATGTTTTGCGGTTCATTTATTTCTTTTACATCAGGCAAATCAATGTCTGCCAATTGGTGCAATGGCTCCTCAAGCGGTACATTAATGTGCACAGGTGCAGGTTGTCCCGAAAGGCTAATGTTCAGGCATTGGTTTATCTCGTTTGCTGCCTGCCATAGTTCAGTTTCGGTTTCGCCAAGTGGCAGCTGGTATTCTTTTTTTACAAAATTTGAATAAATGCCTTTTTGGTTGATACACTGATTCTCGCCCTGGTCAATCCAGTATTCGGGGCGATCGGCAGTAATAACCACCAGTGGAACTTTCAAATAAAAAGCTTCGGCAACGGCTGGTGCATAATTTAAAGTGGCTGTGCCCGAGCTGCAAACAATTACCACCGGCTTTTTATTAGCCTGTGCCAAACCAAGCGCAAAGTATGCTGCGCTGCGTTCGTCAACAACAGTACGGCAATTAAATAAGCCCGAGCCGGAAAAGGTATGAATCATTGGGCCGTTTCTCGATCCGGGAGAAATCACAACATCGCTAATACCTTTCTGTTGCAGGAGCGCTGCCAGTTGCTGAACGTGTTTTTTGTCTGAAATCATTCTATTGTATAGCTTCTATTGCCGATAACAATGTTTTTGCCTTGTTATTGGTTTCTTCCCATTCTTGTTCGGGCACTGAACGCGAAGTAATCCCTCCGCCTGAATACAGCATGTATTGTTGAGGCAAAATTTCCATGCAGCGCAAATTTACAAATAATCTTACTGAATCTTTAAGTTGCCAGGGACCAAGAAACCCACTGTAGTACCTCCTGTCGTGTTTTTCAATCTGCCGTATAAATTTATCGGCTTTTTGTTTGGGATAGCCACATACCGCAGGCGTTGGATGCAATTCGGCAATAAAATCACCCAGACTGTCTTCAAGCTTCTTTTTTGCAAATTGGAAGCTGGTTACCAGGTGAGCGACTTTGCCGCTTTCGAGTGTTTCGGGGCCACGCGTGGTATACGGATGTATGTTAAACTGGTAAAATACATCAAGCAGGTAGCGCGAAACAAAGGCCTGCTCTTCAATGTCTTTGGTGTTCCATGCGTACTCTTTTTTATTATGGCGGGCTTGTGTTCCGGCCAGCGAAACAGTTTCCAGTGTTTTTCCTTCTGATTTTAGTAAAATCTCAGGTGTTGCTCCCATCCAAATGCCGGCTTTGGGCAGATTTACCAAATACACAAAAGCATTTGGGGTTTGGTTCAACAGCTGAACATATAATTTACCCAGCGATTCCTCGTTTCTTTTTACCGGAATAATACGTGAAACAATCGCTTTTGATAGCTTGGTGTTTTTTATGGTATGTACAGTTTCCGAAATGTCGTTCAGGTAGTCTTCTTTATCAATAATAAAATGAGATTGGCAGCCCTCATTCTTTTTTTGGCACCTTGGAATTGTTTCAATATCCAAACGAAGTATTTGCTGTATTCCTGTTTTGTAAATATCAGGTTTTAACAAAATAAGAGGTGTGGTTTCGCTAATGTGGTATGGGGCAAAAACAAAACCTTCCTGTCCGTTTAAACGGTTAAATTGCCTGGGATAAATAAGTGCTTCCTGGCATGAAATGAGCAACTCAAGTGTACTATCGCCGGGCACCGACCATAGCGCAAAGGAGCAGTTTTTTTCAAGAAGTTTATCAATAAAAAGTATCAGTTTTTCCTTATCGCTCATTCTTTTCAGTAATCATATTGGTAACACGTACAGCCGAAATCAGTTTCCCTTCCTGGTTAAAGATATCAACATTCCAGATGTGGGTTTGTTTGCCTTGGTGAATGATTTTTGCAAGGGCAGTGGCACTCCCGTTTTTTAGCACTCCGGTGTGGTTGCCATTTACCATAATTCCCAAAACGTCAAAGGCTTTCATATCTACCAATAACATACTGCCTAAGCCGGCAAGTGTTTCGCCTAAAGCCAGGTTTGCACCACCATGCAGAATGCCATCAGGACGTGAGTTTTTCGAAGACAAAGGCATCATGCCTTCAACTTCTCCTTCGCCAATTTTGGTAATTATTATTCCCAAACTTCCAATCAAACTGTTTTCAAGCGCCAGATTAATCAACTCAACAGGCGTTTCAAATGATAATTGTGTTATATCCATATATTTTGCTAAATCGAGCCTAAAATAAGCGATAGTTTTTGAAAATCGCTAAAATGGGTTTTGTAATTTTTCGCTTAATTCGATAAGCCGGTAAAAATCATCTATTTCAGTCGGCTATTGATTTTTTTAGATGGAAAAAGGGCAAAGATAAGAGTAGTGGCATAAAAGAGTTGAAGTTACCGAAAACTAGATTTGTTCGTATTGAGTGGTTTTAATGAAAAATCAATTCTGACGCAAGGTGAATATTACGGCTGCGCATTATACCTTTTTCGCAGTGTTTTTAGGGTTTTGCAGTACTTAAAATACTGCGCTATAAGCTGATTTTGGACATCATGAAATCATTCTTCCGGAGATAAAGAATCAGCTACTTCACTTTTATTTTGGAAATGAGGTGCTATAAACTAATACTTATTAAAAATGTGGCTGCAAATGCAATAATGGCATACAATTCAGGGAATACGGCCAGCACCATTGTTTTACCAAAAATGTCGTGGCCCGATCCAATACCCGCAATTCCGTTTGAGGTTACGCCGCCCTGGTTTAACGCTGAAAAGAAGCCAACAAATCCAAGTGTAAGTCCGGCAGCCAAAATCGCAACTCCCTGAAGCATACTCATTTCGGTGGTAATTATTCCCTGGCTGTTAATAATAAAAAAACCGGCAAAGCCATATAAACCTTGTGTGCCGGGTAAGGCGCTTAGTAAGAGGTAACTACCAAATTTGTCGGGTTTCTTTTTTAGAGCGCCAACGGTGGCATTTCCACCTTTCGATACGCCAACGGCACTGCCAATTCCAGATAAAATAAGCATTATGGCTAAGCCGATATAGGCTAAAATTACTGCTGTTGTCATAATTTAAATGTTTAAAGTTTATTGTATTTATTTGTATTTATTCGTTTTTTCTTCAATGCCATCAATTGTCTCAAAAGGTTGGTAAGCCTGCCCGCCACCGGAAAAACCTGCGCTTTTATAGAATTCAACAAATGTTAAGCGCATGGGGTGAACAAACGATCCGAGCGACGAGATTAAAATGTTTAAGGTATGTCCGAGCAACAGGAATATAACAAAGAAAACGGGGCCCAGAATTTTGGAGGATCCAAGAATTTGCAGGCCAATGTCGTTAATTACAAATCCGAGAATGGCACTCGATAAACCAAGGGCAAATAAGCGGATATAAGATAAAAGGTCGCCAAAAATACCTGTTACTGTTGAGTAAACATCCCAGATGCCTTTACCAATTCGCGCAAATAAATTTACTTCGGGATCGCTGAAAAAGAATATTAAAAAGCCACCCGTTCCTAAAATCAGGTAGATTATAAGTTTATTTTCAGGAATAATTTCGGTTGCTGATAGCATTACATAACAAATGCTGCCAATTAATATTATTAGCCACCCGCAGGTAGCCAGGGCATACCTAAAACCAAATTGTTTGGTTTGGTTGGCGGCTTTTATAAAAAGGCCGAAAATTATTTGAACGCCACCCAAAATGAGCGAGAGATTGAACATTTTATCCGGATTTAAGAACAGGTGCCTGATTTCTGCTGTTAACGAAAGTTCAGTAGTTATTAAATTGATGCCAAAGAAAGTGCCTGAAATAGCTCCGAATAAAATAGTTGCCACACCTAAAAACTGAATAAGGCTGAGGTAAGGTTTTATTTCAGTTTTTGCTTTTAATTTATACAAGCCGCCGCCAATTAGAAAAAGTAAACCGTAACCGGCATCTCCTAAACAAAAACCAAAGAACATCATAAAAAACGGGGCAAAAAAAACGGTCAGGTCAAGTTCAGCGTAGTCCGGAAGTGAAAACATTGCACCAATAGGCTCGAAAAGTTTGCTAAAACGGTTATTTCTGAGCAAAACCGGGGTTTTGTCGCCCGGCCGTGCTTTGCGCCACAAATGTACAATGTGCTCATGTTCGAGGTAATGGTTTAACAATAAAGTTTTCGATTTTGGTACCCACCCTTCAAGTAGCATTAATTTGTCTTCGGCTTTTTTTTGGGTGTTTTGTAGTATGCTTTCAAACTGTAGCGATTGAACGAGATTTTTGTGCTCACTTTCAAGTTGGTTTATGCAGTTTTGGGCGTAACAGTCCAATGTCTCATTAATTGTTTTAATTTGCTTTGTTATTGCCTCCAGTTTATCTTCAAGCTCTGCATAAGATTCTGCTGGCAACTGCATTGGTTCTGCATCAAATTGATTGGTTTGCCCATTGCTGTTAATGTGTACAAAAAGTACCTGGTTGCCGGTTTCCGAAACCTGAACTACGGTACTAAAACGGTTCTGAATGTGTTCAAACTTCTTTTTTGTTGTGCCGAAAAAATTTAAGCTAATCCCCTCATTCGTAATGCTTTTAATAAGCGGTGCTGAAAAATTACCCCAGGGCAGGGCTTTTTGTATTGCTTTTTTTACCGATTCCTGTTGAAATTCAAGTTCTTCCAGCTCATTTTGCTTGTTAATTAAGTCGGTAATAATTTCTTTGGTATTGGCTTCTATTGTTTGCCGGCATATCGGTGCTGGTCTTTTCTTCAGCCATGCAATTGTTTTTTCAAGGGTTTGCAGGTCGGCATATTTTTGTTTTGTTGGTTCGCTAAGCTCAATATCCTGAGTGACCACATGCAGTACGCCCAATTTTTGCATTTGGTGCAAAAACTCGTCGTATTCTTTATAAAATACCAGGAAAGTATATTTTAACATGGGAACAATCATGCGCTTAATGCTTTATGTTTCTGTTGTCGTTTTTTTACAATCTTTTGTGCCGATTTTGAAAGGTTTTCTTCATCCTCCAGGAAGCGTTTTATCTTTCTAATGGCATCTTCGTATCCCGGAATTTGTACTTTTTCGTAGAGGTTTACTTTTTGAGTAGTTTTTTTTCGGGCCTGGTCGAGTAAGGCCATTTTTCGTAAATAGAATTCACGCTCGGTTACCAAATTACCAAGTTGCTTTATCAGCAAAATTCCATGGGGAAACCAGCTTGGCTTGGCAAAAAGACTAAATTCTTTTTCATCAAAAACAATCTCTTCCAAAACGGGAATAGCTACACCTGCAATTTTTTTAGTTGATAGTTTAATTGTGGCAATTTTTATTAATTCGGGCAAAAATTCGTTCCAAAGTCCGGCCGATTGCTCCCGGGCTTTTATGGTGTTATTGAATTGTTGCTCAAGCATGCCCGCGTGGTCTTTTGCTTTTTTTACTTCGAGGCGCAGTGCTGCCTCCTTGTTTTTTAAAGTAGGCAGTGCCTTTAACCTGATGTTTAATTGTTTATTCAGGTGGTGCAGGGCTGTTTTGTTATATTGAAATTTAATAGTCAATTTGTTGAAATTCTTTTAAACCGGGAAAATTAGAATAGGAACATGTACTGTTTTAACCAGGGTTCTTACCAAATCTTTATGAAAAAGTTTGTACCAGGCCGAGTGTTTCATTTTTGATAGCGAAATGATATCGATGTCGTAACCTTCTACAAAACTTTCAAATCCCTTAACTATATTATCGCTTTTAAAAAGTTCGCATTTTATTTTATGTTGACTGTACTCGCGTATAAGCATTTTGTTTAGTTCAGCTACTTTTTCCGGGTGTTTCGGATTTTCTTTTAAATCGATGTGTACACAATGTATTTTTTTGTTGAATGGTTCTAAAATTTTGAGCAGTTTGTTTAGCGAAGAGTGGTCGGAATCATAAAAATCAGTAGCATACATTACATTAATTGTTTCTTTGTCTTTAAGCACGGCTGAATAAGGTACGGCTAAAACCGGATGCTGACTTTGCTCAATAACTTTAATGAGTGTTTTTCCCCGAAATTCACCTTCGGCTTTTTTTGACGTTTTGGCACCCATGAGAATAACATGAGGCTCGTATCGTTTACAAGCTGCCGTAATTACATTTACAGGTGAACCTTTCAGCATGCGGTAGTGTAGTTTTACCGAATTAAAAAGTTCTGCGGGTACCTGTTCCTTTAACTCTTTGCTAAAATCCACCAGTTTTAACTGCGCTTTTTGGTGCGCCTCTTTTAACTCCATGCGTACGTACTTTTCCCACGAGGCAGTATGCCGCTCGGGTTCGTTAAAAGTAGGGTCGGGGTACACATACAAGAGCTTAATTTCGGCATTCTGTTTTTTTGCCAGGCTAATGGCATATTTACAAATGTCAATGCAGTCTTTACTAAGTTTTACCGGCACCAATATTCTTCGTAAATCGGTAAAACTATTATCATCGCTAACCTTTTCAAGGTTATACTCGCCGTGTAATTGCAAAAGTCGGGCAACTGCTTTTTCTGATTGTCGGGCTTTTACTTTTAGAAGCACTTCATCGGGACTGTATTGTTCACCCTGGGTTAATCCTTCGTTGGTGAAAAAAACCTCAATCCCATGTTCTTCCAGCTTGTCTTTTACAAAAGAACCCAGCCGGGGTGTCTTAACTCTAAGGATTGTAACCAATTGATTTTCCATAACAACTCCATTTAATGTTTTACTTCATCTGTTTTACCGTATTTCTCTACCAAATTGGCTTTTATGCCGGTTTCGGCGTTCGAGAAATACTTGTTAAATAATTTCCAGGCGGTATCAATCATCGTGTTTATTTCAATATTAATATCAATGGCAAGCAGTTCGTTGGCATAGTCTTTTGCAAAGCTGATTGTGCGTTTGTCGTAATCTGTTAGGTCAAAGCCATTTTCAATTTTTGTTTTGGCATTGGCTGCATCAGCGTAAAGCCTAATGGCTGCATTCATCACCTGTGGATGATCTTCGCGTGTTTTTTTACCAATTACCAGCTGCTTTAAACGTGATAAACTTCTGAATGGATCGATAATGACTTTCCCAATATCCGTTTCTTTTCGCAGAAATAGTTGTCCTTCGGTTATGTAGCCGGTGTTATCGGGGATGGCATGGGTTATATCGCCGCCCGACAAGGTGGTAACGGCAATAATGGTGATTGATCCACCATCGGGGAACTGCACCGCCTTTTCGTACAGTTTTGCCAAATCGCTGTATAACGAGCCGGGCATGCTGTCTTTTGATGGTATCTGATCCATACGGTTCGATACTATACTTAAAGCATCGGCATACAGGGTCATATCGGTTAGCAGAACCAAAACATTCTGGTTTTTTTCCACGGCAAAATATTCGGCGGCAGTTAAGGCCATGTCGGGCACCAGTAATCGCTCAACCGGAGGGTCTTCGGTAGTGTTTACAAAACTTATAATACGGTCAATAGCCCCGGCATTTTCAAACAGGTTTTTAAAGAAGAGGTAATCGTCGTTGGTAATTCCCATTCCTCCCAAAATAATTTTATCGGCTTTGGCACGCAATGCCACCATGGCCATTACCTGGTTGTAGGGTTGGTCGGGGTCGGCAAAAAACGGTATTTTCTGACCGGTTACCAGCGTGTTATTCAGGTCGATACCGGCAATTCCTGTGGCAATGAGCTCCGAAGGTTGTTTGCGGCGTACCGGATTTACCGACGGCCCTCCAATTTCTGTCATAATTCCATCAACTAACGGGCCTACATCAATTGGTGCTCCATAAGCATTAAAAAATCTTCCGGCCAGCTCGTCGCTAACTGCCAGTTGTGGCGCATGTCCCAAAAATACAACTTCGGCATTGGTAGGGATCCCCTCGGTACCCGAAAATACCTGCAGGGTAACCAGGTTGTTTTCAATTTTAACAACCTGTGCAAGACGATTGTTAACCATGGCCATTTCTTCGTTGCCAACTCCGCTTGCATACAAGGAACATGTGGCTTTGGTAATCTGATCAATCTTGGTATGTATTTTCTGAAAAGCTGTTGTTTTCATACGTTTGTTGTTACTATTTGTTGGTTTTCAGCAACGGCCTTTTCTTCAATTATATTTGCTAATTCTTTTTCGAATTTTCTGAACTGCTGTGACTCAAATTCTGAGTAATTCATTTGTTTTAAGACATTTATAATTTTTTTGAAGTAAGGGTTTACTTCTTCAAATTTTACAAACTGAAAGTTGGTGCTGCTTATTTTTAGTACCAAATTGAGCATGTATTTTTGACGGTTTATGGGGGTTGAAGCATCAACTTTATCGAAGGCATCTTGTTGCAGAATAACAAAATCGATAACTTCTGATTTCCAAAAGGTTTCGTGGTACTCAATGGGTACTCCATCGTCGCCAAGTATATTTATTTGCTCGTAGGCTTCCTTTCCGCAAATAAGAAAATTTCGTGCCTGCAAAATGTTGTTTACCCAATCGGGCGAAATTACTTTGCTCACATATTCCTGGTATTCAGGATATTCCAGGTACTTCGAATAACTCTCAACAGCATCAATGGCCGGATAGCGTTTACTGTCGGCTCTTTTTTGCGATAAAGCATAAAAACAACGTGCAGCTTTTTTTGTCGCTTCGGTAACCGGTTCTTTTAGGTTTCCGCCTGCCGGCGAAACGGTACCGATAAAAGTAACTGAACCTGTTTCTCCGTTGTTAAGGTGCACAAAACCGGCACGCGAGTAAAAGTTAGAAATTATCGCAGGAAGATCCATCGGGAAGGCATCAGGGCCTGGCAGCTCTTCCATTCTGTTCGACATTTCGCGCAGAGCCTGTGCCCATCGCGAGGTAGAATCGGCCAGGAGTAACACTTTCAACCCCATCGAGCGGTAATATTCGGCAATGGTCATGGCAGTGTATACCGAGGCTTCGCGTGCAGCAACCGGCATATTTGAGGTGTTGGCGATAATGCTTGTACGTTCCATTAACTTTCTGCCGGTTCTGGGATCGTCGAGTTTCGGAAATTCGGCAAAAATCTCTACCACTTCGTTGGCACGTTCGCCACAGGCAGCTACCACAATCATATCAGCATCTGCTTGTTTTGATAAGGCGTGTTGCAGCACTGTTTTTCCTGTGCCAAAAGGGCCGGGAATAAAACCGGTACCTCCTTCAACAATGGGTGTTATACTGTCGATAACACGAATTCCTGTTTCTAAAAACTTTGCAGGTCGAGGCTTGTTTTTGTAGGCTTTTATTGGGATTTTAACAGGCCACTTTTGTGCCATGGATATCTGGTGGTCATGGCCATCCTGGTCGGTAATTTTGGCAATGGTGTCGTAAATTTTATAATCACCGGCATTTACTATCTCTTTAATCGTGTAGCTGCCTTTAAATGTAAAGGGGACCATTATTTTATGTGCAATCCAGTTTTCTTTAACTTCTCCAAGCCACGATCCTGCAACAACTTCTTCGCCAACTTGTGCCAATGGTTTAAAAGTCCAGGCCTTATCTTCTTCCAGCGGCTGCGTATAGTCTCCTTTTTGCAAAAATATGCCTTGCATTTTATCAAGGTCGTGTTGCAAACCATCAAAATTCTTTGATAATATTCCGGGACCGAGTGTAGCTTCCAGCATGTGTCCCGTAAATTCAACAACTGTTCCGGTTTTTAATCCGCGTGTGCTTTCAAAAACTTGTATATAAACATGTTCGGTGCCAATGCGGATAACTTCTGCCATTAGGTCTACGCCACCGTGATGGATGTAACAGATTTCATTTTGAGCAACCGGTCCATCCACATGAACTGTTACGAGGTTTGCTATTATGCCGGCAACTTTACCTGTTGTAGCCATATTTATTATTTTATTTTGTCAAACTAAATTCCGCAGGGAATTCATAATTTGATTTTATTTCATCCATTATTTTTTTCAGTAATTCCTTACCCGTTTTATTGTCCAGCATCATCCAGCGTTCCATAATTTGCAGTTTTATAGTAAATGCTAAAATTCGCTCGATGGTGAAAAAATGAAAAAAGGTGTTTTCTTCCAGGTAGTGCCATTTCAATTTATCAATGGCTTTTTCTTTTTCAATCATTTCAATATCAGTCTCTGCAATTCTGAACACATCTTCAGCAAAAGGAAGCAATTCTTCAAAGTAGTCGGCTTTAAACCGATAGTTTGTTAGAAGAGTGTATTCTTCTTCTACTTGTTTAATATCAATTAGTTGTGTTTCAGGTTTGTAGTGGTGTTTTTGGCAGTTAAAGGCGCACAGCACGTTTTTTATGTTGAGCGTAAACCTAAACCACTGTTGTAGAAATGCATTTGGGCAACGCAGGGCATATTGAAAGAACAAGGTGTTTAAAAGCCGTTCGGCTTCCATGTTTGTCAATTTGGTTTCGGTTGTTTTTAGCTGGTTTAAAAACTGCAGCATGTATGCAGGCAGTTTTATGTCTTCATTTTCGGGAGCGAGTTGTTGTTCTAATGCTTGCCTGCTTAATGTGCCCGGGTAAAATTTTGTAGCTTGTTTTTTGGCGATGCTGTTTAGTAAGTTTTGATTGTCGAGAGGTAAAAAGAGATAGTTAACCAGCTTATAATCTGACGGTATAAGTAGGAGTTGCAGTTCTTCCCTAAAATTTATACTGCTTACAACAGATTTGTTCTCATCGAAAAACAAATCGGGAAGCCCCGCTATTAAACAATGATATTCTCTTTTTAGCATAACCGAATTTTAAATGGTTTTCAAATCATTTAAAGCCCGGCGTATCTAACGCTTTAATTTATTTCTATCACAACATTAACAGGTACCTATAAATGCTAAGCATTACCGGTGCCATTAAAAAGAAATTCTTTTGTTTTGTCTTTAAAGTATGGTTTAAAGTAATTGGCAAAATCTTGTGCGGTAAAACTAATGTGGTAAGTCCCATCTTTTGGACCTATTTTAAAACCTGTTTCCAGCTTCGGATCCATGGAAATTTCAAGGCCTTTATCCATGGCATCTGTAGCTTTTAACTGGAGGAATTCTGTTAGTTCCTTTTGCAGCCTTGCCGGAAGAACAATTTTTAAATTCATTTCTTCGGCACTTTCCGGATGCCATTTTTCAATGCTTGTTAGCATAAGTTTTTGTATAAAAGCTGTATCATTAAATGCTTCGCGAACAGGATTGTCAGCTTGAACGGTACATATAAGATGGGTAATTTTTTGTTTCAGGTGGCTCATGAATTGCCGGGCAGCTAGTTGTAGTTCTGCTTCAGTATGCTGTTTCTTCTCCTGAGCCTTTTTTTGTGCATCGCGAATAATTTCTTCGTGGGTTTTTTGCGCAGCCGCTATTATTTCTTCTGCTTTGTGGCGGGCATCAGCCATAAGCTGCTCTGCATCGCTTTTTGCTTTTGTAATGCCTTCGTTGTAAATTTTTTGTGTTATTTCTTCAATACGGTCGGTCATTGTGTTCTATCTGGTATTTTTATTTTGAATGCATATTGAAACTTTGGGTTACGCCCCCAACGGTTAATACCGGTGTGGTGCAGCCGTGTATAATTTCTGAAACAAATTTGCCAATTTTTTTACCCGTAAACCTTAACTCCTGGTGTGTGCGCATAATAATCATGTCAGCTTTTGTTTTCTCAACATATTGCAAAACTGCTTTGTGTTTTTCCTGCTCGTAAACTTTTATTATCTCCACATCGCATTTTACGCCCCGCTCTTGAAGCATCTTTTTTATCTTATCTGCATTTTTGTAGGCCAAACTTTTTCGTTCTTCAATATTTACATTAAGTGCCGAAACGATATGAATGGTTGCTTTAAATTTTTGCGCAAAAAATGTTGCCCAATAAAGTTTCTTTTTGGTGTGCAAAGAAATATCGATGGGAATTACAATATTTTTAATGCTTGTTGTTGGATGATCTTTATGAATCGTTAGTACCGGGCAAAACGATTTACTTACGAACTTATCAATATCATTTAGGGTAAGCTTTTCACTATTGTTGTGTTCGCTTTTGTCGAGCAATACAAACTCGTAACCACCATGTTCTGATTCAGAAATTAAATTAGTAACGATTTTGCCCCAAGCAATACGTAAAATTATGTTATTCGGGATGTCGGAATCAAGGCTTTTTTTAACAAATTCGGTAAACCGGTTTAAAGCTCCCCGGTGTCGGATTTGGTTTTTTTTTGATTTAGGGTTATGCAGAAATCTTGATCCCGTTTTTATTACATCAAGAAGAAAGATTCGCATGTCCAGCGCATTGGTAAAGAATAGGGCTTGTTTTAATATTCTTTCACCATCGCGGTTTTGAGGGATGTGTGCTAAAATGCTATTTGATCTGTAGTTCATAGCTAAGCTTGTTAAAAGTTGTATCCCAATGCAATAAGCCAACGGCAGCCATTATGGCCTTTTGTTTAATCATATACGAAAATTGGGGAATTAGTTACATCATTCTGATGTAAAACAAATAAAATAATGATGTTAAAACACAGTGCTTAAACAACTGTTGTAATAGAGCTTAGTTGGGCAGAAGTCGCTTGTTTATTTTAAATGCCTGTGCCGGATTAACCACAAAAAGTTGGTGAATATCGGGTTGACTTAAACCACTTTCAAGCAGCGCCGGAATAAGAAAGTTATCGATAGCTGTATAGCCTCTGAACGTTCCTCCGTTTGGTTTGGCCGGATCAAACCAACCGGCATCGTGCGAAAAAAGAACTTTGTCAAGAAGTCCCTCTTTTTTCATCAGTAAAGCAAAATCCACGTACTCTTTCAGGTCTTGCTCCATAAATTTATCAAAAGCAATCCATGCACCCATCCGGGCAGCCTCAATGTGCTTGTTGTTGTCTTTTTCGTTGTTGGCGTGGGTCCAAATAAAAGCCGAAGGATGAACGCCGTATCTTTTTAGAATCTCGATCTGTTGAAAAGCCGGTACGGCCAGGCCGGTGTGCGACATAATGGTTAAACCGGTTGCTTTGTGGGTGAGGCAGGCCGCTTCAACTACTTTCGCATTAATAGGTTTTAGCGGGGCACGTTCAACTGCAATTTTAATAAAGCCGGGATAAACTTCGCTGTCTTCAATGCCATTAGTGGCCTGTTTTATCCATCTGTCAGCAAGTTGCAGGGGCGTTTCTGAATAACAATGCTTGGGTAAAAATTTGCCGTTCCAAGGGCTGTAATATCCAACATTGGTAATTATCTGAAGGCCTGATTTTTCAGAGAGTATTTTTAGTAACTCCGGATCGCGGCCAAGATACTCCGGTGTACATTCTACCAGCGTTTTGTACCCCATTTGTTTAATCTCCAGCAAATAGGGTAGTACTTTTTTAACCACCTCGCTTTTGTTCCAGCGATGATAGCCGGTGCTGTCGGCGCCAATAAAATCAACTAAAATGTGTTCGTGATGCAAGGTTTTTCCTATTTCGCTGGCCGGGATGGCTCCATTAACAGTAATAATCTGAGATTCCTGAGTCTGACAGGTCATTAAAAAAACAGGCAGCAATAGAAAGAGTAATGTTTTTTTCATCACAATTTTCTTTCTAAAATACAAAAACTATTGCTTCTTTGTTTTTTTAGCAACAAGTATGGCCCCTGAAAATACGAGCAATGCTCCAATGATGGTAATTAAAGAAAAGCGTTCGTGCTCTACCCAAGAAACGTTTAATTGGGTTAAAATTCCCATGGTAATAAAAGTAATCATCGGGTTTAAAATAATGATTATACTTACTTTGTTGGCTTCGGTATATTTTAGTGCTTTGCCAATGCAGGTGTAGGCAATAAAAGTATTGGCTCCTAAAAAGAAAAGCAAAAACCACCAGCTCCAATGCAAGGATAACAGTTGCTGAAAGTTAACAAAAGGCAGGTATATTATAGCGGGCAAACCAAAAAGCATCAGGTTTAAGCTATCAACCGAATAATTGCGAACCAGTATTTTTTGAAGAATGGCATAAACTGCCCAGGCCAGGGCGCCTGAAAGCGTAAACAGAATACCAAGTTTGTAGGTTCCGGCAGTCTCGAAAAATGCCTGTAACTGGTCGCGGTAAAAAAAGGAAAAACCCAGAATGGCTATGGTAAAACCTATGATTTGGTTACGCAGTAATTTTTCTTTAAAAATTACAAAACCGGCAATGGCTAAAATAAGCGGACCGGTTTGAATAAAAAGCTGAGCATTGCTTGGTGTGGTATGATGAATGCCAAGCATGTAACCCATATAGTTCCAGGAGAGAGCCAGCGCTGCAAAAATAAGCAGTAAGGGAGGTTTTGTGAGAATTTTAAAAGCTTGTGGATTACTTGCCGCTTGCCATACAGAAAGCATAACAAAGGCAATAACAAATCGTATCCATACCACCGTTACCGGATCAACTTTACGCACTGCCACCTTTAAGGCAATGGCCAGAAAACCCCAAAAGAAAGCTGTTATTGCAGCGTAAACTATTCCTTTTGTATGGTTTTGCATTTTCTAAATGATTGAAAACAAACATCCCGGATAAAATCCGGGATGCGTGCTCTATATTTCGTGTATAAATTAACGCAGTTCGGCGCCTAATTCTCGGTTGAAGGCCTGAATTAATTTCTGCATGGTTTTGTCAATCTGTTTATCCTTTAACGTTTTATTAACGTCGCGCAAAATAAAACTAATGGCATACGATTTTTTACCCGCAGGTACACCTTTTCCCTCGTACACATCAAACAAATCAACCTCGCGTAGTAACTGGCGTTCCATTTTAAAAGCAGTAGCTTTAATCTGGCTGAACTTAACTTCCTTGTCGATTAGCAGGGCCAGGTCGCGGCGCACCGCAGGGAATTTAGGCAGCTCGTTAAACAATACTTTGTGTTTTTTATGCGCCTGGAAAACATTATCCCAATTAAAATCGGCATAATAAACCGGGTTTTCAATGTCGAATTTCTTTAGCCATTTTCCGGCAACAATTCCCATATTCAACACTATTTTATTGTTGAAAGAGTAGCTCAGCCCTTCGCTAAATAGTTCGTCTTCGCAGTCGCTAAGCTGCATTTTATCTGTTGCAAGTCCCAGTCGTTTTAAAATATTTTCGGCTTGCGATTTTAAGCCGTAAAACGATACCGGTGCTTCTTTTGTTGTCCAGCTTTCAGCTTCTTTATTTCCTGTTACAAAAAGAGCCAAATGGTTTTCTTCCCAATAGTTATTGGCCGGTTGGTCTTTTAATTGAGTTCCTTTGTAAAAGTAGGTATTCCCAAACTCATAAACCTTCAGGTTTTTGTTTTGTCGGTTGGCGTTATATGCTATGCTCTCCAATCCTCCGAAAAGCAAGGTTTGCCGCATTCCGTTTAAATCTGCACTTAAAGGGTTCAGCATTTTTACCGTCTGCTCTTCTTTGTAATCTTTAAGCCCCTCGTAGTAGCTTGCTTTAGTTAAGGAGTTCGACCAGATTTCGTTATATCCCTGAGCCGTTAACATTTCGGCAACAAGGTTTTTAACGCTATCGGGGTTTGGTTTGTTGGCTGTTTGCAACGACGAATTTACCTGTGTTGGTATTTCAATATTATTGTAGCCGTAAATTCTAAGTATTTCTTCAATTACATCAGCTTCGCGCTTAACATCAACACGGTAAGCCGGAACCAGCAGTTCCAACCCGGTTTCATCTTCGTTCTCTATTTTTATTTCTAAAGATTCCAGAATGTTTTTTACTGCCTGGTTGCCCAAATCCTTGCCAATTAAACGGGTAATGTTGGCATACGATACGTTTACCTTAAAATCTTCAATTGGCTTGGGGTAAATATCAATAATGTCAGAAGAAATAGTTCCTCCGGCAATTTCTTTAATAAGGAGCGCTGCACGCTTTAGCGCATAAATCTGGCCGTTCGGATCAACACCGCGTTCGAAACGAAACGATGCATCGGTATTCAGGCCATGACGACGTGCTGTTTTACGAATATAGACCGGATCGAAATAAGCGCTTTCAAGAAATATATTTTTTGTGGCAGCTTTTACCCCCGACTTTATACCGCCAAAAACACCACCAATGCACATGGCTTCTTCGGTGTTGCATATCATCAGGTCGTTTTCATCAAGCTCGCGCTCAAGCTCGTCAAGCGTTGTAAATTTTGTTTTTGCCGGAAGCGTTTTTACCAATACTTTGCCACCGGTAATTTCATTCGCGTCAAAAGCATGTAAAGGTTGGCCGGTTTCAAATAACACGTAGTTGGTAATATCAACCACATTGTTTATTGGTGTCAATCCAATCATTTTTAGCCTGTTTTGCAACCACTCCGGCGATTCTTTTACTTTTACTCCCGAAATCGTTACTCCGGCGTAGCGCGGACAGGCTTCTGAGTTTTCTACCTCTACCGGAATAAGCAGGTCGTTGCTGTCAACTTTAAAGCTATCAACTGATGGTTTTGTGTATTCAATATCCTGTGTCTTTTTCAGGAAAGCGGCTAAATCGCGGGCAGCTCCAATGTGCGATGCCCCGTCGATTCGGTTGGGTGTAAGGTCAATCTCAATTACCCAGTCCGATTCGATATTAAAATAATCTTTTGCAGGTGTACCCACTTTTGCATTCGGGTCGAGTACCATAATGCCATCGTGGTTAGTGCCTAATCCAATTTCATCTTCGGCGCAAATCATACCCATCGATACTTCGCCACGTATTTTCGACTTTTTAATTTTAAATTCCTGATCGCCATCGTAAAGCGTAGTGCCAACTGTTGCAACAACCACTTTTTGTCCGGCCGCCACGTTGGGAGCACCACAAACAATTGGCAATGCCTCGTCGGTGCCAACGTTTACCGTTGTTTTGCTCAAGTGGTCAGAATCAGGGTGTTTTTCGCAGGTAACTACTTCGCCAATTACCAAACCGGCAAGGCCGCCTTTTACTGTTTCTACTTCTTCTAAACCGCCAACTTCAAGACCGGTTTGTGTTAATATGTCGCATATTTCTTCAGGCGATTGTTCAAGTTTAATGTAATCTTTTAACCAGGAATATGAAATTTTCATTGTGTTCTGATTTTTCTTTCAATTTTTGAATCGCACAAAAGTACTGATTTTTATTACATATACATCAGCAGGTTTGGGCTAATCGCAAAGAATTAAAAAACGCTTTCCGCAGTGCTTGGTATTTGCACTGCCGGAAAGCGTCTTTTTTTAGAAGTCGGCCAAAATGGTCCTTTATTCATCAACTGTCATGGAGTAGGGATAGCTTTCGTTTGTGATGCCACGCTGTTTATTGGGCGTGGCGGCCATATCAAAAACAAGCGTTCCTCCGTTCTGAATGTCAGCATGTTTTATGTAGTTTTTGTTGTAGGTTTTTCCATTCAGCAGCACTTTGTCGAGATAGATGTTGGCTTTTGAATTGTTGGCAGCATCAATTACAAACTGCTTGCCGTTTTCGAGAGTGAGCGTAAGCTTGCTAAACAGCGGCGATCCCAATACATACTCATCGGTTCCGGGGCAAACGGGGTAAAATCCCATAGAGCTGAAAACATACCAGGCCGAAGTTTGGCCATTGTCTTCATCGCCGCAGTAGCCATCGGGGTGGTACGAATATAGTTTGGAGAGTACCCGGCGCACGTGTTCCTGGGCTTTCCAGGGTTGATTGCTGTAGTTGTACAGGTAAATCATGTGCTGAATGGGCTGGTTACCATGTGCGTAGTTGCCCATGCCGGCAATTTGCATTTCTCTGATTTCGTGAATTGGAAAACCATAGTACGAGTCGTCGAAAATTGGCGGAACAACAAACACCGAGTCAAGCATAGCCACAAAAGCATCGTTACCTCCCATCAGTTGTTTTAAATCTTCAATGTCCTGAAAAACGCTCCAGGTGTAATGCCAGCTGTTTCCTTCGGTAAATGCATCGCCCCATTTGTAGGGACTAAACGGCGATTGAAAAGTACCGTCCTGGTTTTTGCCACGCATGAGTTTGTTTTCAGTATCAAATACATTTCGGTAATTGCGGGCACGTTTTTTAAACAGCTCAATCTCTTCTTCAGGTTTGTTAAGTTCTTGTGCCAATTGCCAGATACAGTAGTCGGCATAGGCATATTCCAGTGTGCGTGCAGTGTTTTCATTCACTCCCACATTGTAAGGTACATAGCCCAGGCGGTTGTAAAACTCGGCCCCAAACCGGCCAACCGACGTAACTTTTTCGTTGTGTCCGTTGGTGTTTTTTAATATGGCCTCGTACAAGGTTTCAATATCGTAACCGCGTATGCCCTTTAAGTATGAGTCGGCAATTAATGATGCCGAATTAGACCCAATCATGCAACCGCGGTGCCCCGGACTTGCCCATTCAGGGAGCCAGCCACTCTCTTTGTACGTGTTTACAAGTCCCTGCATAATCTGGCTGTTTAACTCGGGGTACATGAGGGTGAAAAATGGAAAAACAGCACGAAAAGTATCCCAGAAACCATTGTCGGTAAACATATATCCCGGCAAAACTTCTCCGTTATACGGACTGTAGTGAACTATTTTATTGTCTTTGTCGAATTCGTAAAATTTGCGTGGGAAAAGTAGCGTTCGGTAGAGGCACGAGTAAAACGTTTTTTGTTCGGCTTCTGTGCCCCCTTCAACTTGAATGCGTCCCAGTTCCTTTTCCCAGCTTTGTGCCCCCTCGGTTTTTATTTCGTCAAAGGTTTTGTTGCCAATTTCTCGTTTTAAATTCAATTCGGCCTGCGCTAAACTAATAAACGACGAGGCCACCTTTACATTTACTTTTTCTCCTTTTTTTGTTTTAAACCCAACAACTCCACCTACATGGAAACTCTCTGCTTCAGTCGCTTCCTGCAGGTTTTCGTCTTTCCAGGTTTTTACCAATTCAAAATCCTTATCGAATTCGGCTACAAAATAATTTTTAAAATTAGCCGGTACCCCACCGTGGTTGTTCTGGCAGTAGCCAATTATCTTGCGTTCTTCGGGAATAATTTTTACCATCGATCCGCCATTAAACGCATCCAGCAATATGAATGAATTTTCGCTTTGAGGAAAGGTGAAGCGGAATGAAACTGCTCGGTCGGTCGGTGTAAATTCAGTAGTTACGTCGTAATCGGCCAGGTAGACTTTATAATAATGAGGCAGGGCTGTTTCGGCTTTATGCGAAAACCACGAAGCGCGTTCGTCTTCGTCAAATTTAAGTTCGCCGGTAAGCGGCATTAGCGAAAAAGCGGCGTAATCGTTAATCCATGGACTGGGCTGATGGGTTTGTTTAAAGCCTCTGATTTTGTAGTGGTCGTAGGCGTAGCACCAACCGTCGCCCATTTTTCCGGTTTGCGGTGTCCAAAAATTCATTCCCCATGGGCGGGCAATGGCCGGGTAGGTGTTGCCGTTGGAAAGGGCAAACTCGGAATCGGTGCCCATTAAGGGGTTAACCAATTCTACCAATTTTTTTGAATTAGCTGGTGGTAAAGTACTGTTCGTATCGCAGGTGCAGCTAAAAAGCAGGGCCAATGCAAAAAGTAGAAGAAGTTTTTTCATTTTTCAATTAGTTTAGTGTTTTAAAAACCCAGGTATATTTTTGCTTTCTCTTTAGAAAAAGATGAGCGTTTAAACGGATGGGCCTCGGTATTAAAAACGTAATCGTCTAATATAAACTCACCCGTGTTGAACGTAAAAGTAAGGTAAAAGTATTTTAGTGTTTCAGCAAAAAAGAAGGTAGGCATATAATCTTTTTTTTGCATGGTTCGTACATCCTCAACCGATGAGAATGCCACTTCTGTTTTGCAATATTTTTTTATATCGGCCCAATATTGTACCACCATTTTAAGGTAGTCGTCTTTTCCGGTGTAATGATACAGGTAGTAAGCCGATTCGATAATTTCAGGATTGAGGTCGTAAACCGGATAGGTTGGTTCACCGGCATCAAAATCGTAAATCATTGGTTCCAGTCCGTAGCGGTTCCACAACCAGTTCCACGTAGCCTGATTTTTTTCGGCACGTTCCAAATCGCCAGCCAAAGCCAATACTGCCGGGAAAAATGCGTCGTACAGCGTTACAATGCCACCTTCAATAACCGAGGAATTGTCGGCATAAATCGGGTTGGTACGTTTTAATCCGGTGTGCATATCAACGCGCTTGTACCAAAACGAGGTGTCGCTTTCTTCAACCAGGTAGGTGTTAATGGCAGTCAGGCTTTTCTCCCAAATCGGTTTTAAATCAGGGTCTCCAAAAAGCAGGTAGCTTTTTAGCAGGTATTCGTAATACGAGTCGATACCTGCGCAAATGTGGCTGCTTGTGTTTAGCCATTTGCCGGTTTCCACATCAATATTTTCGCCCACCAGATGAATTTCAGAAACGCGTTCCCAAACAGCAAGGTTAGCTTTTTTCGCTGCCTGGTAAAAAACGGGATTCTTTGTATAGTAACTCAGTATGCCCATTTCGAACATATAGGAGGCTGCCTCGGCAACATTAACTTTGGCTCCTTTTGTTTTGCCGGTTTTTAAATTAAACCAGTAGTAAGGAATGCCGGTTGGCGAATCGAATGCCTTTAACATACGTTTGCCAAAATCTTCGGTTTTGTCTAGGATTTTTTCATCGCCCGTGTATTCGTACATGGCCAGAAGTCCTCCCAAAATACGGATATTTACCTCAAAGGTTTTTACAAAAAGGTCTTTCTCCCAACTGATGCTGTCCACAACGTAGTGCTCCACTTCTTTAGCGTAGTCATCAAGTTTCATCACTTTCATGGTGCTGTAGGCATCAATAGGAGAGATATGCAGCGACTGCTCGTACCAGTCCTGGTAGCCTTTTGACAGAGGGAGCAAAACATCATGCCCCCAGGCATATTTTTTATAGGCCTCCCAGCTTCTTACAAATTCATTGCGAACATCAGTGGATAGGTTTTGGGTCTGGGTATTCTCATTTTTTTTGACCGAAGGCGATTGACAAGCAAAAAGGATTATTGCAAAAAATGATAGAATCACGCTCTTTAGCAATTGGTTTTTCATAATTAGTTAGCTGATTTTGTTGGTGTTTTTATCGATGATGGTAACCCGATTTTGGCCGGTCTTCTGCCGGTGCTCCAAATGTGTAATTTGGTTTTGGCCCCATCGTAAATTCCAAAACGCCACCTTTCATCAACTCCTCGTGGGTGATGTATGATTTAGAGTAGGCTTGTCCGTTTAAAGTGGCCGATTGAATATAAATGTTGGTTTTATTGAGCTCTTTTGCCATTACCTGAAAGGTAAGTTGGTTGGGGAGTTCAATCTCAGCCGATTCGAAGAGCGGGCTGCCAAAAACATAAACGCCATTAGCCGGGTTTACCGGGTAAAATCCGAGGGATGAGAAGACATACCACGCCGACATTTGGCCACAGTCTTCGTTACCACACAAACCATCAGGTTGGTCGGTATACATTTCGTTTAAAATAAAATTAATGCGCTCGGCCGTTTTCCATTGTTGGCCCGCAAAAGCATACATGTACGGAACATGGTGGCCGGGTTCGTTACCATGAGCATACATGCCAATTAAACCAGATATATCCACCGATGCGCCTTCCTGTAACTTTTCTTCACTGATGAAGAGCTGGTCAAGTTTTTTTATAAAGCTTTCTTCGCTGCCAAACAGGTTAATTAATCCGTTAATATCATGCGGAACCAGCCAGGTGTACTGCCAGGCATTGCCCTCGCAATAATCGTCGGCACGATGTTTCGAATGTACAGGATCGAAAGGAGTGCGCCAGCTGCCATCAGCCATTTTTCCGCGCATAAAATTTGTTGATGAATCGAAATAGTGCCGGTAATATTCTGCCCTTTTTGCAAAATGGTTAAAGTCTTCTGTTTTTCCCATTTTTTTCGCCATGGCTGCAACAGCCCAGTCGTCGATGGCATATTCGAGCGCCATGGCTACCGATTCAATAAGCGAATCGGCAGGGATATAACCACGTTCTTTAATAAAGTTCAGGCCGCGTTCATCCATTAACATGGTCGACTTTATGGCTTGAAATGCACGTTCTGCATCAAATCCGTTGTATCCTTTTAGGTATGCATCAACAATAACCGGAATGGCGTGATTGCCTACCATGGTATTGGTTTCGTTTCCGTGCAGATGCCAAACAGGTAATTTCCCTTGTTCGTCGAAAATATCCAGAAGGTTATTAACGATGTCGTTCACCTTTTCGGGCTGCGTTAGTGTAAATAATGGGTGGGCAGCACGATAGGTATCCCAAAGCGAGTAGGTAGTGTAGGTGTTGTAACCGGGATTCGGGTAGTTTTTTCCATCGGCACCCCGATAATCTCCATTTTCATCGTTAAAAACCGATGGGGCAATCATGGTGTGGTAGAGTGCCGTGTAGAAGGTAGTTTTATTTTCAGAGCTGGTACTTTCAACTTTTATTTTTCCCAATTCGTGGTTCCATTTTTCACGAGCAGCAGCTTTTGTTGCTTCAAAGTCCCAATGGTCGATTTCGCTTAATAGGTTGTTTTTTGCGCCGCTGGTGCTTACCGGCGAAATGGCTGTTTTAACAAGTAGTTCGCCATTACCTTCAAATTCCAGCATTACTGTGTTAATTCCTTTGTCGTTTTGTTGAATTGTTGAAATGTTTTTTATGGCTTTGGAAAAACGGGTGTGGAAGTAAAGCTTTTGATTTTTGGCCCAACCGGTGGAGTAACGCAATCCTTCAATACTATTGGAATCAATTTGTTTTATTTCAGCCTTGGTAAGAGCATCCCAGCCGGTTCCGTACGAGAGGTCGATAATAAGTTTTGAATTGCCTGTTGCCTTATAGTCGTATTTATGAAAGCCAACACGTTCGCTTGCTGTAAGTTCGCTTGTTATGTTGTATTTGTTGATGTGCATCTTATAATACCCGGGTCTCACTTCTTCGTTAGTGTGGGTGTATTTGGCTTGCCAGGGGTAGGGCATTGTTACCGAATCGGTAAACTGAAAATCGGATGAAACAGGCATAAACAACAGGTCGCCCAAATCGCCAATTCCGGTTCCACTTAGGTGAGTGTGTGCAAAACCAATTAAAACCGAATCGGAATAATGGTATCCCGAGCACCAGTCCCAGGTTTCGTTTGCATTGTTTGGGCCGAGCTGAATGGCTCCGAACGGAACGTTTGCCCCAACAAATACATGGCCATGGTAATCGCTGCCGATGTATGGGTCTACATAAGCTGAAAAATCTTTAGGTTCAGGTGCTTGAGAGCACGAGAATACGAAGAGTGCCAAAAATGCATTAGCTGCAAAAAGAATTCGGTTCATTTTGTTGAAATAGGTATGCAATAATAATGAATAATACGGGAAAAGCAAACCGGCAATGCCGGTTGCTTAACCCGTAAATTAAATCTAAACTAGACTATGCGAGTGACTTAAAAGTTCGGTTCTCCGGTATCCCACCATAAACGGGTACTTATTAAATCTGGCCCACTCATAGTGGCAACAGCGGCTGCTACAGCATCAGGGTTATTTGATCTTTCGCTTTCAACAAATGGCATTCGCTTAATCCATTCATCGGCAGGAATTACACCCCAGTCTTCGTTACTATCGTTTTGGTAAACCAATGGAAGTTTCGGATATCCTGTTCTGCGGAAATCAGCCCAGGGCTCGTTTGGATTTGTGAATCCGGCGATCCATTTCTGAGTAATGATTTTTTCCAGTTTTTCTTCGCTCGTAGCTGCTTCATCCCATGCAACAGTAACGGTAGAACGTGATACAAAGTCGTTCACGTCGCCATCGTACGCAGCGTCGTTATAATCAATTGGTGTACTTGTTGCATCAGCAAGGTATGTATCAACACCACCAGCGCCCCATTCTGCAAACGAAGCACGTACCCCAGCATCGTAGTTGTCGGCAGCGCTTCCTGCACCAGTCCAACCGCGTAATGCTGCTTCGGCTAAATCAAAATAAACTTCAGCTGCCGAGATGTATGGTCTTTTTTCAATTGTTTTGAAACTCTCGTTGATTGTAGAGCATGCGGTATGGTCGCCTTTGGCAATTAGTTTAGCACCGTTACGGATTCCTTTGTATGGAACTTCAGGGTGATCAACTACCAATGCATCATCAGTGGCAGGATTAAAATAAGTTTCGATACGTGGGTCTTTTAAACCAACAAGGAATGATTCCATTCCTGCCGACATACGTGTGTCGTTCCATCCAAAACAAATTAACGAAAGGTAAAGGTCGTTACCGTATAGTGATACTTTAAAGTTATCGTCGTTGCTGGTAATCAAACCTGCAGCATCAGCAATGGCTTTTTCACCTTGTGCCTTAGCCAACGCAGGGGCTACCTTCGAAATACGGATGGCTAAACGCAAACGCATTGAATTTACTAATTTTGCCCATTTTGTGATGTCTCCATTGTAGCTTGCATCGAATGTTTTTATACCTGCGTAATCACTGTTGGCAGCAAAAATTGCCTGTATTTCATCAAGATCAGCAAAAAATGCATTGTAAAGTGCCTCTTCACTATCGTACGAAGCATCGGCTTGTCCGTAAGTAGAGTAAATTACCGGTCCGTGGTAAGTAGTAAGGCGAGACATACCCAAAATACGGATTAATTTGGCCCAGGCCGAAAATACATCGTAACCACCGGCATCTGCAATGTCGATAACCTGACTTGCCGGAGCCATAATGCTATTGTAAACTCTGTTCCAATACGTATTCCAACGAATGTAGTAAGTTGTATTGTTAACACCGCTTACAAACGGTGTTGGCGTAGCCATATAGTCGCAGAAGGATTCTGCTACCAGGTTCTCTTCAATTTGGTGTCCAAAAATATTATACAATAAAGAAGGATAGAATGACCCAATGTGGTTAAAATCCTGCTCTAATGATTCATCCGTTATCTGGTACGGATTTACATTGGCCTCCTCAAAGCTGTCGGTACAGGCGTTGGCCAAAAATGCTATTAAAAATATAAATAGTAATTTTTTCATGATTCTTCAGTATTAGAAGGTGAATTTAAGGTTGAAACCATAAGAACGTGTTGCAGGAACACTAAAGTTATCCAACGATTGAGAGTTCATATCTGTACTCATACCCAGTTCCGGATCGAATGGCGCTTTTTTGTAGAAGAAGAACAGGTTTTGTCCTACTAAAGCAATGGAAGCTGATTTAACTGGTAACCCAATTCTTTGTACATCAAGATCATAAGACAAAGCCAACTGCGTTAACCGGATATTGGTTCTGTCGTAAACATACAATTCTGAAACACCGTTACGACCGCCTACACTTGTGTAATACGTTTTTGGATCTAATTCGGTGACAGCAGTTGTTCCTTGAATAGCATCTACTGAAACATAACCCTGGTCGCGCGCATCGGCTGTACGCTGGCTTACACCCCAACCGTCGAGAATTGATTCGGTTTGGCTATAGGCTTTTCCTCCAATTTTTGCATTGATAAGGAAGCTCAGGTTAAATTGTTTGTAATTGAAGTTGTTACTCCAACCTAAGCTGAAATCGGGTTCCAAACTTCCTAAGTAAGCTTCATCTTTGTTTGCGTAGGTAATTTCAGAAGGAGTTCTTAGCGGTTTTCCGTTGTCGTCCAACATGATTTGGCCGGCTTCATTTCTTTTTAACTTGTACCCATAGATATCGCCAATTGAACCTCCTGTAAATACACGTGCATAGTAACCTTCAGAAGATCCTAAGTCAATGTATTTTGTTTCATCATCAGGATAAAGTTCAACTACCTCATTGTTATTTTTAGAGAAGTTTAATACGGTGTTCCAGTTGAAATCTTTTGATTCAACAGGTTTTCCACTAAGCACTACTTCAACCCCTTTATTTACAATTTCGCCTGCGTTAAAATATTCGTAAGTATAGTAGTTGTCTTGCTGTCCACCACTAAGAGGGCGAGACAAAGCTTGATTTGTACTTGTAATGTGATAATAAGTAAAGTCTAAACCTAAACGACCATCAAATAAACGCCAGTCGGTACCAAACTCCAGTGTTACCAGTTCTTCTGGCTTAGCATCGGTAAATGGTTTTCCTGTGTTACGACTAACACCGCCACTTGCGTTAATACTGTGATTTACCTGGATTAAGCCCCAGGGAACTTCGTTATTTACCTGAGAACCTGATAAACGTACTTTTGCAAATGAAACTGCCTCAGGCATTTCAAACATTTCTGTTAAAATTCCAGATACACCAACTGAAGGGTAGAAATAAGATTGGTTGCCGGTTAAGGCCAATGTTGAAGACCAGTCGTTACGTCCCGAAAGATCCAGGAATAGCATGTCTTTGTAACCTAACTGTACGTTTCCTAATACACCTTGTTTAATGATTTTTCCTCCGTAGGTAGAGTTGATTGAAACATTGTCAGGAATATTCTGGAAATAAAATTCGTTTGGATAAATAAGCGAATTAGTCCCGTTATTTACACTAACTCCATTTCTAAACTCTGATTCCTGGTATGTGGCACCTGCAATTACATTTAAGCTTACATCTCCAAAGTTGTCTGAATAGGTAAAAATACCATCAGCATACACCTGCTTGTCTTCGTATTTCTGGTAATCCCAACGTCCGTTTGGTGAGATGTTTACTTTATTACCGCCTGCATAGTATTTTTGCTCGTACTTTTTGTTGGCGTAGTCAATACTTCCGCGAGCTTGAAATTTCAGTTTTTCGCTAATTTGGTAATCAAGAGCTAAGCTTGCAATAACACGTTTTGTTAGGTCTTCTTTAGGCTGCTTGTTGATTAGCCAATATGGATTTGAAGTAAAGTGGTCGCCTTCAACAAACCAGTTTTGCCAGTACATGTTACGGTCTTCTCTAAAATACTGGTAGTTTTCTTTATAATCGGCAAAATCCAAATCCCTTGGGAAAGTATATAAACTGGTAATAGGGTTAAGGTAATAACCTGCAGTTGCTCTGTTTTTAGTTTTCTCTGAAGTTAACATTACATTCGAAGTAATTTTCAGGTTATCCAATAACTGAAGTGATTGCTTGAATGTTACGTTGTTTTTCTGATAACTATTATTCGGCACTACTCCTCCTGAACCCGTGTTACCATAAGAGAAGTAAGTTGACATTTTTTCGCTACCACCACTAACTGTAACGGTATTGATTAGGTTGTAACCTGTTTCGAAGAAATCGTCAACATAACCATTCGCATAATTTCCTTTAGTGTACGACCAGCTTTCTGCCGACCCGTTTTCGCCACCATAAGAGAACTGCATGTCTGGTGTTTCAATAATGTTTTCGAAAGTCGCAGTCGAGCTGAAGGTAACATTTGTTTTTCCTTGTTTACCTTTTTTTGTGCTGATAATGATAACACCATTTGCCCCATCGCTACCATATAATACGGCAGCTGTTGCTCCTTTTAATACCGAAATACTTTCGATATCGTCAGGGTTAAGTTGCGACAAACCATCACCTTGGTCTGTACCACCCCACATACCCGACTGACCACCTTTGTTGTTAACCATCGGGATACCATCGATAACATAAAGAGGATCGCTTACCTGGCGAATTGATTTGCTACCACGTAATACGGTACGAGTAGAACCACCGGCGCCTGAAGTACTTTTCCTGATTTCCAAACCAGCAGTTTTACCATTTAACCCACTCATGAAGTTTACGTCTCTGGCTTTCATAATTTCATCGCCGGTAACTTGTTGAGAAGAGTAGGTTAGTGTTTTCTTGTCGCGTTGAATACCTAAAGCTGTAACAACAACCTCGTCAAGATTTTGGGTGTCGCTAAGAAGCTTTACGTTTGCTGTAGCTTGTCCGGTAAATGCTACTTCTTGAGTAATCATACCAATAAAGCTAAAAACCACCACATCACCTTCGCTAACGTTTTGTAATGTGTACTCACCATCGAAATTTGTAGTTGTTCCGTTTGATGTACCTTTTACAACTACAGTAACGCCTGGAAGCGGCGCGTCGGATTCGTCTGTTACTTTGCCTGTTACTTTACCTTGTTGTGCCATTACGGCAAAACCTGATAAAAGAAAAATCATGGTAACAGCAAATTTAGAAATAGATAGCCTTTTAGTTAGTTGGCTAATCGTTAAAAAACAATTTTCCATAAAATTTGTGTTAAGTTAAAATATCAAAATTTTGAGCCAAATTAACTATTGTCGATTTATTTGCGATTAACTACCGATTAATGTCTCAGAATTTGTTGTTAATGCTGATTAATTATTGATTAATAATTTTGCAAGTATCATAAGTACAATAAGTTATTGGTTTGTGTTTTTTAATAGAAAATTAAAGATTGATGGCTTTAAAAGCAAAAAAAGTTGTTTGTAGGGATGTTTTTATACCTTTTCTGCTAATGAGGATAAAAATATCAGTGTGTTATTGTTACACATTAACAATAAAAAGCAACTTTTAACTACTTTACTTGCTGGTTTAAGTAGGTCGATAGCGCGAAAATTATACATTTGTGTTTCATTTAGCTAACTGATGATGCGCGTACTTCTAATTTTTACTTTGCTCATTTTTTTATGGATTGGTAAAAGTATTGCCAATGAGCATCGTGGTGTGTTTTTTAAATCGAAAGAAGTTAGCCTCGAAAATCGCACAGGGCTCGATCTTACGTGCAAAGGAGCCATTAATTATAGCAACAGTTTCTCCATCGAATTTGATATCTTGTTTCGCGATCTCGACGAGCGTTATGGTTATGTGTTACAACTTAAAGAGAAAAAAGGCGGGCATCAGTTTGATTTAATTTACAACATCGACGGACGTTTTCCCGATCTATTTATTGTTCTCGATAAAAAGGAAACCAATCTGCAAATGGCGTTAACACGCGAGCAGATTGAACTGGTTAACCGTTGGCACAAGTTGAAACTTGAATTTAATGCTGTTTCGGGTGAGGTTGCCATGACTTTTGAGGGAAAAACTGTAAGCGATAAAATTGATTTGCCTGCTTCATCTGAATTGGAATGGACCTTTGGAATTGTAAATCGTTATGGTTTCGAGATTGATGAAGTGCCTCCAATGTCGGTGCGTAACATCCGGTTTTCGGAGCAAAATAACTTAAAATACTTTTGGCCGCTTGATTACACTGGAGATTTTACTGTTAAAGATTCGGTTGATGGTAAAAAGGCAGAGATTATTAATCCTGCCTGGGTGGTTGAGCAGCATCACAACTGGCAAAGTGTAAAAAGTTTTGAGTTTGCCGAGATGCCACAGGTTGCTTTTAACCGCCAAAACGAGACTTTTTATTTTGTACAACGCAAAAATGGATTAATCCGTTTTAATTTAAACACCAGGAAGGTAAGCACGGTAAATTATAAGGCAGGAAATCCGTTTTACGAAGATGCCCAACAGGTATTTTTTGATAAGGATAACCGCCTGCGTTCCTACTCTAAATACAAAAGCTTAGCTCCGGAGTTTAACGAAGAAAAAGGAAGGTGGAACAACACTTTTGATACACTGGCTTATCTGCCAAAGTATTGGCACCACAATAGTCTTTTACATCCTGCAGATGGATCGTTTACAGCCATAGGAGGTTACGGTTTTTTTACCTATTTCAATACCATACGGAAATTAAACGATGATACAAAAAGGTGGGAAGAGCTAAACTTTAAAGGCGAATTGTTTGAACCACGTTACCTTGCAGCACTTGGCAAGAGTAAGACCGATAGCAATTCTTTCTACTTGTTTGGTGGACTTGGAAATGCTTCTGGAAAACAAATTCTGGGAAAGGAATTTTATTACGATTTGTACCAAATTAACTTTGAGCAAGATAGTATTATTAAGAAGTGGGAGCTTGACGAAATTGATGGTGAAAGTTATACCCCGGTAAATTCGTTGATTGTTGATGAAGAGAACGATTGTTTTTACACGCTCTGTTTTTCGCACAGTAATAACGAAACAGCGTTACAACTTTTAAAAGCCAAACTTTCTGAAGCAGATTGTAAGTTTATAGGAAGTAAAATTCCTTATATTTTTTACGATATAACATCGTTTGCCGATTTGTATAACTGGGTTACCCATAATAAGTTATTGGCACTTACTATGCATCGCCTTTCCAATGGAAGGTTTCGAGTAAATATTTATTCGTTAAACTATCCTCCATCAGAAATTGATTTGCGTGCCAAAGCAAAAAAAACAGCATATACTTTTGATAGTCTTTTGCTTTTTTGTGGTGCACTACTGGTGCTGGCAGTATTACTAACTGTTTTAATTCTTTTAAAACGTAACCGGAAAAAAAGTGCCCCAAAAACACCCGCAGTTAAATTGCAGATAGATACACCTCTTGTTGATGAGAAAATGCAGGGAGGTGTATATACTTTTGGTGGATTCCAGGTTTTCGATCGTAAAGGCAAGGACATTACATACCGATTTTCACCTACCTTAAAAGAACTGTTTTTGCTGATTGTTCTGAATACTTTGTACGGGAACAAGGGCATTTCATCAAAAAAAATACAAGAATACCTGTGGCCGGATAAAGCAGAGCACAAAGCTAAAAACAACCGGGGAGTAAATATTAAAAAATTACGATCAATACTGGAAGACGTCGGTGATATAACCATATCGTTTGATGGTAATTACTGGAGAATAAACCATGGCGATGAAGTTTTTTGTGATATTGAATTTATTAAAAAGTATAATGAATCTGGTTTTGATATCAATCAACCCGTGGAGTTTGCAAAAGTGCTTACTATTTTGAAGCGCGGAAATTTTTTACTAAACACGGATGCAGAATGGCTTGATATGTTAAAAGACGAAATTTCCGGAAAGGTTGTTGGCCGTTTGGAAGACGTTTGCACATTATTGGATATGCGCAAAAATGAGCATGAACTGATGGAAATTGCAGAAGTTCTGTTTTCCTTCGATCAAATGAATGAAAAGGCCTTGCAGCTAAAATGCTACATTTTAAACCAGCAGGGAAAACACAGCCTGGCCCTTGAGGTTTATAATCACTACATCCGCTTGTATAAAAAACTCTACAATGAAGACTTTAATCGTTCGTTTAAAGCCTTACTTTCCGGTCAGTTATAACTCCGGAAACCTTTTTGGTTCTACCTCCTGCATCAGCTCATAAACATTTCTGAACAATAGTTCAACATTAGGTTTCGAAAAATATTCGCCATCAATACCATAAGCCGGACGATGTTCTTTTGCGGGCAATGTCCTGGGGGCAGTATCAAGGTAATCAAAAGCTTTCTGTTCTTCAATTACCTTCTGCAGCATGTAAGCAGTGCCTCCTCCGGGTACATCTTCGTCCATAAAAATTACCTTTCCCGTTTTTTTTACCGACTCCAGTATCCGATGGTTAACATCAAAGGGCATTAAAGTTTGTACATCAATTACTTCAATTGAAATTCCCTTAAAATCCTGTAATAATTTTGCAGCTTTTATTGCATGATGCACGTTCCATGCATAGGTTACGACCGTAACATCAGTTCCTTCGTGCACAATTTCGGGTACCCCAAGCGGAACTTTATATTCGCCATGGTTAAGTGGGAGTTTTTCTTTTACATTATAAGCTTTTAACGGCTCAATTACCAATGCCGGGTCGTTACTCTCGAGCAGGGTATTGTACATGCCTGCCGCCTGGGTAAGGTTGCGCGGAACACAGAGGTACATGCCACGCATAGAGCCTAAAAGCATCTGCATGGGCGATCCGGCATGCCAGATTCCTTGTAGCTGGTGACCTCGGGTGCGAACAATTACAGGCGCTGCCTGCCTGCCTTTTGTTCGGTATTGCATGGTTGCCAGGTCGTCGCTTAATTGCGATTGCGCATAAATCAGGTAATCGAGGTATTGTATTTCGGCAATCGGGCGAAAGCCTCTCAAGGCCAGCCCTATGCCTTGCCCAATTATGGTTGCTTCGCGAATGCCGGCATCGTCAACCCGTATTTTGCCATATTTTTCCTGCATGCCTTTCATCCCCTGGTTTACATCGCCTAGTTTGCCGGTATCCTGACCAAAAGTTACCAGGTTGGGGTATTTATTAAAGAGCGCATCAAAATTTTTATTAACCACAACCGAGCCGTTTACTTCATTCGGATTTTCGTTGTAGGTGACAGGTGCTGGTTTTACACTCAGGGCTGAGTCGGGACCTGTGCGGTGTAACGAGCTGTTGTAAAAACCAGCAGTACGTTCCTCAAACCTGTTTATCCATTCTTTAAGTTGGTCTCTTTCGTTTTTAAGGGAATTGCTAAGGTGCATCTCCAGCTTTAGGCGCTTGGCAAAACTAAGGTGCGAACGTCGGGTGGGAAAAAACTTATCGGTAACTTTCTCAAACCTGCGTTGACTTTGTAAATCACTTTTTCCATCAATTTGCTTTAAAATATGCAGCAAATCTTTTCGTTCGTTCTGATAGCCCTGGGTATAATTGTTCCAGGCATTATTTTTGGCTTGTTTTGCTTGTTTTTGTGCCGATTTCTCAATTTCCACCAACATTTCCTCGTCGGCAATTCCTGAACTAAGCAGCCATTTACGCATTTGGTTAATACTGTCGTATTCGTTTTCCCAGGCCAAACGCTCTTTGGTTTTGTAACGCTCGTGCGAGCCCGAGGTGGAATGTCCCTGTGGTTGGGTAACTTCGTAAATATGAAAAACTACAGGAGTGTGTGTGCTCCGGCAAAAGTCAATCCCTTGTTTAAATGTTTCAATTAATTCCGGATACTGCCAGCCCTTGCATTTAAATATTTTTACGCCATTGCTCTTATCTTTTTTTTCAAAACCTTTTAAGGCTTCCGAAATACTCGATTTGGTGGTTTGTAGTTCAATGGGAACACTTATTCCAAAGCCATCGTCGTAAATGGCTACTGCCATTGGTACCTGCAAAACTCCTGCAGCGTTTATGGTTTCAAAAAAAATTCCTTCCGAGGTGCTAGCATCACCAATACTGCCAAATGCCACCTCGTTGCCGGTAACATTATTGTTGAGGTGTTTTTTTAACTCGGGTTGTTGCCGTACCATTTTGCTGGCCTGCGCCAAGCCGAGCAGTCGAGGCATCTGACCGCCGGTTGATGAAATGTCGGAAGCCGAATTGTATTGACTGGCAAGATCTTTTATCTCACCCAACTCAGAAATATTTCTGGTGCTGAAGTGGTTGTTAAAATTACGGCCTCCGGTCGAGGGATTTATTTCATCATCGGTATCGCCATAAATCATGGCAAAAAACTCCTCAGGTTCAAGCAGTCCCAGTGCCAGCATAAAAGTCTGGTCGCGGTAATAGCCCGAACGCCAGTCACCCTTTTTAAAGTTTTTTGCATATGCAATTTGGGCCACTTCCTTTCCATCGCCAAAAATACCAAAGTGTGCGCGGCCATTGTGTACCTCGCGACGACCCAAAATACTTAACTGACGACTTAAAATGGCAATGTAATAATCCTGAAGGGCTTCTTTTGCTTCAACGTTATTTTGTGTAACCGGTTTTTCTTTTTCTAAATACATATACGCTTCTTGTTTAACTGCTGTCGGGATTAGAACGGTTTTTAGTTTGAATTGTTTAGCTAAAGTTCTTATTTAGAATGCACTAAAAGGTGCATGGATTTAAGAATTTTTGTTTTATTGGTCGTAATTCTAACTATTTGAAAATTAACGAAACCAACAGCTTGTTATTTGTTGTGCACAAGGCAAAAAGATTTATTATTCGAAAATTGTTTTTAACTTTGCTCCACTTCATTTATTGAGATTAAATATCAGAAATACTCCATTCGGAGTTGATTTACACAGGCATAGTTTTGTTTGTGTGATGTTTTTTTATATCAAATTATTTTACTCATTAGTTTAATTGCACAAAAAATGAAACTCAATAAATTACTGGCTAACAGCCAAAAACAAAAACTTTACGAGCCGGGTACTGCAATCATGTGGACCGACACACACATTTCGAAACAGCTTTTGCAAGTGCACCTGAACGAGCATGTGGATTTAGCAAGTCGCAAGCCGGAAACGATAAAAAATACGGTGAACTGGATATCAGGCAAATCAGGAGGAGAAAAGCTGAATATACTTGATTTGGGATGTGGCCCAGGTTTGTATTCAACCTTGCTGGCCGAGAAAGGCCACAAAGTTACGGGTGTTGATTTCTCGCAAAGTTCGATTGGTTACGCAAAAAAGAAAGCAGAAGAGAATGGACTTGCAATTCGTTATATCCGCAAAAATTACCTTGAACTGGAATTGCCTGAACAAAGTTTTGACTTGGTTTTGTTGATTTATACTGATCTGGGGGTTTTGCTGCCACAAGACAGGGCAAAATTGCTTCGGTTTATATACAAGGTTCTGAAGCCCGGAGGTAACTTTATTTTCGATGTGTTGAACGATAAGGATCTGCCTAAAAAAGTAGCTGCCAAAAACTGGGAAGTTGCCGAAAAAGGTTTCTGGAAACCGCAGCCTTATCTGGCACTTTCGGAATCGTTTTTATATGAAAAGGAAAAGGTAATTCTTTATCAGCACCAGATTGTTGATGAAAATGAAGGTGTTTCTCTTTATCGTTTTTGGACGCACTTTTTTGCAGTTGCTGATTTGAAAAAGCTTCTGGCTGAAAACGAATGGCAAGATATTGAATTTTTCGAAGATGTTTTACCGGGGGGGAACCTGTTTGGTGGAAAGCATGTAACTTTTACGGTTGCCCGAAAAAAGCAGTAAAAATTAAAGGGCACGAACTTAGCTCGTGCCCTTTAATTCTATTATTCTACAATAATTTCATCAACAAATAGCCAGCCTGGTTTTCCCTCGCCGGCATGGCCTTTGGGGCAACTTGTTAAATGCGCTGCGGTAACACGTACATAACGTCCTTTACCTTTTTTGTTTAGCACCAGTTCTTGAGTCTGACGCTCCCCGTCTTTTGCGCTAACCTTGTTTTTTACTGTCCCCAGTTTTTTATAGTTCTGTCCGTCTTCCGAAACTTCAACTGTAACATGTGTTGGGTAAAAAATCCATGCGCCGTTATCCTGAAGTACTCCGGTGCTTACTTTTGAAAACGATTGCGACTGTTCGAGGTCGATCGTTGCCACCAGATCTTTTCCGTTAAATCCTTTCCAGTTGCCATCGTGATGGTCTTTGGAGCCTTTAATTCCGTTTACCAGTGCAAATTCACCACTTGATTCGTAGCTTTTGCTGTTCGGGTATTTCTGGTTCACTTTGCAGGCAATGGCTTTATGAATAATAAAATCGGTGGCCAGTGGCTGCGATTTCTGTTTTCCGTCCTGAATAACAACAGCTTTCACAGTGCCTGATTTCGTGATCGAAAATGCCTGAGTATACTTATTTGATTGTGCGTTTGGTTCCGATCCGTCAATCGTATAAAAAATGTCGGGATTCCATGCATCGGTGCTTAATGAAACTTTTACCGCCTTGTTTTCAGTATCAAGTTCCGGTTTTGCCGAAACCTGAAATGCACTGGTTGCATAGTTGATTCCCAATTTGTCGAACCGTTGGTATTGACTTTTCATTCTTTTTGAGAAATCGCCCCAGTCTTTTGCCTCTTTTGGCGACCATAATACTTCTGAAAGGGCGCTCATACGCGGCATAATCATGTATTCCACATGGCGTCCGTTTGGCATATATTCTGTCCAGATGTTGGCTTGGGCACCAATAATATGTTCGGCTTCTTGTGGACTCAATTCTTCGGGCACAGGTTCGTAATGGTATACTTTTTTAAGGGTGATGTTTCCGCCAAAAGCTTTTGGCTCAAGCGAAGGATTACCCTGATAATAATCAAAATAACAATGAGATGTTGGCGACATTACCACATCGTGACCGGCTTTTGCAGCCCTTATGCCCGGATCGGTACCACGCCACGACATAATGGTTGCTGTCGGATCCAATCCGCCTTCCAGAATTTCGTCCCAGCCAATTAACTGACGGCCGTTTTTATTCAGGAATTTCTCGATTCGTTTTATAAAATAAGCCTGCAATTCATGCTCATCTTTTAAGCCTTCGTTGCTCATGCGTTTTTGGCAGAGCGCACATTTCTCCCATTCGGTTTTCGTGGCTTCATCGCCTCCAATGTGGATGTATGTTGATGGGAAAAGTACCATAACTTCGGTCAGTATGTCTTCCAAAAAGTTAAACGTTTCTTCTTTTCCGGCACAAAAAATATGCGTGATTGGCCAAACGCCGCCCGGAGGAACAGGTTTGTATTCGCCGGTACACGAAAACTCGGGATAAGCTGCCAGCGCCGACATCACGTGAGCCGGCATTTCAATTTCAGGAATTACCGTAACGTGTTTTTTTCGGGCGTATTCAACAATGGCTTTCGCATCTTCCTGCGAATAAAAGCCGCCGTATTTTGGTTCATTCTCCTTTACCGGTTCTTTTCTTGAGTTCCAGTCAAGGTGCGCACGATCGGCGCGCCAGGCACCAATTTCAGTAAGTTTGGGATATTTTTTTATTTCTATTCGCCAACCCTGGTCATCCACCAAATGCCAGTGGAATACATTCATTTTATGCATGGCAATGTAGTCGATGTACTTATAAATAAACTCAACAGGCATAAAGTGGCGCGAAACATCGAGGTGCAAACTGCGCCAGCCAAATCGTGGATAATCGGTAATTTCCATGCAGGGCAGGGTAGTGCCTTCGTTTGCGGTTAAAAGCTGCCAGATACTTTGCATTCCGTAAAATAAACCGGCAGTAGTGTTGGCGTTCAAAAAAACATGGTTGGGCTGAATAGAAAGCGTATAACCTTCGTTCCCGATTTTTGTGTGGAGTGGATTGTTTAGCTGAATAAGAATATTACCTTTTTTGTTCGATGTTGGTTCTGCAAATTTCGGTGCATTGCCCGTTGCGTTTTTTAAAATGTCACTCGTCAAATCAGCAAATTGTTTTTCGATATCGTTTGTAGCATTAAAAAGAACTTTGGTGTTGTTGGTAATTTTAAACTCGCCCTCGCTTGTTACTACCGAAACCGGCTTTGGTACCATGTTGGCAGATTGGGCAAAGGTGCCAACACTGATTATCATCGCTAAGATGGAAATAAATAGTCGCATCATTATTTTGTTTTTATGTGATTTCTGTGAATTAAAATATCGGCTCAATTGTAAAACTGTACTGGTAATCTTTTGCCCGAATCTGGTATTTATCCATCGGCTGTGCTCCCCATGAATTATCGCCGCCAACTCCCATCTGAATCAGGTCGGTACAAATAAAAACACCATCTTTCTTTACAATGTCGTTAGTGTGGCGATAATCGTCCATGTCTTCCATGTCAAAATCTTCAATAGGATTGTGCAGTGCAGAAAATCCAACTACCGGATTGCCCGAAATTTTTAATCCCAGGCCATTTTCGTTTCTCAACTCGAACCAGCGTACATCGGTTTTGTACCCGTTTTCCTGTGGTCGTACATAGTGAAAATACTGATCCTTTACTTTACTTTCGTAAAGGCCAACAAAGGCACTGCTGTTTCTATCAATATAATTTTCGTGTGGCCCGCGGCCAAAATATTTCAGATTGTCGAAATTTACCGGCATTTCCCAGCGCATGCCAATACGTGGTATATTTGGAAGTTCAGTATTTGATGTTTCAAAACTACTTGAAACCTCAATTCTGCCTGTGCCGTCTACAATCTGTACAATGGCCTGAGTGGCGTCTATCTCCTCAAAAGTGTATTTTGTAGTCAGGTAAGTTTTACCGTCTTCTGTTTGGAATGCAGTAACGGCTTCTGGCTTTAAGTTTCTTGAAACTTTTCGCCAAATTCCCATCCGTTCAAGCATGTTGCTGCCTTTGTCATTGTCGTTGGCAGGGCGCCAGAAATTCACCTGCGGACCTTTTTGAATGAGCTCGGTGCCGTTCATTTTATACGATGAAATTGTGCCGGTGGCTTTGTCGAAATGAATAGTAAATTGTTGACCAGTAATGATAAATTCGTCGTTTGTTTTTTCCAGTTTCAGCTCCGGGTAAGTGGATTCCTTATCATTTGTATTGTTCACAATAACTTTCATTTTAGGAGCAAATTGCTCATGAGCCACTTCAAAACCGGCTTTTCTGAATGGTTTGTCAACTTTTAGTTTTACCGAAAAGTCAGTGAGAAATTCATGCGATTCCGGATCATCGAAACTTATTTTTGCCCCGGTGTCAATAAATATATCCCTCGATTCTCCGGGTTTTAAATTGAAATCCTCAAGAACACCTGAACTCCAATATTTGCCATCGCGGGTGGTAACCCAGCTTATTTCATAATCGCTTAAATCAATAAAATCAAACATATTGGTAATTCTGAACTTTCTGTCAATCCTTCCAAACTGCACGTTTTGATAGGCATATTTTACTTCCCAAATAGCAGGATGTGGCGTGTAGTCGGCCGAGATAATTCCGTTGCAAACAAAGTTATAATCGGTAGGCATGTTTTCGCCGTAATCGCCACCGTAAGCCCAGAACTCAGTTCCGTTGTCGGCCTTTTTTACCAAGGCCTGATCGATCCAGTCCCAAATGTAACCACCTTGCAGCTGGTCGCTACGGTCGCGGTTAAACACCTCCCATAAATCAACCAAATTGCCATTGCTGTTTCCCATGGCGTGTGAATACTCACTGGAAATGTATGGTTTGGTCTGGTGTTTCGATGCGTAATTCTCCAGTGCCTGAACACTTGGGTATTGCGGACAGAAGATGTCGGTATTATCACCCATAATCGCACGCTCGTATTGAACTGGCCGCGAAGGGTCGCGTTCTTTTATGGCTTTATAAACTGCAGAGAAAACTTCACCGTCGCCGGCTTCATTTCCCATCGACCATACAATTACACAGGGGTGATTTTTGTCGCGCTCCACCATGCGCATGTTCCGGTCGATGTGTGCTGCAGTCCATTCCGGCTTTTTGGCCAGCGAATGTTCGCCGTAATACATGCCATGAGATTCAATATTTGCCTCGTTGGTTACATATAAACCGTATTTGTCGCACAAATCGTAAAAACGCTCGTCGTTGGGGTAGTGGCTGGTGCGCACGGCATTAATGTTGAATTGTTTCATCAAGGCAATTTCTTTTATCATTGCCTCTTCACTAACAACATGCCCCTTATATTGATCGTGTTCATGGCGGTTTACCCCTTTTATTGTTACAGGAACGCCGTTGATGTGAAACACCTCGTTAATAATCTCCATCTTTCGGAAACCTATTTTTGAACTCACAGCTTCAACCGTGTTTCCGTTTTCATCGATTAAACTAATTACCAGCGTATATAAATTAGGTGTTTCAGCAGTCCATTTACTTACATTTTGAATTACACCATCAGAGAAATGGACAGAGGCATTTTCCTTTCTATTAATTTTTACCTCTTCTTCTCTACTCGATAAAGAATAACCCCCTTCATCAAAAATGTCGTATTTAACGGTATAATTTCCTGATTTCAATTTTGCGGTGTGATTACTTAAATCAACATCAAGGCTAAACAGTCCGTTTTTGTATTCTGCGTCAAGGTCGGGGTGGGCAAAATAGTCGCGGATTCGAACTTTTGGTGTTGAATAAAGATATACATCGCGTTCAATTCCGCTTATTCGCCAAAAATCCTGTGCTTCCAGGTACGAACCATCCGACCAGCGGTACACTTCTGCCGCCACAATATTTTCACCTTCTTTTAAATATCTTGTGATGTCCCATTCAGCCGGAGTTTTACTTCCTTGCGAGTAGCCAACTTTTTGGCCGTTAATCCATAAGTAAAAAGCCGATTTAACAGCTCCAAACTGGATAAAAACCTGGCGGTCTTTCCAGCTTTCGGGAATAGAAAAGGTTCTTCGGTACGAACCAACCGGATTATAATCGTGTGGTACTTTGCCCGGTTCTGCCGGATATATATCATCAACAAATTTCATCTCAGGCGAAACAGGTCGTTTGTAATCCGAAAATTCATACTGGTGATTCACATAAATAGGAAAACCATAACCTTCCAGCTCCCAGTTGGCAGGAACAGGAATGTCATCCCAGCTGGAAACATCGTAATCAGGTTGGTAAAAATCCTTCGGCCGGTCGGCAGGTTTTCTTACCCAATTGAATTTCCAGGTACCACTTAGTGTTTCATAATAAACTGATTGATGCGGTTTTTGGGTAAAAGCAGCCAACACCGATTCAAATGGCATTAAGCTGGCATGTGGTTTTTCTTTGTTTTTGTCAAATACTGCAGGGTTTTCCCAGTCGTTTGTTTGATTTTGGGCGAAAACGTTGCAAAAATGAAAAACTGCAAAAAGTAAGATGCAAAATTGTTTCATGGTTTTAAAAAAATTTTCAAAGCAGTATCAAGATAGTCTAATAAATTCCAAAGATAGTTTTTTTTGGGTGGATTGTTTAACTTCATTTTGAGGGAATTTACTACCTCCCAAAAATTTGTTTTAAGTTTTATGTGTTTTTAAGTTTTTTTAACAAAGCTGCTTATTGTTCAAGTTTCAGTATATCAGGTGTTTAATGTTTTGTTCGTTTTGGCTTGAATGATTTTAAACAGTATTTAAAATTTGTGAGATTTAAAATATAGTTCTACTTTCGTGCACGTACACGGAAAATTATTTTTCAAAATAATATAACTAAACTAGTATCATGGAATTCGGAAAATACAGTTTTGGAGTGGGCGACCGCTTCAATCATGAAGGAGAAGCACAACTTCGTGCATTAATTAGAGCTAATCAAAAAGGAATTGCGGTTACCCCGGTATGGAATAAATCAAACCGCGAACACGACATTGTTCATTCAGAACCGTCTGGAACTCGTGTTGAAGCAGATGAAGCAACAAAAGCTTTGGGCTGGGATAAGCCCTATTTTGTGGATGCCGATCATATTAACCTTGGTAATGTAGATCGATTTATTGCTCATTCCGACTTTTTTACACTTGATGTAGCCATGTACATTGGCAACGAGTCTTCAGCTGATGATGTAGATGCTTTCAAGTCATCATGCGCCGCATTGGGGGCCAAAGTTACTATTCCGGGAATTGATGAAGCCATTGAGATTTCGGAACAACTATTGGAGGAAGTGGCCACAAAATACCTTGCCGCGATTAAAGAAGCCGGAAAAATATATCGCCACATTGAAGCAGCTAAAGGCAAAGGAAACTTTGTTACTGAAGTATCGATGGATGAGGTAGAAGCACCGCAAACACCGGTTGAACTATTTTTTATTTTGAAAATGATTGCCGACGAAAATATTCCAGCTCAGACAATTGCGCCAAAATTTACAGGGCGATTTAACAAAGGTGTTGACTATGTAGGTGACGCCACTCAGTTTGCCAAAGAATTTGAACAGGACGTGTTGGTAATTGATTATGCGGTTAAAGCCTTTGGTTTACCCTCTGATTTAAAACTAAGTGTACATTCAGGTTCGGATAAGTTTACCATTTACCCCATAATGGCCGAAATAATAAAGAAATACGACAAAGGATTACATGTAAAAACTGCCGGTACAACGTGGCTGGAAGAGGTAATTGGCCTGGCAATTTCGGGCGATGAAGGTTTAGTGGTAGCCAAAGAGATTTATACCAAAGCACTGCAACGAAAAGAAGAACTTTGTGGGCCTTATGCCGATGTAATTGATATAGACGATGCACAACTGCCTTCGGCTGAAGAGGTTGCTTCATGGTCGGGAGAGAAGTTTGGTAACACATTGCGCCACATCCCGGGGCATGCCGATTACAATGCAAATTTCCGTCAACTCATACATGTAGGATATAAAGTTGCAGCCGAAATGGGTGAAAATTATACCGGTCTCTTAAAAAAACACGCCGATGTAGTTGGTGGCTGTGTTGAAGAGAATATTTACGACAGACATTTAAAACGTTTATTTGATTTATAAAAATCTGAATTTTCGGGAAGCCGAATTCTTACTTATATTTTTGTTATGAAACAATTTATGGAAAAAGATTTCCTGTTGCAAAGCAATGTTGCGAAGGAATTGTACCACGATCATGCGGCTAAAATGCCCATTTTTGATTATCACTGTCATATTAATCCAAAAGAAATTGCAGAAGACAAGCAATACAATAATATGACTGAAATATGGTTGTATGGCGACCATTATAAGTGGCGCGGTATGCGAACCAATGGTGTTGATGAACGGTATTGTACAGGTGATGCCAGCGACTGGGAAAAATTTGAGAAATGGGCGGAGACTGTGCCACATACCCTACGCAATCCTTTATTTCACTGGACACACCTGGAACTGAAAAAGTTCTTTGGAATAGATAAAGTACTAAGTCCGGCAACGGCCAAAGAAATTTGGGAAGAATGTAATGCCAAATTACAAACACCAGAATATTCTTGTCGGGGAATTATTAAAATGGCAAATGTACATACCATTTGTACCACTGATGATCCGGTTGATTCTTTGGAATACCACCGTGCCATTAAAGCCGATGGTTTTGAAACTGCAGTTTTACCAGCATGGCGCCCTGATAAAGCCATGGCTGTTGAAAATGCAGCAAGTTATAACGATTACCTGAAACAGTTGGAAGAAGCTGCTAATATGAATATTGGTAGCTTCGCCGACCTGATGGATGCTCTGGATAATCGTCATGAATTCTTCCATCAGAATGGCTGTCGTTTAAGCGACCATGGTCTTGAAACCGTATTGGCAGAAGACTATACAGAAGCTGAAATTGAAAAAATATTTGCTAAAGTGCGGTCGGGCAACGAGTTATCAAAAGAAGAAATTTTGAAATTCCAGTCGTGTATGTTATACGAATTTGGGATTATGGATCATTCCCGTGGCTGGACTCAACAGTTCCATCTGGGAGCCTTAAGAAACAACAACACTCGTTTGTTTAACAAACTTGGCCCCGATACCGGATTTGATTCAATTGGTGATTTTGAAGTTGCACGTCCACTTTCGAAACTATTGAATCGCCTTGACTTGGAAGATAAACTGTCAAAAACAATTCTATACAACCTTAATCCGCGCGATAACGAACTAATTGCAACAATGATAGGGAACTATCAGGATGGTTCTGTGCCTGGAAAAATGCAGTTCGGATCCGGATGGTGGTTTCTCGATCAGAAAGACGGAATGGAAAAACAAATGCAGGCCTTGTCGAACCTTGGTTTGCTGAGTCGTTTTGTAGGAATGTTAACCGATTCGCGCAGCTTTTTATCGTACACCCGCCACGAGTATTTCCGCAGAACCCTATGTAACTTGCTGGGTAATGATGTTGAGAACGGCGAAATTCCATACAACAAGGAATTGTTGGGCAACATGGTTGAGAATATTAGTTTTAATAATGCCAAGGCTTATTTTAATTTTTAGTAAAAACGATTTGATTTTTAACGACTTTTAAGCGTTATATTTTGGTGGAAGTATATTTTTGCAATCGATTGCATTGCGGAGTATCCCAAATCTTTGCAAGAGAGAAATAAATTCTGCTTCGTTGGGATAAGTTCCATCTTATATCTATAGAATAAAAACAACATGACTAAAATGAAAATCAAATCAAAATCAGAATGCACTTACGATTGCATCTCGTTGGGTGAAGTAATGTTAAGGCTCGACCCGGGCGAGGGCCGTATAAGAACAACCCGACAGTTTCGTGCCTGGGAAGGCGGTGGCGAATACAATGTATCGCGTGGACTGAGAAGGTGTTTTGGCAAGAAAACAGCAATTATTACAGCGCTGGCCGATAACGAAGTTGGTGCTTTGGTTGAAGACTTTATGCTGCAAGGCGGCCTTGATACTCAGTTTGTAAAATGGGTGCCTTACGATGGTTGTGGGCGAACAGTTCGCAACGGGCTGAATTTTACCGAACGTGGTTTTGGTATCCGTGGTGCCAAAGGTGTTTCCGACCGTGGCAATACAGCTGCGTCACAGCTAAAACCGGGCGATATTGACTGGGAATACATTTTCGGAACACTTGGTGTACGCTGGATGCACACGGGTGGTATTTT
>NZ_CAJXYQ010000017.1 GCF_913063105.1 uncultured Draconibacterium sp. | reverse complement strand
TTACGAAGACAGAGGAAATCAATTTAAAAAAGAAGTAAGGAATTTGTAATGCAACATTCCATTCTGAAATTATTTAAAGGCGATCGTGTACTTTGGATGGTGCTGATGCTCTTGTCAGTGTTGTCGCTGCTAATTGTGTACAGTTCAACCGGTGCATTGGCTTATCGTGTGGCCTCGGGAAACACTTTAAAATACCTGTTTCGCCAGGTTGGTTTTTTAAGTGCCGGCATTGCCGTTATATTGGTAATGGTAAATGTATTGCCCATAAAGCTGTATTCGAAACTCGCCTGGTGGGCCTTGCTGGCAAGTATTGCTTTTTTGCTTTTTTCGGTGCTCATGCGCGGAACGCAGTTTGTTTCTACCAGCGGACGAACACTCAACTTCTGGGGAGTAACTTTCCAACCGGCCGAAATGGCCAAAATAGCGTTGATTCTGTTTTCGGCAAAAATTCTTGGAAAACGGCAAAAAACAAAAGGCGATTTGTGGGAAGCATTTAAGAAGATAATTTTTTATACCGGTATTGTTTGCGGTCTTATTTTTATATCCGATTTCTCGACCTCGGCATTGCTGTTTGCTACAATAATGACCATGATGTTTTGCGGCCGAATACCCCTGAAATATCTGTTTTCGGTTGTGGGGGCAGGTATTGCACTGGTAGTAGTAATATACATTACGGCAGAAATGCTGCCTTCTGGTTTCGGGCGAGTACAAACCATGAAAGGCCGTATTGAGCGATTTATTCATGGCGACCCAAACTCGGAAAAAGGCATAACCCAGGCCGATTACGCCAAACTGGCCATTTACACCGGAGGAATTTTTGGAAAAGGCCCCGGACATTCGGATGTGAGCAACTATATGGCCGCGGCCTATAACGATTTTATTTTTGCAATTATTGTTGAAGAATATGGCTTGCTGGGCGGTATTGCCGTTATCATGTTATTCCTTATATTTTTCTTCCGTGGCGTTGTAATTGTGCGGCGGGCAACCCGAACATTTCCGGCATTTTTGGTTATCGGCTTAACGCTGGTGCTCGTCTTTCAGGCTATGATAAACATTGGTGTTTCAAGCGGTGCTTTACCGGTAACCGGGCAACCATTGCCATGGATAAGTCTGGGCGGAACATCCTTGTTGTTTACCTCGCTGGCTTTTGGTCTCATATTAAGTGTTAGCCATCAAAATCAGCAAGATAAAGAAGTAACAGAACAGCCAATTATGATAAAGGCACCAGACGAAGATTATGAAATTGAAAATGAAAGCGCCAACGATTAAACGATATGAAATTGGCTCGATAGGTAGGTATGAATAAAACAAAACATGAATAAAAAAATAAATAAGGTAATTGTAAGCGGAGGAGGCACCGGAGGACATATCTTTCCGGCTTTGGCAATTGCCAACGAAATAAAAATGCGCAATCCCGATGTGGATATTTTGTTTGTTGGAGCCGAAGACCGAATGGAAATGGAGCGCGTGCCTGCAGCAGGATACAAAATTATTGGTTTGCCGGTTATGGGGTTTCCGCGGAAACCAAGCCTTAAGCTTATTACTTTTTTTAAAAAACTGCGGCAAAGTGCCAGGCTGGCCAAAAAAATTGTCGCCGATTTTAATCCGCAGGTAGCTATTGGCGTGGGCGGTTATGCCAGTGGTCCTTTGCTACGGGCAGCTGCTAAAAATAAGGTGCCAAGCCTTATTCAGGAACAAAATTCGTATGCCGGAATAACCAATAAACTTTTAAGTAAAAAAGCCAACTGCATTTGCGTTGCCTACGATAACATGGAGCGCTTTTTTCCGGCTGATAAGATTATTCTGACCGGTAATCCGGTTCGTAAAAACCTTACTGAAAAACAAGACAGAAAAACAGCACTGGAGTTCTTTAACCTAACAGAAACCGACAAAGTGGTTTTGATTGTGGGCGGAAGCCTTGGTGCCCGCTCGGTAAACCAGGCGGTTTTAAAAAATATTGAATTGATTGCGGCTTCCGGTGTGCAGGTAATCTGGCAAACAGGAGCCTATTATTTTAAAAATATTCAGGAAGAGCTGAACGGAAAAAAAACGGGCAACCTTCATATTCATAAGTTTATTACGCGCATGGATTTGGCCTACGAGGTGGCTAACCTGGTAATATCGCGTGCCGGTGCCGGAACCATTTCAGAACTTTGTTTGGTAGGTAAAGCCTCTATTTTGGTGCCATCGCCAAACGTATCAGAAGACCATCAAACAAAAAATGCAATGGCTTTGGTAGATAAGCAAGCTGCATTAATGGTGCGCGACGATGAGATTGATGAAAAATTATTCCCATTGGCATTTGAGGTGGTGGCTGATAAAGACCGCTGTGCAACATTGGCGGGCAAAAGTAAAGAACTGGCCAAACCCGATGCTACGGTGAAAATTGTTGATGAAATAGAGAAATTAGTGAGATAAAGGATGGAAAACATTCAGAAAATAAAGAATGTGTATTTCCTCGGAATAGGAGGAATTGGGATGAGTGCGCTTGCACGGTATTTTAAATTCTCGGGGCGAAATGTGGCCGGTTACGACCGCACGCCTACAGCATTAACCGATGCTTTGCAGAAAGAGGGAATTGATATTCACTTTGATGATGATATCCGAAATATCCCATCAAAATGGAATCCGTCTGAAACCATTGCTGTTTATACCCCTGCTTTGCCCGACGAACATAAGGAATTAAACTGGTTTCAAAGCCAGCCAATTGGCCTGTTTAAAAGAGCCAAAGTTTTAGGTATGATTTGCAACGAAAAGCAGGGTGTTGGCGTTGCCGGCACACACGGAAAAACCACCACAAGCACAATTGTTGCTAATATTCTGGATAAAACAGAATTGGGTTGTGGCGCATTTCTAGGCGGAATCTCTAAAAACTTCAGAAGTAACCTTGTTTTGCCCAAAAACGATTCGCCCTGGATTGTGGCTGAAGCTGATGAGTTTGATCGGTCGTTTCTGCATTTAAAACCACAGCTGGCATTGGTAACATCGGTTGATGCCGACCATTTGGATATTTATGGAGCGAAGGAAAAGATAGTGGAGTCGTTCGAGAAATTTATATCTCAAATTCAGCCCGATGGGAAATTGGTGGTTAAAGAGGGAATTGAACTTGATACAACAAAAACGCAGGCCCGGGTTTATTCCTATTCCTTAAAAGGAAAAACCGATTTTGCCACTTGCAATCTTCGTTTAAATGAAAAAACCGGATTTTACGTTTTCGATTTAAAAACACCCGGCGGGATAATCGCCAATTGTAAAATGAATTATCCGGGGCTGGTAAATGTTGAAAATACGGTTGGGGCTTGTGCTTTGGCATGGCTGGCCGGGGCGTCTGCTAATGCAATAAAATCAGGAATTGAAGATTACGAGGGGGTAGCACGAAGGTTTGATATTCGACACCGCTCGGAAAAGAAAATATATATTGATGACTATGCGCACCACCCCGAGGAGTTGAAAGCTTTTATCAATTCGGTGAAGGCACTGTTCCCCGGGAAAAAGTTAACAGGTGTGTTTCAGCCTCATTTGTACTCGCGAACCAAAGATTTTGCTACTGAATTTGCCGAAAGTCTGGATTTGCTCGATAAGGCCATCCTTATTCCGCTTTATCCGGCCAGAGAAGAGCCAATGCCCGGAGTGTCGTCGGCTATTATCTTCAAGCAAATGAAAATAGAAAATAAAATTCTGGCCGAACGCGAAGAAGTATTGAAAATATTAAAAACCGACAGAAATGAGGTTGTTCTTACGATGGGAGCAGGAGATATTGACCGCATGGTTGATGATATAACTGAACTGATGGAAAAATTAGGTCATGTTTAAAAAGTTTGCAAAAATAGGTGGTCTGGCAGTTTTACTGGCTTTTTTGTTGGTAACACTGGCTTTTACTTCGTTAGAGTATAAGAATGCCGTTTGCAGTACCATCGAAATTAATTACGAGGCAGATGAGGTAATAAAAGTAGATCGTACCGAATTAATCGCATTGGTTACAGCGATTGATAAAGATATTATTGGAAAAGATTTTGATGCCATTGATGCCGAACTTCTTGAAAATACAGTGAAAAAGCACGAGGCGATTTTGGATGCAGAGGTGTTTAAGGTGGTAACTCGTACTGACAGTGCTTCGTTTAAGGGTGCGCTGGCTATAAACGTAAAACACCGCAAACCCGTTGTTCGCATTTTTGCAGGAAACAATAACTACTACCTTGATAAATATGGCGGTAAAATACCGGTGTCAATAAATTACGCGGCAAATGTGTTGGTCGCTACCGGAAATATAAACGAAGAGTATGCACGCAAGCAATTGTTGCCTTGTGTTTTAAGTATAGAGAATGATAGTTTCTGGGAAGCGCAAATAGAACAGATTCATGTGCAAAAAAATGGAGATGTAGTGCTTATTCCCTTGGTTGGCGATCATTTTATTGAGTTTGGGACATTGGAAAATTATCCGCAAAAACTGCGAAATATGAAAGCCTTTTATAAGCAAATTCTTGCAAACGATAATTGGAACAAGTATAAATCAGTTAGTTTAAAATATAAAGATCAGGTAATAGCAAAAAGACGGTAATTATGGCTTCAAAAACAAACCTTTCAGTTGTTGTCGATATTGGCACCGCAAAAATGGTAGCCATGGCAGGTGTTGCAACCGCCGAAGGAAAAATGGAAATCCTTGCGGTTGCACAGGTTCCTTCTGCAGGAATAAAAAGAGGCTTGATATTTAATCTGGCCGATGCAACCGAGGCGCTCACAGCTGTGCTCGAACAACTCGACCAGCAGCTGGAGGAAGAAATAGACGTTGTGGATATTGCTTGCGCCGGAAAACATATGCACACCATCGATTACAAGGCAACGCGTTTTACCGGGGATGGAGGTGTAGTTACCAACCTGGATATTGATGAACTGTACAACGAAGCTAAAAGCCTGAAGATAAAGGGTGATTACCGCATTATAAAAGTTATTCCAACATCGTTTATTATTGATGATGAAATTGAGGAATTAAAACCTGTTGGAGCCACAGGTAGAAAAATTGAAGCGCGATACAAACTGGTTATTATGCCCGATCGCGATTACCAGATTCTGAACCGGGTACTCGAAAGTGTTGGTGTGCAGCTTGGCGAAGTTTACCATTCTTCGTTGGCCTTGGCTGAGGCAGCTTTATCAAAACCCGAGAAAGAAATGGGGGCAGTTGTTCTCGATATTGGCGCAGGAACAACCAATCTGGCTATTTATTACGATAATGCTCTGATTCATACGGCAGTTATCCCATTTGCCGGCGCAGTAATTACCAACGACCTAAAAGCCGGCTGCTCCACTTTTATGGAAAAGGCCGAACTCCTAAAAGTGCGTTATGGGCAGGCATTGGGCGATCAGATAAAATCGGAAGACACCGTAACCATTGCAAAAAATAATGGGTGGGAACCCAAAGAAATTACCATTCGTAGCCTGGCTTATATTATTCAGGCCCGGCTGGAAGAGATTGTTGATTGTGTGGTGACAGAAATTGAGAAGTCGGGTGTTGAGGATCGTTTGGGAACCGGAGTTGTACTGGCTGGAGGAACCTCAAATCTCGGACACATTATTACCCTGGTGAAGTTTCACACCGGGCTGGATGCACGCAAAGCCCACCCGGTAATTTTACCCGTAAACCGTCGCGATGAAGTGAAAAACCCGGAATTGTTAACCGCTTTGGGCGCATTAAAACTTTCGTTAACAAAAAATGTAGCAGAAGAACGAATTTTACCCGAACCTAAGCAAAGCAAACCTGGCCGTGGTTTAATGACCAATGTGAAAGGTGCGCTGCAAAGTGCAATAAACTTTTTTGGCGATGATAACGAAGATCTTGAATTAAATTAAAACAAAAAGATATGACCGAAGAATTAGCAAATTTTCAATTTCCAAAGGCAGCATCATCAATTATTAAAGTAATTGGCGTTGGCGGTGGTGGTTGCAATGCGGTCAATCACATGTTCGAAGAAGGAATAAAAGGAGTTGACTATATTATTTGCAACACCGATTCGCAAGCTTTGGATAACAGCCCGGTTCCTGTTAAAATTCAACTGGGAACAACCTTAACCGAAGGCCGGGGCGCAGGCAACAAGCCTGAAAAGGGAGCCGAAGCGGCACGCGAAAATTACGAAGACCTGAAACAGGTTCTTCAAGACAACACAAAAATGTTGTTTATAGCCGCCGGAATGGGGGGAGGTACCGGAACAGGCGCAGCTCCTGTAATTGCCAGCCTGGCACGCGAACTTAATATTTTAACCATTGCCGTGGTTACTATACCTTCTCCGGCCGAAGGGAACAAACGCCGAAATCAGGCCCAGGAAGGTATCGATAAAATGGCCGAATATGTTGACAGTATGCTCGTAATTAGCAACGACAGATTGCACCATATTTATGGCGATTTGCCCGCAAGCCAGGCATTTAAAATGGCCGATAATATTGTTGCAACTGCCGTTAAAGGTGTAGCCGAAATTATTACGGTTCACGGAAATGTAAACATCGATTATACCGATGTTGAAACAGTAATGCAAAAAAGCGAGGTATTTATCATGGGAACCGGCTTTGCCACCGGCGAAGGACGTGCAATGGATGCTGTTCAGGCAGCACTTGAGTCGCCATTACTTGATAGTAATGATATATATGGAACAAAAAATATTTTGCTGAATATAATCTCGGGTAGCGAAGAAATACGTATTGGTGAAATTGGGGAGATAATAGAAACCTTGCAGGAAAAAGCAGGACAGGAAGCAGATATTATTTGGGGTAACGGATACGACGAACGTTTAGGCGATAAAATTAGTGTTACTATTTTGGCTACCGGATTTGATACTAACCCAAACCGGGAATTACAGCCTGAAAAAGAAGTGCAGAATTTTAACCTTGATGATGATGTTGAAGAACCCGCCGGTGCGGTAATTGAAAATGAGCCGCTTAATGAAGAATTTGCAGCGGAAAACAAGAGTGCTGAGGACAAGTCTTACCAGCCGGAACACGAAACTGAACCGGAAGAAGAAACCATAATGTTTGTTCCTCCCAAACCTGATCCAAAACCAAAATCGAGAGGATTTGGATGGAAGCCCAAAGAAAAGTCAAAAGCTAAGCCAAAAGCCACTAAAAAGAAAGACGAACCTGTAACCGAGTCGAACATTGACAATTGGTTTTATAAGAATTTTGGAAGCAAAATTTTTAACGACGATGAGGATCAACCTTTAGAATAGTAACACGAAAACACAGTGAAGAAAATGGAAAATATGGCTGATTTTGTAATGGAAAAAACACCAGGTGCCGAAATAAAGGTAATTGGAGTAGGCGGCGGTGGAGGTAATGCTGTAAACCATATGTTTAAACACGGGATTCGTGATGTGGATTTTGTAATCTGCAACACCGATGCCCAGGCGATGGAGGCTAGTGCTATTCGAACTCGCGTACAACTGGGGGCTTCTCTAACCGAGGGACGTGGTGCAGGAAATAAACCGGAAGTGGGAAAGCAAGCTGCAATGGAAAACATTGAGGATGTTAAATCTGCCTTGTCGGAGAATACAAAAATGGTTTTTATCACTGCCGGGATGGGAGGTGGAACCGGAACCGGTGCCGCTCCTGTAATCGCTCAGTGCTGCAAAGAGCAGGGCTACCTAACCGTGGCCATTGTAACTATTCCATTCCGAAACGAAGGAAGAAGACGCATAAAACAAGCCTACGAGGGGATTAAAGAACTGGCCACTTTTGTTGATTCGCTGCTGGTAATAAATAACGAACGTATCCGCGAAATGTATGGCGATTTCGGCATCTCAGAAGCTTTTGCCAAAGCTGATAATGTGTTGTCGACTGCAGCAAAGGGTATTGCCGAAATTATTACGGTACCGGGTTATATAAATGTTGATTTTGCTGATGTAGAAACCGTAATGCGTAAAAGCGGAATGGCCGTTATGGGAACCGGGGTCAGTGCCGAAGAAAACAGGGCCGAGGATGCCGTGAAAAAAGCATTAAATTCACCACTTTTAAATGATAATGAAATAAGAGGTGCAAGAAATATTTTGGTAAACATTAATTCGGGTACACAAGAGGTAACCATGGATGAAGTGGGCCGAATTACCGATTATGTGCAGAATATGGCAGGTTTTGATGCCGATTTGATTTGGGGAAATGGGAAAGACGAAAGCCTGGGAGACCAGCTCTCGGTAACGGTTATAGCAACAGGTTTTCCTACCAGTATTATTTCTGAGCTTTCAGAGCAAAGCCAGCGGAAAGTTGTAAAACACACGCTGGAAAAAGAACATGCGGCTCCAAAAAAAAATGAAGACCAGACTTACCGGCACAGTGATGATAAGCGCAGCCAGTCTACTTTTGAATTTATTGTAGACGATAAAAAGCAAAACAATGAAGAGGATGAATTTGAATCGTTATATCCGATAACATCCCGCGAAAGAAACAAGTCGGAGAAGGAAATAGACATAAACGATTATGCTAATTTAAGCGACGACGATGTGGATGAAATCGAAAACGTACCGGCTTTTAAACGTAGAAATATCCGTATAAACGATCCAAAGTACAAACGCGACCGATCAGGGTACTCTGTGAATCGCGATAACCGTATTTCAGACAAAAACAGTTATTTACACGACAACGTTGATTAAAAAAAACAAATAATTATGGCACTTTTAGAACAAATTAATAACGATATTAAAGCGGCAATGAAAGCCCGCGAGAAAGAAAAACTGGAGGCCCTGCGTGGGATAAAAAAAGTAATGCTTGAAGCACAAACAGCCAAAGGAGCAGGCGATGAGTTGTCGGATGCTGATGCCATGAAAATTATATCAAAATTGGCCAAGCAGGGTGCCGATTCGGCAAAAATTTATAAGGAACAGGGGCGTGATGATTTGTTTGAACAGGAAATGAAACAAGTAGCGGTTTTTGAAAGCTATCTTCCTGAAAAAATGTCGGATGAAGATTTAAGTGCAGCCGTGAAAGAAATTATTGAACAATCAGGCGCTTCCAGCATGAAAGATATGGGAAAAGTAATGGGTATGGCCTCGAAAAAGCTAGCCGGCAAAGCCGATGGAAAAGAAATTGCCGATAAAGTTAAAGCACTATTGAGCTAGGCAATTCTAAAATCGTTTTTAAAAGAAACAGGCTTGTATTTGTTGTACAGGCCTGTTTCTTTTTTTTATGGATTTAATCTTCTATTTGGTCAGCAACGTGATCAAGATCTGCATATTTGTCTTCATAGTCTTGTTTCACGTCATCTTTTAAGAAACCATCATCATCGTAATCATCATCCTCATCAACCAATGCAACGGCTTCATTTTCCGTCATCCTTAACATGTAATACTTGTGCTCAGTTTCAAAAGGAAGTACGGTAATCTTTTGACCGGTTTTATCAAAAAAATGAATCAGGTTATCAGCAAAACCATCAGCATAAATAAGTTTTATTTGCTGCTGTAGCTCTTTGTCGAGCTTGCTATAATCTTTAATTACTTTTGGTTTGTTATTCGTCATTTCTCCAGTTAAATTTAGTTTAAGTAAATATCAAAAAAAACAGAAAGATTACTGGGTTTAATCTTTGTTAAATGCAAAAAATCGTATTGCTATACCTTAGCAAATAAATAGTATGGAAACGACATTTGCAATACCTGAATATTAATTTTTATGAATTTTTGCAAGTCTACTTTTTTAGTCAAAAAGTTGAATTTTTTGAGAAGGATTTATTGTCGCCTCATTTTTCCGTAAATACAGTTTTGGTCCTTGCACAACTGGCACTGAAAGCCCCGGGGTTTTAATCCTTCACCGATACCAATAATTCCGCTAATCGATTTTATGGGATGCATAATAAGTGAATCGGAAAGTTGAATGCCACAAAAGTTTTCAGGGAAAAATGAAAAGAGATTGACCTGGTCAGTCAGGCTCCATTCGCAATGTCCGGGCGAGTACCTGTCGGATATGCCCAGTCCCTGTTTAGCCACTTCTTTTTGCAATTGTTCCTGAATTTTGTCCATGGCCTTTTCAACAACAACCGAACCCAGCACATCAAAAACATAGGCCAGCATAGGGTCTTCGTTGCTTATTTCGCGCGAATACTGGCTAAATCCCTCTCCGGCCGTACAAACAAAAAGTACAAGCTGTTGCGCCTTTTTAAGCTGGGTACTAACCGCTTTTGTAGGGTTGAAGACTTTTTTTGCAATGATAATAGTGCTGTTGTCTGGTTTGGTATCTATCTCACTAACAAAATGGTAGCCGCCTTTAATGGCGCAAAGCTCTGGTGCTTTGGCAAAGCTTTGTTCAATATACTGAGGAAAGGGCTCCGGAATATTTTCGGAGAACCCTAAAAGCGGAGCCATGTCTCTTTCAGTTATTTGTAACTCCTCAAATCTATAGTGAAACTCTTTAATCATTTTTCTACCTAAAATAGCGTGGGAAATTACAATTATTTTAAAAGGCAAAAAAAAAGGAGTCATTAAAAATGACTCCTTTTAAGCTTATAGCGTATAAATTAATCTTCTGAAATGATGATTTTTTCAATTTCATCTCCTTGTCTGATATCGTCGATAACGTCAAGGCCTTCAAAAACTTTTCCGAAACAGGTATGATGACGATCAAGGTGTTGGGTGTTTTCGCGGTTGTGACAAATAAAAAACTGTGACCCTCCGGTATTTCTTCCCGCGTGTGCCATCGATAATACTCCTTTGTCGTGGTATTGGTTGTTGCCATCAAGCTCACAATCTATCGAATAGCCTGGTCCACCTGCACCTGTGCCATCAGGACATCCTCCCTGAATTACGAAGTTTGGAATAACCCGGTGAAAAGCTAATCCGTCGTAAAAACCAGATTCTGAAAGCTTAATAAAATTAGCAACAGTTCCCGGGGCATCTTCTTCGTAAAACTTAACCTTCATCACTCCTTTTGAAGTGTGTATCTCAGCTGTCTTCATTCTTTAAATTTTAAATTCGGCACAAATGTAGAAAAAATGCAGAATTTTCATAACATACGATTTGCAAACCTTTGAATTTAATTGTGTTAAGAAAAGGAGCCCATGACGAATTGTAAAAGAAAGAAGGAGACTCAACAGTCTCCTTCCTAAATGTTAACCCCCAAACACACAATATGGGATGAATCCCAAATGCTTTACAAAGGTATGCAATTTTTTCGTAAAACAAATCGGTTCAGTTAATTATATAGTTTCTATAAAAATAGCTGGAAAAAGAAGTATATATCTTTTTCAATTAAAAATAGAACTCACCATTTTATTGAGTTCGAAAAATTAGGAGGAATTCTTCGATTTCTTTTAACTTTATATCCGCTTTTTAGGTTAATACTCTATATTTTTATCGATGATTTTAAGTATTGACGGATAGGCTAAAAATGATTGCAACAATTAAACCAATGGAGAGAAAAATAGGAATTTGCGAGATAAATGTTGAATAGAAATTATGCGAGTTCCATCTTATGCTTGAGAAAACAAACAATTCTAATCACATGAAATGTAAATCATTCTTACTGATTTTATTAGGAGTGCTGCTTGCAGGTGTGGCCAATGCTCAGTACCCGGCTATTGAAAACAACCTCGACAAAAAAGTAATGGCATTTCTTCAGGAAAACGCCAGCGAGTGGAGGGACATGAATGTGCCCTTATCAGATGGCAGAATTCTTTATGATATTATTATTGAAAATTCGTACACATCAGCCCTTGAAATAGGAACCTCAACCGGGCACTCGGCAATTTGGATTGCCTGGGCATTAAGTAAAACCGGGGGCAAGTTAACAACAATTGAAATTGATAAAACGCGTTACCTGCAAGCCAAGGCCAATTTTAAAAAAGCCGGAGTTTCAAAATATATCGACTTAAAACTTGCAGATGCGCACGAGCTGGTTCCAAAACTAAAAGAAGAATTCGACTTTGTATTTTGCGATGCAGATAAGTATTGGTATAAAAATTATTTTGTAGCGATAGATCCGAATTTAAAAGTGGGAGGATGTTATGCTGCTCACAACACTGCAATGCGCATAAATGGAATAGGCGAATTTTTACGCTACATTGAAAGCCTGGAGAACTATAAAACCAGTATTGATAAAACCAGTCGTTCAGGAATATCAAAAAGTTTTAAATTAAAATAGCACGACTTGCAACAGCTGCCCAAAAAACTTGAACGCCGGTTGGGCTTATTTTCCGTTACCAATATTGTGATAGCAAATATTATTGGAGCCGGAATATTTACAACCACCGGATATTTAATGGGTTTTCTACAAAACCCGGGTCTAATGCTTTTGCTTTGGGGGCTTGGGGGAGTGGTTGCTTTTTGTGGGGCGCTATCGTTTGGCGAATTGGGAACGGTTTTTCCTGAAGCCGGTGGTGAATATGTATTTATTTCAAAAATATATTCGCCTATGCTGGGCTTTCTTAGCGGGTGGTTATCGTTGATTGTGGCTTTCTCCGCTCCAATTGCCGCCTCTGCTATCGGCTTTTCAAAATACTTCACATGGGCTTTCCCGCAAATGCAAAACGCACTGGAGTTTACCAACAGCTTAAGCGCAGATTATTTTAGCCGATATCTGGCTATTATTGTAATTGTTGTTTTTAGTTTAATACACGCACGAGGAATGGTATTTGGAGCAAGAATACAAAATGTACTTACCATTTTGAAAGTAGTTTTGGTAGCAGGCCTTATAATTGCCGGTTTATGTTTTGGCAAGGGTAATTTGCAAAACATTACTACAGGGCAACCTTTGCTATTTACTTTTAGTAACTGGAAAGCTGCAGGTTTGTCGTTAATGTTTATCATGTTTGCTTATAGCGGTTGGAACTCGGCAACTTACATTGGCTCCGAGATAAAAAATCCGGGTAAGGTTATTCCGCGGTCTTTACTTATTTCAACAGTAACAGTGGCGGTTATGTACATTCTTTTAAATTTATTTTTTGTTTATGCAGTGCCGGTATCGCAAATGAAAAACGAACCGGAAATTGGAGGTTTGGCCGTTGGATTGGCATTTGGCCCAATGGCTGAAACGGTTATTTCTTTGCTTATTTCTTTTGCGCTTTTTTCTTCGTTAAGTGCTTTTATAATGCTAGGGCCACGTGTTTATTATAAAATGGCCAGCGATGGTTATTTTTTTAAAGCTATTGCAAAAGTGCATCCGAAACGAAAGGTTCCGGTAAATGCCATTTATTTGCAAGCCTGCATTGCCATTGTGCTGGTTTTATCAGGTACGTTTGAACAGATATTAACTTATATGGGATTTTCGCTGGGTATTTTCCCGATTATTGCTGTTGCCGGAAATATTAAGTTAAGACGAGCCCGGAAAGTGAAGCTGCATTTACCCGGATATCCTTTTGTGCAGCTGTTTTTTATTGTTATTAGTACAGGCATGTTGATGCTTGCTTATTTTGAACGGCCAGTAGAATCAAGTATTGCAGTGTTAACGGCTTTTTCGGGTATACCGTTTTTTTATTGGTTCAGAAAAAATAGAATTAAACACCCTGGATAGTTGCAAGCATGTCATCAATTTCTTTTTTTGTTTTTTCCTGAAGCGTTTTGTAATTACTTTCTACAAGCGGCTTTCCATAACGAATGGTTACCCTAGTGACTGGTTTACTGAGCTGGCGAAAAAAATGCCCTACAAATGTGTCTTTATCTACCCAGGCATCGTTAACATCTTCAAAATTAATGGCCATGGGTATTACCGGAATTTGGCTATCGGCAGCAATTTTAAAACTGCCATTCTTAAATTTTTTAGTTAAAGGGCCTTTGTAGGTCGTGCCTTCAGGAAAAAGAATAACCGGCATGCCGTTTTCTACCGACTCTTTTATCCTTTTCATGGTTAACACCAGGCTTTTCGGATCCTTTCGGTTTACCAGAATCGAGTTGGTTACTTTTGCACCTAAAGCTCCAAAAGGCCATTTTGCCAGTTCTGCTTTGCCTACCATGGCTGCCGGAGTTAACCCGGCAACAATAAAAATATCGATATAACTGCGGTGGTTAGGCATCAGGATGAAATTTTGCGTTTGCGGCAGCTCATTTTGGTCGGTTTTAATTCCACAAACAAACAGAATGCTACGGCCCCAGGTACCAATTACCCACTGCTGCAGGCTCCTGCTAAAACCTTTTGTTTTTAACCAAAACCAGCCAACAATGGTGACATAGGCACTTACAAGTACAACAAATAAAAGCCGAATGAGAGCCAGCGGTGCAAGAAAGATTATTCGAAAGATGTTCATTTAGATTAGCCTGGTTATCAAATTTATTTACCAACGAAATAATAAAACTCTGAACGGTTTATACATGCAAATATGGTAAAAGAATTTAAAACGATAGAGAACAGTAAGGTGTTTGCTCCAGGTTTGCAGTATTTTTTTTAATTGTTATTGTTACAATAAGATATGTTTCCTTATTTTTATGGGCGTAAAAATAATACTAAACAATTTGAATATGACTAACAAAAATCTATCACGTAGAAGGTTTATTGGCACTTCGGCTGTAGGATTGGCCGGTATTACAATATTGCCTTCTCTTCACGCATGCAAAACTAAAACAGTAAGCGATGCACAAAGCGTTCGTCTTGGTTTTATTGGAATGGGGCGTCAATCAATGTTTTTATTGAAAGGTTTTCTTCAGGTGCCAGGTGTTAAAGTGGTGGCTGGTTGCGATGTTTATGGGCGCAAACGCACACGTTTTGAATCCATGGTGAAGGAGTTTTATGCCGGAAAGAAAGAAAATATTGAGGTAAAAACGTACGAACGATTTGAAGAGCTGTTGGCACGTCAGGATATTGACGCCGTTGTAATTGCTGTTCCTGATCACTGGCATGCAGTAATTGCGATTGAAGCTTGTAAAGCCGGCAAAGATGTCTATCTTGAAAAACCAATGACCTTTACCATTCGCGAAGGCCAGGAGTTGGTAAAAACTGTTCGTGCTACCAATCGTATTTTGGGCATTGGCAGTCAGCAACGTTCCGATCCGAATTTCCAGCATGCCGTAAATATGGTACAAAGCGGTAAATTGGGTAAAATCGAAAAAGTAAATGCTTATGTTGGAGCACCTCCAACGCCTTACAATTTGCCTGAAGAAGCTGTTCCTGAAGATTTAAACTGGGATTTATGGTTAGGACCACTGCCTGGCGATATTCATTTTAACCACGAATTAAATCCGCCAATTACGCTCGATCCCGTGCAAGATGAGGAAATATGGGGAGCCTGGCGCTGGTACAAAGAAATGGGCGGCGGTTTTACTACCGACTGGGGTGCTCATATGTTCGATATTGCCCAATGGGGTTTAGGCATGGATCGAAATGGTCCGGTTTGGGCTGCACCAATTGGCGATGGCTCAGAGTTTATGCAGTTTAAGTACGAAAATGGGGTGGTGTTAACATCCGAAACGTTTGATGAACAAAAAACCAAAGGTGTAAAATTCCATGGTGATCAGGGATGGATTGAAGTGTCGAGAGGGCATTACAAAGCTTCTGATGATTCGTTATTGCCGCCTGAAACTGACAGCGCTGATGATGATACACCATACGAAACAAAAATACCACACCAGATTAATTTTATTGAGGCCGTACAAAAACGTATTGACCCGATAGTGCCGGTTGAAATTGGCCATAGCTCGTGCACTATGTGTACCATTGGTAATATTGCCTGCGATTTAGGTCGCGAAGTCATTTGGGATCCAAAAGCCGAATCGTTTGGCAACGACGAAGAAGCAGTAAAACGAATGCATTATCAGTACCGCGAACCTTGGAAACTTTGATAAAATAATTATAATCTTAGAAAAGCAGTCGGAAAGGGCTGCTTTTTTTGGCAATAAAAAAAGGCAGGAAAATCCTGCCTTTTTGTGAGGTTCCTGGCGGAGTCGAACCGCCGTACACGGTTTTGCAGACCGCTGCCTAGCCACTCGGCCAAGGAACCTTGTACGTTTTCGGACTGCAAAAATATAAAATTTTGCAGTTTACGCAACAGAAAAAATAAAATCGCGCTATTTTCTACGTTTTTGCCAATTGGCATTGACATGCAAGTGGCTGGCTCCTACCTGCCATCCTGCCTCTGCCGATTTGGGTTTATTACCCTCATGAAGCTCACGTTTTTTTTCTGAAGTGCATGTTTTGCTGCACTTTCCCTCATTAAATGTATTTGTACTGTAAAACATCGGAAATCTTTTGAAATATTTTTTCGAAAATACGAAAAATAAGTTCGAATAATTTGATAAATGTCAGTATTGGCCTGTGGGTTAAATATTTAATAACATGGAAGGCAGGGCAGCAGCAGTTATTTATTTCATTTCAGCAAAAATGTGATCCGATAAAAGTGCAACACTATTTCGTAACAATGTTTCAGTGGAAGAAGTACAGGCTATACTGAAACTGGTTTCTAACGCTCAAGGGTTACGCTTACCCGCTCAATTTCGCCACCCATAGGCGGGTTCATTTTTGAAACTTTTAGTCGCGCATGGTTTATTTCCGGATATCTTTCGTAAAGGGCATCTAAAATTCGTTGGGCAACATTTTCCAGCAACGCCGATTTAATTTGCATAACATCTTTTATGGTTTCGTAAACGGCCTGATAGTTCAATGCATCTTTCAGTTTATCGCTTTGTGCGGCATCATTGCAATTGGCTTCCAGGCGCACATAAACTTCGAAATTGTTGCCAACAACCTGCTCGGCTGCAAAATGCCCGTGGTAGGCATAAAACTTCATCCCTTCAATTTCAATTACTCCCATGTTGATTTAATATTAGTGCAACAAAAGTAATAATTTGAACAGGTGTTAAGTGTTCTCACAAATCATTTTTTAATTTTGTAATCTTGTTTAAAAGGGGTTAATACAAAAAATGGCAGAAAAAAATACCAATACAAATGCTGAAGCGCCTAAAAAGGCGAACTTTATTCATGCACAAATCGATGCTGATTTAGCGGCAGGTAAAAACGAGAAACGAGTGCATACACGTTTCCCTCCTGAGCCCAATGGCTATTTACACATTGGCCATGCCAAGTCAATCTGTTTAAATTTTGGTTTGGCACAAAAGTATGGTGGAAAAACCAACTTGCGATTCGACGACACCAATCCTTCAAAAGAAGAAACAGAGTATGTAGAATCTATTATGGGCGATGTTCGCTGGCTGGGTTTCGACTGGGAAGACCGCTTGTATTATGCATCGGATTTTTTCCCAAAACTGCACGCTTTTGCAACACAGTTGATAAAGGAAGGAAAAGCCTATGTTGATGACCAGGATGCTGAAACAATCAGTCAACAGAAAGGTACGCCACAACAACCTGGGGTAGAAAGTCCATACAGAAGCCGCAGTGTTGAAGAAAACCTCGATTTATTTGAACGGATGACTGCCGGAGAATTTGATGAAGGCGAAAAAGTTCTTCGGGCTAAAATTAATATGAGCTCGCCAAACATGCACATGCGCGATCCGATTATTTACAGGATTATGAAGGCGCATCACCATCGTACTGGTGATAAGTGGAAAGTATATCCGATGTACGATTTTGCTCATGGGCAATGCGATTACTGGGAAGGTATTACCCATTCAATTTGTACCCTGGAGTTTGAGGTGCACCGCCCTTTATACGATTGGTTTGTTGATCAGTTGAAAGATTCAGATTATCGGCCAAGGCAAATAGAGTTTTCGCGCTTAAATCTTACATACACCGTAATGAGCAAGCGAAAACTGCTGGAATTGGTAAAAGATGGACATGTGCAGGGATGGGACGATCCTCGGATGCCAACAATTTCCGGCTTGCGGAGGCGGGGATACACCCCCGAGTCAATTCGTAATTTCTCGGATAAAATTGGCGTAACCAAAGTAGACGGTATGACGGATGTGTCGTTACTGGAATTTAGTGTGCGCGAACATTTAAATAAAATTGCCCAGCGTGTAATGGGGGTGCTCGATCCGCTAAAAGTGGTGATTACCAATTACCCCGAGGGGCAGGAAGAAATTTTGAGTGCAGTAAACAATCCCGAAGACGAATCGATGGGAAGACGAGATGTGCCATTTTCCAGCGAAGTGTACATCGAGCGTAACGATTTTATGGAAGACCCGCCACGTAAATTTTTCCGTTTGGGACCCGGCCGCGAAGTTCGCCTGCGTTATGGTTACCTGATAAAATGTAACGACGTTATTAAGGATGAGAATGGAAATATTACAGCGTTGCACTGTACCTACGATCCGGAATCAAAAGGTGGAAAGTCGTCAGATGGACGAAAAGTTAAAGGTGTAGTACATTGGGTATCGGCTAAACATGCTGTTAAGTCAGAGGTGCGTTTGTACGATCGTTTATTTACCGACGAAGATCCGAGCGGACACAAAGAGGTAGATTTTAAAGAGTTTATGAATCCAGATTCGTTAAAAGTACTGCATAATTGTTATCTCGAACCATTTGTTAAACAGGCCAGTGCACTTGATCATTTTCAGTTCGAGCGGGTTGGTTATTTTAATATGGACCCCGACTCAACACCCGATAAACCGGTGTTTAACCGAACAGTCGCACTTCGCGATTCGTGGGCAAAAGCACAAAAGAAATAAATGTTTAAAAGGTTGTTTTCCAAAAGAAAGCAGCCTTTTTACTTTATGTTTGTAGCCAAATGGACACTAAACTGCAAAGCGGTGTAGTGCTTGTTTTATACACCAATTAATCCATTTACCGATTCATAACCTGTTTTAACCGAATGTTAACTGCGATGCTCAATTGCTAATTTTACTTTTGAATTGTTATTTGCAAAATCAGCATCATGGAAAAAGTACCACAAGAGAAAGTATCCCGGAAACAGAACAGCGGAGAAGTTTTAGCTTTAGTATTAATCGGAATTGGATTGGTTTGGATTTTAAAACAAACCGGATTCTTTTTTAATTTTCCTCTTTTTAACTTGCACGGAATATTTAGTCCAATAACAAATGCTTTTCACGGAATTGGAAATTTGTTCTTTTCCTGGCCGGTTATTCTTATTATTATTGGGGTAGTTTTAATGGCCGGTAAACGCTCGGGAGGCGTGGTACTTATAGTTATTGGTGGAGTATTTTTGTTACCCAAATTATTTATAATTTCAGGGGCAGCAATTGTATTTCTGTTCCCGGTGCTGCTAATCGTATTGGGAATTTTGCTAATTGCACGCTTGTTGTGAGCTGTTTATTAGGAAAATGGAACAGATTACCCGAAAAAGAATAGTGATTAAAAGAATGGCACAAAATTTAGGACAGTAAATTTTACATCATGGAGAATAAACCGGAGAATTCAAACAGAAGAGCTTTTTTAGGCTTGTTTCTAATTGTGGTAGGTGCGTTGTGGATTTTTGAAAGGCTGGATCTTATCCCTTCTTTCTGGAACGACATTCTGATTTCGTGGCAAATGTTGCTCATTGGGATTGGAATTTTCTCAATTATAGGCGGAAATAAAACCACCGGTACCGTGCTAATTGTTATCGGAGGATTTTTCCTGGTTCCTGAAGTGGCGCATATTCCTTACGAATTAAGGCGTATAGGATGGCCGGTATTAATTATTGGAATTGGTGTAGCCATACTGGTAACTCACTCGGGAAGAAGAAACCGTAACCATCCACCTCAGTTCGATCCGGTAAATAATAAGGCATTGGATTATTTTGATGATTTTGTAATTTTTGGAGGTAGAGAAGAATACATAAGTTCACAAAATTTCGTTGGAGGAAAAACCACCTCAATATTCGGTGGAACAGAATACGATCTTCGGCAGGCAAAATTATCAGCCAATGGCGCAGTAATCGACTCGTTGGCCTTGTTTGGTGGCTGTGGGTTTAAAGTTCCACCCGATTGGACGGTAAAGAATGAGGTAACTGCTATTTTTGGAGCCTTTACCGATAAGCGCGGATCATCCCTCAATCAAATTGTTACCGATCCATCAAAAACATTGGTAATTAAAGGTTTTGTAGCTTTTGGTGGTATTGAGATAAAATACCTGTAATATGGATTTTCGACATCCTTTCATCACAAACTATCGCATTGCAATTGCTTATATTGCATTCTGGACATTGCTGGCCGTAATACTCGTTCTGGTGGTTGTAACTGTTGGCGAAAGCGATTTTGTAACCGCTATGTCCGACCGTTTCGTGTACATCATATTTTTTGGAATTTTAGGTGCATCAATATGGTATGTAATTAAATTTAGCACACTCGAAGATAACCGCACCGGACGCGTAATTCTGGCCCATGTTATTGCCGCAACTATCATTGTTTTTATCTGGTTGTACATTGGGGCGGTAATTGCCAAGCTTATCAACCCCAGTCAGTTGGCCAACGAAGAAAGCCTGTTTGTTGGGCTGTATAACGGTTATTTGCTTTACACATTTAATGTCGTGTTTTTTTATGCGGTAAACTATTACCTGGCTTATAAAGAGAAAATAAAAAACGAAACAAAATTAAAAGCGCTGGTAAAAGAGGCCGAGCTTCATGCGCTTAAATCTCAAATCAATCCTCACTTCCTGTTTAACAGTTTAAACAGTATCTCGTCGCTTACAATGACCGATCCCGGCAAAGCCCAGGAAATGGTTATTAATCTATCGCAGTTAATGCGGTATTCGCTAAAACACGACCAAAGCGAGAAGGTGTCGGTAAAACAAGAGATTGAAAACAATAAATTATACCTGAGCATTGAAAAAGTGCGTTTTGGGAAAAAGCTGAACCCGGTTTTTGCCCTCGAAGAAAACTGTCTGCAGGCCACTATCCCAAATATGATTTTGCAGCCTTTGTACGAAAATGCCATAAAATATGGCGTGTACGAGGCAACCGAAACCATTGATGTAATAACCCATTGCCGTTGTGTTGAGCAAAACCTGGTAGTTACTATCAGTAATACTTACGATAAAAATGTGGTAAGCAAAAAAGGCGAGGGCATTGGCTTACGCAATATCCGCGACCGTTTGCAGGTGATTTATGGAAACCCACATTTAATGCGAATTGAAAACAAACAAAACGAATTTACCGTAACTTTAACCATTCCTCAAAATTTGTAACACCATGACTGAAAAATTACGCACAATAATTGTTGAAGACGAAGAACTGGCCCGAAATCTGATGAAATCGTTTTTGGCTGATAACCAAAATATAGAGCTGATTGCTGAATGCGAAAATGGTTTTGAAGGGGTTAAGCAAATCAATGACTTGAAACCCGATCTGGTATTTTTAGACATCCAGATGCCTAAAATTACAGGTTTTGAAATGTTGGAGTTACTCGAGCACAAACCACAAATAATATTTGCCACAGCTTACGATCAATATGCTTTAAAGGCATTCGATTATAATGCTGCCGATTACCTGTTAAAACCCTACTCAAAAGACCGATTGATGGAAGCCATAGATAAAGTTGTGGAGCGCATACAGAAGGAAGGTAAAGAATCGGACGTGGCAGAGAAGGTAAGCGATTTTCCTAAAGAAGAATACCTCGACCGAATAGTGGTGAAAGACCGCCATAAAATACACATTGCCCCGGTTGATGCCGTACGTTACATCGAATCGATGGATGATTATGTAATGATTTACACCACTGAAGGCCGTTGGATGAAACAAAAAACAATGAAGTATTTCGAGAGTGCTTTGAATCCGAAAAACTTTGTGCGTATTCATCGTTCATACATTGTAAAGGTTGATGAAATAGAGGAAATTCAGCAGTACGAAAAAGAAGCCTACATTGTAATTCTGCACGATAAAACAAAATTAAAAGTGAGTAAAACCGGCTATAAAAATCTTAAAGGAATTTTAAATTTTTAAGGCAGGCACCGGTTTTTCTCCGGTTTTCACTTATAAAATATTGATGCTCGCTTTTATCGTTAATTTCCCGGAGGTAATGTGACTTTTATCCTCTTTCCCCAAAGCATTAATTTGTATTTTAATCGGCACATAAATGCTAAACCATTTCAAACAGGTTTTGGCGGGCCTGTATAATTTTAAAAAATACTGTAATATCCTGCCGATAAGCTTTACTGATGAAGTCGAAAAATCAAATTAACAGTTGTAAAATATACCTTACATTGAAGTTACAGTTCATTTAAATTGCTAATAATTAGTTATAAGCTTCAATGGTACCATAAAAAACAAACAATTTTAAATATGAAAAAACTCACATTGCTAATGGCTGCTGTATTTATTATTTCAACAGTAGCCCTCTCAAAAAAGAAAGAAGAAGAAAAAAAAGAAGAACCCAAGCCATTTGTTAATTCGGGCCTGGTAAGTGGCCTTAAGTGGCGGAGTATTGGACCGGCATGGGCAAGTGGCCGTATTGCAGATTTTGCTGTAAACCCAAACAATCACAAAGAATATTATGTGGCTGTGGCCTCGGGAAATGTTTGGAAAACGACCAATAACGGTACTACCTGGAAACCGATTTTTGATAAGTACGGCTCGTATTCAACTGCTGTGGTAGAGCTCGACCCCAATAACGCTAATGTGGTGTGGGTTGGTACCGGAGAAAACAACCACCAGCGTGCACTGGGTTATGGAGATGGTGTTTACAAATCGCTTGATGGGGGCAAATCGTTTAAAAATATGGGCTTGAAAGAAAGCCGCCAGATTGGAGGAATTATTATCGATCCGCGTAACTCCAATACAGTTTTTGTTGCTGCCGAAGGATCGGCGTGGGGGCCGGGCGAAGAACGGGGCCTTTATAAAAGTACCGATGGTGGCGAAACCTGGAATAAAGTATTGGAGATTAGCGAAAATACCGGAGTTAATAATGTGGTGATGGATCCTTGTAACCCGGATATTATGTATGCTACAGCAGAACAACGTAGGAGAACTTCGTTTACAAAAATTGGTGGAGGACCCGAATCGGCTGTTTACAAAAGTACCGACGGTGGCGAGAACTGGCGAAAAATAATGAAAGGCCTGCCTTCTGTTCACATTGGGGGAATGGGCATTGATGTATCGCCGGTTGATCCCAATTACGTTTACCTGATTGTGGAAGCTGCCGAAGGAAAAGGTGGGTTTTTCCGTTCAACAGATAAAGGCGAAAGCTGGGATAAAATGGGCGATTACCATAGTAGCGGTCAGTATTACAACGAAATTGTTTGCGACCCGAAAAACCGCGATAAGATTTATTCAACAGAAACCGTTTCGAAAGTTACTGTTGATGGAGGAAAAACCTGGAAAAGCATCAGTACAAAAGGACGCCATGTTGATGACCATGCGCTTTGGATTGACCCTACCGATACCGACCATTACATTATTGGTGGCGACGGTGGTATTTACGAAACCTGGGATGCCGGAAAAACTTTCGATTTTAAAGAAAACCTGCCTATCACTCAATTTTACCGCGTTTATGTAGACGATGCTGAACCCTTTTACAACGTTTATGGCGGAACCCAAGACAACAACTCGATGGGAGGCCCATCGCGTACCACCAGCCGGAGTGGTGTAATTAACGACGAGTGGTATGCTACCCTTGGTGGCGACGGCTTTTGGGGTGCGGTTGAACCCGGAAATCCCGACATCGTTTACTCTGAATACCAGTACGGGAATGTATATCGTTACGATAAAAAAAGTGGTGAAAGCTTAAATGTTAAACCACGCGAACGCAATGGAGAACTTACCTATAAATGGAACTGGAATGCGCCACTATTTATCAGTCCGCATAATAAAACACGCCTATACATGGCTGCCAATAAAGTTTTTCGTAGCAACGACCGCGGCAATACCTGGGAAGTAATCAGCGATGACCTGACCGCTCAGATCGATCGTGCCTCTATTCCGGTAATGGGAAAATACTGGCCTGCCGAGGCAGTTGTTCGCGATGTTTCAACTTCGCAATGGGGTACCATTGTAGCGCTGGATGAATCAAAAGTACAGGAGGGATTGTTGTATGCCGGAACCGACGACGGTGTTATTTCTGTAACCGAGGATGGCGAAAACTGGACACAGGTAAAAACCTTTCCGGGAGTGCCGGAGTTAACTTATGTAAGCGACTTGTGTGCCGATCGTTTTGATGAAAATGTAGTGTACGCTACTTTCGACAACCTGAAACGCGACGATTTTAAACCTTACGTGTATAAAAGTTCCGACAAAGGAAAAACATGGACCTCCATCTCTGGTAATCTTCCTGAAAACGGATCGGTTCATACTATTGCTCAGGATTTTAAACACCCCGGCTTGTTATTTGTGGGAACCGAGTTTGGTATCTTTTTTACCGTTGATGGCGGCGAAAACTGGGTGCAGTTAAAGTCGGGAATACCAACTATTGCCGTGTTTGATATTGCCATACAGGAACGCGAGTGCGACCTGGTAATTGCAACTTTTGGCCGTGGTTTTTATATTCTTGATGATTATAGTCCGCTTCGCGAAATTTCTGACGAACTTGAAAATACTGAAGCTGAGCTGTTCCCCATAAAAGATGCACTGATGTTTGCGCAAACGCGTGGAAAAAGTAACCAGGGAGATACCTACTTTACTTCGCCAAATCCGGAATACGGAGCGACTTTTACCTACTACCTGAAAGAGGTGCCAAAAACCAAAAAACAATTGCGCAAGGAAGAGGAAAAAGAATTGTTTAAAGAAGGGAAACCCATACCGCAACCCAGCTGGCGCGAACTGCAGTTGGAAGGTCAGCAAGAAAAATCGCACTTAATTTTTACGATTTATGACAACGAAGGAAATGTAATCGATCAGTTCTCGAAAGCTCCGTCAAAAGGGGTGAACCGTGTAAACTGGAACATGACTTATGCCGCAACCGCAAATGCTCGTATCGGCGACAAATATAATCCGATAACCAGCGCCGGTCGAGGGATTATGGTAATGCCCGGAGGGTATAAGGTTGGAATGAAATTGTGGCACGAAGGCGAATTGAGCGAATTGGTAGAGCCCGTGGCATTTACTTGCAAAAAGCTGAATAATACAGTTTTACCGGCTGAAGACTACTGTGAAAATGTAGAATTTGCTGAGCAAGTAAATAAACTGGCACTGGCCGTTGTTGGAACCAATCGCATGATTGGCGAAACAACAGAAAAAGTGGAGAAGATTAAACAAGCTATTTATGCTACGCCCGGAGCAAGCAGCGAGCTTATGGACAAAGCCCGGGCGATTGGGGTTGAATTGGAAACACTAAACTTTAAAATGAATGGCGTACCGGCTAAAGCAAGCTGGGAAGAAGTTCCGCCGGCACAACTGCCATTAAATCGCCGGTTAAGTGTAATTACATACACTCATATGGGATCGACCAGCGCAATTACAACTACCGAAAAAGAAAGTTATGAAATTCTGAAAGAAGAATTCCAGCCGGTGTTGGAAGCGCTAAAACGTATTGTTGAAAAAGATGTACCGGCACTGGAAGCTATGCTGAATAAAATAAATGCACCATGGACTCCGGGCCGCTTACCGGTGTGGAATGAATAAAAAAAATACACTGCAGCTGGATTTCTTTTGAATCCTTGCTCTTGATTAAATGCCATCTGCTTACAAAGCAGGTGGCATTTTTTTACTCCGCCAATACTTAACAGGCTTCTCCTTTCTTTTGGGTGAAAAAGAATGCCTCTGTTGAATACTGCCAATGTTGGGTTAGTTGTGATGAAGTGTTTCTCTGCCTGGGTATCAGATAATCCGTTTTCTTTTGGCCAGTTCAATAGCTTCCACTTTAGAGTGTACTTGTAGCTTTTTGTAAATATTTTCGATGTGCCGGCGAACGGTTGAGGGCGATATTATCAGGTTTTCGGCAATTGATTTATAGGGAAGTCCGACAGCTAATTGTTCTAACACTTCTACTTCGCGGCCTGTTAGCTTCACACTGTCTTCTACCTCATTATTCGCAATGGGCAGTGGGCTGCGCAAAAGGTTCAGGGTTTTTAATGCAATCGACGGTGTCATGGCTGCTCCACCTTCCAATGTTTGAAGTATGGCATTGTACAGTTCGGGCGACGAGGTTTCTTTCAGGAGGTAGCCATCGGCACCCGACTGAATGGCTTTAAAGATATTCTCATCATCATCAAAAACCGTGAGCATAATAATTTTAATCTGTGGGTATTTTTGTTTGATTTGAGCAGTGGCTTCAATGCCGTTTAGGCGGGGCATTTCAATGTCCATTAAAATAAGTTTTACCCGTGCATTCAGGTTTAACTTTTCCAAACATTGTTGCCCATCATTGGCCGTAAATACAATCGAAATATCTGTCAAAAACGATAGTTTGTCTTTTACGCTTTTTATCAGGAAATTATTATCGTCGATAATTGCAATTGGCGTGTTCATGGTATTACTTCTTTAAATCACTACAAAAGAAACACTCGTTTTAGTTCCGGGTTCAGAAACGAGTTTTAGTTCGCTACCCAGTTCCTGTGCTCGTTTGCGCATGTTTAGCAGTCCGTTGCCGGGTTCAATTTCACTTTCAATAAAACCTTTGCCATCGTCTTCCACCAAAAAGCAAAGTCCGTTTTCCTGCGTAACTATTTCAATTTTTATGTTTTTTGCATCGGCATATTTTAGGGCATTGTTGCATGCTTCCTGAATAATACGAAAGATGTTTAATCCTTGTAAGGAACTAAATTGCACTTGTTCAGAAACCATTTCGCTAGTAACCACCGAAATTTCAACACTATGGTTAGATTGCTTGGCTTTTGCAACAAAATTGGCAATTCGCGCTTGCAGATCACTAATGCTAACCCCCGATTTATTCATAGCCCAAATGGTATCGCGCAGTTCCTGAATGGTTTCTTTTGCGAAGCTACCAATATTGTCGAGCCGGTTGTTTAATTGGTCATTTTTATCCGACATGAAATATTTGATGGTATCAATGGCTGAAACAATAAACGATAATTGCGCCCCGATATTATCGTGCAAGTCGCGCGATATGGCCAGGCGTTGTTCCTGCAGCCGGTTTTGGCTTTCAATTTTCGCCATTGCCAGTCGAAGTTCACTATCCTTTCGTTGTTTAATATTTTTCAGAACTTGTTGTTTGTACAGCAGAAAACCAATCAGACCAATAATTATTAGCAAGGACAAAAGACCGATAATTCCCAGGTTTCGGGTTTTTATGCCCAATTCGTGTTCAGCAATTTGTGCCCGCTGTTCCAATATTTGTTTTTCCTTTTGGGCGGTTTCATAGCGTGCTGTTATTTCTTCAACGTCTTTTATTTTTTGTGCATTGTATAGGCTGTCATTCAATGTGTTAAATGCCTTTAGGTTTTCATATGCCTCTCTGTAATTTCCCAACAGCTCGTAATTATCCATTATTTGCCGGTAATTATAAATCTGAATATCAAGGAAATTTATTTGTTGCGCCAAAGCATTGCTTTTCTCATAAAAATCAATCGATTTTTCAGCTTGATTGATTTGTTTGTACAATTCTCCCAAGGCGGTATAATTCAGCATAATGGCAAATTGGTTGCCCACCTTTTCCCTAATGTACAATGCCTGCGTAAGGTAGTCTTCAGCCTTTTTATAGTCTTTAATCTGCAGTTGGTTGTAGCCAAGAAACTCCAGTGCATAACCAATACCCACCGAGTCTTTTCGCACCTGTTGTATTTGTAATGATTTTTGGAAACGTTCGTTAGCCGTTTTAAAATCTCCGGCATCGCCAAACACAACACCACTCTCGTTATTAATTCGGGCTATGCCTTCCAGGTTGTTGTCGGCCTCGTACAGTTTTAGTGCTTTGTCGTAATACTCCAGGGCCCTTTCAGGCTGAGCTAGTTTGCGGTACAATCGTGCCATATCGTCGTAAAGCAAACCAAGCTTTTCGCTGTTTTTTGTCGGTTCAAGTACAGCTAATGCCTTAAAATAGTACACCGAAGCGCTGTCGATATTTCCTTTTTTACCGTAGGCCCCGCCAATGCTTCGCAAAAAATCGCCGGTGTTTATGCTGTCGTTTTGCTGCTCGGCCAGCTTAAGCCCAAACCGTGCCAATTCAAGTGCCTTATCAAATTGGGTAATATAAATATCCTTAATATTCTGTTGCAATACTTCAATCTTTACTTCGTAATCTTCCTGGTTTTGTAGATGTTGAATGATGCTATCTGTCGAAACGCCGGATTGTGCAAAGGCATTGCACACAAAAAGTACAAAATAGGTTACCAACAACTTTTTTTTATCTTTCATTTTAATTGGGCTGGTCGCTTCCTGGTTTTATTAAATCAAATTTTTACAGAAACTTTAACTCTTTGCTTATGGCTATTTAACGATTAGTATAATAACTATGTTCAGCTTTGCAACAGTTTTAATGTAGTTTGCATTAACCTTTTGAAGTTTTTTGTGAGTGACTCTGTTTTTGGGGTGCTTGCATCTGTTTTGCTAAGGGTGTTAGGGAATTTTTGCTCCAGCTCGTGCAAACGATAATCAATTAACGAATGAAGCTGGCTTTTTAGTTCCATTTGTTCTTTTGTTTTCTCCAGCCCGGCGTGCTTGTTTATTCGGTTTTGAAACTCCTGTTTCGGGATTTTAAGGCTTTGGCGCAGCTGTAAAAATCTTTTTATCAAGCTAAATAACAGGCCGATAGAAATCAGAATTAAGACCAGCAAAATTACCAGTGCAGCCATTTTAACTGTTTTTGATGGGTTGGTAAAGATAAGCAAGCAATAGTTTTATAAGCAGAAAAGGAAGAACTATGATGACAGAGCCCCAAAGGTTGGTGGGTGTAAAGGTGTCGGGAAAATTACGAACCACAAAAAACATCAACACTGCCCCCAAAATAATGGAAATGTGGAGTACAATCATATTTGGAGTAAAACTCCCAAAACTAACTTTTAAAGGCATTTGGGTGTGGTGCAAGAAAATGCGTTCTGCTGCCACAAAAATAAGGTTGATATTGAAAAACAGGTTCTGAAAAAACAGGATGTTCATATTAATCATTAGCAACACAGTATTGTTCCAATTGGCCATAAATCCAAAAAACACAACGATAAAAACGAAATACACTCCCATTTGGATGAACGACTGGAATACGCCGGTATTGTTTGGGTTTGAAAGAATAACCCCGGGATTTTTTTTGTAAAACAATTTATCGATTAGTAGGCACAGAAGTTCGTTCCACCAAAAAAAGTAAATAAGGTAAAACACGGTGGTTTGACCATTGAGCACCGAAAGTATCGTCGGTAATGTGAAAATGAGAAAATCCCATTTGTGATAATTTACCAACACCTTGTTTCGAAATGCATTTGCTTTTGGTAAAGTTCTGTGCTTGTGCATTTATCCTACCAGTTTTAGCTAAAGAAGTGACACTAAAAAATCAGCCACAAATGCACAGCAATGCTTTACTGCACATTTGGGCTAAGTTGTTTTTGAGGATAGGCATTAGTAATTTTGGGGTCTTTACTTCTTAAAAAATTTGTCGTTAAACTCGCCAACGTGGTGTTTCAAAAAGGTTTGGAGAGCTTGTTCAACGCCGGTTTCGTACTTGCCTGCATCGGCTCTGATAATTGCGGTATTTTCTACAGCAATGTTTTCGGTGCGGTACATTTTTCCAAAAGCAGTTTCCACGCCCAGGTAGCTGTTTTGGGTTTTGGCATAGGATTGAACTTTCTCCTGGCTAACTACGCCGTTTATGGCTAAGTCTTTCTTTAGCACACCAGTGTAGGTTCCCAGTGCCGAGCCTCCAATTTTATTTCTTCCGGCAACAAAATCGATTACTGTGCGCGCAGTTGTTGTGTATTCTTTATTCTTCGACGCCGTGATGCCAATTTTGTCGGTAAAATTGTTTTTGCCTTTTGTCATTCTACTTGTTAAAGCATCGTAAGCACTCAAACGAAGATTGGTGTTGGCTGTAAGTTTTGCTCCGTTGCCCTGGTAAGGCTTATTAATATCGAGAAACAGTACGTACATATCAGCATTAATAATGGTTGCGTCGTTCAGGTCGCGCGAAAGTTTTGGGTAGCTCATCACCTCATCCAGTCTGTCGGCCAGGCCAATAACACTAAACATTCCTTCGCGTTTTATTTTCCCCGAGTTATCAAAACCTTTTACAAAGAAGGTGGTGTTTGAAGGGTATGCCGTAATTACTCCCGGCGCTTCCGATAGGCTCATTTCCATATTGTCGATTCGCTCGTAACCTTCATAATAAGGTGCATTGGCCGCGGCATCGGGGTTTAGCACATTAAAACCTTTGGCTTGCAGTTCGGCCACAAAATCTTTGTAAGCTTCGTCGGTAATTTGTTGCAGGGTTGCAGCCGGAATATCAAGGCCAACAGCCAACGAGGCTTTGGTGTCGCCCGACAACATTTTATTTGCAAAACCACCTTTGGTAGATGTAGAGCGGAGATTGTACAGCTCGAAATTTACTGCGAAGTTGGCAATGTAAACATCTTTAGAAGGAAATTCGCGTGGCCCGTAAGCCCCCCGGTCTTCTTTTGGAGAAAAATCGCCTAAGGACTGGGCCTTAATAACCATTGTAAAACCTAGTAACAATGCGAAAGAAAGAGTAATTCGTGTTTTCATATCTTTTTGTATTATTTTTGTTTTTGCAATTTTACCAATAAGCGGTGCCCTAAAAAATAGGGCAGATGCCCCATTTTGCCATACCTACCCAATTTATAGCTGCTATTTTACGCAAATGAGGTGTGCCGGAAGCTTGATAAGTAGCTTGTTTGAATGCTGGCCTGTCGTTATTTTTCTGATGAGTTGTTCTGGCCTCAGATTGTTTAATTTTTTGGCTTTTCAGAAAAGCACCCTAACAAGTATTTTACTAATTTTAATGAGCTGAAAAAATAAACAGATAAAGGTAATTTATTGTTAGAATCATAGATTTAAATGCAAATAGCTGTTTTCTGTACGATTTCAAAACAGAACGAACTGAAGACGTTTTGCTGATTTTGAATAATATTATGAAAGCCCAAGGGGCATTGAAGCCGTGACAAAAGCGGAAATCGAATCAGGCAGAAAACCAACTAGTTAATTAAAAAAATATTAAAATGAGGTGGCAGATTTTTAGTGTTTTGATCTTTCTTTTTTTTGCAGGTTTCGCTCAAGATGCAGACTTTGAGCTTAAAGTACCTGAAACTATTGTGAACGGAGCCAGTGATTTGGAAGAGGAGAACCTGAAGAATGAGTTCAAAAATTATGACTTCTCAACATTAATGGTTCCCCGACAGGATTTCTTAGGCTTTATTGGGGATGATTATCTTCGGATACAGATTTTCTTTACTTCTGTTGTAAAAGATTCCAGTGATGCTGATTTGTATCGGATTACTGGAGCTTCGCTGGTTAAAAACAACAAATGCGAATTCAGCGGAACAATCAGAGTACAGCAGGTGTTAGCTTATAAGAATATGCATTTTGGATTGGATAATAAATATGAAAATCGAGGTTTAAAAAAGCAAGGAATTTTAATAGGAGCCTACGAGTTGAAGGAAAATCCCTCCCAATACCACAGCGGGGTGTTCAATGGAAAAATGTATTTAAACTGGTATGTCGACCAGCATGACATTTTGCATTATGACAATATTGAACGTCACTCAGATAATTATAAAAATAATCAGTATGTTGGAACCTGGTCAGGGTATAATTCCGAAAGCCGGAGGGTATGTAACTGGGGCGAAAGCCGAATTCCATTTTCAGGAGATTTGGATATCGGTGCAGGTGAATTTTCTCCAAATTCGAACTATTATAATCAGGGTTGGGAGGAATTGAAAATTGAATAGAAGTGGCCGTGTTTCCAGTTAGTTGTCAGTTAGTGTGGCTGATTATTAGACAGGAGAAAAACTTGTAGCAGTTTTCTTGCCGCAAAGTAATTGAGACTTGAACCCAATAAAACTCCCCTTTTAAATACCGGATAAAAAGGAATAATAATAAAGAACTATAAAATTGAAAAATGAAAGTAACGGAAGAACATAACCAGCGAATGGCAAAAATGACTTTTGCTTCGGTGTATCCGCATTACCTTACAAAAGTAGAGAAGAAAGGGCGGACTAAAGCCGAGCTCCTTCAGGTAATTGAATGGTTAACCGGTTACAACGAAGCCGATTTGCAAAAACTTATTGAGGCCGGGGTAAGCTTTGAAACCTTTTTTCAACAGGCACGATTGAATGCCAATGCGCACCTGATTAAAGGTGTAATTTGTGGCTACCGGATTGAGGAAATTGATAATGCCTTAACCCAACAGGTTCGGTTTTTAGATAAGCTGGTTGATGAGTTGGCAAAAGGCAGGAAAATGGAGAAAATATTGCGCGAAGAGAAAAAGTGATGCTTTGGACAAGTTTATCCGTGTGACCTTTTTGTTCTGTTTGTTAGTGGTTTAATTCGGGATTTAATGTAAAGAAGGGCATGGTTCAACGAACAACAGTATACCAATATTGAGCTGTTTTGGCCAGAGATTTTCAACCATAGAAGCACAAAGAATAGGGGGCAATTATTTTGATAAAACAAAGGAAAAGTATGGAAGCAAAAAAAATAGCAGACTTAAGTGACAAGGAACTTTTAAGAAAGAAGAAAAAAATAAAGAATGATAAACTAATTGGTGCTACAATTGTGGGTTTTGTCATTGGAATTGCTATTTATAGTGGTGTAAAAAATGGCTTAGACTTTTTTACTTTTTTCCCTTTATTTTTAGTCTACATATTTATAAAAAGTTCATCTAATAATAAATTGCTTGAGAAGGAAATTGAAATAGAAATAGAAGCCAGAAATCTGAAATAAGAACACATAGATTATGCTTTGCTGGGTCTGTATGGCGTTGTTGCCATACAGGACTTTTACATTAGTTGTACTCTATTTTGATTCGAAATTTTCCTTCCAAAATTTACTTGCTACCTTCTTCTTCTGCGTTGCTCTTTTTTGGTAAAATTCCAGGTTAGCTTAGTACCAACCATTCGCGGAGGGCCGGGTACAAAGGTGGGTACACCAAACAGGCTACCGGTATTTCCGGCACTGGTAATGTATTGTTCGTCGAGCACATTATTCGCCCAAACGGTTAGGCGAATATTCGGATCGGCCAGTTCCAGTCCGCCGTTAATATTCAGCAAGCCATATGCCTCCTGCTCCAGTCCCGGTGTATTGGCATCTTCAAAAAACATATGCGATTTATACGAATACGACGGTGTTACAAAAAGTTTAATATTAGGTGTAATGTTTACACGTGCGTTTAGTCCAAGGGCAAAACTGTGCTCGGGTGCAAGGCTAAAAACATTGCCGGCATACAACTGCTCCGAGCCATCCACATCGGTGGAGTCAAACTCGGTTTTTAACCAGGCATAATTGGCAAACAAACTTAGTTGCTCTATTATGGCAACGCGCACATTGGCTTCGGCACCGTATGATTTAGCCTGGCCGCCGTCTTTAAAAAGCAGGTTGTATTCGCCTGTTTCACTATCTGCCACCCACGCACGCGTTTGAAAGTCTTTGTACAACGAGTAGAACCCGTTGATGTCGATAAAAACACGGTCGTAAAAGGAGCCTTTAAAACCCAATTCAAAATTGTCGAGAATTTCCGGTTCCAGTACTTCTTCTTCTCCTGTTGAGGTAAACTGTAACACGGCAGGGCGACGTCCGCGTGAGTAGTTGGCATAAACATTTCCGTACTCGTTAAAACGGTATTTTAATCCACCGTGCCAGGTAAACGAAAGGGTATTTTTCTTGATCTCTTTTGAGTCGTACGGCAAAAAGAAGACATTGGGATAGTTGCCGGTAAATGTGCCCAAAACGGAAGGCGAGCCACCAGTAAAAGAAGACGTGCTACTCAGTTTGTAGCGGTCATAAACCATTCGTACTCCTGCTGAAACAAAAAATTTGCGCGAAAGCTGGTAGTTCAAATCCATAAATCCTTCCACGGCCATATTGGTGGCTTTGCTGTACATTTCTTCTTCGTGATTGGTTGGAAGAACAATATAAAAGGTCGTATCCAGTTCCGGGTCGTAGTTCGGGATTGCCGAAACAGAAGTTGGCTGACCGTTAGCATCTACAAGTGGCAGAGGTGGGCTCGCCAGCATAAGGTTTGCAAGGTGCTGCTCGTTTGGCGAGAACCAGTATGTCTGATCGGCTTTTTCGCGCCAGAAACTACCACCCAGCGAGCCATTCAAACGACTGTTTTGTGAGAAATTTCCCCGAATTTCCTGATAAAATTGCGATGCTCCGGCATACTCTGCCATATCTATAGCTGCCGATGCCGTACCATCGCCATCCCACCGCGATGAGGCATCTGTTTTCCGGTACGAAGTCACACTGGTCCAGTAAGTATGCTCGGTTATGTAAAAACGGTAGTTTAGTGTGGCATCAAAAAGCTCTTTGCCTGTTCCCAGGTTTTTGCCCTGCTCGTGCGAGGCTACTCCGCTAAATATCCCCATGTCTCCGTTGGTATTTGGCAGGCTGTCGGGCATAAATGCAATTCCCGGCGTGTCGTCTTTCTGATAGTTGAGTACCACATCGAAACGGTGGTTCCATGCCGGCCGGAAGCGCACGGTAAAACGCCCGGCAAGTGTTTCTTTACCCATCAGGTCGCCGCCAAAAGTATTTTCAATGTAACCATTGCGCAAGTTGTAAATCCCGGCAGCACGCAGCATTAATTTGTTGTCGATTATCGGAACGTTAAGCATTCCCCGGTATTCCTGCTGGCCATAATCGCCCAATCCGGCAGTTACGCTTCCATAAAATTTATTCTCGGGCATTTTGCTTACATAATGCACTGCACCGGCTTGTGCCCCTCGTCCGAAGAGAGTGTTTTGCGGCCCTTTCAGTACTTCCACCCGGTCCATGTCATAAAGTTCGAGTGAAGCAGAATTGGCACGGTTTATTGGCACATTATTAAAAAATACTGAAACGCGTGGTTGCGCGCTTGGACTTACCTCGTCGCTGCTTAATCCGCGAATGGCAAAAGTAGGCCGGTTAGCGCCTTGCTCGCGCACATACAGTCCCGGAACAAATTCGCCCAGGGTGCTGAGTTCTGTAATATTAGCTTGGTTCATCAACTGATTGCTTACCGATGAAATAGCCGTTGGTACATCAAGCAACTGTTGTTCGCGTTTTTGGGCACTCACCAAAATAGGTTCCAGGTGAATGTCGTCGGTAGGCATCATCACATTTTTTTCGTTGCGACCTTCCTGCAGTATAATATCTACCGTTCGGGTTTTATAGCCAACAAACGAAACACGAATACGCGCCCTTCCAGGCATAAGGTTGGTAATAAAATATTCGCCGTCTTCGTTGGTGTTTACTCCTTTATGCGTTCCATCAACTGTTACAGTAGCGCCAGGCAATAGTTGGTAATTGCTATCGTACACCGAGCCGCGAACATAAACGGTTGGTAACTCGCGCGAAACTGTTTCAACATTGCGGTATTTACGTTTTACTTTATCGCGACGTTTGCTTTGAGCAACCGAGCTTGAAACGATAAATAAAAGGAGAAATATACTTAAGAAAGTCTTCATGTTTTTTTATTTTCTGAGTTCGCTAGATTAAATAACGGAAATTCGGGGGAAATAATATATTGCTGTTATTGAGAATTAACGTCGCACGGTAAATAAAGGTTTAATCTCGTTGAATTAGTGTGTTGCGCTGTAAACCGGAAGATGCAACCAAATGGCCAGTTCGTCCATACACTTTTGTGCTTCGTCGTTTGTTTTGCATTTTTTTATAGCAATAGCCGGCCGTTTTTTTTGATTGACAAAATAAACGCTAAATAATTTTCGGTGTGATGAAGTGCTGCGGTTCGAACGGCTGTATAAACGATCAACTTCCTGCATTGATACCAGTGTTAATCCTCTGTAACGGCTCACGGGTTCCCATTTTCCGGTTTTTATAATGCCAAACCACATGTTAAAACTTCTGTATTGTTGTTTGCCTGTATTAATTTCAACACCGGAGTACGAACCCAAAAGAAACCAGCCGATAAAAACATGAATGCCAAAAATAATCCAACTCATGTGCAACCCGGCCATAATTCCACCAACTGCAAAATAGTAGCCTATAAAACGATATGGACCTTCAAGTGTTCTTGAGATTTTGTTGGAAACAAGCATGGTTTAAAGGTAATAAAATGTACGCGAAAAAATCTGGCTTAAATCACTCCAAAACGAGGCGGCGTTTTTGAATGTAATAATGCCACAAAATATAGGTTGCCACCGAGCGGTTTGGCGAGAAACGTTTCATGTACTCAACGATCTCGTCTTTTGTTGATTCTGGCGAAACTAGATTTAATTCATAAACCGCTTTTATGGTTGCCAGGTCTCCGGGAGGGAATATATCAGAAAAATGAAGACTCATCAGCACATACATATCGATGGTCCAGTTGCCGATGCCTTTTAGTTTGATTAGTATTTTACGAATGGCTGCTTCATCCATTTCGTTTAATTCAATAAGGTTGAGTTTGCCAGTGGCAATTTCGTTGGCAAGTGTCCGGCTATATTGTATTTTCTGGCGACTAAAATAACAGGCTCTCAACTCTTGGTCCGTTAGTTTCAATAAATTCTCAGGAGTAAGATTTTTTATCTTTTCAAGCAGTTTATTGTAGGCTGCTTTTGCAGATGCCAAGGAAACCTGCTGTTCCAGAATAGTTAGAATGAGTGTTGCAAAATCAGGTTTTCGGTACCAAAGTGGCGGATAATCGAATTCCCTGATTACCTGTTCCAGTTTTGGCTCGATATGGGTACACCAGTCGCACAGCTCTTTAAAATGGGTTTCGTTATGTATTTTATTCATGTTTTTAACTGCTTACCTGAAATAACTGTTTCTGTGCTTTATGGTTCAAATAAAAGAAGAGGGACGCCTGGCGTCCCTCTTGAAGGCAATACCGAATTAAATAAATGAAAATCTTCTCTCGTAAGATTGTTTTCTGCCTTCTGACTAAAAAAACGCACGTAGTTTATTTTTAGTGTGCGAATTTATTTTTTGTTGTTAATTGCCTGAAAAGGCACTAAATGTCAGCTATTTGAAGTTGTGAAATATTCAGGAAGATAATAAATCAGCTTGATTTTAAATCTTAAATAAGGCTGAAATAATAAAATTTCGGCCCGGTGATACAACTCCCGAAGAATACGGACGATACCTTTTGTTCAGAATATTTTCGATACCGGCACTGAGTGTGAGTTTTGAGTTGAAATGATAGTTTGATTTGATATTGGCTGTCCACCACGAGGGAGAATAAGGATCTCCATTTTCGTCGGGAACATATAAATGCGGCTTTTCCTGCTCGTCGGGTGCCAGATCATCAAACGTTAATTTGCCATTGTAGTTCACGTAAAAATCGAGGAAGAGCTTTGGCCCTTCAAAAATAAGGTGCGACGAGCCAAATGTTGGAGGAACATGTCGCATGGGCAGGCCTTCCGCATCTTTACCTTTGGTAAAGGTAAGGTCGTTTCGGGTTCGCCACTGGTTGTTAAAAAGGTATTCAACAGCAATGCTTGTGCCGTAAATGGTTGCAGATTCCGCATTTACCAAAGCTTCTACCCGGCTTAATTCTCCATCGTAAAAAATCGAGTCGTATCCCAATCCATCGTAGGTACGGCGCACCATAGCATCTTTTAGCCAGGTGTAAAAGCCGGTTAGTTCAATTTTGGCTTTATTAAGGTGCGAGCGAATAATATTTAGCTCGAGGTTGCGGGCGTATTCTGGTTTTAAGTCGGGATTAGGCACCACAACCGTTCCGGGTTCCGAATCAAAAACTTTTGCCACATCATCGATATTGGGCGAACGAAATCCGGTTGAGCCATGAATGTTAATCTGCCAATCGGGGGTAGGGTGCCATACCAGCCCCAGATTGCCGTTGAATGCCGAGTTATTCATGTTAAACCCATTAAAAGGAAAGGAATAGAATTCGGTATCAAAATCTCCTTCAAGATGTGTATAGGTAAAACGAGAGCCCATTTGGAAAATTACTTTCGGACTCATAGAATATTTAAACGAATAATACGCTGCCAGGCTGGAATATTTTGAATCGTTGGGATAGCGTGAAGCAATATTTTCTTGTTCACCTGAAATTAAATCTTCGGAAAAACCATTGGACCCAATCTTATTTAAGTACGTTTCCAACCCATAAAATAGTTCACTTTTTTTGTCGATTATCTTTCCAAAATCAAGATTAGCGGAATACACTTTTACCTGCTCGGTACGGTGCCTAAGGATGTTGTTGTTTAATTTCCGATCGTGGCGGCTTTCGGTATAATTCTGGTAGCCTAAAAGTAAGTTTGCTTTGTCGAATAAAAGCAGGTCTTTTGCAAATTGTGCCCTTCCCGAAATAAGTGACCATTCCTGCGGTCCGTAATACCATTCGGCGTATTTTAATTCGTCGCCGTTGTACTGTATTAGCCTGTCGTAGCGGGGAATGTCGCTGGTTTGCGAATGTTGAGCACTTAACTCCAAATCAAGGATTTCATTTGGCCTGAACCGTAATTTGCCCAATATATTAAATTGGTGGTAGCCGGTATAAACTTGTTCGCGATCATTCTCGTTGTCAATCGCTAAGTCAGTTCCCGTGTAGGTAGAATTTGATACATATTGCGGACGCAGATATTCATCGGGACCAGTGGTGCCCATCTGCATATTGTCAAAATCGGTATAAGTGGCACTAAACACCGAAGCCCATTTTTTGCTGCCAAGGTTGTATGAGAAATGCCCTGTTTTTTCAAAATTAGCACTTGAGTATCGCGTATAGGCTTTTCCAAACGATTCAAGCTTTTGTTTTGTGGAGAGTTTTGGAGCAAGCGTATTAAAACTCATTACACCTCCCAGAGCATCGCTTCCGTAAATTACCGATCCCGGACCAAAAATAATTTCGGTGTTTTGCAGGCTCTGTGCATCAACCGAAATAACATTGTGCAAATTACCGCTTCGGTAAATAGCATTGTTCATTCGTATTCCATCAACCACTAAAAGTACCCTGTTTGCTGCAAAACCTCTAATCATTGGGCTACCTCCACCCATTTGGCTTTTTTGAATAAAAACACCGCTTTTTGTTCCCAGCAAATCGGCAGCAGTTTGAGGATTGTAATGCAATACTTCATCCGCATCAATGGTTTTTATGGAGTGGGGTGTTTCTGTTTTAGATTGTTTCCAGCGGTTTACCGAAACAACCACTTCATCGAGTCGCACCGGGTTTTCTACCAATAAAACAGTACGTCCTTGTCGTTCAATTTTCTGACGTGTGGAGGTGTACATTAAATAGGAAGAATGTTTAAACAGTATTTTTTCGTCGGGTAAAAAACCATTTAGTTTGGCGCGTCCGTTGGCATCGGTTTGTGTAAAACAACTTTCGGCTACCAGAATAACATTTTCAATAACATTTCCGGTTTTGGCATTCATAACCGTAACATACGATTGTGCAAGCAGGTTGGCAACAACAAACAGCAGCAATAAAATTGTTAAGCAGAATCTCTTCACTCCCGAAAAATTTTGTGCAAATGTATTAATCGGCGGCACAACAGCAAAAATTATGCCCCTGTGTGTTTTCAGGCAATACAATTTGATGGGAGTTAATTATTAAAAACAAGTTGGTTGAATAGTGTGGCATATAACTCTTTTTTTGTTGGAATCGCAAATTCCTCCGGTTCCGGCTCGTTTTTTTCAAGTATTTTATTGACTGGAGCATAGCAGCATAAGCTCCATTCTCCGTTTTCGTATTCGGCCGCGGTAAAGCTTTCAACCCAGTCGCCGGTATTAATGTACCTTATTGTTTTATTGTTGTAATGCAAAACCTTGTCGGAGGCATTGTGGGTGTGGCCGCAAATTACGGTGTCAATATTCTTATCGTACGCCAGTTTAGCGAGTTTGTTTTCAAACCTCGATTTTTCGGTATTTTGCGCCCCCAGCCAATCTTTAATTGTTTTGTAAAGAATAATTGACTTGATGTTCAATACTTTTAGTAAGGAATTAATGGCCTTATTTAACATGGTAATCATTCCGTACGATGCAGCGCCTAATTTTGCCAGCCACTTGGCTTTATGAATGACTGAATCGATAATGTCGCCATGAAAGATTAATGTTTTTTGTTGGTTCAACGTCAGGGTAATCTGGTCAACAATCCGAAGTTTGCCCAATGTGCTGTTGCCTAATTCGCGTAAAAATTCATCGTGGTTGCCGGTTACATATACCACCTCTGTTCCTTTTTCCATCATTTTTATTAACTGGCGCACCACCTTTAAATGCGATTTTGGGAAATAGTTACGCGAAAAACGCCAGGCATCAATTATATCGCCATTCAGGATTAACTGTTTCGGCCGGATTGATTTTAGGTACTTGTGAATTTCAAATGCCTTGCAGGCATGTGTGGCGAGATGAAAATCTGAAACTACAACTACATCGGGTGTTCTCACTTGCTTTGCCATAATTCAATTGTATGCTGCAAAGATGCTATGGACTAATTAATTAGGTGTAAAGTAAAGGCTAATTATTTGTGAATTATCAGGCATTAAAAAAACCGGCATGGACAGGCCACTCCGGTTTTGCTCGTAAAGCTTGTTAGTTAGTAATTATACCAGTCCCTGGGCCATCATTGAGTTGGCAACTTTTACAAATCCGGCAATGTTTGCACCTTTTACGTAATTGGTAAATCCCGATTTTTCTTTACCGTACTTTAAGCACATTTTATGAATATTTCGCATGATAGAGTGTAGTTTTGTGTCTACTTCTTCGCGGCTCCAGGCCAGTCGCATGCTGTTTTGTGTCATTTCCAATCCTGATACGGCTACACCTCCGGCATTGGCTGCTTTACCCGGGCCATAAAGTATTCTGGTATCAAGAAAATGGTGGACGGCTTCTTCGGTACTTGGCATGTTTGCCCCCTCAGCTACCACAAAACAGCCATTATCAGTTAATACCTTGGCATCGTTGTAATCGAGCTCGTTTTCGGTTGCACAAGGAAGGGCAACGTCGCATTTTACACTCCACGGGCGTTGTTTCTCCAGGTATTGAACGGCATACTTGTCGGCATATTCTTTTATGCGTCCACGATGTACATTTTTAAGTTCCATAACATAATCGAGTTTTTCCCGGTTAATTCCTTCCGGGTCGTAAATCGATCCGCTGGAGTCAGACAGGGTAACTACCTTGCCGCCCAGTTCAATAACTTTTTCGGTAGCAAATTGTGCCACATTACCGGAGCCCGAAACTGCAACCACTTTTCCTTTAAAACTTTTATTTCTGGTTTTCATCATTTCCTGGGCGAAATATACCGTGCCATAACCCGTGGCTTCGGGTCGTATCAGCGAGCCGCCCCACTCAACGCCTTTTCCGGTTAACACGCCTGTAAATTCGTTTCGTAAGCGTTTGTATTGGCCAAACAAGAAACCTATTTCGCGGCCTCCAACGCCAATGTCGCCGGCCGGCACATCGGTGTACTGGCCAATATGTCTTGACAATTCGGTCATAAAACTCTGGCAAAAACGCATCACTTCATTATCCGATTTGTTTTTAGGGTCGAAATCAGACCCTCCCTTTCCGCCACCCATGGGCAGCGAGGTGAGGCTGTTTTTTAGTACCTGCTCGAATGCCAGAAATTTTAGGATACCCTGGTTTACAGTTGGGTGAAAACGAAGACCGCCCTTGTAAGGGCCAATTGCACTGTTCATCTCAACACGATAACCGCGGTTGATATGAATTTTTCCCCGGTCATCAATCCAGGGCACCCGAAACTGAATGATGCGTTCAGCTTCTACCATTCGCTCCAGTATTTGAGCATGAAGGTAACGCGGGTTGTCCAAAAGGAAATCGGCCAGTGATTCAACAACTTCGTGTACTGCCTGATGAAATTCAGGTTGTCCCGGGTCTTTTGCCCGAACATAGTTCATAAAATCGTCAACAAATAACTTGCTGTTTTTAGTGCTCATTTTAATGGTTTTAGTTTATACCTTCAAGTTACAAAAAATGAAAGAAGTTATCTTGTTGCTATTCAGCATAAAAACCGTTGTTAAAAATGATAAATTAACACTTCCGTTGGTGTGTTGGCAGTATTTTAATAGCGAACATTTGCTATAAGCTATAATCTGTAAAAAATTGTGTTCAGGCAAAACAAAATGAAAACTTACATAACCACAATAAAAAGGCCGGTGTTGCATTACCGGCCTTTTTGTTAATGAGTACCTATCTGGTTATTTGTACCAATCTTTTTCAAGTGTTCCGCCGGAATTGGCCCATGAAAGAAAGCGTGGATATGTTTTGTCAATCGGAATTTTCTCGGGCGATGCTGAAAAAGGATCGTAAATATTTATGGCCCAGGGCAGATTGCGATCTGTTTTGTAATAGCGGTCTGTTGCCGGATTACTGTAATCGTCGTTATCGCCAAGGTATTTGCTTCCTTTGTCAGTTGGAGCCATATCTGCCAAATGTATTTCTCGTTCTCGTTCGCCATTGGCAATTAAAAACGGATTAAACGGAACAGAGCCCAGTTCTGTTTTGGTCATTGGGGCCAATAAATTAATAGTAACCGTTACGGTTTCGTCTTGCAGTGGTGTCACGTTTTCGGCAACAATTACCACTGCTTTGCTGTTTCCTTGTTCGGTGCCGTTGTTATTTAGTGTTACGTAGCCTTTGTTTAGCACATAACCGTCAACGCTGGCTATTTTTGATGCGGTAATAGGAATTTCGAAACCAAAGCCATTTTGGTACGAAGCTCCGATATGATGGATTTCAAACGAAGCCTCGATGCTGGTAACCAGGTTTTGGGCATTGGCAATAAGGTTAAAGTTGTAGTTAATAACACAGTCGTTAAAATCATAATCGCCCTTGCTGGGCCATAAATCTTCAAAAGTTAAAGTGCCGTTCGATTGTTCAGATGGCGCAAAATTATTAAACGATTTATCCGGGTCGTAAGGGAAATCATCAAGCTCGTCGTTTATTCCATCGCCATCAGAGTCGTTGGCTGCTGTAATCGACTTAACGTTATCAAGGTGTACGGCAGAAATTGGATTGGCCGTTGCATAAAATACGGCATCGTTAAAGTCATCATCGCACCAGCTCCAGTTTCGCGGAACATCCTCAAAACCAAGTAGGATTTGTTCCCTTGCCTTATCGTAAAGCATTACCATATGGGTTTTCAGGTTATCGTCGGTTTCGGCATTTAATTCAGCTTGCGAAAAATGAATGCCATTGCCTCCGCTCACTTCTGTGGTTTTCCAGCCATCGGCCACCAGAAACCACGAAATTACTGTTCCGCCTTCAAACTGGCCAAGGTAAACCCTGTCGCCCGGTATTAATCCGCCACCACTACCTTGTTGCGATACGTTGGGAAATATTACCCGTAACTCGTCGATGTCGTCAACAGAACGCGGTATCGCATTTGTTTTGTAGGTATAATAGCCAAGTGCGTTTTTCCAGCCGGCTCCTTCGGTAACAAAAGTAACCCACACGTCGGCTGTTTTTGATAAAACTATATTCGCCCGGGTACCATCTTCGAGGTACTCCGGATGACTTTGTGGTAAGCGCTGTCCCTCGGGAAGCGAGGCGTTAATATCATCCAGTAAATTTTGTTCAATAATGTCGCGTTCTATCAGGTACGATGGTACACCCGAGCTGTTGTACGAACCCAGGTAAGTATAGGTGCCGGCAAGAGCCGATTTTAGTTGTGCAGGATAATCGAAACCTGATGCAGATTTCTCAACCGAATACAAAGTGCGGTAGTCGAATTCTGCTTTTCCGTTAACGATTGGAATAATAACCTCGTGAGTAAGCCCCAGGTAGTCTGATTTCGCCAAAATGGTATCAATATACGCCGGAACTGCAAATTCCGATTCAAAAACTCCGGCATCGTTAAATGAAACCCGCGCAAAACGCATACTGTCCTGGCCACTTTGGTAGGTTAGTAAAGAAACCACTGCATTGCTCAAAAACTCCGGAACGGTAAGTTTAACATTCACCCCACTTTGGGTTGAATAATTAAAATCATTAGGAATAATCGCATTTTCGATCGACAATACCTCCTCTTCGTTGGTGTTTCCATCATCAACATCCAAACAGCCCGACAGGAAAAAGAGCATAAGCAGTCCGGCCATATAAAAAATACTTTTCTTTTTCATTATTGCTTTTTAAATTGGTTTGTGTTGTTCTATTTATTTCGTCCATTCACCAAAGTTGCAAACGATGCACTTATGTGATTTTGTCCTCAAACCAAATTCGTAAAATATTGCATCATAAACAACATCAAAACTGAACTTTGGTTCTAATGCTTAGGAGTTTTAAATAATTTTGAAGAAATGCTCAGAATAAAGCCTATAAGCAGGGGAAGAAGAAGTATCTGATTTTTTGAAAGAACCATCCAACAAAATCTTTATCTTTGCGCGTTTAAAATCAGAATCTTATTACAAGAGAAAATGGAATATAAATTCGCAGAAATAGAGCCGAAATGGCAAAAGTACTGGGAGGACAATAAAACCTTCAAAACGGAAGATGACTATTCGAAACCAAAATATTACATTCTTGATATGTTTCCGTACCCATCGGGCGCCGGCTTGCATGTAGGCCACCCCGAAGGATATACCGCAACTGATATTTTAAGCCGTTACAAACGTATGAAGGGCTTTAATGTGTTGCACCCAATGGGTTACGATGCTTTTGGGTTACCTGCCGAACAATACGCCATACAAACCGGAACTCATCCGGCTATTACCACTCAAAAAAACTGCGATAATTTCCGTAGACAAATTAAAGCCATTGGTTTAAGCTACGATTGGGACCGCGAGATTAATACTACCGACCCAAAATATTTTAAGTGGACACAGTGGATTTTCAAAAAACTTTACGATACTTATTTTGACGAAGAGCAGCAAAAGGGACGACCGATTTCGGAGTTGCCTATTCCTGAAGCGGTAAAAGCGCAAGGCAATGATGCTGTAAAATCGTACATCAGCGAAAAACGTTTGGCGTATTACGATAATGCCCAGGTTTGGTGGTGCGACTCGTGTAAAACAGTTTGTGCCAACGAAGAGGTGTTGACCGACGGTTCGCACGAAAAATGTGGCAACCAGGTTATTCGCAAAAACCTGAAACAATGGCTGCTGCGTATTCCGCATTACGGTGAACGTTTGTTAAGCGGATTGGAAGAATTGGACTGGCCCGAAGGTGTAAAAGACATGCAGCGCAACTGGATTGGCAAGTCAACCGGAGCTGAAGTTGATTTTGCAATTGATGGTTTGGATAAAAACCTGCGTGTATACACCACTCGTCCTGACACTTTGTTTGGGGCCACCTATATGGTAATTGCGCCCGAGCATGGGCTGGTAAACGAAATTGTTACTTCAGATAAAAAAGAAGCTGTTGAAGCCTATATAAAAGCGGCTGCTTTAAAGTCGGATCTTGATCGGACAGATTTGGCTAAAGAAAAAACCGGCGTTTTTACCGGACGTTACGCCGTAAACCCGGTGAATAAAAAACTAATCCCCATTTGGGTGGCCGATTATGTGCTAATGGGATACGGAACTGGTGCCATCATGGCTGTTCCGGCGCACGACACCCGCGACTTTGAGTTTGCAAAAGAGTTTGACATTGATATCAACTGTATTTTGGACCCCAAAGATGCCGACAACCGCGACGAAGTGTTGGCCGGCAATGCCTGTTGGACCGAGGATGGTGCATACATTAACTCGTCGAGCAATGAAACAGGATTGGATATCAATGGTCTGAACAAAGCGGCCGGTATTCAGAAAATTGTTGAGTGGCTTGAAGCAGAGGGAATTGGCAAAGCAACCGTAAACTTTAAACTGCGCGACTGGCTGTTTAGCCGCCAGCGTTACTGGGGCGAGCCTTTCCCGGTTATTCACTGGGAAGATGGAGAGGTGAGTTTGGTGGAAGATGAAAACCTACCGTTGGAATTGCCCAACCTCGAAGAATATACACCAGGCGCAAGTGGCGAATCGCCCCTGGCAAATGCCGGCGATTGGTTAAACGTTACCGATAAAAACGGACGCAAAGGCCGCCGCGAAACCAATACCATGCCGCAGTGGGCCGGTTCGTGCTGGTATTACCTGCGCTACATCGACCCAAATAACGAAGACAGTATTTTCGATGTGAAAAAAGAACAATACTGGATGCCCGTTGATTTGTATGTAGGTGGTGCCGAACATGCGGTCCTGCACCTGCTTTATTCGCGTTTTTGGCATAAAGTGTTGTTTGATTTGGGCGTGGTTTCTACCGACGAACCCTTTCAAAAACTATACAACCAGGGAATGATTTTGGCTTTTGCTTACGAAACGGCTACCGGAGCAAAAGTGGCTTCTGATTTGGTGGAAGAAAAAGACGGCAAATATTTTCATACCGAAAGCGGTGAAGAATTAAAGCAGATTGTGGCAAAAATGTCAAAATCGCTGAAGAATGTGGTTAACCCTGATGATGTAATTGAACGTTATGGTGCCGACTCGCTGCGTTTGTACGAAATGTTTATGGGACCGCTCGACGAGCGCAAACCCTGGGCCGAAAATGGTGTAAAAGGGGTGTTTAACTTTCTGGCACGTGCCTACCGCTTTTTTGCCGATACAACTAAAATAGTTGATGGCGAAGAAGACAAGGAAGTTGCAAAGCTGCTGCACCAAACCATTCAGAAAGTAGAGCACGATATCGAAAACCTGAAGTTTAATACCGGTATTTCGGCATTAATGGTGTTTAACAATCTGGCCATTAAAAAAGGAAAGGTGACGAAGGAAACAGCTGAGACCTTTGCTAAAATTCTGGCACCTTACGCGCCCCACATGGCCGAAGAGCTATGGTCGTTATACGGAAATAATGACACTTTAGCCTACGAGGCCTGGCCTGCAGTTGACCAGAATTTATTAACCGAAGACTCGCATGAATACCCCGTATCGTTTAATGGTAAAATGCGTTTTAAAATTGAGCTGCCTTTGGATATGCCAAAAGATGAGGTGGAAAAAACGGTACTGGCCGACGAGCGTTCCGCTAAATGGTTAGAAGGAAAAACGGTTCGCAAATTTATTTTTGTACCGAAAAAGATTATAAATGTGGCTGTTGGCTAAGAGTTAAGGGAGCTCAGCTGCCAATTAAAATTGTGCAGTTAAAGGCTAATCAGCCAACTAATGATAAGCGAAAGGATGTGTGCCAATTGGTAAACATCCTTTTTTTATGAACAAAATATTAATTCTCAATACCCTGACAATCATCACCATTTTTTACCTTTAGCCTTTGTTCTTTTGCGCGATTTTTTAACAAGGATAAAATTTAGGAATGTTTACACAATTGTTTACTACTCAGAAAAAGTTAATGCTTACCATTCAGGACTACGGGATAATGACTCTGGGGTTGTTTTTGTTTACCATGGCCTGGAACTTGTTTGTTCTTCCGGCAGAAATTGCTGGTGGTGGAATAAGCGGGGTAGGTGCGATAATTTTTTACGCCACAAAAATACCCATAAGTATTACCTATTTCGTTATAAACATTTTCCTGGTTTTAATAGCTATAAAAATTTTAGGAGCCAATTTTGGTGTGAAAACCATTTACAGCATTATTGTTGTATCGGCATTCTTTGCCATTTTTCAGGATATGGTAAAAGAACCATTGGTTGATGATATGTTTCTGTCATCAGTACTGGGAGGCATGATGAGTGGAATTGGACTGGGCCTGGTTTTTTCGCGTGGTGGAAGCACCGGAGGAACAGATATTATTGCCATGATTATTAACAAATACCGCAACGTGAGCCCCGGGCGGGTAATTATGCTTTGCGATGTGGTAATTATTGCTTCGGTTTATTTTGTTTTTCAATCGGCAGAAAAACTGGTGTACGGCTATGTAATGATGTGGGTGGTTTCTTATTCGCTCGATTCGTTTTTAAGCGGCGCCAATCGTTCGGCGCAAATGTTTATCATTTCAAAAGAATACGAGAAAATTGCCGAGTACATCAATACCGAAGCCATTAGGGGCGTAACCTTACTCCAGGGCTCGGGATGGTACACCAAGCAGGAAACCAAAGTAATTATGTCGGTAGTGCGTAAGAAAGAGACCGGTGCTATTTTTCGAAAAATAAAACAAATCGATCCTGATGCATTTATCTCAATGGGCAGTGTTATGGGGGTTTACGGTCAGGGATTTGACAAACTAAAATTATAGACACGGCACGATCAAAATCAAATATTTCGTTCCATAATCTCAAATCTTTATAAAGCTTACATACTAATCTTGTTATCTTTTCAGTTTTCTTATTTTTGCCTAACTTAAAATATACACATGGGGAATTTGAGATCGATAGTTGTGGGGATGGTAATGGCTGTTGCAGTTAGTCAATTGTTTTCGTGCACACCAAAAAATACAAAGCAAGTTGAAGCGCCAGCCCTTGATACGCTTGCAGAAGTTAAGGTGCCGGTTTTAAAATACGGGTTGCCGGTTGATTCTTTTGCGCTTGAAATGGGGATCGTAAAAAACAACCAGTACCTCAGCCAGATTTTAAACGCGCGAGGTGTGGGCATGGGAACCATCGATAAAATTGCCCGAAAATCAAAAGATGTTTTTGATGTGCGTAAGATAAAAAGTGGCGAAAATTTCTGTATTTTTTCAACGCTTGATTCTGTTCCGGTAGCCAAATATTTTGTTTACGAAAATTCGGCAGTAGATTATACCATTTTTGAACTTACCGATACCCTGGGGATTTACCAGGGTAAAAAAGAAGTTCAAACCCGCTTGCGCACCGCAAAGGGCGAAGTGGAAACCTCGTTGTGGAATGCCATGGTTGACAACGGACAAGATCCTATGCTTGCCCTGGAACTTTCAGATATTTTTGCCTGGACCATCGATTTTTTTGCCATTCAAAAAGGCGATCGTTTTCGGGTGATTTACGACGAGCAGTTTGTTGATTCAACGTCAATAGGTATTGGCGAGATTTATGCTGTACAGTTTGACCATTACGGCGACGAGAATTATGCCTTTTTGTTTGACCAGGATGAGCGTTTCGATTATTTCGACGACCAGGGGAAAAGCCTGCGTAAAGCGTTTTTAAAGGCACCGCTTAAATTTTCGCGAATCAGTTCGCGTTTTTCTAACAGCCGCATGCACCCGGTGTTGCGCATTCGTCGTCCGCACCGCGGAGTTGATTATGCTGCTCCGCGCGGAACACCCGTAATGAGCATTGGTGATGGTACGGTTATAACAAAAGCCTACCAAAAAGGAGGAGGTGGAAACTACCTGAAAATAAAACACAATTCGGTTTATACCACAACCTACATGCACCTTTCGGGTTATGCCAAGGGCATATCAACCGGTTCGCGCGTAAAACAAGGGCAGATTATTGGCTATGTTGGGTCAACCGGCATTGCTACCGGTCCGCACCTCGATTTTAGGGTGGCAAAAAACGGCAGTCTGGTTGATCCGCTAAAGGTTAAGGCGCCACCTGTAGAGCCGGTAAAAGAGGAAAATATGGAGCGTTATATGGCGCTAAAAGATTCGATGATGCTGGAGCTGCAAAAAATTCAGTGGGTCCCTCTTCCTGAGCTGGCCAGGTTAAACTAAACACCGCTTCTAAAGTATGTGCTTTAAACTAGGCGGTTTTCTATTTTTATTTTATATCCGGCAAGCCAAGACAACAATTCTTTTGTTACTGTTGTTTTAGTGCGTATACTTTTAATTAATTTAATAACTAAGGAAGAATGAGGATGGATAAAAAATGGGTAAAAATACCGTTGATATTAATAATTGCCGGCTTGATGTTGGCATGTAATGAAAATAGAAAAGGCACACCGGACCAGGCGCAAAACGAGAGCGTATTTAATATGATTAAGGTTTCGGAAGTTATTCAGGGAAATACATACACCTACATCAGTGCAAAGGAAGATAGTAAGGAGAAGTGGATTGCCATAGCAAAACAAAATGTAAACCCCGGCGAAGTACTCTATTTTTTTGATGCCTTGCCCATGCAAAATTTTCACAGTAAAGAGATTGACAAAACTTTTGAGCTCATTTACTTTGTGAGTAAAATTAGCCGAACACCCGGAACAACTTCAACGCCTGCATCTACTAACAGAGGAAACCCTGCAACGCATCAGGGAAAAGTTTCTCCAAATGTGGAAGAGGTGAATATTAACAAAGTGGAAGGAGAATTGACTATTGCTGAGGTTTTTGCACAAAAGGAAAAATTTAGCAGTAAGGAGTTTGAAATTCGTGGCGTGGTAGTAAAAGTGAACAATCGGGTAATGGGGAAGAACTGGGTACATATTCAGGATGGTACCGGAGTTGGTAGTAGTTTCGATCTTACCATAACAACACAGGCTAACGTGAAAGTAGGCGATGTGGTTACTTTTAACGGAAAACTTACGCTGGAAAAGGATTTTGGCGCCGGTTATTTCTATGCTGTCATAATGGAAGATGGAACACTGAAAAATAAGCAGGTTGCCGAAATTTAGCTTTTAATTATTTCCTTTCGAAACGAAGTCAGGCTTATGGCTTCGAGGTAAGCGGTTAAAGGATACAGCTTCTCATCGTACCACAACGAGGCAAAGTACAACCCTACAGGGGCTTTTTTTAAGCCGTTTCTTTGGTAATAATTATTCAGCCAGTTGAAGCCTTTTTCAATTTCGGCAGTCCATTTTACGTCACTCAAAGCAGCAATGGCAAGTGCTGTTTCTTCAATTGAGCCTTTAATTCCAGAATCGTCACCCCAGCTACCATCTATATTCTGAACATTCAAAAGGAAGTTCTTTCCTGCAGAATTCATTTCTTCTATTTTCTTCAACAGTACGGGTTCGTCTTTCAACACTACTTTTGTTTTCAGTAAATACGTGAGTACCCGCGCTGTTCCATACACCGGATTTTCATGATTTTTGGAGTGTTGGTTGCCAAACCAAAGCGGCAGCCACGATCCGTTTTCTTTTTGGTTTTTTTTCAGATAAGCGATGGCTTTATTTATAGCTCTTAAGTATTGTTTTTTCTGCTTCGCATTTAAATCAGAATTGTATACATCCAGCAGTTTGGCAAGTGCTAAAAGGCAGTGTCCGCTTAAATCGGCACAACTTTGGTCGAAAGGTAGTTTGCCCCAGCCCCGCGAGAATGTAGGGAAACCGCCATCGTTATTTTGTAGTTGAAGCAGCCATTCACCACCTGCCAGCATTTCCTCCCTGATTGTATGGTGCGGCGCCAACATAAGAAGTGCCAGAATCGCTCCGGGGGTATCGTCGCAATCGGGTACCGATCCCGAGAAATTGGTCCAGCCCCAGCCTCCCGGCGAGGTGCCGTTAAACGGATGAATGGTTTTATTTTGCACCGAAAGTAAATGATTAACAATTCGTTTTTGTTGCCTCTCCGACAAGACTTCGTTTTTACGCTCGCCCAAAGCTTTTATGCTGAGTGTGGTAACCCAGGTAGAGAGGTCGATATCAATAGGCCAGCTGCCATCGTTGCGTTGGGTGCGCTTTAAAAAGGCAATTCCTTTGTCAACAATTACAGAATCTCTTAAGCCTGCGTTTATTAAACTTAGTGCAACAAATGCCGTTAGCGGAATAGCTTCCAGAAAACCACCACTTTCCGGCAGCAATTTTTCCAGAATTTTAAGCGCTTTCTTTTCGGCTTTTGCCCGGATGGAACGTGTTAATCCATTTGTTTTTTTCTTGCGAAACACCACTATACCGACAGCAATTAGTGCCGGAATGGCATAGCTTACCACACTTAAATTTAGCAAGCGATAAAAGCGGCGTGGCAATAATGCCAGTTCAAAGGGCAATTGCGGGATGTGTTTAAATCCATCGTCGCCCGGAATGCCGCAAAGCGCACACATGGTTAAAATGGGAACCGAGAATGTATAATCTTTTTGGTAATGGTTAAGAATAACCTGGGCCACCTGATCAGAGCGAACATCAACATTTTGTGTAAGCAGGTAATCTGCTAGTTTTTGCTGAGTAACTTTTACCTCAGGATTATTTTTTGCGTATAGATTCAATGCCGCATAAGAAAGCAAAGAGGTTGAAATATTTGCCGGGCTTTCGGGGGTGTCGCCATAACCACCTCCGCCATTCTGATGTAAAGAAAGCCATTCAAGGCCCTTTTTAATTTCTTTTTGATGAATTGATGCATTGTGGAAATGCAGTGCTGTAACAGCTACTGCCACACCAAGTGCACTCGACGATAATTTTCCCGACCAGAAACCATCTTCGTTCAATTCATCAAGCAAAATATCGCTCAGTTCCTTAAAACGTATTTCCAACTCTTCTTTTTTCACTTTCAATAATTTAAACACAAAGTCTTGAAGACACAAGGAATTTTTTGTCGCAGAGTCGCAAAAATTTGCTTTTTGTTAACTCCTTCAAAAATTAAAAACTGTTAATCATTGTTCCTCATTCCATTTTAATCCTTCATCCTTTGTAAGGCTTCCTACAGCGAGCAGCCCGTAAAAAGTATACTCTAAATCGCGGGTTTCATCGCCGTCGCCCGATAAAAAAGCTCCTGAAAGATAATTCATTTGAATAAAATCCAGACAGTCCGGAGTGATTAGGCGGAGGTCATAATTGGTTTCGGCTAAAGCAAAAAGTGCCACGCCCGTAGATAGTGTGTCGCTAAAAGGAGTGCTTTCAAAAGTTCTGAATCCTGCTTTTTTTTGGTGAAACTCCACCAATAATTTTTGGTGATTTTTGTAGCCTAATCCCATATCGAAACGTGCAAAACACAGTGCAGCCATCAGACTACAAGGCGAGTTTTTTTTCACCTTGTAAAAGGGGAGCCAAACACGCGCCATCAGGTTAAAAACAAAGCGACTTTTGGCAGTGGCATCAATGGTTAATGCCAGCAGAAAAAAGCGGTACGAAATATCCATGAAGTTGTGCCCTGAAAAAACCTTTCGAAGCAAGGAAAATAAAGATTCGTTTTTTTGCTGTGGAAACAACGCTGAGTTCATTAGGTTTAGCGCCAGTTCTTCAACAGTGCTCTGTGTTTTTGGGAACTTTGAAATATAGGTTTTTAAGTGCTCAATCTCCGTCTCCATTCCGGTGGCTAAACTCAACCAGCAGCCAAACAACGAGTAGTAAGGATCGGGTGTTCCGGCACGGTCGCAAAAACCACCCGAAGCGTGTTGCTGACTTCGAATAAATCCTATAATTTCCTCTTGTATTTCGGGCGATAATGTTTTAAATCCATAAGAAAGTCGCCGAACCAGCTTTTTATAAATCGCAATTTTATTTGAGTTACTCATTAGAGGTTTCAGACTTAAAAATTTTTCCCATTACACCATAAAGGCTCAGCCGAAGTTTGGCATTGTTCAGTTTGTCCAGCTCTGCGTAACAATTGCCAACAAAGTCTTGCAACATTTTCTCTGCTTTAACTTTAAGTTTATGCTCTTCAATCATTTTTCTGAAAGCAACAACCTGCTCTGTCAGGTGGATTGGAGTCTCTTGGTTTTGTTTGGCCAAATGCTCGTTAAGCAATGCCAGTAAAAACGGGTAATCGCCGGTTTTTTCCTCCTTGTGTTTCTCCTCGTATTCATTCAGATCGTCGCGAATTTGGTAGGCAATGCCCATAAAATCCGCAAATTTTTCCAGCGTTTGCTGATCCTGTTCCGGCGCATTGCCAACAATGGCTCCCAGTAATAAAGCCACTTTTATGGCTTCGCCGGTTTTGTTCTTAAACACCTCAATCATTTCCGGCGTGCGCAGGTTCAGTTGCCCACTGTTAAAAAGAATATCATTTCCCTGCCCACGTGTAAGTTTGATGTGCGAGCGGGCAATAAAGCGCAGGCTTCTTTTCAGAGTTTCATCCGGAACACTTAAATCACTTAGAATCTCGTAGCCTTTTCCAATCAGGTAATCGCCTACATTTATTGCCTGGGCAATACCGTATTTTGCATGTGCAGTTTTAGCATTGTAACGGTGTTGAGCATTGTCTTCAATATCGTCGTGAATAAGCGAAGCCTTATGAAAACATTCGATTATTATGGTGAGAGGCAGCAGGTGGGTAGCTTTCTCAATTCCGGTGTAGGCCACGAAACTGAGCGCTGTAAGCAAAGGCCTTATTCGTTGTCCGTCTATCAACATGTATTCCAATGCTACCTGTTCTGTTTGGTCGCGGCCGGGAATGAATTTTCGGAGGTGTTCTTCTGTAAAAAACTCTTGTATTCTGTTTTTTAGCAACGACACCGAAATTGGTTGGTGTTGCTCGTTGGTTTCAAACGAGCGTAATTCGTCCAATATCCATTTTATGTCGGCGCGGGTATTTTCGCAACCATCATAAAGCAGGGGAATACCAATTACAGGCACTGCAGCATTTGAAACCGGATCGAATGATCGTTGTAAAACCGGCATACAGCTTACGCCAATTACGGCATCAATCGATCCCTCTTCAACCAGACCAACAGCAACAGTGGTTCCTTCGGCCACCAGGTTGGCATAGCCCATGGCCTCAGCTTCCACCAGTACATCGTCGATGGGGCAGGCTTTGCAGCCGGCACAGTTCAACCCCAACTCGTCGAACATACCCTGGCATTTCTCCTTGTTGTTCAGGCATTGGGGCAACAACAAGAGTCGGCGGTTGGTAGGCGTGGCTTTTATCGTTTTTCGCCACGATTCGTTTCCAAGCAATACCATGGCAAACGGAATGTAATGTTCTGAAAGCTCCAAATCGCGCACCAGCTTCAGGGCCAACTGCTCAAGCTTTCCTATTTTTGCCGGTGGCAGCAGCTGGTACTTTTCAACCATCGCTACCGCTGCTGTACGCATTTTATTGCGCACAAACGATTCTTCCGGAACTTTTAAAAGGCCATTTGTTTTTTCCATATTATCCATAGGCGCCAAATCCAAAAAAGGCCCTTTTTTTTGCAAAACGATACATCCAGCTTTTTTCCCTGATTTCTTTGGCCGAGCCATGACTGGAAACTTCTGCCATGCGGCTCAGGCGTTCGGCTTCGTTTCCTCTTCCCGATGTATCTTTTGCTGCATTTTGTTGTGTATAATTAACCAGCCACTGCGGATTGTCCATAACAACACAGCCCGTTGTAAGTTTTGGAATTTCTGTTTTAAAGCCTGCTAAAAAGGTTGAATTGCGATAAATGCTTTCCAAATCGCCATCGGCAACATTGTTAGTGGCAAACTGAATTACCGGACAAGGTTCAATATCGCCCGATGCATTGATGTGGTGACTTAAGCCCGATGCTGCCGGACACAGACCTTTGCCGTTCTCGTCCCAGTAGGCATCAATAATGGCAATGTTGTATTTGCGGCGGGCGTCAACAATAAACTGGCGAAGTTCCTGAATTTCTTCAGCCGAAAGGCAGAGCTCAACATTAGCATCTTGCCCGGCGGGACGGTATATGTAGTACCACAAATACAACACCCCGCGACTAATAAGCGAATGAATAAATTCATCAGAAAAAGCCAGTTCGAGGTTCGATTTGCACACACTCATCGCTACGCCGGTTACCAGTCCTGCCTGGGTTGAGTGATCGATAGCGGCCTGGGCTTTTTTGTACACATTTTTTCCGCCACGGCGCACATCGGCAATTTCCACATCTCCCTCAAAACTTATAAGTGGCGATACATTGGCCAGTTTGCGCAATTGCCCGGCAATATCTTTTGTCAGTAACGTTCCGTTGGTAAACAGCTGAAAATAGCAGTCGGAGTGTTTCTCAAAAACATCGAAGAGAGGTTTGTATAGCAGGGGTTCGCCACCCAGTATGCCAAAAAAGTACGATCCTTTGGCTTTTGATTGGGTGATGATGGAATCCAACATTTCGGGCGACATACGGGCATTCTGTTTTTTGTGCGTTACCCAGCAGCCCTGGCAATTCAGGTTACAGTCGTCGGTAACTGAAATAAAATGAAAGGCAGGAAAAAAATCCCCCTTTTTCAAACGTTTCTGAAAACGCTGAATGCCACGAGCGCCCTTAAATCCCATATTCCAGGCAAATTTATACAGGCATTTTTTATCTGTTCTCAAAATCTGTTTAAGCATTCCCTTTTTTGTTTTTTAAGCTGTTTTTTAGTTCCTCAAGGGCTTGTTTTTTTTCTTGTTCGGCTTGTTGAAAAGCTCCTTGCCTGAAAATATTTCTACGGGCATTGTTGCGTTCGTTTAGCATAACAAACAAGCTGTTGTTTTTATTGTTGCTGGTGCTTGTATTGCTTTCTGCAGGTTCGGCTCCCGATAAGGTGGAGTTCTCAGGTAGCCGCGGAAAAATGATGGCCGATGCCGGGCAGGTGCGTCCGCAGGCCGGGCAGTTGTTTTTGCACGATAAAGGATTCACCACCTCGAGGCTTTTTTTGTTGTACGAATAAACACCAAAAACGCAAAAACGCGCGCATTGTCCGCACAGTGTACACCGCGATTGGTCGATGATGGGGTACCAGGCCGGAACATCAAGCCCTGTTTTTTTTATTTCGTAACGGTTTTCTTTTTGACTGCTTTCTATTTTTTCAACTATCTCGGCAGTAAGTAGAGCTGCATCAGCTTCACGAAAATTAATTACCTCGAAATTGCTGAGATTTACCTGGTTTTGAACAAACATATTTTTTATGGCTCGCGGGTAGCAGGCGGCAATCAGCTTTTTATCGTATTTTTTTTCAAGGTCGTGTAAAAAATCTGTTTCGTTTAACGAAAAAGCACACAGGTCGTGCAGCTCGTAAACATCAAGCGGAAGTTGCTGAAAAGCTGCAGCCAGTTCTTTTTTCTTTTCATCTGAAATAATACCGGCGCCGCAGTTGCAAAAAATAAGGCAAGTTCTGTTTGTCATTTTCTTTTAAATGAAAAGCTAATTAACTAAATTTCTGTTCAACTTAAAAATACCTGACGGGCATTAACAAGCTATTAAGACAGACGGGCTTTTTGAGGGGATAAATAATTACGTTTTGCAGATGAGTGAAGCTAACTTGTATTGTAAAGCCATACCTACATTGAAATAATTTGAACAAAGCGGTCCGAATGGTCTGTTTTTGTAATAATTATTTCGAACTTTATACCAGTAGATAAAACGATAAACTTATGATCATGAATCGATTATTCGTAATTTTCTTAGCCGCCTTGCTGTTTGTTTCGTGCCAACCAAAACCAGCGCAACAACCTGAAAAAAGTGCTGAACAATTGGCACAAGATGAGAAAATGGAATGGTGGCGCGAAGCCCGTTTCGGAATGTTTATCCACTGGGGATTGTATGCCGATCCGGCTGGCGAGTGGAAAGGCGAACGCGTGAACGGGATTAGCGAATGGATAATGGCCCGTGCCGAAATTCCGGTAAAGGAATATGAAAAACTGGCCAAAAACTTTAATCCTGAAAAATACGATGCCGAGGCCTGGGTGAAACTGGCTAAATATGCCGGGATGAAATACATTGTTATTACCTCGAAACATCACGATGGTTTTGCGATGTTTCATTCAAAAGCCAGTAAGTACAATATTGTAGATGCTACACCTTTTAATCGTGACCCACTGAAAGAGCTGGCTGAAGAATGTAAAAAGCAGGGAATTCGGCTTGGGTTTTATTATTCGCAGGCGCAAGACTGGCACGAGCCGGGCGGAACCTACTGGAACATTGAACAGGGAAAACCGCATTGGGACCCGGATTTGAAACGCGAACCGCTGATGAATTATATTAACGGAAAAGCTGTTCCGCAGGTAAAAGAAATTCTGGAAAACTATGGAGGACTTGATATTTTGTGGTGGGATACACCACGTGGAATGACCGAAGAAGCAGCCAAAGCATTGCAAGCAGTTACCAACGATTATCCAAACCTGATTACCAATAACCGTTTGTATCGTCCGTGGCCCGGCGATTTTCAAACACCCGAGCAGCATGTGCCGCCAACCGGGCTCGATTACGACTGGGAGGTGTGTATGACTATGAACACCAGCTGGGGCTACAAGTGGTACGACGAAAACTGGAAATCGACCGAAGAGCTGATTAAAATGTTGGTAGATATTGCCAGCAAGGGCGGAAACCTTTTGTTGAATGTTGGACCAACTGCCACAGGTGAATTCCCGAAAGCCAGCATCGAGCGGTTAAAGGAAATGGGGCACTGGATGCAACAAAACGGTGAATCGATTTATGGAACAAGTGCCAGCCCGTTTTTTAAATTGCCCTGGGGGCGTTGCACCACAAAAAAAGAAAAAGGTATTACCAAATTGTATCTGCATGTGTTCGACTGGCCCAAAGATGGCCTGTTAAAAGTACCCGGACTGGAAGGCAAAGTGCGCGATATTTATTTACTAGCTAACCCAAAACAACATTTTGCCTGGAAATTTGAAGAAGGCGACTTGCATGTGCATGCACCCTCGGTAATTTTTGATGAAATAAACACGGTTATTGTGGTGAAAATCAGAGGCGATATTAATGTGGTAAGCAATAAACCCCGATTAAAAGAAGGCAGCATATTATTGCCGGCCGATTTTGCCGACATTTACAATCCTGGGTACGGCGAGCATGCCGTTTTAAAAGGTAGCGGATCAGAATCGGTAATTGCCAATTGGGTGGATAAACGTGCGCGGCTGGAGTGGATATTTGATGCTGAACCGGGAAAATACCGCATGGAAGCCCTGATGTGGAGCGCCGAAAAAGCTGAATTAGCCGTTAAGCTGGGTGAGCAGAAAGTGGATATTGAAATTGACTCTACAGGAGAAGATTATGAACTGGTTAATTTGGGCCAAATCGAAATTGGGGAAAGTGGCGAAAAATCAATTTCATTGCAGTCAGCAGGTAATACGGCGGGCAATAAACAGTTAATGTATTTGGAGTTGATAAAATTGTAGTTTAAGATTAAAGAAGCCAAATGTACAGCGACGCCAATGCCATTGCTTAAAGATTTGCTCCATTTTCAGCCAACATAAAAAGCTTTAAACCATTGTTTTTCTCCGGCCAAGGTTCTAACTTGTAGAACCATTAAATAAATTCTTAAATCCCAAAAACAATGGAAATTAAATTATTAAACTGGAACATGGAGTGGATGAACGATTTATTCACAGCTGAGCATGTTTATAAAGCAGATGATGTTAAACCTTTTCACACAAAATCGTCAACAGTAAAACAACGCAGAAACGACCTTTCCGGAGTGATTAACGAAATACAGCCGGATGTGGTGTCCGTTATTGAAGGCCCCTCGGACGTAGAGGAGTTGCAACTGTTTTTTGATACCGATGTGGAAGGCGAATGGAAAGCTTTTTTGCAAAAAACAAAAGGCAGCTCGCAAAATAACGGAGGAGCCGTTCGTATTGATACCGGCAAATTTGCGGCTGAACCCTTTACCTTTTTCGAGGGGAATGCCATCGAATCGTTTCTGCCTTTTGAGTTTGATACTGAAGACGACGGTATTGTGGAGAAATACAAATTTGAACGTATTCCAAGTTATGTACAACTAAACCTGGCCAATGGGAAACAGTTCAGGATGCTGGGTTTGCATTTGAAAAGCAAAGGTATTTTTCAGGCTTTGGAGTGGGGCGCCTGGTGGGACAAATCGGTGGCCAACCGGAAAAAACTCATCGCTCAGGCTGTACACCTCCGCGATGCTTTTATAACACCATATTTTAAGTCGGCAGATACCAAAAATATTCCTTTGGTGGTATGTGGCGATATTAACGACGGACCGGGTTTTGATGCGGCAGAACGTAAATTGCTGGGCAGTGCTATCGAAAAACTGATGGGAACTATTTGGAGGCCACAGTTTGCCCTGGGGAATGCCTTGTTTGATGTGCTAAAAGAAAAAGATCAGGACGAACTGGATTTTTCGTCAATGTTTACAACAACGTTTAAAGACCCGCTTTTTGGCACCTATCGCAAGGTGTGGATCGACCATGTTTTGTATTCGCGCCAAATTGAAAACTGGGTGAAAGATGCACAGGTACACACGGATATGGAAAACGGAAAAATATGGAGTAAGTATAAACATGCTTCCGATCATCATCCGGTATCGGTTATCATCGAGATATAAAGTCAAAAGCCTCAAATAAAAAAGCCTTCATCTCTGAGAAGATGGAGGCTTTTTTTGAACTCCCCGTTAATTAGTCCCTTGGATCGTAATCGGGATTGCGAACAGGAAACCTTGCATTTGAGGCGTGTAGTTTTGCATCAAGTAAACTTTTTAATGTTTGCGTTTTTTCCGGGAATTCAGCTGCTAAATTGGTTGTTTCACCCGGATCTTCGGCAAGGTTAAACAGCTCTGTTCTTTCATCTTCGTAATGTACCACCAGTTTCCAGTTGCCTTTGCGCAAAGCCGAACCGGGTTTCCATGCACTCCCGTGGTAGTGGGGGTAGTGCCAAAATAATTCATCGCGTTCAAAAGTACTGTTTGCTGTAAGTAACGGTACCAGATTTTGGCCATCATTAGCTTCATGTGTTACTTCTGCAAGATTTAAAATAGTTGTAAAATAGTCCATGCTGATTACCGGCTTATCTTCTTTCCTGCCGGGAGAAGCCAGTTCCGGGCCGGCAATAATTAGCGGCACGCGTATGCCGCCCTCGTAACACCAGCCTTTACCTGCCCTAAGCGGGCCATTGTTGGTAGGCGCATTTTTTCGTGTCAGGGTAGAAAGCCCGCCATTATCGCTGGTAAAAATTACCCAGGTATTGTCTGATAATTCCTGTTCTTCCAGTGTTTTTAAAAGGCGCCCAACATTCACGTCCATGGCAGCTACCATCGAGGCATAAGCCGCATTTTCCTGTACCAGCTTTGTCCAGCCATCGCCTTCTTTCTTATAGGGAATTTCATCCGATTGGAGCTGCTCTCGTTGCGCGTTGTATTTTTTAATGTAGCTATTGGCTGCCTGGATAGGTGTATGAACCGTATAAAACGAAAGGTACAGGAAAAAAGGTTTCCGTTTGTTCTTTTTAATAAAATTAATGCCCTCGGTGGTTAATCGTTCAGGAAGGTACTCCCCCTCAGGGCCGTCTTTTAGTTTGGGATTTTTGTAAGGCGAATAATAACCTCCCGGCGGACTTCCTTTGTGGTGTCCGCCAATATTGATGTCGAAGCCCTGGTCTTCCGGGAAAAATCCGTCATCGCCTAAATGCCATTTCCCCACAAAACAGGTATGGTATCCTTTTTCTTTTAGCTTTTCGGCAATGGTTAGTTCCTCCAGGGCCAGTTCTGTTCCGTCCTGCGGGCCGCGTAAAGGCTTCATCTTTGGGTCGAGCCCCGGAATCCAGTCGGTAATATTTACGCGGTTGGGATGCTTGCCGGTAAGTATGGCAGCCCGTGTTGGACTGCAAACCGGGTTGGCCGAGTAGGCATTGGTAAAGCGTACCCCATTTTTGGCAAGCTGGTTGATGTTTGGTGTGTGGTAAAAACTTTCAGGGTAATTGCATTGCACATCGGCCCAGCCAAGGTCGTCAACCAAAATAAAAACAAAGTTGGGTTGGTCTGTTTTTGAACACGAGAACAGGAGCAGGGCCGCAAAAAAAACAAGAATTAGTTTTTGCATGGTTTTTTGTTTGGGAATAAAGGAATAAAAAAGCGGGCGCTGCATCAAACAGCACCCGCTTAAGTTATTTTGCTTATTTCATTAGTTCCACGTAATGCTTATAAAACAACGGAATGGTTTCAATTCCTTTGTAAAACTGTGCCAATGGGTAATTTTCGTTGGGCGAGTGAATGGCATCAGACTCCAGTCCAAAGCCCATTAATACCGACTTAATTCCAAGCACTTTCTCGAAAGTAGAGATGATAGGAATACTACCTCCTGAGCGAACCGGCACCGGGCGTTTGCCAAAGGTGTCGGTGTAAGCTTTTTCGGCTGCTTTGTAGGCCGGAATATCAATGGGGCAAACATAGGCAGGGCCTCCGTGCAAATAGGTAACCTCAACTTTTACCGATTTTGGTGCAATGCTTTCAAAATGTTCTTTAAAAAGTACAGCTATTTTTTCGTGTTCCTGATCGGGAACCAAACGCGATGATATTTTTGCAAAAGCCTTTGATGGCAACACGGTTTTGGCTCCTTCGCCGGTGTAACCGCCCCAAATGCCACATACATCAAACGATGGGCGAATACCGGTGTGTTCGCCTGGCGTAAAGCCTTTTTCACCTTTTAGTTCGTCAACGGCAATGGCTTTTTTGTAGGCTTCCACATCAAAAGGGGCTTCGGCCAGCAGGGCACGTTCTTCGGCAGAAACTTCCTGCACCGTATCGTAAAATCCGGGAATGGTAATTTTGCCATCTGCATCCACCATTTGGTCAATCATGGAGCAAAGGGTGTTAATTGGGTTGGCAACAGCCCCGCCAAACAAGCCCGAGTGCAGGTCGCGGTTGGGGCCGGTAACTTCTACCTGCCAGTAGGCCAAACCACGCAAACCGGTGGTTATCGACGGAATGTCGGCAGCAATCATTGATGTGTCAGACACGAGAATAATGTCCGCTTTCAGCATCTCTTTGTTTTGTTCGCACCACTGTCCGAGGTTTGGCGATCCGATTTCCTCTTCACCTTCAATCATAAATTTTACGTTGCAGGGCAGGGTATTGGTTTTAACCATCAGTTCGAAAGCTTTAGCATGCATCATTCCCTGGCCTTTATCGTCGTCGGCACCACGTGCCCATATTTTTCCATCGCGGATTTCCGGCTCAAAGGGTGGCGAGTCCCATAACTCAATGGGATCAACCGGCATAACATCCATGTGTCCGTACACCAAAACGGTTGGCAGGGCACGATCGATAATTTTTTCAGCATAGGTAACTGGGTTTCCGGCAGTTTCAAAAATTTCGGCTTTGTCGGCACCTGCTTCCAGTAAGGTCTTTTTCCAGTACTCGGCTGCTTTAAGCATGTCTGGTTTGTGGTCAGCTATCGAACTAATCGACGGAATGCGGATTAATCCAAACAATTCTTCCAGAAACCGGTCTTTGTTTTCTTCAATGTATTTATTAATGTATTCCATAACTTTTTAATGAATTTCACATTTATAACAAAACCTGAAAAATAAGGTTTTCAATGGGATTAAAAAAGAGGTTTTATCATGAACTGGCACAAAAAAAGGGCGGTCAAACGACCGCCCTTTTGGTAAGTTTATCACAACTTAATTAGTCAACAATAGCTTTAAATTTAGCATTGTCGAAATATTTTGCGAATTCCATATCTGTTTTGGCCACTTCTTTCAATTTCGCGTTCATCTCAACAGCAGCTTTCAGGCTGTCGAACAATAAACCTTCTTTTGCAGTACGTGCACCAACAATAGCTTTGAAATATTCTGTCATGTAACAACCTTCAATCGTACAGGCGTCGAAATCTTTTACGGCACCGTTGTTGTTTCCGGCCAGTAATTTTGCTAAACCAGAGTTTACATCAGCAAAACGGTTGAAATACTGAACAGCTTTGTCGTACTCTGCTTTTTTAACACTTACAATTCCCATGTTGTAGTTTACAGCATCGCCGGCACCTGCAGCAGCTCCGAAAAGAGCTTCAGCTCCTGCAACATCGCCCGAAGTTAAAGTAGTTGCACCAACATTGTTTTTAACGATAGGCTCGTTGTTAGCCAGTTTCTCTGCTTTTTCAAACAATGGCTTGGCATCGGCATATTTGTATTGCTGAACCATTACGTAACCGGCATTGTTAGGCCCTCTCCAGTCGTTTGGATAGGCTTTCATAAATGCGTTGTAAACTGAAAGCTGTTCGTTAAGATCTTCGAACAAAGTAGCAGCGTAGAGTAATTCTGCAGGGTTTAATGAAGCCGGATCGGCTTTGGCAGCTGCTTTCAATTCTTCGTCGGTTTTACCAATCAGGTCAACGCTGGTAGTCATTTTGGCACGGCGTAATTCTGGTAAAATTTCATCGGCAACTTCGGTAAAGGTTACACTTAAGTTACGGATTTCACGCTCGCGAACCTCAGGGTCGTTGTACATCGAAAGTACACGAAGAATCAATTCTTTGTCTTTGATGTTTGATTGCTCCATCAAAGCTTTAAAACCGTCCCAGTCTTCAGGAGTGTATTTTGTTTTCAACTGCACATCAACACCGGCTTCTTTTAATTTTTTTGCCAAAAATGCTGAAGAAGTTTCTTTACGTTTTGCAGCAAGATCAGTGTTTAAATCGATTGTTCCGTCAGGAGAAGCATAAGCAGATACTTCAACATCTTTCAGGTCGATACGTTCTTCTTCGTTGGCTTTTTTAGTGTAAGCTTCCAAAGCGCTAACTTCATCTTTTGAAGTTTCTTCGCGGCGAAGGTTCGAACGATTGATCAGGTATTTAATGTCGGCTGTCATTTCATCAGGAACAATACGTTGGAAAGCGTCGATGTTTGGATCGTATTTTCCGCTGTTGTTGGCTTCACGCTGCACACCCAAAATAGCTTTAGGGATCATAATCACTTTCTCGCTGGTAGCGATAACACCATCGGCAACTTTAATGGGTTCAAAATCTACCGACTTTGCACCTTGTGTAGCTGTGATGTTTACATACAATTCTGATTTTGCCATTGCTTTGTCGTAAGCCACTGCATCTTTGTAGTTTACGCTTCCGCCGTTGTAGCTAATAACTTTGTTGTTGGCTTCAACGCTTTCGCCCTGAACGGATACCGGTTGGTATTTTGTTTCACCGCTTTCGTATTTAAGAACAGGCGTAGCGGTAAGCGTTACTTTTTTGTTGAAGTATTTGGCAGGGAAACGGGTGTCGATCGCTAAGTCTACCTCACTGGCGTGCGCTTCAAGCACCTGTGGAGTAACTTTAAAATTAATTTGATCGGCATTTTTTTTCATTTTGTTTAGGCCGGAACATCCTGACAGTAAAACTGCAACACCTAAAAAAAGCGCAAAAGGTTTAAAGTTGATTCTTCTCATAACAGACATTATTTATACTTTATTAAAAATTTACAATCGAGCAGACAAAAATAAAAAGCTTTTCATTATATAAAAGCTGTCTGCCAAGTTTTTATCACAATATCAAACGGTTTATCCCTAATTTATAATCACTATTAAAAATAGCTGATTTTAATTGTTGATAATGGTCAGGATTTTTCACAAAATCGATGCCATTAATGTCGATAATCAGTATGGGGAAAGAGGAAATTTGTTTAAAAAAGTTAAAGTAGCCGTTTCGTATTTTTTCGAGGTATTCAGGATTCATATTTTGCTCGTAATCGCGGCCGCGCATTTTTATGTTTTTCATTAGCCGGTTAACATCCGAGTGCAGGTAAACATATAAATCGGGTTTGGGCATCGATTCAAAAATGATGTTGAAAATTTGCCGGAACAGGTGGTATTCGTCTTTTTTTAGGGTGTTTTCGGCAAAAATAGCGGTTTTGGCAAAATAGTAGTCGGCTACCATAAACGCGTGGAAGAGGTCGAGGTTAAGCACTTCTTTTTTTATTTGGGTGTAACGGTCGGCCAGAAACGATAGTTCGAGGGGAAAAGAATAGCGTTCCTGATCTTTGTAAAATTTGGGTAGAAAAGGGTTGTCGGCAAACTGCTCTAACACCAGTTTTGCGTTAAAATCGTCGGCAATCATTTTTGAAAGCGTTGTTTTGCCGGCTCCAATATTTCCTTCAATAACCAGAAACTGCATACTTTTTTATATAAAAATTCCCGGTAACGCTGTTTGCTACCGGGAATTCAAAAGTAGTATTTTTTATGCCAAATGCTTAGCGAAAACGCGCTTAATTTTCATTAAGCGATTGGATGCCCATGTTCCAAAGTGTAAAGCCAAACAAATCGGCGTATTGCTCAATGGTTTTGCTTACCGGAGTGCCGGCACCGTGGCCTGCATCGGTTTCAATACGGATAAGCACAGGATTATTTCCAGCCTGTTTGTCTTGCAATTCGGCAGCAAATTTAAAACTGTGTGCCGGCACCACACGATCGTCGTGGTCGCCGGTAGTTACCATGGTTGCGGGGTAAGCCACACCTGGTTTTACGTTGTGCACTGGCGAGTAGCCTTTCAGGTAGTCAAACATTTCGCGGTTGTCTTCTGCCGTGCCGTAATCGTAGGCCCAGCCTGCACCGGCTGTAAAGGTGTGGTAACGCAACATATCGAGCACTCCCACTGCCGGAAGCGCCACTTTCATCAACTCGGGGCGTTGGGTCATTACTGCACCAACCAGCAGACCTCCGTTTGATCCGCCACGTATGGCCAGGTAATCGCTTGAGGTGTAATTTTCGGCAATCAGGAATTCGGCTGCGGCAATAAAGTCGTCGAAAACATTTTGCTTTTGCAGTTTGGTACCGGCAATGTGCCACTTTTTACCGTACTCGCCGCCACCACGCAGGTTGGCCACAGCATACACGCCGCCCTGCTCGAGCCACACCGCATTGGTAACCGCAAAGGTGGGTGTTAAACTGATATTAAAACCTCCGTAACCGTAAAGTATTGTGGGGTTTTGGCCATTTAGTTCCATGCCTTTTTTGTAGGTAATTATCATCGGTACTTTTGTGCCGTCTTTCGAGGTGTAAAATACCTGTTTGCTTTCAAAATCTGCCGGGTTAAAATCGATATCCGGTTTGCGGTATAATTCCGATTCGCCGGTTTCAAAATTGTACTGGTAAATACTTCCGGGAGTGGTATAGTTGGTAAACGTGTAGTAAATTTCGGTATCTTTCTTTTTGGCGCCAAAGCCCGAAACGGTTCCAACTCCGGGCAATTCTACTTCGCGAATGAGGTTGCCATCATAGTCGTACTGAAACACTTTTGAAACGGCATCAATCATATACTCGGCAAAAAAGTAACCACAACCGGTTGACGGGCTGAGCACATTTTCTGTTTCAGGAATAAAATCCACCCAATTTTCAGGGGTAGGCTGATTTACATCGGTGGTTACAATTTTTTGGTTGGGTGCATTTAAGTTGGTGAGCAGGTACAGTTTGGTGCCAACGTTATCAATTACCTGAGTGTCGCTGCTACCGTCGGCCAAAATGGTAAAAAGTTTACTGTTGGGCTGTTCCAGGTCTTTTATAAACAGCTTGTTTCCCGAGGTTGAAACACTGGCCGTAATAACCAGGTAGCGGTTATCGTCGGTTACGTATCCCATTACGTAACGGTGTTTTTCTGCGGGAGTGCCACCAAATATTAACTGGTCGTCTTTTTGGCTGGTTCCCAGTTGGTGGTAATACAGTTTGTGCTGATCGGTTTTTGCCGAAAGTTCGCTGCCTTCGGGTTTGTCGTAGCTCGAATAGAAAAAGCCATCGTTGCCTTTCCACGAAATACCACTGAATTTTACATCAACCAGGGTATCGCCCATTTGTGTTTTGCTGTCGGTATCCATAACAATCACCTTGCGCCAGTCGCTGCCCCCTTCCGATATGGCATAAGCAGCAATTTTTCCGTTGTCGGAAAAGCTAAGGGTGCTCAGCGAGGTTGTTCCGTCTTCGGCAAAGGTATTCGGATCGAGAAAAACTTCGGCGCTTGTCGGGTCTTCACCGGTTTTAAAACGGTAAACCACGTATTGGTTTTGTAGCCCGTTGTTTTTATAAAAATAGGTCCAGTCGCCCTCTTTAAAAGGTGCTCCAATTTTTTCATAATTCCACAATGCCGAAAGTCTTTCTTTGAGCTCTTCGCGGTATGGTACCTGGCTCAGGTAGCCAAAAGTTACTTTGTTTTGTGCTTTAACCCATTCGGCAGTTTCTTCCGAGTGGTCGTCTTCCAGCCAACGGTAAGGGTCGGCCACTTCAACACCAAAATAGCTGTCGCTTACAGCTCCTTTTTTAGTTACCGGATATTCCAATTTTGTTTGTTTTTGGGTACAGGCAAACAAAACCATTGTTGCCAGTACAAGTAATACAGTGTTCTTCATAATGCAGTTGTTTTTTGCTAAATAACAAATTCCTGAGCAGAATTTTTTTGATATCAGTCATACATAAATCGGAAAGGTAACAGTCCTGCACGGATTTTTGTTGAGAAAAAACTACATCAGCCTTTTTTCTTTCCTGATTTTTTTGTCTTTTAAGTGGCCCCAAACATAGGTGGGCAGCAGGCCAAGGGCAAAACCAACCAGGAAAAGCTCGAGTTTAATTTTGGCATTTAACTGCATTAGTCCGTAACCCAGTAGCGATCCGCCAACAATGCCAAAAAACGAGATGAGGTAGGTGAAATAGTAGGGGGCATAAAAGCCATGTTCTTTTTGCATGTGTTTCGAGAGGCGGGTAATCAGCCGGTCGTAGTCGCGGCGCTGTTTGCCAAGGTGGTTTACGGCCTTGTCGATGGTGTTTACAGTTTCTGTAACATCAATTTGGGCTTTTTTACATACCGGGCATGAATTTGAAAAATCATCGATACGCGCGATGTTGCGTTTAAACTCGTCGATACGGAAAAAGCGAAGGTCTTTCTCGCGTGCATCTCTTAATTGTTCGTCTATTTTACCGTGAAGTTCTTCTGACCAGTTACCCATATTTACAATATTTGTGGCGAAGTTAATGAAAGGAATCGGAAGTTCAGTGTTTCGAGTTACGAGCTAATAGTTTCGAGTTAGTTTAGCAACGGCACGAAGTAGAAGAGTTAAATAGAATGGTGATGCATTTTATCCCTGATAATTGAAGGCATAAGATAATGACCATCTTATGTCAGCGAATAAGTCTCTGCCGGAAGATAAGTATGATCTGCAATAAGATGAATATAACGGATAATAAGAGAAGGATTCTCTCTTATATGATATCGTTGATCTTATATAAGATGGAGGCTATTGTCTGTCAGCGAATTATTCGCTGATGGGAGAGAAGGATTATCAGACAGCAGAGAAAGGTTGTCTGCTACCAGATTTTATTATAAAAAACGCCCCACCTTGCGGCGGAGCGTTCTTGAAAATATTTCAATCAAAATTTTATTCTTCTGATTTTGGTGCGTCGTTATTTTCGTCACGTCGTGGACGGAAATCGCGATTATCACCACCTCTTCGGTCGTCTCTTCTGCGATCATCACGACGGCGATCACCACCTCTGAAGTCTCTGCGGTCTCCTCCACGGCGATCACCACCTCTGCGGTCATCACGACGGCCACGATTTTCTCTTGGTGGGCGCTCCACATAACCTTCAGGTTTTGGAAGCAATACTTTGCGCGAAAGTTTCAGTTTGCCGGTTTTTTCGTCAACACCAATCAGTTTTACTTCAACAATTTCGCCTTCTTTTGCAAAGTCTTCTGCGTTTTCAACGCGCTCCCAGGCCATTTCCGATACGTGCAACAGTCCTTCTTTTCCAGGAATAATTTCGATAAAAGCTCCGAAAGAAACTACCGATTTTACTTTACCCTGGTATACTTCGCCTACTTCAGGAAGTGCGGTGATTGCCTTAATTTTAGCTTTTGCCGCTTCAATTGGCTCCAGTCCGGCTCCTGAAATCTGAACAACACCCGCATCATCAATTTCTTCAATAACAATAACGGTTTCTGTTTCTTCCTGAATCGCCTGAATTACTTTTCCTCCGGGTCCGATTACTGCACCAATCATATCTTTCGGGATACTTAAGGTTTCAATACGCGGAACGTTTGGTTTATAGTCTTCGCGTGGCTCAGGAATCACTTTCATCATTTCGCCTAAAATATGCAAACGGCCTTCTTTTGCCTGTTGCAATGCTTCTGCAAGCACTTCGTATGGCAGTCCGTCAACTTTAATATCCATTTGGGTAGCGGTAATACCATCGGCAGTACCGGTTACTTTAAAGTCCATATCGCCCAGGTGGTCTTCATCGCCTAAAATATCAGAAAGTACGGCGTATTTTGAAGCACCTTTATCGGTAATTAAGCCCATTGCAATACCCGATACCGGTTTTTTAATTTTTAACCCGGTGTCCATCATTCCCATTGTTCCGGCGCAAACGGTTGCCATCGACGACGAACCATTTGATTCCAGAATATCAGAAACAATACGAATAACATAAGGAGTATCTTTCGGAATCATGCGTTTTAGTGCGCGGAAAGCCAGGTTTCCGTGACCGATTTCGCGACGGCTTGTTCCGCGAGGGGTTTTTGGATCGCCCACACAGAATGGAGGGAAGTTATAGTGTAACAGGAATTTTTCTTTTCCCTGAACCGTTACCTGGTCAACAATTTTTTCGTCCATCTTGGTACCCAGGGTAACCGAAGTTAATGACTGGGTTTCGCCACGGGTAAAAATTGAAGATCCGTGTGCTCCGGGCAGGTAATCAACCTCTCCCCAAATTGGGCGGATTTCGTTGGTAGCACGGCCGTCTAAACGAATTGATTCGTCGAGAATCATACGGCGCATGGCTTCTTTTTCAACGTCGTGGTAGTACCTTTTAATTAAACCAATGTGCTGGTCTAAGTCAATTTCTTCGTTTCCGGCATTTTCTTCCGTATATTTTTCAATAAACTCGTCGCGAATCACCATAAACGAATCCATACGCTCGGCTTTGTTTGTTAATTGCTTTTTAGCAACTTCATAACAAGCGTCGTAGGTTTCAGCTTTTACTTTTTCGCGCAGCTCTTCGTTGTTGTTTTCGTGGCAGTATTCACGTTTAACCACACCCAATTCTGCAGCCAGTTCTTCCTGAACTTTACAGTGCTTTTTAATTTCTTCGTGGGCAACTTTAATAGCAGCGAGCATATCTTCTTCCGATACCTCATCCATTTCGCCTTCCACCATCATAATGTTGTCGAACGAGGCGCCAACCATAATGTCAAGGTCGGCTTCAGCCAACTGCGAGTAAGTTGGGTTGATCACAAATTCGTCATTCACACGTGCTACACGCACTTCTGAAATTGGTGTTTCAAACGGAATGTCGGAAACAGAAATGGCTGCTGATGCTGCCAGTCCGGCCAAACAATCCGGCATTTCATCTTTTCCTGCTGAGATAAGAGAGATCATCACGGCTGTTTCGGCGTGGTAATCATCCGGGAAAAGCGGACGGAGGGCACGGTCAACAAGGCGTGCAACCAAAATTTCATCGTCGCTCGGACGGGCTTCTCTTTTCAGGAAACCACCCGGAAAGCGTCCTGCAGCGGCGAATTTTTCGCGGTAATCAACCGATACCGGCATAAAATCTACATCTTCTTTTGCTTCTTTTGCTGAAACTACTGTAGCCAGCAACATGGTGTCACCCATTCGGACCACTACCGAACCATCGGCTTGTTTTGCCAGTTTGCCGGTTTCAATGGTAATCGTTCTGCCATCGGCAAGTTCGATTGTTTTAACTGTAGCGTTTACCATAATTTTAAAATGTTGTTTTTTATGGCCTGTTGCTTCTGTAAAATGGAGTCTGTTTAACTCTCCCTCATTCCCTCTCTACCTGTAGAGAGGGACGATTTAATCGTAGATAAAATCAGGGTGAGACTTCATGATTAACATGTTTAGACTTTCCAATCTGCATTTTTTCAAAAAACAGGCCTTTGTTAATTACAATGGGTGGTGAGGTTTTGCAATTTACAAAAAAAGAAAGGCAATACCAATGCATTGCCTTTCAATATAATTTACTTACGTAAGTTCAATTCTTTCAATATCGCACGGTAGCGTTCGATATCTTTTCTTTTTAAGTAATCGAGTAAGCTACGACGCTTACCAACTAATTTAATCAATGCACGACGAGTGCTGTGGTCTTTTTTGTTTTGTTTCAGGTGTTCAGTCAAATGGTTAATTCTGAATGTGAACAATGCAATCTGACCTTCTGCACTACCTGTGTCTTGAGCTGATTTGCCATGTTGTGCAAATAACTCTTGTTTTTTTTCTCCTGATAAATACATTTTTAAAGAACTTTTTTGTTTTACAATATTTACGCCGCAACATCGCTTTCAATAGAAACGGCTTAAAATTATCGGCGCAAAAGTAGCTAAAAGATTTTGATTGACAAAGTGTTGCTTGTTTTTCCCGTAATTAAAATTAAAGCCTGTTACTTATGCGCAAGCTTCTACCTTGTTTTTAACAACTGCTTCAAAAGTTAATAACCACTCGTGTTTTGTGTGTAAAGGAAGTTTTGGGGCTGGCAGAAAGGAGAAAAACCAAGGCTATGCACGGTAAGTTGTTGATAAGTAGCGTTGTGATGGTTTAATATTCCGATATGTATTGCATAAACTTGCAGTACCCTTATTTTTTATCATTATACATTATTGAATGTGGGGGGTGGCTTGTAGAGGCTACCCTTTTTCTTTTTCAGAACAATAAATCGAGGTTTATAGCAAAAGAAAGTAATGGGTTTAATTAAACTTTTAAACCGCTGTTGGGTCATATCAGAAGTTACTGTTGCGCAATGAAACAAAAAACTGCTTATTTAAAACTTCTTGCCTGGTTAAAATCTCCTGCAGTATTTGGCCGCAAAATACAGTTATTACCCGGCAAATGGGAGTTGTACGAATATTATGTAGATGTTGACAACGAATTACTACATTTTGAATTGGAGTATTTAAAAGCGAACAACATCCTTTTTGTTATTTCTTTTTTAGAAAACCGCGAATTTATAGTTGCCGGAAACCCTCCGGTAAAACTTTTTCAGCCCTTTAGTGAAGGAAAATGGAGTGTAGCACGAAATTATATAAGTTGTATCCACCCAAAGGATTTTAGGAATAATATTGAGTTTCAGTTTGCTTTTGAGAAGGGTAACTTAAAGCTACTAAAAAAAGATGCGATGGGGAAGATTGAGTTTTTCGGATTTTTTCGTTTAGTAAAACAGCCTTAATCAGGTTACCGTTAGTCGCTGGCTCGTAAATTGGCGATACTCCTTTTTTTCCACAATCTCCTGCAGTCGTTGCACTGTTTCCCATAATTCAGAATAGGTGGTGTATAGTGGCGTAAATCCAAAACGGATATTATCCGGATCACGAAAATCGGGAATAATTTTGAGCGTTGTGGTTTTGGGATGAATTAAGGCCTGACAAATCCGGTAGGCCTCGGGGTGTTTTAATGCAATATGCGATCCGCGGCAGGAAGCCCCGATTGGAGATCCGAGTTGAAAGCCATAAGCTTTAAGTTTTGATTTAACCAGCGAAAGAAAATAACCGGACAGACCGATACTTTTTTTGTGAATGTTTTTTATCCCCGCTTCAATAAGTAGATCCAGACCGGTTTCAATAGCCATTAAGTTTAATACCGGAGGAGTACCGGTTAAAAACCTGCAGATACCTTTTGCCGGCCGGTAGTTCAGGTCGAAATCAAAAGGCCGGGCATCGCCAAACCAGCCTTGCACCGGCGACAGGAATTGTTCCTGCAGGTCTGAACGAAGGTATAAGAAAGCCGGTGAGCCCGGACCGCCGTTTAGGTATTTGTATGTGCAGCCAACGGCCATATCGGCATAACTCTCATTAAGTTCAATTTCTACCGCTCCTGCAGCATGACTGAGGTCCCATAGCACCAACGCTCCCATCCGGTGGGCATAATCGCTTATTTCTTTTAGGTTGTACATAAAGGCACTTTTAAAAGCAACCAGTGAAAGCACTACCAATGCCGTGTTTTTTGTGATTTTAGACTTAAGCTCGTCCATATTAATTGATATGCCGTTGTTTGAACGGGCAAGATCCAGGCTGTATTCCGGGCCAAATTCATTAACCAGGCCCTGCAAAATATAAAGGTCGGTAGGAAAATTAAGCTCGTCGCTAACAACAGTAGTTTTTCCTTTTTGGTGTTTTAATGCAGCAAATGCCAGCTTGTATAAATTAATTGATGTGCTGTCGGAGACAATAACTTCGCCCGGCGAGGCTCCAATTATTGTTGCAATTTTATCCCCCAATACAGCCGACTTATGGTACCAGTTTTTATTCCAGCTCTCAATTAAATCTGTTCCCCATTGTTTTTCAACTACTTCAGAAAGTAAGCTTTTGGTTGCTAACGGAAGGCGCCCGAGCGAGTTCCCGTCAAGATATATGGTTTGTTCGGAATCAATAAAAAAGCGTTTTCTGAATGCTTTTAATGGGTCTTCGTTGTCTAATCTTTCAGCGTCGTTTTTATCCGGGTTTGTTGTCATTATTTTTGTTTTTCGAGTATTGCTTTGGCTTCAGGAAGTATTTTTTCAACCCAACGCCGGTACATTTCTGCTGAGGGGTGCAGTCCATCGGATGCCACTAAAGTTTGGTCGTTTTTTGCTTCGCGCGATATGCCGGTAATATTTACATACCGTGCATTAAGCCTTTGAGTTTCTTGCTGGTTAATGGAATTAAACTCGTCAATTTCTTTGGCAATCTGATCGGGATTGCGCGTTTCTCCAAAGGGAGTAACACCATAATCCGGTATCGAAATTACAATTACATTTTTAGCATCGTAGCCGGCCAGAGCAATGGCGGTTTGTAAAAGCTCTTTAAATTGAGTGCGGTATTCATCAGCGCTTCTTCCACGGTATTGGTTGTTTACGCCAATTAGCAAAGTAACCACGTTATAGGCGTTTTTGAGTGTTTCGCTTTTAATGGCATTAGCTAATTCATCGGTAGTCCAGCCGGTTTGTGCTATTATTTTTACCGGTTGAATTGCAAACCCTTCATTTTTTAATTGTTCTTCCAATTGTACCGGGAATCTTTCATTTTGGGCAACGCTCTCGCCAATGGTATAAGAGTCGCCCAGCGCCAGGTAATAGATTTCGGTGTTCCCGGGTTCCTGGTTATTTTCAGGTATTTCGTTCTGTAAAATCATATTTTCAGGGCTCTCTTTATCGGTGCACGACAGGCCTGCTACTATTAAAAATATAAAAACTATCCGGTTCATATTATTTCCTTTTTAAACCACAACAACTTAACTAATTGTTAGGTTTTAAAATAAGTATCGAACAGCAATTGTCTGCTTTGTTTTAAGTTGTTTTTTTGCCCGAAAGCTAAAGGATTATAATTCAATTCCATTTTTGTAAATTTCCAATGCGGCCGGGAAGGGTTGCAGTGCCCGTTCAAAAATGCCCAGCGAATAGGCAATGGTGAGTCCGTAGTTGGTAAGAGGTACGCCGGCTTGCCTGGCTTTCATAATCCGGCTAAGCATTTCGCGTCGGTTCCACATGCAGGCACCGCAATGAATAATCAGTTTGTATTCTGATAGATTTGGAGGAAAATCGTGACCACGCGTGCTTTCAATTTGCAGTTTGCCGCCAACATACTGTGTCAGCCAGCGAGGTATTTTTACCGTGCCAATATCTTCACCGATAGGGTGGTGCGAACAAGCTTCGGCGATCAATACTTTGTCTCCGGTTTTTAGTTGGTCGATAGCCATTGCGCCCCGTACCATTTCGTTTAAATCGCCCTGAAAGCGTGCAAATAAAATGGAAAACGAGGTTAGTGGGATATCAGCAGGCGTGTCGGCCGCTACTTTTAAAAAAGCCTGCGAGTCTGTCACCACCAGCTTGGGCGGTTTGTTCAAACACGAAAGTGCTTCACGTAATTCACGTTCTTTAACAACCATACAAAAGGCATCGTTATCGAGCAAGTCGCGAATGCTCTGTACTTGTGGTAAAATCAATCTGCCTTTTGGTGCTTCTTTATCGATAGGAACCACCAGCACAGCGGCTTCGCCGGGGCCAACCAAATCAGCCAGGATGCTGGGGCGGTTAATAAAATCTGCCGGTGCCGATTTTAACAGCAACTGTCGCAACCCGGCAATTCCTGTTTGTTCTGTTGCCGAAGTTTGCGTAAGTTTTATCTTTTTTCCATCGAGTGCGGTAATCAGTTCAAAATCTTCCGGGTATAAATCGCTCTTGTTAAAAACAACAAGAAATGGAATTTCACGCTGGTTAAATTCGTCCACCAGCGATTCTTCGTATTCGCCCCATTCTGAAAAGTTGGAAACGATAATCCCCAGATCGGTGCGATCAAAAACGGCAAGTGTTTTGGCAATTCGTTTTTTACCCAGCGCGCCAACATCATCAATACCGGCCGTGTCGATAAAAAGAACCGGTCCAAGCGGAAGCAGTTCCATTGGTTTCTCAACCGGATCGGTAGTGGTTCCGGCAACTTCCGAAACAATAGAAACATCTTGCTGGGTAAGCGCATTCAAAATGCTTGATTTGCCTGCATTCCTGCGGCCAAAAATTCCAATATGTAAACGAAACGATTTTGGTGATCTCATACAACTGTTTTTTCGCGACTGAAAGTACAAATTCAATCCTTCACTCGCAATCGGAAAACAAAAAAAAGGGTGCGCGTGCACCCTTTTGGAAACTATTAAAAGTTGTTTTTTACTTTTTTTCTCCGCAGCAGCTTTTTTTCTCCGCAGCAGCTTTTTCGCCACCACAGGTTTTGCCCGAAGCTGCACAGCTCTTCTTTTGTGCATCAGTACAACCTGTTGTCTTTTTTTCGGCTGTTTTTGAACTGCAGCATTCTTTTTTCTCTGTTTTTTTCTTTTTGTCTTTTTCCTCTTCAACACTAGCCATTATGTTGTCATCGTCGGCAACAACTGTAACATCTGCTTTTTGTGCGTTTACAACAACTGCAGAAGTGTTAGCCATTGTTAAGCCATAAACGAATACAAGTGCAAAAACAATAAGGATCTTTTTCATAATTTTTATTTTTTAGTTGATGATTGAAACACAAATATATGGTTTCGTTTGCTATAAAAGCGTTAACACGAGGTTAATGTAAATTCAGGAAAACAGGTTTGTAATTTTAATAGTTATTTTTGAAATTCGATACAGCGGTTAAACATTTGATTCCGAAGTGGGTTTGGATGATAAACAATCGTTTTAAAAAGAAGAGAGAAGGAAAACAGACAAGTGAAAACGGGATTCAGAAAATATACGTTTGTGTTGGCATTGTTTATTATTTTGGCACTGCTGGCAACACAAATAAAATGGATTATCTATTCCATTCGTTTTCAGGACAAGGTGTTTGAAAAAAGCGTTGAGCTGGCCTTAAGCGAAACAATGACTACATTAACCGCTGATAAACCCTTTTGCAACATGGTAAAAGCCTGTGTTGATTGTGATACCGCCAGGCTAAAAACCCAACTTACCACCGCAGGCGTTTGGGAAAAAATTCACGATGCAATTGAGGCAGAACTTCGCTCGTACGATATCGACCTGGAATACGAGATGTATATTCTTGAAAATAAATCTGAAGAACTAATAACCTTACAAAAAGAATTTGATAACGGCCTGTATTACTCGCGTTGTATGGGCGGTATTTTGGGACATGCGGGATACCAACTGGTGGTGGAATTCCCTTCGCGAACCCGGTTCTTTTTTGCTAAAGCCGGCCTTATGTTTTTAGGTTCTGTTGTGCTAATTTTCCTGTTAATTGTGAGTCTTTACAATATTTTTAGAATTTACAACAGGGAAATACGAATTGCACAACACACTAAAGAACTGCTCAATAATGTTAGTCACGAGTTTAAAACCCCGCTTTCGTCGATAGCGCTGGCGTCAAACATGATTAGGAAAAGGCGCTACGGAACTAACGAGCAAAAGCTTGAAAACTATGCAGAACTGATATTTAAAGAGAACCGAAAACTTCAAAACCTGGTGGAAAGTTTGTTGCGATTAGAAGCTGTTGAACGGAATGCTTTCGACTATTCTAAAGAAGACGTGGCAATAAGTGACGTGATACAGGAAGCAATCTCAAGCTGCGAAATGTTGCTGGATGAGAAACAAGGCAGTATTTTGTATCAGCCAAATCCTGACGAATTGTATGTTTGTGTTGATCGCCTGCATTTTATAAACGTATTTGTAAATTTGCTTTCCAATGCCATAAAATACTCGAAAAACGAACCACAGATAAAAATCGAAACCATTAAGCAAAACGATAAGCTTAGAATTGAGGTGACCGATAATGGAATTGGAATACCTCTGAAGTTTCAGAAGTATATTTTTAATAAATACTACCGGGTACCAACAGGTGATGTGCACAACACAAAAGGATTTGGCATTGGATTGGCTTACGTTAAACAAATTGTTGAAGCTCATAACGGAACAATTTCTGTTGAAAGCGAGACAGAAAATGGAACCACTTTTATTATTCAACTGCCTGAAATTAAAAAGTAGCTATGGATGAAAAGAAACTGAATATAATTTTAGTAGAAGACGACACCAACCTTGGTTACTTACTTGAAGATTTTTTATTAAGCCGTGGAGTACAAGTTACCTTATACCGCGATGGCGAAGAAGGACTTGAAGGATTCAGGAAAAACGAAAGCTTTAATTTTTGCATTTTTGATGTGATGCTTCCAAAACTGGATGGTTTTTCGCTGGCGGAAAAAGTAAAAGCCATACAGCCTAAAATTCCTATTGTTTTTCTGACTGCCCGGGCCATGAAAGAGGATAAAATGAAAGGTTACACTATTGGCGCCGATGATTATATTACCAAACCTTTTGATGAAGATGAGCTGTGGTGTAAAATTGTTGCCATAAGTAATCGTAGTGATTTCGTTCAGGCAGAGCCGGATAATATTTATCAGGTGGGCGCTTATGAGTTTGATTTTGAAAATCAATCGTTAACCATAAACAATAAGGTGCGGCGCTTAACCATACGCGAGGCCGAGGTGTTGCGCATGCTTTGTAAAGCCAAAAATAATGTGATCAGACGCGAGCAGATATTAACCGCTATTTGGGGCGAAAACGATTATTTTGCGGGTAGGAGTCTGGATGTTTTTATATCGAAATTGAGAAAGTATTTTGCCGATGATTCATCAGTTTCGATTGAAAATGTGGTGAAAGTGGGTTACATTCTGAATTGTTAAACGCAAAAAAAGTCGTTCAATTTTATTGAACGACTTTCTTTATATTCAAATAAGTTTCCCTTATTTTTTTCCGTCACAAGATTTGCTGCAGTCGCTTTTCTTGGCTGATTTTTCACCGGCACATCCGTCTGCTTTTGCTTTGCTACCTGAGCAACCATCGGCTTTAGCCTTTGTTCCTGAACATCCTTCAGCTTTTGCTTCACCCTTTGCGGCTTTCTTGCTTTCCTTTTTTTCTTTTTCTACCTGATCAAAATCAGTAACAACTTGTACTGTTTCGTCTGCGGCAACTACAGTAGCTTCTGTCATTGCTAATGATACTCCGTAAACTGCTACAAACGCTAATAGAAATAATACTTTTTTCATGATTCACTTTTTTTAGTTATAAAATAATTCTTTGTCTCAATATTAATTTAGACTCAATATTAATAACTATTAAAAACATTTGCAAGCGAAAAAGAAGATAAATGTGTCTTAAAATATTTAAAGCACACTAAGAGGCAGATAAAGAGGAAGTTATCTGTGTGTTAATGCATTGTTAAAATTAGTGGGATTTAATGTCCCAGTCGGCAAACGGCTTCCGGAGTTATCAGCTGTTCAAATTCTTCTTCGTTTAAAAAGCCTGATTTTAAACTTGCCTCTTTAATGGATAATTCGTGTTGGCGAGCGATTTTTAAAATTTCATCGCACTTGTTGTACCCAATAGCAGGCATAAGAGCAGTAACCGTGGCGGTGGAGTTATTTACCTGAGCCCGACATTTTTTTTCATTGGCTGTTATTCCGGATACACACTTTTCGGTAAAAAGATTACAGGCCTCCTTTAACAGGTCGACAGATTCGAGTAAACTGTGTGCAATTAACGGAAGAAACTGGTTCAATTCCAGGTTGCCAGAGCTACTTGCCTGCGTAATTATTTGGTCGTTCCCCATTACTTTAATAGCTGCCTGGGCTACTGCTTCGGGTATTACGGGGTTAACTTTTCCGGGCATTATTGATGATCCGGCCTGAAGTTCAGGCAAATTAATCTCCCCGAAACCGGCATGCGGACCACTGGACATCAGCCGAAGGTCGTTGCTGATTTTTAATAAGTTTGATGCGCATGCTTTTAAAATTCCTGAAACTTCAACAAATACATCGGTGTTTAGGGTACCATCAACCAGGTTTTCGCTACGTGCCAGGCCAATATTTGTATTATCGCGCAGTTTGTCAAGCACCCTGAAAATAAATTGTTTTGGAGCTCCCAGTCCGGTTCCAATAGCTGTTCCTCCGAGGTTTACAACACGCAAACGTTCTTCGCATTTGTAAATCCGCCAGCGGTCGCGGTTAAAGGCTTCGGCATAGGCACCCATTTCGCGCCCCAATGTGGTTAATACAGCGTCCTGCAACTGGGTTCTGCCAATTTTTACGATAGGTGCAAATTCTTTTTCCTTTTGCTGAAACGCCTCTTGAAGCGCGAGTACATTTTGCTCCAACAGGCGTAACAAACGAATAGCTGCAACTTTTAAAGCTGTTGGGTAGGTGTCGTTAGTGCTTTGGTGAAGGTTAATATCGTTAAGTGGCGAAACCAAATTGTAATTACCGGGTTGTTGGTTAAGTAACAACAAAGCACGGTTGGCAAGTACCTCGTTAACATTCATGTTGGTTGACGTTCCGGCCCCTCCCTGCAAGGAATCTACCACAATATGTTCATTCAGCAGTCCCTGGCTCATTTCAAATGCAGCTTGCTCTATTGCTGCGCCTTTTTCTTTGTTTTTCCAAAAACCAAGTGCATTGTTGGTTTGTGCGCAGGCCAGTTTTACCTCGCCATAAGCTTTAACCAATTCCTGATGCACAGTTTGTTTCATGATTGGAAAATTTTCAATAGCACGGGCAGTGTGAATGCCCCACAGCGCGTCGGCAGGTAGTTGTTTTTGGCCAAGTAAGTCGTTTTCTGTTCTTAACTGTACCATAGTTTTTGCTTTGATTTGAAAAAAATATCTACCTCTATCTGTTTTGTTCGGTGCTTAAAAATTTGTTGTTTAACAGTAAACGTCGTCCCGACCCGCTTCAACGCGTTTTACCAGCTTCTCGGCGCGTTGCCTGGCAATACCGCTCATTCCGGCAATGGTATCGCGAATCAGCTTTTCTCCTATTTCTTTGGTTTCGGGTGCGGCATAGTTTTGCAGGTATTCTTTAAACGAGCTTAAGCCATTGGGAGCACAGTGCAAGCGGATATCGCCGGGCTTAGCCAGATCCATAAAATCCTGCCCTGTTCTTCCTAAACGGTAACAGGCTGTACAAAACGAAGGGATGTAGCCCATTGATGCCACATCACGAATAACTTCATCGAGTGGTCGGTGGTCGCCCAGGCTAAACTGACTTGAAATTTCGTCTTCTTCTTCGTACCCTCCCGGATTGGTTTTACTTCCTGCCGAAATCTGACTGACACCCAATGCAAATGTTTCGCGGCGCATTTTAGCCGTTTCGCGCGTCGACATAATTATGCCGGTATACGGAACTGCCAGTCGTAAAATGGCTACTATTTTTCTGAAATCGATATCGGAAACCGGAAATGGCGGATGCGACGCCAGATCGCTGTTGGTGGCTGGTTCCAGTCGCGGAACACTAATGGTATGCGGTCCAACACCAAATTTATCTTCCAGTTCGCGTATGTGTTGCATCATAGCTAATATTTCGAAACGGTAATCGAACAAGCCAAAAAGTACACCAATGCCAACGTCATCAATGCCCGCTTCCATGGCGCGGTGCAGCGACCATGCCCGCCAGTTGTAGTCGCGTTTTTTACCCCCAAGGTGAACTTTGTGGTAGGTTTCGTGGTGGTAGGTTTCCTGAAAAATCTGGTAGGTGCCAATTCCTTCAGCTTTTAGTTGCTTAAACTCATCGGTTGAAAGTGGTGCCACATTTACGTTTACCCGGCGTATTTCGCCGTGCTTGTTTTTAACACCGTAAATGGTTCGGATGGAGTCGAGAACATACTGAAAGCCTTGATTAGGGTACGATTCGCCGGCAACCAGTAAAACGCGTTTGTGTCCCTGGTTGATTAACACTTCAACTTCGCGGGCAATGTGCTCCTGCGAAAGTGCATGGCGGTCGATATCCTTGTTGGTAGCTCTGAATGCACAATAAAGGCACTCGTTGGCGCAGAGGTTTGATATGTATAAAGGCGCAAACAAAACCAGACGTTTGCCATAAATGGTTTCTTTAACCGTGTTGGCGGTAGTAAAAAGTTCGGCCAGCATTTCCGGGTCGCTAATGCATGTGAGCACAGCAACATCATCGGCATTCAGACCTTTCATTTCGGCTGCTTTTTGCAGTACTTCCTTAATTCGCGATGGCTCCGGGTTTTTGTTGGCTTCCAGTGCTTCCCAAATTTTTGCTTCGTTTATAAAATCGGCAGGAACATTGTACATATTTTGAGTTTTTAGATCAGTTGTTACTTTCTATTTTTTTGCAAGACCTGATTTTACAGAAACGCCCTGTATATTTCCCAGTTTTCCGGTTAACATTCCCAGTTCATCAGTAGTTGCATCAATAACCAGGGTAATTACCGAATAATTTTCTTTGGCATTGGGCAGTCCGGTTCTCGCCAAAACAAGTTCAGAAAACTGGCTCAACACCTCGTTAACCGCTCCCGATGATTGCTCCCGGTCCTCAATAATTATTCCTACAAATCCCAGTCGTCTCATATAAAAAAGTTAGCAGTTGAAAGTTGGAAAACAGAAATTCATTTCTGCCAAAAACATCAACTTAAGTTCTACAAATATATTTTGCGGGAAAATTGGAGATAAAGGAATAGAAAGACTTTTGCCTTCCTACTTGATTCTTTTGCCTTGTTCTCCCTAAAGTCAGCCGTGGCCTTCCCGCAGGATTGTGGTACAAAAATAGGTTTAATTTCAATAGCTTAACATGAGAAATGTTGCAAATGAGTATGTTGTTAAACTTAAGCATAAAACATGGAGTTCCTGAATTTTGTTATCTTGTTTAGCGACGGAAAAAACTATTTTTGCCGAAGAAATAACTGCGATTGAAGAAAGAAGAAATAATACAGCTGCTTAAAACCACCGGCGAAGAACGTACCGCTTTACTAAAACGGGCGCAGGAGGTGAAGGTAAAAGAAACCGGGAATAAAGTATATTTTCGGGGCTTAGTAGAGTTTTCGAATATTTGTGCGAAAGACTGTTTGTACTGCGGTATTCGGAAAGGAAACAACAAAGTTATTCGTTACGATGTGAGCGATGAGGAGATTCTGGAATCGTGCAGGTTTGCGTGGGAAAACCGTTTTGCATCAGTGGTATTGCAATCGGGTGAATTATCGTCACCGGCTTTTATTAAGCGGGTAGATGGTTTGCTGAAGAAGATTAAACAACTCTCGAACGGAGAGCTGGGCATAACACTTAGTTGTGGTGAACAAAGCGAGGATACCTACCGCCGTTGGTTCGGGAGTGGGGCACACCGTTATTTACTACGCATCGAGTCGTCGAATCGCGAATTGTACTATAAAATTCATCCTGAAAATGAAACGCATTCGTTTGAACGAAGAATTGAAGCACTTGGTAGTTTAAAAAACGCGGGCTACCAGGTGGGAACAGGAGTGATGATTGGCTTGCCTTTTCAAACGTATGAACACCTGGCTGACGACCTGCTTTTTTTTAAGAAGCTGGACATTGATATGTGCGGAATGGGTCCCTACATTGAGCATGAAGATACGCCCTTGTACCAATACCGGCATTTGCTGAAAACCAAACAGGAGCGTTTTGATTTAGCCCTGAATATGATTGCCGTTTTGCGCTTGCTAATGCCCGATATTAATATTGCGGCGGCTACAGCTTTGCAGGCCATCGACCCTGCCGGAAGGGAAAAAGCATTGGCTATTGGCGCCAATGTAATAATGCCCAATTTAACCCCAACGGCTTACCGCGAAGAGTATCAATTGTACGAGGATAAACCCTGTTTGGATGAAGATGCCGAGCTGTGCAGAAATTGCCTGGAGGCCCGAATACATATGGCGGGCTCGGAAATTGGTTTTGGCGAGTGGGGAGATTCAAAACATTTTTACAAACGCAATAAAAAGCAGCCTAAAACAAAAAGTTGAACATTGTTTATGGTTTCAGGCCGCTTTTAAAGCTAATCCGTAAAAGCTTTTTAATAAAGACAAAACTTTTTGTTTAGCGTTGCATTCAGAAAAAAAGACCCGTGCTCAAATTTTATAAACCAGAGCAAGGGTCTTTTTCTTTTTGCAGACAATCCTGTTTAACTGTTAAACGGAGTTTTTGTATTTTTTATAACCCGGTTATAATTATCAATAGCCACAAAGTAATTCGGATCTTCCAGCACATTTACATCGCAAATAGCTTCAGCTTTTTTCACCAGTTTTATGCAGTCGCGGCTAAGGTGGCGCAGGTGAAGCGTTTTCCCCGCTTTTTGGTAGCGTTCGGCCAGTTTATTTATGGCTTCAATTGCCGACTGGTCCATTATGCGCGATTCTTTAAAATCAACAATTACCTCGTTGGGGTCATTTTGCACATCAAATTTGCTCTGAAAAAGTGTTGTTGACCCAAAAAACAGCGGGCCAAAAATTTCGTAGTGTTTAATGCCGTGCTCGTCGGTTTTTTTGCGGGCACGAATACGTTTGGCATTCTCCCACGAAAACACGAGTGCCGAAACGATAACACCTGCCAACACTGCAATTGCAAGATCGAAAATAACCGTTAAGCCGGTAACCAGCACAATCACAATCAGGTCTGAAACCGGTATTTTATCGATGATTTTAAATGTACTCCAGGCAAAGGTCCCAATTACTACCATGAACATTACGCCAACCAAAGCAGCAATGGGTATCATTTCAATATAGCTTGAGGCAAACAAGATAAACATAAGCAGCATAATGGCTGCAAAAATGCCTGACAGGCGACCACGTCCACCCGATTTAATGTTGATGATACTTTGTCCAATCATGGCGCAACCACCCATTCCTCCAAAAAATCCGTTAACGATATTGGCCATACCTTGTGCGGCACATTCGCGGTTGCCGCTTCCCCTGGTTTCGGTTAATTCGTCAACCAGATTCAGGGTCATTAACGATTCGATTAAACCAACAGCTGCCAAAATCAGGGCATACGGAAAAATTAGTTCAAGCGTGTGAAGGTTAAACGGAATTAGCGGCACATTAAAAGTTGGCAAACCTGCTTTTATGCTATCGCCACCGCCGTTTTGAATAAAACTTTTAACCGTTTCTGTTTCAATATTTCCGAAGATAACAATGGCCGAAACAACCAAAATTCCTACCAGTGCAGCCGGAATGGCTTTACTTAATTTCGGCAGCACAATCATTATCACCATGGTTAAAGCCACCAGACCAAGCATGGTAAACAATGGAGCGCCGGTTAACCATTCGTCACCGGTTTTAAACATGCCTAACTGCGACAGGAAAATAACGATGGCTAGCCCGTTAACAAAGCCCATCATTACCGAGTGCGGCACCAGGCGGATAAACTTTCCTAATTTGAAAATACCAAAAAGCCCCTGAATGGTTCCTGCTAAAATTAAGGTGGCAAAAAGGTACTGCAGGCCTTGTCCGTCGCCCATAGCATTTCCCTTTTGCACCAGGCTAACCATAACAACGGCCATGGCACCGGTAGCTCCGGAAATCATTCCCGGGCGGCCACCAAAAATTGAGGTAATCAGCCCCATCATAAAGGCACCGTAAAGGCCAACAATGGGCGAAACCCCGGCCACAAAAGCAAAAGCTACTGCCTCCGGAACAAGGGCTAAGGATACGGTAAGACCAGAAAGTAGATCGTCTTTTATACTACCCTGCTTCTTATCTATAAATTTAAATTCAAATTTCATACAATGGATTGAAAACCGGAAAGGTGGAGACTCCAGCATTTCGCTGGAAAAGACAATTTTTATTGGTAATTGCCTTGAGTCTCATTCCGGAGGATTATTAATTAAAATTCAAAAAAAGATTATTCACTGCTCTGTTTTCAATTACAGCGCGCGAAAATAGGTCAATTTCCTATAAACATGTTGTAGAGCATATTGTTCGTGCAGATTGTTAATGTTGGGGTAAAGTGCCGGCGTTTTTTAGCGGCTTTTTATGTTGTGGTGTTGGTACCTTGTTAATTTCAGTGAATTATTTGTGAAAGGCCACCAGAAATAAGTTTGCCATATTGCATTTTTGCGCAAACCCCGGAGAAATGGAAAAAACCACGGCGGAATGAAGTATAACTATGGCGAAATGGAAAAAACTGCAGCGGAATGAGGTATAACGATGGCGGAACGGAAAAAACTACTGCGGGCTAGAAAAAACCAGGGCGAAATGCGACATAACCATGTATGATTGCATTTCGCCCCCGTTTTTTCCGTTTCGATGCAGTTTGTTTAAAACCTTCCGGGTTTCAAAAACCTTGAAGGCCTAACTCCGAAACATTCGAATAGAGGCAGGTTATTCTACCGCTGATATTTTTACTGCCCATGCCAATTGGCAAGGCAGGTTTTTGCGTAGGCCAGCCGGCACGAAAACTTTTACACCCTCGCCGGTATTTTGCCATTTTAAGTTGCCTTTTGCACCCAGCAGGCTAAGTTTGGCATTTTCAGCTGCTTTAACTCCTTTTACGGTAAACGATGCGGGTAAACCACTACCGTCTTCTTGCTCTAAATAAATGGCATAAACTGCTTTTGTATCTTTTTGCTGGCTGAGACAAATATTGTCGGTTTTATAAGGGGCTATAGCGCGGGTAGCATAAATGGCTTCGCTGTTTACATCAATCCATTCGCCCATTTCTTCCAGCAAGGCGTAGGCACCTTCAGGCCATTTGCCATCGGGGCCCGGGGCAATGTTGTACAGCAAGTTTCCGCCTTTGGCTACAATGTCAATCAGCATGTGTATGGCTTGTTTTGGGGTCATAAATTTTGCATCGGGTACCCACGACCAGCCACCTCCTGCAATAATACAGCTTTCCCAGGGGTAGGGCAATTGTGTTTCGGGCACCTTGTTTTCGGGTGTAAGGTAATTTTGGTTAGGGCCTTTAACTGCGCGGTCAACCACAATTAATCCGGGTTGTTTTTCGCGGGCTTTGGCTGCAATTTCGTCCATGCGGATGTCCTGGTTTACGGCACGCGATTTCGGAAACCCCGATTTCTCGTTTTCAGCCACGTGTTTGTAGTAGGCTTCCACTTGCTCGGGCGATTTTTTCGAAACCCAGCCACCGTCTAACCAAAGGATGTCTATTTTTCCGTAATCGCTCATTAATTCCATAATCTGGTTTTGGGTAAATTCCACAAATTTTTCCCATTGCTCCGGGTATAATGCCGGGTCGTAGTTTACGTTTCTGTCGAAAGGCGGGAATTTGGGGTCCCAGTAATAGGGGCTGTTCCAGTCGGGTTTCGAAAAATAGGCTCCAGCCCATAATCCTTCTTCGCGAAAAGCATCAAAAACTTCTTTGGTAATATTTGCTTTTGGATTTGCACTAAAAGGGCACTCGGTGCTGGTAACTTTGTAATCGGTATATTTCGAATCGAACATACAAAACCCATCGTGGTGTTTGGTGGTAAATACCACATATTTCATTCCGGCGCCGGCGGCTGCTTTAGCCCATCTGTCAGGATTAAAACCCGTTGGGTTGAATGATAATTTGAGGTTTTCGTATTCTTTTTTATAGGTAAAATAATCCTCCGGGTTGCTGCCTTTTTTTCGTTCACACCAGCCGTAATCTTCGGGGCAAATACTCCACGATTCAACAATTCCCCACTGGCTGTAACTGCCCCAGTGCATCAGCAGTCCAAATTTTAAATCCTGCCAATCTTCTAGTTTTTCCAAAACGGCTTCGTCGGTTTGCCACACATAGTCGGTAATTTCATGTTCTAACTGGGCATTTGCCATAAATGCCAGAAAAACGGGTATAAACAAAATTAATTTCTTCATTTTTAAAAATCCTAATAAGTTATATGTTGATGTTATCTTTTTACAGCAGTTCGCCAACAATTCGGCGTCCATGTAATTCGTTCGTTCCGGTGAGTTTCTGTATCTTGCTTACATTCGTGTCCAGTACTTTCCCCGCAACAAGCATGATTATTTTTCCTTCAGCTTCAGCGATCATTTGTCTGATGGTTTCCAGTCCTTTCAGGGCTGTTGGTTTCCCGCCCGATGTAAGTATTCGTTTTACATTCGGAATGGTTTTTAATACCCTTACGCCTTCAACGGGGTCATCCATTTCATCAATTGCTTTATGAAAGGTAACCGGAAGTGGCAGCGCATATTCTGCCAGCATGCGGGTGTTTTTGGCATCGATTTTATTGTCAGGCCTGAGCATACCCAAAACAACACCATGGGCGCCGGCATTTTTTGCCTTGTCAATCGCCTGCTTCATTTCGCTTATTTCATGCGGTGAATACACAAAGTTCCCTTTTCGGGGCCTCACCATAACCATTACCGGAATAGCAAGGAGCGAACATGCTTTTTGCAGGTCTCGCATTGTTGGTGTTAGTCCATCATTGGCCAGGTCGGAGCACAGCTCTACTCTATTGGCACCTTGTTCCTGCGCCCGCTTTGCTTCTTCAAACGATTCAACACAAGCTTCTTTTATCACTGTCTTCTTTTTTTTAGTCGCGAAAGGTTTCAAAATTAATTAAATTCTCAATTAATTTAATTAAATCGACAATAATTATTAAAATATTTAGAAAGTAAATTAAAAATGGTTAAGCCACTAATATTTCGTTAATTTGCACCTAAATATTTTATGTTTTGACCTACAATTTAGTAAGCATATTAGGGCCAACGGCCACCGGAAAAACAGGACTTGCTGCACATTTTGCAGCACAATACAATGGTGAAGTAATTTCAGCAGATTCGCGGCAGGTGTACCGCGGTATGGATTTAGGCACCGGCAAAGACCTGGAAGATTATTTTGTGAACGGCCGGGAAGTTCCTTCGCATTTGGTTGATATCGAAAATGCCGGAGAACACTACAATGTGTACCGCTTTCAAACCGATTTTATTGATGTTTTTAATGACATTGTGTCACGGAAGAAGTTTCCGGTATTGTGCGGAGGAAGTGGTTTGTACCTGGAGGCAGTGTTAAAGAATTACCGTTTAATTGAGGTGCCTCCGAATAAGAAATTACGCAAAGAGCTTGAAGGCAAAACGCTGGAAGAACTCACCGATATTTTGAAAAAGTTAAAACCCGATTTGCACAACGATACTGATGTGGAAACCGATCGAAGAGCCATTCGGGCAATTGAAATTGAAAAATATTATGCCGAAAATCCGATAGAAGATTCGGCTATGCCCGAAATTAGCAGCTTAAATGTTGGTATTGATTTTGACCGTGAGATGCGTCGCCAACGCATTACTACCCGCCTAAAACAGCGCCTTGATGAGGGGATGCTTGATGAGGTGCAAACCTTGCTCGACTCGGGTTTAAGCCCGGAGCAATTAATTTATTACGGACTTGAATACAAATTTCTTACCCTCCATTTAATTGGTGAATTGAGTTTTGATGAAATGTTCCGTAAGCTTGAGATTGCGATTCATCAGTTTGCCAAACGCCAGATGACCTGGTTTCGAGGAATGGAAAAGCGGGGAACAAAAATCCACTGGATAAACGGGCATTTGCCTATGGAAGAAAAGGTAGAGCAGATTAATGCATTATTAAAAATTTAAATGATCAGCAAATCAACTATTTAAACCCAGTAACTATGGCCAAATCAAATTGTGAAAACTGTAAAATGCGTGCCAAATACGATGCAAAACCAAAATCGTTTGCCGGAAGGTTTTGGAGGTGGCACATTAACTGGTGTCCGGGCTGGAAAGGATACATGAAGTCGTTGAGCGAAAACGAACGCAGGGTAATAAAAAAAGAATACCAATTAAAATAGATTTATTTTTTTCGGGTGAAAAATTGACTGATTTTATTTTGCAATTCATTTCTTTTGATGGGCTTTGCCAAATAATCATTACACCCTGCCTCAAGTGCCAGTTCTTTATCGCCGGATAGTGCAAAAGCTGTTTGGGCAATAATCGGGATGGTATTATTTAATTCCCGGATTCGGCGTGTTGCTTCAATTCCATCCATTTTTGGCATTTTTAAATCCATAAGTATCAATGCAATCTCGTCGTGTTTTTCGGTAAATAATTGCACGGCTTCATGGCCGTTCTTCGCATGTATTATCTCGTATTTCCTGGGGCTCAGAATTGACCTGATCAGGTTAAAGCTAACGGCATCGTCTTCTGCTACCAGTATTCTTATATTTTCCTGAGGTATAGCATTTGGGCTGTTTTTTAATTCTGGTCTTGTTACATTGGTTTGATGGTCACCAAAGACTAACGCTATTGTAAAAAAGAAGGTGGTGCCTTTGCCGGGTAACGATTTTAGGCGAATTTTGCCGCCCAGCGCTTCGGTATAGGCTTTTGCTATCGACAGTCCCAAACCGGTTCCTTCGTGCCCCCGGGTTAAGCTTAAATCAGCTTGTACAAAGCGGTCAAAAATAGCTTTTTGGCGATCAGCCGGAATACCTTGCCCGCTATCTTTTACATAAAACTCCAGAACATCATTTTGTGGAGTAACTCCTATTTCGATGCTTCCGTATTCGGTAAATTTAATAGCGTTATTTATCAGGTTCGTTAAAATCGATTCCAGTTTATTGCTGTCGGTCATTATTGTAGTATCGCCAAAGCCGTTTTTGAATTTAATAGCTAAGTATTTCAATTGTGCTTTCGGGGCAAAAAAATCGTTGAGATAACTAAAAGTATCGCCAATATTTACCGGTGCTATATTTTCCTGCAATTCCCCGGCTTCTATTTTTGAAATCTCAACTATATCATTAATGGTTTGGAGCAGTCGGTTTCCACTTTGCTTTACAATATCAAGGTATTGTTCACGTTCGTTCTGGCTTATCTGGGGGTCTGCAATCATATCCAAAAAACCGATGATACCATTCATTGGTGTTCGGATTTCATGACTCATATTTGCCAGAAATGCTGTTTTTAATCTGTCGCTCTCTTCGGCTTGTTCTTTTGCTACCAATAATTTCTCTTCAATGCTTTTCCGGTAGTCTATTTCCTGTTTAAGGGCTTTGTTATTGTTATTGAGAAGTTCGGTTCGTTCAGCAACTTTCTTTTCAAGGTTCTCATTTATATTTTTTATGCGTATTTGCTGCAACGATAAAAGCATACGCTGATAGAATTCTGTACGCGCAACTAGCTGATTATTATACAGTGCAATGGCAGCAATAAGGTTGGCTGAAATAAAAAATGTATTGCTAATAAGTTGATGTTCAATACTGAGGTGTTGTAATGACGCTGAGAAAAAAGGAGCAATGTTGTAACAAAATATAACCAATAACCCGGCAGAAATAGCAAACAAATAATGCAAATGAATAAAGAAGTAACCTGCAATAAATATCAGAAACAACCCGCCGTAATAATATAAATTCGATGGGTTTAGTAAGAGCATGATGGCAATGCCGCTACCTCCTACAATATACGCTAATAGTGTAAAACCTTGCCATATTTTCTTGAAGAGCTGAAAGTACGATACGGCCAGAACAAGAATCAGAAAAGGAATAACTACCAGATAACGTATGGTAAAAAATTCTTTAATAAACCGTTCAGAGGTGTATACATCTAAAACACCAAATAAGGCATAAAGTAAAATGGCAATAACAAAGGCCAGGCGAAACGAATAAATGGAATTATTGAAATACTCTTCCCGGTATTTCGATTCTGTCCTTTCATCATTGAAGAATAAAGACCAGCGATTTATGCCCAGTTCCTCAAAGCGTTTGTTTTTTCCTTTTGTCATTTAAAAAGAATGTGTTTATGAGTAAGTCCATAACTACCTCTTCTGATTAATCTAAATACGCTTGAATATACACAATTGTTCATTTATTGAAAAGAATCCTTATTTAATTTCAATTATGTTGTGCAAGAGCTTTTTCGCATTGGGGTTATTTTTGTGGTATTTTGTTGCCAAATTTTACAAAAAAAGGATTCCATCTTTTATACAGATAGAATCCTTTCTCATTGAAAAATTAAGTGTGTTGCCAGGTGTGCTTTATTCGTTTTCTCGGTTTCTACAACTTTTTAAGGCCTTTCAATTCAACTTTATCTTCCACAGGAACAAGACTGATTGCGTAACCACCACCGGGCACGCACGCCTGTTTTAACTGAGACTTGTTGGTTACCACATATTTTTTTATTTCATAGGCTTTCGGATTTGTTTCCCAATGGGCATCTTTAGCATCGGCATAAACGGTGGCAATGTATTTTTTATCCGTCAAAAGAAAATCAAAACTAATTTCAGACGTGCGTTCCTGGTCGTCGTTGGTGCGGCCGATAAACCAGTTTTCGCTGTTTTTAGCTTTACGTGCATAGGTGATAAAATCGCCGGGTTCGGCTTCCAAAACCAGACTTTTATCCCAATCAATAGCCACATCTTTAATAAACTGAAAGGCATCAAGGTGTTTCTTGTAGGTTTCAGGCAGGTCGGCAGCCATTTGTAGCGGGCTGTACATGGTTACATACAAGGCCAGCTGGCGTGCAATGGTTGTACGCACCTGTGAATTGTTATCCGGATTGTACGCACTTACCTTTGTTTCAAAAATACCCGGTGTGTAATCCATGGGGCCGCCCACAAGCCTGGTAAATGGCAGAATTGTGGTGTGGTCTACATTGTTTCCTCCAAAGGCTTCGTATTCAGTTCCGCGTGCCGATTCGTTTCCTATTAAATTTGGATAGGTTCTGCTCAAACCAGTTGGCCGAACCGCTTCGTGTGCATTCACCATTATTTTATAGTCGGCTGCTTTTTTAATAGCGTGCAGATAGTGGTTAACCATCCACTGTCCGTAGTGGTACTCGCCGCGCGGAATAATGTCGCCCACATAGCCGCTTTTTACCGAGTTGTAGTTATTCTCAGCCATAAACTGGTAGGCGGTATCCATATGGCGTTCGTAATTGCGCACCGAACCCGATGTTTCGTGGTGCATCATTAGTTTAACATTTTTGCTTTTGGCGTAATCGCGCAGCAGTTCAACATCAAAATCGGGGTAGGGGGTCACAAAATCAAAAACAAAGTCTTTCGATTTGCCAAACCAGTCTTCCCAGCCTTCGTTCCAGCCTTCAACCAAAACGGCATCAAAATCGTGTGCCGAGGCAAAATCAATGTAGTCTTTTACATGTTGGGTGTTAGCTGCATGCCGGCCGTTGGTCGTGGTTTGTGTAAAATCAGTTTCGCCCAGTTTTACGCTCAAAACCTCGTCGGTATAAGCCCACGAGCTTTTGCCTGTAATCATTTCCCACCAAACGCCAATGTATTTCACCGGTTTTATCCAGTCGGTTGTTTCGTATGCGCATGGTTCGTTTAGGTTAAGCGTTATGTTCGACAATAAAATGTCGCCGGCATTTTTGCTGGCAATAACGGTTCGCCAGGGAGTGGTGCATGGCGTTTGCATATACGCCATATTGCCTACCGCATCGGGAGTTAAAACCGATTTAAATACCATGTTCTTATCATCCAGTTCGAGATGCATGCACGAGTAGTCCTGCAAAGCGGCTTCGTGTAGGTTGATGTAGTAGCCATCATCGGTTTTCATCATTAACGCGGTTTGAACGGCTGTTGCCGAAATTGGCGTTTGCGACGCATTGGGAGTTACAGCTTTCTCCATCAGGCCTCTTATTTCCGAAAGTTTTGATGTAGTATAGTCGTACTCTTGCGTGTCGTAGTCTCCGGGAATCCACCAGGCTTTGTGGTCGCCGGCCATGGCAAACTCAGTGCATTCTTCTTTAACAACAAAATACACCAGGTTTTCCTGCTCCGGAAACTCGTAGCGAAAACCTAAACCATCATCAAAAACACGAAAACGCAGAAGGATTTTTATGTTGGTACTTTTTTGTTGCAGAGTAAGTGCCAGTTCGTTGTAATTATTTTTAATCTCGCTTTGCTCGCCCCAAACCGGTTTCCATGTATCGTTTACGCTTGATGTTTGTACATCGGTAATTGTAAATCCGTTCATTAACGATTGGTTATTGGCAAGTTCCAACCCAAGCTTACTTTGTTTAATAATGGCTTTTTCATTTAGATGTAGTTGGTAGGTCGGTGTTCCGTTGAGTAATTCAACCAATAATTTCATTTTGCCGTTGGGGGAACTCAGTTCGTGTGCCATAGCAAACAGGCTACTAATAGCCAGTGTAAAAATCAATAGTAATCTCTTCATCTTTTTTAAGTTTTTATTGCCCGTTTAAAGTTTTAAATAATCTTTAAATTATTGGCTTTTGTTAGTATAAGTAATTCTTATTAAGCAGCTAAAAATCAATGCAAACGTTTGAAATTGCCTGATTTTTTTTTGTTTAATCCGGCTTACTTATTCTTAAAAAGAAAAAGAGCGCTAATATGTTTATGTGGTGTTTGGTTGTAAACTCTATTGCCGCAGGCTCCAAACCAGTCGGGCACGTATTAAATCGGCTCCGTCGCTTTGGCGAACTACACTACAAATATGGTTATTTTTATCAATTATTTGCTTCTTAACCGCCAGCTGGTCGCTCGGAATACCTTCTTTCACAAAATTTACTTCAAATTCGGTCAATTCGTTTGTTTCATGAAAGTCAAAATCGTAACTGTCGATTATTCGTTCCAGGTAGCGTCCGCTGTTAAAATGTTGGTTTACATCAATTTCGTTAAACAAGGCCGGCGAGAATATGAGCTCTTCAGCGGATTTTGGTGGTCGTACTTTTCCCGCATTCTGGTTTAAAACCCGCTCGGTGTTCGATGGTATTTCGTAAAGATCTTCTAAACGAATAATACGTTTTGTTTGCTGGTCTAGTACCAACCAGCTGGTGGTGGCCTGAATGATACTTTCTCCTTTTTCGTCAATAAATTCGATATCGCGCAAAGCCAGCAGACCTTCAAGGCCAACGGGCCATGTTTCTACTGTAAATTTTTCTCCCCAGCTGGGGCGTCGTTTAATTTTCACCAGTAATCGCGAGAGCACCCAAAACTGCTTGTCTTTTTTCAAGTTGTCAAATCCAAAACCCAGTTGCTCGGCATGTTCCCAGGCAATGTCTTGTATTTGCCAAAAAAGAAAGGAGGTGGAGAGTTTTTTAAATCGGTTAACAAAGTATGATTTGGTGGATAATTGTTGTTTATATTTCATTTCTTGTTTTTGTGAAGGTGTTTTCATCTTGTGAAAAGAAAAGATGTAAACTTTTTTGCAAATTTATTGTTCGGTTTTTGAAAATCAACTACAAATGTTCAATTTTGCGGCAAATAAAAAAGCTTTATGGGAAAAATAATTATAAAAACTCCGGAACAGATAGAAGGCATCAGACAGAGTGCCAGACTGGCTGCCAAAACGCTGGACTTTGCCGAGCAATTTGTAAAAGAGGGAATGAACACGGAGTTTATCGACGATAAGGTAGAAGAATTTATTCGATCTCATGGAGCAATTCCTGCTACCAAAGGATACAATGGTTACCCAAAATCGAGTTGTATATCGCCCAATAATATTATTTGCCATGGCATTCCGTCGAAAGAAACCATTTTAAAACCCGGCGATATATTGAATATTGATATTACCACAATTTTGAATGGCTACTACGGCGATACCTCGCGAATGTTTACAGTGGGAGAGGTAAGCAAAGAAGCTGAAGAGCTGATTGACACCACCTGGCACTGCCTTGATTTAGGGATTGAACAGGTAAAACCCGGCAATCGCTTTGGGAATATTGGTTTTGTTATTCAGCGTTATGCAAAGGCAAGAGGATACAGTGTAGTTTACGAGTTTTGTGGCCATGGTGTGGGTATTGAATTTCATGAAGAGCCGCAGGTTGACCATGCCTCGCGCCGGAATACCGGACCAGAGATGAAACCCGGGATGATTTTTACTATTGAACCTATGATTAACCAGGGGAAAGCCAAAGCCGTTATCGATAAAAACGATGGCTGGACAGCCAGAACAATGGACAATAAACTGTCGGCACAGTTTGAACATACGGTTTTGATTACGCAAACAGGGTGCGAGGTTTTAACTGATATTCACAATGAGTATCCGGTAAGCTAAGCTCTTAAAAGGCAGGATTAATTCAATAAAAAACCGCCATTCTAATTAAAGAACAGCGGTTTTTTTTATTTCAATGAGTTATTCGTAATTACATTTCCCAGATTTCTGCGTTTGTCATCCAAGCTTCTACCTGAAGTTTTGTTTCGGTAGCTTCTTCAACTTCTACAGTTGTTACTCCAAAAAAATCGGTATTATACATCCAGTCTTCCACTTCAAGAGCATCCTCTGTTTCAACACTTAAGTAGGTAGCCATTGTGTTAAAACGGTTTTCATCGGTCATCCATGCTTCTACTTCAAGAGCACTTTCAGTAGCTGTTTCAATAGTAATTGTAGTAAAAAAGCTGTTTTCGTTGGTCATCCAGTTTTCTACGTCTAATGATTCTTCTGCCTCAACATTTGCATATTCTGCATAGGCACTCATTTCATTGGTGTAATAACCATCTGCTGATGGTGAGCCAGCTTCGCTTTGGTCAACCATTGCCATGGCTATTTGGCTAAAGCTGTTGTTTTCCAATACGGTTCTCCAAAAATCCTGAGCATTAACTGTAATGCTTATTAAAACCAAACTAATAATAACTGCTAATGATTTTGTGATTGCTTTCTGAACATTGTTTGTTGTTTTCATGACTTTTCCTCCTGCTTGTTTTTGTTTTCTTGTTTTCTTTTGTTTTGACTTTTTGTTTCTTGTTTTCCCGTTCTGTTTTCCTGTTTTCGATATTAAGACGCTTTAAATTTTAATTCGTTACAGTTTTTTTAGAACTTTTTTTAAAAATGTACTTTTCTTTAACTTGAACTTTGTATTGCAAATATAAGGTTAAAAAATGGTACTATGCAAAACAAAGTAGTATATTTTTTTAAAATATTAATTGAGAAATTTTGTAAGATATTGAAAAACAGGGTAAAGAGGGGTTTTTGTTGAAATGGAAATATTGAATAAAATAGATTTTAAGTCGAAAAAATGGTCTTGATTTATGATAATGGTTATTAAAAAAAGGGGAAAATATTTTTTTCATCGAGATTGTATTTTTAAAAATAATAGTGAAAATTTTATCTTTGCCGAACGAAAAATGAAAAGCTTATGTCGTTGGTAATTGAAGAAAAAGATCTGGAAAAGTTTATTATGGTTGGCGACCGGGTATTGGTAAAGCCAAAAAATCCGACGGGGAAAACCAAATCGGGTTTGTATTTACCTCCATCGGTGCAGGAAAACGAAAAAGTACAAAGTGGCTACATCGTAAAAGTAGGACCCGGTTATCCGATTCCGGCAGTTAGCGAGGATGATGAGGTTTGGAAAGAAAAAAAGGAAGAGGTAAAATATGTACCCTTGCAAACCCACATTGGCGATTTGGCTGTTTACTTAAATAAAAGCGGGCACGAAATTGAGTTTAACAACGAAAAATATATTATTTTGCCACACTCAGCCATTTTAATGATTATACGCGACGAGAATTTATTTGATTAAAAATATACGATTATCATTTGGAACTTTTAGCCGTTTCTATTTTAGGAATGGCTTTTTATTTTAACACCTTTAGCGTTGTTTTATATCCAAGATCGAAAAGTTCATCGGCATGTTTCCGTTGGAATACATCGTATTCGTCAATTCCACTTGGCTCAATATAAACATCTACCTGCTTTTTTAAATCCTCCAGTTTTTGGTTAACGCTCATGTACACAGTGCGGGTAGCAATCTGTATCATGTTTTTCATTTTTGCTTTGGCGTTAATCGGACTTATATTTGAAGCAATTACCTGCTCGCATTCTTTTTTTATGGGTTCCAGTGGAATATTATCCATCAAGCCACCATCAACATACAAATATTTGCCAAGCTGTACAGGAGCAAAAATTACCGGAATAGAGGCAGATGCCAAAACGGTATCGCCCAGCGGACCACTGTTTTTATATTCTACAGTACCTTTATTTAAATTCGACACACAAATATGAAGGGGGATGGCCAACTCTTCAATATTCATCACCTCAATTTCCTTCCCGATAATTTCTTTTATACCATCGAGTTTAAGCAGGCCATCAACCGGAAGATGTATTTTTGTGTATTGAAAAAACCAACCACGTTTAAAAATATCCCGAACCTCTTCGGGCGATTTTCCTGCCGCTATAAATGCACCAACAATGGCTCCGGCACTAACTCCCGAAATAACATCGGGCTGAATACCTAATTTATTTAAAGCCGCAATTACACCAAGATGGGCAAAGCCGCGTGTGCCACCACCACTTAAAACAAGGCCGGTATCATATTTTTTTGTCATAAAAACAAAAGTAAAAAAAGAAGATTGAGGATTGTTAAGGTGCCTAACAAAAGTTGTATTTATTTGTTTTGCCCGAATAAAATTAAAGCGTAAACCACTTTTGCATCAGGGTATCGTCGTTATTTTCGTCTTTGTGCCAAAATACATTGGTGCGATTCACATATACATAATCGTTTTTGTAGCTTTCAATATTGCCAACAATATCTTTTAAGGCCGTAATCATTGTGTCCACCTCAGCATCGGTCATTGTGGGATGTAACGACCAGCGCACCCAACCGGGTTTTTCCGAAAGGTCGCCATGGTTAATTTTATCGGTTATTTGCTGTGATTGTTCGTACGACACTTCAAGCAGGAAGTGGCCGTAGGTGCCGGCACAGGCGCATCCGCCCCTGGTTTGAATACCGTATTTGTCGTTTAACAGCCGAACCAACAAATTATAATGAATGCCTTCAACATAAAATGAAATTACTCCAAGTCGTTTTCGTACATTATCGGCCAAAATATTTAATCCCTGAATTTCGTCGAGGCCATTAAACGCACGTTCCAGCAATTCTTCTTCTCGTTTTCGAATATTTTCGATACCCATTTGATTTTTTAGATCGAAACACAGCGCAGTTCGTATTGATTGCAGAAATCCCGGTGTGCCACCATCTTCACGTGCCTCAATGTCGTCAACATATTTATACCTTCCCCAGGGGTTGGTCCAGTCAACCGTTCCGCCGCCCGGGTTATCAGGCACCTCGCTTTTATACATCGATGCATCAAAAACAATAACGCCGGAAGAACCGGGACCTCCCAGAAATTTATGTGGCGAAAACATAACCGCATCCAGTTTCTCCATCGGGTCTTCAGGGTGCATGTCAATTTCGTCGTAGGGTGCCGAGGCTGCAAAGTCGATAAAAACCACACCACCGTATTCGTGCATTATTTTTGCCAGTTCATTGTACGGAGTGCGCACACCTGTAACATTCGAGCAGGCGGTAAACGAGCCTATCTTAAAAGGGCGGTCTTTATATTTTTCCAGTGCCGTTCGCAAATTCTGAGGGTTAACCAAAAGGCCATCTCCGGGTTCAATAACCACTACGTCGGCACTGGTTTCGTACCACGAGGTTTGGTTCGAGTGGTGTTCCATGTGCGTAATAAATACAACAGGTCTTTCGCGTTCGGCAATACAACTTTTCCCGGCTACTTTTCCGCAGTATTTTAAACCCAGTATGCGCTGAAATTTGTTAATTACCGCGGTCATGCCAAAACCGGCAGTAATAATTTTGTCGTTTGGCCCAGCATTAACGTGGGCTTTTATTAGTTGGTGCGATTTGTGGTAAGCCTGGGTCATTCGCATACCGGTTTCGCTGGTTTCGGTATGGGTGTTGCCAACAAACGGGCCCAGCTCATCGGTAATTTTACATTCAATCGGACGATACAAACGGCCACTGGCAATCCAGTCGCCATAAATAATTTTTTTTGTACCGTATGGCGTTTCAAATTCCTGATCGATTCCTACAATGTTTTCCCTGAATTGGCCAAAATAATTTTCCAGACTGCCCATATATTACTTTTTAACTAAAGACACAAATAAAAGGGGTTTGGGTGAATTAAAGGAGGGTAAATATCATGAAAAAATAGTTTTATTAGTGATGTGAGTTACTTCAAAACTATTGTTTCCAGGTATTTTTACCTGATGCGGTAAAGTTCTCCTTCGTCGTAAGCAATGGTGAGAAATTGGGCATTTTTAAGCAGGTTTTTACGCAATAAACCTTCTGATTCCATTTCAAGCAATGTGTTTTTACAATATTCAACAACCAACTGCCAGGGTTTATCCTGCACCATTGCCGGAAGCAATAAATAGCGGTAATCCTGTTTCGGCATTTCCAAATGGGCCCAATTGTCGTTGGTTTCAGTAAATTCAAAACCACCTACCAGGTACATCACGTACCCTTCATCGCTTTGGTAAATTCCAAAATTAAAAACCACCACTTCTTTTGGCGGAATGCCATCGTTTTTTTCAATTTCGTTGAGCCAGCTCGTTAAGGTATCTCTCATTTTGGTTTTACTTTTTTACAAACATACAGCCAAAAACGGAATTCAAAACACAAATAATGACCATTTTTCATTTTAACTCACACAGTTTGCTGACATATCGTCATAAAATTGAAATGGCATAGGGTTTGATTTTCGGCCGGCATAAAAATCGAAAGTAAAACTTAAAATATAGACAAATGCAAACAGGAAAAATTGGAGTAACCAGCGAGAACCTTTTTCCAATTATTAAAAAGTTTCTCTATTCTGATCACGACATTTTTTTACGTGAAATTGTATCAAATGCGGTTGATGCAACCCAAAAACTAAGAACACTGGCATCGCGCGGCGAATACAAAGGCGAAGTTACCGATGCCAAGGTGGTAGTAAAATTAGATACCGAAGCAAAAACCATTACGGTTTCGGATAACGGAATTGGCATGACCGCCGAAGAGGTGGAGAAGTACATTAACCAAATTGCATTTTCGGGTGCCAACGAGTTTCTTGATAAATATAAAGACGATGCTAACGCCATAATTGGTCATTTCGGGCTGGGTTTTTACAGTTCGTTTATGGTATCGGAAAAAGTGGATGTTATCACAAAATCGTATAAAGAAGGAGCAAAAGCCGTTAAATGGAGTTGTAACGGAAGCCCGGAGTACGAATTGGAAGAAGTTGAAAAGGAAAACGTAGGTACCGATATTGTAATGCACATCAGCGAAGAAGAAAAAGGTTTTCTTGATGATGCAAAAGTGTCGGAAATTTTGGATAAATACTGTAAATTCTTACCGGTGCCGGTAATTTATGGCAAGAAAAAAGACTGGAAAGACGGACAACAGGTTGAGACCGACGAAGACAACCAGGTAAATGATGTAGCACCGGCATGGACCAAAACTCCTGCTGATTTAAAAGATGAGGATTACAAAGACTTTTACCGAAAGTTGTATCCGATGGGCGACGAGCCCTTGTTTAACATTCACCTGAATGTGGATTATCCGTTTAACCTTACCGGTATTTTGTACTTCCCAAAAATTAAAAACAACTTCGAAGTTCAGAAAAACAAAATTCAGTTGTATTGCAACCAGGTTTTTGTTACCGATTCGGTTGAAGGAATTGTGCCCGAGTTTTTGACTTTATTGCACGGGGTGATCGATTCGCCGGATATTCCGTTAAATGTTTCACGCTCGTACCTGCAAAGCGATTCGAATGTAAAGAAAATCAGCAGTCACATTAACAAAAAAGTAGCCGACCGTTTACACCAAATCTTTAAAGACAACCGCGAAGATTTTGAAAGCAAATGGGACGACCTGAAAATTTTTATCGAATACGGAATGCTGACCGAAGAGAAATTCAACGATCGTGCGATGAATTTCTTTATGCTAAAAAATACCGAAGGCAAATATTTTACCTGGGAAGAGTATGAAAAGCTGGTGAAAGAAAACCAGACGGATAAGGATAAAAATACCATTTACCTGTACACCACAAATGTTGAGGAGCAGTTTACTTTTGTTGAAGAAGCAAAAAACAAAGGCTACGATGTATTGGTACTTGATGATGTATTGGCACCTCACCTGATTAACAAATTTGAGCAAAAATATACCGACAAGCGCTTTGTTCGTGTTGACTCGGATGTGGTTGAAAACCTGATTAAAAAGGAAGACACCACAAAAGAAGAATGGACAATGGAGCAAAAACAAGAAGTATCTCCGGTATTTCAGGCTGTTTGCCCCGAAACAAAAGACTATCAGTTTATTGTTGATTTCCAGGATTTGGGAGAGGCTGCTTCGCCAATGGTAATTACCCGTAGCGAGTTTATGCGCCGAATGAAAGATATGGCGGCAACTCAGGGTGGTGGAATGAATTTTTATGGCGAAATGCCCGATTCGTTAAACCTGGTGGTAAATATTTCGCACCCTTTGGTTAAAAAAGTAATTGAGGCCAAAGACAAAAAACTGGGGAAAAAGCTGGAAGAAGTGAGCGGCTCGATTGCCGGTAAAAAAGAAGAAATTGCCACCCTGGAAAAAGCCAAAGAAGGTAAAAAAGACGAAGAAATTCCGAGCGCTGATAAAGAAAAGCTGGAAAGCCTGAATGGCGAACTGGCAAAACTTGAAGCATCAAAACGCGAAGAATTGACAGGTTTTGGCAAAGGCAATAAATTGGCCAAACAAATGGTTGACCTGGCTTTGCTGGCCAACGGCCTGCTTAAAGGTGCCGACCTTGATAAATTTGTAAAACGAAGCGTAGAGTTAATAAAATAAGCTCGCAATACGGGAAACTGTTGAGCGATAAAACATAGAGTGAGTGTTCCGCGTAACCCGCGGGGCATAGTGTAGGGAGAGTGAGTAAAACGTCGGTCCATGAATTTTGGATCGGCGTTTGTTTTTTTCGGTTCTCGCAGATTGCGCTGATAACGCGGAGGAGAAAACAGGAAAGTAAAAGCCCCGTTCTGTATTCTTATTAAATATACAGAACGAGGCTTTTTTTTTATATCAGCGCAATCTGCAAGAAGTTATTCCCCGTCGGCGAAATCCTGTAAATACGAGAACTTCTCAGTTAGTGCACCATTTTTTGTAATAGATGCACGGTGGATAATTTCGTCGGTATCTGCTCCGAATAAACTCGGAAAAACTTTATCAATCAGGTTGCGGCCAAAATCAAGTGAAGCGTCTTTTGGTAATTCACAAGGCAGGTTATCCACCGCCTGCACCGAAATATTTTCAGGTTTTGAAAAAGCTTCTTCCAGCTCGCCTGTTTCCGGATTGTAATCGTAAAACGGATCAGCAATGCTCGAGGCACGTTTTGTAGAAGGGATAGAGCCTTCAATATCGCAGGTGATATCTGAAATAACACTGATGCGAAAAGCCTCTTCCCGCATTTCGTCGGCGGTAAACAGCACCGGAGCCTTGGGGTCCCAGTATGCAGATGCAATTAACAGATCGCTGGCGCCGGCAAAAGGTTGAAAGCTGTTTTCGTACATGGTAGGGTTATTAAAAAAGTGCATCAGGTTGAACGTTTCACCATCGCTACGTTGTACATAGTTGCCGGGTAACAGTTGCACATAAATGGCTTGTTTGGGTTCCTGTTCGTTTAAAAAAGCCTCGGGCGAAACACGCATAATCTGCATGTGGTTTAAAATTTCCAACACGCCACCAGCCACACGGCCATCGCCGGTAACGGTAATTTTTATCGGAGGCAGGGTAACGGCATCCAGGTGTTCCAGCATCTCTTCCAGGTTGTAGCACTCGTGCGCCGGCTTCAGGTTAAATAACTTATATTTCAGTCCGTAGGCACGTAAGCCATTGTAGGCGCCTACCAGTCCGGCAAAACGCCCAAAACCAATTATTCTGAATCCTTCTTTGTCAGTCAGTACCTCGTAATCAACCAGCTGTATCTTTTTTTCTAATACAGTTTGCAAAAGCCTGCGGTTGTATTCCTGCTTTTTTATGGTGTGCGAGAAAAAGAGGTAAATCTTTCCCGGAATAAAATCCTCAATACGAACTTCTTTTACGCCCAGTAACACATCGCAATCCGAAAGGTCTTCCTGCAACGAAATACCTAATTTGGAATACGCTTCATCAGAATAGCTGCGAATAGAGCTGGGTTGAACAGCAATTGATACATGAGGAAAACTTTGCTGCACTTCAATACATTGTTCCGGGGTTAGCGGGACGCGTTTGTCGGGAGGTGTTTTCCCCTCTCTAAGTATTCCAACTTTCATAAATAAATTTTTTAGATACCTCAATTAAACTTCATCTTACTAACAGACCTTCACTGAAGCAGACGCTTATCGATTTGCTCTTCTTCAAAACTCAAACGTTTACGCCCTTTTGGATCCGCTGCAAAGTTAAACTATCTTCCGAATTTTCCGAATAGCAATTTTTCATCCTGTTTCGTGAGTCGTACCCTTTCAATGCCATTCTAAATAAGCTGTTACACGCGCATTTAGACTCATTCTTTCTCAAATAATCGCAATATTTGTAGCAACTTAAAAGAACAAACCATGATTCGGAAATTTATAAAACCGGCCTTGTTTGCAATAGCGGTAATATCGATTTTCTCGTGCAAAACAAGAACAAAAACAAACGGAGAAAATGATTATGCCGGCTCGGAAAGTTGTCGCGAATGTCACGAAAATTTTTACCAGCTCTGGGAACCATCCTATCATGGTCAGGCAATGATGCCAATTAACGCTGCTTTTATTGCCAAACACCAATTACCCAACAGTAAGCCAATTGATGTGGAAGGACACCTTTTTACTGTTGAATTTTTAGATTCAACAATGGTTATGTACGAACGCAATGGCGACCGCTTAATTGAAACTTACGACGTTCTATGGGCCATGGGGGGGCATAATGTTTATTGTTTTCTTACCCCTTTTGAAAAGGGAAAGCTCCAGAATATTCCGTTGGCCTACGATGCCAACCGCAAGGAATGGTTTAACTACCCTGAAGCCGGTATCCGGCATTTTGGCGATGAATACCCTGATGATGAAGCACTACCGTGGAAGGATGCCATGTTTGCTTTTAATACCGGTTGTTACAGCTGCCACATTAGCCAGTTGAGTACCAATTTTGATTTGGCAAGCGAAACCTATCATACTACCTGGCGCGAGGCCGGTATTAACTGCGAAACCTGCCATGGGCCGGGCGGAGACCATGTGCGCATTTTTAAAGACCTGAAAGAAGGCGAGGAGGCCAAAGAACTGGGCTTGATTAGTACCTCGGTATTTACCCAGGAGCAACACAACGATGCCTGCGCCCCTTGCCATGCAAAAATGACACCCATTACACCCAGCTACATGCCCGGCGATAAATATTTTGATAATTACAACATAACCACACTTGAAGACCGCGACTTTTATGCCGACGGTAGATCGTTGGGAGAAAATTATACCATGACCGAATGGATGATGAACCCCTGCGTGGACGAAAGTCAGCTGCACTGTGTTACTTGTCATACATCAAGCGGACGCGACCGTAATAAGGATAATCCTGATCAATCGTGCCTGCAGTGCCACAATAACCGCAACGAAGACCTGGAAACCCATACCGGTCATCCGGCCGAGGCAGGATTAACTTGCCTGAGTTGCCATATGCCCAAGCGAGAGTTTGTGGGCCGTTTTCTGCGTAGCGACCACTCGTTTAGGCCACCTATGCCCGAGGCTACCATCAAATTTGGTTCGCCAAATGCCTGCAACCAGTGCCACTCTGATAAATCGCCGCAATGGGCCAACGAAATTGTAAAAGCACGCCCCAACGGCAATTACCAGGATGAAACCCTGAAATGGGCCCAGCTGATTAAAGAAGCCCGCGACAACGACTGGAAAAATGTGGACAAAATGTTTGCTTACATTCGAAATCCGAAAACGGATTATGTAGTGGCCAATTCTTTAATCCGCCTGTTGGGTAACTACCCCGATGCATCAAAAGCCGGTGTATTAATTGAAGCTTTAAATAACCAATCGGAACTGATACGTTCATCGGCAGCTTATGGGCTGAGTGGTATTTTTACCGACGATGCAAAAAATGCCTTGCTGCAAGCCTGTCAGGATGAAATCAGGCTGGTGCGTATCCAGGCTGCCAATGCTATACTAATGTTTCCGGAAGATACTTTTACTGCCGAACAAAAAACGATTATTGATAAAGCTGAGCAGGAATATGTGGCCTCGATGACCGCCCGTACCGATAACTGGAGTAACCATTACAACCTGGGCTTGTATCACCAAAACAAAGGCGATGCACAGGCCGCACTAAACTCGTACGAAACAGCAGCACGTTTGTACCCCGAGTCGTTAATGCCGCTTATTAACAGCAGTGTGCTTTATTCGTATGTAGGGAACAACCAAAAAGCCGAGGAAAATCTGAAAAGGGTTCTGGAATACGATGCAGACAACGAAGCTGCCAACCTGAACCTTGGCTTGCTATTAGCCGAGCAGGGCCGTTTAGATGAAGCCGAAAAAGCTTTATCTGCTGCTGTAAATGCCAACCCCGGGAATCAACCCGTAGCAGCTAAAAACCTGAGTGTAATTGTGGCGCAACGTGGCGATTTGGCAGCGGCAGTAAAATATGCTTCACTGGCGTACAAGGCTCGTCCCAACGACCCGGATTATGCCTACACGCTGGCTTATTACCAATCGCAGAACGGCCAAACCAGCGCCGCCAAAAAAACATTACAGCAAATTATTAAAAGCAATCCGGGCTATTTAACAGCAACCAGCTTTTTAGCCGACATTTACCTGCGCGAGGGCAACAAAAATATGGCCTTAAAATTATATAAAGATGCGCTGAAAGTGGAAGGTATTTCGGCCCAGGACCGTGCCGCACTGCAGCAATCGATTACCATGTTGCAGCAAAGTATGTAGAAATCCGGGGTTATACGAAACACTCATTTTTTTCCGTTCCGGTTTTTATTACATTTGAGCATAAAAGTTAAAACAATGAAGTATTTGTTCGGTGTATTACTGCTGGCAAGCATGCTGTTTTCCTGTAAGCAGGAAGCTAAGGTTGTACCAAATAAAGTTCAAAACTGGGAGAAAAGAGAAGTAGCAAAGCCGGTTCCCGACACGCTTGAAATGGGAACGAGCTACTTGTCGGTTTATCCACAAATTTATACCAAGTCGGAGGAACGCCTGGTAAATTTAACCACTACGGTAAGTATGCGTAATCCGAATGTAAGGGCTACGCTTTATATCGATAAAATTGATTACTACAATACCAAAGGCGATTGTATTCGTAAGTATATCAGCCACCCGGTTTTTATCCGGCCTATGGAAACGGTTGAAATCATTATCGACCATGCCGATAATGAGGGGGGAACAGGGGCCAATCTGATTTTTCAATGGTATAAAGAAACCTCAGCCAGCGATCCTGTTTTCGAGGCGGTAATGATTTCTACCTACGGACAAATGGGCTTGTCGTTTGTAACACAGGACAAGCGAATAAAATAAATCAGACTTCCTGATTTTATGCCGCATTTGTTTTACACCGGCATCACATCTTTAGGGTTAATACCTTTTACCTTTTTAAACATCGACGAGAACTTCGATAGGTTTTGGTAGCCCAAATCGTAGCCAACTTCCATAACCGAGAAGTTCCCTGATTTTAACCTGCGATAAGCTTCGTCCATTCGGGCATGGGTGTAAAATTGGTACACCGAGGTATTAAATAGTGTTTTAAAATCGCGTTTAAGTTTCGATACGCTAATGCCAAACTCATCGGCCAGTCCCTCAACACTAATGCGCTGGTCGAAGCTCGATAAAAGCTGATCTTTTATCTTTAACAAACGCTGGTAATCATCAATATGCAGGCCGTGCAGCTCGTCTTTGTCAACCAGTTTGCGCACCGATCGCATTAACACGGTAAATATTTCGAGGCCGGTTGCCATAACCAGCGGAATGCGTCCGAATTCGCTTTTTTTGTAATAAAATATATCGTCGATCATCGATCGTAACTCCTCGGGTAAATGCGTATGGTAAGCAATAGGAGCGTCAGTATCGAAAAGTGTCTCAAGTGTTTCGCAAGCTTCTGGAATTAGTTTGCTTAAGGCTTCTTTAGTTACTTTAAAACCCAATGATTTTAGCGGTGTGTTGGCCGGAAATTGGGCCCGCATCGGAAATAATCCGTTATTAATAAAAACGCCTGTTGAGGTTCCTGCTTCCATTAGCTGTTCCTGATTTTCAAAACGCTGATCGATTTGTCCTTCTTTTAACAGGTAGAAATGAAAATAATCAGGATTGTCATCGGCTTCCCTGATCATTTCAACAGCTTGATAGTGTTTGGCCGAATTCAATAAAATATCAAATCCGGGAATGATCGGAAAGTTATAAAACCGAATATCGGTCCTTCCTTGAATCAGCTCGTAATAATTATCGGAGTATTCGCCGCCAAGAGCTTGTTTTAACGATTCAAAATAATTGATCGTTCTTCCTTCTTTTAAGCGTAAAACTACTTTTTCCTGATTATTCATGTTTATAATAATTTAGCCTACTAAAAATAGTGTAAATGATTTATGTTCACAACCATCTCCGGGCTATTGCGTGCAAAAAAGTCGAAGATTTGACTTACAGATGTATCGGATTTTTAGACTACCCTTTGAACTTTATGGGCTAAATGAGCAGGCGGTAGCAAACTGCTTTTGTAGCAGTAATAACACTAAAAATTAAAATCCATCTGCCCCTCGTTTCCGAACGACGGGTTCGCAGCATAAGCATTTTTAATGCTTTTATTAAAGTCGTTGCAAACGACAATACGTTCATCCCTCGTTGCAAACGAGGGATAGAGGAAGCACTTTTTAGGTATTGAACTTTTTGGGATTTCACCTGGCCGTACAGGAGCAAAATACCGGGACAAAAGCCTGCATCTTTGTATCGAACATTAAAACAAACAGTAATAACAATTAAAAATTAGAACGATGAAAAATTTAAAAAGATTAGCAGTAGCATTTGTATTAGTAGCAGGTATTGGAGTAACAATGGCATCATGTTCGGACGACGCATATTACGAAGATCCGGAAAAGGAAATTCCGATGCTGCCCGAAACGGATTATCCGACCAAACCCGGTCCTGAAGCCTACAGCTATTAAAAGGTAATTAAAGCATTTGAATTTAGATTGAACAATTGATTGATGAAAAGCCCGGTATTTAATGCCGGGCTTTTTGTATGTTGGTATGCCGGGCCTGGAAAAGGTGGAATAAAAAGGTGGATTGGTTTTATATTTTGCACCGAGGCTTCAGCCCGGTGTTTAAATTGTAATGTATTAAAAGGGCTTTAGCCTTTAATGCTAATTCCCCATCTGCCCCTCGTTTCCGAACGAGGGGTTCGCAGCATAAGCATTTTTAATGCTTTTGTTAAAGTCGTTGCAAACGACAATACGTTCATCCCTGCTGGCGCGGATTTGCAATCCGTGCCCTGGTCGATAAGACCAGAAATAAATGATTAAGAATATAACCCTATAGCAACTAATCGTGAATAAAACAAGCATAACATGAGCAGGAAATACAAGTTTCATAATCCGGATGGTGTTTATTTTGTTTCGTTCGCAACAATGGGCTGGGTTGATGTTTTTACACGAAACGAATACAAGAATCTGCTTGTAGAGAATTTAAAATATTGTCAGCAGCACAAAGGATTGGAGTTATTTGCCTGGTGCATAATGACGAATCATTTGCATTTGGTAGTTCGGGCAAAAGAAGGTGCCGACTTGCCCGGAATTTTACGTGATTATAAGAAACATACCAGTAAAACGATAAGAACGGTTATAGCCGGGAATATTAGGGAAAGTAGTAAAGAATGCTTGTTAAAACAGTTCGAAACACCAGAAGGTTTTCGTTTCTGGAGAACAGATAACCAACCGATAGAATTATGGAGCAATGACGTGATTGACCAAAAGATTGACTACATCCACCAAAACCCGGTAGAAGAAGGTTTGGTTTTTAAAGCCGAGGACTATGTTTATAGCAGTGCTGTTGATTACACCGGAGAAAACGGTTTACTGGATGTAATTGTAATAAAATAGTATTGCTTTCAGCAATGGCACGGATTACAAATCCGCACCAGCGTGGGGAACAATAATGATGATGTACAGCAGTTACAGCCAAGTTTAAAAAATACAAAACGATGATATTTTAAAAATTAATGTTTTAACCAAAAAAAACCAAAATGAAAAAAATTATTTTCCTACTAATTGTGACCATCTCACTTACGGGATGTTTTTGGAATGACGATGAAGACGTTATTGAAAAATCTGCAATTATAACTCAAACTCCAACCAGTTTGGGTGCTCTTAATACAAAATATGATGATTACAATTCAAATTGGGAACCAGATGGAGAACGAGGTGGCTGGATTATTTTTTCATCAAACAGAAATAGCCAAGGCGAAAATTTTGACTTGGTTTATGCAAATTTGTACTATATCGAAGACTCAACAAGCGGTAATCTCACTTGCGAGGTACTGAATTTTGACCTTCCTTATGATTTTGAAGTCGCCATTCGTAACATCAATTCCGACAAAAATGAATTTGGTCCATATTTTACCGCCACTGGAGGGAATTTAATCTTAATGTATTCTACAGAAAATTCCTCTGGTTATGACATCCAATTCATGGATATGACAGGTTGGTATTATGAGCAATGGGAAAATTATGATTCAATACCAAAATCAATCCCTAAAATCAATGAATATGCCGATGACCTTTATCCAACTTTAACGGCAGATAAAAAGAATTTAATTTTTTGCAATAATAAGAATGACGGAGTATTCAATATATTTAATGCTTCCTTCAATTCTGAGATTACAAGTGAAGCATTAGTCAGTGGAGATATAAATTCAATAACTAAAATAGAAACTTTATCAGGTACTGGTGACGATAAATGTCCGTTTATTGGCGAAGATAATATGATGGTATTTGCATCAAACAGAGAAGGAGGTTATGGAGGTTATGATTTATGGTATTCATTTTATATAAATGGAGTATGGACAGAACCTGAAAATTTCGGGAGTGAAATTAATTCAAGTAAAGATGAATTTCGACCAATAACGTTCGATGTATTAGGACATAACTTAATGATTTTCTCATCAAACAGGTCAGGTGGAAAAGGTGGTTTCGACTTATATGCAGTTGAGTATGAGACATACTAAAACTCAAAATAAAATAAAAATCAGGCGTTAACAAAGTACATATTGCAGGGCGGGGTTTGGTGGTGTGCCAACTGCCCTCCTGCTGGCGCGGATTTGCAATCCGTGCCCTGGTCGATAAGACCAGAAATAAATGATTAAGAATATAACCCTATGGCAACTAATCGAGAATAAAACAAGCATAACATGAGCAGGAAATACAAGTTTCATCATCCGGATGGTGTTTGTTTTGTTTCGTTCGCCACAATGGGCTGGGTTGATGTTTTTACACGAAACGAATACAAGAATCTGCTTGTAGAGAATTTAAAATATTGTCAGCA
>NZ_CAJXYQ010000016.1 GCF_913063105.1 uncultured Draconibacterium sp. | reverse complement strand
ATTAACTTTAACATTTAATTCTTTTGGTGATATGAATACTTTCGATTATGATATTGCGGTGGATGATTATAAAGCAAAGAGTCTGAATTTACATCATGGACTTACTGATACCGATACATCTCCCGGGATGTTTGTTGTTCAAGATTTATATTTTAAAGGAGGAACAGGTAAAGTTGCCCGGTATAAGCTTGATAATGTAGTAGTTAATTTTCCATAATCTTTTACAGAGGTGCTATTTAAGATAGTATTAGCATTTCTGTAATTTTGCATTTTGTGACATTGGTGAAGATAACATGAGTTTAGTAGTTAAACTTTTAAAATAGCGTATATCAAAATGTTTCTCTTGGTTTATTTATTGTCGCACATCTTCTTGATTATTGTTTTTACTGTTTATAAGGTAATGTCAGTATCCACTTTTTCTTAACCCAAATACTTAAGATTAAATTAGTGAGTTTACACTGTCGAGTAGGTAGGCGGCATTACTGCCGCTTCCCCCTCTAAGAACCGTACGTGAAAGTTTCCCCTCATACGGCTCAAGCAATTCAAAGTCCCTTTAACAGGAACCGGCTCAAACTACTTGTTCAGTTGAAGTTGTTGCGTCTTCTGTGGCACCAATTATGAGCAAGGAATTTGACAGTTTTACCGTCTACCGACTTATCGGTCAGGTACCACGTCTTTTCCTTGTCAATAGGTTCGCCACAGATTGGACACCTTCGTTTTTGTTTCTTCCATAAGTAAAGCAACGATTTACGACCCTTTAGGGAAATGAGCATTTTGTAGGTTTTTCTTTTTTCAAAATAGTCCTTCCATTCCGTGTCGTAAGGATTAGCATCGCCCCGAATCTTAACGAGTTGGATAATCTTGGTGTCGGATAATAATCTCAGGGATAAATGCTTAGTAGTCCCATTGTTATTATAACCAGACGAAAAACACCAACTCCTGTTTCCAATTTTTGGGAAATACTTCAGCTTAACCCAGTTGGTACCCTTTTTAGGGTGCCTCCTTTTTGACCATTGCCAAAGCTTACGAAAGATTTGATGGTCTGCTTTGTTGAAAACATCGGTAGCAACACAGAGCTTGTAATAATTTGCCCATCCAGCTATCTTGGGATTTAAAAACTGAATCAATTTTTCCTGCTTGCAGGCTTTATTGGTATCAATGGTTTCCCTGATTGTGTTGAGAAACTTTTTAACTTTTTCCTTTGAAGGTTTGATGAGTAACTTACCATCGTACTTTCTTAGATTGAAGCCAAGGAAGTCAAAACCATCGTTAATATGAGTAATCTTTGTTTTCTCTTTTGAGAGGATAAGCCCCCTGGCAGAAAGAAACTCTTCTATTAATGGCATGATTTCATTTTCCAAAAACTCTTTAGTTCTGCCAGTGATAATAAAATCATCGGCATATCGTACGAGGTTCACCAAAGAGTTTACAGATTTGTTTTCTGCATTCTTTAGGCGAGACTTATTTACAAGCATGGTTTGAATACCATCCAGGGTCATATTAGCAAGAGTGGGGGATATTATTCCTCCTTGTGGAGTACCTTCATCAGAAGGAAATAACTCTTTATTAAAACATATCCGCTTTTAAGCCATTTTCTCAGCATCAATTTATCCATAGGGATATTTTTCAGCAGCCATTCATGACTTATGTGGTCGAAGCAGCCTTTTATGTCCGCTTCGAGTATCCATTGAGCAGAACGTTTCTGAGACAGTACTATATAACTTTGAATAATCGCATCAGCAGTACTTCTTTCCTTTCGGAATCCGCATGAATTGCTGTCAGCAGTGGTTTCTGATACTGGCTCAAGAGCCATTAAATACAAAGCCTGCATGGCCCTGTCTTTCATTGTTGGTATTCCTAATGGGCGGAACTTCCCATTGCTCTTTCTAATATTTACCCTTTTCAGGGGCTGGGGTTGGTACCCCCTACTTTTCAATTTTGCAATCTCCAAAAACTTGGTGTTTGAAGTTGACCAAATTACGTTGTCAACTCCCGATGTTCTACTTCCTTTGTTCGAAGTCACACGTTTTACAGCCAAAGCCTTAGCATAAAACGAATGGGTCAGCAACCACTGTAAAGCTTTTACTTTGTTGTGTTTGCCTTCCTTTTGAGCCTTTACAATACGTCCCTGTAGCTTTCTAACCTGTTGTTGGCACTTGTTCCAATCCATGTCTTTCCAAGTTGTCCATTTTGGGTCAGTAGGTGCACACGATGTTTTACTTCCGTTCATTTGCTTTCCTCCTTTAAAAAGTTCTAAAAGTTTCTTGTAAAGAATTACCATACGTAGAAGTCAGCCCACTTTCGTGTGAGGTAATGTTTCAACCCCTATCCGCCTCATTACAAAGCGGCATTCGCGTTCTCTACCATCCTCTACCCGCATTCCTGTCGGCTTGCCTTACGGAAAACTTTCCCAATTAACTGGGAAGAATTCGGGCTTACCACGTTTCGCACAAGTAACAAGAGTAGTTTAGGTTCCGTCTATCCGCCGGCAGCGCTAATATCCGTGTAACCTTAGACAAAATAAAGTCAACTGGCTGCTTACCTTTTGGTTCGAGCCTGTCAGCATCTTTGGCTCGTTTCACTTTAACGACGTTTATCAACGGTTCACATGCGTTAACCATACTACTCAGCCTCGCTCCCCGACTATTCAATGCTAACGGTCATTGCCTCCACCTCGCAGGTTTGGCTTTTTCTTGCGAAAGGGCTTCTTTCACTGGATAGCTTCGCACAAAAGGATTACTCCGAATGCATGTATCCATGAGCTACTACTGACGGAACAGTAGGTCTAATCATTGTTAGACAATTACTTGTGTAACTTCGTGTCGCACTTTGTCAGAAGTATAACCAAATGGAATCATCTTCACGTTCGGGGTCTGTTTTAGTTTCTTATATACAGTGTTTTAATCAAGTTTAGGTGAAAGTAAGGCTTTCACAGTAGAATGGCTTTAAACTTTAAAATTTAAAGCTATGTCATTACTTGGTCAAAAAACAACAACATCATCAATGGACTGTGAGCGGAGCAAGTCGCCTATTACAAATGAATCTTAGGAGATTAGTAAATAAATTGTATTAGTGCTACATTTGACACCAGTATGGGAGGAATTATTTTAATCGAATAGACTCATAATTTCACATATAATGTAAACGCTGGGAAATGACCAAAGAAGAACTAATACAAAAACTAAGCTCACTTGAATGGGAAGACTTTGAAGTGAAAGCTGCCAAAAGCGAGTTGCCCAAGTCGGTTTGGGAAACAGTTTCAGCTTTTTCAAATACCAGTGGAGGTTGGCTTGTTTTAGGCGTTAAAGAAAAAGGCAATAATTTTGAAATTACGGGTGTTCGTAATGCTGAAAAATTGGAACAAGATTTTCTGAATACACTTAGAGGCACCAAATTCAATGTTTTTATTAGTACGAAACAAGAAGTATATCAGTTTGAGGATAAAACTGTATTAGCATTTTATGTGCCGGTACATAAAAACAAACCTGTTTATTATAACAACCAAATTAATACATACATTCGCAGAGGTAGTGCCGACCAGCGTGCTACACAGGAAGAAATTGACAGTATGTTGCGCGACCGGGCATTTGGAACAAAAACAGCAGAATTAGCGCCGGAGACCAATCGTGAAAGTTTAAACAATACATCATTGAACCGTTACCGGGATTATATGTCGCGGTTTAATCCCAATGCAAGCTATATTCGTTTTGATGAAGATGAGTTTTTGAGAAAGCTTCGCATTATGGAAAACGGCAAATGTACTTTTGCCGGATTGCTTATGTTTGGTAACCGTGAAGCAATTGAAAAGCACTTTCCCGATTTTCGAGTTGATTTATTGGAAATACCTGGGACTTCATACTCCGATGCTAAACACACCTACACTTTTCGGGTTGAGGAACAGGAGAACCTTTGGGAATACTATTTTGAATGTTTTCATCGGTTAAAACAAAAAGTTGATGTTAGGTTTTAACTGACCGCCGAGGGATTTGGACAGGAGTTATCTCCGGGGCTCGAAAGTATCCGTGAGGCTTTGGTAAATATGTTGATGCATACTGACTACTTTTCTCCGGCATGTCCGCGTGTACGTATTTTTACAAACCACATTGAGTTTTATAACCCTGGCGGATTACCAAAGCCCTTTGAGGAATTAAAAGGGAAGGATATTTCTTTGCCACGAAATCCAATTATAGCCAAGCTGTTTCGCATGGTAAAACTGGCGGAAAATATAGGCTTTGGTTTTGACAAAATTGATGATAACTGGAAGGCTTATAATTCAACTGTGCCTGGTTACCAGATTGAATTCGATTCGGTTGTGGTTGATTTTAAGATGGAGGCAGAAGAAAACGTAGGAAAAACGTCGGTGAAAACGTCGGTGAAAATTATAGAGCTTATTAAAATTAATAAGGATATATCTATTCCTGAAATGGCTGAAACTATTGGTGTCTCGGAACGTTCGATTGAAAGGAATATTGAAAATTTGAAGAAAAAAGGATTGTTGAAACGTGTTGGTCCAGCTAAAGGTGGCTATTGGCAGGTAATTGATTAGAAATTACAAGTATGAATAAAGGGCAATTACAGAATGAAATTTTAGCAATAATCAGAACTGTCTTCGATGATAAAAAGGCCTTAGAGAAAATACATACATTTTTATTAGCCGAGATTTATGCAGAGCTGAAACCTGAAGAAATTCCTACAAAGTATAAAAAGCTGGTTTCTGAAATTGCTGATAGTTTGTTGGCGGGGTTAATTTGCTTTTTTAATCCAGATACGTTTGAAGTTCAAGATATTTCCAAAGATTTGGCTTACGACCCTGAAGAATATGAAATGATAACAGGCGAAACTTTTGAAAGTGCAGGCCTGAAACATGAAACCTGGCAGAACTGTTTAACCATTGAACCCATGGAATCGCATGATTCATTCAAGATAATGGAGAATTTTGTTGATGAAATAAAGGATACAAACATTCAGGAAAAATTGATAAATGCCCTTAACAGGAAAAAACCATTTGCCAATTTTAAATACCTGGTTGAAGATTCTGATTACAGACAACATTGGTTTGATTTCAGACAAGCGCAATATGAACTTTATGTTTGGGGTGTTATCAAAACAGACATAAGGTAAAAGCAAATCATCAATAATTTTTTAAGTTTATTTTGTCTAATACTTATACGAAGAAGCTATGTTTGATACTGTAAATAGAGACGTCCTAATCCTTTTCCCGAAACAACCATTATTTGATTGGGTAAATTATATTTTTCCCGACGACAAATTAGAATGTCCGAAACCAATGGCACATGATGCGGGCGATGTTTTCCTGATTCCTGAATTCACCCATCCGGACGATGCCATTGAATATGTAAAGGAGAATTTTATTGAATTCTTTGAACAAGAGCTATTCGATTGGGCAACAGATGAAAACCTATGGCCGGATAACTTAACATGGGAATTGTTTGAAAATTGGTTTCATTATAGCTTTCAGTCGGTGGTTATGGATACCGTTGATGAAGAAATTGAAAAGGAAGATTTTTGAAAATTGTAATATCATTATATGCCCGAAAAACAAAACATAGAATATAAACGAAGCTGGCACGATGATTACCTAAAATGGGTTTGTGGATTTGCCAACGCAGTAGGCGGTAAAATATATATAGGGAAAGACGATGATGGTAATATTGTTCATCTTGAAGATTACAAACAGCTGATGGAGAGTATTCCGCAAAAAATACGGAACACCATGGGCATAACTTGTGATGTTAATTTGCAGGAAGCTGGCGATAAAAAATATATTGAAACGAGCATTATAAATCGTAACACATCGGCGAAACATTATAAGCGAGTTACATCGAATGCCGTTGAAAATTTTAAATTATAATGAGATGAAATCATTGTGAATCCCTATTCTGTTCCGGTGTCAATTAGGGGAAGATATTATTATCGTTCGGGAAGTACAAAAACTGAGCTTACCGGAATTGAGTTAAATGAGTTTCTGCTTAAAAAGGCAGGAAAAACATGGGATGATGTTATTGAAGAACGTGCTACTATTGAAGATATTGACGCAGATAGTATTACCAAATATATTGAAGATGCCAAAGAAAGCGACCGTTTGCCCGATGTAGAAGGATTATCAACATTGCAATTTCTTAAAAAACTACGTTTAGCTGAGAATGGTAAAATTAAGCGTTCAGCTATCGTAATGTTTGGGAAAGACCCCGGAAGATTTTATCCTGGCATATCTGTAAGAATAGGGCGTTTTGTGAATGATGATGCCGATTTACGGTTTCACGATGTTTTTGAAGGGAACATTGTCAACCTGCTTGAAGAAGTAATAAAGCAACTAGGGTATAAATACCTTGTAAAGCAAATAGAGTATAGAGGCATACTGCGAATAGAAAAGGGGGAGTATCCGCTTGAAGCATTACGAGAAATGTTACTAAATGCCCTTGTTCACAGAACATATATGGGAGTTCATGTTCAAATCAGGGTTTATAATGACAAAATTATGATTTGGAACGAAGGAGGTTTGCCTTATAATATGGATATTGAGATGTTAAAAGGCGTTCATACATCGTACCCTCGCAATCAGCTAATTGCTGATGCTTGTTTTAAAGCAGGATATATTGATACCTGGGGAAGAGGAACTTTAAAGATTATCAACTCCTGTAAAAAAGCAGGTTTGCCAACACCTGAGATTATTGAAACAGCAGGAGGTATACAGGTTACACTGTTTAAGGAAAATGTAGAAAATCGACAGGTTGATGGTACAAACGAAGGAGATGGTGGTCAAATAGGTGGTCAAGCAGGTGGTCAAGCAGGTGGTCAAGCGGCTATTCTTACAGATAAACAAAAAGAAGTTTTTGACTATATTGTAGAAGAACCTACAATTTCCAGAAGCAAGCTTGCCAAGAAAATGGGAATTAATCCATCGGCAGTACAAAAGCACATTGAAGCCCTTAAAAAGAAAGGATATATTGAGAGAGATGGCGAAACAACAGGTTCTTGGAAAACTAAATTTCAGAAAAAATAAAAACATAATGACACACTTCCTACTTCAATAATAAGTAACAAAAAAGTGCTTATTTGTACCATATTTGTACGGAAAAATCATAAGAAATTGAATGTCAGGGTATGTTGACTTCGAAGAAGTAAAATAAAAATAAGTTTGAAGACGGAAGACGGAGGTCGGAAGTTTGAAAACAAGATATATTAAAAGCCTCTCCTTTTTGGAGGGGCTTTTTTTGCAACTAGTCTAAATAAGCATGCATCACAAACAAAATGCAGTAAATCTTGTTTCAAACAAAAAATAGATGTACGATGGACAATACCAACTACGAAGAAACAAGACGAAAATTTCTCACAAAACTCGGACTAAGCATAGGTGCTGTTGCAGTAGGCTCCGAGAAAATTTCAGCTACCGTATTAAATAGCAGGCAGGAGTTTCCATTAACAACAGAACAACAACGTTTAATGGATCAGTATGAGTTGTGGATGGATGCTTTTATTCCGGCAGTGCAAAGACAGCGTGCCAACAACGAAGACTTGATTGCCAAAGCAAAAATTATGGAATTGAGCGAGCAAGCAGAAATTTGGCGTCCTCAGCTTGAAAAGTTTATGGAAGATGAGACCTTTGCAAGGTATTATATGACAGTAACAGAGCGACTAACCAAAGAGGTGTATTAACCCTTAGCCAACGGAACAGTAAAGCTAAAAACTGAGCCTTCATTTTCAGTACTGCTTACCTGCATCATTCCTCCGTTAAGTTCGGCAAATTCTTTACAAACAATAAGCCCTAATCCGGTACCTTTTTCCTGGGCGGTTCCTGGGCGTTGCGTGTTATTATTCAGCGTAAAAAGTTGTTTAAGCAGTTCGGGTTTTATGCCGATGCCAAAGTCTTGTACCAAAATTTCGGCAAAGCCATTTGCCTGTTTGCTTTTAATGCTGATTTTTCCGTTCTCATGACTAAATTTTATCGCATTATTTACCAGGTTTGAAACTATAACTTTTAAGGTTTCGCTGTCGCCATATATTTGTAATGCCGTTTTTATATCATTTTCAATGGTTACCGATTTTAACATGGCATTTCCCTTGATGGCGTTTATGCTTTCCTCAATTAGTTCGTGTGCCGCTATTGTTTCTTTACTTAATTTAATCGAGTCTGATTGCGTTCTTGCCCAGTTTAACAGATTATTTAATAATGAAAAAGTAGACTTTGAGCTGCTTGAAATCATATCGGCCATTGATTTTCGCTCACTGTCGGTGTAATTATCGTAATTGCTCGACAGTTCGTTGCTAAATCCGAGTATGCCATTAAAAGGGCTGCGTAAATCGTGGGCAATTATTGAAAACAGCTTGTTTTTGGCAGCATCCGATTTCTGCAATTTTAACTCACTTATTGAAATTTCCTCTAAATTTTGTTCGAGCTGTTTGTTTTGTTTGTTAATAATGGCATGTTGTTCTTTTAAGGCCTTGTTTTTATGGCGCATGTTAAAAGTATAATAAACAAAAACGGTACCTATAATTAGCAACAGAATGCTGGAAATTAGCGTTAGCCGAAATCTGGAGGCCATGAGCAAAGAGCGGTTTTCGGCCTTTTGTGTTAACAGTTCTTGCTCTAAACGTTGGTTTTCCAATTCTTGTTTCAGCCTCCGCTCGTTCTCGAAACGGGCCAACGATGCCGCAATGTCTTTATTCTTACTGAAGCCGATGTAATCGCTTTCCATTTGTTTGGCCCGGTAGGCTTCCTGGTAATTGCCTAGTTTTTCGTAGGCACGGGCCATAAAATTGTACAGTCGTGTAAAGTCTTCAGCAATCTCCAATTGTTCCGAAAGCTCCACACATTTATTAAGGTAGCTAATACTTTCGATATAATTTCCCCGGGCAAAATAATATTCGCCCTGTTTTCGGTACAAACGTGTTTTTATATGCTCGTATCCGTATTTTTCGCACAAGGCGCTGGCCGTATCAATAAAAAGTTTTGCCGAATCAAATTGTGCGATACCGGCGTAATAGCCAACAAAGGCTAAATTAAAATAGGTTCTTAAATAATTATTGCTGATTGAAGGAAGCAGAAAATGCAGCGAATCAATATCAGCTTTGGCATCGGCAAATAAATTATTATCCGACTTAACCACTGCAAGATTAGAATAGCTAATTGCCATATTCAGGGTGTCGGCTAACAGTTTATCCAGTTCCAGGGCCTTTTCAAAATAGAACAATGAGTTATTAATATCGCCCATGCGCTTATAGGTAGCAGCCAGGTTGTTGTACACCACCGAAATACTTACCGTATCATTCAGCTCTTCGGCTATTTCAATAGCTTTCATGTAATACGTTAAGGAAGTTAACTGGCTGGGGCTATATGAATAAGCGTAGCTTATTGCGCGGTATGCTGACAGCAGCTTTTTTTCATCTTTTATCTGTTCAAAGTATAAAATGGCTTCCTGGTAATGTTCTATTGCTTCTGTAATTCTCGACTTTTCGATAAATGCCCTGCCAATCGTTAAATGTGCCTCTGCAACAGCTAATTTCTGTTTGTATTTTTCGGCATTTATAAGAGCACGATGTGCATATTTTACCGTACTGTCAATGGCGCTTTCTCCATAAAGAACTGCCAGCTCATTGTATTTCTCGGTTAAGTTGCTTTTGTCATTTGTGTTGGCAATGGCTATTCTTAGCGAGTCAATTTGTTGCTCAACATTTACCTGGCTCCAAACGTTTAGGCTTACCACAACCATTAAAAAAGTTAACATTGGTTTTCGAAAAACACGGTATAGTCTGAAAAATATTTTGTCCACGGTCAAATTTAATAAACATTTATGAGTTTAAAATATGACAATAGTTGGTTAAGGCCTGAATAGTTTTTAATTGGGAACAAACAGATTGGTAAAAAAGTTTCTAATTTCACCAGTTCAAAAAAAAAGAAGGAGGGTATGATACGATTTTTATTAGTGCTGTTTTTCATGATTCATTTGTTTGCTTCGGCGCAGATTAACCAAACCGACGCCAATGGATTGCGGCAGGGCTTATGGCAAAAAGAGCAGGCAAACGGACGTTTACTTTACGAAGGGAATTTTAAGGACGACAAGCCTGTTGGAACCTGGAAACGTTATCATCCCGGGGGGCAGTTAAAGGCGCTTATCGAATATAAAAACGATACAGCCCATACACAGCTTTTTGATGTATGGCGCAAGAAAGTGGCCGAAGGCAATTTTTTGAATCAAAAGAAAGAAGGCGTTTGGAAGATATTCAAGAATAACCTGCTTGTGGCCGATGAGGAATACAAACGGGGAATAAAAGAGGGGAACTCGCATCGTTTCTATCCCTCGGGTGAAGTTATGGAAGAAAAGCAATGGGTGAATAACAAAGAAGAAGGAGATTACCAGATATTTTATAAAAATGGTGCCCCTTATATGCAATGTAAAATGAAAAATGGTGTGCGCCATGGTTTGTTTTTGGTGAGCTACGAAAACGGGCGTCAGGAGTTGGTAGCTGAATACCGCAACAATTTACGCCATGGCGAATGGAAATATTTTGATAAAGATGGTACACTTTTATACACGCTTTTTTATGATAACGGCCAAATATTGAATCCGAACGTACGCGACAGTATTGATAACCTAAAGATGATGGAGCTGGAAGAAAATAAGGGAACAATTCTTGATCCGGAGCAGTTTTTGCAAGATCCGTCGGGATATATGATGCGCCAAAAACAACATCGATAAATTCGTGCATTGTGCAAGGCAAAAAACTATTATTTCATTAACTTGGCATTTTAATAAACAGAGCTTTCAACAACCTACCCGGTTTCAAAAAGGCTTTGAAGATAATTTGTAAATGAAGTACCTCATAATTTTCGCAATTATTGGTTTTTGGGGCTTACAACAGTTAAATGCACAAAACTATTATTGGATTGGTTTTACCGATAAAAACAATTCCAGCTATTCGCTCGACCATCCCGAAGCTTATCTTTCAGAGCGAGCGATTCAACGCAGAATTCGTCAAAATATTCAGCTTGATTCGTTGGATTTGCCGGTTAATAAAACCTACATCGATTCGGTGCTGTCGCTTGACGTAACTTTTGTACATGCTTCAAAATGGTTAAACGGAATTACCGTTAAAACCGATTCTGCCAATCTCGGGCAGCAGCTTGAATCATGGGCTTTTATTAGCGAGGTGCATTTGACTAAACCAGGGACTATAACAAAACAGGCTTACAATAAATTTAATGACGAAACCATTGTTGATGCTCCTCCAATAGATTCGGCCAAATATGGTGGTTCGGTGCACCAGGTGGCTATGCTCGAAGGACAGTTTCTACACGATTTAGACTATACCGGGCAGGGCATACATATTGCTGTGCTCGACGGCGGTTTTAAAAATGCCAATAGTTTGCCTGCATTTGATAGCCTTTGGGCCAATAATCAAATCCTGGGTGTTAAAGATTTTGTAAATCCCGATGCCGATTTTTATCAAACAAATTCTCACGGCATGAGTGTGTTGTCGTGTATGGGCGCTAATGTGCCCGGAACATTAATTGGTACCGCTCCGGGAGCTTCCTATTGGTTGCTGCGGTCGGAGGATACCAGCTCGGAGTACATCATCGAGGAAGACAACTGGGTGGCTGCTGCTGAGTTTGCCGATAGCGTTGGCGCCGATATTATCAACTCATCGTTGGGGTATACCACGTTTTACGATGCTATAAGCAATCATACTTATGCCGATATGGATGGCAGTACCACACGGGTAACCCGGGGAGCCAATATTGCAGCATCGCGCGGCATGTTGGTTTTTTCAAGTGCCGGAAACGAACGCGATGATCCCTGGTTTCGGATTGTTGCCCCATCAGACGGAACCGAAGTTATAGGCGTTGGGGCAGTTGATAAAAATTTAAATCCTGCCTATTTTACATCGGCCGGACCGGCTGCTAACGGCGACTTAAAACCCAATGTGTCGGCAATGGGCTATCAAACCACTTTGCAACGCTCTGATGGGTCTTTTGGGCTGGGTAACGGAACCTCTTTTTCGTCGCCGGTATTGGCCGGCATGGCAGCTTCATTGTGGCAACGTTATCCCAATAAAACAGCAGCAGAAATAAAGGATGCGATAGAAAGAAGCGGTCATCTCTATTTTTCACCCGATTCATTACAGGGCTATGGGGTGCCAAATATGCGCTCGGCTTCTGCGATACTCGATCCTATTGCCGTTCAAACCAATAAGGAACAACGCAACTGGAAAATATTTCCGAACCCGTTTCAAAATAAAATTGTATTGAAAAGGGCCAGAGCTTTAAACGAACAGGAAATTCTTATTTCGCTGTATTCTATGGATGGTGTAATGGTAAAAACCTGGCAGCGTTTTGGTGCATCGTCAATTGTTCTCGATAATTTACACGATCTGCAGCTTGGGATTTATTTGCTTGCGGTGCAAACAAAAGCTGGTGTTGAAACCTTCAAAATCAATAAAGTACAGTAAGTTATGAAACAGCAACTTACGCTCTCGGAGTTAAACGAATCGATAAAAGATGCCCTGCTGGAGGCATTTCCGGGAAGTGTATGGGTAGTGGCCGAAGTAAGTGAGCTGAAACATAACAGGAGCGGTCATTGTTATCTGGAGTTGGTTGAAAAACAAGGGAATACAATTGTAGCGCGTTCGCGAGCCACCATTTGGTCTTACACCTACCGGATGCTAAAACCTTATTTCGAAACCACTACCGGGCAAGCTTTTACACAAGGCATAAAAATTCTTGTGCAAGCCACTGTCGAATATCATCCGGCCTATGGTTTAAGTTTAAATATCAAAGATATTGACCCTACCTATACGGTTGGCGATATGGCCCTGCAACGAAAAGAAATAATTAACCGTTTGCAGGCAGAGGGTGTTTTTGAAATGAACAAGGAGCTCGACTTGCCCCTGGTGCCTCAGAAAATTGCGGTTATATCTTCAGCAACAGCAGCCGGTTATCAGGATTTTATGAATCAGCTGGAGGACAATGAATACGGTTTTAAATTTTATACCCATCTTTTTGAAGCCTATATGCAGGGGGCAGAAACAGTACCATCAATTATCAATGCACTCGATCGCGTTTTTGCTTACGAAGATTTTTTTGATGCTGTGGCTATCATTCGCGGAGGAGGTGCCACTGCCGATTTGAGTAGTTTCGATGATTATGACCTGGCCATAAATATTACTCAGTTTCCAATCCCTGTTATTACAGGAATCGGGCACGAAAAAGATGACACCATTATCGACCTGGTGGCTCACACCCGTTTAAAAACACCCACTGCAGTTGCCGGTTTTTTTATAAATGGGATTGAACGTTTTTATGAGCGCTTAATACAAGTGGAAACTGAAATAAGCACACGTACCCGCGAAATTCTGGAAACACAGCACGATAAATTAGCACGAATAGCAGAAGGAATAAAATATTCGGTTAGCGATTTTATTAACGAAAGGCAGGCGAAACTTAGCCGGCGCGGAAATGAATTGCAACAAAATATCAGTCAGTTTTCATATAAAAAACACAGCGAATTAAATAAGGTAAGGCATGGTTTAAATGCTTCAATGGCAGTGTGGGGTGTTGAAACAAAAAACAATATTGGCAGGAAACAACGTTTGCTAAAACGCGTGGTAAGCGAGGCCATTTTAAAAGAAAATATTACGCTAAACCATCAGCAGGATGTATTGCTGGGAAGCGTGAAACGAAAACTGATGAAGGAACATGACCGTATAGTTATGAATAAAAACAGCGTACGTTTGTTAGACCCTGAAAATGTGTTGAAAAGAGGGTTTACGGTTACCTTAAAAGAAGGAAAGATTATAAAGTCGAGCAAGAATGTTAAAACGGGTGAAGAGTTGGAAACGCGTTTTGCCGACGGAACAATAAAAAGTAAAATCATACAAAACAAATAGAATGGCAGCTAAAAAAATATCGTACAGCGAGGCAATGTCCGAGATAGAAGAGATTTTGGTGAAAATTGAAAATGAAGAGCTGGATGTGGATGAACTGGCCGAAAAAGTAAAACGCGTATCGGTGTTGCTTAAAACGTGTAAAGATAAATTGACCAAAACCAACGAGCAGGTTGAACAGATTTTAAAGGAAATGGAGGATTAAATAATGTATACAAAAGAACAAGTAGCGAAAACCATAGATCATGCGGTTTTAAAACCCGAACAAACCTTGGCCGATTTAAAGACCAATGCCGAAATGTGTATCAAAAACAAGGTATTTAGCATGTGTGTAAAGCCATGCGATATAAAAGCTGCAAAAGATTTGTTGAAAGACAGCGGTGTAAAAGTATCGTGTGTGCTGAGTTTTCCACACGGAGCTGATGCCACGCCGGTGAAAGCATTTCAGGCAAAACAGGCCATAAAAGACGGTACTGACGAAATTGATATGGTAATGAATATTGGCCGATTCTTATCGGGAGAATACGATTATGTGCGTGACGATATAAAAGCCGTTGTAGAAGTAGCGCACCAACACAATGTGCTGGTAAAAGTTATCCAGGAAAGTGGCCATTTAACCCTGGAGCAAATTGCAAAAGCCTGCGAATTATCGTACGAAGCCGGTGCCGATTTTGTAAAAACCTCAACAGGTTTTGGGCCGGGGGGAGCCAAACCGGAGTACATTGAGGTGATGGTAAAAGCGGTTGGCGATAAAATGCAGGTAAAACCTTCGGGAGGAATCCGGGATTGGGAAATAGCCGTAGCCTTTCTCGAGCAGGGTGCCGACCGTTTAGGAATTGGATCAACTGAAGCAGTGCTGAATGGGGCAACCGCAGATGGAGATTATTAGGCTTTTAATCAGTTGTTTGAGTGCATTTTGCGGGGCATTTCTAATTGCAGGATAATTTTAATCGAAATCATTTTTTAGAAATAAAAAACACCCATATTTGTACTTCATTTTTTGAGTAAGGGGAGAAGGATGTATTTTTTAAACGGAGACAGAACATATATAAAGCCTGAAAAGGCTTGTGGCGACCTGCAGGAACAACTGCAAAGTTGCCTCCAGCAGCTAACAAAAATTAATTCGGGCAAACGAATCATTAAACTGAATTTTTTTGTTGACACTAAATCACACAAAGAATACGATAAATTGTTAATCAATTTGCGCTTGCAGTTGAAAGACATGTTTGGCAACGATTTGCTGTTGAGTTTTATTTCTCAACCACCGTTAAGCTGTAAAATAATTGTTGAGGCGTATTATTACGATCCGGAGTTGTGGGATTGTCAGATGATTCATGAATACGGCAACCATTCAGCCTTGTTTCGTAACGGAACTACAGAAATATTGCTGGGTACGGTACATGCCAATTCCAACAGCAACTGCCGGATTAATGCCGAGAAGGCTTTTGATGAGCTGCTTGAAGTGCTTGAAATTGCTCAATTTCCTTTAAACTCTGTAGTGCGTCAATGGAATTACATTGAAGATATTCTGGGTTACGATGAAGAGGAACAGCGCTACCAGGCTTTTAACGATGTTCGTTCTGATGCTTATGGCGAAGCATTTGACCAGGAAGGTTATCCGGCGGCAACCGGAATAGGAATGAACCACGGAGGTGTGCTTGTAGAATTTGTTGCCGTAAAATCAAAAGAAACGGTTACCCGGGCCATTGATAATCCGGAGCAGGTTTCGGCTCACCACTACAGTAACGAGGTGTTGGTTGGCACCGCATGCCAAAGCAAAACCACGCCTAAGTTCGAGCGTGCACGTTACTTCCGGTATCGGAACAGAAAAATGATCTTTATTTCCGGAACGGCTTCCATTATTGGAGAACATACGATGGGTATTGGCGATGCAACAAAACAGACCGAAGTTACCATTAATAATATGAAACAATTGTATACAGACAAGGTTTTAAAGGCTTTGCCTGATGATTTGATTCGTCCACAGTTTGGGCACGCCCGGGTTTATGTAAAAAACAGAAAAGATTATGCCGCCATACGCAAGGTGGTAAAAAGTGCTTTTGATGATTTGGCTGTGGTTTATATTGTAGCCGATATTTGCCGCGATGATTTACTGGTGGAAATTGAGGGGAAAGTTATTTTGGATTAAGGAATATATGGATATAAAAAAATGGCTGTACGAAATTGTGCAGCCATTTTCATTTACAAGATTCAATACCGTTTATAGCTAGAATTTAAAATCAACGCCAAACATAAAATGTGCACCTGCCTGCGGATAATAGCCATCCATTTTAAAGCGTTCGCCACCCAAAAGGTATGAATATACCCAGGCATTGGTTTCGTAGGTGTGGTTAAACAGGTTGTTAGCCATAAAATGAAGCGTAATTTCGTCAAACAGTTTTGTGGTAAACGAATAATCGGCTTTCAGGTTATTTATCAGGTAAGCATCAATTACACGATCGGAGCTTGAGGTGTTATCGATGTATTGCTCTCCAACATATTGCGTAACAAAAGCAAGGCTGAAGTGCTTGCCCGGAGCATAAACAAACTGACTGTTGGCAATTATGTTTGGCGAAAATGCCAGGTCGGTATCGCCCAGGTCATAAGCTTCTTGTCCCCAAGTATCCCAGTTGTCAACAAATTCCGTAAAATCTTTAATCTTGTTAATGCTTAAAGTAGTGTTACCATTCCATTGGAGATCGGAGGCAATTTGCACACCCGCCTGCAGCTCAATACCCGTGCGGTAACTCTTGTCAACATTTACCATAATTGGCGAACCTACATCATTAATCTGTCCGGTAACCACCAGCTGATCTTTGTAGCTCATAAAATAGTAATTGGCACCAAAAGAAAATTTCGATGAGGCAAAATTGTATCCCAGTTCCCAATCGTGTAGCGTTTCGTGCACAGGAGGTTCATAGCCAGCAGGGTAGTCAACAAAAGCTGCCCGGTTAGGTTCGCGATTGGCCTCAGCATACGAAAGGTAAAGCTCCTGGTTGTCGGCCACCTGGTAGAAAATACCCAGTTTGGGATTAAAGAAATTAAAATCGTGCTCCTGGTCTAAAACACGCAGGTCATCATCAATACCTTCAATCTCGTAGTTAATGTAACGATATTGCAAATCGGCAAATAAGTTCAGTTTTTCATTAACCTGCCAGTTGTATTTGGCAAAAACATTAAAATCTTTTTTCAAACCGTTGCTGCGGTACCATTCATGGTTGTATTCTGCCTCGCCCAGGTATTGTGCCCAAATTACATTGCCAAAGTGGTTGCCATCGTAAACGTTGTAACCGCCACCAAAAGTAAAATCGTTGTTGTTGCGTGTATGGTTTAGCGAGTAGGTAAAACCATAAAAATCATTGTCGAGCCATTTTCGGTTAATCAGGTCGGTAGTTTCGATTACCTCGTCGCCAACTTCAATATTATCCAGCAGGTAGTCGGCAAGGTCTTCATCGGCTTTGTAATTCTCGTAATACCCACGTCCATAGGTATAATGCAACGACGCATTAAAATTTAATTCCGGATTAAATTTATGCGAAAAATGCAATTGGTAGTGATCTTGCTGATAGTGATCAACCTGATTTTCGTAAGTGTAATAATTGTAGGTGCGATTGTCTGACGCCATCATGTGGTCCACTTCATCTTGCGACATTAGCCAATGGTCGGCATAACGCTGCATTCCTTCGGTATCGTTGTTTAAGCGAACCGATGGAACACCCCACCAGGCTTGGTAAGTTTCTTCAAATCCCGAAAATACATTGAGTTTAACCACTGTATTTTCAGCGTAATAACCTCCCGACACAAAGAACGATTTCAGGTCGGAGCTGGCACGGTCGATAAAACCATCAGAGGTTACTTTCGACAAACGTACGTCAACTGTAAAATGATCATTGATCAGACCGGTACCGGCTGAAAGTGTGTTTTTAAAGGTGTTAAATGTACCGGCAGCTGTTTTAAATTCGCCGTAAGCTTCTTTGTTTAACGAATTGGTTTGCAGGTTAATGCTGGCGCCAAATGCTGCTGCGCCGTTGGTTGAGGTACCCACGCCACGCTGGATTTGTACATTGTCGAGCGACGAAGCCATATCCGGCTGGTCTACAAACCAGGTTCCGTGCGATTCGGCATCGTTCAGTGGAATACCGTTTACACTCACATTGATGCGGTTCAAATCTGTACCACGAACACGGAAATTGGTGTAACCTACACCGGCTCCGGCATCAGAAGTGGTAACAAACGACGGTGTCAGGTTGAGCAAGAAAGGAATGTCTTGTCCCATGTTGCGTTTGGCAATTTCGTCGCCGCTAACATTGCTGTAGGCTACTGGTGTTTTGCTCCCGGCACGTGTAGCTGAAATCAGCACTTCATCAGTCATTATTACATCAGGCACAAGATTAACCTCAATATTTTTACTCTCGTTGAGTTGTAAATCAAGCTTTTGTGGTTCAAAACCAACAAAAGAAACCAACAGCGTATAACTGCCCGATTTTAGGTTTTTTAATTCGAAAGTACCGTCTGCCTTTGCCGATACGCCATAAAACGATTTGTCGATCACAACACTGGCTCCTGCCAGCGGCTCGCCTTCTCCTTTAACAACTCCCGTTAAATTAATTTGCCCAAAAGCAATTGCTGCCATCAATTGCAAAAGCAGCATCAAACTAAATTTTCTCATTTTTTTGAAAAATTGGTTAATAAACTAACCAATGGAGTGGGACAGTGTCCCTTTTGCTTTCCCTACGCCGGCATTATCCGGATCAGGTTTTGTGAGTATAATCTCAGCCCTATTTTTTTAGGCACCCCATTGCATAAATATCGGCGGTAAAGGTATAAGGGATTTTTAAACTGGCAAAATTACGGAGTAAACCTTTATTATTCGTTAATGTTTAATTAAGACATATATGTCTTTTGTTGCTGCGGTAAGGTTTACTAAAAATCTAAATTTGATTCTAATTATTGCCTCAGTTTCTACTATTCGTTAGTTGAAAATTGATTCTAATCTTAGAAGCACTTCGGTTTAAAAGTTTCGAATTGCTGATGAAACAATGATTTTTTCTATTCCTCTTTTAAAAGAAAACTTTCGAAATAGGTTTTGTACTTAACAATTTTACGCGAAGGACGCTGCGAGGCCCGGTCGATAAACAAAACTTTTTGTTGGGCGCTTGAACAAATTTCTCCTTTTTCATTCAAAAAGCGGAATTTAAAATTTGCCGAAACATTAAACATTTCCGACACCCATACCTCAACATGTACCTCGTTACTCAGAAAAAATGGTTTTTTATACTGAATGTTTGTTTCGGTAATAATGGGCAAAATATCGTCCTCAGCTGCCAGTTCATCAATCGAAAGTCCCATGGCTTCAATTAGTTTTACCCGGGCATTTTCGAGCCATTGCACATAAATAATATTGTTTACATGCCCTACAAAATCAATGTGGTAAGTATAAATGGGTTCGGTAAATTTTAATTTTTGCATGTTTATTCCGGATTGAAATTCAGGTCGGCAAATTTATGCTTTTTCTGAATAAAAAACTGCCACATTATGCTTTTACTGAACATTTGTTTGTGATTGTTAACGCAGGCCTGTTGCAACAACGTCTTTCTTTTCCTGCGTAATACAGTCAGATTTTTATAAAAATCAAAATGAGCTTTTAACACAGCTCCAAAGGCTTTGGTTTCACCGCCAGCCAAAAATTTTAATGCAGCCACCCCGTCTAAAACCAAACGAGTTAACAGGGTAAAACCAAAGCCTTTTTTCGGCAGGTTTTTATACAGCATGTATAAGTTGTTCCGAAAGTTTAAAAATACCTTTTTCGGATTACCGTATTCGAGGCTGCCACCACCTAAATGATAAATTACACTTTTCGGTTCGTAAACAATTTTGTAGCCCTGGTTTTTTAGGCGCCAGCACAAATCAATCTCTTCCATGTGTGCCCAAAAATCGGCATCCAAACCGCCCGAGTTTTTAAATACTTCGGCCCGAACAAACATGCAAGCGCCTGTTGCCCAGAATATTTCAGATGACTTTTCGTATTGTTTTTCGTCTTTTTCGCAATAGTCCAAAATGCGTCCGCGGCAAAAGGGGTAGCCAAATTTATCGATAAAACCTCCGGCAGCTCCGGCGTATTCAAAAAGTTCAGGTTGGTTATAACTTAAAACTTTAGGCTGAACGGCCACTACTTTTTCATCTTGTTCAAAATGTTCGATACAGGGGTGAATCCAGTTTTTATCAACTTTAACATCCGAGTTTAGTAGTACAAAATAATCGGCTTCAATTTGGCTTAATGCCATGTTATAGCCTTTGGCAAAGCCATAATTTTGTTTTAAATCAAGACGGGTAATCTCGGGAAAGTTTTCCTTCAGATAGTCCAGCGAGTTGTCGGTTGAGCCATTGTCGGCAATAATAATCTCCGTGTTGTTGCCACTTGAATTTTCAATTACGGATGGTAAAAAATCAGGAAAAAGTTCAACGCCGTTCCAGTTAAGAATAACAACAGCAATTTTTTTTTCTTTGCTCATAAATCAACTCAAAAGTAGTTTTGCGATTAGCAAAGAAAGGTTTTCTTTTTCAAGATTTTCAAGAATTGCACTTATTTTTTCGGATTTCTCCGTATCGTCGGATTTTACCAACGCTTCAATTTCTTTTACCTGTTTCCCGGTAAGTTCGTCTTGCAGCAGGCTCCATACTTTTAACTGCTTTGCTTCAACTTCGGGCAGGCCAAGTGTTTCCAACTCCAAAATGGTAGCCTCCAAAATTTCGCGTGCCTGTATTTTTACCGGGTCTTTGTCTTTTGTTTTGCCGGCAGCGGCAGTGTCGCGTAAACTCCAGCTCGAATAATCGTAGTGAAGGTCCTGGATAAGTTTTAGTTTTGTATTGTCTTTTCCAAATATGCGCTCAAGAAAAATGAGCGTGTGTTTTTTCCAGGCATCAAGGTCGAACTTTTTTTCGTCTAACCGAGCCAGTTGTTGTTGAAGCAGTGCAATTTGTTTTTCGGCCATGGTAATTCGTTTGTTGCAATTTACAAAAAAACACGACTGATTCCACCGACAAAAAACCGGATTTATTTAGAACCGAGGTATTTGTTTACGATACCAAAAAATTCGGGGAAATAAGCGTTGCTGGCTGAAACCAGTTCGCCACCAAATAACCAATTGGTACCGCCGTTAAAATCAGTGGTTTTTCCGCCAGCCTGCTGTAAAATAAATACACCGGCTGCCACATCCCAGGCATGTAGTGCATGCTCGTAAAAAGCATCGAACCTGCCTGAAGCAACATAACACAAATCAATTGCAGCCGACCCAAAGCGGCGAATACCGCGGGTCGATTTCATCAGGTGTTTCATTGCATCAATATAATCATCAACTTTATCAAAAGCATAATATGGAAAGCCTGTTGCAATAAGTGCATCCTCCGATTTTGCTCGTTTGGCAACTTCAATAATTTCACCATTGCAGTAGGCCGGACCATTTTTCCAGGCATAAAACATTTCGTCGGCGCCAATTTCATAAACTACACCCAGCACTAACTCATCGTCCTCGGCCAATGCAATGCTTACCGAATGCGGTGCCAGTCCATGAAGGTAATTGGTTGTTCCGTCAAGCGGATCGATAAACCAGGTGTATTTTTCATTGTTCGAATCGGCTGTGCCTTCTTCAGCCACAAATCCAGCCTCAGGGAGTAACAGTTTTAAGGCTTCTACGATTTGTTTTTCTGCGTTTTTATCCACATAAGTTACCAGGCTGGCAACGCTTTTTATTTCAATGTTTTTTTCGTTAATCTTTTTTTGCTCGCCCCGAATAAAATTTCCGGTGCTGTGCGCAATATCCTGCACCTGAAAGCATAATTCCTTGTAGTCCATTTTCTGTTGTTTGAGGCAAAAGTACGGAAAAATCAAGCGATGAAATCTACCGCAACATTTCCGTTTCGCAGAATTGATTTTAATTTTACGCTACCCAGTGTGTTTACCAGTTCTTCGCGATAGGGGATCTCAACTTTGATATAATTTTCGGTGAACCCATGCATTTTTTCTCCACTTTTTTGTGATTCAAAAAGTGCTGTGTGGTTTGTGCCAATATGTTTTTCGTAAAAAGCACGCAATTTCTTCTCAGAGAGATTGATGTATTTTTGCGTTCGGTTTTTACGTTCTTCCACCTCAACTTTCCAAGGAATTTTTAGGGCCTGTGTTCCACTCCTTTCCGAGTAGGTAAAGGCATGCAACTGCGAGATTTCAAGGCTGTTGATAAAATCGAATGATTCCTGGAAATAGTGTTCTGTTTCGCCATTGGTTCCGGCTATAACATCAACACCAATAAAAGCGTGGGGAACAATTTTCCGAATGCGTTCCACACGTTTTCTGAACAGATCGGTGGAATATTTGCGTTTCATTAGTGAAAGTATTTCGTCGGACCCCGATTGTAAGGGAATATGAAAATGGGGCATAAGCACTTTTGAGCCTGCCACTAATTCTATTATTTCATCTTTTAACAGATTGGGTTCAATTGAGCCTAAGCGCAGGCGTTTAAGTCCGGGGACATTTTCAAGTGCTTTTAACAGGTCGAGAAAATTTTCGCCGGTTGATTTCCCGAAATCACCAATATTAACACCGGTAAGAATTATTTCTTTGTAGCCTTTCTCTACCGCTTTTTCAGCTTCGGCAATGGTGTTGGCAATGTTGTCGTTACGGCTTCGGCCACGTGCATAGGGTATGGTACAAAACGAACAGTAATAATCGCAACCGTCCTGTACTTTAAGAAAACTTCGGGTGCGATCGCCCCACGAAAATGCTTTATGGTAGTTTTTTATATTGGCTAAACGTGTTGTTTTTATTTCGGTGGTTTCGCGCTTTTTTAAATCGCCCAGGTAATGCGGAATATGAAATTTTTCCTGGGTGCCAAGCACCATGTCAACACCTTCGATATGCCCAACTTCATCGGGTTTTAACTGCGAGTAGCACCCAACTACAATTACCATTGCGTTGGGATTTTGCTTTACAGCTTTGCGCACGATGTTTCGGCTGGCTTTATCGCCCTGGTTGGTAACCGAGCAGGTGTTTATTACATACACATCAGCCTTCTCCTCAAAATCAACGCGCTCAAAACCAACTTCTTTAAAAGAGCCGGCAATGGTTGATGTTTCTGAAAAATTGAGCTTACAACCCAGCGTATAAAAAGCAGCTTTCTTCCCCTTGTAATCCATCTTGCTATCTTGAATAATTCTAAATAGGCTGCAAAGGTAGAAAAAAGCTGCTTATTGCAAATATTTCTTAATGAATCAATTATTCTGAGTTACGTCACCTTGAATTTAAAAAGCATCTGCCTCTCTTTTAATTTTGGTTTAACGCTTTACAGCAAGTTACTTGCCAGTTCAGCCAGATAGCTACGTTCGCCTTTTACCAGGTTAATATGTGCAAATAATTCCTGATTGCGCATACGGTCGGTCATGTACGCCAGTCCGTTTGATTTCATATCGAGATAAGGCGAATCAATCTGCCAAAGGTCGCCGGTAAATACCATTTTTGTGCCTTCTCCTGCCCGTGTAATAATGGTTTTTATTTCATGAGGGGTTAGGTTTTGTGCTTCATCGATGATAAAAAAGGCATTGGATAAACTACGTCCGCGAATGTAAGCCAGCGGAGTAATGTTTAGTTTTTCATCTTTTACCATCTCTTCAATAAGCTGGTACTCGTTACTTCTTGGATTAAAGGTATGCTTTATTACCGCAAGGTTATCGAACAGCGGCTGCATATACGGATTAATTTTTTCGCTGGCATCGCCAGGCAAATAGCCGATATCGCGGTTACTTAAAGCCACAATTGGACGGGCCAGTAATATTTGTTCGTATTGCCGGTGCTGTTCAATGGCTGCTGCTAATGCCAGCAGAGTTTTTCCTGTTCCAGCTTTACCTGTTAAGGCCATTAGCTTCACTTCCGGATCCATAAGCATGTTTAAGCTAAAGGTTTGTTCGGCGTTTCGGGGTTTTATTCCGTAAGCCGAGGTTTTTTCCACCCGGTAGATTCGTTCCGATTTACTGTCGTAGCGTGCCAAAGCACTCGATTGGTTGCCTCTGAAAATAAAACATTCATTGGCTTCCGGGTAAAAGTCCTTAACATCGGCTTTTGCAAATGATCCTTGTTGGTACAATTGGTCAATTAGCGCATCGCTAAAATCTTCGTAGGTCGTAACCGTTTTATCCAGAATATTTTCATCGGTAACCTGGTCGGTTTTATAATCCTCTGCTTGTATTCCCAGCGACTTGGCCTTCATCCGAAGGTTAATGTCTTTGCTAATTAAAATGGTTTTTCGTTTAGGGTAGTTCTTTGCTGTAAATTCTGCAATGGCCAAAATTCTGTGGTCAGGAATGTCTTCTCTGAACGAAGATTTAAGTTCGTCGGAAAATGGTTTGCCTGTTTCAATTCGCAGTCTGCCTTTTCCTACCCCAAGTGATTTTCCTCCGTTAAAAATGTCATCTCCAACAATTTCATCGAGCACCCGGGTAAACTCGCGTGCCTGAAAGTTGATAAGGTCGTTTCCTCGTTTAAATTTGTCCAGCTCCTCGAGTACTGTAATCGGAAGGATAATGTCGTTATCCTGGAACTGGTAAATACAGGTGTGATCGTGTAAAATTACGTTGGTGTCGAGAACGAAAATTTTACTCTTTTTAGTTTTACTCAGCATATATAATTGATTTGTTCTAAATGTATATATTTTGACCAGAAACATGGAGCAGTCTGATAAAAATTAATAAACTTGTAACGGTTAATAAATATTGATTTCATTGGATTATAAAGCGACTTTAAATTATTTGTTTGAGCAGTTGCCTGTGTTTCAGCGAACAGGGCCGGCTGCTTACAAAAATAACCTTGATAATACTTTACAGCTTGATGAATTGTATCATCACCCTCACCGAAACTACAAAACAATTCATGTAGCCGGCACCAATGGCAAAGGTTCCGTGTCGCACATGTTGGCATCGGTGTTGCAAGCTGCCGGTTACAAAACAGGTTTGTATACTTCTCCTCATTTAAAAGACTTTCGGGAAAGGATAAAAGTTAACGGAGAAATGATTGAGGAAGAAATGGTTGTTGACTGGGTAAGAGCGTTTAGAACTAACAACGAATTGTGGAAAATTAGTCCTTCGTTTTTTGAACTAACCGTAGCTTTGGCATTTGATTATTTTGCACAAAGGAAAGTGGATGTGGCTGTGATTGAAGTTGGCCTGGGAGGCAGGCTTGATTCAACCAATATAATTACTCCTGATTTGAGTATTATCACCAATATTGGTCTCGACCACACCAACTTGTTGGGAAATACTTTTGAGGAGATAGCGGCAGAGAAAGCCGGTGTTATTAAAAAGGATGTGCCTGTGGTTATTGGAACTTCTCAGCAGGAAACGGCTGCTGTTTTTACTAAAAAAGCAAAAGAGGCCGGTGCTTCCATTTATTTCTCAGACCAGGAATATGTTGTTAATTATGCTATGTTAACAATGAAAGGGAAGCAACAGTTGAGTGTTCAGGCAACAGGCCAGGATGTGCTTCAGGGATTAGAACTTGACTTGCTGGGGCAGTATCAGCACAAAAATATTCCGGCGGTATTAAAATCATTTGAAATTTTAAACGCTAAAGGCTATTCTATTACCGATAATAATATTCGTGATGGATTATCGAATGTTATAAAAACAACAGGACTGCTCGGAAGGTGGCAGGTACTTGATACCAACCCTTTAATAGTTTGCGATACCGGGCATAATGAAGATGGAATACGGGCAATTGTAAATCAACTTAAAAATACTGCCTACAAAAAATTGCATTTTATTATTGGAACGGTTGGCGATAAAGATCCGGATAAAGTTCTGGCATTGTTGCCATTGGAAGCTACTTACTATTTTGTAAAAGCCGCTATTCCGCGGGCAATGTCAGCTGAGTTACTTGCTGAAAAAGCCGGCAAATTCAATTTAGAAGGAAAGGTGTTTGCTTCGGTGGCTGAGGCTTTTTTGTACGCCAAAAAACAAGCAGAAACAAATGATTTGATTTTTGTAGGAGGCAGTACTTTTGTGGTGGCAGAAGTGCTTTGAGAATTTTCTTTTAAAAATTTTTGCAGAACTAAAAATAGGTTTTATATTTGCAGCGCCTTTCTGAAAAGGGGGCACGTTCAGAAACAAGAATAATATATTTTGATTACTGAGAGGTAATCAAAAACGGGGGGGTTAGCTCAGTTGGTTTAGAGCACTTGGTTTACACCCAAGGGGTCACTGGTTCGAATCCAGTACTCCCCACCAAAAGGTCGATGATTCTCGACCTTTTTTATTCTTGCAGAACGTATTTATTACGGGGGGTTAGCTCAGTTGGTTTAGAGCACTTGGTTTACACCCAAGGGGTCACTGGTTCGAATCCAGTACTCCCCACTAAGGTCGACTTTTGTTGGCCTTTTTTATTGGAGCATATTTTGTAATTTCAAAGTATGTATTACTGCTACATTTTGCACTCATTAAAACTTCAGAAATATTATATTGGATCTACCGGTAATCTGGAAGAACGTTTGCAGCGCCATAATAATTCGAAACGAGGATTCACATCAACCGGAAAACCCTGGTTACTTGTTTACAGTGAAGAGTTTGAGGATAGGTCAGCAGCAGTAAAGCGCGAGTTGCAATTAAAAAAATGGAAGAGTAGAAAAGCCATTGAGGAGTTAATAAAAAAGGTTTAGAGCATCCCGATTACATCGGGAGGGTCACTGGTTCGAATCCAGTACTCCCCACCAAAAGGAAGGTCGGTATTAGCCGGCCTTTTTGTTTTTCATCGTCCACAGGAATGAATTGATCAACGATTTAACGCCTGTTATTTATTGTGTTGCTTTTCAAATTCCTCTTTTGTTTTCCGGGTAGAGAAGTAATCGTCAGAGCGGTCTTTTTTCTTTAGTCGCGTAAATAATTTACCAACATTTTCAGAAGGAGAGAAGCTTGCAATTCGAATAGAGGCGGCTTCAGATCGCATGAGATCGTTATGCTCGGTAGTTATTGTACTTAGCGGGTCGCTTTCTTCCAGTTGCATTCGGGCTCGTACCGGAGGGTTGTATTCTTCTATAAAAGCAAGATTTTTTTGCGCCCGGTCTAAATCTGATGTTTGCTCAGGCGACACGGTAATTTCCGGAATATCTACGTTTTCAGAAATTAATTCAACCTCGGGGTTAACCAGTAACGAATGAACAGATACAATTTTTCGGAAATAGGAAATGTGTGAGAGAACCAGTGAATCGCCGGGAGAAACCCAAACAGAGAAAACACCATTTTCATGGCTAATATCTTTTTCATGACTATCGAGATTAACAATATAGACATCGCTAATCGGGCTTTTGTTTTGATCGACTACGCGGGCCTGAATTAGAAAACGTTTGATTTGCCCCGCAGAAGTAAGCATCAGTACAGATAAAACGATGGTTAAAATTGCTTTCATAGTCAGGTGTTGTTTTTTCAAATTTCGGTAATAAACCTGTTAAAACCCTCAAAAAGACACTAAACTATGTTAATATACGAAATAATGGTGGCTTTGTTTTTATAGTTTAAATTTTGGGGGCTGCGTATCATACATATTCAATTTTTACTTTTTTGAAAAACTTGTGAATGAGTATTTTAACGATGCGTTTTACCACAAATTTGCGAAGTTCGAGTTCCAGTGGTTGTTCCGGATCCTGGTGCGCCCAGTTAATTCTTGTGCCAACAATAATGTCAATACAATCGTGCTGCAGTAATAGTTTTACTATTTGTTCAGGAGTGGTATCGTGCAGCCGGGTATCGCTATCGTAATTCTCCAGCAGTTCTTCCACCTTTCCAAGTGTTAAAATGCCTTCGGTAACCATTTCAAATCCTTTCATTTTCGCACTGGGTGGCAGTTCCTCAAGGTTCTTGTTTCCGTGTTGAATTTCGACGGTAAGGTTTAGTTCGCGGGCAATAATTTCGGCAGTTGTACCTCCGCAAATAATTTTTTTACCTTCAAAATCCTGTATACGACCCACAAAATCGAAATCTTTTATTTTGTAAAACGGGGGACCGGTAATTAGCATAAACTTGCGTGGTTCGCGAAAATACATTACCCCGCAGCTGGTGTCGTCTTTTACCGAAAACTGATCATTCATTACAGCCTGGTTAATAATTTTCCGGGCCAGTTTGGTGGCCGAAATGTCGGGCATGCGTTGTATCTGGTTTAAGGCAAATTCTTCAACGTTTTCCATGCTCCAACCCAGAGGATAACGCTGGTTGCCCAGGCCCGATTGCGGCACACCATCCGACATAAAAATAATACGGTCTTCTTTGCGGGCAGTAAACTCTTTGCAGTGCAAAACTTTTCCCTCGTTTTCCTCCCCCTCAATGGTCAGGTGGTATTCCTTCCCTTGCATAGCTACTCCGTTTCTAATCACTAAAATTCCGGGGTTGTCGTAGTTTACAATACGTGTGCGGCCTTCGTCATCCAATTCAATAATGGTAAAGGTGGCATAGCTTTCTTTGCCGTCGCTGCTTTTGGGCAGCGTTTCCATAATAATACGTGCAGCAACCTCGGGTTTGGTATGCAGCATCGAATATTTTAAAGCCATGGTTGCCGTTAATGTGGCTAAAACACTTGCTTTTATACCGTGTCCAATTCCATCGCTTAATACCAGTATTGTTCGGCCTTCTTCACGAATAATGCTCGATTGAAAAACATCGCCACAGGCAATCTCTCCTTTGGGTTTTTTTTGCTGAAACTCGATTTCAACGTGGTAGTCAGGATTTGTCGTCGTCACCATAGCGATAGGTTTCAATTATAGAATTCAAAAGTTCTTCTGTTTCAGCAGCATTCTCTCCGAGCAGAAAGGCAATTTTTTGCACGGTTTCAATATTTTGTTTGTTAATTTTTCGTGCGCGGTTTATTATTTCGTCCTGCACAAGCATGGGGGCCGACATATCGCGAAAAACAACCCCAACAACTTTGTTTTTATACAAAGTGCGCACCGAAACGTGCATAAGTTTGTTATGGAATTTTAAATCGCGTTCGGACAGCTCATCCCCCGACGATAATACGCTCGAAATCATTTTGAAAACCACGTCAGGTAACAGTCCTTTTGCATCGGCACCGGTTAGACCCGGTATTGTTTCATACAAATCCTCGGCATCTTCCCCCATTAGTTTGGCAAAATATTCGTTCGAATCCACAATTTTAAAGTCGCTGTCAACCATTACAATTCCCGACGAAATTTTATGAATCATTTGCGACGATACGCGCATTGTTTCCTGCGCTTTTTCCAGGCGTTTTTCAGTTCGTTTCAGTTCGGATACATCATTAATCGAACCAACAATGCCCACAATTTTATTTTCGTTGTCGCGAATAACGGCTTTGTTTAAAATAACATGATGCGAAGTGCCATCGCCATGGCGTACCTGCGTATTATAAACTTGTACATCAGGGTTTGAAATCAGTTCTTTATCCTGAGCCATGTATTTATCGGCCATTTCTTTTACATGCACTTCGTGTAAAGGTTTGCCAACAATCTGCTCTTTGGTTTTGCCTGTAAATTTTTCGTGGGCTGCATTGCACATTTGGTAAACACCTTCTGTGTTGCGGTAAAAAATAGGAATGGGGAGGGCATCTATAATTTTCTGATGGATGGCCGGATCGTCGATATTGCCCGTCAGAAATGAGTCTTTATCGTAAATCATGTTTTGATTTTTCTTGTTTTACCTCTGAAAAATAAACAATTTAAGAGGTATTTAAAACCCCATCCTTGCTATATTTTAATTAATTGCTTAAAAACACACTTTGCAGGTTTTTCAGTGGTTTAAGATTAAAGCCTTGTGCTGCTTGTTTTTAATCATTATAAATTCGGTATAACATGCCGCTTAAAAGCATAAATAACATGCTGTACACTTATCTTTGTGCCGATATATAAACTAACCAGGTGAGATTAACTGATATTATAGATTTGACCCAGGCAAATGTGGTGGCCGGCGATACCAAAACCGACCATGATTTGCAGAAAGCTTTTAGCTCTGATTTAATGAGCGATGTTTTAACACTCGATACCGAGCATATTTTACTAATTACAGGTTTGGCAAATGTGCAGCTGGTACGAACCGCAGAAATGGCCGACATTGAGGTGGTTTTACTGGCCCGAAATAAAAAAGCAAGCCCGGAAATGATTGAGCTGGCCAACGAAATTGGTCTTGTATTGCTTGAAACTCCCTTCTCGATTTACCGATCGAGTGGAGTATTGTACGAAAACGGATTGGAACCGGTTTATTAATGAAATTAGAATTTGACATAGCGAGTGGCGATTTTGGTATGGCCGGTAAAGCATCGAGCCAAATAAAAAAAATGCTGAAACAATTACAGGTTGAACCAAAGGTGATTAAACGGATTGTTGTGGCTATATACGAGGCCGAAGTTAATATTGTGGCCCACTCGGTTGGAGGAAAATTGCTAGCTGAAATTGATGAATCGGGTATAAGCGTGGTGGTTAAAGACGAAGGGCCGGGAATTGAAGACATAAAAAAAGCCATGCAGGAAGGCTTTTCCACAGCTTCAAAAGCTGTGCGGAATATGGGTTTTGGTGCCGGAATGGGATTGCCGAATATTAAAAAAAACACCGACGAGTTTCAGATTGAAAGCGAGGTGGGGAAAGGAACAACTTTAACTTTCAGAAATAATTTTTAGCCCATGAAGATTGTTGAGAAATATCATGCTATAAAAGTGGATACGAAGAAATGTATGGGCTGCACCCATTGCATGAAAGCGTGCCCAACAGAAGCCATTCGAATAAAAGGTGGTGTTGCTGCTATTAATGCCGATCGTTGTGTTGATTGCGGAAACTGTTTGCGGGCATGCCCAGTAGATGCTTTTTATGTAAATCATGATAATCTTGAACAATTACAAAATTACAAGTACAGGGTGGCTTTGTTTCCCTCGGTAATGATTGGCCAGTTTCCGGATATTTATTCTGAAGGAAAAATTTATGAAGCTCTGCTGAAACTTGGGTTTACCCATATTTTTGAGGTTGAACAGCCTATTTCGATACTGATTGAAAAAATTAAAGAGGAAGTGGCCAAAGCAACACACAAACCATTAATTTCTTCCTTTTGTCCGGCCATTGTTCGACTAATTCAATCGCGCTATCCTTCGTTGGTTGAAAATATTGTACCCTTAAAAGCACCTCACGATTTGGCCGCCCATTATGCCATTGAAAAACTTACCCGGCAAGGCATTAAACGCAACGAGATTGGTATCTTTTACATCTCGCCCTGTTCGGCAAAAATGGCAGCCGTTAAACGTCCGCTGGGCGAAAAAGAATCGGTGGTTGATGGCCTGATCAACATGAATGATTTGTACAACCAGGTGTTACGAGTAATTGAGAAAGAGGAAAAAAGCGATACTTCGGCATTACGAGAAAACTTAACACTTGACGGTATTGTATGGAGTTTACCCCGCGGAGAAGCCAGGCATTTTAAGCGCCACTCAATGGCAGTTGACGGTATTCATAATGTAGTAAAAATACTGGAACGCATGGAGAACGACGAAGTTCCGGTAATCGATTTTTTGGAATTAAAGTCCTGTCATCAGGGCTGTGCCGGAGGAATTTTGTTAACTGGAAATCGTTTTCTGACTGTTGAACGTTTGCAAAAACGATCGAAGAGATATCCGAAAGCAAGCGAGTTGAGTTCGGAAAAATTGAGTACGGAGTTTATGGAAAAAATAAAGGCCGCACCCATTGAACCCAACTATGTATTTGCGCTCGATACCAACCGCCTGAAAGCCTTGGAAAAAATGCAAAAAGCCGATCGGATTTTATGTCAGCTGCCGGGTATTGATTGTGGTGGCTGCGGAGCTCCCAATTGCCACGCATTGGCGGAAGACATGGTGCAGGGAAAAGCAAAAATGACCGATTGTATTTTTCTGCAAAACCGTTATTTGAACGAGAAAAAAATTACCATAGAAAAAGCGACAAAAAACCTGGAAAAAGCCTGGGGAAAAAATCGTTTTGATGCAGACTGTAATAAAAAAGGAGGAAGAAATGAAGGTTTCTGAACTGGTAGATAAATTTGGATTAAAAGTATTTTCCGGTAAAACAGGTCTCGAGAATGAGATTACAGGAGGGTACGTTTCTGATTTGCTAAGCGATGTAATGGGAAATGCCAACGAAGGACAAGTGTGGATTACCCTGCAAACCCACCAGAATGTAATGGCAATAGCCTCACTTAAAGAGTTGGCTGCCGTTATTCTGGTAAAAGGTTTTGAACCCGATGAAGACACTGTGGCACACAGTAACGAAGAGGGTATACCTGTTTTGGGAACCGATAAGGCAACCTTTGAAATGGCCGGAAATTTATTCATAACAATAACTTAGCAGCGTGCAAAAATTCAGGGCCGACCTACATATTCATACCGTACTTTCGCCCTGTGCCGATTTGGAAATGACACCACAGCAAATTGTGGAGCAGGCCCAAAAGGCAGGCTTGCATATTATTGGCATAACCGATCATAACTCAACACGTAATGCAAAAGTTATTCGCAACCTGGCTCAAAAATCAGGAATACTGGTTTTAACCGGAGCCGAGGTTACAACAAAAGAAGAAGTGCACTGTCTGGTCTTTTTTGATAACGATCAGGCCTTAGACAACTTTCAGCAATACCTCGAAGAAAATATTTCCCGAATTCCGAATCCAGACGGACATTTTGGCTACCAGCCCGTGGTTGATGCTGAAGAAAACGTAATTGAACTTGTTCCGTACTACCTGACTTCCGCCTTAAAAAAGGGAATAAGCTCAGTGCAGAGGTACGTGCACGAACTGGGTGGTATTTTTATCCCGGCCCATGTTAACCGGCCCATGAACGGCTTATTCAGTCACCTCGGATTTATACCTAAAAACCTGGAATTTGACGCAATGGGAATAACAGGTAAAACCACTGAAAAGCATGTTCGAAAACATTATGTTTTAGAAAATAAAATTTCGTTAATTTATAATTCAGATGCGCACTTTTTAGAACAGATTGGCTCGGCTTTTTCTGTTTTTAATCTTAGTGAATTAAGTTTTTCTGAGGTGAAAATGGCACTGAATCAGCAAGATGGGAGATTTGTAGAGCTACTATGAGAACATTGTCGGAACATATTCTGGATATCGTGCAAAACTCGATTAGCGCAAATGCCACGTTGATTGAAATCATAGTTGAGGAGGATAAAATAAATGACCTTTGTTGTCTGATTATTAATGATAACGGCTGTGGAATGGATAAGGAAACGCTGGTCAAAGCCGTAAACCCGTTCTTTACATCGCGAACAACACGAAAAGTTGGTTTGGGACTTCCACTGTTAAAACAAAATGCAGAAGCATCAGGAGGTAGCTTTTCGCTGGCATCGGAACTTAACTCGGGCACCCGGTTAACAGCTACTTTTAAACTGTCGAATATCGACAGGCCACCTTTGGGTGATATTTGGGAAACTTTATACCTCTTACTGCTGAGTTATAAAAAAGGAAACCTGGTTTACCTGCACAAAACAAGCCTGGGAGAATTTAGTTTGAGTTCGGATGAGTTGCGTGAAGTGCTTGGAGATGTGTCGTTTCAGCAAAAAGAAATCAGACACGGAATTCTGGAATTAATAAAATCAAACTTAGAGGATATTAAAGCAATAAAATAACATAAACAAAAGAGCGATATGACAAAAATTAAATCATTGGCTGATCTTCGGAAGATGAAAGAAGAAGCACAGTCGAAAATTAAACTCAGGGAAAACAGTGTTAACCCGGATGAGGTGGTGCAGGTTAAAGTGGGCATGGCTACTTGTGGTATTGCATCGGGTGCAAAAGAAACCATGAAATTTTTTGTTGAAGAACTGGAACAGGAAGCCATTGATGCCGTGGTTACACAAACCGGCTGCATGGGTTATTGTTATGCCGAGCCAACCGTTGAAGTAACGCTTCCGGGCAAAGAATCTGTGGTTTTTGGCCATGTTAAAAAGGAGAAAGCCCGCGAAATTATTGATTTATATATTAAACGTGGAGAGCTGGTTGATGGAATAATTCCGGTTAGCTTTAAAACCATTGACGATTAAAACACTTAAAACCTTAGACTATGACTGACTACAAAATGCATCTTTTAATCTGCGGCGGAACGGGGTGTAAAGCATCTGAAAGCGACGAGATTAAAAATCGCTTAAATAAACTGATACAAGATCTTGGCCTGGAAGACGAAGTGCAGGTGGTGCTGACCGGTTGTTTTGGTTTTTGCGAAAAAGGCCCCATTATTAAAGTATTACCCGACAATACTTTTTACGTTCAGGTTTCGCCATCCGACGTGGTTGAAATTGTTGAAGAACACATTGTTAAAGGAAGACCTGTAAAACGCCTGTTGTACACCGATCCCAATAACGCTGAAATTATCAGCGATTCAAAAGGCATGGATTTCTACAAAAAGCAAATCCGAATTGCCTTAAAAAATTGTGGATTTATCAATCCTGAGAATATCGACGAATACATCGCCCGCGATGGCTATCAGGCGCTAGGAACATGCCTAACCGAAAAAACACCCGATGAGGTTATAAAAGAAGTAAAAGACTCAGGCCTGCGTGGTCGGGGTGGTGGCGGATTCCCAACCGGCCTTAAATGGGAAATAACCAAAAATGTTGAGGACGAACAAAAATATGTAGTTTGTAATGCCGACGAAGGTGATCCCGGAGCTTTTATGGACCGCTCGATTCTGGAAGGCGACCCGCACTCGGTGCTTGAAGCAATGGCCATTTGTGGTTACTGCATTGGGGCCGACAAAGGGTTGATTTACATCCGGGCAGAATACCCACTGGCGATTGAACGATTAAAAATTGCCATAGGACAGGCCCGGGAATACGGCTTAATTGGCAATGATATAATGGGAAGCGGTTTTAATTTTGATATTGAATTACGTTACGGTGCCGGAGCATTTGTTTGTGGCGAGGAAACAGCCCTGATTCATTCGATGGAAGGCTTGCGAGGCGAACCAACTTTTAAACCACCGTTCCCCTCTGTTTCAGGCTACATGGGAAAACCAACCAACGTAAACAACGTTGAAACTTTTGCCAATATTCCGGTAATAATTAATAAAGGTGCCGCCTGGTTTAGCAGCATTGGTACCGAAAAATCAAAAGGAACAAAGGTATTTGCCCTGGCCGGAAAAATCAATAATGTTGGTTTAATTGAAGTACCCATGGGAACAACCTTGCGCGAAGTAATTTACGATATTGGCGGAGGAATTAAAGATGGAAAAGAATTTAAAGCTGTGCAAACCGGTGGTCCATCGGGTGGTTGCTTAACCAAAGATTTTCTTGATATTCCAATCGACTACGACAACCTGCTATCGGCCGGATCGATGATGGGCTCTGGTGGGATGATTGTTATGGATGAAAACGACTGTATGGTATCGATTGCAAAATTCTATCTTGACTTTACCCTTGAAGAATCGTGCGGGAAATGTACACCGTGTCGTGTTGGAAATAAGCGCCTTCACGAGTTACTGGATAAAATTACTGAAGGAAAAGGCGAAGAGCAGGACATTGAAAGGCTGAAAGAATTAAGCGTGGTGATAAAAGATACAGCACTGTGTGGTTTGGGGCAAACATCGCCCAACCCCGTACTTTCAACCATAAACAATTTTGAAAACGAATACATGGCGCATGTTGCCGAGGGCACCTGTCCGGCCGGACAGTGTAAATCGTTGTTGCGTTACGATATTGTTGAAGATTTGTGCACAGGATGTACGCTCTGTTTCCGTAATTGCCCGGTAGGTGCAATCTCCGGCGAGCGTCGTGCTCCACATTTTATCGATCAAACCTTGTGTATAAAATGTGGCGTGTGCTACGAGAAATGTAAATTTCATGCAATAACCTTAACCTAATCAGAAAACCGAAAATTATGGATACAGTAAATCTAAAAATAGATAATAAACCCGTTGTGGTAAAAAAAGGTACCACAATTCTTGAAGCAGCATCGGGTGTTGGCTTGCATATTCCAACCCTGTGTCATATGAAACTCGACGACCTGAATATTGAAAACAAACCCGGTGGTTGCAGGATTTGTGTGGTTGAGGTTGACGGACGAAGAAACCTGGCACCAGCCTGCTGCACCGAAGTAAACGAAGGGATGAATGTGAATACCCACTCAATGCGTGTGATTAACGCTCGCCGAACAGTGATGGAACTAATTCTTTCTGATCATCCGTTTGATTGTTTAATTTGCGCCAAGTCAGGAAATTGCGACCTGCAGGACATGGCCCACAACCTTGGAATTCGCGAAATTCATTACAAAGGCGAACAATCAACCTATCGCGAAGATACTTCACCGGCAATTATTCGGGAAGTAGATAAATGCATCATGTGTCGCCGTTGCGAAACCATGTGTAACGAAGTGCAAACAGTGGGCGTTTTGTCTGCCATAAACCGGGGTTTCGAATCGGTGGTTTCACCGGCTTTCGAAATGAACCTCGATCACTCGGTTTGTACTTACTGCGGGCAATGTGTAGCAGTTTGCCCAACCGGAGCATTAACCGAAGTTGACGAAACCGGAAAAGTGATACGTGCGCTTTCAGATCCCACAAAAACTGTAATTGTACAAACAGCTCCTGCAGTACGTGCTGCACTGGGCGAAGAGTTTGGAATGGAAGCCGGAAGTCTGGTTACCGGTAAACTGGTGGCAGCTTTGCGCCGTTTGGGTTTCGACCGCGTTTTTGATACCGATTTTGCTGCCGACCTTACCATTATGGAGGAAGGCACCGAGCTGCTCAACCGACTGGGTAAACACCTGGCAGGCGACAAAGATGTAAAACTTCCGATTTTAACTTCATGTTGTCCGGCCTGGGTTAAATTCTTTGAACACCAGTTTCCTGAAATGAAGGATATCCCTTCAACAGCACGCTCGCCACAGCAAATGTTTGGTGCTATTGCCAAAACTTATTTTGCCGGGCAAATGAATGTTAAGCGCGAAGACCTGGTAGTGGTTTCCATTATGCCTTGTGTGGCTAAAAAGTACGAGTGTGGCCGCGATGAGTTTAAAGTGAACGACAACCCGGATGTTGACCATGCCATTACCACCCGCGAGCTGGCAGCATTAATTAAGTTATCGAATATTGATTTTAATGCATTGCCAAACGAAGAGTTTGATAATCCGATGGGAGAATCAACCGGTGCGGCAGTAATTTTTGGAACAACCGGGGGAGTTATTGAAGCGGCAGTGCGTACGGCCTACGAGGTGCATACCAAAAAAGAACTGCCACGCGTTGATTTTGATGAGTTGCGCGGAATGGAAGGCATACGGCAGGCAACCATCGATTTTGACGGTTTACCAATAAAAATTGGAATTGCCCACGGTCTTGGAAATGCACGAAAGTTGCTTGAAGACATTCAGGCCGGTAAAAGCGAATTTCATGCCATCGAAATTATGAGTTGCCCCGGCGGTTGTATTGGGGGTGGGGGCCAGCCTTACCATCACGGTGATGTCAATATCCTGAAAAAACGCCAAAAGGCAATTTATCAGGAAGATAAAAATAAAACCATCCGAAAATCGCACGAGAATCCTTACATTATTGAATTGTATGAAAAGTTCCTGGGAGAACCAATGAGCGATAAAGCGCATCATTTGCTACATACCAAATATTTTGATAGAACTTAATTGCATTAATGCGAGAATTTTTGAATGCTTAATTTTTAAAATGTAAGAAAATGCCAAAAATTAAATTAGCAGAAAATACCATACAACTCATTCTCGATATTTGTGCAGAGTTTGAGAATAAAGAAAGTGAACTGATAAATGTACTTCATAAAGTACAGGGAAAATTGGGTTACCTACCCGCCGAGGTGCAGGAGGTAATTGCTAAAGGGCTAAACTGTTCGGTAGCAAAGGTATACGGAGTTGTAACGTTCTACAGCTTTTTTACCATGATTCCGCAGGGCGAAAATCCCATTTCAATTTGTATGGGAACAGCATGTTACGTGCGGGGTGCCGAACAGGTATTAAACGAATTTAAACGCCAGCTAAAAGTAGAGGTTGGGGAATCTACCGAAGACGGAAAATTTTCGATAAACTGCCTGCGTTGTGTAGGTGCCTGCGGTTTGGCACCGGTGGTTACCGTTGGCGAAAAAGTATTCGGACGAGTGGCTCCAACCGATGTGAAAAAGATTATTGCCGAATACCGCCAACATTAATCGGAAATAGAAGTTTGAATAATTTTTAGAATAATAGTCTCTTCTTGTTTAAACAGGAAGAGACTTTTTTTATCCGCTAATTACGGCATCGTAATTACATACATCCATACACTTGTTACACTTCATACAAGTAGTTTGGTTTATTTGGGCAGAGGCAGTTTCCCTGCTAATGGCATTCTGCTCCGAACAAGCGGTAAAGCAATTTCCACAAGCCGTACAGTTTTCTGTTAATATTTCAGGAGCATACTCACCTGTCTGCTGCATATAAATGGCGTCTTCGGGGCACGAATCAATGCACTCGCCACAATTGGTGCACGATAGTTTTTCAATATAGGATTTATCGATATCAGAGTTGCCTGATTTTTCAATCTGATCGTGTGTGCAGGCATCATAGCATTCGCCACAATGGGTGCATTTCTCCTGGTCTATTTCTACGTAAGCATTATTAATGGCATTGTGGGGGCAGGCTTTTAAGCAATCGCCACATTTGGTGCATTTATCTTTATCAATAGATGCCCTTCCGTTAACTTCGGTAATGGCTCCGTATTTGCAAGCGCCGGAACAACGTTGTACGCAACCACGGCATTTTCCGCTGGATACTGTATAATTTTCTTTTTCGTATTCAATGGCCTTACCCTCGTTATTGCAAACCGTTATACAGTCGCCGCAACCTACGCACCCCGATTTAATAGCATAGCTGTTTGATGCAATTTTTAGGGCATTGTAGTTGCACGACGGAATACAATCGTTACAACCGGTGCAGGCACTTGCATTTATCAGGTAACTTTTTTCAGGCATTCGAATGGCATTGTCGTCGCACACATCCACACACCAGTTGCAAAGCGTGCACTCTGTAACGTTTATCGAATAACTGGAAACTCCACTCATCAGAATGGCGCTGTAGTTACAAACATCGTCGCAATCGCCACAACCTATACATTTTGCTTCATCAATCGTAAGTGTGTCGTAAAAACCTTCAGAACATGAACAAATTGCCGGGCAGAGTAATGAGCTGGCGGCAACAAATTTAATTCCTGTTTCAATAAAGCTACGTCGTGAGTTTTTGTTTTGCATGTTGTTATGGTTTCTCCGTTAATTCATTTAAAAATAGAAGCGGGCTTCAAGCCGAGCTAGAAATGCTTTTTCTTCCAATTCTCCTCCGTTTACCATTCCGCCTTTTGCATTTACTTGCAAACGGTTAAAGTGTTTACCAATTTCAAAATCAAGTTCTTTTAAATCGCGTGAGCTGGTTTGCCCCACATGCTGAAATTTCAGGTGAATTTTTTGAGCAGGGAAATTTAATTTGGCTCCGAGCAGGTACAAAGGCATATTAATGGCATCAAGCCGAAGAACTTCTCCGGCCAGGATGTTGCTGTACGAGTTGAGGACCATGGCGTTCTCATCGATTTCTGAAAACGAATAATAGGCAGCATTAAGTGCAAGACGGCTGCCACTTTTTAAGCGAAATGTTTTTTCCAGCTCGGCCAGGTATATTATTCCTTTGTTCGAATTTTCAAGCTGAAGCAAAGCCTCGGTTTTTAAATAAAACTCGCCGGGGAACTTTACAGTGGCAAATAAGCCTGAATGAAAAAAGGTGTTCGGAATCCAGTCGCCAAACTCGGTGTATGCAGCTATCCCGAGATCCTCAATTACCACCCTGTCTTTTTTTACCGTGGCAAATGGCTCGGCTTCAGAAAAGGAACCAAACTCATCATCGGTTGATTCAAATTCGTCGCTTTCGTTTCCAAATTCATCGCTTGTTTCAAATTCATTATCAAAGGTTTCAAACTCATCATTTCCAGATTCAAGGGGCTCTGTTTTTTGCTTCTTTTCTTTACCCGGAAGAAACGACAGGGTAAGGCCGGCCAGATTTTTGTCACCAAAATTATTTCCTAACAGAATTTGCCGCTGCCCGGTAGGCAGATCGTATATAAAACCGGTGGTACAAAAAATTCCGTTTCGGGCAAAATCTTTGGTAACCGTGCCACCATAAAGATTGAGCTTCCATGTGCCTAAATCGAGGATGTAGTTTATACCGGCAGTGCGTTCGTTCAACAGGTAATGGTCGTCGAGCGTTGAGGATTGCAATCCAACAGTAAACCGGCTTAAATCGCCATTGTACTGGTAAAATAATTCGCGTAAGCCAAAGCGGTACTGGTCGAAAAGAACCTCCTGGTTAAAATCGTATTTCCACCACGCTTTAAAACCTCCTTCGGCATATAACGAATGTTTAACAGTTGAGTAATCGATACCTGCAAATGCCATGGCAGTGTTAATGGAGTTACCATCTAAAACACCTGAAGAGAGTTGAAACTCGCTGCCCAAAAGCACGGGGCTATTAAATACCGGGTCGAGATTGGCCGCCAATTTACTGGGGCACTCCCACTGGGCATGGGCAAAAGTTACGTTAAAAATTAGTAATATGGTTAATGTGTATTGTTTCATTTGGCAATCCCTTTAATTTCGAGCGAAGTGAACCTGCAGGTATCAATACAGTCGCCACACAGGATACAGTCTTCGTGGTTGAGATAACTTTTTTTGCTTTCGTAGGTTAGTGCATTGTGGCGGCAGGCATTGCTGCAGGTTTTACAATCAACGCACGATTCGGTTTTGTTTAATTTTGCGGCTCCGGGCAGGTAGTTAATCCATCCCAAAATAAGACCAACCGGACAAAAAGCGCGGCAAAATGGTCGGTAAATTAAAACCGACGACAACAGCATAATAACTAAAAGTACATAACCTAAGGTGTTTGCCGAGAAGAGGTTAAATGCAACTTTAAATGGGTCGTAGTGGATAAAAATATTTGTTTTAGTGATGATAATCTGCACCACAAGAATAAGTAAAACCACAAGCCGGATCCAGCGTAGTACATTTTGCGATTTTCTGTTTTGAAGAATAGTTAAAACACCGGGGCGGAAAATAAATTCCTGCAAAGCTCCCAGGTGGCATACCCATCCGCACCACACTTTCCCAAAAAAGTAGGTGAGCGGTATTAGTCCTATAAACCAAATCATATGAACAGGGCGTACTTCGAGTCCCATCACATACATTACCGTGTTTTGGAAACTTGAAATCATACAGGGGCAGGCACCATTAATAAATCCAAGGTAAATCATGGTGCTTAGCAGCATGATGGTTTTTAGCTTCCGGGTGGTTTTAAAACGCACTAAAATTCCAGCCAACAGGGTTAATGCCAACACCAGAACTGATAAGGTAAAGTTCCGGTCGGTATAAATGGAATAGGTTTCGTTTTCATCAACAGTACTATCGTCTAATGTTTCAAATTCGGTTGATTCATCAAATGCCTCAAACTCGTTGGTGTCATCAAATGCCTCAAACTCATCATTATCCGAAAATGTTTCAAATTCATCTTCTTTCTCCGTTTGTTCCAGTGGTGCAAATTCATCCTCTTGAGTATTCGGTAGAATTGCGGCTTTGGCAATAAGCTTATTATCGGCGTTGCAACTTTCAGAGGAACAGGTTTCGCGTTTTGGAATAAAGCCAAGCGTAAGCAAAACCAGCAGTAAAACGGCAAGCTTCCAGTTAAATTTTTTACTAATATAAACCGCACCGCCAACCGCCAACAGCGCAAGCAGCGAATATTTTAGCCAAGGAGGTGCTGTTGTTCCTTCGCCAGTTTGGCAGCTTTCTGCATCGGAACAGCCGGAGCATTTACTACTTGGCTCGTTCGGATTATAATCGTCGGTAAAGGTTTCAAACACATCCTGATTTTGTTGATTAGCAACACTAAGTGCCGGAGCTGCCATGGCAACAACAAAAAAAAGGAAGAACGGAGCTAAAATGCTGTTCAGGTATTTCTTTTTTAAAACCACCATTTAACTCACCAATTTTCGGGTTAAACTAATTTTTCCGTAGCCACCTTCTTTGTCGCAGGTACGTATGGCTTCCAGAATCATTTCTTTGTCTTGGCCTTCAAGTACTTTCAGTTTTAGCTTTCTTTCAAATTTGCCTTTGGCATATTCTTTCCATTTGGTGGCGCCCAATACTTTTATTCCCTCGTATTTGAACTTGGTTTTTTCAATGCCTTCGGGGCATACGCGATGGGTAAAAATTACATCTACCTTTACAATAATTTCATCGCCTGCTGCATATGCTTCCTTTTTGTCGCCTTCAATGCTGAATTCAATTTCGCAGGCTTGTGCCTGCTGGGCGGCAACAAACATTACTAAAAGGATAATGGTTGAAAATAAATATCTCATGGTTTAAAATTTTATTATTTCGATTATTTGACTCAATATAAAAATGGCTGCCATTATAAACAGCGAGAGCTGGATGGTGAGTTTTTTCCCCAGGTATTTTAATAACATCATAAACGACGAAACACAAATGGCGGTAGAGGTTAATGAAAAGGCAATTGATGTACCCATTGATAGACCGCCGTAGTTTACCAGTGGTTGTAGAAACAGGATATCGGCTCCGTTGCAAAAATAAATGGGCATACCAATTAAAATAAAAGCAGCAGCGCTTAACGGGCCCGATTTTAATTGCAACTTTTCAAGAATTTCGGTCGGTTGAAATATTTCGAAAGCCAAACTGATACCCCCTGCAATTAATAAATAGGGGATTAGCTTTTTGAATATTCGGAAGCTTTCGGTATAAATACTTTTTCCGGGTAGGCCACAACTTGTATTGCTGGTGCAGCTCAGGAGTTTTTCAGGATCGGCAATGGCAGTTTTTGGCGCCACCAACTCGGCGAAATATCCTGCACCAACAGCCAGTAGTAATGATGAGATAATCCGCATAAAGGCATATTCGTTGCCCAGTACAGTAAACGACAAGGCAACAATGTACGGGTTCAGCAAAGGGGCGGCCACCACAAAAGTAATAATGGTGCGCAGGCGTAATTGACCTTGCATGGCCCCCATCATTGGAATGGCTGAGCACGAGCAAACCGGAATTACTGCAGCGTAAACAAAGGCCGAAAACTGATTGCGCGGGTAAAATCGCTTGTACCTTGTAAAATGTTTTTGTAGCAGTGTGCCTACAAAAATTCCAATTAAAACGGTCATAAACAGGTCGAGGGTAAACTCGTAAAGTAAAAATGCCCAACGTGGCAAATGGGCATATAAAATGCATTTTTCGCGGGTTTGAAAATTTATTCCGTAGTAGGTTTTATAAATAAAGTCGGCAAGCAGCAAGGCGATGGTAAAATAAATCAACCCCCTCAAAATCCACTCTTTTCTATTTCGTTCCATTTTGCTCATTGCTGCTTATTCCTTTTCCATACAATTAAAATCAACCTGGTTAAAACAATTGTAATGTCCTATTTTTCGGTAGGCGGTTAGCATTTTTTTTCCCTTACCCTTTAATACCGCTAAAGTAAGTTGTTGCCCTACTTTTTTTTGAGTTATTCTTTTCCACTCCGAACGCTCACAAATTTTTAGTCCTTTAGCAAACACCTTGGTAATATCGCCCGCATCATCGCAAAAGTCTTCATCAAGTTCAACTTTAACCCAAACCACAATGGTGTCATTAATTGAATATTGTTGAATTTTATTTTCGATTTCAAATACAATTCTGCACTTTTTTGTATTTGCTAATCCGTTGTGGATTAGAATAGTAAGGAAGATTAGTAATAGCGATTTTATAATTGTAAGCATATTTCCAAAATTTCAATTTTAATCCAATGTTTTAAATGGGCAAAGCGCCTTTAGTTATAGCACACCTTGCCTTTTATAAAAAGGATAAAGTTGAATTTTGGACACGCAAAATATTTAAAACTTGCGAAATAATTTTCGGGGAGTTGAAATTTAGAATTGGATTAAATAAGAGCGTTTAACCCGAAATACTTTTTATAAACTGAATGCTACGTTCATTAAAAATATCGGGTTGATCGATATTGCAAACATGGCCACTGTTTTTAATTACTTCAAGTTTCGAGTTAAAATGTTTTTTTACCAGTGTTGCTACGGTGGGCAAAAACATATGGTCGCGGTCGCCCATAAGGTATAGTACCGGAGCTGATGCTTCCTTAATCAAGAACTCCTGAAGGTTCTCTCTGATTTCAGACGACATACGCAGCCATTTTTTAAACTCGCGCTCGCCCAAACGTATTGCTTCTTTTATAAATAGTTTTCGCGATTCTATATCTTTTTTATAGGGAATCAAAATCCATGCATTTATTTTGTACAACCACATGTATGGGAAAATCGACTGTAGCAGTTTAGCTACCGAAACCAGCGCATTTATGCGAGAATTAAACTGAACCACAGCACCTCCAAGAATGATCGATTCAGCACGTCCGGGTGCAAGTTTATCCATTGCGCGAATAACAATACAACCCAGCGATATGCCCACAAGGTGTGCTTTGTTAATATTTAAATGATCCATTGTGCGCAAAACATCCAGAGCAATCTCGTCGAAGGCATAAATTTCTGCCTTGGTATATTCTTTTTTTGATTTACCATGACCGCGCAAATCAACAAGTAATACGTTGAAGTGTTTCTTGAAATCGCGTAATTGTCTGAACCAGACAACGTTGCTTCCTCCGGCGCCGTGCACAAAAACCACCCAGGTTTTTGATGTTTTATGTGGAAATACTTTGTTGTAAAGCATGTCGCAAAAATAGAATTATTTCAATACAACAACAAACAACCTGTGATGGTTGGCAATTTGCACCAATTATTTTTGAGTAAATGTGTTGTATGGTTTAATCCTTTAAAAATCAGAGTAGGAGGCAGGGTGGCACAACCATTTGTCGATATGCGAAACTGTATTGGCGTATTCTTTTTTATTTTTTAAGACTTCCCAGTCGGGGTGCGCCCTAAAAGTTGCCCAGTGTTTTTCATTTGCTTCCATATTCTCAAACGAGGTCATATACATTAAATTAGGCATGTGCGCGCCTACCAAAACCTCCGCATAAAAAACAGCATTAAAATCAAGTTTTTTGAATAACGCAATTTCGCCGCCCTCGTTAAACATCTCTACTTTTATCTGATACAGCTTTTCTGTGGCACCCTGGTAGCTTCTAAGCTCAAAAATTTGTTCCGATTTTGGTGTTGCAAAACTGGGTTTATGAAATTCCGGCATGTGGGAGAAAGCCCGTAACAAGGTTGATTCTATTCGCTCGAAAGGAGGATTGTCGTGAGGGGCATTTACATATTCGCAATTACTTGATTGAGAGGCGCTGTTGGTCAGTATTTGTTCTATCTTCTCGAGCTGACTGAGGCTTTTTAACGGAACAAACACAAAAATTTTCTTACCAAAATCTTTATCGGTTTCAATGGGTTTAAAAACTCCTATTTCGTTAATTCCGGCCTGGTTTGCTGCAGTTTTAAACGTTGTTTTTAAATAATGGTCTACCCGTGCTTCCTGGCTGTTGTTTTTAATGGTATATACTTTTACTTGATAATAGTCGCGTGCTAATGATTGAAATGACAGACACAGAATACATACAAAAATACTGTATGAAAGAATTAATTTAGATTTCATTTTTAAAAAGGTTTTATGGTTTATGTAGGCAAGATAATTAATTTTTAGCCAGTTGATAAGCTGGTGGTTGTAATTCCTTGTGGGTTTCGGCTAATAATTCCTTTAAGGGAATATTTGGCGGAACCTTTGATAAATCCAGCTTGTCAAGATTTTCTTCGTTCGGAAGTTCGCCAGGAAACCAGTGGCTTTTTTCCTTAAAAACTTTATAACGGTAGCGGGCATAATCAATCATGTCATACGCTTTCCATAGTTTGCGCAAACGCAGTACCTCGGGAATATTTATGCCCGACGGATCGTTTTGCAGCTCAAAACCTTCGTATGACGCGTACGGATCATCAAGTAGATAATTATCGAGTTTTAGTTTGCTTGCATAATCTGATGGAGTCCAGGGATTCGAGGCCGGGAATATACCTTTCATTTCCTTAAAATGTGCTTGTTCTGTCATTCCAAACGAAAGCGTGTGAATAGCCGGATTGTTAAGGCAAAAACGTGCATTCCATTGTATTGGGCTTAGTGGCGCAGTGGCTTTTTTTACTTTTTCAGGTGCTTTAAACAGTTGCCCTCCTTTGTCGTTTGGCGAAATAATAAATACGCCCATATCGTTGGCTTCGGCCATTTGCACCGCCGCCAGGTTGCGTTGATTAAAGTAATAATAATGAAGATTTACAAAATCAAACAACCCGGTTTCAATCGTTCTGATAATGATTTCCAACGGGCCATGGGTACTAAAACCAACATGTTTGATGATGCCCTCTTCCTTAAGTTTTAAAAGCGCTTCAACGGGACCCCCTGTTTTACAACTTTGCTCCAGTAATTCAGCGTTGTTAATGCCATGCCAACCATAAAAATCAAAGTAATCGGTTTGCAAATCCCGAAGTTGGTTTTCAACCATTTCGTATGTGGCATCAGCGGTAAGTGGGTTGCCCTTGGTCATTAAATGATACGAAGTACGCGGTATGCTTAACTCTTCGTTAAGTACTTTGCCAAAAACAGTTTCGCTTTTTTTATAGCCCCAGGCGGTTTCAATATGATTCATACCTGCGTCAAATGCCAGCTGCACTGTTTGTAAACACTGGTCAAATGTGTCTTTAGGAATGTCTCTTCGCGGATCGTCCCAGCCATGCTTAAAACGCATGCCTCCCAAAGTAATTACACTTAAATACTTATTCGTTTTTCCAAAACGTCGGTATTGCATTCCTGCTTTTCTATTTAGAATGTCGGGCATAAAAGATTTAATTTTTCTGTTGCAAAGTACGGTATTTACTGTAAGCCATTAAAACGTTTGTTTTTTTTATTTGTTGAATTGACAATTAGATAAAGTTCTGCTATCTGTTTTCATCGGCCAAAACTGAATAGACTTGCGGCAGAAAATCGGACAAATGGTAAATCCGGACTCGCTTCTTTTTTTAATCAGAATATTTTGTGAAATTTGAACAAAAGATTAAAACAGGAGGATTTAATAATGGGAAAAGAACGTCAGGGATTAAATAAAGGAGGCGCGTTTGGCCCGGGAGGATTTTGCATTTGTGTTAAATGTGGCACAAAAGTACCGCACGAAAAAGGTATAAAGTGCACCACCCGAAAATGCCCGAATTGCGGACATACTATGGTTCGAGAAGAATTATTAAACCAAAAGAGACCGATTAAGAATGGCAATAATAAGTGAAATTACCAAAGAAATAGCAAAAGTAATGCATCCGGCAATTAACTATTCGTTGGTTGATTTAGGTATGGTGCAGGATATTGAATTATATACCGAGCAACTTGTAATACTTACCTTTGTTTTTCCGTTTCCCAACATTCCAATAGCTGATAAATTAATAGCATCGGTAGAGAAAGTGGTGCAAGCTTTGGGTTTTGAAATGCAATACATTGTGCGGGTAATGAAAACAGATGAAAAGCAAAGGTTTTTGCAAATGGAAAAAGCAGGTTGGAAAGGGGGAAAGGCCTCCTGCAGTTGTTAGTTTTTTTGCAGGCATAGCCGTTTTCTCAACATCCCGAAAAACAGTTTCTTGCTTAAGATAATTTAAGTTTTAGCTCACCGAAAAAATGTAAGAATGTCAGGCATAAAATCATGATCATGGTACAAGATCACATTTTCTAATTATATTTGCTAACATGCAAAATGAAAAAGATAAACCATTAATATTGGTTACAAACGATGACGGAATTCATGCTTCTGGTTTGCGTGAATTGGTGGAGGTAATGAAGTTTTTTGGCAATGTTGTGGTTATCTCCTCCGAAGTTTCCATGTCGGGAAAAGCATGTGGTATAACTGTCGATCATCCCTTACGGGCAACTCCGGTGGAGCAAATTCATGGTGTTCCCACTTTTAAGTGCAACGGCACACCGGTTGACAGCGTTAAACTTAGTTTTAACGGCTTGTTTAATCAGGCTCCCGATTATGTGGTTTCCGGAATTAATCACGGGGCCAACTCATCAATAAGTGTAATTTATAGCGGAACAATGGGAGCGGCCATCGAAGGTGGTTTGCACGGAGTACCGTCTATTGGTTTTTCGCTCGACGATTACAGTGCCGATGCTGATTTTTCGAAAGCCAAATTAGTGGTAGCACGCGTTTTTCAGAGTGTTATTGAAAACGGTATACCCGAGTTCACCTGCCTTAATGTAAATATTCCGAAAGGGAAACCCGAAGGCATAAAGGTTTGTCGGCAAACGCATGGCAAGTGGATGGAAGAATTTGAAAAACGTACTGATCCGCATGGTCGCGAATACCATTGGTTATCGGGGTATTTTCATAATTTTGAAGAAGAAGCTGAGGAAACCGATATTTTTGCTTTGAAGAATAATTTTGCTTCGGTTGTGCCGGTTCGGGTAGATATGACCGACTATGAAACAATGGAGCAATTAAAGCGGTGGAAATTTTAGTATGCCAAAACGGAACAAAAATAACTTCGACACATTTGGTGCCGGTTTTCTTGCCGGTTTAATTTTGCCTGTTGTTATCTTTTTTGTGTTTTACCTGGTAGGCGAAAACGATGTGGCTTTTGTTAACTACATAAAAAGTATGTGGCGCATTCAGGCCTTGGTAAAAATCGGAAGCTTGTGTGTTTTTGCCAATGTTGGCGTATTTTGGATTTTTCTGAAAATGAAATATGAAAAAGCAGCGCGTGGTGTTTTAGGAGCAACCATTATTTATGCTTTTGTGGTACTAATTTCAAGGTCGATTTAACATGAAGTATTACCTAATTGCTGGTGAAGCATCGGGTGATTTGCATGGCTCGAACCTGATGAAAGAACTGAAAGTTGCCGATAAAACAGCTGATTTTCGGTTTTTTGGAGGCGATAAAATGCAGGCAATTGGCGGAAATTTGGTAAAGCACTACCGCGAAATGGCGTTTATGGGTTTTGTAAATGTGATCCTGAATATCAGAACGATAAAACGGAACATGGAGTTTTGCAAAAAAGACCTACTCAACTATAAACCCGATGTGCTTATTCTAATTGATTACCCCGGCTTTAACCTGCGTATTGCCGAGTTTGCCAAACAAAATAACATAAAAGTTTACTATTATATTTCTCCGAAACTCTGGGCCTGGAAAGAATATCGCGTTAAAAAAGTGCGTGCTTTTGTTGATGAAATGTTCACCATTTTTCCGTTTGAAACCGCTTTTTACAAAAAGCATGGTATTGATGTAAATTATGTGGGAAATCCGTTGTTCGACTCGATTAAGGAATTTGAAACTACCGCCCGGTTGGCAGCTGATTTTAAAGCCATGAACAACCTGGATGAACGCCCGATAATTGCCTTACTGGCCGGAAGCCGTGTGCAGGAAATAAAAGGAATCTTGCCTGTAATGAAAAAGGCCGTTGAAAGGCGCGATGATTACCAGGTGGTACTGGCTGGCGTTTCGTCGGTTGATAAAGAGTTGTATGACGAAATTTTGCAGGGGAGCAAAATAAAAGTGTTGTACGAATCTACCTACGATTTGCTGAATAATGCACATACGGCTTTGGTTGCTTCGGGAACGGCAGCATTGGAAACGGCTTTGTTTCAGGTGCCCCAAACCGTACTTTACAAAGTTGAAGGCGGCGTATTGGTGCACTACATTATGGCCGCAGTTTTAAAAATAGACTGGGTGTCGCTGCCCAATATTATTCTAGGAAAAATGGCGGTTAAAGAGCTGCTTCAAAAAGATATGACGGTTAGAAAAGTAACAGCTGAACTCGATCGATTGCTTAGCGATGAAAAGTATCGCGAAAAGATTCTATCGGATTACCGTGAAATGCAAAAGCTAATGGGAGAGCCGGGCTGTTCGAAACGGGCTGCTGAAAAAATGGTGTCGTTACTGCAATGAAGAAATTATTTTATTTAAATAGAAGATGGAGTAAGGCGGCCGGATTTTTTCTATTTAGCATGGTGGCATGTTTTTTATTAATGAGCCTCTTGTCTGCAAAGTCACTGAGTCTGCCACATTCATATTTGTGGTCGATAGGAATACTTTTAGGGTTAGGTCTGTTGATTGCAGTTTTGGTAATTACAGTGCAAACTCAGGTAAAAGAAGTTGAAATTGAGAAGGATTATTTTATTCTTCATTTCTTTTTGTTCAATCAAAAAATGTATAGGTTTAATCAACTCAAACAATATGCAACTGCTGCTTTTGGAGGAAATCGTTACATTATGGCTCATTCCGTAATTTTAGAGTTTGATGATGGAAAATGCTACCAGGTTGCCGATCCGATAATCGATAATTACAAGCAGTTTTATGAATTTATGCTGGAGGGAGATTTTGATTATTTCGGTTATATTGGGCAAAATAACTGGCGTAAGAGAAATAGGCCTCTATCAAAAAAATGGGTTATTGATCGCAATGAAAAAGATTTAATCAAAAGCATTGAGAAAAAGAAAGGTGTAATAATTTTGTACATCTATGGAATAATTGCACTGGCAATGAATTATGCGATGGTGTGTTATCTTATTTTCTAATTAAAAGCAACAGAAGTGTATAGCTTATTCAAAAAAGAAATAAAAACTTTTCTAGGGTCGCTGATCGGATACCTGGCCGTGCTGGTTTTTTTATTAGTAACGGGTTTGTTTCTGTGGATTTTCCCGGGCAATTACAATATTCCGGACAATAATTATGCAACACTGCAGGGGCTTTTTACGCTGGCGCCATGGTTGTACCTCTTTTTAGTGCCGGCTATAACCATGCGTATGTTTGCCGACGAAAAGCGCAGCGGAACAATAGAAATACTGCTTACCCGCCCGCTGGGTGATTTCCAGTTGGTAATGGCCAAGTTTCTGGCTGGATTAGTGCTGGTTGTTTTCTCGTTATTACCCACTTTACTCTATTTTTTATCGGTTTATTGGCTTGGAAATCCTGTTGGAAGTATCGACACCGGCGCCACCTGGGGGTCGTTTATGGGGCTGTTTTTTCTGGCAACAATTTATGTGGCCATTGGTATTTTTGCTTCGTCGTTAACCGACAATCAGATTGTTTCCTTCATCCTCGGAATGTCGTTGTCGTTTATTTTTTACCTGGGTTTTGAGTTTGTAGCATCTGCCAATGTTTCGTATGTGCTCGAGCAATTGTTTTCGTGGCTCAGTATTAATGATCATTATCTTTCCATATCCAGGGGAGTAGTTGATATGCGCGATATGCTCTATTTTGTGGGAATGGCGTACTTGTTTTTATATGGAACCACACTGGTTTTACGAAAAGGGAAACTCCGAAAAACAAAGGCGAAAGTTCGGGCGGTTGTTGTTCCCGTGGCTGTTTTACTGGTACTCGCCATTTCTTCCAACTTTTTATACCGAATTGACCTGACGGCAGAAAAACGTTACTCCCTGTCGGATGTAAGTAAACAATCGTTACGAGGACTGGAAGGTCCGGTGGAAGTGGAGCTTTATTTAAGCGGTGAGCTGGAAGCCGGGTTAAGAAAAATACAAAACGAAGTATTGGAGAAAATTGCTGTGATGAATGCCTATAGTTCTGCCCCTATTCGGGTACGCATTTTTAATCCTTACAGCATTAGGAATATCGAAAAACAAGAAGAGTTTATAACAGACCTGGTAAACAGAGGTGTTCCACGAATTAATTTTGGGCATAAAACCGAACAAGGGGTGAGTTCGCGTTTTATATTTCCGGGTGCGATAATTCGTTATCAGAATAAAGAACTGGCAGTTAATTTTCTAAAAAATAATCCGTACACCAGTTACGAAAATAACTTTAATCATTCGGTGGAAACCATTGAATTTGAATTGGTAAATGCATTCCGTAAACTTATGCGGAAACAAAAATCGGTATTGGCATTTCTTCAGGGGCACGGCGAAGCCAACCAGTACGAAGTGGCGGATATTGCGCGTGCACTGTCTGCCGATTTTGAAATTGATATGATGGAGGCCAAAGAGCTTGAAGATTCGGACCTTGATATTTTGGTAATTGCCAATCCGAAAAAGGAATTTCCGGAGACATCAAAAATCGCTATCGATCAGTTTCTGATGAAAGGAGGAAAGATTGTCTGGTTGATTGATCCGGTGCAGGTAAGTCTCGACAGTTTAAGCAAAGGCTTCCAGACGTATTCTTTTCCAAACGATTTAAATTTGGGAGATCAGCTGTTTCGATACGGAGTGCGCATGAATTACGAACTGCTGCAGGATGTAAATTGTATTCAAATCAGGGTAAACACGGCTGCGCCAGGGAATACGGCGCGTTACACCTTGCATCCGTGGTATTACTCGCCTTTGTTAACACCAAACGATAACCATCCGCTTAGCCGCAACCTAAACTGGGTAAAATCAGAGTTTGTGTCCTCGCTCGATACAGTATCTGGTGGTGCCGGTTTGCGCAAGGAGGTAATACTTTCTACTTCTCCCTATGCTCGTCGTATAAAAGTTCCGTCATCGGTAAGCCTTGGAAATATAAATAATCCGCCGGCTCGCGAACTGTTTACGCAGGCCAACATCCCGGTTGGTATTTTGGTTGAAGGTGTTTTTACATCGAATTATAAAAACCGAATGGTGGAAAACTATGCTTATTCTTCGGCTGATATAATTACAGAAAGTCAGCCCACACAAATGATTGTAATTGCCGACGGAGGAATAATGAGTAACAAAGTAAATTATTCTGCCAATCCGCCTAAAATTCAGGAGCTTGGTTTCGACGAAGTTTCGGGGCAGGTTTTCGGGAATAAGGAGTTTCTGATTAATGCTATTTCATACCTCGATGATAAGCAGGGAATTATGCAATTGCGTGGCCAATCGCTAAAATTACGTTTGCTCGATAAAGTAAAATTACGCGAAGAAGCAACTTTCTGGAAAGTGTTGAATGTATTGATCCCGCTGCTTTTAGTCATACTTTTTGCACTGGTTTACAACCTTGTTCGTAAATACAAATACAATCGTTCATAAAATCGGGTAAAATCACCTTTGGCACGATAGGGATAATTCCTGAAAGTTTGTATATTCGTATACTTAGATTAGTTGTCAATAAGACGAAAATTCAAAAAAATAAATCGAAATAAATGAAGTTTGTAGTTTCAAGCACCGAATTACTGAGCCACCTTTCTGCAATAAGTAAGGTAATAAGCAGTAAAAGTACCATGCCAATTCTCGATAATTTCTTGTTTCAGTTAAGCGAAACAGAATTAACCATCACCGCTTCCGATTTGGAATCGACGTTAATAACCAGTTTAGAGCTGGATAATATTGAAGGCGATGGAGCCGTGGCCGTTCCTGCAAAATTAATTACTGATACATTAAAAGAATTTCCGGAGCAACCACTGACATTCCAAATCGATGGTGAGTCTTATCTTGTTGAAATTTATTCCGACAATGGTAAATTCAGCATTATGGGACAAAATGCCGAGGATTTTCCGGAGCAACCACAATTGGATGAAGAAGGAGCATCGGCTATCGATGTAAGCCATGTTGTACTTCAAAAAGGAATTGAAAAGACATTGTTTGCCACTGCCGACGATGAGTTACGCCCGGTAATGAATGGTATTTATGTTGAACTTACGCCTGATTTTATGAGCTTTGTAGCATCAGATGCACATAAACTTGTGCGTTACCGCCGTTTGGATGCCAAAGCCGAGTTTGAATCGTCGTTTATTCTTCCTAAAAAGCCGGCCAGTTTATTGAAAAACCTTTTACCAAAAGAAGAGTTCGACGTTAAACTTGAGTTCGACGATAAGAATGCCTTTTTTACTTTAAGCAACTATAAACTAATTTGTCGTTTGGTGGAAGGAAATTACCCGAGTTACAATTCGGTTATTCCTACCAATAATCCCAATAAAATGCTCATTGACCGCTTAAACTTCTTTAATACCATTAAGCGTGTATCGGTGTTCTCTAACCAGGCCAGTAACCTGGTAAAACTTAATATTACCGACAACCAGATGGTAGTATCGGCTCAGGATATTGATTTCTCAATTTCAGCTGTAGAACGCATTAATTGCGAGTACGAAGGAGAAGAGATCGAAATAGGTTTTAAATCAACTTTTCTGCAAGAGATTTTAACAAATATCTCAACCGGAGATGTGCGGGTGGAAATGAGTGATCCAACGCGCGCAGGTCTTCTGCTTCCGGCTGAAAATGAAGAAGATGAAGATATGCTGATGCTGCTAATGCCAATGATGATAAACGTTTAAAAGAGTTTAACGATAAATCCAAAAGGTATCCAAAAAATCAAGGTTTTAGGATACCTTTTTTAATTCATACCAATCATGAAATTGCACTTAAAAAATCCATTGGTTTTTTTGGATCTGGAAACTACCGGAATAAATATTGTTACAGATCGGATTGTAGAAATTGCACTGGTAAAAGTTAATGTTGATGGCAGCGAGGAAGAAAAGCTGATGCGCATTAATCCGGAGCAACCAATTCCAACTGAAGCATCGGTAATACATGGTATTTACGATGAAGATGTTAAAGATGCACCAACATTTAAGGAAGTAGCAAAAACACTGGCGAAATTTTTAGAAGGTTGCGATTTGGCCGGTTTTAATTCCAACCGCTTTGATATACCCTTGCTTGCCGAAGAATTTTTACGTGCCGAGGTAGATATTGATTTAAAGAAACGGAAGTTTATTGATGTTCAGGCCATTTTTCATAAAATGGAAAAACGCACACTGGCTGCCGCCTATAAATTTTATTGCAACCAGGAATTAGTTGACGCCCACAGTGCTATGGCCGATACCAAGGCCACCTACGAAGTGTTAAAATCGCAACTGGATAAATATAAAGGCGTAGCTTATGAAGATGCAAAAGGCAAAAAATCGACACCTATAGAAAACGATGTGGATAAATTAAGCGAATTCTCATCGTACGACCGGAATGTGGATTTTGTTGGACGTATTGTATACGACGAAAATGGGGTAGAGGTATTTAATTTTGGTAAAAATAAAGGCATACCCGTTGAGCAGGTGCTTCAAGAACAACCCGGTTACTTTGGCTGGATTTTAAACAGCGAATTTCCACTGTATACCAAGAAAGTTTTAACACAGTTGAAACTAAAGATGATGAGTAAGTAAGGCTTGTTGTTTTGAAGAAAAGACGATTGAGAAATCTGTTAATTAATTTTTTCGGCATTACAGCCTGATTACTGTGTTCGAAATGACTATGAAATTGAAAAGTTTAATATCATGAAAATAATTTGCATAGGAAGAAATTATGTGGCTCATGCAAAAGAATTTGATGAGTTGGTGCCTGATGAACCCATATTTTTTATGAAGCCAGATACGGCTTTGTTGCGCAATAACGATCCGTTTTATATTCCTGATTGGACAAAAGATTTGCACCATGAGATTGAATTGGTAATAAAGATTAACCGGATTGGAAAAAATATTGAGAAACGGTTTGCCCACCGTTACTACGATGAAATTGGACTTGGCATTGATTTTACAGCGCGTGATGTGCAGGCAGAGCTGAAGAAAAAAGGCCTTCCGTGGGAAAAATCGAAAGCTTTTGATAAATCGGCAGTGTTGAGTAATACCTTTCTGTCGAAGTCAATTTTTCCCGATCCGGATGCAATAAGTTTTCACCTCGATATTAACGGAAAAACAATTCAGGAAGCACATTCGGGATTAATGATTTTTGATTTTGATGAATTGATTGCACATATTTCAAACTACGTAACACTTAAAATAGGCGATTTAATTTATACCGGAACGCCTGCCAATGTTGGACCGGTTGCTATTGGCGATCGACTGGAAGGCTATCTGGAAGACAAAAAATTGCTTGATTTTGAAATTAAGTAACAAGAACTTAAGTGTGGTGCACCGGCTATTGAGTCGGTGTTGTATTTAATGGGCATTAGCTTTTAATATAAAAAGATGCAGGATTACCATTTTGAACTTGAAATGCAGGTTCGCGACTACGAATGCGACATCCAGGGGATTGTAAACAACGCTGTTTATCAGAACTACCTGGAGCATACACGCCATAAATTTTTAAATTATGTTGGGCTTGATTTTGCGCAACTACACAATGATGGAATCGATGCAGTGGTGATAAAAGGTGAATTGGAGTACAAGTTACCGTTGCGCCCCGGCGATGACTTTTTGGTGCGACTAAAAATAGGAAAACAAGGTCGGTTGCGCATCGTTTTTTTGCAGGAAGTAATTCGCAGAGCAGATGAAAAGCTAATGGTAAGAGGCCGCATTACTTCGGTGCTCACAAAAAATGGCCGTCCTGTGTCACCCGAAATTCTTGAAAATAGATTTACAGCAGCAGGCATTGTGTTGGAAAACCTTTAACAAAGTTTCTCTTCAATCCGATATTCTTTTGCCTCAACGCCATTTGTTTTTAGCGCCGATTTAAATCCCTCGTTCATCATGCGTCCCAGGCGCATAGGCATATCCAGTAGTTTGGGGTAATTGCTCTTATCATCAGGATTGTTAAAGAACTGTTTGCAGCTTTTTACATCCGACGAAAGATAAATGCGACAGGCCATTGGGCGTGCTTCGTAAACCAAACAGGCTCCTTCATGTAACAAGGGGCAGGGCGTTTTTGCATTTAGTAATGCATCGCCTTCCAGTTGGGCAAGTTTTTCCCTTTTAAATTTTGCTTTTTTCTGAATTGCAGAGCGAGTTACAATATCAAAATTTTTATGTATAAAGTTGTTCAGGTAATTCAACTCGTAATCAAGTGCAAATACCGGCTGATGACAGCACCATGCACAACCTTTTTTGCATTCAATTGCCTGGTTTTGTTGTCGGGCGTATGCAAATAATGAATCGATTAAACCATCAATAATGGCATACATTTCCCTGATAACAGCATCAGGCACTGTATGGTTGTTCGTATTTTTAAGGGCATTTATGGCCAGTTGATAGCCATCGTGGAAAAAGGCTTTTTCAAGTTGGTCAAATTTTGAATTTGTCATGAAATTATTTTCCTTCAAATTATTGCTTTTCTGTTGAAAAAGCAATACCGGGCTCACGAGAAAAGACCTGGGGCATTAATTATTTTAAGCGTTATTACGCGTTCTTTTAACCAATAGCTTTTCTGCTTTCAAGCGCAAAAAATAGTCTTTGGCCGCCCTTTTAACATACGGCGACAAAAGAATAGTGGTAATAACGGTAGGAAAGGCCATCAGCGCAAAAGCAATATCAATAAGCCCGATAATAACCCGCAGGTTTGACACGGCACCTAAAATTATAACAGCAACAAAAAGGTAATTATAAATGTGCTGGTATTTGGTTCCGGCAACAAAACCCAGGCATTTTACGCCGTAGTACGGAAAGGCAAACATGGTTGACATGGAAAAGAAAATTACACAGGTAGCCAGAATATATTTTCCGTAAACAGGAATGGCAGAATCGAAGGCATGTGCTGTTAAAGTTATTCCATCGGCACTGCTTTCCTGCCAGGTATTTGTAATAATAATGGCAAGGGCTGTCATTGTACAAACAATAATGGTATCGATAATGGGGCCAAGCATAGCCACTAATCCTTCGCGGATTGGTTCGTTGGTTTTTGCTGCTCCGTGTGCCATAGGTGCCGTTCCCAGTCCTGCTTCATTTGAAAAGGCGGCCCGCCGAACACCGGTGATGATTATAGCCCCCAGAGAACCTCCTAATACCGCATTTCCGGTAAATGCATCGGCAATTATAGTTTTAAAGGCCGGGATAATTGCTGAGGTGTTAGAGAAGATAATAAAGAAAACGGTAATGGTGTAGACTACAACCATGGTTGGCACCAATCGTCCGGTAACTTTTCCGATGCGCTTAATACCTCCAATTACCACCAGGCCAACCAGTATCGAAATTATTATGCCTGTAACAATGTTGCTTGTAAACGAAGCCTCTATATTATTTGGAACCAGAATAACATCTCTAATCATTTGTGTGAGCTGGTTTGCCTGAAACAGCGGTGAAACGCCTATCATTGCCATAAGGGCAAAAAATACGGCAAGTGGTCGCCAGTTTTTGCCCAGCCCTTCGGTAATGTAATACATGGGGCCACCCTGAATTTCTCCGGCATCGTCTTTTCCCCGAAACATAACAGCCAGCGTACAGGTGAAAAATTTAGTGCTAACACCCAACAGTGCCGATACCCACATCCAGAAAATGGCTCCCGGGCCACCCATAGTTATGGCTACTGCTACACCACTAACATTGCCCATGCCAACTGTGCCAGCGAGGGCTGTGGATAATGCCTGGTAATGTCGCAGCTGCCCGGCTTCGTTAGGGTCGTCGTATTTTCCGGTTAATATTTGCAAGGCATGGCCAATGTAGCGTAAAGGGGCCAGCCGCGAATATACCAAAAAGTAAAAACCGCCACCAAGTAGCAGTATTAGAATGGGGGCACCCCAAATTCCATCAGATATTTTAATAATGAGTTCACCAGGATTGTCAAGCATTTGATAAAGAAAACTGAAATGATGTTAAAAAACAAATACAAAAAATGTAAAGAAAACTTGTCTTTTGTAGAAATGTAAAGTATGTTTGTCATATTGAAAAGTAAAGTTTACACTAATGAAAATCTACAGCATAATTAGTTTTTGTATTTACATCGGATTACTTCTGTACATAATTCCTTCCTCTGCATTAAGTTTCGATTTGTATGAGCGTAGATTCCGGTTGCTACCAAATTGGTTTAAAACAGTGGCGATCATCTTTACTGCTCTTGCTTTATTGGCACTATTAATTTTTAAAGACGCTATAGCAAACATGAATGAAATGCTAATTTCAGTTTTTAACCTCGCACTATTCGTAACATTTTTCTCGAAACAGAAGACCGAAGATGAATACTCGGAACAGTTAAGATTTAAGGCTTTTACTTATTCGTTTGTAAGTTTGGTGGCTCTGATTTTTGCCTTGAGTACAATGCGTATAACAGGCTCAGATGGCGGTTGTTGGAGTAACTTTATTGTTCAGTCATTTATGGGAGGAGGAATGCTAATTGCAACACTTTACTTTTACCTTACTCTTTATAAACTACGAAAATAAAATTGAAAAATATGGAAACAAAATTGGTTCAAATATTATTGTTAGTACTTGTTGTTTTGTCTATAGGACTTGTGTCGTGGCTTTTTAAAGAAAAGAATGATGAGGCTGTTTTTAAGAAACTTAAGTTGTTTCCTCGCTGGTTTAAACTTGTGGGAATTGTGGTGGTAATTTGTGCCATAACTTTACCATGGATTTTTAAGAGTTTGCTGGTTGATGGAAGTAATTATATTGGGGTTATTTATGTTAATTTTGGATTGTTTCTTATTTGTTTTTCGCGCGATAAGGTTGAGGATGAAATGTCTAACCTGATTCGTTTAAAGTCTTTTTATCGGAGCTTTGGAGCTGGTTTTGTGGGATTCTTTTTTATCACTTATTTAGAAAATAGTGTTTCTGACGATTTTAGTCAACTTTCAGCAGATACATTATTGGCAGTTATTTTGGGATTTTACCTGGTGAGTTATTACGTTACCAAATCAAAAATACGAAGTGCAGAATAGGCTTAAAATAGAACGGGCAATAAAAAATCTTACGCAAGACGATTTGGCAAAATTGATTGGTGTTTCGCGGCAAACGATAAATTCAATCGAAAAAGGGAGGTACGTGCCATCGACAGTTTTGGCGCTTAAAATCTCGACAGTTTTTGAAAAACCGGTAAATGAAATCTTTGAGTTGGATGACTCGGATTAAGAATTTTGCTCGCAGATTTCGCGGATTGCCGCAGATTAGTTTCTTTTAGTTTTTCAAATCTGCTTGAACCAATTCTCTTATTTCAACTGCAGTTGCACAAACACCGGCAAATGATCTGAAGGCCACCGTTGTTCTTTATTATCAGTAAGTACCGCATATTTTAATACCTTAAAACCACGAACAAAAATATAGTCGATACGGGTTTGTAATTCCGCGTCAAACTTAAAACCATTATATGTTCCTACTGGCCCGTAAGGTTTTTGTGCCGAAATATCGCGGCTGTCGTTCAGGTATTTTTTTAGCAGCGAAATGGGTAAGGTTTCGGGCTTTAGGTTAAAGTCGCCGGTTAAAAGTACAGGCAGATTATTTTTGTAAGTCATTTCTTCAATTTTATCGCGGATCAGAATCGCCGAATTTTTTCGTGCTTCATCGCCTCTGTGATCGAAATGCGTATTAAAAACATAAAATTTTTTGCCACTGATTTTGCTTTGAAATTTTCCCCAGGTGCAAATTCGGGTGCAGGCAGCATCCCAGCCTAATCCGGGCTTGGTGCAATCTTCGGCAAGCCAAAAGTTGCCTTTTTCAATTAAAATAAATTTATCTCTGTTAAAAAATACAGGCGAAAATTCACCCCCCTTATCACCATCTTCTCTACCAACGCCAAACCACTCGTAATTCGGAAGTGCTTCATCAATATCTGAAATCTGATTGAACAACGCTTCCTGCAGACCAAAAATATCAGGCTCGTAAAATTGTAGCAGGCCATTAACCATTTCAACACGGTTTGGCCAGGCGTTAATTCCATCATTGCTGTTATTGTATCGTATATTGTAGCTTAAAACATTTATTTGCTGGGCAGTCAGTATAATTGGAAACAGAAAAATAAGGCTGGCAAGAAATCGTTTCATTGTGAACAGTAGTTATAATCGTTAAATCGTTGAGCGTTGTGTTCTCCTTCAATTATGGTATGGCGTTGGTCGCCATTTTTTTCAATAACAAACTGGTGGCAAAATTCTGTAATTACATCAAAATAATCGGTAAAAGGCTGGCTGTGTAATTCGTGTCCTGCTCCGCATGAGGTGTGCAGCCAGCAGGGAACGTTTAGTTGTTTTAATTTTTCAGCAATGGTATGCGAGCCATGCAAGAGCCAGTAGCCTGGTGCTCCTTCTTTGCAGTAATGATGTGGAGCTGAACCATAAGGTACAAGCGGATCGTCTGAGCCATGAAACAAAAGCGAAGGAATAGCCGATTCATCATAAAGCGCCATAGTATCGGCAATTGCACCAGCCATACCGATAACCCCTGCAAACGATACCGGTCCGGAGTCTAAACCGTAGCAATACGGTGGCTGATACGCTGTATTTAAAGCTGTTTCGGCTCCGGCGCTGCTTCCGGCAAGAATAATCTGTTGTGGATTTATTGCATACTGATGCCTGTTCTCGATAAGGAAAAATGCAGCATCCTGCAAATCTTCTGAGGCAGAATAGATTGTGTTGATTTTTACCTGGGTAGGGCAATTACATCCAAAGCCTTCAGCTTTGCCTTTTCGCGTTAATCGGTACGAAATAGATGCAACAACATAGCCATAGCTGGCCAGGTTTGTACAAAACGATTTTATTTTCTCACTGTTTCGTTCACCACTACTAAATCCTCCACCGTGCAGGTAAATTATTGTTGCTCTTTCCGGTTCGTTATCGTATTGAGGGAGGTAAATATCCATATCCAGGTTTTCGCCATCTTTTGTTGCATATGTAGCTGTTTCAACCCTAATTTCTTCAAATTGTTCGTAGGCGTATCGGTCTTGCCCAGCTGCGAATTGGGTAATAAGCAGAAACAGAAAAAGGAGTTTTACATTTCTTTGCATATATTTTTTGTTGTGAATATAGGGTATATCAATTTACCAGCAAAAGAAAATGGAACCCAAAATTGAGTTCCATTTCTTTTAAGGAGTCTTTATTTCAAATCCTTATTTTTTATCTTCCTGATTTCGGATACCATTAAAACAAAATGTATACCATAAAATTAAAATGCATGATATCAGGAAGATAGTTTTAAGAGTGTATTTTTTGTGTTTTCAATATGGGACAATATTCCCTGATTTAGAATAGTTGGCCCGGAATTTTTGTGTTAGTTCTTTCGTGATTTAGCAGCCAGCGCTTGCGTTCTATTCCTCCAGCATATCCGGTGAGTTTACCCGAGCTTCCAATTATTCGATGACAAGGAATTATAATTGGAATAGGATTTTTCCCGTTGGCAAAACCTACTGCCCGCGTATTTTTTTCTGATCCTGATTGCCGGGCAATTTCAAGATAGCTTGCCGTTGCACCGTATTCTATTCCTTGCACCAGTTTCCATATCTTTTGCTGAAACAGTGTTCCTTCCGGTTCTAATTGAAGATTAAACGATTTTAAATTTCCTTGAAAGTAAGCTTCAAGTTGCTTTGCAGTTTGCCCGAGGATTATTGGTTGTTGCTCACTCCAATTTGAGCAGGCATCTACAAATTTAATGGATGTTAACGCTTTTTCTGACGATAATAACCGAAGCCATCCAATTGGTGAAGGAATATATCTTGTAAATTGTTTCATAAAAAAATCCGATACCCAAAGATACCGGATTTTATATGATTTGTTCGCACGGTAATTAATACCTTTCGCGCTTGGTGTATTTTGTATGCAGCAAGTGGTGCGAAATTTCGCCAAGCGGTTCTTTTAAGAAATCGTGATATAATTTCAGAACCTCCGGATTTTCATGCGATTTTCGTATCGTTAAACCTTCATCTTCAGCATAAATTGCTTCTGCACGTTTTTGCCTTATCTCGGGATTGGTTGGAATAGGCTGGCCTCCACCACCCAGGCAGCCACCGGGGCACGCCATAAATTCAATAAAATGATAGTCTGCAGTCCCGGCTCTCACTGAATCCATTACAGTTTTGGCATTTATTAAGCCGTGTGCAACGGCACATTTTAGCTCAACTCCATCCAAAAAGGCCCACTCTTTTAGTGGATTATCAATTTTAATTGAAGCTTCGCGAATGCCATCCATGCCGCGTACAGGAGTAATATTCAGGTTGTCAAACGGTACTTCGCGGCCTGTAACAATTTCGTAGGCTGTTCGTAAAGCAGCCTCCATTACACCTCCGGTGGCACCAAAAATTACTGCTGCGCCCGATGATTCTCCCATTAAACGGTCGTACTTAACCGGTTCAAGTTTGTTAAAATCCAAACCGGCTTGTTTTATAAGAATGGCGAGTTCTCGCGTAGTAAGTACGTAGTCTACATCGCGGTAGCCACTGTCGTGCATTTCAGGGCGGTAAGCCTCGTATTTTTTTGCTGTGCACGGCATAATCGAAACAGATACAATATTTTCAGGTTCAAGGTTGCGTGCTTTGGCATAATAAGTTTTAACCAGTGCCCCAAACATTTGTTGTGGCGATTTACAGGTTGAAAGGTTATTCAAATGTTCGGGATACATGTGCTCGATGTACTTAATCCATCCTGGCGAACAAGATGTTGCCATTGGCAGTGTAACCGACTCATCTTTATCTACCAGGGCTTTTTTCAAACGGGTAAGTAGTTCGGTACCTTCCTCCATAATTGTTAGGTCGGCAGTAAAATCGGTATCGAGTACCGAGTCGAAACCTAAACGTTTTAAGGCGGCTACCATTTGTCCGGTAACGCGTTTGCCTGGTTTTAGTCCCAGTTCTTCGCCTAAACCAACTCTTACTGCAGGGGCGGTTTGTACTACGACATGTTTTTTCGGATTTGCAATGGCTTCCCAAACTTCCTCAATGTAATTTTTCTCTACCAAAGCTCCGGTAGGGCAGTGGTTTATGCATTGCCCGCAATTGGTACAAACCACATCGCGCATAGCCTTCTCAAAGAAAGTGGTAATTTTCATTTTGTCGCCTTTGTGGGCAACAGTCAGCGCATTTACACCCTGCAGCTCGGCACAGGTTCTTACGCATCGCTGGCAGCGTATACATTTGCTGTCGTCTTTCATTATTGAAGGCGAATAAGCATCAATACTATATTGTTTTAGGGGAACGAGCTCGAGAAAGTCCTGGGTCATTATTTTGTATTCCGAGGCCAGTGTTTGCAGTTCGCAGTTTCCGTTTCGGTAGCATTTGGTGCAATCCGCATTGTGTTCTGCCAATAGTAATTCAATGATTTGTTTTCGTGAGTTACGAACTTTCAAACTGTTGGTCAACACTTCCATTCCTTCTTCGCAAGGCGTTGCACATGCAGCCGACAAGCGGTTTTGCCCTGCTACCTCAACCACACACACGCGACAGTTTCCGGCAACGCACAAATCTTTATGATGGCATAAGGTTGGAATGGTAATTCCTTGCTCTTCTGCGGCTTCCAGAATGGTTTTCCCGGCTGCAATTTCAACCGGAAAACCGTTAATGGTTATATTTAATTTTTTACTCATTTCAATACATTTTCCGGGTTAATAAATCATCTCTTCTCTAAAATTCTCAACAATCGACGAAAATGAATTTGCTACAGATTGTCCCAATCCGCATTTTGCAGTATACTGCATGGTTTCAGTTAGCCGCATTAGTTTGTCAAGGTAAGAAGCCGGTTTGTCTCCACGTTTTACAGCCTTTATGCCCAGCAATAATTGTTGGCAGCCAACGCGGCAGGGAGTGCATTGTCCGCATGATTCTTCGCGGAAGAATTCGAGGTAATTATCCAGCACGTTAAACATTGATCGAGAGCTGTTAAAAAGCATCATCGACCCTCCGGTAGGTAACGATATGCCGGTTAATTTTCCACGAAAACCGATAGCAGCATCTTTAAACTTTTTACGCGGAACCAGAAATCCTGAAGCTCCACCCACCTGTACGGCTTTGGTATCGCCATCGCCAAACTCGTAAACAAAATCCTGCAGGCTCATCCCCAGTTCCAGTTCGTAAATACCCGGCTTTGGTGTATCGCCCGATACCGAAAATAATTTGGTTCCTCTGGAATATTGAACGCCTAAATCGTAGAATTTTTTTGCTCCGTATTTAAAAATGGTATAAGTGTGCACCAGCGTTTCAACATTATTAATAACGGTGGGTTTGCCCATGTAGCCTCTTTGTGTTGGAAACGGTGGTTTATTCCGGGGTTCGCCCCTTTTTCCTTCCATCGATTCCATCAGAGCTGTTTCTTCGCCGCAAATGTAGGCGCCACTGCCCATAAATATTTCAATGCTAAAATCGAGATTAATTTCTTTGCAATAGTAGTCAAACTCGTCAATGGCTTTGTTTAGTTCGGGTTGCAAAAATTTGTATTCACCACGCAGATAGATAAAGCCTTTGTTAGCTCCGGTGATGTAACCACAAATGGCCATTGCCGTTAAAACTTTATAAGGCACCCGTGATAGAATTTCGCGGTCTTTAAAAGTTCCCGGCTCTCCTTCATCGGCATTACAAATTACGTATTTCTGTTTTTCTTTTGCCTCGGCAGTTAGTTTCCATTTTAGGCCGGTTGGAAACCCTGCGCCTCCTCTTCCTTTTAATTCTGAACTTATCAGCTCATTAATTAAATCCTGCGGTTTCTTTTTAATGGTTGCGGAAAGTATTTTTTCCCAGTCGTTTTCATTTCTGAAAATGAAATCAACACGTTTTAGTTGATGAGAACTTGCCATAGTTGCTTTTTTTAATGGTGAACGTTTTGTTTCATGTAATTCGACAGAATTTCCCTCACTTTTTCGGGTGTGAGTTCAGTATAAACGTCATCGTTTATCAGCATTGCAGGTGCCTTGTGGCACCATCCCAGGCAGTTGGTCTCTAAAAGCGTAAATTGTTTGTCGGGGGTGGTTTCCCCTAACTTAATTTTTAACATGTCTTGAATGGCAAATAAAACCTGGTTTTTACCTTTCATTGCACAGGTAATAGTTTTACATACCCTGATGGTGTATTTACCTGCTGGTTTTGTCTCAAGAAATGAATAAAAGGTTGCTGTTCCATAAACATCGGCAGCCGGAATGTCAATCTCTCTTGCAATTTCAATCATTGAGCGTTCCGACAGGAATTTCTCATGCTCAACAACGCCTTGCATAATGGGTAAAACACTTTCTCTGCGTCGTCCATGTTTATCAGCAAGATCTTTAATTAACGATTGGATTGGATCCATGTGATAAGTTTTTGTTTATAAAATGGTTTTTAGTTGTTATTGTTAAATATGGCGCCGGTTGCGGCAGGGTCGGTTGCTGATTTTTACTTTTAAATAAAGATAAAATTCTTTATTAGCTATAAACAAATGTACGCAGATAGTTGAGAAAAAAATAACGTATTTGCTTGATAACATGATGTTATTCAGCAGAAAACAATGATAGTAATTAAGTCTGTTTTTAAATAAGCAGAATTGGCTAACTTTTGTCATGTAACTTTATGTTCTTTAAAATGTTTTATGGGTGTTGCATACAATGTAGTCTAAATAAGGATTAGCTTTTTAAAAAATAATAAAGAATTATTTAACGATTTTTTGATAAAGTTTGAAACATAAAGCAACCTTTCTCTGCTCTTTTTTGTCTATTTTTATAGAGCCATAAACAATTTGAAACAATACAAAGAATGAAAACAGTATTAATCACCCATTTCGCCTTGCTTTTATTTGTAATTCCAGGTATCGGTTGGGCCCAGGTTGTTGCCATAACAGGTTATGTTAACGATGGCAGCAACGGAAAAGCTTTAGAGAATGTTAGTATTTTTGATAAAAACTCAGGAATAGGCACCATTACGAACCAGAATGGATTTTATAAGCTTATACTTGAGAAAGGAGATGTTAATTTATCGGTTTCAACAGGTGGCTTTAAACCGGCCATGCATCTTGTAAAAGCCATTTCTGATACTACGCTTGTGGTTAGCTTACAACCAAGGATAAACAGTAAAAACCGCCCCAAAAAGGAGGAGCAGGTACATGCAGATTTAAAGCCTGAAAAAAAGAGCAGGAAAGGATTTAATCTGTTTTAATTGCAAGGGCCTGGTGTTACTCGTAAGAACGTTTACTTTTTCAGTATTTCACTAATTATTTTTCCCTGGCATTTGTCGGGAATAGGAACATTAATTAGCTGCGCCAGTGTTGGTACTAGGTCAGCAGCATTGTAGGTGGAATTAATTTGTTGTGGTTTTATGCCCACTCCCCATAAAATTATAGGTATTCGCGATTGATCAGTGTAATTAACCCGTTTAAATTTGTAGCCGGGTTGCCAACCTTCTTTCAAGGTGTAAACAAAGTCACCCGAGCGGTTTTTATGGTAAGTGTTGTACAAGGGCTCAAACAGACCGTTGGCAGAGCTACCCTGCTCGAGCTGAAATGCCGGCATTGAAACCTGCACGCCTGTAAATTGATTGATAAAGTTTGAACATACCTCCCGAAGTTCGTTTAAGCTTACCTGGTTGCTTTTATTAATAATGTCGTGGTCGAGGTAAAGTTGTAAATCAGAATAATGTTCAATCCAGTTTTGTTCGCCATAGGTGATATTCAGGTATGAAGTAAGCAAAGCAATGGCACTTTCCACATTAAAATAGTCAACAGTAAGGTGAAACTCTTCTTTCAGGTACTCAATGGGGTACGATGCCGAAGTATTTGCTGTTAGAAAGAAAAGTACATTGTCCTTGCCAAATTTTTTCTCTGCCTCATCAATCAGTTCACCAATATATTGGTCGAGATATAGATACGTATCCATCATTTCAAGCGAAGCCGGTCCGAATGAGTTGTTTTCGTAATCCATACTCGAAAAAACAGCAGTCACAAAATCGGTAACATCATCTTTGCCAATATCTTCGTTTTCCAGCAGACGAAGGGTAAAATCTTTAATCATCATATTGGCAGAGGGTGTAGTTTTAAAAGGCCTGAAATCGCCTGTTCTTTTTATATACTTGTTTATGGCGTGCGGAAAGGTATTAAACTCGCCAAAGTAACCTCGCTCAAGCAGGTAGTCGTCGCGCAGGCATTCGGTATAGCTGGTTTCAGGCAGTAAGGTTGTCCAGGTGCGGTGACTGTAGATGTCGGCATAATTCTCGCTGTTAAACACCCGAACCCAATCGGGGAAAGTACTGACATAAAAAGAACTTGAAATCATACGGCCCGATTCGGTATCAAACCAGTAAGCACCGTCGGCGGCATGGCCGGCAGCAAAAATTGCCGATTCGCGGTTTAAAGCCGCACTAAATACTTTGGCTTTTCCTCCACTTAAAATTTTAAGGTTATCGGTAAGGGTTGTCGACAATAGGTTCGCTGGCGAAGCATTACCGGCATCGGTATCGGCACCCACAGTAAAATAATAGTCGTCTTCGGTACTATCAATCTCCTTTTTCTTTAACCTGTCGTACCATTGGTTTGAAACTATTCCGTGAATAGATGGATGAACACCTGTAAATAGTGTTGCCGTGCCACTGGCATAGTTTTGTTCGTGCAGGGTAAGTTTTACATTTTGGCAAACGGCTCCCTGCGAATAAATTTTCTTAAATCCATTGGGTTGAAATTTATCCCAAAACCGCTGAATATAATCGGAGCGCATATTTTCAACAACAATTCCCACCACCACTTTGGGGTTATTGTTTTTCGATTGCAAATTATTTTGAGCATGCGAGTAGCCACCAAAAATGAATAACAAAAAAACAATAATTACAACAACACTAAGCTTCATGATCAATACAAATTTAAGCTGCCAAAAGTAAGCATTTTGAATACCATCCACAAAGGAAACGGATAAAGTGCTTAAAAAATATCGGCCTTCAAAAAATTGTTTGTCAGGCGCTTGGCAAGACAGGTGGAAATAAATGAAAAAACTATAAGAAAAAAGTAGGGTGTTGAGTTTGAATTGCGGATTATATTCAGAAAGGGCAACTAAAAAAAGAAATTGATGATGCCTAAGGTTTTTTTGGGTATGGTATTTTATTAAAAAATACCGGTGATGTTAAGTTTTTGGCAAGAGATAAGAGAGATTAATTTAGATAAAAACAATTAAATTTTGAGCAGATGAAAAAAATTATTGGTTTCACAGTTATTGCATTAGCAGTAGTTTTATTTTCATGTAATACCAACACTAATGATGGTGTTGAGATTCCTGAAATAAGCGCAGAGTTAACAGCGAAATCGGCTGAAATTGCTGTAGCCGAAATTCATGCAGAAGCTGCAACAACAGAAGGGGCATACGAGGTAGAATTTTTTGCCAATGCTGAAGGTTGGTTGTCGCGCTGGTGGAAGATGGGCAAGCATTTTACCTGGAGTAACAAGCTCCGTTACCACAAAAATCATTGCCCCGATGTTTCTATTGAATCAGGAGACGATGGCGGTTACCCAAAAACAATTACCTTAAACTACGGCGACAGCACCTTGTTAAACAATGGTAAAGTGCTTAGCGGAGAAATTGTGATTGAGATTTCGGCGCACAGAAGTAGTCAGGATTACACGCGAGAAGTAATTTACAACAACTTTGGTGTAGATTCGTTGCTGATTAACGGAACATCAGAAATTGTAGTTGATAAAGTGGACAGTACGTACCGTAAATTCGAATCAGAACTGACCTTTGTTTATCCTGACGGAACCACCATTGTAAGAAGTGCCGAACGAATTTGGCAATGGAGTAATGGCTTAGATACCGATGAAGACCAAAGTGATGATATGGTGCACATTACTGGAGAGTTGACAGCCACCATTACCTGGCCCGATGGCTCTTCTGAAACTTATACCAAAGAAATTACTCAACCCTTAAAACGAATGGCAACTTGCCAGTATATTGTTGAAGGCGAGGTACAGGTACACCTGGGAGGTAACCTTGTATCGGTACTCGATTATGGATACAGCGAAGGCGACGATGAATGCAACCACTACGCTTTGCTAACCAATGCCGACGGTGAACAGGTAATCGACCTATCGGAAAGGAAATACAAGGGTAAAGAAGAGAAGAATGAGAATGGCGGTCAACAGGATAGTGACAATCAAAACGGTAATGGCCAAAACGGCAACGGATAGTGATTTTTACGAAAAATGGCGGTGAGAATATTGCCGCCGTTTTTCCCAAAAGTCGCAAACTAATGTAACTTTGCTTAAAACAATTGCTTCCGGATTTTGACTAAGAAAGAATTTAAAAAACTATTTGATGAGCATTTTGCGCAAATTCGCAGTTATGTGTTTTACCGGTCTGGAGATACCGAACTGGCAACCGACATTGCGCAGGAGGTTTTTCTTACCATCTGGGAAAAGCAACTACAGATTGATTTGAAACGAGTAAAGGGACTACTTTATAAAATTGCGAACAATATTTTTGTTTCACATTGCCGCAAAGAAAAACGTTCATTCGATTTTTTCGATCATTTCGAATACAATGGCGAATCAAGATCGCCCGAAGAAGAGATGGTGTTTTCTCAGTTAAAAGAAAACTACCGATTGGCACTGGCTAAAATGCCGGAAAAACAACGAACCGTTTTTTTAATGAGCAGAGTAGAAGCTCTGAGTTACAGAGAGATTGCCGAGATAACAGGTGTTAGTATAAAAGCAATAGAAAAAAGAATGAAACTTGCACTTGCTTATTTAAGAACAAGCTTAAACACTAATGAGTGAAAAAAAATTACATAGTAAGGCTTTAAATCACCTCGAAAAAGATCTCTTTGAGAAGGGAAAGATTAACTGGAACAGGTCGGACGAGGATGTTTGGGCAACATTGCAACGAGAGATTGATGATAAACCAGCCAATGTTGTTTCCTTTAAACAGGATGTAATTCAGTGGGTGGCAGCTGCTGTAATTTTTGTATTGGTCGGACTGCTTGGAGTGGTGTCAACCTATCATAAAACCATAAACTGTTTACCCGGCGAACGAATGACTGTTCAATTGCCCGATGGCTCTATTGTTGAGATGAATGCGGCATCAAAACTAGTTTATTACCCCTTAAAATGGAAGTTGGAGCGTAAGGTGAATTTTGAAGGAGAAGGATTCTTTAACGTTGAGAAAGGTTCAAAATTTACGGTGAAATCAAAATATGGCTCCACACAGGTTTTGGGTACATCATTTAATATTTTTGCCCGCGACAAAAAATACCGGGTAACCTGTTTAACCGGCAAAGTACAGGTGCGCACGGGAAAAGACGAAGCCGTGGTTTTATTGCCGCAAAACCATGCCGAACTGGAGGAGGGTAAACTGGTTTTAACAAAAATATTTAACACAGAAAAAGCTGTTAGCTGGAAACAAAACTTTTTCTTTTTCGCCGGCCGGCCGCTAAAAGAGGTAATTGATGAAATTGAGCGCCAGTATGCAGTAACAATAAAACTCGATCCGGAATTAAATAATCGTAACTTTGGAAGCAATTTTTCGAAACAACACAGCGTTGAAGATGTGTTGGATTTTGTTTGCAAACCCATGAGTTTGAAGTATACCAAACAAAACGAGAATGTGTATTTTGTTACAGAGGAAAGTTAATGAAGAAACTAGTTTCCCTGGTTTTTGTTTTATTAATAGGCGTACAGTTATTGGCACAAAAGCAGGGCACCATTGAAATTAACACGCGAAAAACGCCTTTAAATCAGGTATTACTTGATTTAAAGGAAAAATATGGTTTCGAGTTTGCTTACGACAGCGACTTACTTTCCGCATTCCCGGTAACAGCTATCAATAAACATTTCAACAGTAACGAAGAGGCTGTGCAATTCCTGATAAAGGATTTGCCCCTGAAGCTCGAACGCTCAGGCAATGTTTTGCTTATTATTCCGAAGAAAGAACCCCGGCAAGTTACCGGATTTACCCGCATATCAGGAAGGGTTATGGAGGCTAATACATTCGAGCCCTTACCTTATTCCTACATTTTAATTAACCGGCTTCCTGTTCAATCCGATTTGCAGGGACAGTTTAATTTTATAGCATCTGCCGATACCACTTTTAACCTGCAAATTTCGCACCTGGGGTATTTTGTGTACGATACAGTTGTTACCGGAAGTATTCATCGTAACTTTTTTTTGTATCCGCAAATTGAACGAATACAGGAGATTAAAATTTATAGTAACCCAATTGAAAAGTCGACATTGATTGGCGATATGCCGGGACAAATGAAAATTAACCATCAGATAGCACCAGTTTTGCCCGGACACGGCGATAATTCGGTTTTTAACCTTTTGCGATTAATGCCCGGAATTCTTGCATCAGGAGAACAATCAAACGATTTGTTAATCTGGGGTGCCTATGAAAGTCAAAGCAAGATTCAATTTGATGGTTTTACTGTTTTCGGCCTGAAAAACTTTAATGATAATATTGCAGTAGTTAATCCTTTTGTGGTAAAAAACATTGAAGTGCTGAAAGGTGGATATGGCGCCCGTTATGGCGAAAGGGTTGGCGGAATTGTTGACATACAGGGGAAAAACGGGAGCTTGTTGCAACCTGCTTTTACTTTTAATATTAACTCAACCACTGTGAATTCGATGTTGGAAGTGCCGCTAAGTTCAAAATCGTCGCTGCTGGCAGCCTACAGGCAAACCTATTATCAGCTTTACAACCCAACCAATATTACCTGGTTTGCCCGCGATAACTCAAACGGAAATGGGCAAGGTGCAGCACAGGGAAACAGTTCATCAAATGCCATTGATTTTGAAGTACAACCCGATTTTGTTTTTCGCGATGCTAACCTGAAATATGTTTATGAAGGGGAAAAAGGAAAACGTTTTGCATTTAGCCTGTATGGCGGTGGCGACGATTTTAATTATGATTTGGAAAGCGAGTTTGGCCGTACTATTTTTAATCGTTCAGAAAAGGAAAAGAATCAGCAATTGGGAGGTTCGGTGCAAATTGGTTTGCCGCACCGCAACGGAAATACAACCAATTTAACCTTAAGTTATGCTTTGTTTGAAAGACAAATATTTGAAAGAAACAAAACCGAAAACAACAGAACAGGCGAAATAAAAATCAGAAGAGAAATTACCAGTGAAAATACCGTGGATGAGGTGAGTTTCGGGGCTGAGCATATTTTTAATATGAAAGATGGTCATCGGGTGATTGCCGGTGCCGGAATTATTGATAATAATGTGGAGCTTTTGCGCATCTCTCTTAACCAGGAGCTGTTAAACATTACCAATCACTCGCCACGTTTGTGGGGCTATGTGCAAGACGAATATCCGCTTGGTAAACACCTGTTGTTTAAAACGGGTGGGCGTGTTACCTATGTTAACGAAGTAGAAAAATGGTACTTCGAACCACGATTATCAGCATCAATTAAGCTTTCTGAATCGGTAAAACTTAATGCATCATGGGGAAAATATAACCAGTATTTATCGAAAACAACTGTGGTTGACAGCTCGAATAATTTTACCAATTTCTGGATTAATGCCGATAATGATTTGGTGCCTGTTTTACATGCAGAACATTGGGTTGGCGGAATGTCGTACAATAAAAACGGATTTACGGTAAGCGCCGAGGTCTACAACAAAACTACCACAGGATTAAACCGTTTTTTTATAGGAAATAAACGCATAAACCAGGGCTTTTACACAGGTAGGGCTAAAAGCCGTGGACTTGATTTGTTTGTTAAAAAAGAATTAAAAAGGCACATGGCCTGGGTTTCCTACACCTTAAGTAATACCGAAGAAAACTATCCGTTTTATGTGTCCGATGAATGGCGACCCGCTCCGCATCAGCAAAAACACGAGCTTAAATTTGCAGGAGTGTTTAATTACCGGTCATTTTATCTATCGGCCAATTACATTTATGGTTCGGGTTTCGAGCGCTTTGATATCGACAGCAGCCTCGATCTCGACAGACCTTATCGGCGGCTTGATGCATCGTTGGTTTATAAATTCAAACCGGGCAAAGTTAAGGCCGAGGCCGGAATTTCCATTCTTAATATTTTGAATACCGACAACATAAAGTATTCAAATATTAGAGTGAGTACAGTGGATAATGTAAATTTAGTTGGTGTATATTCTGATGCTGTGGCTTTTACGCCGGCAGTTTTCTTTAAAATTACATTTTAGGCACCAATAAATCGCTCACTTAATTATTTGAAACTCGAAAATGTACCTCAATCATCCCCCTCAATTTCAGCTATTAGCGTTAAGGCCTGGTCTCGCAGTGGTTTAAACTGAATATACCACCAAATTACACCAACCAGAAAACTAAGCCCAAGTACAGGGGCAAACCAAATTTGTGTTTGCCAGATGTTACCATCTCCCGTGTGGTTAAGCACTAAGCCCGCATCTATAAAAAGTATAGCCAGCAGTGCCCATAAAGCCTGCCATTGAAAAAGCTTATGGCGGTAGGCTGCCTTTTTTAACATTTGCAGGGTTGGCAACGAGTAATCAACTTTGCTGTATGTTTTGTAGTAATACCTCATTAGAAAAGCAAAAATTAGCATGCCCGATAAAAAACAGGCACTTCCTATTACTTCCGTAAACGGATCATTGTTAAAAAGGTGTATAACAATAAGAATGAGGTACAAGGGAACTAAAACCCAGTAAATAGCTTGCACTCCTTTTACGATATTGGCGTATTTTGAATCGGCATTTTTTAGCCTTTGTATTAATTTGTTCAGGTTGTTTTCTGTGCTTTCAGTCATGGCTTGTATCCTCCAGTTTTTTTCTGAGTTGCGATTTAATACGGTGAATTTTAACTTTTACATTACTTTCTGTAATGCCAATAACGTCTGCTATTTCTTTCATGGTAAGGCCTTCCAGCATTAACGATATAAGTGCTTTCTCAATAACCGACATTGTATTTAGTTCGTTTTGCAGACGTTGCAGTTGCTTTTCTTCTACCAGCTTTTCTTCTAAAGTTTCAACATCCATTATCGAAGCAAGCTTATGCTGCTCGGCATCAACCATTACTTTTAAATGCTTATAGGCTTTACCTGTGTAACTTAACGAGGTATTAATAGCGATGCGGTAAATCCAGGTGTTTATTGAAGAATCGCCTCTGAAATTATCGAGACTCTTCCAAATGTTCACCAAAATCTCCTGGTACATGTCTTTTTGGTCGGTAGTGTTCGAGTTGTAATAACTGCAAATTCGCCGAATACGATTGTCGTTCTCTTCCACTAACCGGTTAAACTGTTCTTCTTTCTTCAACGATTTTTGATTTTTGTTTGCTACTTAGTTTCCGAAAGATACAAATGGTTACATTTTTTATTGTTTTATTTTTGTAAACGCTAAAATTTTATTGATAAGTTAGAATTAGAAATGACTGATAAAAACAGCAAAGTAGTTTTTTTGCCGAACCTTAAAAATTGAAGGAGTATGAATGGAGTATTTTGTATTTTGCGTTTTTAGTTCTTTTTCCTGAACCTATTTCAAAACTTTTGGTTAGAATATTCTGAAACATTTAATTGAAACATGAACAATAAGTATCTCGCACGATTTTTAAATATTGTTGAAAAAGGAGGAAATGCGCTGCCGCATCCTGCTACCTTGTTTGCCATTTTTGCGTTTTTGGTTGTTTTGCTTTCCGGTTTTTTAAGTTTGTTTGATATTCATGCCTTGCATCCCAGAACCGGTGAAATGATTGAGCCTGTAAACCTGATGTCGAAAGAGGGCCTGGGAAAAATACTCAAAGAAATGGTTACTAATTTCACCAGTTTTGCTCCGTTAGGAACAGTGCTAGTGGCTATGTTGGGTATTGGTATTGCCGAAAGCAGTGGCTTTATTGCTACTGTTTTGCGCCTGTTGGTAACCTCGGCACCAAAGCGTTTACTCACTTTTGTAATCGTATTTTCAGCTATATTATCAAACACTGCCAGCGAGGTGGGTTATGTGCTACTCGTTCCGCTGGGAGCCATTATATTCCTGGCTGTTGGCCGGCATCCCCTGGCCGGTATGGCGGCTGCTTTTGCAGGAGTTTCGGGTGGGTACAGTGCCAATTTATTGTTAGGCACCATCGATCCCTTGTTGGCCGGGTTATCAGAAGAGGCAGCTCAAATTATCGACCCTGAATACCTGGTAAACCCTGCCGCTAATTTCTATTTTATGTTTGTATCTACCTTTTTTATTGCCATTGTGGGAACCTGGGTAACCGAGAAAGTGGTTATTCCGCGATTGGGGGTTTACGATGGAGATGAAAAACCGGAAGAGTTACGCAAGTTAAGTAAAGACGAAAAACGCGGCCTGCTTTATGCACTTGTGGCGGGAGCTTTTTTAACTGCATTTTTATTATTTGGTGTAATTCCGGAGCATGGGTATTTGCGCGGCGAGAATGGTGATATATTACGTTCGCCATTTTTAATGGGTATTGTTGCCATAATTTTTATTGCCGCTGCCGTATTGGGGGTAGCCTACGGAATTGGTGCTAAAACCTATAAAAACGACTCGGATGTAATGAGAGGTATGGGGAAAGCCATGGAGACCCTGGGAATTTATATTGTTCTCACCTTTTTTGCAGCTCAGTTTGTGGCCTATTTTAAGTGGACAAATATCGGGTTGATTTTTGCCATTGAATCGGCCGATTTTATCAAATCCCTTGACCTGGGCTCCATTCCTTTAATGATTGCCTTTATAATTTTGGTTGGGGTGCTTAACTTATTTATGGGTAGTGCTTCGGCAAAGTGGGCCATTCTTGCGCCGGCTTTCATCCCCATGTTTATGTTGTTGGGCTATTCACCCGAGTTAATTCAAAATACCTATCGTATTGGCGATTCTGTTACCAATATAATTTCGCCAATGATGTCGTACTTTGCCTTAATTGTTGCCTTTTTTCAACGCTATGATAAGAAGGCCGGTATTGGAACCATTATCGCTACCATGCTGCCCTATACGTTTTTCTTTTTCCTGGTTTGGGTAATTATTTTGGTTGTTTGGTTGTTGTTGGGTTGGCCTGTAGGGCCTGATTCTGGCTTGTATTACCCGGGCTAAAAGTTTTATTTTATAGCCACTTGACTTTTAACAAAAAATGTATTAATTTAGATAAAGCAAGCAAAAATGATAAAACAGCTTGCTTTTTTACCCTGTTATAAACCGAAAAAAACTAAAAACTACTAGCGTTAAAACAATGACTCCATCCATTAAAAAAACTCATAATAATTAAAAAATTTAAGTGGGATTTAGCGTGGCTAAATCAATATCAAAAAAATAGTGAGGAAGGGACAGTGCACCGCCTTTGGGGTTTAAATAGCTCAGGGGCGGTTTTTTTTGTGGTTGACTTTTGTCGTTTTGCTGTTCGTATAATTCCCACTATTAAACTTTTATAAAACCTTGTTTTAATTAAGCTGTTGTTTCTTCTATCAACCCAATGTTTTGGCCGATGAAAAAATATATAGCCTTGTTGCGTGGCATAAATGTAAGCGGAAAAAATAGTATAAAAATGGCACAACTTCGGGCTATGTTTGGAGCGGCCGGTTTTAAAAGCGTAAAAACATACATTCAAAGTGGTAATGTTTTATTCTTTTCAGAAAATGACAACCCTGGTGAACTGGAAGTTTTAATTGAAAAGCAAATTGAGAAAGATTTTGGATTTTGTGTGCCTGTAATGGTTTTTGCTCTTGACGATTTTCAGAAAACGGTGCAGGATAATCCTTTTCTTTCAAATGAAACTCTGGATAACTCATACCTTCATATCACTTTTTTAGATGCTGGTTTTAAAAGTCAGCAGGAGACGAAACTGAGCTTGCAAATGCAAAATGGTGAGCGGTACTTTTTAAGCGAAAAGGCGATTTATATCTATTGCCCGAACGGCTACGGGAAAACAAAACTTACGAACAATTATATTGAAAAGGTATTTAAAACGCGGGCTACCACACGTAATTTAAAAACGGTTTTAAAACTTTTGGAAATGAGTGCTGAAAATACAGCATAGTAAAGAATTGTTATTAGTATGTGCAATTGCAGGAACCGTCTGCGTTTTTTCTGTTTTTAATAGTTTTTTTACTCATTACCGAATTTTCCCAGGAATTAAAAATGCGCATGGCAAAAGCATCGCTGCTTTCGGTAAAGCATTGTTCGCCAAGGCTATGGATGTGTTTCTTTAACTGCCAGCGACGCTTGTAAACAAAACGTAATAAATAACTTTGTTGTGTTTTGGCCGAGCAATATATCCTTTTTTCTTTGATGCCGGTATGGAATAAATTTAAGTCGTGCAATTCACCCAATTTACTCGCGAGCCGGCCTAAATCATTTATAAATACTCGGATGGAATTGGGCCAGGCTTTATTTAAAAGCATTAAGTGATACATTAAATATTTAACCTGTTTGCGCCAGTAGTGGTATAGTTCTTCATCGTTTAAAAGTCCGGTAATTTCAAAAGCACTGCGCGCTTGCCGGTAAATATGTTTTAAGCTTTTTAGTATGAATAATTCCGGGTTTCCTGATAAGGATAGTTCATGCATCATTTGTTGCAAACCAAGAATCATTTGCTTAAGATTTTCGGCATTGCCAGACTGATTAAACAAATAGAATGCCTGTTTTCTGGTATCATCGTGTTGGGCTATAATTATCCCCAAATCCTTTTTAACGGCTGTGTCTTTTATTCGGTTTTTAATTTCCTGCAGTAATTCTATTTGCGAAGTATCGTCTCGTAAAACGGCCACTTCTGCCGCCAGGTTTTTATAGTGTGAATTCATAAGCTGATAACTGTCTTCGCCAATTTCGTGTCGCAGTAAACGCAGAATTCCGCGTATTTTTTTTATGTTAGTTCGTAACTCGTGAATATTGTGGTGCTGCTGTGTTTTGGCCGTAATAAACTTCGCAGCATCAAGGTGTAGCTTATCTAAAACCCTGAATATTCCTTCTTCAAAATATTCTTGTTCTTGTATTTCCAAAACAAAATGCTCATTCATCATTATTTCATTTAAACATGGTTGAATGTAATTAAATTAACGTGATCAATTTTAAAAAGTTAACTATTGTTTTTATCCTGAAGAATGGAAAATTTGATTCGTGCAATGTAAACAGATTTTACTGTCAGGCCGTTTTTCGGTAGCGCCAAATGGCCAGGCTTAAAAAGGTAATTCCCAAAAAGGTTAAAGAAATAAGTTCGCGAAGTAACTCGGTGAAGCCTGATCCTTTTAAAACAACCATACGCATTATTCGCATAAAATAGTACAGTGGGTTAAGATGGTCGATAGTTTGTGCCCAGTCAGGCATACTTTCAACCGGCGTAAAAATACCTCCCATCAAAATAAACATCATTAAAAAGAAGAAACTCACAAACATTACCTGTTGCTGGGTATCGGCAAGGGTTGAAATAAACAAGCCTAAACCAAGTATACCAATAAGGTAAATTCCGGCCATAAAAAACAGGGTAAACAGGCTGCCCACAATCGGAAGATCGAAAACCAGCCAGGCAATTGCCAACCCAAAAGCCAGATCGAATAAGCCAATTATCCAAAACGGTACTAGTTTGCCGATAATAAACTGGTATTTTTTTAGTGGCGTTACATTAAGTTGTTCTATGGTGCCAATTTCTTTTTCGCGCACCAGGTTCATTCCCGACATAAACATGCCAATCAGGGTTACCAGAATGGCCAAAATACCCGGAGCCATAAACCACTTGTAATCCAGCTCTGTATTGTACCAATAGTTTTCAGCAATGTTAATTTGTGCAGGTACTTCAAACTCCGGAATTGCTTTCCATTCCGAGATGATCTGTTGATTGTAATCGGCCACAATATTGGCAGCGTAAGTGTATATGAGTTGAGCTGAGTTACTCTCAATGGCATTAACCAGGAGCTGAATGTTTGTGTGGTTGTGGCGAATAAGCTTTCGCTCAAAATCCATCGGAAAAACAAGAACTACATCTGCTTCCCCCGTCAGTAATTTTTGTTCGGCAAGTTTTTCCGACTGTTCCAGCTGAAGCATATTAAAAAATGGAATTCCGTTGAATTTGGCAATCAGTTCTTTTGAATTTTCCGACAGGTCGTGGTCAACTATCACCATATCTATTTTTTTCATGTCGTAAGTGGCAGCAAATACCAAAATCAACATCTGAATAATGGGCACCATAAAAATCATTGGCAGCATGGTGCGGTTCCGAAAGATTTGCCGAAACTCCTTTTGTAGTATGTAGCTTATGGTTTTCATTTAGAAAATTACGCTTGTTCTTTTATTCCCATTCCATTAAAACTGGACTATTTTTACTCCAATCTTATTTTAAATTTCTTTACACTTACGGCTATAAAAAAGAGGGTCATTCCCAGTAGAACTGCCGTTTCTTTCCAAATAAAGAGTATTCCTGTCCCTTTTAGCATAATGGTTCTTACTATTGAGATGAAATACCGTGCCGGCATAATGTGGCTTAAGTATTGCAAAACTACGGGCATATTTTCAATGGGGAAAATGAAGCCCGAAAGCAAGATGGTTGGCAGCATCAATCCAATCATTGAAATAAACATGGCGGTCATTTGGTTTTTTGCGGCGGTAGAAATGAGGATGCCAAGACAAAGCGCCATTAAAATAAACAGTATTGTTTCAAGCATCAATAATAAAAAACTACCGTTAACCGGCACCTTAAAAACAAAATGGCCAATTAGTACAATTATAAAAGCATTTACAATCGACAACAACAGGTAGGGGAGTACTTTGCCAATAATAATCTGACTTGGTTTTAAAGGCGAAACCAATAAAATTTCCATGGTACCCAGCTCTTTTTCGCGGGTAATCGAAATGGAAGTCATCATGGCAGAAATCAGCATCAGAATAAGTGCCATTACTCCCGGAACAAACATATAAGCACTTTTCATTTCTTCGTTAAAATACATGCGCACCTCGGGTGTTATTTGCATGGGCTTTTTTGTTTCACCGAAGCTTTTGGCAATATAGTCGTTAACAATTGCCCGGGTATACGAAATGGCCAGTTTTGCCGTGTTAGGGTCTGATGCGTCGGCAATTAACTGCATTGCAGCCCTGCCTTCTTTGCCCAGGTTGTTACCAAAATTATTCTCGAAAACGATAACTTGCCTTACTTTTCCTTTTTTGAATATGGCATCAATTTCGTTAAGGTTGTCGAGGTTTTTGTCTAAAACAAAATAGCCCGACGAAAGCAGTTTGTTGGTAATTTCCTGCGTAGTTACATCTTTCGACTGGTCGTAAATGGCAATGTGAACATCTTTTATCTCGCTTTTAATAACCGTACCAAAAATTAGCAACTGTGCCACCGGAATGCCAAACAAAATGAGCATGGTTCGCGGATCGCGAAAAATGTGGTAAAATTCTTTTTGTATAAATGATTTCAGTTGTTTCATTTTATTTGCTTATTTAAGGCTGCAAGCGTTTTTTTCTGCGGATTTATCGGGCAATTTTTAAAAATACTTCGTCCATATTGGTGGCGCTGTACTGTTTTTTTAGCCCGGCCGGCGTGTCGAGCGCCACTATCTTTCCGGCATTCATTATGGAAACCCGATCGCAGTATTCTGCTTCGTCCATGTAGTGTGTGGTTACAAAAATGGTAATTCCATTACTGGCCGCTTCATAAATCAAATCCCAGAATTTACGTCGCGTAACCGGGTCAACTCCGCCTGTCGGCTCATCAAGAAAAACGATTTTTGGTTGGTGAAATATGGCAACCGAAAAAGCCAACTTTTGTTTCCAGCCCAAGGGTAAGTCTCCTATCAGTTTATTTTTAACCGCTTCCAGCTCAAGCCGTTTTAAAAGTTGTGCTTCTTTTTCAATTCGTTGTTTTCTTTTAATTCCATAAATACCGGCATATAGTTTTATGTTTTCTGAAATGGTAAGGTCTTCGTACAACGAAAATTTTTGGCTCATGTAGCCGATGTTTTTCTTTATTTTTTCGGTTTCGCTGTAAATATTAAAACCGGCAACTGTAACTTCGCCTGAACTTGGTGCTGAAAGTCCACATAAAATTCGGATTGCAGTGGTTTTACCAGCACCATTTGCTCCGAGGAAACCAAAAATTTCTCCTTGTTTTACATTGAAACTTAATGCATTATTGGCTGTAAAGCTGCCAAACTTTTTGGTTAAGTTTTTTGCCGATATTATGTTTTCCATTCTCATTGCAAGTTTAACTCTGTTGTTCCATTAGGTTCATAAAAACATCTTCAATTCCTGCCGGAATTTCTTCCACCAGCACTTCAGTGTGGCCCTTTTGATGCAAATACCTGTCAATCTCAATGGGTTCAACCTGGTCGTTAACCCCTGTGAAATGCGCATGTTGGCCAAAAGCATAAACCGCTTCTGCGGCTTTAAAAGCACGTAAATCATTTATTAAGCGGTACATATTTTTGGCTCCTACCTGTATTATTTTCCTCGGAAATTTTTCAGTTATCCGTTGGGGCGCATCTACATCAAGGATATTTCCTTTTTGAATTAAAGCAACGCGGTCGCATAAATTGGCTTCATCCATGTACGGTGTAGACACCAGGATTGTAATTCCTTTTTGCTGCAGGTTTTTAAGCATTTCCCAGAATTCTTTTCGCGAAACCGCATCTACGCCGGTTGTTGGTTCGTCGAGCACCAGTATTTTAGGCTTATGGATTAATGCGCACGAAAGGGCAAGTTTTTGTTTCATTCCCCCCGAAAGTTTACCTGCCCGGCGTGTTTTAAAAGGTTCTATTTGGTGGTAAATGTCGCGGATAAGATCGTAGTTTTTCTCGACACTGGTACCAAAAACGGTAGCAAAGAATTTAAGATTTTCTTCAACGCTTAAATCCTGGTACAGCGAAAATCGTCCCGGCATATAACCTACTATCCGCCTTATTTTTTTATAGGCGTCCACCGCATTTATTCCATCAAGGGTTGCCGTGCCCGAGTCGGGTAAAAGCAGGGTCATTAAAATTCGAATCAGGGTTGTTTTCCCGGCACCGTCGGGGCCAATTAAACCAAAAAGTTCGCCTTTGTTTATATGCAGGTTTATGCCTGCCAGCGCCCTGGTGGTTTTATACGACTTGCATATTTCGGAAATCTCGATCATGAAAAACAGCTATTATTGCCAACGCACTTCGCCTGGCATTCCTATTTTTAATGTTCCATCGTTTTTTACAGCTACCTTAACTGCATAAACCAGTTTTACCCGCTCTTCTTTGGTCTGAATAATTTTTGGGGTGAATTCGGCTTCAGGCGAAATCCATGATATGGTGCCGGTTAACGATTGGTTTTCTGTTTCATTCCGGTCGGTATAAACGGTAACTTTCTGTCCAAGTTTAATTTGCGGCAGTTGCGCACCGCTAACATAAACCTTTAGCTCCAGTTGGTTTATATCTGCAATTTTAAATAAGGCCCGGCCGGTTGCTGCCAGTTCACCCCGTTCGGCATAGGTTTCCAAAATCGTTCCTGAAACGGGAGATTTAACGGTACAGCGTTTTAACTGATCAATGAGCGATTGCTCTTGAGCTGCTAACACGGCATACTCTTTTTTGATGAGTAAAAACTGTGTTTTTGTATTCTCAATTTGTTTTTCAATTACACTTATTTGTCCTTGTAAATCATCAAGTTGCTTTTGTGTTGCCGCACCATCGTTAAGCATTTGTTTTATGCGCGCTTCGTTCACCTTTAGGTTTTTCATTTGTTCTTCAAGAACAACAATTTGCGATTGAATTGAACTTCGTTTGCTTATAACAGCCGCCTGCTGTGCTTTAGCCTGCAAATGTTGCAAATGTAGTTGCGTGGTATCAATAAGTACAGCCGGAAATCCTGCTTTTATGATGTCGCCTTTTTTAATGTTTAGCGCTATAATTTTTCCGGTATTTTCGGCAGAAACAATTACCGATTCTGTCTCAAAGTTGCCATAAGCATCGGCCGTTTCGGTGTTTCGTTCACAAGAAAATAGCATAACAGCAATTGAAGTAAGGACGAGTATTTTTTTCATAACAAGTAATAGTTTAATTGATTTCATTGCCGCTTTTTAGCGTTTTTCCGTTAAGCAGCATATATTTTTCGTGGGCCTGATTTAACTGAATTTTGTGCAGTTCGAGCTGTAATTTGGCAATGGTTTCTGTTTGCAGTTCCTGAACATAGTCTGTGGCAGTAATTACATTGTTTTCAAGTTTTGAGGCTGTTGCTTTGGTAATTTCCGTTCTTAAACCAACAAGTTGGCGGTCGTTATTAATTAAAAGTTCCAGCTTGGCTATTTCCTCTTTTTGTTGAATAAGAACAATGCTCATATTTTGTAAAAAGGTTTGTTCCTGGCTTTGGAGCATGTCTTGCTGAAGGCGTAAAACCTGTTGTTGACGGCTGGTTTTTTTCCAGTCGAAAGCATTCCACGATACACCAACTCCCAGGAGATAGTAGCCTTTAAATTCGTCGAGTAGCATATTTAAACCCGGTTTTCCGTAACCTAACTGGCCAAATCCATAGAATTTAGGATTTCGTGTTTTTTGTATTAGTTCGCTTTGGAAACTAAGCTGTTCTCGTTGGTTGGCCAGCAATTGCAACTCGGGGCGAACAAGTCTTGTGTCAGGAGTAAATGTGGGCTGAAAAAGGAATTTCGATTGTTCATTCACCGTTTTGCCGATTAAAACCGCCAGCATTTTACAACTTGCATTGCGGGCTGCCTGAAGCTCAACAATACTTTGTTTTAGATTAATTTCCTCCGCTTTAAGCACCAATGCTGCAGCTGGCTCGGTAACACCATTGCGAATTCCTGACTGTACGAGTTCCAGTTTTTTAGCAATCACTTTTAACTGGGCTAGTATCACTTGTTTCTGTTGGTCTACAAGCAGTGTAGTAAAAAAGGCGCGCAACACCTGGTCGTTTAACTGATAGAGTTCAAGCTCTAGCTGGCATAGATTACTTTTTAAAATGGCTTGCTCCAGTGTTTTGCTGGCTTTGGTAACTCCCCCGTCCCAAATTGATTGTTGCAGCTCGGCATAAGTGCTGTACCTGTCTTTTGAGGCGGTTGGAATAGACATGCCCGGTATCGATACCGAAATTTCAGTAACATCCGACTGGTAGCTGATCTGTCCGTTTAAGGTGAGTTGTGGCAACAAATTAGTTTCCTTATTTTGAATGGAAAGTGCGCTAATCTCTTTCCATAATTGGGTGTGTTTAAGGTTTGGGTAATTTTGCCTTGCCCAAACATAACAACTATCAAGGTGAATGTTGGTTTGGGCAACAGCCAGTTGCACCGGAAGAATTAGAAGTAACAGAATCTTTTTCATTGGCTTGTGTTTATTTCGTTACACGATTCAGCAGTTTTACGCCTCTTTTTTTGTGTTTTAACTACTCTTTTTTACCAGAATAGAATTTAAGATGAATTCTTTTACGCTGGTTTTACGTTGTTCAATAAAAGCATCGTAATCTTTTTGCTTGTTTTCAAAAAACATTACCGACATTAATGGCTTTGCGGCAATAGGGAAAATGCTTAAACTAAGTATGTTAATTAGTACTTCGCGCGGGTCCATTTTTCGAATGTTTCCCTTCTCCATTTCTTGCTCCAACATGTTAAAAACCTCTGTAGGATTTATGCCATTACTTTTTATAACCTTGGCCAGAAAGGCTGCATCGCGGTTAATTTCTTTTAAAATAAATGTGGGGAGAAATGGATTTTTGCTGAGGAGGTCGATGTAGTTTTCGATAAATAGGCCAAGTTTGTCTTCAATTGGGCGGTTAGAGCGTACCATTTGCATGATGTTGGGTAATATTTTACCAAAAACTTTCTTAAAAATAGCGTTGAATAACAGCTGCTTCGATCGAAAATAGTAGTGCAGCAGCGCTTTGTTTATCCCTGCCTCATTGGCTATTTCCTGCATGCGTGCCCCATCCATGCCTTTCTGAATGAATACTGTTTGGGCCGCTTTCAGAATTTTCTCTTCTGTATTGTCTTTTTTTGTTTCACTCATAAAATTAACCAAAAAGTTTAACCATATGGTCAAAATTAAAAAGTGTTGATTAAAAAAACAAGCTTTTAGTCAAAAAGTTTAACCAACTGGTTAATTTTTATTTTTTTCATAATAGTTTACCTTTACTCTCATTAACTAAATCAATAAAAATCATCAATAATGATAAGGTACAACAACTATTTATTACAAGTTTTTCTGGTAAGTGTTTTATTTTTAAGCTCTTGCACAAATGCTGATAAAAAACAGCAAAGCTCGGCAAAACCAGGTGAAAACTGGATTCAGTTATTTAATGGAAAAGATTTAAACGACTGGCAAGTAAAGTTTAAAGGTGAAGTTTTAGGAGAGAATTATAAAAATACATTTCGGGTTGAGGATGGAATATTGCGCGTGTCGTACGAAAACTGGGACGAGTGGAATGGCAAGTTCGGGCACTTGTTTTACAAGGACACTTTTTCGCACTACAGGCTTCGGGTTGTTTACCGCTTTGTTGGCGCACAGGTAAAGGGTGGTCCGGGCTGGGCTTTTCGGAATAATGGTTTAATGATTCACGGGCAAAGTGCCGAATCGATGGAGTTGGACCAGGATTTTCCGACTTCAATTGAGGTACAGCTATTAGGCGGAATTTCGGGTAAAGGCGAACGCTCAACAATGAACTTATGTACTCCGGGAACTAATGTAATAATGAATGGTGAGTTGATTGAACAGCACTGCATTAATTCTAAATCTGATACTCAGCTTGATGACGAGTGGGTGATTGTTGAAGTTGAAGTGCGTGGTGACAAAATAATCCGCCACTTTGTAGATGGTAAAGAAGTAATGTACTACGAGCAACCACAGCTCGACCCGCGAGACCAGTACTACGAAAAACTGTTACCGGCTGATGGCAACAAATTACTTACAAAAGGAACGATTTCTATTCAGGCCGAAAGCCACAATACCGATTTTAAGACCATTGAACTGCTGGTACTGGAAGAATAAGAAACAACGATTTTTGAAAGACCGGATAACTGATAAGAAACAGTTATTCGGTTTTTTTTGTTTGTTGTTTTTGCTGATCCCTTCGGTTGGCATAGTTAAGGCTTATTAACGACAAGGCAATTACCAGCATACCTAAAACTGAAATTAGGTCGGGTTTTTCGTTGCTTAACAAAAGCCAGCTAAGGGCTGCACCCAACACCGGGATTAAAAACTTCCAAACATTTAATATTGAAACCTTAACGCCGGGGCGTTTTAACAATGAATACCAGATGGTAATAGCAGCAGCAGACAAAAAGCTTAACCATGCCAGAGCATACCAATATTCTGCCGGGAAAGGCCCCAGATGAATTCCCTCGAGTGGGACCGATACCACCGAAAGCATAAGACCTCCGATAATTAAGGAGGTGGAGCTTAAAACCACCGGCGAAATACCCGAAGTGTTTTTGGCAATCAGCACATTTGAATAGCCTGAAACAATATTATTAATCAGTAGAAGGCAAATCCCCAGCCATTCCAGTTCGCCTTGCATTTCAACACTTGTGCGCCCAAGCGAAATAATGGCAATTCCCACCACACCAATTAAAATACTCAGTGTTTTTCGCAATGTCATTCGGTCGTTATGAAATGAAAAGTGTGCAACCATGGCAATAAAAAGTGGTTGAGAGCCAATAATCATTGCCGAAAGCGAACTTGGAAGTAGGTTTATGCCACTGTAAAAAAGGGCATATTGCGCAAAAATTTGAATTAGAGATAGTAGCAGAATAAACTTTAAATTTTGTTTTAGCTGCAGGAGATACTGCCTGGGTTTACCGAAATACAAAAAGATGAGTACTCCGGAAATAAAAAAACGGATACCTGCAAACTGAAACGGAGTATGGTGCTCTAAGCCAATTTTAACCCCAACAAAGGCAGTAGACCAAAGCCAGCAGGCAATAATGGCTAAAAAGGTGGTGGTACGTAAAATATTCTTCATGCTAGAAATTGAAGTGCAAAGGTTACGAATTTCTGTGAAATGCAGACCGTTAGGTCGCGAAATTATGCTTAATCTTTGCAGTGAATTTTTATACAAATGGTTTAAAAAATTGAACATAAAGGATTAAAATTCAGTGTGGCATTGTAAAAGCTTTCTAAAATATGAATATTCGGCTTGCTGATTGCATTTATACTTCCCTAAAAAGGCTTAACTTGGCGCATCAATTAGCAGAATACACTTTCAATGGAAAAAAGAATTATAAACAACTACGAGGATTTTGAAGCTCTTTTGGGGCAGGTTATCGGGGTTTCTGATTATGTACAGATTACCCAGGAACAAATTGACAAGTTTGCCGATGCAACGCTTGATTATCAGTGGATTCATACCGATCCTGAGCGTGCAGCAAAAGAGTCGCCGTTTAAAACAACCATTGCACATGGTTACCTTTCTTTATCGATGCTAACCTATTTGTGGTACAATGTGGTTGATGTACGCAATGTAAAAATGATTGTGAACTACGGAATTGAAAGTTTACGTTTTCAGCAAGCGGTAAAGGTGAACGATAAAATACGTGCAACCGTATCGTTAAACGACATTAAGAATCTGCGTGGCATCGCTAAAATTCAGGTAAAAATTGTTGTAGATATTGAAGGCGAAAAGAAACCTGCCTACGACTGTTTGGTAAATTTTCTTTACCATTTTGAATAGCCAGAAAAAAGCTGAATAATGATTTTATTATTCAGCTTTTTTCTTTTCAATTGCATTCAGAAACCCCTGACAGGCATCCTCCAGTAAATCAAGCACCAATTCAAAACCCGCTTCTCCTCCGTAATACGGGTCGGGTACTTCATCGTAGCTACTTTCTATGCCAAAATCAGTCATTTTGTGCAGTTTTGCCAGATCGGCTGCACTGCGGGTCATGTTTTTAAGGCTGCTCATATTTTGGTCATCCATTCCAATGATATAGTCAAAATATTCAAAATCGCTTGCCGGATTAAATTTTCTGGAGATGCTTGTTAAATTGTAGTTGCGGCGTATGGCATGGCTTTGCATACGCCGGTCGGCGGGTTCTCCGGCGTGCCAACCCGATGTGCCTGCCGAATCAACCTCAAACTGTTTACTTATACCGGCCTGTTTTATTAAGCCGTTAAAAACAGCTTCGGCACTTGGCGAACGGCAAATATTACCCATACAAACAAAAAGAACTTTTGTTTTATCCATAATTCGTTGTATTTCTGTTTTTACTATCGTAATGAGTCAACGCTGTTTTTTACCTTTTCGTAAAAAAAAGATATTGCGCTTGAGTTGCGTGTTAATAAAAAACTATTCTCCTGACTGCCAGATTTCGTACGACCTTTTTGCCTGGTTCAGTAACATCTCGTAACCGTTTTTTATGGTAGCGCCATTGGCTGCTCCTTTGGCTAAAAATTGGGTTACTTCAGGATTGTAAACCAAGTCAAAAAGCAAGTGCTTCCCGTTAATAAACTCGTAGGGAATATTTGGGAAGGTCTCAACTTTTGGATAGGTGCCCAGCGGAGTGGCGTTTATTATAAGCGATCGTTCGTTCATCATTTGCTCGTCGATATCTTCGTATCGAATTTCATTTTCTTTCAACTCTTCAATAGATGCCGAAATGTATTCGATTCCTAACTTGCCAAGTACATATTTTAAGGCTTTTGACGCACCACCGGTTCCTAAAATCAGTGCTTTTTTATGGTGATCTTTCAGAAAGGGTTTCAACGACGATTCAAAACCAAAAGTATCGGTGTTGTATCCTTTTAAATGAATACTGTTTTCGGTTCGGGTTACCCGGATTGTATTAACAGCTCCAATCTCTTTGGCCGAATCATTCAACTCGTCGAGGTACTGAATAACCTGTTCTTTGTACGGAATTGTTACGTTAAAACCAACTACCTCGGGATTATCTTTCACTACTTGCGGAAATTTCTCAATGCTATCAATCTCAAAATTTTCATAAGTCGCCGCCGTTTTTTCATTTTCAAAACGCTCGGTAAAATAACGTTTCGAGAAAGAGTGGGTGAGTGGGTAGCCTAATAAGCCGTATCGTTTCATGTGCTGATGTTTTAATTGCTAATGTAGAATTTTCAATGTTCAATATCCAAATATCCATGTTTTGTTTGGTTGATGGATGTTCTGAACTGAATATTGGATAATTGATATTTTTCGTTTGTTGTTTACAGAGACTGTTTATTTTTTCAATTTCTTGCCAATTCCTTCTACCACAAAAATTAAGGCAAAACCAGCAAGGGCCAGTATAATTGCTCCCAAAAGCCAGGCCTCGTTTCCCGTTAATTGTTCGTAGGTGCCCGGTAAAATATTTCGTTCAGCAATAGGCTTAAGTTCTCCGTGGCGGTCGATAATGGTTTGCGTAACTTCTTTCCACGGCCAAACCTTGTTTAACGATCCCACCATAAATCCGGCTAAAACAGCAATAGTGGTGTTGTGAAATTTCCTGAGCAGCCACGACAAAACATTGGAGAATGCGATTATTCCAATTGCTGCACCTGCCATAAAGGTTAAAATAACGGCCAGGTTCATGTCGCCAACAGCCGATAAAATAAATTTGTACATGCCTAATAAAACCAGGATAAAGCTTCCGGAAATACCCGGTAAAATCATGGCGCAAATGGCAATTGAGCCAGACAGAAATATAAACCAGTAACTGGTGTTGGCTTCAGCCGGTGTAATTACAGTAATCAGGTAGGCGATAATAATGCCTACCAATCCGCCAATAACCGTATCGGCTTTCCATCGTTTTATAGAGCGTGCCACATAAATGGCCGACGCAACAATTAGTCCGAAAAAAAACGACCACACCAAAATCGGATAGTGGTGAAGCAAATACTCGAGTCCTTTGGCCAGCGAAAATACGCTAATGCCTACTCCTATAAACACACTAATTAAAAAAGAACCATTTATAGCCTGCCAGAATGCGGCCAGTTTAAAACTTAGCAGAAGTTTTATTGCGTGCAGGTTAACCGATTTTATAGAGTTGATAAGCTCTTCGTAAATTCCTGTAATAAAAGCAATTGTGCCTCCTGATACCCCGGGTACCACATCGGCAGCTCCCATGCCCATACCTTTTAGCGCCAGTGTAATATAGTCTTTTGCTGATCTGTTCATCTATGGATTGAATTTGTGTCGTAAAACTTGCGACGTTTTGGGACGCCAAAATACAAAAACAAATTGTAAAACAGCAGTAGATGTTTTTGGCCAGGTAAAGAGTTAATAATGTGTTTGAGAAAAAGCCAACACCATAGGTTTATTTATCACCCCGGCGGAAATCGTCAACCACTTTTTTAAGCTGTTTACTTTTTAAAGCTCTGGGGTAAATATCAAAGAGGTAGTTGATATTTTCAAAGTCTTGTTTCATAGCTGTTCGCAACCACTCGTAGGCTTCTTTTCGTTTTTTGCATTGCAGCAATAGGGCCACAAGCCGATACTTTAACATCGAGTCGTCGTTGTTCTTAATACCTTTTTTAATGATGCGTATGGCATCCGAAATCTGATCGTTTTTTTTCAGGGTTTCGGCCCAGGTTAGCCATATTTCGGTATTTTCCGAATCAACACGTACGCCTTCTTTAAACGCTTTTACCGCATCATCGAGGTGTCCGGCGTCGTTGTTAACTTTCCCAAGGGTAAGCCAGTATTCCGAGTTTTGCTTGTCGAGCCGGGCAGCTTTGCCGATATATTCAATGCTTCTGTCAAATTTTTTCTCAATCCACATAATAAGGCCAATACCAAAGTATGCTGTATCGTTGTCGTTGTTAATGCGTAGGGCTTTTTGGTAATAATGCTCCGCTTTAACCAGGTTGTCGAGGTTTAAATAACACTCGCCCAGGTAACAATGTACATCATCGTTATCGGGTTCAAACTCCAGATATTCCAGGTATTTTTCTATGGCTTCTTCAAAACGAGTGGCATTGGCCAATGCATTTCCGATATTAAATAATGCCATGTGGAAATTTTCGTTTATGGCAAGGGTGTACTCGTAAGCTTCAATGGCTTTGTCGTGCTTGTCGGCTTTATTAAAAACAATTCCCAAATTAAACCAGGCAGTATAATTGTATGGGTCGTTATCAATAAAACGGTTGTAGTATTTAATACTGCTTTTGTAATCGCCAATCTGATCGCAAAAAAATGCCAGATCGTATAAAGCCAGTTCGTGTTTTGGGTTTAATTTTAATGCCTTTTTAAAATAAGAAATGGCTTCACTCATTTCGCCAATTTGTATAAAAGCCGACCCAATGTGGTACATCACATCATCGGCCTCGCCGCCTGCAACTTTAATTGCTTTTTTAAATGCTGCTTGTGCTTCATCCTCTCTACCCATAATTAAGGAAGCCGAGCCCCTTAACAAATGAACATCGGGGTTGGCCGTTTCAACACGTTCGGCAAAGTCGAGATATTTTTGTGCCTGCTGGTATTTTCCTTTACTTAAAAGTATTTGGGCATATTTTAAGTGCAGCGGAACGGCATTAGGGTGAATTTGAATTCCCTGTTTAGCAGCGATTTCTGAGGCCTGCAAGTCGCCCTCTTCCATCAGGTACTCAACAATTCCTTCAAATTCCGATACATCAAAGTATCGCTTCCTTCCCGATACCAACGAGCTTTTAAATCTTCTGAGTGCTTCGCTAATATCTTCTTCCCTAAAACTATCTCTTTCCTCGTTCATTGGCAAAAATGAGTTCGCGAAATTAATAATTCGCCCCAAAACACAAAAACAATCTTACAGATGTTGATCGCGCAATAAGTCGTTAACTGTTTTTACCGGATTAAATGTTTCAATCGGAACTTCAACAAACAGGGTGTTCCAGTTGCTCATTGCACCGTTCCATAAGCCGGGTAACTCCTGTGCTTTCAGTTCTTTTCCGTCTTTCGATTTTTTTGAAATAAAACCGGTAGCCGGATCGGTAAATTGTGTGAGGTCGTATTTTTCGCCTTTGTAATTTTTAACGGCACAAACCAGGTCAACCGGGTTAAAATGTGTAGCGTGTTTTACAATATCTTGCTGTTGCACACTTTCCGGATTAATTTGAGAGCTTTCAACTACCTGTAACGATACAGTCCCGTCGGCATTGGTTGCCCAAAATGGGCCGCCACCGGGTTCACCTTCGTTTTTAACCATTCCGCAAACCCGCAGCGGACGGTTAAATTTCTCTTTCAGGTAGTGGTATAACTCTTCTCGTTCGGTGTAATAATGATTTTTTTCCGGTTTGGTATTTAATGTGTTTTCTAAAAAGTTGGCCGCCTCGGCTAAAAAGCCGCTCTGTAGTGCCGTGTAATGTTTTTCGTTTAAAGCCTGTTGATAATAAAAAAGCTTTTCCTGGTGTTTTAGCAATACGCCTGCAAGTCCTTTTTTATAATCAACAGTGGGTTGTTTTAAGCGGTCGGGCACCACGTTGTCGATATTTTTTATAAAGATGATATCTGCATCAAGGTCATTCAGATTTTCAATAAGTGCGCCGTGACCAGCGGGTCTGAACAACAAACTGCCATCCGCATTTCTGAATGGTTCATTTTTCAGGTCAACTGCAATAGTATCGGTTGATGGTTTTTGTTGGCTGAAACTAATATCAAAACGAATACCTAGTTTTGTTTCGTATTTTTCTTTTATTTCATTCAGCAAATCTTCAAATCCGGGCAAATGTTCGGGCGAAACGGTAAAGTGCAAACTTGCTTTTTGTTCGCTATCAGCAGCATACATGGCTCCTTCAACCAAATGTTCTTCAAAAGGAGTTCGGGCACCATCCGTGTAATTATGAAATTTAAGCAGTCCTTTTGGTTTTGCCCCGTAATTCAGGCCTTTCTCAGTTAACAGAAAATCGATTTTATTTTTTACCGAATCTTCTGTATTGCTCATGGCTTGTTTTAGTTCTTCAGCAAAAGCAAATTTGTTGAGACCGTCAATGTATTCATTAGCGGCTTTGTTCTTCTGAAGCACTTCTTGTTCAGCCGTTGAACTGCAGTCTTCCAATGCTTCAAAAAGCGCTTTGAACATTCGGCTTGCGGCACCCGAAGCCGGCACAAACTTCAGGGCTTTTGTGCCCGATGCTATTTTTGAATCATAACGATCGCATCTTTTCTTTAAATCTTCCGGATTCAGATGAATGATGCCATTGCCAATTGATGCAGCGTCTTCAATATGTAAAAAAGGGAAACCCTTTTTAAAATTTTCAATTTGGTTTTGCACGGTTTCCAGTTTACTGCCGCGCTCCTGAATTTGCTTTTTATCTTTTTCTGAAAACATAGTTGTCTGAATTTTTCTTAAAAATAGAGATTTGGCGTTGTATTTAAAAAGCAATACCTGTTTCATTCGCCGAAAGTTTTCAAGAGTTGTTGATAAGTTTCTGTTATGAGGATGGAAGTTTTAAAAATGAGTACTTTTGCAGTCTTACAAAAACAGCATGCAAAATAAGGTATACAGTTGGGGGCACGACAGGCGCTATAATGATTTTCCGACATATTTTAGAGAACGCTTCTCGGGGCGGGTGCAGAAAGTTTCGATTGATGCCGGTTTTACCTGTCCGAACCGCGATGGAAGCAAGGGAGTTGGAGGTTGCTCGTATTGCAATAATAAAACATTTAAACCCACCTATTGCAACCTGGAAAACAGTGTAAGTAAGCAAGTTGAGCAGGGCGTTGCTTTTTTTGCCCGCAAATACAAAACCATGCGTTTTTTGGCCTATTTTCAGGCTTATACCAATACCTATGCTCCCCTAGCCGATTTAAAACGTTTGTACGAAGAAGCCCTGAATCATCCCAAAATTGTTGGTTTGGTGATATCTACACGGCCCGATTGTTTAAATGACGAATTGCTTGATTACCTCGCCGAACTAAGCCGAAAAGTTTATGTAATGGTGGAGTTGGGCGTGGAGTCGCATCTCGACCGTACGCTAAAAAGTATAAATCGTGGGCATACTTTTACTGATGCTGCCTGGGCAATTAAAGAAACGGCCAAAAGAGGCATTAATAATTGTGCGCACATGATTTTAGGGCTCCCGGGCGAAAGCCGTCAGGAAGTTCTGGATCAGGCGAAGGTAATTTCTCAATTACCGGTTAAAAACCTGAAGTTGCACCAGTTGCAGATTCATAAAGGCACTTTGCTGGAAAAACAGTTTGACGAAAACCCGGATAATTTTCATTTATATACGGCCGAAGATTATATTGATTTGGTTGTGGATTACCTGGAACTGCTAAATCCTGAAATTATTGTGGAGCGTTTTATTAGCCAGGCACCACCCGAAATGCTGATTGCCCCGAAATGGGGACTAAAAAATTTTGAATTTGTTGCCAAGGTGGAAAAACGTTTAAAAGAACGTGATACCTGGCAGGGCAGAAAATATAAAAAATAAGCCCGGAAAACTTCCGGGCCTGTTGTTTCGCTTATTTTATGGTATGTCCTGTTCGGTCTTCGATAACTACCAAGCGGTATTTATGGTCATTCATTACCACACGATGCGTGTCGATATGCAGGTGTTTTGTTTTTACCTTATTATTTATAACAAAATCGCGAATAAGAACCATTTCCGAAAGGTTTGAGCCGGAAAGTAAATCGCGTAGCTGGCAGCGTTTACAAAATCCACCGTCTTTTGCCGTAATTTTTTCGCGCTGGGTACAGCCCATTATTTCGCAGAACTCATGTCCAATAATATCTCCCTTGTCGCTTTTTGAAAGCTTTTGGAATGATTTATTAAAATATTTTACCTTAAAATCGTGGTCGGTTAAAAAAATGGCTTGCGGATGATGCTCAATCAGTTGGTTAACCAGGTCGTTGGCCTCCTCTACTTTTACAAATTCTAATCTCATGGCGCTTAATTTTAACAGGTTATTACATTTGCCTGGCGAATAAAAGCAAGTATTTGTTCATTCAGGCTAAATGAAATTATGAAATATTGTGCAATTATTCAATCAAATATGTTTTACAAGCTAAAAATTATGGTGAAGACAATTAGGAGTCAAGCGAGCCAAATACTTTCTTTAACAGGCTTGTAACCCGGGCAGCAGGGTCTTCACGAATAAGTTTTTCTTCGGCGGCAATTTTCAAAAATACCCCATCAAGTGCTTTGGTTGTCAGGTAGTCTTCCAGCTGAGTATCAACTGTTTTTAACCCGGCTGTTTGCCCCAAAAAAGATCCGGCAACCTGGTTCCATTTTCCCACCAGGGTGTCCCAGCTTTCTTTGGTTGATACGCCACCAACCAGTTCCTTTTCTACTGATGTTTTTATTTTTGGTCGGTAAAGATCAAAAAGCTGCTTGTACGTGGTTTTGTGCAGATAAGTGGTTGCAGCATTGTCGGTACCTTTTAAAATGCCAACTGCATCGTTAATAGTCATGCTTTTTATGCTGTTTACAAATATCGGGGCGGCTTCTTTTGCAGCATCTTCGGCAGCGCGGTTAATAGTAAGTAAAACATCGTCGAGCAGTTTTTCACCACCAGGTACTTTCCCAATATTGTCAACAATAATATCTGCTTCAGGCGGGAGTAGTATTTTTACCAGCTCGTCTTTGTAATATCCGTCTGTTGCACCCAGTATATCAACCGATTTATTGGTGCCGGTAATCAGTGCCTCTTTCAGTCCACCCACAATTTCTGTTTGGGTAAGTGGAGCATCCCCTTCAAGGGTTTGCTGTGCAATTTGCATTACCTCGGCACAACCTGCCAAAGTAAGGGCTAATAACAATGCAAGCAATCGTGTATTTTTCATATTCATAAATTATTTATTTTCTAAGGTATTTTATGGAATTCGTTCGTTCCAATTATCCCGGTGGGTGTCGTTTATTTTCAGACTCGTTTTATTGCTGTTTGTTTTTGTTTTTATTGAAAAGCTTTTTAATCAGGTCGTCGCGTCCTTTGGCTTTTAAATCCCGAATAATTTTATTCCGAAATTCCTTTTTATACCAGAAAAAGAACTGGCGTTGTTGTTCTTTGGCATCTTTGTTACGAGCTGTATAAATTTGTTCCATGGTATAGGGGTGATAGCCCGAATAGTATACTACAGTTGCCAGGGTCATGGGGGTAGGAGTAAAGTCCTGAACCTGCTCCAGTCTGAAATTCATATCCTTTGTTTGAATCGCCAGGTTGGCCATGTCTTCCGACTTGCTTCCGGGATGGCTGGAAATAAAATAAGGAATAAGCTGTTGGTTTAGCTTTTCTTCTTTGTTGATTTTTACAAATTCGTTATTCAATTCTTCAAACAGCTTGAATGATGGTTTACGCATAAATTTAAGCACTTCGTCCGACGAGTGCTCGGGCGCCACTTTTAGCCGGCCCGAAACGTGATGTTTAATTACTTCGCGCAGGTATTTTCTATTGTTTTCATTAACCTCCTTGTTGTTTGTTTTTTCAAGTATCATGTCATAACGAATACCGCTGCCAATAAATGCTTTTTTAATCTTCGGATTGTTTCTTACTTTCTCATAAAGGTCGAGCATGGGTTTGTGGTTAATATCAAGGTTTTTGCACACCGACGGGAAAATGCACGAAGGCCTTTTGCATTTTTTACAAATTTCCTCGTGAATTCCTTTCATGCGGTACATGTTTGCCGATGGGCCACCAAGGTCGGAGATGTAACCTTTAAAGTCGGGCATTTCGGTAACTTTTTCCACTTCTTTTAAAACCGATTTTTCCGACCGGCTGGCAATAAACTTACCCTGGTGGGCGGATATGGTACAAAACGTACAACCACCAAAACAGCCGCGATGGATGTTAATGGAATGCCGGATCATTTCGTAAGCAGGAATTGAAGCCTTACCGTCGTAACGGGGGTGTGGCAACCTGGTGTAGGGGAGGTCGTATACCCGGTCAATCTCCTTTTCTTTAAAGGTAGGCCAGGGCGGATTAACTACTATTTTTTTCTTTCCGAAAGCCTGAATCAGTTTTTTTGCCTCCATTTTATTCGATTCTTCTTCGATGTGCATAAAATTTCGGGCAAATTCTTGTTTGTCGGCTAAACAGGTTTCGTGCGAAGCTAACTCCAACTCGTCCCAGTTTTTTTTGGTAGCATAAGTTTCTTCTTCATCTACCATAAAAACCGTTTGGGGTATGGTTGTCAAACTTTCAATGGGAATACCGCGTTTAACCAATCGGGCAAACTCCACAATCGATTTTTCGCCCATGCCATAAAAGAGCAGTTCGGCCCGGGTATCTGCCAAAATAGATGGCATTAACCGGTCCGACCAGTAATCGTAATGGGTTAAGCGGCGCAGCGATGCTTCAATTCCTCCAATAACCAAAGGTACGTCAGGATATAGTTCTTTTAATATTTTTGAGTAAGTAATAGTGGCGTAGTCCGGACGTTTTCCAATCTGTCCACCCGGAGTATAAGAGTCGTTCGAGCGTTTACGTTTTCCGGCAGTGTAATGGTTCACCATCGAATCCATATTTCCGGCAGTAACCGCAAAAAACAGCCTGGGGCGCCCCAGCTTCTTAAAATCGCGTAAATCATCGGTCCAGTTGGGCTGCGGAACAATGGCAATTCTTAAGCCCTCGGCTTCCAATACCCGCCCAATTACTGCAGCTCCAAACGATGGATGATCCACGTAGGCATCACCGGTAAATAAAATAACATCAAGTTCCTCCCATCCCAGCTGTTTAAGCTCTTTTTTTGAGGTGGGCAGCCAGTCGGTAATATGTAGTTTGTTTTCTGTCATCTAAATATTTTGTTTCCTTATAACAAATTAAAACCAAATATGATTAAAAAAAGAATGATAACACAAGAATAAAAATTCTGATACTGACAGCTCAATACAAATGTGCTTACAGAATTTGACAGAGATCAGCGATAATTCAAAAAACATTTTATTTTTGTAATGAAGTATTTGAAGTTATTATAGCTGAACAGCAATAAATGGAATTACTTAAGCCAAAAGATCTTTTTAAAGATCGTCCTGCTTTACTCGCCAGCGGCGATTATTTCGCCAAATTTCTGATGTACATTCTGCGTTTTAATAAATTGAATAAAATTTACAGTCAAATTGCTGAAAAGCAAGGGGTAGATTTTATTGATGAGTTAATAAAAACACTGGAGTTTAACATTGAATTTGATGAACAGCAGTTAAAAAAGATACCCAAAGAAGGGCCGTTTATTATTGTTGCCAATCATCCGCTGGGAGGATTTGACGGGCTTTTGCTGATAAAATACCTCTCGTTGGTTAGAAATGATGTAAAGGTGCTGGCCAATTTTCTATTGAAAAAAATCGATGCCGTTTCGGATTATTTTATGGAAGAGAATCCGTTTGACGATGCAGGGAATGGCAATTACACCGGTTTAAAAGAAGCTTTTGGGCATTTACAAAATGGGGGTGTTCTTTGTCTTTTTCCGGCCATTGATGTAAATACCAAAGATTCGTTTGAAGGCGTTACCGATAAGGTTTGGCAGTTTCCGGTGGTGAAATTTATTAAAAAGGCACAGGTGCCGGTTGTGCCGGTTCTTTTTCAGGGAACTAATAGTCGCCTGTTACACCTGGTGGCAAAAATTCACCCCTCGTTAAAAAGCGCCAGACTTCCATCTGAGATTTTAAGTAAAAAACATAAAAAAATTAAGCTGCGCATTGGCAGTGCCATAAAAGTTGAAGAGCAGGAAAAGTATTGCGATGTGTACCAGTTTGGACGTTTTTTGCGTGCCAAAACCTATTGCATGGAATCGGATATTGAAATACGGCGCTTTTTTAACTATGCACTAAAGCCAAAAGTAAAACCCGACACTATAATCGATCCGGTTCCTTTTGAATATATCCAAAAAGAAATACTGGCGATTAAAGCAGACCACACCTTATTTCGATTAAAAAATTATACGGCCTACTGTGCACCGTCGGCTTTAATTCCGAACGTTTTAAACGAAATTGGGCGTTTACGCGAAATTACCTTTCGGGAAGTTGGTGAGGGCACAAATAGAAGTTTGGATATTGACGAATTTGATTTGTACTACCACCAAATGTTTATTTGGGATGAAGATGAAAACCGGATTGTTGGCGCTTATCGACTGGGAAAAGGAAAAGACATTATGGAGCAATATGGCAGAAGAGGTTTTTACCTGCAATCGTTGTTCCGTATTGCCGAAAACTTTAAACCGGTATTAAAAGAAAGCATTGAATTGGGGCGCTCGTTTGTAATTAAAGAATACCAGCGTAAACCCATGCCCTTGTTTTTGTTGTGGAAGGGTATTTTATATTTCCTGCTTAAAAATCCGGAATACCGTTACCTTATTGGTCCGGTAAGTATTAGCAACAATTATTCAAAAGTTTCGAAAGATTTAATTATCAGGTTTATCATGAAGAACCATTTAAACTGGAAAATGGCTCAGCACATAAAACCACGAAACAGCTATAAGTTTAAAAGCGACAATGTGGATTTAAACCTGTTAATGGAAAATATGGAGCACGACATTAACCGGCTTGATAAAACTATTGGCGATTTGGATGAATTAAATTCGGGGTTGCCGGTGCTTTTAAAAAAATATATTAAGCTAAATGCTAAAATTATAGGTTTTAATGTTGACCCGAAATTTAATAACTGCCTCGACGGATTAATCGTTTTGGATGTTTATGACGTACCCAAAAGTACCATCGAATCCTTATCAAAAGAAGCCAACGACGGATCGATTCTGGATCGTTTTTACGGCAGTCGCGAGTAATCGGGCTGCGGGTATGGCCTCAAAAAAAACATTCATCGATTGATAAATGGGCATAAAACTATCAAGATTCCCGGGAGTTACCAACAGGAATGAGAGTAGTACAAAAATTCATCTAACGCTCCCTTAGGGTAAGTCAATAGATTTTGAACCAGCTATTACCATTGACTTTTAAGAGACTTTCAGAAAAAAAGGCAAGCCCTTTCGGAACCTGCCTTTGTATCATCTTGTTGAAAGTTGTTGCTATTCAAGTGGCTCAATAACCATAAGCACATCTCCTTTTACTACAGAGTCTCCCTGGTCGTACTTAATTTCGGTTATCGTACCATTTACTGCTGCATCAAGGTTGTTCATCATTTTCATGGCTTCAAGCACCACTACAGTTTCGCCAACGGCAACTTTGTCGCCCACTTTTTTCTTGTATTCTACAATCATACCCGGAATTGGAGCCATAACGCTTCCTTCTGCCGAAACCTCTTTTGTTCCCCCACCTTTAGTTCTGCGCATACGTTGTGGTGCAGCAGCAGCATTTGGGTCGTTAATTTCAACGGTAAATACCTCGCCGTCAACTTTAACTTCCAGTTCGCGTGTTGCGCCGCCTTTGCCTTTCGAGGTCAATTCGCCTGATAAAGCTTTTCGAATCAGTTCTTCTTCTTTTTCTACCTGCTCCATTGTTTTTGCTTTAAACTCGGCAGGTACCTCTTCCATTCCATATTTCCATTTCAGAAAACGTTTGCCGGTTACCGGGTACAAAGCGCATAACACTTCGTCGTCAATATCTTTTGCCAAATCGGCAAAATCAGCTTTTACTTTGTCCATTTCCGGTTCCAGAATAGCTCCGGGGCGTTCAGTTATTGGCTGTTCGCCACGCGGATAGCCTTTTAAGGCTTTTGCTCTTACTTCCGGATTAATTGGCATGGTGGTTTTGCCATACAAACCGTAACACAGGTCTTTTACCTCTTTGGTAATCTGGGCATATTCTCCTTCATACGAATCGAAAAGTACATTGTTTACCGTTTGCACCCCTACAATTTGAGAGGTAGGTGTAACCAATGGAATATTTCCAAGGTCTTTGCGCACTTTTGGCAATAAACGGAATACCTCTGGCAGCTTGTCGAGCGCATCCATTGCTTTTAGCTGGTTAACCAGGTTCGAAAGCATACCCCCCGGTGTTTGGTGCAGCAGCACATTAATGTCGGTTGTGGCATATTTTGGATTATTGTCGAGGTGTTTATATTTTGGAATGTATTTCTCCATTTCTTCCGCAATCGCAGTAATCTGGTTGATGTCCATACCCGAGTCGCGGTTGGTGCCCAGCAGCGACATAATAATTGGCTCAACAGCAGCATGCGAAGTACGATAAGCATATGGTCCAATACAGGTGTCAACAATGTCTACTCCGGCTTCAATGGCTTTAAAAATTGCCAAATCGCCCATACCCGAAGTAAAGTGAGTGTGCAGGTTCAGCGGGATGTCGGTAACCTTTTTAATCTCGCGAACCAGGTTGTAAATATCGTATGGAGCTATTAAGCCTGCCATATCTTTTATGCAAATGGAATCAACACCAAACTTAACCAGTTCATTTACCTTGTTCAGGTAGTAGTCCATGTTGTACACATCGCCACCCAGTCGGGGTTGATTTAAGGTGTAGCATACCACGCCCTGAAAATGCTTGCCATTGTCTTTAATTACCTTTGCTGCGGTTTCAAAATTGCGGTAATCGTTTAGTGCATCAAAACAACGGAATATATCCATTCCATTGTCGATGGCACGCTGAATAAAAGCTTTAACCACATCGTCGGCGTAGTTGCGGTAACCCACCACATTTTGTCCGCGCAGCAACATCGAAAATGGCGTTTTCGGCATATGTTTCTTCAGAGTGCGCAGGCGTTCCCATGGGTCTTCGGCCAAAAAACGGTGCATGGTATCAAAAGTGGCTCCTCCCCATGTTTCAACAGCATTGTAGCCGGCATTGTCAATCATTTCGGCTACCGGAAGCATGTCTTCGGTACGTCCGCGTGTGGCAAATAACGACTGGTGGCCATCGCGCAAACTTACATCGTTAATTTTTATAGGGTTGCTTGCTTTGGTTCTGTCGGGCCCAAATTCAAGCTGCGACATTTCCAAAACTCCATGTTTATCGTAATTCATCTCTTTGTTTCTTTTTTCGGTTATTTGTAGTTGTGTAAAAAACTAGGCACGTTTTCGTAGTGCACGACCGCGGCGCTGAACCATGTTGCGGTTATCCATAAGTACTTCTTTGCCCGAACTTACCCAGGCACTGTAGTCTTTTACTTCCAATTTGTTTATGGCTGCTTCCTGTTCCAGGTAATAGGCAACGGCAATCATAGCAGCTCTTCTCTTTTTTTCTCTGGCTGTCATAATCAAAAAATTTTAGAGTGGAATATTTCCGTGTTTTTTTGGTGGTAAAATCTCTGTTTTGGTCGACATAACTTCCAGGGCATCAATTAAACGTATTCTTGTTTCGCTTGGCAAGATTACATCATCGATGTAGCCGCGTTTTGCCGCTAAATACGGAATGTTGAAAGCTTCTTCGTACTCCTGAATTTTTGCCTGAGTCATTTCTGCTTTGTTTTCGGCTTCTGCAATTTGTTTGCGGTAGGTTGAAATTACTTCAACAGCACCTTTGGCTCCCATTACTGCAATTTCGGCTGATGGCCACGCAAATACCAAATCGGCTCCCAGTGGTTTGGAACACATGGCCAGGTATGCGCCTCCGTAATCTTTACGTGTAACCACCGTAAATTTCGGCACGGTAGCTTCGGCATACGACCACAGCAGTTTGGCACCGTGTCGGATTATCCCGTCCCATTCCTGCTGAACGCCGGGAAGGTACCCGGGAACATCCACAAAGGTGATCATTGGAATATTGTAGGCATCGCAGGTGCGCACAAAACGGCTTATTTTGTCAGAGGCGTCAATGTCAAGGCATCCGGCTTGTATCATAGGCTGGTTGGCAATAATACCTACCGAACGGTTGTTCAGGTGACCAAAACCAACAATGGCATTTTCGGCATAATGCTCGTGTACCTGCATAAATTCGCCATTATCAAGCACCGACTCGATAATGCCAACCATGTCGTAAGGTATTTTCGAATCATCGGGAATAATAGTATCCAGTTCATCGCACAAACGGGCAGGGTCGTCGCCCATTGGTACTTTTGGCGCTTCTTCCAGATTATTGTTTGGCAAAAATTCTAACAATTCTTTAATGGCTTCAATGGTGTCTTCGTCGCTTTCGCAGGCAAAGTGCGCATTACCGCTTTTTGTATTGTGTACCATGGCGCCACCCAGTTCTTCAAAAGTGGTTTCTTCGCCGGTAACGGTTTTAATAACATAAGGACTGGTAATAAACATATGGCTTTGCTTTTTTACCATAAAAACAAAATCAGTCATTGCAGGAGAGTACACGGCACCACCGGCACAAGGCCCCATAATGGCCGAAATTTGTGGAATTACACCCGATGCACGCGAGTTGCGCATAAAAATTTCGCCGTAGCCTTTAAGTGCATCCACGCCTTCTTCCACACGGGCACCACCCGAGTCGTTTAAGCCTACCACGGGTGCTCCGGCTTTTACCGCGAGGTCCATTATTTTGCAGATTTTTGCTGCATGCATCTCGCCCAGCGAACCACCGCGCGAGGTAAAGTCCTGCGAGTAGGCAAATACCGGTCTTCCGTTTACCAAACCATGGCCAACAATCACTCCGTCCGAAGGAATATCTACCTTTTCAAGTCCAAAGTTCACCGAACGGTGTTCAACAAACATGTCTACTTCTCTGAAGCTGTCTTCATCAAAAAGCAGGTTTAAACGCTCACGAGCAGTTAGTTTTCCTTTCTCGTGCTGTTTCTCAACGCGCTTTTCTCCACCCATTTTCCGGATCTCTTCGCGTTTTTTCTTAAGTAACTCTATTTTTTCTGATACTTTCATCTCATCAAGTACTGTGCAAAACCATTAATACTGTCAATTCCGATACAAAAATAATCTCAAAAGCAATACCATTTACATGATTTAAGGCAGAAATGGTAATTAATAGCGAAAAAATTCTTTATATAGAAAAATTCTTTATAAGACAGTTTTGTAGTTCTAAAATTTCAAACTCATGTAAGTAATAGATACACAGGAGTTAATAGGTGGTTTATTGTGTTTTATTAGTGAGAGTGCATATGTTGCAATAGAGAATTAAATCTTTAATAAATTTGTGTTAATAATGTGTTGTGTCCGTAATGCTCAGATATTCAATTGGTTAAGTTTGTTCTGTTTGGGATTTGAACCTATGTGGGTGTGTGGGTTTTGATTTTTAACTGAAAGTCAGGTGTTTGTAATAATTTGTAAGTGCTGGTTTTACCGGGAGTTTAGCAGATAAACTCCCGGTAAAAAATCAAGTTGAAATGATTGTTTTAACACGGCCCACTTCGCCACTTTTTAGCATTACTTTTATGCCGTGTGGATGTATGGCCGATTTGGTTAAAATCTTTTGAACAGTGCCACTTGTTAATTCGCCTGATTGTTGGTGTTGTTTTTTTACAATCTCAACCTGGGCGTTAAGTTTAATGTTTTTTCGTTGCGTATTCATATCGTGATAATTGTGGTTTTAAAACGCCTTTATAATTTTCGGAGGTTTGCATTTATCAGTTAGCTTAAACTGCATAAAGTTTTTCGCGCAGGGCATGAATTTTATCGTCTTCAATATATTCGTCGTAGGGCATTAGTTTGTCGATTATGCCATTGGGTGTTAGCTCAATAATACGGTTACACACCGATGAGATAAACTCATGGTCGTGCGATGACATGAAAACGTTGCCCGGATATTTTATCAGGTTATTGTTAAAAGCCTGAATCGATTCCAGGTCGAGGTGGTTGGTTGGCGTATCCAGAATTAATGCGTTGGCGTCGAGTAACTGCATTTTTGCAATCATGCAGCGCATTTTCTCGCCTCCCGAAAGTACGTTTACTTTTTTGTATATCTCGTCGCCGGCAAACAACATTCGGCCAAGGTAACCACGAATATAAATTTCGGTAGTATCAGAAGTAAACTGGCACAACCAGTCGAACAGGGTCATGTCGCTATTGAAAAATTCCGAGTTGTCTAATGGCAGATAAGCTGATGTAATGGTTTGTCCCCACTGGTAGCTTCCTGTGTCGGCTTCACGTTTCCCATTAATGATTTCGAAAAAGGCAGTCATTGCACGGTGGTCGCGCGACAGGAATACAATTTTTTCTCCTTTTTGCGCCGAAAATTCCACGTCTTTAAAAAGTGTGGTTCCTTCAATGCTGGCACTCAGGTTTTCTACATCCAAAATACGGTCTCCGGCCTCGCGCTCGGGGGTGAAAATAATTCCAGGGTACTTTCTTGTTGATGGTTGGATTTCATCAACATTCAGTTTTTCGAGCATTTTTTTACGGCTGGTAGTTTGTTTCGATTTAGCGACGTTGGCACTAAATCGAGAAATAAACTCCTGCAATTCTTTTTTCTTCTCCTCGGCTTTTTTGTTTTGAGCCTGCTGTTGACGCAGTGCCAGTTGGCTACTCTGATACCAGAAACTGTAGTTTCCGGCAAACATTTTTATATCGTTATAATCAATGTCGATGGTGTGGGTAGATATGGCATCGAGGAAGTGGCGGTCGTGCGATACTACCAAAACCGTGTTTTCGTAGTTAGCCAGGTAATTCTCGAGCCAAACAACGGTTTCCAGGTCGAGGTCGTTGGTAGGTTCATCGAGCAGCAGATTGTCGGGGTTTCCGAATAAAGCCTGCGCTAACAAAACACGAACCTTTTGGTTCCCGCTCATGTCTTTCATCAGTGTGTAGTGGTACTCTTCTTTTATACCAAGGTTGCTCAACAGTGTAGCTGCATCGCTTTCGGCATTCCATCCGCCCATATCGCCAAATTTTTCTTCCAGCTCGCCGGCTAAAATTCCGTCGGCTTCCGAAAAATCAGGTTTCATGTAAAGCGCATCTTTTTCTTTCATCAAGTCCCAAAGCTCGGCATGTCCCTTCATAACAGTATCTAGTACCGAGAACTCATCAAAAGCAAAGTGGTCCTGGCTAAGAACCGACAGGCGCTCGCCTGGTTCAAGCGAGATATGCCCTGCCGTAGCATCAATCTGCCCCGATATTGCTTTTAAAAATGTTGATTTTCCTGCTCCGTTTGCTCCAATAACGCCATAACAGTTTCCGGCCGTAAATTTCATGTTAACGTCCTGAAATAGTATGCGTTTGCCAAACTGTATTCTTAAATTCGATACTGTAATCATTGTCTAAAAATGTTTTCAATTTTTACCCTTTTTTCAAAGGGAATGCAAACGTAGACAAATAATTGATTTTGGATGTTAAGCGAATAATAAGGGTGTGTGGACTTAGTTTTAAATTAATACAGCTAACATTATGTTATTATTGGGATTTAGTATTTGTTAATTGTCGAAAAAAAAGTCTGGTTTTGAAAACCAGACTTTTTTAAAGTTATGTAACAGGTTATCTATTCAGGTAAACCGTATTTCTCAACTACAAAGTCGATGTCTTTATCGCCACGACCGCTGAGGTTTACCAAAATTGATTTTTCCTGGTTGTTTTTCGCAAGTTTTAAAGCGTAGGCAACCGCATGGGCACTTTCCAATGCAGGTATTATTCCTTCCAAACGACTGAGTTCGTAAAAGGCATCAATGGTTTCTTTATCATCGGCAACACCATAAGTTACTTTACCCATATCTTTTAACATACTGTGCTCTGGTCCAACGCCGGGATAGTCTAAGCCACTGGCTACTGAATAAACCGGTGCGGGGTCGCCGTTTTCGTCTTGCAGGGTATAGCATTTAAAACCGTGGATAACGCCGGGTGTTCCGTAAGTAATGGTACTGGCATGCTCGCCCAGTTTTGTTCCAACACCTCCCGGTTCAACACCGTGCAATTCGGTTTCTTCAATATCGAGGAAGCCTGAGAACATGCCCATGGCGTTACTTCCACCGCCTACACAAGCTACTACGTGATCGGGGTTTTCACCGGTCATTTCGAAGAACTGCTCCTGGGCTTCAATTCCTACCACGCGCTGAAAATCGCGAACCATCATTGGAAAGGGGTGCGGCCCAACCACCGACCCTATGCAGTAAATGGTGTTAACCGGGTCTTTCAGGTACGATTCAAACGCCGAATCAACGGCTTCTTTCAGTGTCTTTAATCCGTGGCTAACCGGCACAACTTCGGCGCCTAATATTTTCATCCGAACCACATTGGGGTGTTCTTTGGCAATATCAACCTCACCCATGTGTATTTCGCACTCCAAACCAAAATAAGCTGCTGCAGTTGCCAGGGCTACACCGTGTTGTCCGGCACCGGTTTCTGCAATCAGTCGTTTTTTGCCCAGGTGTTTGGCCAGTAAGGCTTCGCCCATGCAGTGGTTTAATTTGTGTGCGCCCGAGTGGTTCAGGTCTTCGCGTTTCATGTAAATGCGGCCACCGTATTTTGCTGATAAGTTCTCGCAAAAATAAACGGGTGTAGGACGGCCCTGAAAATGTTTTCGAATGCTGCGTAACTCGGAAATAAAATTGTGCGATTTGCTAATAGAATGGTAAGCCTTGGTAATCTTAGCCATTTCGGTTTGTAACTGCGGAGGAATAAAAGAACCTCCGTATTCTTTATAAAATCCTTGTTGGTCAGGATATTGTTTAAAATAATCTGCCATGAGTTTTTTGTTTTATTAAAATATAATTGAATCTGATTTTTTACTGATTGGAAGGTTTAGTAACTCATCGGTAAAAATGAAAATTAATAATACAAGTAGCGTTTAATTTTGTGTGTTGCTGTTTTCTGGAAAGGCGACGGTTGTGCAATAACCAATTGCACGCGCGAGAATTTATTAACCCGCTCGTTTATGTAATGTTGCAATTCTATCCTTAACTCATCAATTGTTTCATCAACGCGTTGCGAAATAACTTCAACTTTTTCGTCGATTTTTGTGCTAACACCTGCCCGCATTTCACTGATGCGCTGCTCCAGTTCTTCGCGGTTAAAATGAACCATGGCCACCAGTTTGCCTTTTTTTTGCACAACCAGCGATTCAACTACGTGTCTGAAGTTGTTAATGATTGACTCAATTTCTTCAGGATATATGTTTTCGCCATTTGCTCCAACAATCAGGTTTTTCAATCTTCCCTTGTGGCTTAACCATCCATCTTTATCAAAAACACCCAGGTCGCCGGTTTTAAACCACCCGTCTTTTGTAAGTACTTTGCGGGTTTCTTCTTCGTTTTTATAATAACCCAGCATTACGTTTGGCCCTTTGGCCCATATTTCGCCTTCGCCGGTTAGCGGGTTGGGTTTATTAATTTTTACTTTGCAGTTAATAACCTTTGGACCGATTGCCTGCAAGCGGGTTTGAGTTGGGTTTGAACCCGCCAGTAGTGGTGCCGTTTCTGTTAGTCCGTAACCAATGGCATAGGGAAATTTGGCATTACGCAAGAAACGTTCAACGGTAGCATCGAGTTTGGCTCCGCCAATTCCAAAAAACTTTAAACGGCCTCCGAATGTTTCCATCAGTTTTTTTCCGGCAAGCCGATGAATAAGTTTGCGTGTTGGGCCAAACCGGTGCATCAGGCGAGTGGCCGCCTTTTTGTTAATCCCCGGTAAAATACTGTTTTTGTATATTTTTTCGATGATTAAGGGCACGGTTAGCATGATGTCGGGCCGCAGCGATTTTAAGGCCGGAAGCAAAATGCTTGCTGTTGGTGGTTTGCGCAGGTAAGTTACGCTGGCTCCGTTATAAATCGCCAATAGAAAGCCGATCGTATTTTCGTAAGTGTGCGACAGTGGTAAAACGGATAAAAACCGAAAATCTTCTTTTATTTCCTGAACAGCTCCCGATTGTATAACATTGCTTATTATATTTTTTTGCGAGAGCATTACGCCTTTTGAGTTACCTGTAGTGCCGGAAGTATACAATAAAACAGCCATCTCGTTCTCATCCGGAATGTAATTGATGGTGCAATCGGCATCTTTTTTAAAATGAACGTTACTTTTTTGGGCACTCAAAACCTCAAAGTTTTCAAGTTTAATTACAGCTGATAAGCTTTGGGTATCAGCTTCGTTAAGCTTGTAGCGTAGGTTTTCAGAAACGAATAATGCCTTCGACTCCGAGTGCTTTATTACATTATCTAATTCGGCTGTACTAAATTCGGGCAGAACGGGTACGGCCACTATTCCCGAGCACTGTAGCGCAAAATACACGATGCCCCAGTTAGGCATATTCTGACTGTAAATAATTACTTTATCGCCGCTTTTTAGGCCAAGTTGGTTTAAAAACGCCTGTACGGCTTTTATGTTTTTACCTAATTCGGTATAAGTAATATATTCTTCGTCAATAAAGCCAAGTGCCTTATTGCTACCGAAGTTTTTTACCGAGTTGTGTATAAAGGAGGAAAAATTGTACTCTTGCTCTGTCTGCATATCAAATACAAATATGGTTAAAGTTGGAATTTGTACAAAGTTTTAGCTGTTAATTTGTGTTACCAGCGCTTATTTCAAAAATAAATTACTGTCGCCATAACTTAAAAAACGGAAATTGTTTGCCAGTGCATAATTGTACACGTCTCGCCAGTTGTTGCCTAAAAAAGCACTTATTAACAGTAGTAATGTGCTTTGCGGTTGATGAAAATTGGTGAACATTCCACGGATAAGTTTAAAATTGTAGCCGGGTAAAATGATAATTTGTGTGGCAAAGCGAATACTTTTTTCGCCGTTTTCAACCAGAAAATAGATGATATTTTGCAGGGCTTTTTCCATTGAAATGCTGGCTTTGTTTTCGTAGGGCTCCCACTGTTTTACTTCCGGGCGGTAGGGGTTAAAACGTTTTTCTTCAAGCTGTAAGCCAATCCAGTACAAGCTTTCGAGCGAGCGTACCGAGGTGGTGCCAACCGCAATAATATTTTTAGTATCCTCAACAAAGCGGCGTAAAATATCAATAGGTATAATTACCTGCTCGTGGTGCATGGTATGCCCGTCGATGGTTTCCGATTTTACTGGCTGAAAAGTGCCTGCTCCAACATGCAGTGTAATTTCGTTGGTGCTAATTTCTTTTGCGTTTAGCGTTTCCAAAACCTGCTTTGTAAAATGTAATCCGGCGGTAGGAGCCGCAACCGAGCCATCAATTTTGGCATAAACGGTTTGGTAACTTTCTTCATCCGATTCTTCAGTATCCCGGTTCAGGTAAGGAGGAATCGGGAGTTGACCAATTTTATCAATTATCTCGGAAAAATGCACACCTCCGTTCCACATAAACCGGATGTGAAACGAGTTGCCCTCCTGCGCAGTTTTTGCCGCAGTAAGTTCAATTGTTTTTCCATTAATTTCAAACTTCAGACTCAGAAAACCTTCCTTCCATTTTTTTGAATTGCCCACCATACATTTCCATGTCACTTCTTCGGTATCCTGAAAAGCCACCTGGTAGTCGGCAGGCGAAACAGGCTCGAGGCAAAAGATTTCTATTTTGGCTCCGGTTTCCTTGTAAAAAAACAAGCGGGCATGAATTACCCGTGTGTTGTTAAAAACCAACTGCGATCCTTCGGGCAGGTATTTCGCGCAATGCTCAAAAGTATCTTCTTTTATTTGGCCGTTGCACCAGGTCAGTAATTTCGATTTATCGCGCTCTGCCAGTGGGTATTTGGCAATCCTGTGGTCGGGTAAATCGTAGGTGTAATCGCTTATTTTTATATCCTTGTATTTACTCAAAACGTAATTTTTTGTGGCAGCAAAAGTAATATTTTTATTGTTTGCTGATTTACAGCCTCGGGCGGAGTGACAAGGTCAGTAGAAGAAAAATTGTACTTTTGCCAAAAAGAGAAAAAGTCATGATAAAAGTAGGAGATAAGGTTAAGTTTTTAAATGATGTTGGCGGAGGTATTGTAACCGGTTTTATTAATAAGAACACAGTTAATGTTGAGGGTGAAGATGGTTTTGAAGTGCCTTACCCCATTAAAGAACTGGTAAATATTAGTGCACCGGAATTAAACGAAAGCACGACTTCGCCTACAGTTGAAACGGCGCCAGAAATTCAGCCAGAGCCGGATTTTCTGGAGCCCGAAGGAGAAATTATAAATGGAAAGAACTCTCCTGATTTTTATTTTTGTTTTGTTCCCAATAACTCAAAAAATCCGTTAAATGCCGAAATTGAAATGTTTTTGGTAAACGATAGTAATTACAAGCTGCTGTATAATTATTTGCACCTGAAAACTGATGAGGTTGTTGCTGTTAAGCAGGGTACTGTTAAGTCCAATTCGCGGGAAAAAATTGATGCATTGGTTCAGGAAGATTTGAGTGATTTGCCTGATTTTGGCTTTCAGCTCATTTATTTTCGAGAATCGGAAAGTACGTGGAATCAACCGGTGGTGAAAAAGTTTAGAGTGAATCCGGTAAAGTTTTACAAAGAATCAACATTTCGTAGCAATTCCTATTTCAGAAAAAATGCACTGGTTTTGCAAATTACACCCAATCCCATGCAAACCGAGTTGGATAAGCTAACGCAAGATGATTTTAAAAAAGTTGTGAAGGCAAAAGAAAAAGCAGACCTGCCAAAGCAGAAGGAACGGAAGCGTTCTTCTGAAGAAACTGTAATCGATTTGCATATTACTGAGTTAATAGATAATACAGAGGGATTGAGCAACCGCGAAATGCTGGAAATTCAGATGGAGGCTGTTGAATCGGAAATGAACCTGGCCATAAAGAATCATGTGAAACGAATTGTATTTATTCACGGTGTGGGCCAAGGGGTTTTAAAACAGGAAGTCGCCAATATTTTGCAGCGCAAATTCAAAAAATACTATTTCCAGGACGCTTCGTTTAAGGAGTATGGCTATGGCGCAACGATGGTGATTCTTAGAAAAGGATGATTGATAAAGGATTAATTTGAAGGATTAACTATAACGATGAAGGATTAATGATTAGGGATTATTGGGAAGATTATGTAATTTGTGAATGTAATCACCAATAAATTCTAATCATGAACAAAGAAAAAGACCTCAAACTAAGAACTAAAAGCTTCTGTATTGATTGTATTCGTTTAGCAGAAAGTCTACCCAATAATTATTTGGGAAAACATATTCAGGGGCAGTTAATCAGATGTTCATCTTCGGTAGCAGCAAATTACAGGGCGGCGAAATTAGCTCAGTCAACAGCGGCATTTGTCCCGAAGATCAGTATTGTAGTAGAAGAAGCTGATGAAGCGCAGTTCTGGCTTGAATTAATTGATAACTTAAGGCTCATTAATTCCGAGCAGCGAAACAATCTTGAAAAGGAAGCGTCGGAACTTGTTGCTATCTTTGTATCATCGCGTAAGAAGGAGACTGTAAAATAAACTCTGTCTATAAGTTTAAAACATTTAATATTGCAACTTATGACAGACAGGAAAAAAGAA
>NZ_CAJXYQ010000015.1 GCF_913063105.1 uncultured Draconibacterium sp. | reverse complement strand
CAATGGGGTGTTTATGGAACAGTTAGATAAGTCGGATTCCTCTACTTTTGGGTGTGTCGGATAATGGGAGGAGGTCACGAGAATTATTTAAAAAACTTCTATTCAATTAATAAAACGGAGATTCATTCGCTAATAATTGAATTTAGTGATAAAATTGATGATAATAAAAATCTAATTGACGCAATCCTTGAAAGTATTGGTAGTAATATTTCACAATCAAATCCTAATTCAAGAAAATTAGTAAAAACTCTAACAGAATTCACCAAAAACTTACAATCATGCATATAGACTTCATTAACAAAACATCTTTCTTTAATAAAAACCAAGATTATATTAACTATATAAGAGGCTTAGCAGATATAATATTCCAGCCTGAAAATATTGGTTCAATTGGCTATATTCAGAGTAAACAAGAAAACTTTTCGCATACTAGATACAAACAAGTCGGTCAAACAAAAAATGTTTATGAAGTTTTACCTTCGGAAAAATTAGAGACTACATTTGTTCATAAGTGTCTTTCAACAGAAGGGTTAGGTCCATTTGAACAAACTGTGCTTTCAAATATTCTTAATTCTGACTACTCAACAATTGTAATAACAGGTGCTTTGGGAAGTGGTAAGTCAAGCCTAGTAGACCATATACTTGACTATATGAGCAACAATATCAAACACGAGAATTGCAATAATTATAGTCTTTGTAAAAGCCACGATACATTATACATATCAATCGACTTTATAAAAGGCTTTAATTCAAATAAATCAGAAGAAATATTGAATGAGTTCGATGCAAAACTTTATAATAGTTTTACTCATGTTATAAGAAAAATATTTAGTGAAAAACAGCTTTTAGAAGAATTCATCAAATACTCAACAAGTTACACTGAGGATATTTTAGTTTCCTTTAAATTTTTAGGACTTAAAATTAGACAAGAAAAAAGCTGGGATACTTTAACAACTGAAGACAAACTTGAACAAATTATAGATTGGTTACACAATAGATTTGGAAGTGAGTTCCCATTAAGCTATAAAAATACGGTTCTTGCGGAAATGATAAATTTTGTAGGAGATAAATTTCCAGAAAGATTGAATGGTTGCTTCATCATGGTTTATGATAATATCGATAGATTTTCAGATGAAGTGCAAAATGAGGTAATCAATCGATTATTAGGTGTTTCTCAAATAATTAAAGCAAAAACTTTAATATGTTCAAGGCTCACGACTTTTGGTAAAATTTCAGGCAATTCTTCCTACGCCTTTGGCGTAGTCGAAAATGCAGGCCATTTACCAGTATCTATTATTATTCAAAGGATAGCTCATTATATTGAGAATAAGGATAAACAAGAAAACTATATTAATCTACGTTCGGTAATACCTACTATCTATTTAACGGCATTCGATAATAGAATTAAAGAAATTTATCGATTACTTACCAAGGAAAACAGTTCACGACTTTATGAGGTGTTAGATGCACTATCTGGTCTCAGTATAAGAAGAGGGTTGCACCTTTCAAGAAGACTGCTTATTAACTATGTTTCAGACTATTTATCCATTCCAGAGGAAGATATGTTAATTAGTGGAATTCTATGCAAGAATAATGAAAATGCACAAATGACATATGATGATAGAAGGATTACAAATATTTTTTTATCGCATCACAATTTAAGTAATAGCTTAACAAATATCCGAATTCTTGGTATCCTACATACTTATAGAACAAAGGATAGACCTATTCGATTAAATGAATTACTACACTATTTAAACTTATACGGAATAAACTCACAAGATGAAATATATCATTCCATTGATGTTCTATCAAGTGTACGAAAAAGGTTAATTTCCTTAAATGGCATTAGTAAGTTTAATAAAGAAATGCTATTTAATGACACCAACCTAAAAAATTCATTTGTACAATTGACTTGGGCAGGTAATAAATATTACTCTAATCTATGCGAAAACTTACAATATTTACAAGATTGTTTTGGAATAATCAATTGGTCTAAGTTAGCCCTTAATGGAAATGGTAGCATAATTACACAACATATTGAAGAGAAAAAAATAGAGATGAAGGATAACGTGCTACTTAATGATTCAACTTTCAATTTTCTCAAGGACTCTTTAATGGAAAATATTTCGGGTGATATAACTGAAATAATTCCAAAAACTATTGACTCAAACAATTTTCAAGAAAGAATCAAACTTTTAAGGAAAGGTCTTTACATTTATCTATATGAAGATATTTATCAATCCCTTGTTTATGAAAAAAATGTGTTTAATCCTGAAAATTTACGTCAAAATAATCATCTTCTGTTTATAAATAGTTTATCAACAGTTGATATGATTGCGACAATATCAAGGTCTGTATATCGTATATCTATATCAAAAAACCTTTCCAATAGGGCGGTTTATGGAGAACTCTTAAATTGGAAAAGCCTATTAAGACTATCCTATTATTGGAATTATATCATTTTCAAATCAAACAGTAGACTATCATCAGCAATTATGAAAGATTTTGAAAAAATATAAAAACTTTGCCTAACATTTTATAAACTTAATAACAGGAAGTGTAAAGTATTGTATTTGTACATGATTAGTTGTTTTAGTTTATTGGTGCACGATTTAAGGTAGTAACGGTTTGCGTATTATTGTTAATGAGTCGATAGATCAGATTTAAAGACTGTTACCTTTTGACAGAATTTTAAAAGCTAAAGCTGCCATTTAGACAACAGCTTTTCGAAAACATATTTACGAATTTGTGTTCTTCTGTCACAACTTGCAAAATCATTGGAATAACAATAGTCAGATTGGTCATGAGAGCAATTTCTTTAAGCAGTTTTTTTGGTTTCATCGAAGTTAGTGGTTTTAAACACCGAAAGATAGTAAATATATCAAAATTGTATTGCCCAAATTTTGTCAATAAAAAAGGCCCTGCAATAATGCAGAGCCTCTGTCTATTTATCGCTTATTATCAGCTACATTTTTTATCTGTTCCATTACCATTCCCGGTAACTTCCCAGGTATTTCCTGAATTTAACAGCTCATCAACGCAACTTGCTTTACGTGTTTGCTGAACAGCTTTAATCTGTGCTTCCATTTCCACATCGTAAACCGGAGCCGGAACGGCACGAATAACACCCATTGCCACCGGCATATCAGGCAATTGCATATTAATTAGCGCCATGTGCAATGTTGGATCAACTTCAGTGGCATCGTGTACCAAAATATCAGCTTCTGTTACGCCGTTTTCACCTAATTTCACCACTTTTAATTTACCGTTTTCAAATACCAGTCCTTTTTCGTTTTCAGCACCAAAAAGCATTGGCTTTCCCTGTTCCAGAATAAGTTGGCGATCGGCCCTATGGTTTGGATCGCTAATGGCATTGTGTATTCCGTTATTAAAGATTACACAGTTTTGCAATACTTCAACTACCGAAGTTCCTTTGTGTTTTTCGGCTTCTTTAAAAACCGATTGGCTAAGTTTTAAGTTTCCGTCAATAGAGCGGGCATAAAACGAGCCACGCGCACCAACAACAAGCTGGCCGGGTACAAACGGATCTTCTACCGTACCAAAAGGCGAAGTCTTACTAACAAAACCGCGGTCGGATGTTGGCGAGTACTGCCCTTTTGTCAAACCGTAAATGCGGTTATTAAAAAGCACCACATTAATGTCGATGTTTCTTCTGATAAGGTGGATAAAATGGTTTCCACCAATTGCCATGGCATCTCCATCGCCGGTCATTACCCAAACACTTAATTCCGGATTGGCAGCTTTAACACCCGATGCTATTGCTGTTGCACGTCCGTGAATGGTATGAAATCCGAAAGTATTCATATAATACGGAAAACGCGATGAACAGCCAATACCGGAGATTACGGCAAATTTCTCTTTCGGAATTCCCAATTCGGCCATTGTTCGCTGAACGGCATTCATAATGGCAAAATCGCCACACCCCGCACACCAACGTACTTCGTTTTCGCTTTTAAAATCTTTAATTGTATATTTTACGTCAGTCATTGCTTAGTCCTCCAAAAGTTTAGTGATACTTTCTTTTAATTCGCTCACGGTAAATGGCAATCCTTTTACCTTATTGGCCTGGTGGTATTTAAAATCAGGCATTTGGTCGCGCAGGTATGCAGCAAACTGTCCGAGGTTTAGTTCGCAAACAATAATCTTGTTAAACTTGCTGAATACTTCTTTTGTATTTTTAGGAAGCGGTTTAATGTAGTTAAAATGAGCCAGGCTAACATTTTTACCAGCCAGGCGCATTTCGCGTACCGTACTTGCTGTATGGCCATAGGTTCCACCCCAGCTTACAACCAGTACATCGCCACCTTCTTCATCGCCACAAATTTCCAAATCAGGAACAAGATCAACTACTCGTTGTACTTTTTCTTCACGAATTTCGCAGTTTACCTGGTGGTTTTCCGGATCGTGGCTAACGGTTCCGGTAACGTTTTTCTCAAGTCCTCCAATTCGGTGCTCGAAACCTGGCATTCCGGGGAATGCCCAATCGCGTGCTAAAGTATCTTCGTCGCGTTTATACGCCTGGAAACCTTCTGCACTTTTTGCAATCCTTGGTGTTATCGATGGTAGTTCCGCCATGGTAGGAATCTTCCAGGGTTCGCTACCGTTACCCAAAAATCCATCGGTTAACAGAATAACCGGTACCATACGTTCCAAGGCTATTTTAGAGGCTAAATATGCATAATAAAAACAATCTGAAGGAGTGCTTGCTGCCAACACTACCACCGGACTTTCACCGTTTCGACCATACAGAGCCTGCATCAAGTCTGACTGCTCAGTTTTTGTTGGCAAACCGGTTGACGGGCCCCCACGCTGTACATTTACAATTACAAGTGGTAATTCGGCCATAACCGCCAGGCCAATTGCCTCACCTTTTAATGCCAATCCCGGGCCGGAAGTGGTAGTAATAGCCAAATCGCCGGCAAACGAAGCACCAATAGCCGAGCAAATACCTGCAATTTCATCTTCAGCCTGAAAGGTTTTTACCCCCAGGTCTTTCCGCTCTGACAGTGCAGATAGAATATCGGTAGCAGGGGTAATTGGATATGAGCCCAAAAACAATTCCAGACCGGCTTTTTCGGCTGCTGCCAAAAATCCCCAGGCTGTAGCATGGTTCCCATTTATGTTACGGTAAGTTCCGTTTTCGATATTGGCCGGATTTACCAGGTAACTCGGGGTCATATGCTGCATGGTCAAACCGTAGTTGTAACCATCATGAAGTACTTTAACATTTGAATCTACTACTACGGGCTTTTTCTTGAATTTGTCGCGGATAAATTCTTCCACATAATCAAGCGGGCGATTAAACATCCAGCATACCAAACCTAAAGCAAACATGTTTTTGCTTCGCAGCACACTTTTGTTATCCAGGCCAAATTCTTTTAACCCTTCTTTTGTTAAACTGGTAATCGGTACCGGAATTTTAAAGAAGTCTTCCAAATTACATTCCTTGAATGGATCATCAGTTGTAAAATTTGCCTTTTTCAGGTTTTTTTCTGTGAATGAATCAGAGTCGTATATTATCGTACCGCCGGGCTCCATAAATCGCGCATTGGCTTTAATGGCAGCCGGATTCATTGCAATAAGTACGTTGGCATTGTCTCCTGGAGTATTAATTTGCTTCTTTCCAAATTGTACCTGGAATCCCGATACACCACCAACTGTTCCTTGTGGTGCACGAATTTCGGAAGGATAATCCGGAAATGTAGAAATGTCATTCCCCAGAAGTGCCGTGGTATCAGAGAACAATGTTCCCGTAAGCTGCATTCCATCACCAGAATCTCCTGAAAACCTAATGGCAACTTCTTCAAGTTCGATTACTTTAGTTTCTTTCATCTCTAAAAAAATTTGATTTCAATTTCGAAAAATAGACCCCGGATTTCTGATTAGCCCGAATTTTCAATTTTTCGTTATATTCTTTTAAGTCCGTATAATTCATAAAAAAAACGACTCCAAAACTAATAAATCATAATTTCAGAACCGGTTTTCATCAAGGTAGAATCGAATTTTACCTAACAAATGTAACCATTATTTAACAAGATTTGAATGACATATATGATAGTTTTCCGGATTTCTTATTTTTGCAATCTATTTAAAATCAATTCAGATAATGGCAATAATCAGAGAACTCAATAACAAAACACCAAAAGTGGGTAAAGACTGCTTTTTGGCCGAAACAGCAACCTTAATTGGCGATGTGGAAATTGGTGACAACTGCAGCATTTGGTATAGTGCTGTGCTTCGTGGCGATGTGCATTACATTAAAATTGGTAATAACTCAAATGTACAGGATAACGCCACCATACACGCAACCTACAAAAAAAACCCAACCAATATTGGCAGTAATGTAACCATTGCGCATGGGGCAATTATACATGGCTGCACCCTGCAGGACAATGTTATGATTGGAATGAATGCGGTAATTTTAGACAATGCTGTGGTAGAAAGTAATTCAATTGTAGCTGCAGGCTCGGTGGTTACAAAAGGAACGATTGTAGAATCGGGGAGCGTGTATGCCGGAGTACCTGCAAAAAAGGTAAAAGATATTAGCCCCGAGCTGCTGCATGGCGAAGTTGAACGAATTGCCAATGCATATCATACCTACTCCAGCTGGTATAAAGACTAACACATAACTTTTGTTTTTAAAAAAGAACGACCAAGAGTTTTTACTTTTCAAATAGTTTTCCTTTTTTCGTTAAAAGTTAGTTTACTGGGTAAAAATAGTTTGTAAAAGCACCTTTTATTAAATCGAATAAAAAACACAGAAATACGATGAACGAACATGAACATTCATTCGAAAATTACAAAAACACGGATGAATGAGTTATATGTAAGTTCCAGAATGTCTTCTACTATTTTGAACATTCAGAAATCAAAAAAAACTTTATGCAAATGAAACCAACCTTATTAATACTCGCAGCCGGAATGGGAAGTCGTTTTGGCGGTTTAAAACAAGTTGAGCCGGTGGGGCCAAATGGCGAAGCCATAATTGACTATACTATTTTTGATGCCATACGTGCCGGGTTTGGCAAAGTTGTATTTATTATCAGAGAAAGTTTTGCCGATGCCTTTCGTGAGAAGTTTGATAAAAAACTGAATGGAAAAATTGAGGTTGAATATGTATTTCAGGAACTGGACAAACTGCCAAAAGGCTTTACTTTACCCAAAGGCAGAGAAAAACCATGGGGAACAGCCCATGCCATTCTGGTTGCCAAAGAGCTCATAAACGAACCATTTTGCGCACTTAATGCCGATGATTTTTACGGCGAAAAAGCCTACTCGGTTATGGCCGACTTCCTACAAAATACGGTACAGGAAAAAACCTACTCGATGATTGGCTATCAATTAAATAACACGCTATCGGAGCATGGTTCGGTGTCGCGCGGGATTTGTACGGTAAACGAAAATAACAACCTGGTTAAAATTGTTGAAACTACTAAAATTTTCAAAAAAGACGATGCCGCTGTTTCGGTTGAAGCAGATGGTACCGAAGTGGCGCTGAACGGCACCGAAAAGGCCTCGATGAACTTTTGGGGTTTTCATCCATCGCTGTTTACAAGCCTCGAGAAAAAATTTGTTCAGTTTCTTGAGGAAGAAATCGACAAACCAAAATCGGAAATATACATTCCTTCGGTTGTTTTTGAAATGATTGAAGACAAAGAGATAGACGTTAAAGTTTTGGAAGCCAACTCGCCCTGGTTTGGCGTAACGTATAAAGAAGACAAGCCAATTGTTGTACAAAAGATTAAGGACCTGATTGATGCAGGTGTTTACCCTGAAAAACTGTGGGACTAAAAACAAAGATTTTCAACTAAACCAAAACAATGAATACCAGCACCGTTGCCATTGCCGGGAATTTTAAGCTTGACGGCGAAATAAAAGAAGTACGCCCATTGGGCGAAGGCTTTATTAACGACACGTTTTTTATAGAAACCAAAGGCGTTGCTCCTGACTATATTCTGCAACGAAAGAATAAACGCATTTTCTCGCCAATCCCAGACATGATGGACAACATACAAAAAGTATGTACCCACATTAAAAAAAAGGTACTGGCACAAGGTGGCGATCCGCTGCGTGAAGCAATGACGATTATTCCGGCAACGGATGGTAAGCTTTATTTTTTAGACGCCGAGGAAGAATACTGGGCTGTTTGCCGGTTTATTAACGACACCGTGGCCTACGAAGCTGCAGAAACACCGGAGCTGGCTTATGCCGGAGGAAAAGGTATCGGTAAATTTCAATCGCTGGTTGCCGACCTAAAAGAGCCTCTAACAAACATCCTTCCCGGTTTCCACGACATTGCTTACCGGTTTAAACAATGGAACGAAGTGCTGGCAAAAGATCCCGTTGGCAGAAAAAAAGAGGTTGCAGAAGAAATTTCGTGGATTGAAAGCCGAAAAACAGAAATGCTCGATTTCTGGCAGCTGGTTGAAAACGGTACCATTCCTACCCGAATTAGCCACAACGACACCAAAATAAACAACATTCTTTTTGATAAGAAAGGTGACGTACTTTGTGTAATTGATTTAGACACGGTGTTGAGCAGCACCGTTTTAAATGATTTTGGGGACGCCATGCGCTTTTACACCAACACTGGACTGGAAGACGATAAAAATACCGATAATGTATCGATGGACATGGCTATTTTTAAGGCTTTTTCCAAAGGATACCTCGAAGAAACGGTTTCTTTTCTGACACCCAGGGAAATTGAATTTCTGGCTTTTTCAGCCCGCTATATAACCTACGAGCAAGTTTTGCGTTTTTTAATGGATTACATTGATGGCGATAATTACTACAAGATAAAATACGCCAACCATAACCTGGTTCGTACAAGGGCACAATATAAACTACTTTTAAGCATGGAAGCCCAATATAAGGAGATGAAGGAATTTATAACAACCTACGTTGCAGGGCTGAGAAACTAAAAATGTACGTTTTTAGCGCTTACATCTGTTCCCATAAATAAAGCAGCTTTACTCTCGAAAGTTTCTGCCGACTCGGTGGTTTCATAAACAATATTTCCTCCTTTTGTTAATCGCTCTTCCATTTCGGGATGTCGCTGCAAATAATCTTTTAATTTTTCGGCAACAATCGCTCCCTGTGTAAGAATATGAACGCCTTGAGGAACATGCTTTTGTATAATTTTAAGGAGTAAAGGATAATGCGTACACCCCAAAATAAGGGTATCCAGTGCAGGATCTTTCTTAAATATTGCATCGATATTTTTTCGGATAAAATATTCCGCGCCTTCATTTTCCATCTCGTTGTTTTCAACCAGGGGAACCCACATGGGGCAAGCTTCCTGAACGGTTGATTTTACCCGGCCTCCCGACCATTTTTCGAATTCGATGGGATAAGATTGCGAAGCCACCGTACCAACTGTTCCCAAAATACCAACCTGTCCGTTTTGCGTTATTTCAGCTACTTTTTCAACACTGGGACGAATTACACCAAGCACCCTGTTTTGGGGAGCAATATTTGGCAAATCGAGCATTTGAATGTTGCGTAAGGCTTTTGCCGAAGCCGTATTACAAGCAATAATTACAAGTGGGCATCCCTGTTTAAATAAATACTTTACCGCCTCAAGGGTGTAATTGTAAACCACATCAAACGAACGGGTACCGTAAGGCGTTCGGGCATTATCTCCCAGGTACAAAAAATCATATTCGGGCAAGGATTTAACCAGTTCTTTTAATACGGTTAAACCTCCATAGCCCGAATCAAAAACTCCGATTGGAGAAGACTTCATAGCATATTATTTTTATCGACCAATGCAGGTAGGCTTTACTATTAATTGCATGCGAGCCTGCCTTACTTTTCCTTTAATTGCAGTAGAAAAAACGTTTAACGTTCAGTGGCCATTTGGTAGGCACTATGGTAAAATTTGCCCAGATTCGACCAATCAAAATGCATCGATGCTTCTTCGCAGCGATAACGCAAGGCAATCCTGTCGCGTCGCGAGAGGTTTACAAACTCGAAGAGCATATTAGCCAGTTCTTCGGCAGCGCGATGGAAGTTCCCATCTGTGCGATCGATAATGTACATGCCATTCTCGTCATGGTCGGGTAAATTATTCACCACATAATCGCCAAAACCTGCAAGATTACTTGTTACCGAAGGTAATCCACTAGCCAAACACTCCAGCGGAGTGTAGCCCCATGGCTCGTACATACTCGGGAATATTCCTAGATGACAGCCGCGAACAAACTGCGTATAATCCATTTTAAACAATGGGTTGGTAGTAGAGATAAAATCGGGGTGATAAACAATTTTTACTTTATCGTGTCGGTTGTTTACCAGGTTCGAGGTTCGTAAGAAATTAAGAATTTCATCTTTAGCATCGTCAACCAGCGTATGAGTTACAATTTTTGGCAGGTTTTGGGTTTTCCAGCTTTGCACATTCCTTCTTAATTTTAAGCGCAGGTAGTCATCAACCAAGGCTCTTAAATCCGGAAATTGGTAGGGCCCTTTTAAGGCTGTAATTTCTTTATACAAGCGTTCTCCTACCTGCTCCTTTATTTCTTCTACTACACGTGCAACATCTTCAATCTGTGCTTTTGATTGTAACACTTCAGGATTAAAAGAATAAAACGGACGTTTAGTGATGAAGAAAGAAACAACAGTCATATCGGTTCCGGCCTGCTGCATTTTCCAGTTTAAACGGGCCAATGCTTCCAGGGTAAGATCGTAACCTTTATTCTGATATTCGTATCGTCCGGATGTAAAAAAGTACAGTGTTTTATCCAGATCGAAAGAATAACTTTGAAAGAAGTGCCCCATTACAAACTCGTGAATTTTCTTTTTCACCTGTACGTGTTGATTCTGGACCTCGTGAATGGCTTCGAACCGTTCAATATTCAAACCATTCGGCAAAATCTTATCGGGTGTTCGGCCAAGCAAATTGGTACACTCGCTGGCCGTAACTTCACTTACTGTTGTAAACACATGCGCTCCATGAGCCGATGCCCGTTCAATCTGAGCAATTGGCATTACGTTAAACTTCTGGGCTTCCTCTTCCCAATTATAAAATGGCAGATGACTGTAGAACTCATGATCATTCATTGCCAGGTATCGTCCCAAAAGCGTAGCATGTGTGGTGAAAACGGTTTTTATATTCAGGTTTGATTTCCGTATTCCGGGTATTGGCAAGCCAGCCATCCACTCGTGAAAATGTGCTATTATATTGGTTTTGCAGAACCCTGTTTCGCACAGGTAATGAAAAAACTCTTTAACCTGAAAACCAAAGGCAGCCACTTTGTCCAGTAAATCATCGCCGTCGGGAATAGAAATATTATAATCTTTAAACAGGTAATATTTTATTTCTCCGAGTTTATCGTAAACAGAGTAAGGATTAAACAGTACAACGTTTGGCCTTCCAGACACAATCCACTGGCCATAGTAAACTTCAAACCCGCGTGATTGCATCTCCAGAACAGCCTGTCCGATGGGTGTTGAAAAATCAGTAGCCGGATCGAAATGGGCGGCTGCCTGATCCGCAAAATACGGCCCAATCAGAAAATAATTATCGTGCCCCCTCTGTGTGATTACCGATGGAACTTTTGAACGTATAACCGTATATATACCACCAACCTGGTTACATACTTCCCAGGCGATTTCAAATAAAATGGTTTTGTCTGTTTGTTCGTTCGTATCCTTTTCCTTTTTTAATTTAGTTGCTGCCATGTGTTCAATTTAGTTAGATCTTTGTTTTTCATTTGAGCATTCAAATACTCTCAACTGCTCATTCTTCCTGCCATTTTAATTCCAATAAATATAGTTTTTATCTATTATCATTGCAATATGTTTTAAAATAAAAAAGATTATTCGCTACCAATACCTAAAATATGCTTAAAATTTATTACATCAAACAGCCTTCTTTTCTACCGTGTACTTTTGGCACAGTTAAAAATGATAGTGGCAATCTACCGCTCGCAAAATTCTTCCGGTCGCTATTTTTATATTAAAAAAAGGCATAAAAAAACCGCTTAACTTTCGATAAGCGGTTTTTTGTTATATGCTAATGGTATGTTTTACTGTATACCTAATTTTGCTTTAACCAATGGAAGAACATCCACGCTCTGGTTTGATTTGTACAAAATTGTTCTGTTTCCTGTACCTGCGTCAAAAACATAAATTAACCCTTGTTCTTTTGCTACTTCTTCAATTGCCTTTTCTGCTTTATCAAAAACAGGAGTAAGCAGTTCGGCTTGTTTTTGCTGAACTTGTTGTTGAGCTGTTACCTGGTAATTCTGAATGCGTTGTTGTACATCCTGAATTTCTGCAATTTTTGCATTTCTTTTTATTTCTGATGCTGCTTCTCCCAATGCTTCAAATTCGGCTAATTTCGCCTGATAGTCTTTTTGCATTTCGCCAAGAATTTCTTCCAGTTCTTGTTGAAAGGTGTTAAATTCTGCTTCTGCAGCAGCGCGCTCGGGCATTACTTGTACCAGGGCTTGCAAATCAATGTGTCCAAACTTTAAGGCTTGCGCATTGGCAGCAGTATATGATGCTACAGTGAACACGAGCACTGCCATTAGTTTCATTAAATTCTTCATAATCAATGTGGTCTTAATTTTTGCTTGCAAATATAGTATTTAATACCAATTATAAAACGAGCATTTCAAATAATTACACTCAAAAGTTTAATTAAACAAAAGCCCGTTCATTACTATACTGCTTAAAATAAATAATTAATTTTTATGGTATAAAATAAATTCTGCGATTCAATTTGAATCCACCATCCTATTTCGGTCTATTACTTGTATCCCAGTTTTTGCAATACCTGGTCGCTCAAATCGTAGCGCGGGTTGGTAAAAAACAATGTTGCATCGCCTGATTTATCAAAAATAACAGCATAACTGCCATCGGTAGCAATTTCCTGAACGGCATTAAAAATGTCGTCTTGAATAGGTTTAATTAAACCCTGCCGCTTTTTAAACAAATCGCCGTTAGGGCCAAAGTATTTGCGCTGCAATGATTTATATTCTTTCTCTTTTGTAATAATAACATCTTCGCGTTTGCGTTTCATATCTTCCGATAACAGTACGCTTTCAGCCTGAAAATCCTGGTACATCTGTTCTATTTCCGCGTGCATGGATTCCAGTTCTTTTTGGTACTGCGACGACAATTGGTTCAGCTGCTCCTGTGCTGCGTTAAACGAAGGAATGTTTTCCATAATATATTCTGAATCGATGAAAGCAAATTTTTGTGCATTTGCAAAAACGGTAACTGAAAATATTACGGCAAGTGTTAAAATTATTTTCTTCATGGCAAATTCTTTTTTAGTTAAACTGGTTTTTGTCTATCATATTTTATGCCAAACCTGTTTCTTGGTTTAAAACTGTTGTCCGATAACAAAGTGGAACTGACTGCCTGCAGCATCGGTAACACCAGGTACTTCGTCGAAACCATATCCCCAATCGATACCCATTAATCCAAACATTGGCAAGAAGATACGAACACCAACACCAGCCGAGCGGTGTAATTTAAATGGTACATAGTTTTGGAAACTTATACCTGCATTACCGGCCTCAAGGAAAGCCAGGGCATAAATGGTTGCACTGGGTTTCAAGGTTATTGGGAAGCGCAATTCGGTAGTAAATTTCGAGTACATATTCGATCCGTTGTTCGGGCTTAAGCTGTAGTCTTTGTAACCACGCAGGGCAATATAATCGGTACCGTAAATATTGTACCCCGACATACCCGAGCCACCAACAATAAATCCTTCGAATGGCGATTTTCTGCCTTCGTCAAAGTAGCCAAGAAATCCCATCTCGAGTGCGGTTTTAAGTACCAGTGTATGATCGCCTCCCGGGTTGGTAAGAGGTGTAAACCATTGGGCCTTTAACAACCATTTGTGGTATTCAATCCACTTGTAACGCTCTTCGTTTGAAATGCTTTCATCCGAGTAGTCTTTATCGTTAAACCACGAGTATGGCGGTGTAACTTTCAATGCCAATGAAATGTTCGACCCTCTCCTTGAATACAAAGGATTATCAACCGAGCTTCGTCCGAAAACGGTTTTAAAACTCAGGTTATTAAAAGTACCGTTCACCTGTCCGGTTTCGTCGGCAAGGAAGTAAAAATAACTTCCCATGTTTCTTAAGTTATAGTGCTCGAGCGACAACTCGTGATAAACCGTAAAGTAGTCATCGGGCCACGATAAGCGGTAACCATATCCCAGGGCAAGCGCTGTGGTTTCCCAAATCTGGTCATCTTCCTCGTTGTCATCTTCCGAATCGTAATTGTAAGTATATTGCGGATAGCCATAACCTCCGTATCCGCCATACCCATAGGGCGAATAACCGGAACCATAGGGCGAATAACCATAACCTCCATAGCTGCCACCGTAGCCATAAGGCGAATAGCCGTAACTGCTTCCGTACCCGTATGGATTGTAGCTTTGGTAATATTTATTAGCACTGTAGTTTATGCGCGAATGTGAAAGAGATACCGAGAACGAGTTTGGTTTTTTACCACCAAGCCAGGGCTCGATAAACGATAAACTGATTGTACGGTAATATTTTCCACTGGTTTGATAACGTAAACTCAGTGTCTGCCCGTCACCGGTTGGCAACGGACGCCAGGCTTCCTTATTAAAAATGTTACGAACCGAGAAGTTGGCAAATTTTAAACCAACCGAGCCCACAAACATACCGGCTCCCCAACCTCCTGATAATTCAATCTGGTCGTTGGCTTTTTCCTGCAACTGGTATTCAATATCAACAGTTCCATCTTCGGGGTGAGGTTGTACATCTGGATTAATGGCTTCAGGATCGAAGTGCCCGAGCTGTGCCAGTTCCCTGTACGATCGCATCAACAAGGTTTTGCTAAACAAGTCTCCCGGATAAGTACGAAGTTCGCGTCGGGCAACATGCTCGTGTGTTTTTGTGTTTCCAACAATTCGCACTTCGTTAATGGTTGCCTGTTTTCCCTCGAAAATACGCATTTCGTAGTTTATGGTATCGCCGTTTACATTTACTTCAACCGGATCGAGATTAAAAAACAGGTAACCACGATCGAGGTAAACGTTATTTAAACCTTCTTCATTATCAAATAAGCGTTTATCCAAAATTTTCTGGTTAAACACATCTCCTTTTTTTATTCCTAAACGTAAATCAAGATAATCAGATGGATAAACCGTGTTTCCCACCCAGCGGATATCGCCGAAGTAATATTTGTTCCCTTCTTCAATGTCAATATCTATATTTACCCGTGGTTTGTTCTTCCGCCCCACCTCTACCTGGTAAATCGAATCATTTGTGATTATAGCATCACGGTAACCTTTTTCGTTGTATTTATCAATAAGGTTAGCCTGATCGTTCTCGTATTCTTCCTGCAAAAACTTTTTGGTTTTAAAGAAGTTGCGCAACGATTTTTCGTTGGTCTTTTTCATGGCCCGTTCAAGCGTAATATCCGTTAGCGCCTGGTTGCCAATAATGTCAATATTATTAACCTTTACTTTCTCCTTTTTATCCACATAGATATCGAGCACCACACTGTTGTTTTGTGTTGTGTCATCGCGCTGAACAACGTTTACCTCGGTATTTAAGAATCCTTTCCCGTGGAAGAGGTTCATAATGGTTCGTTCGGCACTGTTTACCTGATGATCAGTAATCTGACTTCCCCGAAGTAGTAATACTTTTTCGGTAATATCATCTTTCTCTGATTTTGATACCCCGTAAAAATTTACATCTGCCAAACGCGGACGTTCCTGCAGGTAAATATCCAACCAAATCTGACTTCCAACTATTTTTGTGGCCTGAATTTTCACATCGGAAAACAGGCCCTGCTGCCATAGTTTTTTAATTGCCAGTGTAATCTCGTCTCCCGGCACCATAATTTCATCGCCAACCTTTAAACCTGATAGCTGAACCAAAACGGTTTTATCCAGATACCGGATTCCTGAAACCTGCACGTCGGCAATGGTGTATTGGCGTGCACTGGAATAATAAATCGAAAAGTTTGTACTATCAGCGTCTTGTGCAAATAGCTGTGGTACAAACACCGTAAAAAGGAATAAAAAGGCGACTAATGGTCTTTTAATTCTACTCATAAAATTAGCTCGTTAACTGTTCACTTGTTTTTCCAAATCTTCTCTCTCTGTTCTGATAATCAATAATGGCTTCAAATAAATCCTGTTTTCTAAAATCGGGCCATAATTTATTTGTAAAATGTAATTCAGAGTAAGCTATTTGCCACAGTAAAAAATTGCTTATCCGGTATTCACCGCTGGTTCTAATCAGCAGTTCCGGAGCGGGCATTTTTGCTGTTGACAAATAATTCTGGAACAGTTCGTTATTTATTGTTTCTTGTGTAATCTTGTTTTGTTGCACATCTGCAACCAAATGCTTCACGGCATTTACAATATCCCATTGTCCGCTATAACTCAGGGCTAAAACCAGGTTTAAGCCGCTGTTGTTTTTTAATGCGTCAATGCATCCGTTTAGTTTATGGCGTACTTCTTCGGGCATTATTGCCACGTTACCAATTACGCTTAAACGAACGTTATTTTTATTTAGCTCATCGGTTTCTGCTTCAATGGCATGTACCAAAAGCCCCATAAGCGCATCCACTTCTTCTTTGGGACGATCCCAGTTTTCGGTTGAAAAGGCATAAAGCGTAAGGTGTTTAACGCCAATTTCACCGGCACCTTCCACTACTGAGCGAACAGACTCAACACCATTCTCATGCCCCATAATGCGCGGCTTGCCATATTTAGCAGCCCAACGTCCATTGCCATCCATAATTATGGCAATATGTTTTGGAATATTGTTGTTATCTATTTTTTCAGACACTGTTTTCATTACCAATTTTTAGCATCGTAAGCCGGACATGCCTTTTTCCCTATAAAAATCATGTACGTGAGATGCACTCCCAAGTACCCTGCCCAATCATTATTATGCGAACCGTCGTTATAAATTATGGTTTCGCCAAATCCGTTGACATGTGCCAATGGATCGTCCAGGTCATCCAGCTTATCGCTCATGTATTTTCTCATCTGGTACTCAACGCCTAATCCTAACCTATCGCCAATGGTGTATTTAAAGCCAATACCAAAGGGAATAGTTGGTGTAACTACCGATTCTTCATAATCAGTTACAATAATTTGCCCGGTTGCCGGATTGTATTCCAACTCTGGATGGTTGGGATTAAATTCTGCGATTTCCCTGGCTTTAAAATTATAAGGGAAATAGGCAACACCTATTCCTGCGGTAACATAAGGACTAAAGCGTAATTTCTTTTTTCCTAATATATACCTCAGGTAATTAATTTCTGCCTGCAGGGATAAATCCTGAACCATTTTATCAAACTCCCACGGAGCGCTTTCTACTTCTCCGGTGCTCGAAAAAGTACCGGTTAAAAACATGGCTCGCATCGCCACGCGGGCATTAAAATTATACCTGAAATAAGCTCCAAAATTTAAATTGAACGATTGAAACGGGGTATCGTCATCCATGTCGCCATGTACCGAAGTTAACGAACCTCCCCAAATTCCTATGTCAGCCGTTTTTTGTGCATGTACTGAAACAGTCAGAAAAACTGTAAGCAACACCAATAATAATTTCTTCATTTTGGTATTAAATTTTGTTTTTTTCACAATGGTCTCAGACATGTTATTTTCTTTCATTTTACTCAATTGAAAGGGTGTTCTTTATTGTTGAATCAAAATGAATTTATACCAGGCAAAAAGCCTCAAATCACACTTAAAATCCGAACAAAAATAAACACCATAACCAACTGAATATCAATGAACTTATAGCTTAAAAAACGCTTTAACTTTTGCTTTCAAAAGCTACAAAAGTAATATAATTCTAAAAATAACATGCTCCTTTGCTATTATAAAACCCAAACAAAGATTAAAAATTGTTAAGTAGGCCAATGAAATTCAGTTCCTCCGGTCGATTCCCCACATTAACTTGGTTCGTAGGGTGTGAAAAAATGGCTGTTCAGGCAGCTGAAGTGTTTTTAATTTAAAGGCGGCCTTTTTAACCGTTATTTTTGTTGAAAACTCAACAGCTACCGAGCGCGAATCGAGTGAAGTCAGGTAGTTTGTTCCCCTGCCCTCTACTTCCAACTCAATTTCACTGTCGTCGGGAACTACAATGGGCCTGATGGTTAAATTATGCGGCGCCAATGGTGTAATAACAAAGTTGGCAGAATTTGGTGTTAAAATAGGCCCACCCACACTAAGCGAATAGGCTGTTGAGCCCGTTGGTGTAGAAATTATTAAACCATCGGCCCAATAATTATTCAGAAAGTCACCATTAATTCGTGCAGTAACATTTAACATCGAAGCGTTATCGGTTTTTAACACCGTCATTTCGTTTAGTGCAAAATTGAAATCAAGGTTTTCACGGTTCGAAAACTCAATCTCTAGCATCGAACGCTCAACCACCTTGTAATTTCCGGTAAAAATATGTTCCAGAGCACTGTGCACTTCATCTTCCGAAATATCGGCCAAAAACCCCAGCCTGCCGCCATTTAATCCAATAACAGGAATATTAAAATTTCGGATATTTAACACGGACTGCAAAAAGGTTCCATCGCCACCAACACTAAAAACAAAGGAATTATCAGGATCAAAATCGGAGTACGAATGAAAAAATGAAGTGTAATAAGTGGAACTGTTTAACTCTTCAACCAGGTGCGAATAAAACGGTTTATACAACTGCACCTGAATATTTTTTGTGCGAAGAAAACTGAAAAACTCCTGTAAAACAGGAACAAAATCATCTGAGACAATAGTGCCAAACACTGCAACTTTCACAATGGGTCGTAGTTTAAATGTTCATAAATTTCATAAACTGATCGAAGCGATCCTGGTAAAGATCGTTTAACATCGACCGATCCTGATAAATTGCTTTAACATTGTAATCGTATCGCATAAGGGCCTGCACCACCCCCGACAACTCCTCCGAATCAAGTTTAATAATAACATCAAGCACATTCGCTCCCGGCTTCCGGTCGATAAAGAAACTCAGTATTTTTACATCGTTGCTTTCTACAATCTGGCTTATTTGAGCAACCGAATAATCGGTAACATTCATTTCTACAACCACAACACCGCCCACTTCCTGCAGCGAAAACAGGTTGGCAAACCTACGCGCCAAATCATACAGAGTAATTGCCCCAAGGTAATAATGATCGACATCCAACACCGGCAATACGCTAATTTTTAGTTTGTACATCACCACGGCCAGTTCAAAAATATGCTGATCCTTGTGTGCATGAGTGGTATTTAACTTATCGAGCGCTGTTGAAATAGGAACTTCCACCAGGTTCAGGTCGTAAACTAATTTATCAGAAACAAGGCCAAGATATTTTGTATCGTCAACCACCGGAATATGCGACACACGATACACATCCATATGACTCAGCGCCTTACGCCCGTTATCGGAACTGGTAACCGCCGGAATTACATCTGATATTAATTTTTCTGCCAACAAAACTTTAGTGTTTAATGTTATTCGTTCAGTCTGAAAATAGTAACTTGCATTATTAAATATTATCGTTTATGACCAGACTAAGTGTAAATATAAATAAAATTGCAACACTGCGAAACTCTCGCGGAGGCAAAGTTCCCAGTGTAAAAGATGCCGCCATTAATTGTCAGAAATTTGGAGCACAAGGCATAACCATTCATCCGCGACCTGATGAACGCCACATTACCCGTAAAGATGTTTATGAAATTAAGCCCGTTATTACCACCGAGTATAACATTGAAGGTTATCCGAGCGAAGAGTTTTTAAAGATGGTTATTGAAGTGCAGGCCGACCAGGTTACACTTGTTCCTGATACAGATGCGCAACTTACCAGTGATCATGGCTGGGACACCTGGCAGCATCTTGGGTTTTTAAAAGAGGTAATCAGCCGTTTGCAAGAAGCCGGAATTCGTACTTCGGTATTTGTTGATCCGGATGAAAAAGCAGTGGAAGGAGCTGCCGAAATAAAAACAGATCGTATTGAACTATACACCGAACCCTATGCATCAATGTATCCTTTGGATAGAGCAAAGGCGATTGAGCCCTTTGTTGCAGCGGCTAAACTTGCCGAAAATTTGGGAATAGATGTAAATGCCGGTCACGACCTGAGCCTTGAAAACCTGAATTATATGTATCAAAAAATCCCGAACCTGAAGGAAGTCTCCATTGGGCATGCATTAATTGCCGATGCGCTTTACATGGGACTTGAAACAACAATAGAAAAATACCTCAATTGCCTGAAATAAAACTTAATGAGGCAAAAATTCAACAAAGCAAAATAAATGGATTTATTTTTCAGGAAACAAGGAAATGGAACACCTTTGGTGGTCGTTCATGGCCTTTACGGGTCGTCTGACAACTGGATAAACATTGCCAAACGGCTGGCAGAAAAACACACAGTTTACCTTGTTGACCAGCGCAATCATGGCCGTTCGCCATTTGCCGACTCGCATACATATAATGATATGCGCAACGATCTGGAAGCCTTTTTTGAAAAACACGGTATTGAGAAAGCCATTTTACTTGGGCACAGCATGGGCGGCAAGGTTGCGATGTGGTTTGCTGCTGATTTTCCCGAAAAAGTGGAAAAACTGGTAATTGCCGATATCGCTCCAAAAGATTACCTCCAATTAAAAGAAGACAGCCAGTTTTACCTGCACCAGAACATTCTTTTGGCCATGCAGGAGATTGATTTCTCGTTGGCAAAATCGCGAAAGGATGTTGATGATTTTATGGCAGAAAAAATTGACAATGAACGCATAAGACAGTTTCTGCTGAAAAATGTGGAGAAAAACAAAAAAACAAAACAGCTGCAATGGCGCTTAAATGCCGAAGTACTTTATGATTACCTTGAAGAGATTGTAAGTGGTGTGAATATTCATTGGTTAGACGACAGGATTCCAATAACCGCTTACCCTGTTATTTTTATTCGCGGACTGCTTTCAAAATACATTCTTGACAACGACAAGGAACTGATAAAAGAGATTTATCCGGAGGCCCGCATTGTTGATATCCCCGAAGCAGGACACTGGTTACATGCTGAACAGCCCAAAAAGTTTGCCGAAGCAGTATTTATGTGTTGTTGATTGAGGAAATTGTTGCAATGCTTGAATGCGGTAACGCTGCAATGATTTAATGAGCGGTAACTTTGCTTGTCGCTATTGCTCGGAAGCCTCCCCCTTCGCCAAACACAATTGTAAAACGGTTAACCCCATATTACACCGATACGTCTCTGTTTTGCATTGCTAGCGGTTATACTTCAGCGTGGTTTCCCTCAAAAAGTTTTTCTGCCTTGTTTTCAATTGTTTCCACTGAAATCGCCATCCCCAGTTCCCGGTAGGTGTTCCCGGGGTGTTCATTCGCGAACGCTCGTCAAGCTCCAGCACATCCTGCATAGGTAAAATAGCGGTTTCGGCAACCGAAGACATGGCCATTTCCACCAGCTCTCTTATCGAGTCATAAGTTGAGAAATATTTGCTTACCATTTCCTTTTCCTCTTCAGCAACTGCATTTAACCAGCCAAGTGTGGTATTGTTATCATGCGTTCCGGTGTATACCACAAAGTTTTTATCGTAGTTATGCGGTAAGTCCTTATTGGTAGCATCAGTGGTAAAAGCAAATTGCAACACTTTCATTCCGGGTAAATTAAAGCGTTCGCGCAAGTGGTCTACCTCAGTGGTAATTATTCCCAAATCTTCAGCAATAAAAGGCAAAATACCAATCTGGCTTTTTATCAAACTCAACATTTCGTAGCCATGCGCCGGAATCCATTTTCCGTTAATAGCCGTTTCCTCATCAGCCGGAACCGACCAAAACGACTCCAAACCGCGAAAATGATCGATACGCACCAGGTTAAACATATTTAAATTAAAATGCAGTCGGGCCATCCACCAATCGTATTGGCGCTCTTTTAGCCGGGGCCAGTCGAACACCGGGTTCCCCCATAGCTGGCCGGTTTCAGAGAAGTAATCGGGTGGTACGCCTCCTACTTCTGTTGGATTTAAATCCTCATCCAAAAGAAAAATATCTGTATTGGTCCAAACATCAGAACTATCACCCGACACATACAAAGGAACATCGCCAACAATTTGCACCCCATTTTCGTTGGCATAGCGTTTTAACCCATGCCATTGCCTGAAAAAAAGAAACTGAATAAATTTTTGATAATCAATCTGTTTTTTCAATTTAGCCGTAAGAGCATCCAGCGCACCCTGCTCCCTGAATTTAATGCCCCTATCCCATTCGCTCCAATGCAATCCGCCAAAATAATTGCGTGCTGAAATAAACAAGGCATAATCATTTAACCACCAGCCATGTTCATTCAAAAAGTGGGAATACTCATTGCTGTAATCATTAAAACGATTTTCCTGAAATCGAATAAAAGCCTTTTCCAGCAATGATTTTTTCCAATTCGTAACCTTGTCAAAATCTACTTTCTTCGCACTAAACCGTGGCATTGCCTGAAAATCGTCAGGTGTTAACAAGTCTTCCTGCATTAACAACTCACTATCAATAAGCAAGGCATTTCCACCAAAAGCTGAAAAACACTGATAGGGAGAATTACCTGCGCCAACCGGCCCAAGAGGCAGAATTTGCCATAGTTTTTGCCCGGTTTCTACCAAAAAATCGACAAAGGCATAGGCTTCTTTTCCAAGGGTACCAATTCCTTCGGCCCCCGGTAACGAGGTAATGTGAAGAAGAATTCCACTTTTTCTATTGTTCATTTTTAAAATTTTCTCTGAATTGTTGTAAATGCGCCGCCGTTTCTCTTACAATTCGCTGAACTGCCAACCCATGGTTTAAATCAGCAATTGCGGCTTCCTTATCGTCACCGGTAAAAAACTGGTAATGTGCATGAACCATCGATCGCAACCACCCCGGAGGCACATGCCCCGAAGGAAAGCTGCTTACCGGCTCGTACCTGCTCCCAATCATTTGTTTCACCCATTGGTTTGATCCTTCGGTGTAAAACTCAAAATAATCGGGATGTTCCGAAGAATAGCGCAAAGCTCCTTTTTCGGCATAAATCTCCAGGCTAACGAGGTCGCCCGAGCCTGAACTGATGCGACTTGCCGACATATTGCCAACCGCCCCACTTACCGGCTCGAATAACGCCAGCGAACTAAACAAATCAGAATCTGCCGGCACACCTGAAAATGTTCCGCCCTGTAAAGCGCTTGTTATTTGTAATTTATCGCCCATAAAAGCCATCAACAGACTAATTCCGTGCGATCCAAGATCAGCCATTGCGCCCCCATCAGGGGCAGGAGTTAAACGGGTAACCCGCTTTTTCCGATAACTTTCCTGCAGGTAGTCGCCATGGTAATATTTTAAATCAAAATGAATGGGATTTCCCAGCTTACCTGATTGCCACAATTTCAAACATTGGCGCACCGAGGCAGTTTGCAAATACTGAAATCCTACCTGTATTTTTACATCCGAGCCAACACTTTCGAGCAACGATTTCATTTGCTCTTCTTCAGCAAGCGAAGCGCACACCGGTTTTTCCAGGTAAATTGACTTTACATGAGGCATTCTTATTGCCAGTTTAAAATGCTCGAAATGTACCTTGTTGGGCCCCAGTATAAAAACGGCCTCAATGTTTTCATTCCTGCTGAATTCCTCAACCGACTGCGCTTCAAAAAATCCCATTTCGGTGGCAAATTTTGCTCTGCTTTCCTGTCGGGCAGAAGCCACTGATTCTAAAATAATATCAGGAACATTTCCATAGTAAAATTTTAAAGCCTGAATGGCGTAAACATGTGCACGGGCAATTCCTCCTGCCCCAATAAAACCAACATGTATTTTCCTCATGAATGTTGTGTTTAATTTCATTCAAAAATAAGGGAATTAACCAAAAAAGAATGCTGCCGGTTAGCTTTAAACAGATCCCCGACAGCATTCTCCTCATCCAAAACCACTTATGCAAACTATTTTAACCATTTATCCAGCCAGTTAAAAAATACGCGTTGCCACAGAATTCCGTTTTGCGGTTGCAACACCCAATGGTTTTCTTCCGGAAAATATAACATTTGAGCCGGCACCCCACGCAAAACAGCTGCATTAAATGCTGCCATTCCCTGCTCGGGAGGTACACGGTAATCTTTTTCTCCCTGCACAATTAATATTGGGGTGTCCCAGTTTTGAATGTATTTGTGTGGAGAGAAAGTATACGATCGTTGGGCAGCAGCATTTTCTTTATCCCAATAAGCGCCGCCATAATCGAAATTCACAAACCACATTTCTTCGGTAGAGGTATACATGTGTTCGAAGTTAAAAATACCATCGTGAGCAATAAATGCACCAAACCGCTTATCGTGATTTCCGGCCAGGTACATTACCGAAAAGCCGCCATAGCTGGCCCCAACAGCACCAAGTTTTGTTTCGTCAACGTATGGTTCTTTAGCCACTTCATCAATAGCAGTAAGCAGGTCTTTAATATTTTGACCACCGTAATCTTTCGATATTTGTTCGTTCCATTCCTGTCCGAAACCCGGTAAACCTCTTCGGTTAGGAGCAACAACGATATAATTGTTGGCCGCCATCATTTGAAAATTCCAGCGGTACGACCAGAACTGACTTACTGTCCCCTGTGGTCCACCCTGATTATAAAGTAAAGCCGGGTATTTTTTGTTCGGGTCAAAATGTGGTGGGTAAATAACCCAAACAGCCATTTGTTTGTCATCGCTTGTAGTTATCCAGCGCTTTTCAACTTTACCCATTGTTAACTGATCAAGAATCCCCTTGTTTACTGCTGTTAGCGCTTTATCCGTTCCGGTATTCGGGTCGACCAAATAAAGCTCAGCCGGGTGCGACATGGAAACTTTTTGCGCCAGCAACTGATTTCCAACAGGCACAACACTTTGGTAATTATGAACGCCATCAGTTATTCGGGTAAAATTACCATCTGCCAAATCCAGATGATAAATCTCGTCGGTTGCATGAATATCGCTGATAAAATAAATCGACTTTCCGTCGGTACTCCAGTTTAGTCCATGGGCATTCTGATCAAAATTCAGAGTATAATCTTTTTTCTCACCATTGGCAAGGCTGGCTACAAACAATCGGTTTTTATCCGACTCGTAGCCATCGCGCTCCATACTTTCCCAGGCAAGGTATTTGCCATCGGGCGAAAAAACCGGATTCTGATCGTAGCCCATCATTCCTTCAGTAAAATTGCTGGTTTGACCATTCGCTGTATCATACAAATAAATATCAGAATTGGTTGACAGCGAATATTCCAGTCCCACTTTCTTTTTACACACATAGGCAAGCGTTTTCGAATCGGGGCTCCAAACAATCTGTTCGTTACCGCCAAAGGGTTTCATCGGCGAATCGAAGCGTTCTCCGGCCATAATATCAGTTCCTTGGCCCACTTTACCGTTTTCATAATCGGCAATAAAAATATGGTTGTAGGTATAATCGTGCCAGGTATCCCAATGCCGGTACATAATATCGTTTTCCAATCGGGCATTTGCCTTGGGTAAATCCGGAAAAAGATCATGAATGTCATCATCAAGCTTAACCGCTTTTAGGTAATATATTTTCGACTGATCGGGAGCATATTGAAATCCGAATATTCCTCCGTCAATGTCGGAAACCTGCTTTTGCGAACTTCCATCAGGATTCATTTCCCATAGCTGCACACTACCCGAAGCAGCCGACAAATAACCAATTTTTTGGCCATCGGGCCGCCACAAAACATTGTACTCGTTGGCAGCTGTGTTGGTAATATTTACTGCTTTGCCGCCACTAACCGGAATGGAATAAACATCGCGGTACGATTTATTCTCTTCAATGTTGTAATAAGTAACCGTATACAAAACAGTTGTGCCATCAGGCGAAACCTGGGCGCCCCCCAAACGACCAAAGGACCAAAGCACCTCAGGTGTCATCACATCGGAGCTTAACCGGGGCGTTTCCGGCACATAGTTTTTTGAAGCCTGACCCGCTTCTTTTTGGGTACAACTAACTACCAAAAAGGCAGCAAATAATAAAAGTGCAATGTTCTTCATGATTTTATCTTTGAAAGATTTAAAAGTCAAAATAAAAACTTTTGAATGCTTCTGGCAATGATTTTTGCACAAAAAAAGGTGTCCATGCAGACACCTTTAATTTTACACTGTTTAACTTTTATGACTATGGTAATTCCAAATTGCTATAATCAAACACTCCACTGTCGAAATAGGTCTCACCATCGTAATCGCTTGCTGTAACCTCAAACTGTACCGAGTCGAGTCCGGCTATACGCAAACTGTTCAAACTAAACGATACATAAGCGGTGTAAGGTATCGATTCCTGATCGTTGTTTGCATTGTGCCGCAACTCCAACTGAATAGGTTGGTCGTTGGCAGTAATTTCGCCCGGTTGTTTTATCAGGTTCAGAAAATGAATTTCGTTGTACCCCCAATACTTTAACCGAAAACTCAACAAACTGTCTTTTATCCAGGCTTTTTCAACAATAATTGGGTCGTTGCCAATACTATCCTCAATTTCTTCAGTTATGTCCAGCACTCCTTTCATCAACACATCGTTAATATTGTTAACTTTTACGTAGTAGCGGGGTGTAGAGCTGCTTGTTTGGTCTTCGTCTAAAATGGTATAATTTACCAGAACACGATCCCCATCCGAAAAATCTTCAAACCACCGTGGGTTTGTTGCAGCCAACGGAACCAATACATCGTCACTGTCCATCACTAAAGTTCCAGAACTTTCGCCATCTCCTTTGTATATCCCAAAACCAATCCAAACATCGTTGAGCGAATATCCGTCATCATCTAAACATCCGGTAATAAAAACCGTTAATCCAATTAAAATTCCTAATGCTATCTTCTTCATCACTGTTTAAATTATTTAATCTCAGCTGTTAGATTTACGAAAAAGCAAAAAGGTTGCGTTGAAAAGAAAATATTGTAGTTTTATTGAGATAACTTTTGGAACAATTATTGCATACACATATTTAAATATTTATATATTTGAACAAATTTTGATTTTCTACCGTTGATAACAATAAAAGCACAAATACAATGAAAACAAAGATTACAACTTTAATGCTTGCATTTATTTTGGTATTGGGCTACACCTCGTGTGACGCCAAAACCGAAAATTCAAATTCAAACAATCCTTCGGTAGCATCAGCCGATAAGGCCACAACAATGCTAACCAAAGCCATGTTTCTTGAAAAAATATGGGATTACGAGAATTCGCCAAAAGAATGGAAATATAAAGGTGACAAACCTGCCTTAATTGACTTTTATGCCGACTGGTGCGGGCCATGCAGAACAGCTGCACCAATTTTGGAAGAAGTAGCCAACGACTTTGAGGGCAAGGTTCATGTATATAAAATTGACACGCAAGTTGAGCGTGAGCTGGCTGCGGTATTTGGAGTTAAAGGCATCCCTGCCTTTTTGTACATCCCAATGGAAGGAAAACCTACCATGACATCGGGCATTGCACGCACTAAAGAAGACACAAAAAAGATGTTTACCGAAAATATTAATACGATTCTGTTAAAACAATAACAGAATAGTACCAAAAGGGTGAGTGAGGGGTAATAAACAGGCTGTCAGATGATTTCTGCATCCTGTTTTTTTATGCTTATAAACGATTGATTTTGGTGCTGTTTAAAAACGCAATAGTTTTATTTATCCCTTCGTACATTACCAAATCCTCTTCCACAAAACGTACCTTTCGGCGGTACTCTTTTACAAAATTTTCGATAAATGGTGATGATTTCATGGGGCGGCGAAAATCCATAGCCTGGGCTGCATTGTATAACTCAACAGCCAGTATTTTCTCGGTATTCAGAATTACTTTTAAGGCTTTTGTTGCAGCATTACCGCCCATGCTAACGTGGTCTTCCTGTTCGTTTGACGATGGTATAGAGTCGACAACACAAGGTGTACAAAGCTGTTTATTCTGACTTACAATTGAAGCAGCGGCGTATTGTGGAATCATAAAGCCCGAATTTAAACCCGGGTTGGCAACCAGAAACTCTGGCAAACCTCTTTCTCCCGCAATCAGGCGATAGGTCCTACGCTCGGAAATACTTCCCAGCTCGCTAATTGCCATTGCCAGAAAATCAAGCGACAAGGCCAGGGGTTCTCCATGGAAATTCCCCCCGGAAATAATCAAATCCTCATCCGGAAAAACCGTTGGATTATCGGTTACCGAATTAATTTCAGTCTGTACCACTCCGGCCACATAATGTACCGCATCTTTTACGGCACCGTGTACCTGCGGAATACACCTAAACGAGTATGGATCCTGAATATGTTCTTTGGGTTTGGCCTGCATCTCGCTTCCGGCAAGTACATTTCTAAAATTTTTGGCTGTTTCAGCCTGGCCTTTGTGTGGTCGAATTCGTTGTATGTTTTCTGAAAACGGTTCCAACAAACCATCAAAAGCATCAAGCGACAGTGCTGCAATAATATCTCCCTGGTCGATAATCCGGAAGGTTTTTAACAAGGTATAAACAGCATGCGCACTCATAAACTGGGTGCCGTTAAGCAAGGCCAGTCCTTCTTTTGCTTCAAGCTTTATGGGCTCCCACCCCAACTGCTTTAATACCGGTCCTGCCGCCTGTTTTTTTCCTTCAAAATTTACTTCCCCAAGGCCGAGTAATGGTAGAAACAACTTAGCCAAAGGTGCCAGATCGCCACTGGCACCAAGCGACCCTTGTTCGCAAACTACCGGTAAAACGTTGTGGTTAAACAAGTCTAAAATGCGCTGTACCGTTATTAATTGCACCGCCGAATTTCCTTTCGCAAGGGCATGCGCTTTTAACAAAAGCATCAGCTTAACTACATCGCCAGGTATTTCGTTTCCCAGGTTGCAGGCATGCGAAACAACAAGGTTTTCCTGTAGTTTACTTAACTCATCTTTCGATATTTCAATGTCGCACAAAGCTCCAAAACCGGTATTAATACCATAAAGCGGCTTTTCTGCCCGCTCAAGTTTATTATCAAGATACCTTTTACTTTTATGAATAAGCTGAATTGAAATCTCGGATAGTTTGAGTTTTACTTTGTTTTCGAGAATATCCTGAATAATTTCAAAAGTGAGATTTTTGGGTGTAATCTCAAAAATACGATTTGCCATGATTTAAACTGTAAAATTACTAAACTGAAGAATTGAAAAAATGCGGAAGAAAAGCAAGCGCAAAATCACAATGAATTTTCGTAATACTTAATCGCTAATCTTAAAAAGGGGATAATATTTTTCAGGGGAAACGCACATCGCCTCCCAGTATTTTTACAGTACGTTTTGAAACTGTTACAATCATTGCTTCCAACATTTTGGAGCAATATCGGATAATTCAATCAGCTATTTCAGGATATTTATCAGTTCTTTAGGGTCCAGCAATTGCTGCTCGCCAGTTTCCATATTTTTGAGCGTAAACTTGTTGGCCTCAATTTCGTTATCGCCTGCCAAAATTACAAACGGAATAGCTTTACGGTTGGCGTAGGTCATTTGCTTTTTCATTTTCGCACTTTCGGGAAATATTTCGGCATTTACACCACTTTTTCGCAACAGGTTTAAAACAGGCAAACAATAGGCTTCCTCTTTTTCGCCAAAATTTACAAATAACACCTTTGTTGTCTCAAGCGATTCTTCAGGAAAAGCATTAAGTTGCACCAAAACATCGTAAATACGCTCCGCACCAAACGAAACACCAACTCCCGAAACATCGGGCATACCAAAAATACCGGTCAAATCATCGTAGCGTCCGCCACCGCAAATGCTGCCAATTTTAACATCGTTTGATTTTACCTCGAAAATAGCTCCGGTGTAGTAGTTAAGTCCTCTTGCCAGCGTGAGGTCGAGTTCAACCGTGGTATTTAAATCGATGTTTTCCAAATAATTAAACATGGTTCTCATCTCGGCAATTCCCTTTGCTCCAATTTCTGTTTGGCCAATAACCGTTTCAATTTGAGCCAGTTTTTCCGGAGTTGTTCCTTCAAGTAATAAAATGGGTTGAAGTTTTTCAACTGCTTCCTGTGAAATGCCTTTTTCAATCATTTCAGCATTTACTTTCTCCAAACCAATTTTATCCAGTTTGTCAATAGCCACAGTAATATCCACCATTCGTTCTGCCTCGCCAATAGCTTCGGCAATCCCGGCTAAAATCTTTCGATTGTTAATTTTTACGGTGGTGTTTATACCCAATCGGTTAAAAACATCATCAATAATCTGCACTAATTCTACTTCGTTAAGCAGGCTGTTGCTACCTATAACATCCACGTCGCACTGATAAAATTCGCGATAACGTCCTTTTTGCGGACGATCGGCACGCCAAACCGGTTGAATCTGGTAGCGTTTAAACGGAAATGCCAAATCGTTTCGATATTGTACAACGTAACGGGCGAATGGCACGGTAAGGTCGTAGCGCAATCCTTTTTCCGAGAGCTTTGTGGTAAGTTTATTTGAGTTTTTATCGTCGAGCATTTCCTGCGGCACTTTTGAAATAAAGTCACCCGAATTCAGGATTTTAAATAACAATTTATCTCCTTCTTCGCCGTACTTTCCCATTAAAGTTGAGAGGTTTTCCATTGCCGGAGTTTCAATAGGCTGAAATCCATACAAGCGAAAAACTTCTTTAATGGTATCGAAAATATAATTTCTTTTCACCATTTCTACCGGTGAGAAATCGCGTGTACCTTTTGGTATTGACGGTTTTTGTGCCATTCTGAAAAATTTTATAAGGCTGCAAAAGTAAACATTTCTAACAAACTATCAGGAATACAGCCTGCCGAATGATTAAGAATTAAAGCTGAATATTAAGTTGATCTAAAATTCCGGCTATATAAACAGTACAGCCGGTTTCGCCTTCCTTGGGTGCCCAGGCTGCAAAATTTTTATCGTCGGCGGGTAAATACGGCCCATCTTTTATTTCGTATACCACTGTACCGCTTTCAAGCGAAATAATAGTGTGCCATGTGGCCGGGGGAATTTCAACACCAAAATGTTGCTTTTTATCCAGAATAAGATGGTCGCTAATAACTCCCTCGTTAGTAAAAAAAACAACCAGCAACTTTCCTTCTAACAAAAGAAACACCTCGCGTTTATCAGGGTTCTCGTGTTTATGAGGCTGCACATACGAGCCTGGCTCTACAGCATTTAACATCCGGTTAATGGGATCGTTAAAATCAGGATGATAATTGTAATTTTTTCTGAGCCTGCCTGATTCCCCTGCTTCTTTGCTTATTTGTTCCAGTATTGCTTTGTTAATTTTTTTTATCATTTTATTGCAAAAAACGAATGGTAAACGGATAATAATAAGCTGTACCGTTACTGGCCGAAACAGCGCCAACAATTACCAAAACCAACCAGGCTATTCCAAAACCAATAAGCATTAAAACGCCAATTCCCACAAAAATTAAAATTACAGATATGAAAAAAATAATGGACCACGTAATCTGAAAATTTAATACTTCCTTTCCTTGTTCATTTACAAAATCATACTCATCCTTTTTCATCAGATAAACAATAAGCGGGCCTATTATATTTCCAGCAATAGGAAGAATAAACGTTGCCAGCGCAGCAATGTGCACCAGCATTCCCCATTGTCGCTCGTTCGGATCGTCGATAATACGGTACATTTTTCAAGTTTTGTTCAACTAAACTAATGATTTTTTGTTTATTCGTGCTAAAAAGAAAAAAGCTTTTTATTATAACAGAAAGAACAACAGATGGAAGACAAAAAGAAAGATGGCAGATACGGCAGGATTTACAAACAATTAAGCGAACTGGTTTTAAAAAGCAACAACACACAGGCCCGGATGGCTACCATTATTGCGGTTTTACATCATAAAATGGAATATTTTTTCTGGACAGGTTATTACTTACTTGAAGATGGTAAAATGACAGTAAACTCGTACCAGGGACCGGTAGCCTGCCAGGTTTTGGAGAAAAATAAAGGCGTATGCTGGGCTGCTTTTAACCAGCAAGAAACAGTTATTGTTGAAGATGTTCATGCTTTTCCCGGACATATTGCCTGCGATTCCAGATCAAACTCGGAGATTGTAGTTCCTTTAAAAAATACCAATGGAAAAATAATTGGAGTACTGGATGTTGACAGCTCTGAAAAAGCTGCATTTACTAAAGTTGATGCGCTTTGGCTGGAAAAGATTTTAGAACTGATTCACAGCTAAGTTGCTCGAACTTTTACCTAACAGAACCATCAATTAAATAGATTCCAAACAGTGTTTAACGACATACAAACTTTCGTTTTTTGGGTTGTTTAAATGTATTGTTGGTCGCCAACATTACCGTTATCCATAAAAAATGCAAATGGCAGGCTAAAATACGTCTTGTATAAGGCCATAGTTTTTCCAGAATCAGTAGGCTTCCTGTCCATCGTTATTTAAAATTACCAAATATCAACAGAATGTTAAAATAGTAGATCACATTTCCACAAAACCACACGAATATTGTCTTTTTGAAATCCAATTGCTATTTTTGATACCATATTGAATTATTTAATCAATTAAAATAGCAGTAAGATGGAAAAAGGACTAAAAAGCAATCATTTTGTAAACCTCAACTTAAATGTTAGAGGGTTAAACCAGTCGGCAACCTTACTTATTAACGAACGAAGCAACGAACTCATTAAAAAAGGAGAAACGGTATACAAATTGGGACTTGGCCAATCACCTTTCCCGGTACCGGAAATTGTACAGGAAGCTTTGCGAAAAAACGCCCATCAGAAAGATTATTTGCCGGTTAAAGGCCTAATTCCCTTGCGCGAAGCAATAGCTGAATTTAATTACCGACACCAGGGCTTGGAGGGCTCGGCTGATGATATTATGATTGGCCCAGGGTCGAAAGAACTTATTTTTATCTTGCAGTTGGTTTATTACGGAGAACTTATTATTCCCACACCAAGCTGGGTTTCTTACTCTCCACAGGCACGTATTGCGGGTCGCCATGTTACATGGGTTCCCACATCAGAAGAAAGCGAATGGAAATTGAGTCCGGAAAAGCTGGACCTGATTTGCCGCACCGACCCCGACCGACCGCGCGTGGTTATTTTAAATTATCCATCGAATCCAACAGGGGCAACCTACTCTGAAAATTGGTTGAAAAAACTGGCCGAAGTAGCCAGGAAATATAATATTATATTGATTTCGGATGAAATTTACAGTTTACTCGACCACAACGGAGAGCATGTATCGATAGCAAGATATTACCCTGAAGGCACCATTGTAAGCAGTGGTTTAAGCAAATGGGCAGGAGCCGGTGGCTGGCGACTTGGCACCTTTACTTTCCCATCGAACTTAAAATGGCTGCAAAACGCCATGGCTACTGTTGCCAGCGAAACATTTACATCAACAAGTGCGCCAATTCAATACGCAGCCATAACGGCTTTTGAAGATCATCCTGAGATTGATGAATACCTGCTACATTCGCGCCGTATTTTAAAAACACTTGGCAGCTATTTTGCCAACCGGCTACGTGCAAAATACATTACAGTACCCACGCCGAAAGGTGGATTCTACTTGTTCCCGAATTTTAATCTCTACCGTGAGCGGCTTGCTGCACGGGGTATTCTAACTTCGTTTGAATTGTGCGAGGCCATTCTTCGCGAAACGGGCGTGGCTTTTCTTCCGGGCATGGACTTTGGGCGTCAACCCGAAGAGCTGACCGCTCGAATTGCCTATGTTGATTTTGATGGTGAAAGTGTTCTGAAAACAGCCATGACAGAATACAAAGACACTCCTTTAACAGAAGCATTTCTGAAAAAATATTGCAGCAAAATGGTTTACGCCATAAAAAAACTGGAAGACTGGTTGGATGAATTATAAACAGGCTGCCACATTTAATGCTACAATTGCGTGCTTATGCTGCAGGCAAATAGAAGCTGTTTTATGTTTTAATATAACTAAATTAACACTTTGTATTTCAAACACATATGATAGCAATTTAATATTTACTGCTCGATACCCGTTAAACTCGGATGATTAATTTATTCATGTCCTTTTGTATTCCTTATACCATGCTTGTTTCATTATCTTTTTTATGACAGAAAAAATTACAACTGGTGGTTGTAGATTTTCTACCTTTGCCACCAGTGGAAAGCAAACGATTAAATAAAGCAATTTCAGAAACCGGCTTTTGCTCGCGGCGCGAGGCCGACCGTTTTATTGAAGCCGGACAAGTGAGGGTGAATGGAGCCGTAGCAGGTTTGGGAGTAAAAGTTACCCCCGACGATAAAATTGAAGTAAACGGAGAAATGATAAGTAAAGAGGTACCCAACATTTATCTCGCTTTCCATAAACCCGTGGGAATAACCTGCACAACTGACACCAGCAAAAAAGACAACATTATTGATTACATTAATTTTCCTGAACGGATATTTCCAATTGGGCGCCTGGACAAACCAAGCGAAGGCCTTATTTTTATGACCAACGATGGCGATATTGTAAACAAAATACTGCGCGCCGGCAATAATCACGAAAAAGAATACATCGTTAGCGTCAACCGAAAAATAACACAAGCTTTTATCCGGCAAATGAGCAACGGCGTTCCCATTCTCGACACGGTAACAAAAAAATGCAGGGTCGAACGAATCAACGATTTTACCTTCCGCATAATACTTACACAGGGGCTGAACCGGCAAATACGGCGAATGTGTAAACACCTGGGCTACGAAGTTACGCGATTGAAGCGCATGCGTATAATGAATATCAGCCTTGGTAAATTAAAACCAGGCCAATACCGCCACTTTTCTCCAAAAGAGTTACAAGAAATTAACCGCCTGGTGGCTCATTCTATTAAAACAAAAGAAGCGTCTGAGGATTAAGTCAGAATTATACCGAATCAACTGCTGATTCGAGCATTCATTTAAGTTTTTTTGTGATTATTTGAATTCTGATTCAAAAACAATTAAGGAATAAAAGCGTTTATTTGCAACCACTTAAAACAAAGAGGCAGTTTTATGAGAGCAAGTGCGATGTTATTAATTCCGATGTTATTATTTATGCTACTGGTAGATATATACACCTTTCGTGGCATAAAGCCTTTGCTCGCCAAGCTCAGATTACGGATTTTAAAACGAGTGCTCAGCCTACTTTTCTGGGGAATTTCAGTTGCAATTTTTGCAGGCTTTTGCCTGTTTATGTTTGGGATAGAACATGTAAAACAGGCCGATGCCTATATTTACGCCGGCTATCTGGTGGTTAGTTTTGCCTTGTTTTATATTCCAAAGTTTGTATTCATTGTTTTTGTACTACTAAAAGATATTCAGTTGCTGTTTCAAACTGTTATTAACAGGATAAAGGGAAAAAGGAAAAGAAGTTTTACACCAAATAATTCGGGGAGGAAAATGGAGCGAGCAGAATTTTTATATCAAATGGGACTGGTTTTGGCAGCTATCCCATTTGCGTCAATCCTTTACGGAGTTACAAAAGGGAAATTTAACTACCGCGTAATGCGCGAAAGTTTGTATTTTGAGAACTTGCCAAAACCATTCAGAGGATTAAAAATTGTACAGTTATCAGACATCCATTTGGGTAGTTTCAACAAAAAATACGACCAGGTGGCAAAAGCCGTTGAGCTGATTAACGAACAAAAACCCGACATTCTGTTATTTACCGGCGATCTTGTAAATAATTTTGCTGAAGAAACCGAAGGCTGGGCACCGGTACTTTATAAACTGAAAGCCACCATTGGCAAATATTCCGTTTTGGGTAATCACGACTATGGCGATTACTCGGAATGGGAATCACCTGCTGCCAAAGAAAAGAACCTGGCTGCAATAAAACAGTTTCACAAAAAAATTGGATTTCGCTTACTGCTTAACGAAACCGAAACCATTAGCATTAACGATGAAGAAATTGCATTGATTGGTGTGGAAAATTGGGGTAAACCTCCCTTCCCTCAGCATGGCGATTTACAAAAAGCGGCAGAAAAAGCAATTGGCCAGCCCGTAAAAATTCTGATGAGCCACGATCCTTCGCACTGGGACGAAGAGGTGATAAAATCAACCGATATTGATCTCACCTTTGCCGGACACACACATGGCATGCAGTTTGGCATTGAACGTGCCGGAATTAAATGGAGCCCCGTGCAATACAAATACCCCCGCTGGGGTGGATTATACCGCGAAAAAGATCAATACCTTTATGTAAACCGTGGTTTTGGTTACATTGGGTTTCCCGGGAGAATTGGTATGCCTCCCGAGATAACCGTAGTTGAGTTGGTATAAATATCTGAAAATGGTTTAAAACTGCCCTTTACCAAAAATACTACCCGCATTTTTCTTCGACTTGCCGTTTAGGTTGAGCGAGTATGTCACCCCCAGCTCCACAATGGGGCCATAGCGGTCGTACTCTACTTCCTGGTAAAATATTTGTTGTTGCTGAGCATTGTAGGCACGCGTATTTAACCCGGTTTGATTGGATCCAAAAATATCCAGAACTTTTACCGAGAAATCCCATCCGGCTAGCTTCTCCGGGGTGTAATTCAAAGCAGTATTGCTCATCCAAAAGTTGTAATTCTCGCCTTGTGTTGTAACCGTCGACGAGCGGGCATCAAAATCAAGCGTAAATTTTATCTCCTTCGTAAAAAATAAATTCATATTTCCCTTTATGCTCCAGTTGGTGCTCGAATTATCTTCTTTGTAACCAAACACCTCGCCCTGTGCATTAAAATTATACAAAGAGCCACCAATAAAAAATTTGGCAAATTGCCCAGCACTCAGGTTGGCGTTTAGCTCAGCACCCAATGACTGCACATTGCCCGAGTTGGTATAACTGCGTATCAGTACGTTTTCTTCTTCGTAAACGGTGTTCACACGGAAAATTGCATTATCGGTTCCACGGTAAAAACCGGTTAGGGTAAAACTTTGTTCGCCCACTTTTTTATCCAGCGAAAGCTCAAAATTAGTCAGGTATTCGGGTTCCAGTTCCGGATCGCCAACCAGGTAGACCTCGTAATGACGGCGGTACAGAAAAGGCGCCATATTTTTTGTTGGCGGACGGTTAATCCTTCTACTCGCAGCAAAGGTGAGTACATGCCTTTCATTAAAACCGTATTGCGTGTGTAATGTTGGAAACCAATCGAGCTGCTGAACTTTGTATTCGGTCTGCTGTGGACGTTCAAAAATATCTACATAATCCGGGTTACCAATCTCCAGTAACTGATCGGTATATTCCAGACGTAAACCGGCAACCAGGTTTAATTTTCCGAAAGTTCCTGAATAATCAATGTAGCCGGCATAAATAGCCCGCGATAATTCCACATCATTATTAAATTTATTGTTGGTACCCCAGGCTCCGGTGTTTACATTTAAGGTATCGTAATTGTATCCACCCTCCTGTTTCACAAACTGCGGCTGAAAACCAATGCCTAGTTTTCCCTCATTTTCCAGTTCTTTCTCCCACTCAATCGAAGTACGAAAACCATCCAGCGGAGTGGCATCAGTTTGCTGATAATGTTTTAGCAACTGGCCTGGCTCATCGTTGGGTTTATCAAAATCGTAATCCAGGTTATCCAGGTGGCGGCTTAAATTCGAGTGTTCGTACAACAACGACAGTTTCACCTGCGATTTATTGTCGAACTTTTGAATGAGGTCGATGTTTGCCGTATGGAATTTCCCAAAACGGTCGTCGGTATTCGGATTGTAAATCCAATGGTTTTCAGCATCAATTCCCTGAATCGGATTTTTTTCCACATCGCCATAAAAATTGTTGTACACATAAAAAGCCGAACGCCCTTCTGTGCGATTTCCGTAATAATACGAGGCTGAAACCGTACTATTTGCTGAAAGCTTATAATCGATACCCCAATTAGCCGAATAGTTTTCATACCATTCCGGGCGTTCGCCATCAGCCACCATGTGATAATACGATCCATTGCTTTGTAACAGTCGCGCATCGCCAACGCGCAGTCCGTTCACATTTTTATAGTTGTAATTTACCCCGCCAAATAAAGCAAAGTCGTCTTTCCGATAGACCATATTTAGTCCGGCACCATAGCGGTCGTCTTTCATTTTGTAGCCACTATATTTATCTGTTTTATTTCCCCAGGGCGAGCCTCCAAGCAAGCCATTAGACGAAATAGAGAAGCCGTCGGCACCACTTTTTTTCGTCTCAATATTTACAATTCCACCTTTACCTTGGGCATCGTAACGTGCAGTTGGCACTGTAATTACATCAATATTTTCGATATTGCTTGCCGCAATTTGGTTTAACAAAACCGAAGCCTCCATCTGTGTTGGTTTTCCATTCAAATAAACCATAAAATCACTTGTTCCGCGCAAAGAAACCGTCCCATCCGGATCAACCGATACCGATGGTAGTTTATTCAGCACATCAACAGCAGTCCCCCCACTGGCAGTTTCAAAGTCGCCGGCCCGGTAGGTTTGTCTATCTATTTTTCGCGAGGTAGCCTTGGCATTTCCCCGAACTTCAACCCCCTCGAGTTCGATTGATGCTGCAGAAATGGCAATCTCACCCAAATGAGCATGTAGTTTGTTCGCTTCAACCAAAACCGCATTTATGGTATCGGTTTGGTAGCCAATAAACGACACCACCACTTTATAATTACCATTTTTAAGATCATCAATCTTAAAACGTCCTTTATCGTTCGAAACAGCTCCGCCAATGGTCTCGCCAGAGTTTTCAGAAACTACTGTAACAGAAGCAAAAGGAACCCTGTCGCCCGAATCGTAATCTTTAACAACACCTGAAATGCTTCCTGTTTGGGCAAATACACCGCTTAAAAATACTATAAAAACTGCGGTTAAAAGTATTTTAAGAAAATTGGTCATCTTCTGATTGATTTAAGTTATAAACATTGAAAAACAGCGCGCAAAAATAAATGTTCAAGCTCAATTTCAATTTCTGAACATTCAATTTAGTTGCTACGTTAAGGTAATGTTTCGAATCTTTTTTGAATTAAGAACCATGGTTTGCAACAAGCGTCGTAAATTATATTAATCGAAAAAATAATCTACTTTTACTCGTCTTAAAATTATTATTATGAAGTGGTTTATATCGGCTTTACTAACATTGGCATGCACGCAACTTTTTGCACAAGAAGTTGACCTTGATAAACTGGATAACTATTTTGAAAAAACGACAAAAGACTGGGGAATTCCGGGTATGAGTGTAGGGATTGTAAAAGATGGCCAAATTGTTTTTAATAAAGGATATGGTGTAATGGAAGTTGGAAAAACCGGCCGCCCCGATGGCAATACCCTTTATGCCATTGCCTCGAATACCAAAGCTTTTACAGCTTTTATAATTGCACAGCTGGTTGAAGAGGGCAAATTAGAATGGAACGATCCGGTGCAAAAACACCTGCCTTACTTTGAATTATACGATCCGTTTGTAAGTAGCCAAACCACTATTAAAGATTTGCTCTGTCACCGGGTGGGGCTCGGAACTTTTAGTGGCGATATCATGTGGTATAAATCGGATTTAACTTCGGAAGAGATTATAAAAAGAATAAAACATTTGGAACCGGCATTTGAGTTTCGCGATGGATTTGGCTATTCAAACCTGATGTATATTACTGCTGGCGAAGTTATAGCAAAGGTTACCGGAAAAACATGGGGAGTTAACGTGCAGGAGCGTATTCTAACGCCCCTGGAAATGAAGCGCACCATTTATTCGCTGCAACAATTAGAGCCACAAGGAAACTTTGCAACGCCTCATGCATTTGAAAACAACGAAAACCACCCTATTTCGTATGTAGATTGGGAAGAAGTAGCAGCATTGGGCGGTTTAATATCGTCGGTTAACGACATGGGCAGGTGGATGATTTTCAACATGAATCACGGAATAATTGGCAACGACACCCTGCTTACGACTGATTCGCGAAACATGATGTGGAAAATGCACAACAGCTACACCGTAGACCGAACAAAAACAAATGATTTTAACGCTCACTTCCGTGGTTATGGACTGGGCTGGGGACTGGCTGATTATTACGGCCGACTGCGTGTAAGTCACGGTGGCGGATACGATGGAATGATTTCGAGCGTAAACATGATACCCGATGAGAAACTGGGCGTAGTAGTTCTTACCAATGGCATGAATGCCCCAACAGCAGCGGTAACTTATTATGCACTGAATGCATTTCTTGGAGAAGAAGAAAAAGATTGGTCGGCAGAAATACTCGAGCAAAGTAAAAAGCAAATGGAGCAGGACACCCGGATTTCATCGCGCGAAGAAAAAAGGGTACCGAACACCGCTCCATCACTTCCCATCGAGAAATACGCAGGTATATACAATTCTGCTATTTACGGCAAAATTGAGGTAAAACTGGAAAACAATACACTCAGAATTTATTTTGAACATGCACCAGAACTTGCCGCCACGCTGGAACACTGGCACTACGATGTTTGGAAAATAAATTGGGATTACACCCATGCCTGGTTTAGCTTTGGTACGGTAAAATTCAATACCACCAACAATTTAGAAATATCAGGACTCGACTTTGACGTACCCAACAATGATATATTTTTTGATGAATTAAAACCAATACGCGTGAATTAAAGTAAAACGTATTGGGGAACAAACTTTCAACACCACCTTAATTCACTTAGAAATTATTGTAACTTCACCGTTTTAAATCTAAAATCAACTATGAGGCTCAGTCCACGCATGCAATTTCTTCTTCGAAACGGTTTTAAAGGTTTTTTATGGCTGATTATTATCCTCGGAGCCTACTTCCTTTTTAAAGAACTGGTAATTTCTCACGCTCCCGACGAGTGGATGGAGAAAGTTTACGCAAAACCTGTGCTGGTTTACCTGGTATATTGTTTCTCCGAATTTTTCTTTGGCATCATTCCGCCTGAGCTCTTTATGATTTGGGCCATAAACAAAGATACGCTGGCGCATTATTTTATGAACCTGGCTTTTTTTGCTGTGGTTTCTTACCTAATGGGTTATGCCACATTCTTAATTGGTCGTATCTTTTATCATCGTGATGGTTTTAAACGATTCAGAAACACGCTATTAAAAGAGCAGTGGCCCTTACTCAAAAAATATGGATTGTTTTTAATTATTGTTGCCGCCCTTACCCCTGTACCGTGGGCTGCCGTAAGTCTTTTGGTTGGCTCTGCCGGTTACCCCTCAAAACGTTATCTGAAATACGCCCTTTTTCGTTTGCTGCGATTCGCTGTATACGGATACATCATTTTTCAAACCCACATAATTTAAAGTTTAACAAAACATACCTCAAGCTCTTTTGTTATTACAAACAAAAAGAGTAATGATTGAGCGACTAAAACAGAGGTGGAATATCAACAACAACTTTCAGGTACTGGTAATACTGATTGTATTTGCAGTAACCGGAACCTCAACTCTTTACGTTAAGCGTGTTATTTTCGAGTTAATTGGCTTTTCCGATTTTGCCAGCCTATGGCTTAAAATACCTTTATACATTATTGTAATTTTTCCCGTGTACCAGATTTTATTTTTGATTGTTGCCTTTATTTTTGGCCAGTTTAAATTTGCATGGAATTTTGAAAAGAAAGTTTTTTCACGCTTTATTCCGAAAAAGAAATGAAAACAATACTTGTAATTATTTCCATATTAATAATACCCAATTTACTGATGAGCAAGAATATACAAAAAGCTACACTGGGCGGTGGGTGTTTTTGGTGCACCGAAGCCATTTACCTGGAATTAAAAGGCGTTACAGACGTAAAACCAGGCTACAGCGGAGGCCATGTAAAAAACCCTAAATACAAAGAAGTTTGCGAAGGCACAACGGGTCATGCAGAAGTAGTACAGATTACTTTTGATGCCGATATTATAAGCTTTTCAGACATACTGGAAGTGTTTTTTATGACACACGACCCAACTACCCTGAACAGACAAGGAAACGATGTTGGCACACAATACCGCTCTGTTATCTTCTATCACAGCAAGGACCAAAAAGAGGTGGCTGAACGCGTTATCAACCTTTTTGAAAAAGAGGAGGTTTACAGCAAACCAATTGTTACCGAAGTTACCGAATTTGATAAGTTTTATATTGCCGAAGATTACCATATTAACTATTTTGCACGCAACAAAACACAAGGATACTGCCAGTTTGTGGTGGCTCCAAAGCTTGAAAAGTTTAAAAAAATATTTAAAGATCAACTAAAAAAATAAGCAAAATCCATTATAAAATTACTTGCATGAAAGCCATTATTTTTACACTAGTTCTGTTTGCTTTTGCCATTTCTGCCTCGGCGCAGAATCAGCGTGAATTTTCGTATACCGAAGGGGATACGACCTACACCATGAAGCGCTATGTTTTTATGTTGCTGAACAAAGGCGAAACCCGCAGCCAGGATTCCATTCAGGCGGCCAAAATACAGGAACAGCACCTGGCACATTTAAACAAGCTATCGGAAGAAGGTAAATTAATAGTAGCCGGCCCCTTTGAAGAAGGTGGCGACCACCGTGGGCTGTTAATTTTTGACGTAGCAACAGTTGAAGAAGCGTTACAACTTGAGGGTGCCGATCCGGCTGTAAAAGCCGGGCGCTTAAGCATGGAAGCTTTTTATTGGTGGGGAGCAAAGGGGACGGTTATTAAATAGAGACTTTAAAGAAAAATAATACAAAAAAGAGCAGGAAATTTAAGGTTCCTGCTCTTTTTCATTTTTTATAATTCGCGTATCCAAATATTACGGTAACTCACCGGATTTCCGTGATCTTGCAACTGAATAACATCAGCACCGTGTTTTTTAACACTATACTCCGGAATGCCAATATACTCCGTAGGGCCTCGCAACTTCGAATTGTTCTGTACCAAAATGCCATTATGCAAAACGGTTACGGTAGGCGGGGTAAAAAAGGTACCATCGTCGTTAAAACGTGGAGCCGTATAAATTATATCGTACACCTGCCACTCTCCCGGTGCTTTACAAGCATTTACCAGGGGCGCATGCTGTTTGTACAAACTACCGGCCTGTCCGTTACGGTAGGTGCGGTTTTCAAAATTATCAAGCACCTGCACTTCGTAGCGGCCTTGTAAAAATACACCACTATTACCACGGCCCTGGCTTTTGCCAACCACTTCTGCCGGCGTACGCCACTCGATATGCAGCTGAAAATCGTCGAAAACGCGTTTTGTTTTAATAATACCGGTGCCTTTTTTAACCGTTACACATCCATCGGCGACCACCCACTCTACTGCACCGCCATCTTTGTTGGTCCACTCGCGGTTAATATCTTCTCCGTCAAATAATACAATCGCATCCGACGGTGCGTCCATAGGGCTTTCGCCAGGAGTAATTATCCGCACCTCCGGATCCCAGATTTCAGTCATCTGTGGTTTCATTTCCATCGACTCATCCTCTTCCTGAGCCATCGCAAATCCTGCAGAAAAAATTAATGCAAGCGTTAAAATTTTAATCTTCATTTTTTGTTGATTTAGGTATTTTAAATTGCCCCTCGCTAAAAACGAGGGGCATATTCTTAATTGTTAAAAATTTCCTTTCGATTGAAGGTTGGATTTCCAGCTGTTTTATGCATTAACAGCGAGGGTAAATGATTTATTACAATCCAAGTTCTTCCATTATCGCATCAATTTTTGCATCGGCCTTTTGTTCTTCGGCATCAAAATCTTCACGCGAATTTAGTTTTCCGGCTACTTCAAAATAGAATTTAATTTTAGGTTCTGTTCCCGATGGACGTACCGATATTTTTGTTCCGTCCTGCGTAAAAAACTGCAGCACGTTTGAAGTAATTTTCTGGTCAATTTTCTTTTCCTCGCCTGTTAACAGATTTTTAGCCGTGAGGTTCGAATAATCTTTAACCCACTCCATTGGCGAACCACCCAGTTCTTTTGGAGGATCGTTACGGAAGGTAGTCATAATCTGCTGAATTTCTTCGGCACCAGATTTTCCTTTACGTACCACGTATTTCATTTTTTCGCGCGAGAAACCATACTCCAGATAAATATCCTGAAGCAGCTCGTACAAAGTTTTTCCCTGGTCAATTGCCCAGGCTGTAATTTCGGCCATTAATGCACACGACGAAACAGCATCTTTATCCCTTACAAAATCAGAAGGCATAAAGCCAAAACTTTCTTCGCCACCACCGATGTATTTTTTCTGACCTTCGAGGTCGCGAATTACCTCGGCAATAAACTTAAACCCGGTGTACACATCAAAGTATTCAATATTGTTTCTGCGGGCAACTTCGGCAATCATTTCTGTTGAAACAATTGTTTTTACCACAAACTCATCGCCTTTCAGTTTGCCGGCTTCTTTCATTTTTACAATAATGTAGTAAAAGAAAAGCAAAGCTGTTTGGTTACCGTTTACAATGATGTATTCGCCTTTATCGTTTTTACATACCACGCCAATCCTGTCCGAATCAGGATCAGAGGCCATTACCACGTCTGCATCAATTTCTGCGGCTTTTTTCATGGCCATTTCCATTGCAGCAGGTTCTTCCGGGTTTGGCGAAACTACCGTTGGAAAATCACCACTCACCACATCCTGCTCCGGAATATTGAAAATATTGGTAAAACCAAATGCACGCAAGGCTGCCGGAATTAGCTTTACACCTGTTCCATGAATTGGCGTATAAATAATTTTTATGTCTTTGTGCTTTTCAACCAAATCAGGAGAGATGGACACCTTTTTTACTTCGGCAAGGAATTTATTATCCATTTCTTCTCCTAAAATTTCGATTAGGTCTTCCGGCCCATCAAATTTGATGTCTTCTGGTTTAATTTTAGCTACTTCGTTTACAATATTTACATCGTGCGGGCCAACAATTTGTGAACCATCTTCCCAATAAGCTTTGTAGCCGTTATACTCTTTCGGGTTGTGCGAAGCTGTTAAAATAATGCCGCTTTGGCAACCCAACTCGCGAATGGCATAAGATAATTCCGGTGTAGGTCTTAAATCATCAAACAAATAGGCTTTAATACCGTTGGCTGCAAATATTTTCGCACTGGTTTCTGAAAACAGGCGGCTGTTATTTCTGCAATCGTGGCCAATAGCCACTTTAATCTCATCAAGGTCGGCAAAGTTCTTTTTCAGGTAATTACTGAGTCCCTGTGTTGCAGCGCCAACTGTGTAAATATTCATTCGGTTGGTGCCTACGCCCATTACACCGCGCAATCCACCGGTTCCAAATTCAAGGCTGCGATAAAAAGAATCGATTAACTCTGTTGGGTCTTCATCATCAAGCAAGGCCTGTACCTGCATTCTTGTTTCTTCATCATAAGTATCCGAAAGCCATTCCTGCGCTTTCGCTCTTACTTCCATCAATTCCTGATTTTCCATGGTTATTTTTTTTCTAATTGTTTTATACAAATCTTTAAACTATCGCGCCAATAAGGGATTTTCAAATTATAGGTATCTCTTATTTTCGACTTATTTAAAACGCTGTAAGCCGGACGTTTTGCCGGCGTTGGGAAATTTTCGGATAATACCGGGTTAACCGAACAAGCTACTTCTGAGAGTTCAAAAATTGCCTTTGCAAAATCATACCAACTTGCCACTCCTTCGTTTGAATAATGGTAAACTCCGGCAACAAATTTTTCGTTTGATACGATAGCTAAAATAGCTGCAGCCAAATCGGCAGCAAAAGTTGGCGAACCAACCTGGTCGTAAACAACGCCAAGTTCTTCGCGCTCTTTCCCCAGGCGGAGCATGGTTTTTACAAAATTATTTCCAAACGAAGAATACAACCAGGCAGTTCTAATTATTACCGATTCCGGATTTTCTACCATACAAAGTTGTTCTCCTTCAAGCTTTGTTTTTCCGTAACTACCATTTGGGCCTACTTCATCATTTTCGGAGTAAGGCAAATGGGCATCTCCGGCAAAAACATAATCGGTTGATACCTGAATCATTCGGGCATTATGCGCTTTTGAAATTTTCGCAAGAATCTGAGGAGCCAAAGCGTTAACCTTCCGTGCTGTTTCAACAGCTGTTTCGGCTTTGTCAACAGCTGTGTAGGCGGCACAATTAATTACGCAATCAAACTTATTGGTGCGAAAAGATTTTTCAACGGCCTCTTCATCGGTTATATCAAGGGTATCTACATCTGTAAAAATCAGTTTTACCCCCGGATATTTCGGTGCCAGTAACTTTATTTCGTTACCAAGCTGTCCGTAAGCACCTGTAACTAATACTTTCATTCTGGTTAAAAAACAAAATTTATTTGGGCACTGTCAAACGATGGGGCCTTCGTATCTTTTTCTGAAACAATACATTCTTCAGTACCCAATTGCCAGTTAATACCCAGTTTTTCATCAAACGGATTTATCGAACGTTCAGCATCCCGATTGTATACGTTATCGCATTTGTAGGTAAAAATAGCTGTTTCACTCAAAACAGAGAAGCCATGAGCAAAACCACGCGGAACATATAACTGTTTTTTATTATTCTCGTCAATTTTTAATCCAAACCACTTTCCAAAAGTTGGTGATCCCTGGCGCAAATCTACTGCCACATCGTACACACAGCCCTGCACCACTCTAACCAGTTTTGCCTGTGATGCTTCTCCCAGCTGATAGTGCAATCCGCGAACAACACCTTTTACCGAACGCGATTCGTTATCCTGAATAAAAGGTTTTACAATCCCTGCCTCCAGGTACCTGTCGCGCTGATAGGATTCAAAAAAATACCCTCTGTCATCTTCAAATACCCGTGGTTCGATAACAACCAAGCCGGGCAACCCTGTTTCAATAATCTTCATTCAATAGTATTTCAATAAACTTTTAAAATGTATGCGATTTTTTGTTGGCAATTTTAAGTAAATACTGACCGTATTGGTTTTTACTTAATGGTTGTGCCAAATCAATAAGCTGTTCTTTACTTATATATCCCTTTTTCCACGCAATTTCTTCAATACATGAAACTTTTAATCCCTGGCGTTGCTCTATGGTTGATATAAAATTTGATGCTTGTAATAAACTATCATGCGTACCGGTATCGAGCCAGGCAAAACCACGACTTAATAATTTTACATTCAATCTGTTTTCTTCAAGGTACAAACGATTTAAATCGGTAATTTCCAACTCGCCTCTTTTTGAAGGTTTTAAATTCTTTGCCTTTTGCACTACATCATTCGAATAAAAGTATAGCCCGGTAACCGCGTAGTTCGACTTAGGCACCTCGGGTTTTTCTTCAATGGTAATTACTTTTCCTTCTTCATCAAACTCCACAACGCCGTAGCGCTCCGGATCGGTTACATAATAACCAAAAACGATGGCTCCATCTTCCAATGTAGCTGCTTGTTCTAAAATTCCACGAAACTTATATCCGTAGAAAATATTATCTCCCAAAATCATACAAACATTGTCGTCGCCAATAAATTCTTCACCCAAAATAAATGCCTGTGCCAACCCATCGGGCGACGGCTGTATTTTATAGGCCAGTTTTAATCCCAACTGCGAACCATCGCCAAACAACTTCTCGTACAAACCGATATCTTCGGGAGTTGAGATAATCAAAATTTCGCGTATTCCTGCCAACATTAATACCGATAGCGGATAATAAATCATGGGTTTGTCGTAAACCGGAATGATTTGTTTCGAGATCGATCGAGTAATAGGGTAAAGACGCGTGCCTGATCCACCGGCTAAAATTATTCCTTTCATATTTTTATATTTAATTAATTATTGGGCACCCTGAGATTTTTAAAATATCAGGCAAAAAACCGCCTGAGAAATTCTGTCCAATATTTATTAGTTGTTGCAAGGTCTGTAAATGATTTGCGGATAAATTTATACATTTAAATTGTAGGCTTCAAAAATAATTAAAAGAAAGACGCTACACAATCAAAAGTAATCGCATTCCTATTTACATTGCCAGCTTCCCGTTTTTTTGTTTTTAATGGGCATCAATCTGTCTCTCTTTCAATAAAATAACACAAATCTTTTGTTTTAATTAATTTTAATACTAATTTTGCGCGCGCATTTTTAAACAAATATAAAGTCTAACTTATTAATTTAATTAGAATTACATGACTGAAGAGAAAAAAGAAAATCTTGAACAAGAAGTACAGGAAACTCCTGTTCAGGAAGAAAAACAAGAAGTTGTAGCAGAAGTTGCAACAGAAGAAACCACCGAAGCAAAAGCTGAAGAGGTTACTGAAGAAAAAACTGAAAAAGCCGTTGAAGTAAAAGCTGAAGAAGCTGAATTTGACTGGGACAGCCTTGAAGAAGGAAAAGACGCCTATTCTGCAAAAGAAAGAGGTGATTTAGAAGACCTTTACAACAACACTTTAAACACTGTTTCTGAAAAAGAAGTTTTGGAAGGAAGTGTTATTTCATTAAACAAACGCGAAGTTGTTGTTGACATAGGCTACAAATCAGACGGTATTGTAAGTTTGAACGAATTCCGCTACAATCCTGAATTGAAAGTAGGCGACAAAGTAGATGTTTACATCGAAAGTCTTGAAGATAAAAAAGGACAGATGATCCTTTCGCACAAAAAAGCACGTGCAACTCGTTCTTGGGAGCGTGTTAACGAGTCGCTTGAAAACGATGAAATCATCAAGGGATACATCAAGTGCCGCACAAAAGGTGGTATGATTGTGGACGTATTTGGTATTGAAGCATTCTTGCCAGGTTCGCAAATTGATGTTAAACCAATCCGCGATTACGATATTTACGTTGGTAAAACCATGGAATTCAAAGTGGTTAAAATCAACCACGAATACCGCAACGTTGTTGTTTCGCACAAAGCACTTATTGAAGCAGAGCTTGAACAACAGAAGAAAGATATTATTGCTAAGCTTGAAAAAGGTCAGGTACTGGAAGGAACCGTTAAAAACGTTACTTCATACGGTGTATTTATGGACCTTGGTGGTGTTGACGGATTAATTCACATTACCGACTTAAGCTGGGGACGTATTTCTCACCCAAGCGAGATCGTAGAATTAGATCAGAAATTGAATGTTGTAATTCTTGATTTCGATGATGACAAAAAACGTATCGCTCTTGGTCTGAAACAATTAACTCCTCACCCATGGGACAACCTGGATGCTGAGTTGAAAGTGGGCGACAAAGTAAAAGGAAAAGTAGTTGTTATTGCCGACTACGGTGCATTTGTTGAGATTGCTCCTGGAGTAGAAGGTTTGATCCACGTTTCAGAAATGAGCTGGAGCCAGCACCTGCGTAGCGCACAAGACTTCTTAAGCGTAGGCGACGAAGTAGAAGCTGCCATCCTTACTTTAGACCGCGACGAAAGAAAAATGTCACTTGGTATCAAACAGTTAAAAGAAGATCCTTGGGCAAAAATTGATACTGAATACGGTGTTGGAAGCAAGCATACTGCAAAAGTTCGCAACTTTACCAACTTTGGTGTATTTGTTGAAATTACTGAAGGTGTTGACGGCCTGATTCACATCTCAGACCTAAGCTGGACTAAGAAAATCAAGCATCCATCAGAATTTACTGCAATTGGTGAGCCAATCGAAGTAGTTGTTCTTGACATTGACAAAGACAACCGTCGTTTAAGCCTGGGTCACAAACAATTGGAAGAAAACCCATGGGATGTATTTGAAACTATTTTCACTGCCGATTCAATTCACGAAGGAACTGTGGTTGAATTGATGGACAAAGGTGCTGTAATTGCATTACCATACGGTGTTGAAGGTTTTGCAACGCCACGTCACCTGGTTAAAGAAGACGGTACTTCTGTAAAACAAGATGAAAAATTGGATTTCAAAGTAATCGAATTCAACAAGTCGGCAAAACGAATCATTGTTTCTCATTCTCGTATTTTCGAAGATGTAAAACGTGCAGCTGAAGGCGAACAACGTAAAACTCAGAAGAGTACTACAAAACGCGCAATGAAATCAGTTAGCGACAACATCGAAAAAACGACTCTTGGCGATATCAGCGAATTGGCTGCTTTGAAATCGCAAATGGAGAAAGAAGAGAAAAAAGACAAATAAGCACTTGGTGTATTTAATTTGAATTTCGTAAATTGAAGCATGGCATTCGAGATTCGAAAAAACGGGAAGTATACCTTAGTAAAGGTAAACGCCGACAGATTAGACACCAATAATGCACCCGACCTAAAATCGGAGCTGGTAGTTATAAATAACGATGGTGAAAAAAACATCATTCTTGATTTAAGCAGTGTAAATTATTGCGATTCGTCAGGATTACGATCAGTTTTAGTAGCCAACCGCTTATGTGAAGATGCAATTGGAACTTTTATCCTTTGCGGTTTGCAGCCCGATGTAGAAAACCTGGTACAAATTTCAATGCTTCATACCGTACTTTTAATTACCGGTACAGTTGAAGAGGCAGAGGAATTATTGACAAAGAAAGAAAATCTGTAAGCACAGAATGCCTTTCGAGTTAACCATACTAGGTAGTAACTCAGCGTTACCAACTTCAAACAGATATCCAACTGCCCAGGTACTTGAAGTACCTGGGCGTTGTTTTTTAATTGATTGTGGCGAAGGTACCCAAATGCAATTGCGCAGAAACAAATTCAGTTTCAGCAAAATACAGCATATCTTTATTTCTCACCTGCATGGCGATCATTATTACGGCTTAATTGGCCTGCTTTCAACCATGAATTTGCTGGGTGTAAAAACCGATGTCCACATTTATGCCCCGTCCGAACTAAAGGAGCTCATCAAACCCCAGCTTGATTTTATCAGGGGAGAAATGAGCATAAATCTCATTTTTCATCCGCTAAATCAGAAAAAACCAGCTACCATTTTTGAGAACAAAACTATCGAGGTAATTTCATTTCCGGTAAAACACAGCATACCTACACTAGGTTTTTTGTTTAAAGAAAAACAGAAACCTGCCAATATAAAGAAGGAAATGATTGCTTATTACAATATTCCGCTGGCGAAAATTAAAGCAATTAAAGCAGGTAACGATTTTATCACAAACGAGGGAGAAGTAATTCCTAATGAAAGACTAACCACACCTCCACCCCGCCCCAAATCATACGCTTTTTGCACCGATACCGCCTTTCATCCCCCGCTGTCCGAAATCCTTCAGCATGTTGATTTGCTTTACCACGAGGCTACCTTTTTGGAAGAATTAAAAGATTTAGCTGCCAAGACTTTACACTCCACCGCTCGACAAGCAGCAGAAATGGCACAATTATGCAAGGCATCAAAACTGCTGATTGGGCATTTTTCAAGCCGATTTAAAAATCTGGAGTACTTTAAAACTGAAGCTCAGGAAGTGTTTGCAAATACAGAGTTGGCATTGGAAGGCAAAAAATATATTATCTAAATTCTTCTTCGCCGTTAAAAAATCCTTTATCAAAATTTACCAGGTATAACTTTTCCGTTGGCCGGGTAAATGCAGTATACAACCACCTGTAGTATTCAGTGTTCAGCATATCCTCGGTTAAATATCCATGATCTATAAATACCGCTTTCCATTGACCTCCCTGGGCTTTATGGCAGGTTAAAGCATAAGCATATTTTACTTGCAAGGCATTAAAATAGGGGTTCTCCTTTATCTTTTTCCAACGCTCCTTTTTATTCCTGATTTCCATATAGTCTTCGGCAACCGCATGAAATAGCTCGGTGTTTTTTTCATACGAAAATGACGCAGTCTCAATACTCAGCGTTTCTAAAAATATCTTACAATCCAGCTCAACATCTTCATAATCAACAAAACGCAGGCAAACATCAGCAAATCGAAAGCCATACAGTTCTTCGTAGCCATAGATGGAAATAATTTCTGCAATATCTCCGTTGGCAATAAAATCAAGCTTAGTGTCTTCGTCGGGCCAGAAATAATTATTCTTTACCACCATTAACAAATCACCCCGTTCAATCTCGTTTTCTTTGTATAAAATAGAACCTCTTATTCCTTTATTAAAAAGGTTTGCACGTTTGTTTGACCGGGTTACAACCGTAGTATCAAAAAATCCATATTTATCGTAACACGATGAAATCGTTTCAATTAGCTCGCCTCCGGAAATCCTTTCAACATCATCAAAGTCACTCGTTTCAATCGGAAAGAACCCTTCAAAATGCTGCTCGGCTATAATGTTTCGCATTTGCGTAGCATTTGATAAAACCCCCGAACCCGCAGCCTGTCGCACCACTTCTTTTAGTTCCTCTTCAATAACGGTAAAACCATATTGCTCGAGACTGAACACCTCCAGTGCCGGACTTACACTTAACCCAACAGGCGGTAACTGGGCTGTGTCTCCCACCAAAACCAGGTGGCAGTTTTCTCCGGAGTACACGTATTCCAATAAATCATCGAGTAGACGACCACTACCAAAAACTGCATTTTCGTTCAATTCGTTCGAAATCATGGAAGCCTCATCAACAATGAAATAGGTATTTTTATATAAATTTTTATTTAACACAAAACGCCCCATTCCATCAGCCGACGATTGTTGCCTGTAAATTTTTTTATGAATGGTAAATGCAGGCATTCCGGAGTATCCGGCCATAACTTTTGCAGCCCTACCCGTTGGAGCCATCAAAACGGAACGAATTTTGAGCGAAAGTAAACATTGTGTCAAGGCGTGTATCATTGTTGTTTTTCCGGTACCGGCATAACCTTTTATCAACATTATGCAATCGGGTTCGGCAGCAACGATAAACGAAGCAAGACTTTCAACCAGCCGGGCCTGGCATGTAGTTGGTTGAAAACCCAGTTTTTCAGATAATAACGCTTTTAAATGTTTTTTAATCATACCGGCTAAAATAACATTAGGTAAAAGAAGCTAGTTTATTTTTTTTTTTAAATTTGCAGGCAAACGAAAAATGAACTTATAAAAAAATAAAAATGAGAACCGTAATTCAGATTGTACTATTCCTCGTAGCCGTTGTGCTAACATATTTTATCTATCAAAGTATTCAGCGCCCTATCACTTTCGAGAAAGCAAAAGATGCGCGTTACGAAGCAACAGTTGCAAAGTTAAAAGATATTAGAAAAGCGCAATTGGCCTACAAAGATGTTTATGGTCAGTTTACCGGCAGTTGGGATACATTAATTCACTTCGTTACAACCGACTCGGTAAGAAATGTAAGAGCAATTGGCGAACTTACTGATAGTATGATTGAAGCCAAAATAACCGAGAAGAAGGCAATTGAAATGGGGCTTATTATTCGTGACACAATTAAAGTTGGTGTAATTGATGCACTTTTTGGTGGCGATTATGATGCCAATAGCCTGCGTTACGTTCCGGTACCCGGAGAAACAACTGAATTTCACCTGGGAGCAACAATTATTACAACTGGATCAGGCATTAAAGTACCTGTATTTGAGGCGAAAGCACACAACAATACCGTTCTTAGAGGTCTCGACCAACAACTTGTAATCAACTTAAATGATCAGCGTAGAACAAATGAAAAGTATCCTGGGTTAAAAGTTGGTTCGCTTGTTGAAACAAACAATAATGCAGGTAACTGGGAATAGAACATGCATGAATTTGTAGACGAAATTTTTCAACCGGAAAATTCCACTGAAAATATATTATCCATTCAGGTTAGCCTGAATGGATTTTCTTTTTCTGTTATTTACCCAACACAAAAAAAACTACTCTACTTTAAAACAAACGAGCAAAAGATAAGTAGCGAAGCATTGCTGTATCGGCATTTTGAGTCGTGGTTCACCGCAGAATCCTTATTGCAACAATCGTATAAAAACGTATTTATTATTTATCATGCTGAAAAAAGCATGCTGGTACCGGATCAGTTGAAACCCGGCAAAGCTATTCATAAGCTCGAAGCCTTATTTTTTGATGCTAACCCTAAATCTATTTGGGTAAACAATTCAATCAATCAATTTGGTGCCCACTTATATTTTTCTGTTCCTGAAGAATTTAGCAAAGTAGTTGATAAACTATTGCCCACTGCGCAATTTATACATCCGGTAAAATGGATTTCTGAGCGGGTATTTACTGCGGATAACCGGGAAAAAATGTTTCTGCTGTTTGAAACCAACCAATTTACACTACTTCTTTTTGAGAAAACGCAACTAAAGCTGGTAAATAATTTTACGTTTAAGCACCCTAACGATGTTATTTTCTATGTTTTAAGCAGCATAAAACAATTCGGCATAAATAAGGCTGAGCTCGATATGCACTTCGCAGGCAACCTTTACACGTATTCCGGCCTCGAGCAGCTTTTATACAAACATTTTCCGGGTGCGAGTAAAATAGCACCTAAAACTCTTGTGCCGCCTTCTATTACTGAAGAACAGGTTTTAAAAAACATTAGCTTATTTTTATAGTTGAAATGAGAATTATTGGAGGAATATTTAAAGGAAGGCATTTTCATCCGGGCAAAAAATTTAAAGCCCGGCCAACAACCGATATTGCCAAAGAAGGCTTGTTTAATATTCTTGCCAACCGCTATGATCTTTCGAATAAGAACATTCTTGACTTGTTTTCGGGTACCGGTAGTGTAGCTTACGAATTTTTAAGCAGGGGCTGTCAATCGGCTACGCTGGTTGAAAACAACTTTTCGCATTATCGGTTTATTGTATCTGTTTTAAACGATTTACACGTTGAAAATGCGAGGGTATTTAAAGCTGATGTTTTCAAATATGTACAAAAGTCAAGCGAAGCATACCAAATTATTTTTGCTGATCCGCCGTTTGACCTTGCGCGTTTTTCGGAAGTTCCGGATGCCGTTTTAAACAGTAAAGCACTGGCAACCAACGGACTGTTTATTCTTGAACACCCAAAAGAATTCGATTTTACGAGCCACCCTTGTTTTAAAGAGCTCCGAAAATACGGCAAAGTAAACTTCAGCTTTTTTGAGCCCATTGAAGTTCCTGATGCCACTCAGGAATAACACCTTATTTTGCCTGAGACCGACATTAAACCATAAAAAAAGCCCTTCTCTGCCGAACAGAAAAGAGCTTTACAAAAACCATATAAAATTTAATTATTCTGTTTTTCGCTTGATTCCACATCCCAATGGTTTGGTCTCGGTAACGGCAATCTGGCTATTGCTTCCTAAACTGTTCAAAGCGTCTTTCAGATACGATTTCTCAACTTTGTCGGCACTTTTATAGTTGTCATCAATTGCCCCTTTGTAGGCCAGTTTAAAGTCACCGTCAAACAAAAACACATGTGGTGTGGTTTGTCCGCCAAATGCATTGGCAATTTTACTACCCTTATCAACCACGTAACTAAAGGTATACCCCTGCTCCTTAGCTTTTTTCTTCATTGCTTCAAAACTGTCGTCGCCATCGCGTTTCAGGCAGTTTGAGTTTAACACAATCATCCCGACGTCGTTACTATCTGCCCATTTTTTAACGGCGTTGTAGCGATCTTCCCAGGCCACAACAAACGGACAGGTATTGCACGAGAACAGCACCAGTAAACCATTTTCTTTTTTTGCATCATTCAACGAAAGTTCTTTTCCTGATACGTCGGGCATTTTAACCTCAGTTAAAACTGCCTTGTCGCCAATAGCCAATTGTTTAAAATCTCCGGCAAATGCCAAATTCACAACGAATAAAATTCCAATAAATAAAGTTAACTTTTTCATGACTAATTATTTAAATACTGTTTTGTCTTTATATACCTCAAAAACAAGGGATTTAATAAATGGTTCAAGGAGTAAACAAATAAGTGCGCCGGTGGTTATTTCATAAATAATTTAACAACGAATAAAACGATTACCATTTACATATGGAATTAAACAAAATCAGGAGAGAATATCGTTATTCAGCTTTGACCAGAAAAAATGCCACGGCACATCCAGCTGACCAATTTCGTATATGGCTAAATGAGGCAAGGCAAGCTAATGTTAATGATTTTTCTGCCATGAACTTAATCACCTGCTCTCCCGGAGAATTCCCGCAGTCGCGCATTGTTTTGCTAAAAGATTATAATAAAGACGGCTTTACATTTTTTAGCAATTACACCAGTGCAAAAGCAAAGGCGATGGAATTAAACAATAAGGTTGGGCTGCATTTTTTTTGGCCGGAACTGGAACGGCAAATTAGAATTGAAGGACTGGCCGAAAAAACCCCCCGACAGGTTTCGGAAGATTATTTTAAATCGCGTCCACTGGATAGCCAGATTGCAGCATGTGCCTCAAGTCAGAGTTCGGAAATTGACTCAAGAGAAACGCTTGAAAAACAATACCAGAAAGTAAAGGATTTGTTGGCCGGACAAGCTCCTGAATGTCCGGAAAACTGGGGCGGTTATTTTGTTCGAGCTGTTAGAATTGAATTTTGGCAGGGGCGCGAAAACCGTTTGCACGACCGTTTGGTTTATGTGCACAATGAAAACGGCTGGAAAATCAAACGTTTATCACCATAAGCACCGGGCACTAAAAGTCGAGATTTAAAGTGCGTTTTAACAAGGCCAGGTTTGGGTTTTTCTTCGCCATTTCCTGGTATTTTTCGATGTCAGAATAAATAATCTTTTCGTGTTTAATATCCGTAACTACCGTTTTCAGGTTGATTTTTGAATTACGCAGTTCTTTTCGCAAAAACGATATCAGCTCCGGCTTAACACTTACCAGCAGTTCATCCTGTATTCGGTTATCAACGGGTAAAAGTAAGGTCCAGTCTTCTTGTATTTCTGGCAGGGTAGATAAGGTAGCTTTTAAACTCGGGCGATCATCAAGTCGTGGTAAAAAGGCATTCCACTTTTCTGTTAGCTGATCTTGATCAAATGGTTCAATTTCATCAGCTTTTGAATAGAGTTTAAACTGTTCTTTTGCCGACAATTGTTTTTGCTCGTCTTCAAATTCGCCTTTTAAGGCCTTTTTTATCGAAGTGGTTCCGAGTCCACGCCCCCCTCGTTTTACAAGGCGTTTTGGGGGTGCTGTTTGTTGTATTGATGGAGCCGGGTTGGGGCTACTGCTTTTTACCGGAGTTTTCTGTACTGCATTTTCAGTATTCACCGGAGCGTTTGTATCCGTTAAAACCTTTCCCGAAAAAATGGGTTCAAGAATATCTTCCTGATCTTCAGCTATTTTTTTTTTAAGGTTAGCTGTGCTATCCGTATTAATGCGAGCTCAATAAGCAGGCGTTTATTCTGACTTGTTTTGTATTGTATATCGCAGGTATTTGCAATTTGCATGGCATCCAGTAAAAAATCGGTATTGGCAGCTGCTGCCTGTGTGCGATACCGTTCTTTAATGTCTCCTCCAACTTCCAATAATTGAATGGTAACCGCATCTTTACAAACCAGTAAATCTCTGAAATGACTGCTTAAACCGGTTATAAAATGATGGCCATCGAAACCATGATTCAGAATATCATTAAAAATTACCAACACCTCGGTTACATTATTCTTCAGAAACTCGTCAACTAAACGGAAATAGTAGTCGTAATCCAGTACATTCAGGTTGGTAATAACATCCTGGTAGGTAATTGATTTGCCCGAAAAGCTAACAATCTGATCAAAAATTGAGAGGGCATCACGCATCGCTCCATCTGCTTTCTGAGCAATAACATTCAGCCCTTCAGCTTCAAAGGCAACACCTTCATTTTTTGCCACATATTCCAAATGCTCCGAAATGTCAGAAACGCCTATCCTGTTAAAATCAAAAATCTGGCATCGCGACAAAATGGTTGGAATAATTTTATGCTTTTCGGTAGTTGCCAAAATAAAAATGGCATGTTTTGGCGGTTCTTCCAGCGTTTTCAAAAAAGCATTAAAGGCCTGGCTCGATAGCATATGAACCTCATCGATAATGTATACGCTGTATTTGCCCATTTGTGGAGGAACCCGAACCTGGTCGGTTAGATTACGAATATCATCAACCGAATTATTTGAAGCCGCATCAAGTTCATGAATATTAAACGAACGGCTGCTGTTAAACGAGGTACACGACTCGCATTTGTTGCATGCTTCTGTTTCGGCGGTAAGATTCGTACAATTTATTGTTTTGGCAAAAATGCGCGCACAGGTAGTTTTTCCGACACCACGCGGACCACAAAATAAATAGGCATGTGCCAATTGATTGCTTTTAATCGCATTTTTAAGGGTGTTGGTAATCGATGCCTGCGCAACAACAGTCTCAAATGAGTCGGGTCGGTATTTTCGTGCTGATACAATAAAGTTCTCCATAATCTGCCTCAGAAGTTGACCAAAGATAATTAAATATGGCTTTTTTGCATGGTTTTTTTATTAACATCAATTGTGGTATTTTTAAAACCGTTTGATTGTGAAAAGATTACTATTTATGAAAACCTGTATCTTTTTGATTTTCTTTTTCTGCATTACTTCGGTTACAGCCCAGAATAAGACCTTACATAACTTTTCGGCGCTGACACTTGATGGCGACACCTTGCACTTTTCAAGTTTTGCCGGCAAAAAATTATTGCTCGTCAACACGGCTTCAGAATGCATGTTTACGCCTCAATATACCAAACTTCAGAAACTTTATGAAGAATATGGGCGAAACAACTTTGAAGTTATTGCTTTTCCGTGTAACGACTTTGGGAAACAGGAACCCGGCAACAACCAAAAAATAAAGGAATTTTGTGCCCAATATAACGTTAGCTTTACCGTTATGGCGAAAATTTCGATTAAAGGAGAAGCAATACATCCGGTATATCGGTGGCTAACCTTAAGAACAGAAAATGGCGTGCTCGATGCAAAGGTTAGGTGGAATTTCCAAAAATTTCTGGTTGATGAAAACGGGAAATTAGTTAATAGCTTTGGCCCTTCGGTTAGTCCGCTAAACCCAAAAATAATTGAATGGATTACCGATTAGTGCTTTTTGTTGAAAAATTTTCCGGGAGCCTGTGTTTTTGTAGGAACTTTGCCATGGATGTTTCCTCCACGCCATTCTACACGGTTTTTAGGCTTACTAAAAGTAATTTTTTTAGCATCCTTTTTTTTAAATTCCTGCCTAAAATATTCAACAGAATACAAGGGAATAAAAACCACAAAAAACACGACGAGTCCGCCCACTAAAAAGGGTTTCGTATTTTTTTCGGTAAAAAGATGAATAAACAAGGCTACGAGTTCAAAAAACAAAACTCCGGGACCTGAAACATAAAGCACTATTTTCTTCAAATTTTCCATACCAATTTACGATGTTGCTGCCGAAGTAGCCGCAACGCTAACTGCCACCGACGCTGCTATTGCCTGAGAAGCGGTTATGGCATCGGCAACGGCTCCCGATACCCGGTTTTCAAGCATTAACTTTTTAAGTTGCTGCTTTGCCTGTTTCCGTTTTTTTCTATCGCTGAATAAGCGGTGCAGTATCCCTGCCGGTTCAATAAACGACAAAAAAATCAAGTCTTCTTCCGCCGAACTTCCTTTAAAAATATCGTTTTCAATTTTGCGCTCCAGTTTAAATAAATATTGCTTGTTGGTAGCTACCGGTGTTTTCCATTTAAAAAACAAAAAGCGCCGTGACTCCATTTTTATCAGGTGCTGATTAACCAAACCGCTTTGCACTTCTTCTCGTATCTGTTTTAACGAGAAATAAAACTTATTAATCCAGGTGCCAATTTTACGAGGCGATTTTGCCTTGCTCATTTTTTGCAGTAAAAAACGGTGTAGCTGATTATCGGAGGAGGTGGTGCGCACAATAATTCGTTTTTCATCGAAGCTAATTTTCTTTTCGAGATACAACTCCATAAAAAGTGTACCTAAAAGTACATAATCCATAGCTGTATACGAACGCGAACTTATACCTCCTTTTCCGGGGTTTATTCCCAATAAATATATTTTTTGAGACAAAGGAATTGGTCTATCCATCCTGATTTTGATTTTTTCTTACTTAATTCGTACCAAAATACAACTAAAGTTACAAATAAGAATTATGAATAAAGGTTTTGCGAGTGATAATAACTCCGGAGTACATCCGCAAATACTGAAGGCGATGGAAAATGCCAACACCGGGCACGTTGTTGGCTATGGCGACGACCCGTATACCCAAAAAGCTATTTCAGTTTTTAAAAATAAGTTTGGCCAAAACACCGGGGTATTTTTTGTTTTTAACGGAACTGGGGCGAATGTGTTGGGGCTTGCAACAGTTACCCACAGTTTTAACTCGGTAATTTGTGCCGAAACCGCCCATATTCAGGAAGACGAGTGTGGAGCACCCGAAAAATTTACAGGCTGCAAACTCATTCCGGTTGAACCAGTAAACGGAAAAGTAACACCCGAAGCGGTACTACCCCATTTAAAAGGTTTTGATTTTGAGCACCATTCGCAAGCCAAGGTAATTTCTATTTCGCAGGTTACTGAAATGGGAACAGTATACACGCCCGATGAAATTAAAGCACTGGCAGAACTGGCGCACAAACATCAGATGTATCTGCACATGGACGGTGCCCGAATTGCCAATGCAGCGGTTGCATTAAATATGGATTTTAAAGAATTTACCGTTGATTGTGGTGTTGACATACTATCGTTTGGAGGTACAAAAAACGGCATGATGATGGGCGAAGCGGTTCTGTTCTTTAATACTGAGTTGACAAAGCAAACCAAATACCTGCGCAAGCAAAGTATGCAGCTGTTTTCTAAAATGCGTTTTGTTGGTGCGCAGTTTGTGGCCTATTTCGAAAACGACCTATGGAAAAAAAGTGCTTTGCATGCAAACAAAATGGCAAAACTATTAGAAGCTGAAGTGGCAAAAATTCCGGCAATAAAAATTACACAACCTGTATCGGCAAATGGGGTATTTGCAATAGTGCCAAAAGAAATAATAGAACCCCTGCAGCAACAATTTTTCTTTTATGTTTGGGATGAAATAAAATCGGAAGTACGCTGGATGACTTCGTTTGATACCACGGAAGAGGAGATTACTACGTTTGCTGCTTTAATAAAGCAACTAATTAAAGAAAGGTTATAATCTGGAATTTTTAATAAACCAGCTAAAACAACAATTTACAGCGACCAACGTAAGATTTACCGAAAACTTTTCGCTGCTTTTGCCTTTTTATTACTTATTTGAATCTCAATTAGTGTAGCACAATGGCATTATTTCGGTATTATCCTAGCAACCCCAAAAATCTCGATATGGAGGTAGAGAAGAAAATATTCTTTCACAGCCTCTTGTTTCCGGCCATTTTTGTATTGCTTTTATGGATAGTTAAAATCATCGAACAAACTGCAGGATTGAGTTTTGTTAAATTTGGTATTTATCCGCGGCATGTAAACGGATTGCAGGGCATTCTGTTCTCCCCTTTTATTCATTCCGATTTTAGCCACCTTATTTCCAATTCGTTACCTTTTTTTATTCTGGGATTTATGCTCGTTTACTTTTACCGGCGCATATCGTACCGCATTTTTTTTCTACTGTATATTTTATCGGGCATCAGCACCTGGTTTATGGGGCGCGAAGCCTGGCATATTGGCGCCAGTGGTGTGGTTTATGCACTGGCAGCTTTTCATTTTGTTAGCGGAATTATACGGTCTGATGTGCGTTTACTCACCCTTTCGGTAGTTGTGGTTTTTCTTTACGGCGGCCTGGTTTGGGGCTTGTTGCCCATCCGGCCCGAAATTTCGTGGGAAGGTCATCTGTCGGGAGCAATTTTTGGCGTAGCACTGGCCTTTTATTACCGAAAATACATCATCCGGCGCGAGAAATTCGACTGGGAAGATGAACCTGATGAGGAGGAAGTAGATGATTTTACAACCGACACCGGAGAAATTGCCTTCTCCGAACCAAGCTCAACTCGTGATGAAGATGATAGAATCAATTTTTAGACAAATTTCATTGAATGAATAAAAGATATCCTCGATTATAGCTTTATAAATAAGTTAAGAGAAATCCTTTTGTCACCCCAAATCCTCTAAATCAGCTTTATCCACAGCTGGCCTCCTTCACATTAAAATAACTTTCTCCATTTGCATTATTTTCTGAGCCGAGATTCAAAAAAAGGTGTAATTTTGCAGCGAAATTTATACGAAGTTCATTAAAAATGATTAGCAGAAGGATTATCCGCACAAAGGTTCTACAAGTATTGTACGCCTACTACTCCACCGACGAGAAATCGATTAACAACACCGAGAAAGAACTTTTCTTTTGTATTCACAAAGCTTACGACCTTTACCACTACCTGTTTTCACTGGTAACCGAAATTGCGGATTACGCAGAAGGACGCATCGAAATCAGACGTAACAAACATCAGCCAACCCACGAGGATTTGCATCCGAATACCAAGTTCATTTCCAATCAGCTTATTCAGCAACTGCGCAACAACAGGCAACTTGAGGCTTACCTCGACCAGAAAAAGCTGAACTGGAAAGACCATCCAGAGCTGATTAAGGAGTTGTACCTGATGATGATTGAATCGGACATTTACAAAGAATATATGGCCGACAAAACCCGCTCTTATCTTAACGACCGGAAGTTTATTGAAAAGCTTTTTAATAAAATCATCCTTGTTTCTGAAGACTTGTACATTCTTTTGGAAGAAAAAAGCATTTACTGGAACGATGATGTGGAGTTTGTAATTTCAATGATTGTAAAAACACTGAAACGCTTTAACGAACTTTCAGACTCCGACCAATCGTTAATGCCTTTATACAAAGACCAGGAAGACAGAGACTTTACCAAAGAACTCCTGCGAAAATCCATCATTAACCACGAAGAATTACGAACACTAATTCGCGAACACTCGCGCAACTGGGATGTAGAACGTATTGCTTTTATGGATATCCTTATAATGCAACTGGCCATTACTGAGTTCCTGTATTTCCCTACCATTCCAACCAAGGTTTCGTTAAACGAATACATCGAATTATCGAAGTTTTACAGTACCGAGAAGAGCCGCAATTTTATTAACGGAATCCTCGATAAAACATTAAAAGATTTAAAACGAACCGAGAAAATTAATAAAGAAGGACGCGGTCTGATTGGCGAATAATGTACAAATTTGTTGTAATAGCGGTTCTGATGTTTTTTGTTTCGTGCGAAGCAGAAAAACAGAAGGATAGCGCAAAAAAAGTTAGCAACACCAACAACTTAACCGAAATTAGCATTGAAAAACCAATGCATGATTTTGGCCAACTTACAGCAGGCGAAATTGTGTTACACACTTTTATACTGCACAATACCGGCAAAAACAATTTTATTTTAGCTGAGCTGGTTAGCGATTGCGGCTGTATTACGGCACAAGCAAAACAACAGGTAATAAAACCTGGTGCCAACACCATAGTTGAGGTTGAATTTAACACCGCCGGCCTTGCCGGAAAAGAATACAAAACAATTGAAGTACATGGAAATAGCAAAGAATTAAAACATTTAGCTATTTTTGCCGAGGTTAAAAACGAATTTATTGATATTAAATACTAAAAATTATAGTCATGTTGAATTCTATTTTATTAATGATGCAACCACAAGACGGCTCAGAAGGAAACCCATTAATGAGCTTTCTTCCGCTGTTACTGATTATTGTGGTTTTTTACTTTTTTATGATTCGCCCGCAGGTAAAACGCCAGAAAGAAACACGTAAGTTCCGCGAAAGTCTGCAAAAAGGCGACAAAGTAGTTACAACCGGTGGCATTTATGGCAAAATTGCCAAAATCGAAGAAACCTCTATCCAGCTTGAAATAGCAAAAGATGTTGTTATTAAAGTAGATAAAAACGGTATTGTAAAAGATATGAGCGACGTTCAGCCTCAGAAATAAACGCTTTACCGTATATGAAAAAAAGGCTTGCAATTCATAAATTGCAAGCCTTTTTTATTTCTTCAGACTTCGGTCTCCCGACTTCTAACTTCTGACTTTCTTACACATTAAACCTAAAGTGCATAATATCGCCATCGTGCACCACGTACTCTTTCCCTTCAATCGCCATTTTTCCTGCTTCTTTACAAGCCAGCTCCGAGCCCAGGCTTACAAAATCGTTATATTTAATAACCTCTGCACGAATAAAGCCTTTTTCAAAATCAGAATGAATTACACCGGCTGCCTGTGGTGCTTTACTTCCTTTTCGGTAAGTCCACGCTCTAACTTCTTTTTCGCCGGCGGTAAAATAGGTTTCTAATTGTAAAAGTTTATAGGCCGATTTTATAAGCTTGCTTACGCCTGGTTCATCAAGTCCAAGGTCGTCAAGAAACATCTGACGTTCTTCATAATCATCCAACTCCGAAATATCGGCTTCAGTTGCTGCTGCAATCATCAGCATTTCAGCATTTTCATCCTGAATAGCCGCTTTTACAGCCTCCACGTGTTTGTTTCCTTTTAACACCGCGGGCTCATCAACATTACAAACGTATAAAATCGGTTTGTTGGTTAACAGCTGCAAACCATTTACTGCTGCTTCGTCTGCCGGGTCTACTTCAACTGTACGTGCCGATTTTCCTGCCATCAGCACCTCTTTATAGCCCGAAAGTATTCGGTACATTCGTTTGGCCTCGGGATCATTACCGGTTCGTGCCTGTTTTTCAACCTTGGCAATTCGACTTTCAACTGTTTCAAGATCTTTTAACTGTAACTCAATATCTATAGTCTCTTTATCGCGTACCGGATTAATTGTTTCATCAACGTGTGTAATGTTTTCATTTTCAAAACATCTCAACACATGAATGATGGCATCGGTTTCCCGAATATTTCCCAAAAATTTATTCCCTAAACCTTCGCCCTTACTTGCACCTCTCACCAAACCGGCAATATCAACAATTTCAACAGTTGTTGGAACCACTCTTTGAGGTTTTACCAGTTCTTCAAGTTTTGATAAACGTTCGTCGGGCACCGTAATTACTCCCAGGTTGGGTTCTATTGTACAAAAGGGAAAGTTAGCCGATTGTGCTTTGGCGTTCGACAAACAATTAAACAATGTAGATTTACCCACATTTGGCAAACCAACTATACCACATTTTAAAGCCATTTTACTTATTTAAAAATTGCGGTGCAAAGGTAATTTTTTTTTACTATTTCTAATTTAGTTAAACGGGCAATACTTTTAAGCTTATTGTATAGTTTACAGCCTATTCGTTAGTTTTTTTAATTTCAGTAATTACCTTTGCACAAACTTTTAACTCATGATACTAAAACACCTATCAATCGACTGTGTAATTTTTGGTTTTAAGGACAACAAACTGTGTGTTCTGTTATGGCAATCGGATAGTGATGTTGCTAAACGCTTTTTTAGCGAAAAAGACAATTACGATAACGTAGAAGTGCTTTTTACCGAAAACCCAATGCACACCCAACAAAACTACTGGGGATTAATTGGCACTCATTTACCTGAAGAAGAAGATATTGACGAGTATGCCCGTTTTATACTCTCGAAAAGTACCGGGCTTGATAAAGTGTACCTGAAACAGGTAAAAACATTTGGGAAGGTTGACCGCGTGCCATACATGCGCGTATTAACTACAGCATATTACGCCATTATAAATCCCGAGTATCATGACATGAAGCAATCGGAAATGGCTAGAGTAATTAACTGGTTTGAAATTGATAAACTGCCGAAATTACTTTTTGATCATAAAAAGATTATTGAAGCAGCTCTGAAAAAATTGCGCGACGAAGTAAAGTACCATCCGGTGGGCTTTCATATGCTTCCCGAAAAATTTACCTTAACCGAGCTGCAAACCTTATACGAAGTTATTCTGGACACCGAACTCGACACCCGAAATTTCAGAAAGAAAATCCAGAATATGGGTTTATTGGTTGATACCGGCGAGAAACAAACCAATGTTGCACATCGGGCAGCCAAACTTTATTCGTTTGATGTTGAAGTATACGATAAATTAAAAGAAGAAGGATTAAACTTCAGAATCTAAAATTATTTTAAACCTTTAACGGCAATTGTGGTCTGACTGATACAAAATGCAGGATATCGATAAACATATTATTGCCGGTTTAAAGGACAAAAACAAGCGCGACCTTGCTTTTCATCAACTGGTATCCACTTACCAGGAACGTTTGTATTGGCACATCCGAAAAATTGTGTTGAATCACGACGACACGGATGACGTACTTCAAAATACCTTCTTAAAAGTATGGAAGAGCATCGATAATTTCAGAGAAGAATCGAGTTTGTTTACCTGGTTGTACCGCATTGCCACCAATGAATCGATTACATTCATTAACTCAAAAAAGAAAAAGAGTTTTATGCAAATGAACGAGGTGAGCGAGTTTTTAATGGACAACCTCGAATCGGACCCATACTTTGAAGGAGACGAAATTCAGTTAAAACTTCAAAAAGCCATACTAACCTTACCCGAAAAGCAACGAATTGTTTTTAACATGAAATATTACGATGACCTTAAATATGATGATATGGCGCAGATTCTCGACACTTCGGTGGGCGCATTAAAAGCCTCTTATCATCATGCAGCTAAAAAAATAGAACACTATTTAAAAAGTACCGATTAACGGTTTGTTTTTAAACCTTTTAATTAAAAATGAGTCAATAGATAAAAATGCCACAATGGAAGAATTTAAAAAAATAGCACCAGAATTATCGAAAATAAAAAAGGAGAACGCTTTTGGCACTCCTCCGCATTATTTCGATGATTTTTCTGCCCGATTACAAATGAAAATTGAAGCAGAAAAGCAAGTGGCTGAGAAAAAGGAATTTAAAATTATAAACATTTTAAAACCTGCTTTAGGCCTGGCTGCCAGTTTTGCCATTATTTTTATGCTGGTTTATATTCCGGTAAAAACATTTATGCCACAGCAGGCAGTTGTCGGAAACCTGGCATCAAACGAATATTCGGATAATGAATTTGAAACCATATTGGAAGAACTCGATGAAAACTCTTTCTTTGCATTGCTCGAAAATGGCGATGAAGAAGAGAGCTTTAGCGATGAAGAACTTATAGCATATGTAAGCAGCAATTTTAGCTCGTACGAAATTTTTGAATACACCGAAAAGTAGCAAATCATGAAACAACTAATTGGCATATTAATTTTCACCCTCGCGGCGTTTTCCTGTCTTCAAAGCAACGCACAAAAAGATAATGAGCATCAGGATCGTTGGGAACGCTATAGAACAGAAAAAGTAGCTTTTTTAACTACTACCTTGGATTTAACACCTGAAGAAGCTCAGAAATTTTGGCCCGTTTACAACGAAATGGAAAAATTAAAAGCTGATTTTCAGCGTAAACGTCGTGAAATGGAATCGGAAGTGCGCGATGCGGAAGGGAAACTTTCAGATAAAGAAATGATTGCACTTACCCGTGCACATGTTGCGGTTAATAAAGAGGAAGCAAATTTACATGAAAAATACAACGAGCAATTCCTGAAAATACTTCCGCCTGTTAAAGTGATTAAACTTTACAAGGCCGAAAATGAATTCAGAATGCATATGTTTAAAAAATATAGAGAAAAGCGACGAAGCGACGAAGAACGCAAATAAAAAAAACAGGCCAAAAGCCTGTTTTTTTTATTTTGTTTTTTGTAGAACTACAATGCCTTAAACCAATCCTGGAAAAGCTTCCCAACCCATGGAATTTCTTTTTGTTCTCCGTTAATTGCTCCGATTAAACTTATAATCCAAAACACCAGGGTAATAATCCAGCCAAAAATATTTATGATTGGAATAAAGGTGATTACTAAAGAGAATAACCACAAACCAAGCATTTGACGAATGTAGAAACTTGCCAGTTCATCTTTTTCATTCGAGTTAATAATCAGGGCAATAATCCAACCAATCCAGGTAATGTGTGCAACAATTGCTTTTGTTTTTCCATCCATTTGTTTTGAGATTTAAAATTTTAGTAAATGTACATAATAATATGCTTTTATTAGAATTCAAACCCAAATAATATTTGGAAGACGACAGGCAATACCACCTTATTTCTGCAACGAAGCACACACCAGTTCTTCATCGTTTCTGATAAATATATGTTGGTTGGCAAAAGCCGGATGCGACCAACATACACCACGCCCCAATTGCTTACGTGTTGGTGCTATTAAAAATGTTCTGCTAATTTCGTTAAAACCATTGGGCGATAATTGAGTAATTAAAAGTTCGCCTTGTTCGTTAAACATCCAAATGTTTTCTTGGTGTTGTACAAAATGAATATTGGCCCATCTTGCCTTTTTCACTGCCGTTTGATCCTCCCAAATTCTATCGCCTGTATTAAAATCAAGACAGCGCAATTCGCCGTAACTATCAACGCCATAAATGTACTTGCCCAAAATTATTGGAGTATTCATCACACAATGCAGGGCATCTGTTTTTCGTTCGCTTTCTCCTTCGCGTTGCCATACTTTTTCGGCAGTTGTATAGTCGTTACCCAGTTTTATCAGAAGCGAGCCGCTGTAAAAAGCGCTAACAAAAATATGGTCATCAGATAAAACCGGGGTGGCAATGCTCATTCCCGAACCTGTTTGCCACGGAAAACGCCAATAAACTTCGCCGGTTTCCGGGTTTAAACCCGAAAGGCTATGTTCGGTCCAGTTTACAACAACCTGCTTCCCATTCTTTTCAATTAGAATTGGTGCCGAATAACCTGCGCGGTCGTTTAAATTTCGCCAAATTTCGTTTCCGGTGTTTTTATCAAAAGCAACAATACCTGCATTATTGTTGCCGCTTACATGAACAATCAGCTTGTTTTTAACAATTAGCGGGGTGGAAGCAATACCCCAAATGGGCATGTTTATTTCGTAAGCTTTGTTCAGGTTCTTTTCCCAAATTACACTTCCCTTTTCTGCATCAAAACAAAACAAATCCCCCATGCTTCCCAGAGTATAAGCTTTATTTTCATGAATAACAACAGAGGCTCTGGGGCCTGCAGGATAGCCAATTCCCGAATATTCACAATCATAGGTAAATTCCCAAAGCATTTTTCCACTTGTTTCATCAAAGCACAGTACGCGCTCTTGCGAAACGGGTTTTTCAATTCTATCGCTTAAATACACTTTTCCGTTTGCCACGGTAGGCCCCGAGTAGCCCGGATTTATTGGCACTCTCCATTTTATAGCGATGGTATCCGATTCAAATTTTTCAATAATATTTTCTGATTTCCATATGGCATCTCTATTGGTTCCTCGCCAGTCGGGCCAGTCCTGGGCCACAACTGATCCAACAAAAGCAAACAATAGTATTAAAACAGGTAGTATTTTCATGATTGTATATTTGATTTTCGGCAGAAATTTAATCAATTCCTTTGTAAACTGAGCGCCAATCTGTGATGCGTTCTTGCTCAGAGCGTGCATCTTTTGGGAAATTGGGGCTGTAAAGCAAGGTGGTTTCGCGTTTAACCAGTTGCTTGTTTTTTACAAAACCATCTCCTCTTTCTGCCAGGTGCTCAACCATTTTGCGTTGCCAGGTTTTTATTTGTTCTTCTTCAACAGCTGCCAGGTTTGTTAATTCTCCCGGGTCTTGTTCTAAGTTAAATAGTTGCTCCTCTCCTGTTCTAAAAAACCAGATGTATTTCCATACACCATCTGTTAAAGCACACCAATAGTTTTCGTTGCTGTAAGTTGTTGCATGTTCCAGATCAATATATTCCCGCCATTCTGAATGGGGGTTTTCAATGAGTGCTTTTACTGAAATGCCATCCATTTCTTCAGGAATTCTCGCACCGGCAAAATCAAGAAACGTGGGTAAAAAATCGCGCAATTCCACAACTTGTTTCAGGTATTCGCCACCCTTGAGCTGCCCTGGTAAAGATTCGGGCCATTTTAGTACAAAGGGAATATTTGACGAGCCCTCGTAGGCGTAAGTTTTGCGCCAGTGATTATGGTCGCCAAGCATATCGCCGTGGTCTGAGGTAAAACAAATAATGGCATCATCGTACATTCCTTTACTTTTTAAAGCCGCCACTATTTTTCCAACCATGTCATCAATAAAAGTAATGTTTGCATAGTAATGTTTTCGGCTGTTTATGGCATGCTCTTGCCCGAAATTGCCATATGCAGCATCTTTGCCGCCAGCTTCATTTTCAAACTTTTTGGCCCAACTACCATAGTACGGCGCACGAATTTTAACATTTTCATATTGATTGAGAAAGCGTTGCGGCGGGTCGTACGGGCTGTGTGGCCTGGCAAAAGAAACCTTCAGAAAAAGGGGTTTATCCAGGTTATAATTATTGATTAAGTCAACTGCCATTTGCCCCGTCCAGTAGGTTGGGTGCAGGTTTTCGTTAAGTTTGTACACTCCGGCACGATGCTCATTCCAGCCAATTCCTGTTTCGTCGGGATTTTTTCCGGGCGCCTGCAGTTTAAACCAATCGCGGTAATCACTCACATAGCCATCTTGTTCAACACGGCCACTCTCGTCGGTTAATGTTCCGTGAAAACCATGCAACGCTTTTTGCGGATACCAATGCATTTTACCAATACCAAAAGTATAGTAACCTGCCTGGCGAAGCATGCGTGGCATTTCGTATTTATACCTGCGCGCTACCCTGCCGTAACCCAGCATGCCGTGGTTCCAGGGAGCCATTCCGGTAAGCAAACCGGCACGGGCAGGCGTACAACTGGGCACCGACGAATAAGCATTTACAAAAGTTACTCCTGCAGCGGCAATATCATCAATATTTGGCGTAATTACTGCACTATTGCCCATACACCCCAAAGCATCAGCGCGCTGCTGATCGGTCATTATAAAAATAATGTGTGGTTGTTTGCCTTTTTCTGCCGCCAACAATAACATTGGCAATAGCAGCAGCAGGATGGTAAAGATATGTTTCATCAGATTAGATTTAAAAAACAAATCTAACGATAAATCATAAAAATATCGAAACAAACAGAATCCTTATTAATATTTTTAAAAAGATTCTATTTGTCGTAATTGAACCTTTTTAAGTGATGTCCCATTCGGTCGCGTTTGGTTTTCATGTAACGTTGATTGTATTCGTTTGGCGGTATTTCCATCGAAACAATTTCAGTCACCTCAAGACCGTAACCCTCTAAGCCAACCCGTTTTACCGGATTATTGGTTAGCAAGCGCATTTTGGTAACCCCCAGGTTACTCAGAATTTGTGCACCTACTCCATAATCGCGTTCATCGGCTTTAAAACCAAGGTGCAGATTGGCATCAACAGTATCCAGGCCCTGGTCCTGAAGTTTATAGGCAGCAATTTTATTTAATAAGCCAATTCCACGGCCTTCCTGCATCATGTAAACAATCACTCCTTTTCCGGCCTCCTCTATCATTTCCATCGATTTGTGCAACTGATCGCCGCACTCGCACCGCATCGATCCGAAAATATCTCCGGTCATGCACGATGAATGAACACGCGCCAGAATGGGTTCATTTGGTTCCCATTCTCCTTTTATCAGGGCAACATGCTCTGCTCCGTTTGATTTTTGCCGGAAAGGAACCACCCTGAAATCTCCGTAATGAGTAGGTAGTTCAACCTCTTCCCCCCGTTCAATCAGGCTTTCGCTCTGAAAAAGAAAAGAAATAAGGTCTTTTATGGTAACAATTTTAAGTTTATATTCCTGAGCAAATTCGTACAACTCTGGCAAGCGCGCCATTGTTCCGTCTTCGTTCATTATCTCCACCAAAACACCCGATGGCTTTAATCCTGCCAGGCGGGCTAAATCAACCGCTGCCTCCGTATGTCCGGTTCGACGCAAAACACCGCGTTCCATTGCTTTTAACGGGAAAATATGTCCCGGTCTGCCCAGCTGTTCCGGTCGTGTTTTTTCGTCAACCAACATTTTTATGGTAATGGCGCGGTCGCTGGCCGAAATTCCTGTAGACACCTCAGGATGGATGGCATCAACAGAAACAGTAAATGCAGTTTCGTTTGAAGATGTATTTTTTCCAACCATCAACTCAAGGTCCAGTTCAGCACAACGCTCTTCTGTTAATGCAACACAAATAAGGCCACGGGCCTTTAATGCCATAAAATTGACGATTTCGGTGGTAATCAACTCTGAGGCTATAATTAAATCACCTTCATTCTCACGATCCTCATCATCAACAACAATTACCATCTCGCCTTTCTGAATAGCAGCAATGGCTTCCGGAATTGTGTTAAGTTTAATCTCTGTCATATCTGCCTGTTTAAATCAGCCGCAAAATTACAAAGTTTTCTTAAACGCGTTTATGACTTTTGCTTATCCTTTGCATGAAATAACATTAACAACACTAATTGTTAACGACAAAAAACTTTTTGGAGCTAATATTTCCCTTATTATCGCTTACAAGAACCGTATGCCAGCCGGGTTCCGGTCTTATTTCAAGTTGGTGAATACTCCTTGTTGTTCCGCAAAATTTTTCATCAAGATACCAGAAAACTTCTGCATCTTTTGTGCGATGGGCTAATTCAATAATAAGCTTTCCGTTTGTGCCATCGAGCTCAACAGGAATAAAAACACGATTCCACTCGCGTGGATAAATAAACTCAAGCTGTTGCTGATTTTCTTCACAACCAGCCAGCAGTGGCGGCAGTGAGGAATACAACACATTTACCTGTTTGTAGTAGTATTCCATTGCCGGAGGTAAAACAAACCAGTTTTTATGGGTCATTTCAGAAACCGGATAACACGCCGAATTTACCCGATGCGTACCTGCACTGTTTAAATGTATTTTATGGTGCCAGCTGCACAGTCTGGCCTTATTTCCTGTAGGCACCTGAACCCATTTTGTATTTTCGCAAAATTCGCCGGGTAAGAAGCCACTTTCGCTGCACACTTCAAGGCTATCCATTTCATCGGCAGGTATGCCAAACCATTCCGAATCGGGCAATGTGGCAAAAACATCGAACATTACCGGTGCTGCGGCGGAAACACCGGTCAAGCCTGCCCTGCCTTCACCATCGGCATTACCCACCCAAACAGCAACAACATAATCGCTTGTTACACCAACCGCCCAGGCATCGCGAAAGCCAAAGCTGGTACCTGTTTTCCAGGCAATAAGTTTGCGGCGTGCAAAATGCTCCCAGCCGCTTTCCGATTCCGGACGCTGAACATTTAACAGAGCCTCAAATGTAGAATAAACCGAAGCTGCCCTAAGTTCTGCTTGCTCAAGCTCTCTTCTTTCTGCTGTTTCCGTTTCTTCGTTCCAACGTAAAGGAGAAAATGGATCAGACAGATATAGTCCATCGTTTTGGTTGTAGGTCTGCAACACTCCGGCCAGCGATGTATACATTCCCGCCAAATCCCAGAGTGTTATTTCTGCTCCGCCTAAAATCAGCGATAATCCATAATAATCGGGCTGATGCGAAAGTGTTGACATTCCTGTCTTTTTTAAAAATGAATAGAAGGCCGGAACGCCATAATCGCGCAACATATGAACTGCCGGAATATTTAATGACCTGGCCAAAGCCTCCTGTGCTGGCACCGCTCCATTGTAGCGGCGATCAAAATTCATGGGGGTAAAACCACCAAAACGAATAGGAATATCGGGAATGAGCATGGTTGGCAGCAGCAAGCCTTCATCCAGCATTTTTGCATATAAAAGAGGCTTAAGAATACTGCCTGTACTTCGTGGCGCCTGAATAACATCTACCTGTGCTGCATGGTTTTCTGCTTCGTTTTTTGGCACATTCCCCACATAGGCCTTTACTTTTTTTGATGACACTTCTGCCACCAAAACCGCCATGTTATTTATATGATTTTGTTTCAGTTTCTGCTGATGCCGCACCACTATAGCATTTGTATGTTTTTGCAGCTCAAAATCTATGGTCGATTTTAGTCGTTGCCCCACCTTTTCGTGCTTTGCCTTTTCGGTTAAATGAAAAGCAAAATTTGGCAAAGCATTAACCTTTTCAGGCAATGGCTCGGTAATAGCCAAATCAAAAGTTAAGCTATCAATAATCTCTGATTTTAACAGTTTTTGCAAAAGGTAATTTCGTTTGTTTTTTAACTGAATATCAGCGCGCCCCGGGTAAATCAGGGCGGGGGCATTAGGTAATACAGCCAGTGTTGCCGATTCGGCCCACGACAGCTGGTGGTTTTCTCTTCCGAAATACCGCCAAGAGGCCGCATCAATCCCAACAACATTTCCACCAAAAGGTGCATGCGAAGCATACATTGTCAATATTTCAGTTTTCGAATACCGCAACTCGGTATGCAAGGCCCAAAACATTTCTACCACTTTATTTTTTAGGTTTCGTTTTTTGTTGCCGCGGGCAAGTCGGCACAACTGCATGGTTATGGTACTTCCGCCGCTAACAATTTTGCCTGCTTTACTATTTTGCAGCATGGCCCGCACCAGAGCTATTGGATTTATACCGGGATGGCGGTAAAAGTAACGATCCTCGAATTGCAACAAACACGTTTTGTATTTTAATGAAACGCTGTCAACCGCAGGGAATCGCCATTGTTCGTCGGCTGCAATGCGGGCACCCAGCAAATTTCCGTTGTCGCTTTCTAAAACCGTTGAATAAGAAGCATTAAACAAGGGTCGTGGAACAAAAACTTCGCCGGCAATAAAAAAAAGGACTAAGCCTACTGCTGAAATAAGAAGAATACTTTTTATCCCTGATTTTCTGCTATTCGAATTCTTATTCATTACCAAAACACACAATTACTATTTTTTTGAACGCTCATTGACAATCGTCCTACTCACCCATTACCAAGTATCTACTTCACTTCAATTATTTGCCCGCCGAGTTTTGCGCGCACCGAATTATCGTACATGGCTTCGCAACTTACAGGTGCCTTGTAAAACTGCCCTTTGTAAGCCGCATTTAAATAAAACACGAAGGTCTTTTCTTCGTTGGCAGCCAAATCAAAATAGGTATAAATCCGATCGTCGCGAATGTCCTGGTAATCAAAACCGGCATTTTTATCAGACATGCCACCAAGGCGTTTATTTAGTATCTCCCAGCCTGATGGAATAAGCGTTGCAAGAACCATTTCTTTATAATCAACCCGCCTGCCCGGATGTTTAACCGTAAGCTCCATTTTAAAATCCGTTCCTTGCTTTATTGCTTGCGGCAGTATTGGCTTACCCGCAGTGTCGAGGTATTTAACGTTTAGCATTAAATTACTGGCGGAAGAAAGTGAATCTATTCCTGAAGGTATACCTTTTGACATCAACCGCACAAAGGTAGCGGCAGCACCTTCATTCGTAAACTGAAGTTCTGCCTCCCTTGAGTCTGAGTTCCCTACAGGAATTGTAACAACCGGAACTTTTGTTTGTATCCGGTGTTTTTCACCTGCTGCCACCAAATCGAATTTGGTATCGCTATCTGCCGTATAATATTTTTCGGCAAAGCGAGCTGCCGACATCAGGCACCACGCGGCAGTTTGGGTACTTAACCAGCTTTCGGCATTTATTTCTTCCGAAATATGTTTAAGCATTTCAAAAGCATTCTCTTTATCGTCAAGCAATAAAAGCGACTCCAAAAACATAGCCTTGTCGCGTAACGACGAGCCATAAGTTCCACTAAACTCCGAATAGTGTTTTACTTCTGTACCAATACCGTTAACCAACTGTTCCGCGGCTTCCTTTTTCCCGGCTAACACATAAGCTGAAGCCAGTCGCCAGCTCACCTCTACCGGTTTATTGTCTTTCTCGCGCAAGCGGTTCATTGCTCCAATATCGGGGTTACCGGCCAAAGCCAGTGTGTAAAGCCGGTAGGCTTGTGTTAAATCGTAATTACGTAACTGTTGATACCTGGCAAAATACTGATTCCCTTTCCAGTTGCGTGCTTCTGCACGTTGAAATCGCAACCAGCGGTCTTTCATGCCATGTGGTAGTTTATAGCCGGTTCTTTCTGCCATTAACAAAAAGTGCCCCACGTAAATGCCAACCCAATTATTCACGTATTCCGATCCCGGCCAGTAACTAAAACCACCGCTTGCCAACTGGTAGGCCTGAAGTTTCTCAAGAGCCAGGCGTACATTATTTTCCGTTTCTAATTTTTGGGCAGCGCTAAGTTCGGTTATGTCTGCCAAAAACAGCTGCGGAAACACAGTAGAAGTTACCTGCTCGGCACAACCATGCGGATACTGAATCAGGTAATCGAGGTGTTTGGCAAGATTAAGCGGGGGAAAACCCGATACCTCAACCCAGTTTTCGTTTGTGCCTGCGGTTCCCGGACACTGAATGCTCGTTTGCCAGGTTTCGCCACCGTTAATCAATTTTGACTGCTGAACAAGCACAGGCAGGTTGGGATTCCGAACGTCTATTTCAATTTCATAACGGGCCTCTTCTCCTCCTGATTTGGCTTCAACTACAATCTTCCCAATTCCAATATTGTCTTTTACTTTTAGTTTAAAAAAGCTCATTTTTTCACCCGGTTTCTGAAAATACAACTCATTCGTTCCGGCTCCAACCAGTTCAAATAAATTGTTTGTTGAAAGCGAAATGCTAACATTTTTCACCACATCTTTCATTGCAAAAACTTCTACCGGCAACTCAAACTCCTCGTTAGGCGCCAACTTCCGCGGAGCTGTAGCCAGCAACATCAGACCTTTTCGCACAGGCACCGATAATTCATTCGCACCGTATGCTCCCTTATTTCCGGCAACAACCATAATGCGAACTGCTCCCACATAATTTGGCATTGCAAACCGGTGTTTTTGTTTTTTGCCGGCGGCAAGAGTAAACGGGCCTGCAGTTTGCACCACCGGTTTAAACCGATTGGCTTCCTTTTTCTCAGTATCTACCATACTGTCATCGCCGCCAACGGCAAAAGCTTTTTCCAGCCGAGCACCGTAAGCACCTGCCACGTAATCGTAAATATCCCAGGTTTTTACGCCAAGTGCTTCGCGCTGATAAAAAGAGTAATGCGGATTTGGTGTTTTAAAGTTGGTAAGCCCCAGCAAACCCTCGTCAACAATGGCCAGCGTATAGGTCATTTGTTTTCCGTGTTCTTCTGTTATTTCAACTGTAAATTCCGTTTCCGGCTCAATTTCTGATGCCGTTTTTATTTGCGGACGAAGAATAGTTTCATCATCGTCGACACCAATCGGGATAATACCGTAAAGACGCAGTGGCGCATCGTTTTCGTTGTTACCGTAGGGCTGCAAAAGGCTTATATTCACATAAAAATTAGGCGCCATATTTTTATTGGCGGTAAGGGTAAAACGGGTTTGTTTATCAGTGGTTTCTACCCAAAACATATCCAATACTCCAGTGCCGTTTTCAAGGCTAACCAAGGCTTTTCCTGCTTTTGATGACGGAATACTGACTTCGATTTTTTCGCCAACCTTGTATCGGTCTTTATCGGTACTTATATTCAACATGGTAGCGCCCTGCTCCATTCCTTCCGAGCGCCATCCTCCCCATTCCGACATGTAGAAGGTAGTGCCGGCTGCATGTCCTGAGCTGGTATTTTTTACCCACAAAAAATACCGGCCATTGTCTTGCCAGTTATTGTATTTTACATTAAGCTTAATTTTTGATGCGTGCGCTGCATTATTAATATTCCAGCTTTTAACCGGCTGATAATAACTGCCCGACACATAATGCGCTAAATTTTCGGAACCTGATTCCCACCACCAACGCCAGTTAATTTTGTATAACCGAACCTCCAGATCGGCGCCCGAAACCGGGTTCCCTTTTCCATCAACGGTTACAATTTCAGGCAGATAATCGGTATCGGTTTTGTACCAGTTATCTTCCGATTCGTGCATGCGCACCCCAACATACGATTTAAAAGGTGAATATTTGGCGCTTGTAAGAGCAGTGCTAAAATCACCGCCATTTTCAAATACCCGCGAAGTAAACCAGGCGTTCAACATTCCGGGGGCGTCCTCCAGTCCCTCTAAATTAAAGGGGATGATAGCCTCACCACTTTCATCAAGTTTGCCGTCAAAAATAATTTGCTCTTGCTTCGAAAAACGTGTGGCGGGGTCGTTAAAACTATATTGTTTGAAATTTTCAAATTCCGTTTTTGTTTTCGCCAACACAACTTCCACTTTGGCTTTTAAAGCATTGGCCGGGCTACCGTGTAACCAGGTGGCAGCCATTGGCAACTTCGTATCTTTTACCTCCAGAGTTTTATCGTCGGGCAAATCCAGTTCAATTTTCAACCGGTTGGGTTTTATACTTTCAATTTTTATCCTTTTTGAGAATCTGCTGTTACCCACCTGCACTTCAGCACGCCAGTTTCCGGTTGGCGCATCGCTTGTGGTTGTAGTTGTTAAGCTATAAAAACCATTTTCATTACTGGTAACTACCCGCCTGTTAACCTGTTGGTCTTTTGGATTATAAAGACTAAATATTACCGGATGATTTTCGGATTGAACTGCTTTTGTCTCTAAAATAAAATTCAAAAACAAGGTGTCTCCGGGGCGCCAAACATCGCGCTCGCCATAAATAAAACCTTTCATTCCGCCGGTTATTACCTGCCCCGAAACGTTAAAGTTACTCACCGATAAAGCAGTACCGTCATCAAGCCGGAGGTAACCAAACTGCTCCCCTTTTTGAGCCACCAGTAAAAATGGTTTTTTACTCAAATCTACCTCAGCAAAACCACGCGCATCGGTTTTAATCGTTTCAATAATTTGCTGCTGAAAATTGAATAATTTTAATTCAACATCGCCAAGCGGTTCGGTGGACAATATGTTGGAGACTGCAAATTTCAGGTGTTGGTTTTTACCTTCTTTGGCCACTATACCTAATTGCGATACCATAATGTTTCTGCTCACAAAACGGCCGGAGTTGTAGTACGACACATGACATGGATTATCGCGTTCGCGCCAATCGTAGCCACTCGGATAATAATAACCGCCATACCAACCCGGCGAATCCCATTCTGTTTTGTAGGCCTCGTTTTCGTTCAAAGCAATTTCTGAAAGCGTTCCATCGGGATTTTCGTCGGAACAGCTGCAAAGCGAATATTCTTTTCTGAAACGCAGTTCTACGCGGTAAATGGCTCCCTGTTCAACAGTCAGCAACTTCGTGAGGTCAATTTTAAAGGTATTCCATTTGCTGTAGTTTATGGGTTCAGCAGAGTGAAGATCAACCTTTCCCTGGTAAACCATCCTGCCAACCTGTTTCAGGTTATTCTGTCCATCAATGCGGTTATTTTGAAAAAACTGGTGCACATTATTTTTATAGACCTGAATTACGCGAACATCAACCGCATTTAAACTGATGGCTTCAAACGGAAACACCATTGATTCGTTTCGTGGAACAATAACGCCTTTTCCCAGCAGGCGCACCTGTGGTTCGGCATTGGTAAATTGCAGCAAAAAATTAGTCGGCGTAGTTAATCGGGCGTAGTTACTGCTTTTTATACCGGCATGTACACTTAAGCTTAATTCTCCCGATGCCCTTTTACCGGTCCAGGCTTTTAACAGGTTTCCATCCAGCTCCAGTTTTATTTCCGGGTTATTTTCCAGTTCAATTAGTCCTTCCAAATCCTGGCCTTTTAACAAGGGATCTGAAAAACGAATTTCAACACATTGCTCCGGTTGTTGCACAACGGAAGCATCTAAAACCTTAAAGTCGCTCAATGCCGGAACTTCCAGTTTTTTTTGCCCGGAAAGGTCTACCCCAAGGGCTTTACCGTCCCAGTGCACCAAAAGTTCTGCCGGTTCATCAGCTTTCCGCACAATGCTATCGATAGTAAAAAAATGTTTACGTCCGTCGGCATCATGAATCCAGTTTATTGGTAACTCATCACCCTCGCAACTTGCGCTTACCAAAGCCTCAACGGGTGCTGCATCCGCAATATCGGCAGTTAAAACACAGGCTTTTAGCTGCATCAGGTTCGTGCCAACATCATCGTAATTTGACAATCCATCAACCGTAACAGAAAAACTCTGCTCAACCGTTGAAAAGCTAAAGGGCATAACCTGAAGTTGCTTGTCAAGTGTTAAAAGTTTTCCCAAGGCAAAAGTGACTTCATAAGTCATTCCCGGCAGCAAAGGCTCGTTGGGTCTGAACTCTATAATCCGGTCGCTAACCCGAACTGTCTTCCCCTGTACCTTCGGACTAAAACGAAACAAGTCTTCCGGAATACTAACCTCTTGAAGTGGTTGCGCAAGGTAAATACTTATGGTTGTTCGGGTTGATACTACTCCACTGGTAAAAGCCTGCACATAATGCGTAAAAGTCGCATCTGTACCACTGATCTTTTTTTCATTTTTTTTACAGGAAACTGTAAAAACAAGCAGAAAAAATATGGGGAAAATAAACTTTTTCACTGTCTGTGTTTTTATGATTTTATATATGACGTTAAAAGTAAGAAATTAGTACCCATGATCGTGCCATAATCAAATTATGTTTCATAATTTTATTCACCGGTTTGAACACTAAATAACAGAAGCAGATGAAAAAAATAATGATACTTTTTGCCCACCCCGCCTACCATAAATCGCGCATTAATAAAACACTGATTAATGCCATTAAAGATTTGGATGGGGTTACCATTAATAATTTGTACGAAAAGTATCCTGATTTTTTTATTGATATTCCTGTTGAACAAGAACTTTTGGCTGAACATGACATTATCATCTGGCAACATCCGTTTTACTGGTACAGTGCTCCGGCATTGGTTAAAGAATGGATGGATCTGGTACTTCAGCACGGTTTTGCCTACGGCACTCAGGGACGCGCATTGGAGGGCAAATGGGCCTTATCAAGTATTTCCACCGGTGGTAGAAAAGAGGTTTACTGCACTGAAGGCAAAAACCATTATACCATAAACGAGTTTTTAGCCCCTTTTCATCAATCGGTAAATTTATGTCGAATGCAGTATCTGCCGCCTTTTGTTGTGCACGGATCGCACACCCTGGCACAAGACCAACTGAAAACCTGTGCAGCCAACTATCGTTCGCTTATTCTTTTGTTACGCGATAGTAAAATAAATCCTGCTATTTTTGAAAATATTGAATACATCAACGAAATTATAAAGCAAGATGCATAATCATGAATTCTTTTTAAACGCCTTAATTTACCTAGGAGCAGCCGTTGTTTCTGTCCCCATTGCTAAAAAACTGGGGTTAGGTTCTGTTTTAGGCTACCTGCTTGCCGGTATCATTATTGGCCCTTTTGTGTTAAGACTGGTAGGAAACGAGGCCGACGAGGTAATGCACTTTGCTGAATTTGGAGTGGTATTGATGCTTTTCATCATCGGTCTTGAACTGGAGCCCAGGCTGTTATGGAAAATGCGACGATCGATATTCGGTCTCGGAGGCCTGCAGGTACTAATTACCGCCGGTTTAATTACCGCCATTGCCCTCCTGCTTAACTTTCAACTCAACCGGGCCATGGCCATTGGCCTTATTCTGGCCCTCTCGTCAACGGCAATTGTTTTACAAACCTTAAGCGAAAAAGGATTAATGCGTAATATCGCGGGCCGTTCAGCTTTCTCGGTGCTTCTTTTTCAGGATATGGCTGTTATTCCCATACTGGCCTTAATACCTATAATTGCTACCCTTGGTGCACCTGCCGATCTTTCTGATACGGCACTGAATAATATTGGAGAAGTGGCTCAGATGCCGGGGTGGTTGCAACTGCTCATTATAATTGGAGCTATAACCGCAATGGTAATTATCGGACGTTTTGCTGCCCGTCATATTTTTCGACTGGTGGCAGAAACCGGCCTGCACGAAGTTTTTGTTGCCCTTGCCCTGCTTATGGTTATTGGCATAGCACTGGGCATGGATGCCATTGGCCTGTCGCCGGCATTGGGTACTTTTATTGCCGGTGTGGTATTGGCCGACAGCGAATACCGCCACGAACTGGAAACAACCATCGACCCCTTTAAAGGTTTACTGCTTGGCTTGTTTTTTATCTCCGTTGGAGCAAGCATAAACTTCAATTTGCTCATTGAAGATCCTTGGATAATCGTTCTTTTTGTTTTACTGCTTATTTTTGTAAAGTTTGTGGTATTGCTGATTTTAGGCCGTATGTTCCGCCTGAAAAAAGGGTTCGAATTCCTTTTTGCTTTTCTGTTGGCCCAGGCCAGCGAATTTGCCTTTGTGCTCATCTCATTTTCGAAACAAAACAAACTTTTCGACGACGAAACCTCGGGAATGTTATTATTGGTAGTCACCCTGTCGATGGCCGTGTCGCCATTACTGCTTATTTTTAACGACAAAGCTGTAAGCCCTATTCTGGCGCGCTGGCACAACAAACTGGAATACGATGAAATTGAAGAAGAGGAAAACCCGGTTATACTGGCAGGTTTTGGCCGTTTCGGACTTACCGTAGGCCGAATTTTATTAGCCAACGGATTTAAGGTTACTATTCTCGACAATAACCCATCCAATGTTGAAACACTTCGCAAATATGGTTTCAAATTGTATTTTGGCGATATAACCCGCCCCACTATGCTCGAAAAAGCCGGCATTGAAAAAGCCCGTTTGCTAATATTAAGTATGGCCGAACACGAAAATGCATTAAAAGTAGCCGAAACCGTCAGAAAAAAATACCCGCATGTTAAAATACTGGCACGCGCAAGAGATATCTTTCATGTATTTGAATACCTGAATTTGAATATCAGCAAAGTGCAACGCGAAACATTTCATTCGGCTGCCGAACTCAGCAACACGGCACTGGTGGAATTGGGCTTTTCGAAATACGAAGCCTACCGGGCCACCCGAACATTTAAACACCACGAAGACCAGGTTACCGAAGAGCTGTATCGCCACTGGCTGGAAGACCAGGGCAAATTCATTCAGGAAACCCGCCGATTTGAAGAACAGGTAAAAGAAACCTTACAGGCTGAAAAAAACTATTCAATTCATGACTCTGATTGTGCATGGGATGTGGATTCGTTGAAAGATGAAGCTAAAAAGCAATCATAGCGAGACGATAATTCAGAATTTTATGGATTTAGAAAACATCAAGGTCCCTAATTTTTAATCCTAGCCTTTGCTGAACATTAGCCATGACATAAAATAAAAACGTTGTGCCTTCGCGTCTTCGTGTTAAAAAAAAATAGCCCTTTCGAACCAAAAATTGAAACGTTCGACAAACTAAATTAGACTATTTCTAAATTGACCACTTTTCACAAAAACTGATTTTTTGACACATACAGATTCAAATTAATATATAGATTTGCAATCTGCAAATAGCAAAAAGTTACAGTTACGGATTCTACAGTTCAACATACGGGTTTTGTTAAAGAGGTGAGGCCCACATCTTTGATTGTAAACATTGTGAGTCAATCAGCCTGCTCAACGTGCCATGCCAAAGGAGCATGCACTGTTTCTGATTACCAGGACAAAGAGATTGAGGTAACAGAATACAAGCTTAATTATAAGGTTGGCGACGAAGTAACCATTCTTTTTAAACAATCAAAAGGATTTACCGCATTGATATGGGGTTACGTCATCCCGTTTTTTGTTGTTCTGGGTACATTAATAGTAGCCCTTGAAATAACCGGGGATGAACTAAAAGCCGGAATCCTGTCATTAATCATACTGATTCCATACTATATAACATTATATTTTTTTCGTCATTTATTAAAAAAAGTACTGAAATTCGAACTCGAAGAAAACGCTTAATAAAATGAGTATCACCGTTGTATATACCATTGTCACATTAGCAGTAATTGGTGCTGCAGCTGCAGTAATCCTGTACTTTGTGGCACAGAAATTCAAAGTTCATGAAGATCCCCGGATTGACGAAGTAGATGAAGCGCTTCCGGGAGCCAATTGTGGCGGCTGCGGTTATGCCGGCTGCCGGGCCTTTGCCGAGGCCTGCGTAAAAGCCAGCGACCTGGGCGACCTGAACTGCCCGGTTGGCGGCAACGACACCATGAATGAAGTGGCTTCTATACTTGGTTTAGAAGCCGTAAAAAAAGACCCACGGGTGGCCTATATCCGTTGTAACGGCACCTGCAACAACCGGCCCAAAACCAGTAGCTTCGATGGGGCTACTACTTGTGCCATAGCCTCGTCGGTATACAGTGGCGAAACCAATTGCCAGTATGGTTGCCTGGGCTTTGGCGACTGTTTTGATGCCTGCGATTTTGATGCCATTGTGATGCATCCTGAAACCGGCATCCCGGAAATAATTGATGACAAATGTGTGGCCTGCGGAGCCTGCGTTGATGCCTGCCCCAAATCGCTGATTGAGTTACGCAAAAAAATGCCGAAAAACCGAAAAGTGGTGGTATCCTGCCGCAACCAGGACAAAGGCGGTGTGGCCCGAAAAGCTTGTAGCGTTGCCTGTATTGGTTGCAGCAAGTGTTTGAAAGAGTGCCCGTTTGATGCCATTACCATTGAAAACAACCTGGCCTATATAGACTCCGACAAATGTAAACTGTGTAGAAAATGCGTTGCAGTTTGTCCGACAGGAGCAATCATAGAGGAAAACTTTCCTCCACGGAAAGTGAAACCGGAAGTAAAAAAAGAAACTGAACCAGTAAAATAATCAGGGATGTTAAAAACGTTCAAAATTGGCGGGGTACATCCTCCCGAAAATAAATTATCGAGCGATAAAACGATTGAAGCACTGCCGCTTCCGAAAACCGTTTTTATACCTGTTGCCCAACACATTGGCGCACCTTCGGCACCTGTGGTAAAAAAAGGCGACACCGTTAAAGTAGGACAGGTAATTGCACAAAGCAGTAGTTTTGTTTCTACCAATATCCACTCATCAGTATCAGGAAAAGTAACCAAAGTTGATTTTTCAGCCGATAGTTCGGGCTATCCTAAACAGGGTATTTTTATTGCTGTTGATGGAGACGAATGGTTGGATGAAATTGACCGCTCGGAAGACCTGGTAAAAGAAATTTCGCTTGATGGGCCGGAAATCGTAAAAAAAATCCAGGAAGCCGGTATCGTTGGCCTTGGAGGAGCAACTTTCCCAACCCATGTAAAGCTGGTGCCACCAAAAGGCATGAAAGCTGAAGTGCTTTTAATTAATGGTGTGGAGTGCGAACCCTACCTTACTTCAGACCATCGCCTGATGCTTGAAAAAGCCGACGAAATTTTGGTGGGTATACAACTGCTGATGAAAGCTATGAATGTTGAAAAAGCAGTTATCGGTATTGAAAACAATAAACCCGATGCCATAAAATTACTGGGCGAAAAATGCAAAAACTATAAAGGCATTGGCATTCAGGCGCTAAAGGTACAATACCCTCAAGGTGGCGAAAAACAGCTGATTAATGCGGTTACCGGAAAAGAAGTTCCATCGGGTGGTCTACCTATTGCCGTTGGCGCTGTGGTAAGCAATGTGGGAACCGCTTTTGCCGTTTACGAAGCTATTCAGAAAAACAAACCGTTGTTTGAACGCGTGGTAACTGTTACGGGTAAAGGTGTTGAAAAACCATCGAATTTTATGGTTCGTATTGGCACAGCCACCTCAGAGCTGATCGAAGCAGCAGGCGGACTTCCGGAAAATACCGGAAAAATTATTAGTGGCGGACCAATGATGGGACGTGCCATTGCTTCGTTAGATGTTCCGGTAACAAAAGGAACCTCGGGCCTGCTTTTAATGCCTGCCGAAGAAAGTAAACGGGAAGAAATTCAGCCCTGCATACGCTGCTCGCGCTGTACTTCGGTTTGCCCAATGGGACTTGAACCCTACCTGCTGATGACATTGGGAGAGAAACAAATTTTCGATCGGGCCGAAAGCGAACGGATAATGGATTGTATCGAGTGTGGATCGTGCAGCTACACCTGCCCCTCGAACCGTCCGCTGCTCGACTATATTCGTTTTGGGAAAGGAAAAGTTGGCGCCATAATGCGCTCGCGTAAAAAATAAAACAAACAACCGATTGTCATCTTGCACCATATTGCGGATGACATCAATAGAAAAGAATAAAACAAACAACTGAATAATGAGTAAATTATTAACAGTTTCACCATCACCGCACGTTCACTCGAACGATTCAACCCAAAAAATTATGCTTCGGGTTGTTTATGCGATGATTCCGGCCATGGCCTGGGGTATTTATCTGTTTGGTTTTGATGCCATTCGTGTGGGATTAATTTCCACCATCTCCTGTGTGGGCATCGAATACCTCATTCAGAAATATGTGATGAAGGTAAAACCAAGTATTACAGATGGCTCGGCTTTAATAACCGGTATTCTGCTGGCTTTTAACGTTCCGGCAAACATTCCGTGGTGGATAATTGTGATTGGCGCCATTGCCGCAATGGGCATTGGTAAACTTTCTTTTGGAGGCCTGGGAGCCAACATTTTTAACCCCGCATTGGTAGGAAGGGTATTTTTGCTCATCTCTTTTCCGGTGCAAATGACCTCGTGGCCAAGCACCCGAATGATGGATGGTGTTGATGCCGTTTCGGCAGCTACCCCGCTAGGTTTAATAAAAGAGGGCATTAAAAACGGCATTCCTGTTGCTCAGCTCGAAGGATTACCAAAACTCTCGGAAATGGCCATCGGGTTTAACAGCGGTTCGCTTGGCGAAGTATCAGCCTTGCTGCTGGTAATTGGCGGTTTATATATGCTTTGGAAAAAGGTAATAACCTGGCAAACTCCCGTTTCCATTTTGCTTACGGTTGTACTTGTATCCGGAATTTTCTGGGTAATTGATCCGGAGCTCTATGTTAATCCGTTTATCCATTTATTTACCGGCGGTTTAATGCTTGGGGCTGTATTTATGGCTACCGATATGGTTAGCTCACCAATGACAGGTAAAGGACAGCTAATTTACGGCTTTGGTATCGGACTGATTACCATTGCCATTCGAATGTTTGGAGCCTACCCCGAAGGAATTTCATTTGCAATTCTGATAATGAATGCGTTTGTGCCATTAATTAATATGTATGTAAAACCTAAACGATTTGGAGGAAACTAAAATGGCAAAACGAGAATCGAGTTTTATAAATATGGTGACTACCCTGGTTTTGGTAACCGGAATAGCAGCAGCAGCATTAGGTTTTGTTTACGATTTTACAAAAGGCCCTATTGAAGCAGCCAAACTAAAAGCACAAACCGAAGCAATAAAGAATGTATTGCCCGAATTTGACGAGCTTGGAGAAACAAAAACAATTACACCGGCCGAAGGAGCCGATGCCCTGGAGTTTTTTCCAGCATATAAAAATGGCGAACTGGTAGGTACAGCAATAAAAACATATACAAAAAGCGGCTTCAGCGGATTTATTTCCATTATGGCCGGTATTGATAAGGATGGAAATTTCTCGGGCTACTCGGTATTGGAACACGCCGAAACTCCCGGACTTGGTTCTAAAATGGATGTTTGGTTTAACAATCCCGAAAAACCAAAACAATACGTAATTGGTAAAAACCCGGGGAGCACCAACTTTACCGTTTCAAAAGACGGTGGCGAAATTGATGCCATTACTGCATCAACCATAACATCTCGCGCATTTTTGGAAGCGCTAACGCTGGCGTATGATTCTTATAAAAACAACGAAAAGTAAGAGGCAATGAGTCAATTAAAAAATTTCTCGAAGGGATTTATAAAAGAGAACCCGGTTTTTGTTTTACTACTGGGAATGTGCCCCACACTTGGGGTAACCTCTTCAGCCATAAACGGATTGGGTATGGGACTGGCAACAACCTTTGTTTTGCTGATGTCGAACATGGTGGTTTCGATGGTAAAGAGTGCCATTCCCGACAAGGTTCGTATTCCGGCATTTATTGTAATTATCGCCACTTTTGTAACCATTGTTCAGCTAACCATGCAAGCCTACCTGCCTTCGCTGTTTAAAAGCCTTGGTTTGTTTATTCCGCTTATTGTGGTAAACTGCCTGGTTTTGGGCCGTGCCGAAGCATTTGCCTCAAAAAACAACCTGGTATCATCAGTAATCGATGGGCTGGGAATGGGACTTGGATTTACATTTGCGCTGGTAACGCTTGGCGGAATTCGCGAAATATTGGGAAGCGGTAAAATTTTCAATATTACCATTTACCCCGAAAACTACGTAACACTCGTATTTGTACTATCGCCCGGAGCATTTATTGTTTTGGGATACCTGATTGCAGCATTAAACAAGATTAAGAAAAATTAGGAGGACGTAAAATGAATTATCTGGTAATTGTAATAGGCGCCATACTTGTAAACAACATTGTTTTAATGCAGTTTTTGGGAATCTGCCCGTTTTTGGGGGTTTCCAAAAAAGTATCAACCGGGATTGGAATGACCGGTGCCGTAGCCTTTGTAATGATTTTGGCCACCATTGTAACCTATCTGATTCAGCATTATGTGCTCGAAAAATTCGGGTTGGGATTTTTACAAACCATCGCGTTTATCCTGATTATTGCATCGCTGGTGCAAATGGTTGAAATTATTCTGAAAAAAGTAAGTCCCCCGCTGTACCAGGCCCTGGGAATATTTTTGCCTCTTATTACTACTAACTGTGCCATTCTGGGTGTTGCTATCCTTACCGTACAAAACGAGTTTAACCTGCTTGAGGGAGTAATCTTTTCGACCTCGCATGCCATTGGTTTTGGCCTGGCGCTGATCCTGTTTGCAGGTATTCGCGAACACCTCGATTTACAGGATGTTCCGAAAGGTTTAAAAGGAACACCCATAGCTTTAATTGCAGCAGGAATATTGGCAATGGCATTTATGGGATTCTCTGGATTAGTGTAAGTTAGTAAAAGATTAACCCAACATTAATGATTTATCATTTTTGTTGAAGTGGTTAAAACAAACACATATAGCTTACATTTATTTGTTAAATTTGCTATGTGCAGATAGCAAAACAAACTATCTCAAAAATTTAAAACTGTAAACATTGGATTTTTTTCAACAGATACATAAATCTTTACTTCAGGGATCGGAAGAGACCATCCAACGAGAGCTGATGAACAGTATCGACTGGAATCAACGGCTAATTTGTATAAAAGGATTCAGAAGTGTTGGAAAAACGACTTTTTTGCTCGATTACATAAAAAAGCACCATCCCGAAAGCAACGAGGTTTTATACCTTAACTTAAATAATTTCTATTTCACAAAGCGTAAAATCAGCTCTTTTGCTGATGAGTTTGCCAAACGTGGAGGTAAAATTCTTATTCTCGATCAGATACAAAAATACCCTGACTGGTCGGCAGATTTACGCAAATGTATGGACGAGATTCCTGAGCTGAAAATCGTATTTACATCCTCGCCGGTTTTACGTGTTACCGAAGGCAACCCCGACCTGGAAGGAATTGCAAGCATTTACCACCTCGAAGGATTGTCATTTCGCGAATACCTGAATCATCAAACAGGAAAAAGATTCAGGACATATACTTTTGAAGAGCTTCTGAAAGACCACATAAAAATTGCCAAAGAAATTGTTGCAGAAATAAAGCCGCTGGCCTTTTTCGACGATTATTTAAAACACGGGTATTTCCCTTACTATATGGATGCCCCTAATTTTTACATCGACAAGCTTCTGAAAAACATTAACCTGGCACTTGAAATTGATGTACCTTATACCAACCAGATTGAATTTAAATACCTGCCCAAACTTCGAAAACTGTTGCACATAATTGCTTCTGAAACACCATTTACACCAAATGTAAGTAAACTGGCTACATCGGTTGAAACATCGCGTGCAACCATAATGAACTACCTAAAATACCTGAAAAACGCCAAACTTATTAACCTCCTGTACGAAAATGGAGGTAGCGACGATGACCAGATGAAAAAGCCGGATAAGGTATACATGCAAAATACCAACTTGCTTAACGCAATTGCCCCAAATAACAACGATAAAATAACCGTTAGGCAAACATTTTTTTACAACCAGGTTGGTTACGTTTGCAAACTGTCGAAATCGCCGGTAGCCGACTTTTGCATTAACGGGAAATACAAGTTTAATGTTGGTGGCCGAAAACTCGAACCTCAAAAAGGAATTTATGCGGCTTCAGATGTAATTGAAATTGGCGAAGGCAACAAAATCCCGTTATGGCTTTTTGGATTCCTGTATTAAAGAATCGGGAATAAAATATAAAAGAATTTGAAACAGTTACGAATATCAATTGTAAACTAAAATAAATTAAAGACGAATCAAGATGGCAAAACAAAAAAAAATGGTTACATGTGACGGTAACTACGCAGCAGCGTATATGAGTTACATGTTTAGCGAAGTCGCCTGTATTTATCCAATTACTCCGTCGTCAACAATGGCTGAGTATGTTGATGAATGGGCAGCTTTTGGAAAGAAGAATATGTTTGGACGCCCGGTACGCCTGGCCGAAATGCAAAGTGAAGCCGGTGCAGCAGGAGCTGTTCACGGAGCATTACAATCAGGAGCATTAACATCAACTTACACTGCATCGCAGGGCTTGTTGTTAATGATTCCGAATATGTACAAAATTGCTGGTGAGTTGCTACCAACAGTATTCCACGTAAGTGCACGTGCACTTGCAGGTCATGCATTATCAATTTTTGGCGACCACAGCGATGTTTATGCTGCACGCCAAACAGGTTTTGCAATGTTGGCAGCCGGATCGGTACAGGAAGAAATGGATTTAGCTGGTGTAGCCCATTTGGCAACCATTAAATCGCGTGTTCCTTTCCTTGCTTTCTTCGATGGATTCCGTACTTCGCACGAAGTGCAAAAAATTGAAGCTATTGAAATGGAAGATATTGTTCCGATGTTAGACCAGGAAGCTCTTCAGGAATTCCGTAACCGTGCGCTTAACCCTGAAAACCCGGTTACCCGCGGTACGGCACAAAACCCTGATATTTTCTTCCAGGCAAAAGAATCGGCTAATAAATTTTACGATGCAGTTCCTGATATCGTTGCCGATTACATGGATCAAATCAGCGAATTAACCGGTAGAAAATACCGCCCGTTTACATACTACGGTGCACAAGATGCTGAAAACGTAATCATTGCAATGGGTTCTGTTACTGAAACCATTAAAGAAACGATTGATTACTTAAACGCTCAGGGTAAAAAAGTTGGTTTAATTTCGGTACACCTGTTCCGTCCGTTCTCGGCAAAACACTTTGTTGAGGCATTACCCGAATCAGTAAAACGTATTGCTGTTCTCGACCGCGCTAAAGAACCTGGAGCTGCTGGTGAGCCATTATACCTTGATATCCGCTCGCACTTCTACGGACAAGAAAATGCCCCTCTTATTGTTGGTGGCCGTTTTGGTTTAGGTTCAAAAGATACTACTCCGGCTCAAATTGTTTCCGTTTACGAAAACCTGGAAATGAACGAGCCTAAAAACCAGTTTACTGTAGGTATTGTTGATGATGTAACTTTTACATCGCTACCGATGAAAGAAGAAATCGACATGACTCCAAAAGGAACATACCAGGCTAAATTTTATGGTTTGGGTTCTGACGGTACTGTTGGTGCAAATAAAAACTCAATTAAAATTATTGGTGACTCAACCGACAAATCATGTCAGGGTTATTTCCAGTACGACTCGAAAAAATCAGGCGGTTTCACTTGTTCGCACCTGCGTTTTGGCGATGCTCCTATTCGTTCGACTTACCTGGTAACAACTCCCGACTTTGTTGCTTGCCACGTACCTGCATACTTCAACCTTTACGATGTTCTTAAAGGATTGAAAAAAGGTGGTTCTTTCTTGCTGAACTCGATTTGGGACGAAGAAGAAACCAAAAAGCAATTGCCTGATGCCATGAAGAAGTATTTGGCTGATAACGAAATCAATTTCTACATCATTAACGGTACTAAACTGGGTGAAGAGATTGGTTTGGGAACACGTACCAACACCATCATGCAATCGGCATTCTTTAAAATTACCGAAGTAATTCCTTACGAGATGGCTGTTGAAAAGATGAAAGCAGCAATTGTTAAATCGTATGGTAACAAAGGTGAACACATTGTAAACATGAACTATGCAGCGGTTGATGCCGGTGGTAAAAACGTAGTAAAAGTTGAAGTGCCAGCAGAATGGACAAACATTGTGGTTGCTGAAGAAAACGACGAATCAAAACGTCCGGAATACATTGCTAAAGTTGTTGACGTAATTAACGCACAAAAAGGTGACGACCTACCTGTTTCAACTTTTGTTGGCTCGGAAGATGGTCAGTTCCCACTTGGAACAGCTGCTTTTGAAAAACGTGGTATTGCTGTAAATGTTCCTGAATGGCAAGCTGATAACTGTATTCAGTGTAACCAGTGTGCTTATGTTTGTCCTCATGCGGCTATTCGTCCGTTCCTGATGACAGAAGAGGAAGTTGAAGCTGCTCCGGAAGGAACAGAAACCAAAACAGCTACTCCTTCAAAAGTATTTGGTGGATTGAATTTCCGTATTCAGGTATCGCCTCTTGACTGTACCGGTTGTGGAAACTGTGCCGACGTTTGTCCTTCAAAAGTAAAATCGCTTGTAATGAAACCACTTGGATCGCAACAAGCTGAAGTTGAGCGTTGGAACTATATGGACGAGAAAGTTACCGTTAAAGAAACTGTTGTTGACAAAACAAAATCAGTTAAAAACTCACAATTCGCTCAACCATTATTCGAGTTCTCGGGAGCTTGTGCCGGTTGTGGTGAAACTCCATACGTAAAATTAATTACGCAGCTTTACGGCGAGCGTATGATGATTGCCAACGCAACAGGTTGTTCTTCAATCTACGGTGGTTCGGCTCCATCTACTCCTTACTGTAAACACAAAGAATCGGGTCACGGTCCGGCATGGGCAAACTCGTTATTTGAAGACAATGCCGAATATGGTTTTGGTTTTTCGGAAGGTGTAAGTGCACAGCGTAACCGCATTGCCGACATCATGACTGCTGCCCTTTCAAACGGTGCTTCTGATGCTGAAAAAGAAGTATTTGGCGAATGGCTGGAGAAAAAAGACAATGCTGATGGTTCGGTAGTAGCATCGAAAAAAGTACTTGACGTAATTGAAGGTAGCGACAGCGAATATGCCACTGAACTTAAAAAACTGAAGCAATACCTGATTAAAAAGTCAATTTGGGTATTTGGTGGAGACGGTTGGGCTTACGACATTGGTTACGGTGGTTTAGACCACGTAATGGCCAGCGGCGAAGATGTAAACGTATTGGTAATGGATACCGAAGTTTATTCAAACACTGGTGGACAATCGAGTAAAGCAACACCTGTTGGTGCAGTAGCTAAATTTGCTGCATCGGGTAAAAAGGTACGTAAAAAAGACCTTGGTGCCATGATGATGAGCTACGGTTATGTTTACGTTGCACAGGTTGCAATGGGCGCCAACCAATCGCAATATTTCAAAGCATTAAAAGAAGCAGAAGCCTACCCAGGTCCATCATTAATTATTGCTTACTCTCCATGTATTAACCACGGGTTACGTGCCAGCATGGGACGTACCCAGGAAGAGGAGAAAAAAGCAGTAGAAGCAGGATACTGGCAATTGTTCCGCTACAATCCGCTATTGGAAGACGAAGGTAAAAACCCATTCCAGTTGGATTCTAAAGCACCGGATTGGAGCAAATTCCAGGACTTCCTGAACGGCGAGGTTCGTTATACTTCACTGAAGAAATCGTTCCCTGCTGAAGCTGATGAATTATTCTCGGCTGCTGAAGATAACGCAAAATGGCGTTACGCATCATACACACGTATGGCAGCTATGGATTATTCAAAACCTGAAGGCGAAGAATAAGAACACGACTATTCTTAGATATTTTGAAAAGCTGCATCGTTGGATGCGGCTTTTCTTTTGCCCTTTTTTCTGCACAAAATCGGCTAGCCCGGCTTATCCAAAATCTTTATCACGTTTTGTTCTAACCGGAACCGGGTTGAATAATTATGAAAGGTTAAAGCACTAACTTCTTCCATTAGTTAGACTAAACCGCTATGCACTGGAAGTACGTAGGTTTAAGATTGAATGAAATTCAAAAGAAATATAATAAAGACATGAGTACAAAGTACGAGAGAAGAAAGCACCACATTTTGTATTCTTTCTCAATACTCGATACTTTCAGAAATAAAAAAAGCCACTCCGAAGAGCAGCTTTTACTATGGTAGTTTCAGGTAATTTACAATTTCTCGGCAGGAGGCATTTCCAGCAATTTATCTGCCATGGCATTAGCCAGTTTAATGAGCTCTTCCTGGGTTTGAATTTTCATATTGCCTTTTTCCTCAATAGGTTCGTACACCATTTCCCATTTAATTTTTTCGGCAAAAGTTTTCAGGTTTTTCACACCACCACCATTCCACGAGTAGTTACCAAAAATACCCAGGTAATGGTTTTTAGGTGCCATATGCTCAACCGTAGTCAGCAGGGTTTCAACATTCGGAAACATAGCATTGTTATACGCCGCGCTTCCTACAATAAATCCTTTGTATTTAAAGATATCGTTGATAATGTACGACGAGTGTGTTTTTGATGCATCGTAAACACGAATATTTTTAATTCCGCGAACAGCAATCTGACGAGCTATGGTCTCTGCCATTTTTTTGGTATTTCCATACATCGATCCGTAAACAATAACCACTCCCCGATCCAGATCGTAAGAGCTCCATTTGTTGTAACGTTTTAAAATCCAGTCTAAATCGCTTCGCCAAATCGGGCCATGTGTTGCGGCAATCATTTTAATATCAATTCCGGCCAGTTTTTTTATGGCACGTTGTGTATGCGGGCAGTATTTTCCAACAATATTGGTAAAGTAACGCATAACTTCCACTTCGTAGAAATCAAGGTTTATCTCATCATCAAAAATCCCGCCGTCCATTGTTCCGTAGCTGCCAAAAGCATCGCCCGCAAAAAGTATTTTGTTGGTTTCTTCGTAGGTAACCATTGTTTCAGGCCAATGCACCATTGGAATCATCTGAAATTGCAGTTTGTGTTTACCCAAATCCAGCACATGGTCGTCGTGCACAATAAGCACATTCTCCGGATTCATATAAAAAGCCTCCACAAACCCAAATGTTTTTTTATTTCCTACAAGTGTAATATTCGGATAACGATGTACAATAGCTTTTAAAGCGCCCGAATGATCGGGTTCCATGTGGTTTATAATCAGGTAATCCACTTCCCTGTCGCCAATAATTTCTTCAATGGCATCCAGGTAATCATCAATAAAAGCACGCTCAACTGTATCAACCAATGCAATCTTTTCATCAACAATCAGGTAGCTGTTATACGAAACTCCATGCGGTATTGGCCATATATTCTCGAAGAGATGCGTACGACGGTCGTTAAATCCTAAATAATAAATATCTTCTGCAAGATTTACTTGTAGCATAATTTTCAGTTTTAAATCAATTTTTCGAAACTCCCACAAAATTAGTGAATTTGTGGTCATTGCAGCCAAAATTAGTTCTCTGCTCCCTTATTTAGAACTTGGGTTAAGTGAATGTTAGGAGAATAGCCGTATTGGTGGTATTTCACGGTAAAGTTGCAGTGGGCCTTCCGCTTTTGTAATTAATAGTTTTTAACGGCACATTGGTTTTCAATAGCTTGTTTCGACTCATTCTTTTTTCACCTATTTGAAAGAATTTTATCTTTGAAGCCTAATTCGAAATTTAAGCTATGTCGATAGAACAGAAAAGCCGTGCTATGACCTTTCCGCGAATCGGGAAATATATTATTATATTTTTTGCCATTGCCTTTATTATTGTTGGGGCAAGAGGCTATCAGCTATACCGTTATGTTTTTAATGTGAATGTAAACAGCGATTATGTTTTGATGATTGACGAAGGAGACAACCTGAAAACGATAAGCGAAAAGCTACAGAACGACCAGGTGCTTTTAAACTTTAAAGCTTTTAAATGGGTGGCCAAAAAGAAAAAGTATGCCGATTATATTCGTCCGGGGCGTTATGAAATTGAAAAAGGGATGACCACTAACCAACTGGTAAACATGCTGCGCAGCGGGGCACAAGCGCCGGTAAACATTACCTTTAATAATGTGCGTTTTAAGGAAGAGCTGGCCGGAAAAGTTAGCAAATACATAAAAGCCGATTCGCTCTCCATACTTCAATTGTTTTCCGATGAACAACAAATTACCGATTGGGGCTTTACATCCGAAAATTTCAGGGCTATGTTTATTCCCAATACCTACGAAATGTACTGGACAACCTCGGCTACCGAATTTGCCGAACGGATGAAAATAGAATACGACCGTTTTTGGAACGACACCCGGTCAAAACAGGCAGCAAAAATGGAGCTTACTCCTCAGCAAGTGGTTACCCTGGCTTCCATTGTTCAGTCGGAAACCATAAAACCCGACGAATTAAAAACCGTTGCAGGGCTTTATGTTAACCGTTTGCGCAAAAACATTGCCTTGCAGGCCGATCCAACCGTAAAATATGCGCTGGGCGATTACTCGATAAAACGCGTGTTAAACAAACACCTCGAAATTGATTCGCCATACAACACCTACAAGTTTGCAGGTTTGCCTCCGGGGCCTATTTGTTTTCCTGAAATTACTTCAATTGACGCTGTGTTAAATTACGAAGAACACAACTACGTTTATATGTGCGCTAAAGAAGATTTTTCGGGCTATCATAATTTTGCACGCACCCTAAGCCAGCACAACCGAAATGCAAAAAAATACCGTGATGCGCTAAACGAAAGAAAGATCTTCAAATAGAAAAATTAATCAAACAGCTTCTTTTTAAAAAAAACTCCCCTACTTTTTACGAACCTCTCTCCCTTGCAATAGAGGTAATCATCTATCTTTGCTCGTCGTAACAGTAAGAAACTACACGCAAATAAACATGAATAAACTACTTACTATGCTGCTTGCGATGGCGGTTTTTGCCTCGCAGGCCCAAAACAAAGACTGGGAAGATCCAACGGTAATTGCCAAAAACAAAATGCCGGCGCGAGCCACTTCTTACTCTTTTTCAAGTTCCGATGATGCCTTAAACGGAGATCGCGAAAATTCACAAATGATTTCTTTAAACGGAACATGGAAATTTAATTTCTCGGAAAGTGAGCACGATCGCCCAAAAGAATTCTATAAAGAAGATGTTTCATCATGGGACGATATCGAGGTTCCTTCGTGCTGGGAAATGAAAGGTTACAATTATCCCATTTACAAAAATTCGGGCTTTAATTTTCAACCTGATCCTCCATTTGTGCCTCGCGACAACCAGGTGGGTTCGTATGTAAGAACCTTTTCCATTCCGGAGGATTGGAACGATCAGCGAATCATTCTACATTTTGGAGGGGTCGCTTCGGCCATGTACGTTTGGGTGAATGAAAAGATGGTAGGTTATAGCCAGGACAGTCGTTTGCCTGCAGAATTTGACATTACCGATTTTGTAACAACAGGTGAAAACAAGTTAGCAGTTGAAGTTTATCGTTGGTGCGACGGTTTTTATATGGAAGACCAGGACCACTGGCGTATGAGTGGTTTGCACCGCGAAGTTATGCTGCTGGCACAACCTAAAATAGCCATCGAAGACTTTTTTGTTCGCACACGTTTAGATGCCACTTATCAAAATGCCTTGTTGCAAATTAGGCCAAAAGTAACCCGCGCACCACAAAAAGATTTGGAAGGCTGGACCCTGGAGGCTGAACTTTTTTGTGCTGATAACAAACCGGTTTTAGCAGCCCCGCTAAAAAAAGAAGTAAGCAAAATTGTATACGAACATTACCCGCAACGCGACAACGTATATTTCGGGTTAATGGAAGAGAAAATAGTTAGCCCAAAACTTTGGTCGGCAGAAAAGCCAAACCTTTACACGCTTGTTTTGAATTTGAAAGATGCTGAAGGAAACCTGGTTGAAGCGCGTTCAACAAAAGTAGGTTTCCGCGAGGTGGAGATTAAAAACGGAGAATTACTGGTTAACGGCGAATCGATAAAATTGTATGGAGTAAATCGTCACGATCATCATCATACCGAAGGCAAAACGCTTAGCAGGGCAGATCTGGAACAAGATGTTTTGCTGATGAAACAATTTAACTTTAATGCAGTTCGTACCAGCCACTACCCCAACGATCCGTATTTTTACGACATGTGCGACAAGCATGGCTTGTATGTAATGGATGAAGCCAATATTGAAACGCATGGATTGAATGGTTATTTAAGTAATCAGCCCGAGTGGCACATGGCATTTCAAGACCGTGTTGTCCGGATGGTTGAACGCGATAAAAACCACCCTTCCATTATTTCGTGGTCATTGGGCAACGAATCGGGCTGCGGCCCTAACCATGCAGCCGCAGCAGGCTGGGTAAAAGATTACGACCCTACGCGTTTTGTACACTACGAAGGCGCACAGGGAAGCCCGGAGCACCCCGACTACCTGAAACTGGGAACACCGGAATACAACAAACAATGGAGAAGAGGCAACCCTACCGATCCGGCCTATGTGGATGTGATCAGCCGTATGTATGCGAACCTTGAAGACCTTGAAGCATTGGCCAAAAGCCCCTACATTAGCCGTCCAATTGTTGAATGCGAATATGCCCACGCCATGGGTAATTCGCTGGGTAATTTTCAGGAATACTGGGACCTGATGCACGCATACCCTAACCTGATTGGTGGGTACATTTGGGACTGGATTGACCAGGGACTACTGGTAAAAGATGAAAATGGCAACGAATATTATGCCTACGGCGGCGACCACAGCGACGAACCTAACGACAACAACTTCTGCATCAACGGTGTAATTGCATCAGACCGCACACCAAAACCGCAAACCTGGGAAGCCAAATACGTTATGCAGCCCATACAATTCTCAGCTGTCGATTTAGAGAATTTCAAAGTACGCCTTTTAAGTCGCTTCAACTTCACCAACCTCAATGAATACAATTTTCTGTGGACCTTAAGTGAAGATGCCACCCAAATACAATCGGGTTCGTTAAGCGGGTTCTCACTTAATCCGGGCGAGAGCAAGGTGTTTGAAATTCCGGTAAAAGAATTTGAAACCAAAACCAATGCTGAATACTGGTTACGATTGAGTGTTCAATTAAAAGAAAACCAAAGTTGGGCGCAAGCCGGACATGAGGTGGCTAAGCAGCAATTTAAATTACCGTTTGAAACTGCGGGTCGTCTTAAAAAGCAGACAAAACTTGCCCCTCCTGTTTTTAACACAAGCAACAATTCTATTGTAATCAGCGGAAAAGGTTTTGAGGTGGAAGTAAGCAAAACGAGTGGTTTAATTACCAGCTATAAAAAAGGAGAAGAAACCATAATCACCTCAGCATTAACTCCAAATTTTTGGCGTCCCTTAAGCGATAACGACGAACGTGGCTGGAAAGCGGAAAAACTGATTGGCATCTGGGAAAATCTTCCTTCAAAATTACAACTCAAAAATTTTGATGCCGATGCTACCAAGTCAGTTGTTCATTCCGAACTGGCTTATGATGGTTTACGCTTAAATATAACCTACACCTTTTCTCCGGAAGGAGAAGTTTTAGTTGATTTTGATTTAAAAATACCTGAGGAAATGCCCGAGCCTATTCGCGTGGGAATGAGCATGGGAGTTTCAACCGAGCTGCAACAAATGGCATTTTATGGCAAAGGACCTTTTGAAAACTACAGCGACAGAAACCGCGCTGCCGAAGTAAACATTTACGCCGGGAAGGTTGATGAGTTTTACTATAACTACGTTAAACCTCAGGAAAGCAGCAACCACACCTGCGTGCGCTGGCTGGCACTGGGCAATTCGGCCAAAAACGGGATGATGATTACAGGAGAGAGGCCGCTTCAAACATCGGTATGGCCATACACTGCTGAAAATATTCGTGAGGCGCAACACCCAACCGAATTAACAAAAGCAGATCGTTTAACCGTAAACATCAGTTATAAAATGGCTGGCGTGGGCGGCAACGACTCATGGTCCATAAATGCCCGCCCAATTAACAAATACCGTTTACTGGAAAAAGAATACAGTTTTGCATTTAAACTCATTCCGTTTACCAATGCACGAAATTTGAATGACATTTATCGTTACTCAAAATAATATTTAAACAAAAAAGCAAAGACCAAAAGAGCGTTTTACAAAACAAGCGCACTTTTGGTCTTTGTTGTAGCTAAAAGTAAACAACCTATAATATCAATTCCACAGCTGCACTGGCTTTATTGGCTTTTTCTCTGGCCTTTTGTGTTGAATTTGCACGTGCCAGACAAACCCCCATCCGGCGTTCGCCTTTTACTTCCGGTTTCCCAAACAAACGCATTTGAGTATCCGGCTCACTTAAAACTTCAGCCAGGTTTGAAAACGATACTTGTTTCGATTCTCCTTTTACCATGATAACGCTACTTGCCGATGGACCATGAAACTTAATGTTTGGTATTGGTAAGCCAAGCACTGCCCGAACATGTAGGGCAAATTCGCTCAAATCCTGCGAAATCATGGTTACCATTCCGGTATCGTGCGGACGTGGCGATAACTCGCTAAAATATACCTCATCATTCTTCACAAAAAACTCAACACCAAACAAGCCCCGGCCTCCCAGCGCTTTAACAACTGCTTTGGCAATTCTTTGTGCTTCGTGTAAGGCAACTTCAGACATTGCCTGTGGCTGCCACGACTCCTGATAATCGCCGCCCTCCTGTCGGTGACCAATGGGTTCACAAAACGAAATGCCCCCCACATGGCTAATTGTTAACAAGGTAATTTCGTAGTCAAAATCAATAAAACCTTCCACAATTACCCGGTCGCTTTTTCCTCGTGCTCCCTCGATGGCATAATTCCATGCAAAATCAATATCCGACTCATTTTTCACCACACTCTGCCCTTTTCCCGACGAACTCATTATGGGTTTAACAACACATGGAAATCCAATTTTATATACCGCCGTGGTAAACTCTTTCTTGTTCCCGGCAAATTTATATGGTGAAGTTGACAATCCCAGTTCTTCGGCTGCCAGCGTTCTAATCCCTTCGCGATTCATAGTTAACCGTGTGGCAGTAGCTGTAGGAATAACGTTAAAACCATCCTTTTCCAGTTCAATTAAAGTATCGGTTGCTATCGCCTCTACTTCAGGAATAATGTAATCAGGCTTTTCTGTTCTTACTATCTCAGCAAGCTTTTCACCATCCAGCATCGATGCTACATAAAACCGGTCTGCCACCTGCATGGCTGGCGCATTTTTATAACTGTCAACCGCAATCACTTCTACACCGTAACGCTGAAACTCGATGACTACTTCTTTTCCTAATTCACCGGAACCCAACAAAATCACTTTTGTTGCTGTTGGCGAAAATTTTGTACCTAACACTACCTTTTTGCTCATCCCTGTTTTTTTTTGATGCGGCAAAAATAAACTTATTTACTGTTTCGCATTTATTGTCCTTTTCAACAAGTTATTTTCTAACGATTTCTTGAAACTGAAAAAAAGTTGTATGCCACAAAATTCATTCAACCATTTTGAACAAAGCATAAAGCTCAAGAGTTATTTCTCTATAAAACACTAATAATGAAAGCAATAAAAAAAGATCAAATTATGCAGGAAGTTTTCGACCTCTACGATGATTATGCCCATAACCGTATCGACCGCAGAAAATTTGTTGAACGCCTTTCGGCCTATGCAGTGGGTGGGTTAACCGTTTCGTCGCTCATGAGTTTTATCATGCCCAACTACCAGGAAAAAATTCAGGTGAAGGAAACAGACCAGCGCCTAAAAACCGAAACAATCAAATACAGCTCGCCCAAAGGTGGCGGAAAAATTAGCGGACAATTATCGCGGCCTGCGGGTAACACAAAAAAACTTCCCGGAGTGGTGGTTGTTCACGAAAATCGCGGATTAAATCCACATATTGCCGATGTTGGCAGGCGCGCTGCACTTGCAGGATTTATTTCCTTGTCGCCCGATGCCCTTTCGCCACTTGGGGGTTACCCCGGAAACGATGATGATGGACGCACAATGCAACGCCAACGCGACAGAGATGAAATGCTTGAAGATTTTATTGTGGCCTTTAACCATTTAAAATCACATCCGGAATGCGATGGTAATATTGGTGTGGTTGGCTTTTGTTTTGGCGGCTGGATTTCAAACATGATGGCAGTTCGGGTTGCCGGGTTAAAAGCAGCTGTTCCGTTTTACGGTGGACAACCCACCGAAGAAGAAACGAAAAAAATTAATGCACCACTGCTCCTGCACTTTGCCGAACTGGAAAAACGCGTAAACGAGGGCTGGCCGGCCTATGAGGCTGCTTTAAAAAAGTACGAAAAGCAATACACCGCCCACATGTATGCGGGTGCAAATCATGGCTTTCATAACGACACCACTCCGCGCTATGACGAGGCCGCTGCAAAACTGGCATGGAGCAGAACCATCGACTTTTTTAAAGAAAAACTGAGCTGATATTTCGCTTTCAACAGGACAGTTAATTTTGGGTTTGCTGCAATTTTTGTTTCTTAGCAAAAAACAACGACATGACATCTTATAAAACCTTTGAAACAGAGCGCCTGATTTTAAGACCATGCGTTGAACAGGATGCAAAGTTTATCTACCGCTTGCTGAACACTCCAAAGTGGTTGGAGTTTATTGGCAACCGAAATGTTAATTCAGAAAAGGAAGCTACAAAATATATTCAGGACAAAATGTCTCCTCAACTGCAAAAACTTGGTTTTGGCAATTATGTGGTGCAACGCAAAAGCGACAATTCGAAACTCGGCACCTGTGGTATTTTCGACCGAGAAGGTATGGAAGGCTTGGATATTGGCTTTGCCTTTTTGCCCGAATACGAGAAAAAAGGATATGCATATGAAGCCGCCCGCCGTTTATTACAAGCTGCTTTTGAAGATTTTAACCTGAAAACAGTAAAAGCCATTACCACCCAAAACAATGGAAACTCGCAAAAGCTACTCGAAAAATTGGGCATGCAAAATATGGGAAGCGCTTTTCTGGATGGCGACCCCGAAGAGCTTTATTTGTACGAACTGAACCAAAAGCAATACCACCAGCAAGGTATGCAAGCACTTCTTTTAAATGAATTTGTTTTAGCCGAAGGTGCCATAAACGAACGCATCCGGCGCTCGAGCCTGTCTCTACATCCAATTCTGGCAAATGCACCGCTTATTTATGGCGAAACAAAAGAGCCCATGTCCGAAATATACAGGGGCTATATAAACATTGCCCAAAAAGCAAAAACGCCCATTTGCGTTTACACCCCTAGCTGGCGAGCCAATGCCGAAAGGGTTAAACAAGCAAAAGTTTTAGAAAGCATAAACCGCGATGCCTGTAAATTTATGCAAAACATTAAAAATGAATTCATAGGATTCGAGCATCAGGTAAAAATTGGTGGTTTGTTTGGCCCCAAAAACGATTGCTACAAACCAGAAGAAGCCTTATCGGCTGAAGAAGCAGAGCAATTTCATGCCTGGCAAATAAACGAGTTGGCCCAAAGTGGAATTGATTTTCTTGTACCGGAAACTGTACCTGCACTTTCAGAAGCATTAGGCATTGCACGTTGTGCAGCTAAAACCGGCATTCCGTATATGATTGGTTTTGTAATCGGTAGAAATGGAAAAATACTTGATGGAACTACGCTTAACAAGGCCATTGAAAGCATTGACGGGCAGGTAGAAGTACCACCCATTGGTTATGCCATAAACTGCGCACATCCCTCGTTCTTTAATCCTGAGCAGCTCGATTCCGAATCATTAAGTCGGATTATTGCCTACAATGCCAACGCTTCATCGCTCGATCATTGCGATTTGGATAATGCCGACTGCCTGCACACTGACAACCTGGAAGAATGGGGTGAAATTATGCTTACTCTAAACAAAAAATATGGGATAAATATTTTGGGAGGCTGCTGCGGCACTAACGATGCACACATTCAATACCTTATCGACAATTATTAAACAAATGATTTTGTACTAAACTTTTTTTAGCGACACTGCGCTTCATCACTATTCGCTTAAAAGTATTCTTTTATTTTTACGATTGAAAAAAATCACCAACTATGAAGAACTTTATTTTTACCGCCCTAGCGGTTCTACTGGCAATGGGGGCTACAGCACAAAATTTAAACAAAGAAAATATTCAGGAAATCAGGTCGTCGTTAAAAATGGATGCCTATACCAAAAGCATGCAAAATGCGCTTTCGGCCAACGACATTAACAAACTGGCTAAAAACCTTGAAAATATTAACGAAGATGACCATCATTTTACCTATCGTGTAAAAGTTAAGGGAATAACAAACCAAAAAAGCTCGGGTCGATGCTGGTTGTTTACTTCTTTAAATATGTTTCGACCAAAGGCCATGGAAGTATTTAATGTTAACTCGTTTGAATTTTCTGAAAACTACCTTTATTTCTGGGATTTGTTTGAGAAATCAAACCTTTTTCTAAACAACATGATTGAGTCGGCCGATAAACCCATTGACGACCGTCTGGTGCAGTGGTATTTTCGCTCTCCAATCGACGACGGTGGCATGTGGAGTAGTTTTGCCAACCTGGTAGATAAATACGGAATGATTCCGAGAGAAGCCATGACAGAAACGCACTCGAGCGAAAACACCCGCTACATGGTTAAGTTTATTAACCTGAAACTAAAAGAAAACGGCTTGCGCTTGCGCGAAGCAGCAGCAAAGGGAGTTCAACCGGAAGCCCTTCAGCAAATGCGCACCGAAATGATGAAGGAAGTATACCGCATGCTGGTTCTTAACCTGGGTGTACCACCTACCAAATTTAGCTGGCGTTACGAGGATAAAGACAAAAATCTGTCGGCCTACCAAACGTATACACCGCTGGAATTTAAAGAAAAGGTACTGGGCGACATTCAGGTAAAAGACTATGTAATGTTAATGAACGACCCAACCCGCCCTTTTAACGTACATTACGAGATTGACAACTACAGAAATGTTGAAGAAGGTGTAAACTGGCACTACATAAACCTGACAAACGATAAGATAAAAGCGATGGCCATCGAGTCGATAAAAAATAACGAAGCACTTTATGCATCATGCGATGTGGGGCAACAACTCGACCGTAATTATGGCATTCTTGATGTGGACAACTTCGACTACGAATCGGTATACGGGGTTACTTTTAACATGAATAAAGCCGAGCGCATTCAAACAAAATCCAGTGGCTCGTCGCACGGAATGGCGCTAATTGCTGTAGACTTAAACAACGAGGGCCAGCCGGTTAAATGGCAGTTTGAAAACAGCTGGGGAGAAAGTGCCGGGCATAAAGGCTACCTTACTTTTACCGATGAATGGTTTAACGAATACATGTTCCGGATTGTGGTGCATAAAAAATTTGTAACACCCGATGTTTTAGAGCTATATAAAACAGAAACGACCCTGCTGCCACCGTGGGACTGGATGTTTTAATCAGATAAAATAAAGCCCGGTTTTCGAATGAAAGCCGGGCTTTGTTTTGTTGTAAAAACAGTTTTAATAACGAGCTACTCCTCCTCCAACTCCACATATAGTTGCGTCGCCTCTATTTTTGTAACAACAATCTTTTCATCCTTATCAATAAATCCGGATACGGCAACTGCATCATATATATCTCCATCAACAATAATTTTGCCTCCGGGACGCAAAACCGTTTGTGCAGTTCCCGATTTACCTTTCAGGTCAAACAGTTTAGTTTCAACACTTACGTACCCTTCATGCACATCTTGCACTGTTTTTAAGGCAAAGTTTTTAAACAGGCCATGCTCTGCTGTAAACATTTTTTTACCCAGGTAAAGTGCCAGCATAAAACCACCAAATAAACCAAGAACAACGGTTGTAATTGCCGTTCCTACTCCCCGAAGTTCCACTCCCTCAAAATCAAAATTAACATTATCGATAAGGCTTAACAACAAGCCTAAAAACACCAGCGTAATTCCGGCAGCCCCGGCAATACCAAAGCCCGGAATCACAAATATTTCAACGGCAATAAGAATTAAGCCAACAATAAAAACGGCAATTTCCCAGTGTTCGGCCAGCCCTTCAAGATAGAGTGGCATAAAGTAAAGTACAGCTGCTAAAATGGCAATACCCAGCGGGAAGCCAATTCCTGGCGATTGCATCTCGAAATAAATGCCACCAACGATGGCCATAATCAGTAAACCCGAAATCATGGGGTGTACCAAAAAACCAATTATTTTTTCAATCCATGTAGGCTGATATTCTGTTACTTCGTAATCGTCAATACCAACCTGGTAAAGGACCTCCTTTAAGGTTTCGGCGGTGCCCTCGCAAAAACCGTTGGCGATAGCCTCTGCTGGTGTAAAAGTCAGCACCTGCCCCGAGTCGGAAACCCCTTCTACATAAATCCGCTCATCTACCATTGCTTCAGCAATTTTCGGATCGCGAAACCAGCTCACCAAAGTATCGCCTGAAGCGGTAACTACAGTATCTTTTCCGTGTGCTTCAGCGGTGGCACGCATGGTTGAGCGCATGTAGCTCTGGTACTTATCGGGCATGGCTTCGCCGGTCTGATTAACAACGGTTGCTGCCCCAATGCTGCCACCCGGACGCATGTAAATACCGTCGCAGGCAATTGAAATTAATGCTCCTGCTGAAGCAGCATTGTTATCGATAAAAACATACACCGGAATATCGCTTTGTAAAATTCGCGTTCGGATAGAATCAGCATCAACTACCGTTCCGCCATAAGTATTCATATGAATTAAAAACACATCGGCCTGTAACGAGTCGGCAGCTTCAAAAGCCTGGCTCACCTGGCGTCGCGTGGCTGGAGTAATTTCCGATTTAATATTTAAAAGATATACTTTCTTTTTATTAGCTTCCTGCGCCAGTGCGGCCAGTGAAGAAATTAACAATAACAATATCCAGAAATTTTTCAGCTTCATACTCATCAATTTAGTCCGCTCCAAATTACAAAAAACTAACGACAAACAGGGTAAAAAAACGCAGGTACCATAGCCTTATTCGCTGCCCAAACAGCAGAACCGCTCTATCCGGGTTAAAGAATATTAAATTCGTGAACCTACAAAATAGCTACTCGACTTAATTTGTTAAATTTGCAGCCTAATTTCAAGTAATAACAATGGAACTTAATACATTAACAGCGATTTCGCCTGTTGACGGCAGGTACAGTAACAAAGTAGAAGGACTGGGAAAATATTTTAGCGAATTTGCACTGATAAAATACCGCTTGCTTACCGAAGTGGAATATTTTATTGCACTTTGCGAACTGCCACTTCCCCAACTTGCCGATATTCCACAGCAAAAACTGGATCAGCTTCGTGAGCTGCACAAAAATTTTTCGATTGCGGATGCACAACGCATAAAGGATATTGAAAGTGTAACCAACCACGATGTTAAAGCTGTTGAGTATTTTATTAAAGAAGAATTTGACAAACTGGAATTGGGCAAATACAAAGAGTTTATTCATTTTGCCCTTACCTCGCAGGATGCCAACAATACCGCCATTCCAAAATCGATACAAGATGCTTTGGAGTTTGAGTACCACCCGGTTTTGCAGGAGCTAATTGAAAAATTACTAACCCTGGCAAACGAGTGGAAAGACATACCGATGCTGGCAAAAACACATGGACAGCCTGCTTCGCCAACCAAGGTTGGGAAAGAAATAAAAGTATTTATCGAGCGAATTATGGTGCAGTTGGTTCAGTTAAAATCGATTGCCATTGATGCTAAATTTGGTGGTGCAACAGGTAATTTTAATGCCCACCACGTTGCCTACCCCGATATTAACTGGGAAGCCTTTGCCAATAAATTTCTGAAAGATTACCTGGGACTGAATCGTTCGCAATTCACTACCCAAATTTCGCACTACGATAACCACAGTGCCATTTTTGATGGCTTAAAACGGATTAACAATATTATTCTTGATTTAGATCGCGACATCTGGACTTACATTTCGATGGGTTATTTCAAGCAAAAAATTAAAAAGGGCGAAGTAGGCTCGTCGGCCATGCCGCACAAAGTTAATCCTATTGATTTTGAAAACTCGGAAGGCAACATAGGAATTGCCAATGCCGGATTTGAGCAACTGGCACAAAAACTGCCGGTTTCGCGTTTGCAGCGCGACCTAACCGACTCAACCGTTACCCGTTTTATCGGTGTTCCGTTTGGGCATACCATTATTGCCATTAAATCAACCATTAAAGGTTTGAACAAATTGCTGATTAACACCGAGGCCATCGAAAAAGACCTGGAAGACAACTGGGCAGTGGTTGCCGAAGCTATTCAAACCATTTTACGTCGCGAGCTTTATCCAAATCCATACGAGGCCTTAAAAGACCTTACACGTAAAAACGAAGCAATTAACAAAGAAACGATACACAATTTTGTTGATGGTTTAGACGTTAGTGAAGAGGTAAAAGCAGAACTTAAAGCAATTACACCACAAAATTATACGGGAATATTCTAAAAACAGGAAATCACCTGAGTCGGCAAGCCATCTTCGGTCTTCCGTCTTCGGTCTTCCGTCTTTTTTCTCATGAAAGACTTTTTAAAACTCATGAAACGATTTGTTCCGCCCTACCGGTGGAAAATCGTCATGAACATTATTTACAATATTTTGGGTGCATTGTTTGGAACCTTTTCGTTTGCCATGCTTATTCCGGCACTCGATATTTTATTTAAAACCAAAGAGTTAGTAGCCAACAAAGTTGAATGGGCCTTAACTGCAGATTCCATTACCCACAATGTAAATTATTACATCAGTACATTTATCGCCCGGCATGGCGAACAGGATGCTTTGCTGCTAATTGGTTTAATTTTAGTTATTGCCACCCTTTTTAAGGTGGGTTTTACCTACCTGGCCGATTTTGTGTTAATTGCCTTGCGTAACGGGGTAGTCTTTGATATTCGATCGCTTATTTATAAGAAAATAATTGGCTTGCCACTGGGCTATTTCTCCGAAGAACGAAAAGGCGATATTATGGCCCGCATTACCAGCGACGTGCAGGAGGTGGAGAACTCCATTGCCAATTCGCTTGGCATGATGATAAAAAACCCAATTCTGATTATTGTATTCCTGAGTGTAATGATTTACATGAGCTGGTCGCTTACCTTGTTTGTGTTTATTATGTTGCCGGTTACCGGTTTAATTATCGGACGTATTGGCCGCAGCCTGAAACGCGTGTCAACCAAAGGCCAAAATAAACTGGGCGAAATTCTTTCTATTATTGAAGAAGACCTTTCGGGTTTACGCATCATTAAATCGTTTAATGCAGAAGAAAAGGCAATCAGACGCTTTCAAAACGAAAACCAGAATTACCGGTTAATTATGAACCGCCTGATGTGGCGACGCCACCTGGCACACCCGGCCAGCGAATTTCTGGGTACCATTGTTATTGTTATTGTTTTGTGGTATGGCGGTCGTATAATTCTTGGCGGAAACGACTCGTCGCTCTCCGCCTCGGAGTTTATTGGCTACATGGTATTTTTCTACGGTATTATTAATCCGGCCAAAGCATTTTCTACCGCACTTTACAGCGTTGAAAAAGGCCTGGCATCGATGCAACGAATTGACCATGTACTGGCTGCCGAACTAACAATTGTTGACAAAGCAGATGCAAAAGACATTGATTCGTTTAACCAAAACATTGTTTACCAGGATGTTAGTTTTGCATACGATAAAGCCAAAGTACTATCAAATGTTACCCTTACTATTCCGAAAGGAACAACGGTAGCACTGGTTGGATCGTCAGGAAGCGGAAAAACAACCATGGTAGATCTTTTGCCACGTTTTTGGGACATTAGCGCGGGCTCGATTCTGGTAGACGGAACCGATATTCGCGATCTGAAACTGAAGTCGCTGCGCAACCTGATTGGCAATGTTAACCAGGAACCCATTCTTTTTAACGACACCATACGAAACAACATCGCTTTTGGAGTTGAAAATGCCAGTGAAGAAGCCATTATACAGGCGGCAAAGATTGCTAATGCCCACGAGTTTATTCTGGCTACCGAAAATGGTTACGACACAAAAATTGGCGACCGTGGCGACAAATTATCAGGTGGACAAAAACAACGCCTGTCAATTGCCAGGGCCATTTTACGAAACCCACCCATTTTGATACTTGATGAAGCTACATCAGCATTGGATACTGAATCGGAGAAACTGGTTCAGGAAGCATTGGAAAACCTGATGAAAAACAGAACGTCGTTGGTAATTGCCCATCGCCTTTCAACCATAAAACATGCCGATTTAATCTGTGTACTTCATGAAGGGAAAATAGTGGAAAGCGGAACTCACCAGGAATTGATGGAATTAAACGGACGGTATAAGAAACTGCACGGCATGCAAATGTTTTAAGCCTGGCGCTTATGCATTAAAACATCTACAAGGTGAATGGTTTTTATGGGCAGTTTTTGTTTATCAATGTAGGCCTGCATATTCATCAGGCACGATGCTTCGGTTGAAACAATATACTCGGCTCCTGTTTGAAGTGCATGTTCCACCTTCTGCTCGGTCATTGCAGTAGAAATATGATGAAATTTGGCTGCAAAAGTACCACCAAAGCCGCAACAGGTATCCAGCTCATCCATTTCAATTAATTCCAGTCCCCGTACTTCTTTCAGCAGTTTTCGGGGTTCTTCGTTAATTCCGTATTCGCGCAAGCCTGCACACGAATCGTGAAAAGTTACTTTGTGATTAAAAACAGCACCAACATTGGTAACCTTCAAGTGATTTACCATAAAATCGGAGAACTCAAAAACGCGTTTTCTTATTTTATTGGTTTTATGTAACAGCTCCTCTTCTTCTTCAAACAATTTATGGTAATAATTTCGGATAAAACCGGTGCATGAAGCAGAAGGTGCTACCACAATATTTGCCATCTCGAAATCGGCAAGAAATTTTGAGGCCACTGTTTTGGCTTCTTTCCAATAGCCACTGTTAAAGGCCGGTTGCCCACAACAGGTTTGTTTCGGATTGTATTTTACATCACAACCCGTCTTTTTTAGCAGATTTACAAAGTTCAGGGCCGTATCGGGGTAAAACTGATCGATAAAACAAGGTATAAATACATCGATTTGCATGGACTCTAATTTGTGGTTAAAATAACACTATTCAATTGAATTATCCGATTTTGCCAAAAGAATAAAATAAAAAAGGCCTTACTTACGTAAGACCTTTGTGCTTTCAGCACGGGAGGAGAGACTCGAACTCCCGACACCTGGTTTTGGAGACCAGTGCTCTGCCAACTGAGCTACACCCGTGTTTCATTTTGCGAGTGCAAATATAGTAATTCAATTCAAATTACCTAAAACACTCCAATAAATTATTGCAAATATCCAGCTCTTTGCACTCTGCCCAAAAAATAAAGATGCAAATACTATAATGTGAAATAATTTCTTCGAAAAGACAAAAAGGCGTTTACATTTCTGTAAACGCCTTCTTTTCTGGTGAACCTGAAGGGACTCGAACCCCTAACCTCCTGATCCGTAGTCAGGTGCTCTATCCAATTAAGCTACAGGTCCAGAACGTGTTTGCTTTAAAAGCGGTGCAAATATAACGCTTATTTGATTAAAAACAAGCCTTAGCTGTATTTTTATCTGATTTCTTTTTATTCCCTTTATTCTTCACTTTTAATCCGTGTCTACATTCTTTGCTTATCAAGAATATTTTTCCATTTTATCCTCGATAGCTACATCCGTTTCAAAATTAACCTGAAGTTTTATATTGCTTAGCATCTTTTGTGTACCCGCTTTGGCACAAGCCTGGTGGATACTTTCCATCAGGGCTGGAAATTCATTATAAGAGTATTCCACAACCGTTTCGAAAGGACATACTTTATAACGAAAACCGCTCTTTTCGATGGCTTCAATAGCTTTATCTACCAAAGCATATTTATCCTTTCCTTCAGCTTCCGGCAACACCTGGATTGCCATATTTATCTTATTCGTTCTCCAATTCATCGTTATCCTGATTTTTTTTCTGATGGATCAATTGAATAATTTCGCCCCGCGACAAAATTTTAACATTGGTAATAACCATATCTTCACGCAAAAAGCCACCATACTGGTTACATTCTGAAATTACATTCTGAAAAACATTTTTAATTTCAGCTTTAATAGGCAACATTACCAGTGCTGATGAAAAACCTTCCATAAAATCCATCGATTCAAACTCGCCTTCATGCTTATTTAACTCAAATATTAATTCATCTTTAAGCAATTTTTGCTGTGTTTCTGTAAGCATTTCGTGTTCGCTCACCGATAAAAACACCACAAAGTAGCGTAGTTTCTGACCTTTTCCTCCCAGCCCGGTTGAAATGAATACCTGCTGTTCATCAAGCAACGAGCTATGCATTAGCATCCGGCTCTCCTGTAAGGCCAGCGTACCCCATTGTTTTAGGTCGCCGTCTACCTCTTCAACAAACTTTTCAAGTGTTCGATAGGCTTTTACATCATCGTACACAGCAATAGCCGTTAAAATCTCTTTTTTCCGTTCTTCATCCACCTCTTTATTAAAAAGCTCTTCCCGCGCCTCAAAACACTCTTCCGAGATATCTTTCTCTCGAAGCGTTTTGGTAAATTCAAAGTATTTCATCTGAATACCAACATCAATCCGCTCTTCCAGAATACTAAAATTCTCTGGCAAGTCATCCAAGGCTTTCTGAATGTTATTATAAAACTTATCTTCCTCCATATTTTCCTCCTTCTTCCGAACAAAAATAGCTACTTGTTGTAACTATGTAAAGAACAAATATATTTTATTTTTTATCATTGGAATTTAAATATCTTTGTACGCTTATTTTTATTTAAATTAAATTCAGAAAACAGGAACCGTGAAGTTAAGCGAGGCAAAAAATAATGAGCCTGTAGTTATTACTAAGGTTTTGGGACACGGATCGTTTCGGAAACGAATTACCGAAATGGGATTTATTAGGGGAAATGAGGTTAGGGCCTTGAAGAATGCTCCTTTTAATGGCCCCACTGAATATAAAATTCTGAATTACAATATTACACTGCGAAAATCGGAAGCAGAACAGATTGAGGTTATTCCGGCCGAAGAGTTTAAAAAAATACCTCCGGGCATTTTTGAAGGCACCATCGACCGAAATATCGATTTGGTAAACCAGTCGGAACGAACCCGGACAATTAACGTTGCGCTGGTTGGTAATCCAAACTGTGGAAAAACTACCCTTTTTAACTTTATCTCCGGCTCGAAAGAAAAAGTTGGCAACTACAGTGGGGTAACGGTTGACATTCATAAGGCAACCTTTAAATCGGGCAAATACACCTTCAATTTCTACGACCTTCCCGGCACTTACAGTCTAACAGCCTATTCGAAAGAAGAAATATTTGTACGTAAATTTATTTACGAGCAAACACCCGACATTGTAATTAATGTTCTGGACAGCACTAACCTCGAGCGAAGTTTGTTTTTAACTACGCAGTTAATCGACATGGATTTGCGTTGTATAATGGCATTAAACATGTTTGATGAACTGGAAAAAAACAAACTAAAACTCGACATCGACGAACTTGCCAAACTGGTTGGTATTCCGCTTATTCCAACGGTAAGTTCGAAAGGCCTGGGACTGGATAACCTGATTGATAAAGTTATCGAGGTATTTGAGGGCAAAGATACAATCTCGAGACACATTCATATCAATTACGGCAAAGACCTGGAGGAATCCATTAAAATTATTCGTCAGAAAATTAAAGAAGACAAACCAATAACCGATAAGATTTCTTCGCGGTTTTTGGCTATCAAACTCATCGAAAAAGATAACCAGGTAATTGAATTGCTATCGAAATATTCGAACTTTGAAGAAATACAGCGGGTTACCTTAAAAGAAATAAAAAAGATTGAGCTGTTGGAGAATGACGATAGCGAAACCGTTATTGCCAATGCAAAATACAGCTTTATTGCCGGTGCTTTACGCGAAACCTACAGCAATAAACAAAAGCAGAAAAAAACTACTTCTGAAAAAATAGACAGTGTTTTAACCAACAGATACCTGGGATTTCCAATTTTTACGGCATTGCTGTTTTTTATTTTCTGGACTACTTTTAAACTAGGTGCCTATCCGATGGACTGGATTGACATGGGCATTGTAGCCCTTGGAAACTTTGTGGGACAGATAATTCCGAACGGAATGCTTAACGATTTGTTGGTTGATGGAATAATAGGTGGAGCAGGAAGTGTATTGGTGTTTTTGCCAAATATTCTTATTCTTTTCTTTTTTATATCGCTACTTGAAGGTTCGGGCTACATGGCACGTGCCGCTTTTATAATGGACAACATTATGCACCGGTTTGGGCTGCATGGGCGCTCATTTATTCCAATGATTATGGGATTTGGATGCAATGTTCCGGCGATTTTGGCCACCCGTTCAATGCGTAACCGTGGCGACCGTCTTCTTACCATGCTTATTATTCCTTTTATGTCGTGCAGTGCACGTTTACCGGTATATATTCTCATTATTTCAGCCTTCTTTCAAAAATATGAAGCATGGGTATTGATTGGCATTTATGCCGTGGGTATTTTATTTGCATTTATTACTGCACAGGTACTTAACAAAACAGTGTTTAAAAATAAAGAAACTCCTTTTGTAATGGAGCTTCCTACATATCGTCTGCCAACTTTCAGAAATGTGGTGTACCATATGTGGGACAAAACCAAACATTATTTAAAAAAGATTGGCACCATTATTTTATTGGGTGTTATTATCGTTTGGGCGCTGGAGTATTTTCCGCGAACAACAAAACAAACAGCACAGTTTGAGCAGGAAATTGAACGGATAAAGATATCTGAATTAACCTCAGCTGAACGAGAAGCTGAAATAGCAGACCTGAATCATGCACTCGAATCAGACCGTTTGGTAAACTCATACCTTGGCCGCACCGGCAAATTTATCGAACCCCTTATGCGTCCGTTAGGATTTGACTGGAAAATGAGTATTTCAATTGTTGCCGGTTTACCAGCCAAAGAAATAGTGGTAAGTACAATGGGAGTTTTATACCAAACACAGGATGGAGAAGACACCATAAACCTGCAACGAAAGCTTCAAAACGAAACATTCCAAACAGGAAATAAAGTTGGGCAACCGGTATTTACAACACCTGCAGCGCTCGCATTTATTATATTTATTCTCCTTTATTTTCCTTGTATCGGTGTGGTAGCCACCATTAAAAATGAATCTGGCACGTGGAAATGGGCTGCATTTACCATTTTTTATACCACAGGTTTAGCCTGGCTTGCTGCTTTTGCCACTTACAATATTGGTCAATTATTTTTATAGCATGTTTCAGGAAATTCTGACATACCTGATTGTTGCTGTGGCCTTAATTTGGGCTGCATTAAAGATTTATCGTCGCTTTTTTAAACCTGCGAAAAAAAGTGGGAAAGTTGATTTCAGCAAAGACAAAATAGTGATGGCACACAACTGTTCAGAATGTAGCGCCAACAATTGTGCATTACGCGACATGCCCAAAAAGGTTATTGAAAAGAATATTGAACAGTGTAATTCAATGGCTGTTAAATCAGAGCGCTTTAAGTCCTGAAATTATTTCCTCCGGATTTTTATCATTAAAAACAAAGCTACCTGCAACAAGAACATTCGCACCAGCATCAATTAGCTTTTTCCCGGTTTCGAAGTTTACTCCTCCGTCAATTTCAATTTTACAATTCGGGTTTTTGCTATCAATTAGCGCGCGCAACTGGCTCACCTTTTTGTAGGTATTCTCTATAAACTGCTGACCGCCAAAACCGGGATTAACCGACATCAATAAAACCATATCCAAATCCTCGATTATATCCTCTAATACAGCCACCGGTGTATGAGGATTCAGACTTACACTTGCCTCCATACCAAACGATTTAATCAACTGAATAGTACGGTGTAAATGCGGACAAGCCTCGTAATGCACGGTTAAAATTGACGCTCCGGCTTTAAAAAATGGTTCAATAAAATGATCCGGATTTACGATCATCAGGTGCACATCCAAAGGTTTTTGGGCAATTTTATTTACATGTTGTATCACCGGAAGGCCGAATGAAATATTTGGGACAAAAACACCATCCATTACATCAAAGTGAATCAGGTCTGCCTCACTTCGGTTAATCATTTCAATGTCCTTTCCTAAATGGTTAAAATCAGCTGATAGAATTGAGGGTGCTACTAACGCGCTCATAAAAGTTTAATTTATTTACCCAGGTACGACTTTAATAACCTGTTTCGGTACTGGTTTTTGAGTTTTTTTATTGCCTTTTCTTTGATCTGCCGAACGCGCTCGCGGGTGAGTCCGAATGCGTCACCAATTTCTTCTAATGTATGTGGCTGGTAACCCTTTAATCCAAAATAATACCTCAGAATTTCGGCTTCACGCTCTCCAAGTGTCGATAATGACCGCTCTATTTCGTGCCGTAACGAACCATCCATCAGGTCGCCATCCGGATCAGGTGAATCCTCGTTGAGCATCACGTCATATAGATTGTTCCCTTCTTCCTCACGCAAAGGTGCGTCCATTGAAACATGCACGCTCGAAAAATTCAACGCATCTTCAATCAGGTCGGGCTTAGACTCCATCAGTTCGGCAACCTCGTCAATAGTTGGTTCGCGCTGAAACTCCTGCTCCAGTTTATTAAAGGCTTTATTTATTTTATTAATCGAACCAATTTTGTTGAGGGGTAAACGCACAATCCGGGCTTGCTCTGCCAAAGCTTGCAGGATAGATTGACGAATCCACCAAACGGCGTAAGAGATAAACTTAAAACCTCGCGTTTCATCAAAACGTTCAGCAGCTTTTATTAAGCCTAAATTTCCTTCATTTATGAGGTCAGGCAAAGTGAGGCCCTGGTTTTGGTATTGTTTTGAAACGGAAACAACGAATCTTAAATTCGCTTTTATGAGTGTTTCTAAAGCTTCACGATCTCCTTTTTTAATGCGTTTGGCCAGCTCTACTTCTTTTTCCGCCGACAACAACTCAACCTTGCCAATTTCATGCAGGTACTTATCCAGCGAGAGGGTGTCGCGGTTGGTTACCTGTTTGGTAATTTTTAGTTGTCTCATAATATTTTCATGTTAACATTAAGTGCCGAAAGTAATACTTTCTATTATAATATTACTTTCCGGGGCTAAAAGTAATACTCTATTTTAATTAATCTATGGTTTATTTTTGTTCATCAGTTATTAAAACACTAAAAATTGCCTTTCAGTTCATTCATTTTCTGCTATTTAGAATGACTGCGCGAGTAGAAAAGTTTTAAAATCATCGTAATTTCCTGACATTTGCTCACTTTTCTTTTTCCCTTTCATAAAAGCAGCCAGCTTTTCGGGCAATATTACTTTCCCTTTACCAATCACATTTTCAACGGTTTCAGTGAATTTTGCCGGATGAGCAGTTTCTAAAAAAACGCCCACTTCATTTTCCGTCAAATAATCCGTTAACGACTGATATCCACATGCTCCGTGAGGATCGCACAAATAATCTGATTCTGAATAAACCTGCGAAATTATTGTTCTAATCTCCTTATCAGAATAACGATAGCCTTTAATCTTACCGGCAATTACCGAATGCTCTTTTTTATACAGATCAAGAATTCGGGCGAAGTTGCTTGGAGCGCCAACATCCATGGCGTTGGCAATGGTTTCTACTGATGGACGCGGCTTGTATTCGCCGGTTTTAAGGTATTCAAAAACAACATCGTTTTCGTTGTTGGCAGCAATAAATTGCTTGACCGGCAAACCCATTTCCGCTGCAATTAATCCTGCGGTAAGGTTTCCAAAATTTCCACTGGGTACCGAAATCACTAGTTCTTTATTATCCAGCTTTCCTTTTTCTTTTAGCCTGGCGTATGCATTAAAATAATAAAATGCCTGCGGCAGAAAACGCGCAACATTAATTGAATTGGCAGAGGTTAAAACCAGTTGTTTATTCAGTTCTTCATCAAGAAAAGCAGTTTTAACCAGGTGTTGGCAATCATCAAAAGTCCCTTCAACCTCGAGGGCTGTAATATTTTGCCCGAGAGTTGTAAACTGTGATTCCTGGATGTTGCTGACTTTTCCTTTTGGGTAGAGCACATATACATGTATTCCATCAACACCCAAAAAGCCATTTGCCACAGCACTTCCGGTATCTCCGGAAGTTGCAACCAGTACATTTACCAGTTTTTCCTGTTTCCCCAGAAAATAATTTAGCAAACGAGCCATAAAGCGCGCGCCTACATCCTTAAAAGCTAGCGTTGGACCATGAAACAATTCAAGCGAATAAATCGATTCTGTTACCTCAACTACCGGGCAATCAAACTGCAGGGTGTCGTATACAATTTCTTTGAGTTTTGCTTCTGCTATATCTTCTCCAAAAAATTTTGTGGCAACCTCAAAAGCAATTTCCTGAAACGACAAGTGCTGAATTTCAGCAAAAAAGGCAGGTTCAAACTTTTTTATCTGCTCGGGCATAAACAGACCGTTATCGGCAGCAAGTCCTTTTACAACTGCTTCTTTTAACGATACATCCGAGGTATTTCTATTGGTACTGTAGTATTTCATTGTAAGACACAAAATTAGAGTTTTGCTTAAAACGCCCGATTATGGCAGCACGAAAAACATGACATATATCAGAAACTTAACAAGTAAAGAATAGTTTCAGTGCGCTAAAAATGCTATTTATTTTTTCAAGAACAAGCGAATAAACTCATCTCCCTGCAGCGTTCCGTGCATTCCTTTTCGGGTGTCGAACTCATCGTACACCTCAACCGCATCGGCTTGCATTCCGGGTTGATAAATGGTAAATGGTACCGCATCGCGGGTATGCGTTTTTAATGCACATGGCGTTGGATGATCGGGCAGAATGGCAATTGCAACGTTTTCCTCCATTTTTGCGGTTTCTTCAATAATATATTTCACCACTCGCTGATCGAGGTATTCAATCGTTTTTGTTTTCAGCTCCACATCGCCCTCGTGTCCGGCTTCGTCGCTCGCCTCGATGTGCAGATACACAAAATCATTTTCTTTTAAGGCCTCAACAGCAGCCTGCGCTTTTCCTTCGTAGTTGGTATCGTAAAGTCCGGTTGCACCTTCCACATGAATTACTTTCATTCCGGCATAAACTCCTATTCCATGAATGAGATCGACGGCAGAAATTACGGCAGCGCTGGCAATTCCATACATTTCTTTTAGCGTTGGCATGGCGGGTTTGTAGCCCGGCGACCAGGGCCAGATGCTGTTACCCGGATCTTTTCCGGCCGCTTTTCGCTTCAGGTTTACCGGATGATTTTCAAGCAATTCCTGCGATTTTAGAATTAAATCGGTAATCAATTCAGCCGTTTCTTTGGCAGCCTCTGTTTTTGTTTGAGGCAGGCACGAGGCAAAAGATGTTCCGGGCACATCGTGCGGAGGAGTACAGGCAAAATCCTTCACCCCCCGTTTTATTACTAAAAGATGCCGGTACGAAACTCCTGGATAGAATTTTACTTTATCATTCCCCAGTTTTTCATCGAGAAACTCTATGAGTTCGGCAGCCTCGTCGTTGGAGATATGCCCTGCCGAGTGATTTTTAATTTTCTCATCTTCAATACAAATGAGGTTACAGCGTAAACCCAAATCGCCGGGTTGTAATTCAACGCCCATACTTGCCGCTTCCAATACGCCCCGTCCTTCAAAAACCTTTTCAACATCGTAACCCAAAACGGCCATGTTTGCAATTTCGCTTCCCGGATGCATCGACTCGGGTACTGTTTTTAACAAACCCGACTGGCCATTTTTTGCCAACCAGTCGATATGTGGTTTATTGGCCATTTGTAGCGGAGTTTTACCGCCGTATGCTGCTATCGGCTCGTCGGACATACCGTCGCCAAGAATTATTATGTGTTTCATTTTGTTCAGAAAATAGTAGAAGATCCACTCCATGATGAGAGCCATTGGTAAATGATCTTCAATGTTTTTTATTCGTATTTATATGAATGCTTTTAACAGCATTTTTGTTCTATATATTCGACACTTTAATTAAATCGGCAAAAACACCGGCGGCAGTTACTGAAGCCCCTGCCCCATAGCCTTTAATCAGCATCGGAAATTCGTGGTAACGCTCGGTGGTATACATCACCAGGTTATTGCTTCCTTCCAAATCATAAAACGGATGTGTTGCATCCACTTCCTGCAAACCGGCTTCTGCCTTCCCATTTTCGAAGCGGGCAACAAAACGCCATTTTTTATTTTCAGCTTCCAGTCTTTTTCGTTCTGTTTCAAATTTTTCATCCAAATTCGAAACACCGGCCCAAAATTCATCGATGCTTCCTGCAAACAACTCTTCCGGAACAAATCGGTTAATGGCAATGTCATCCATTTCAATTCGGTAACCTGATTCCCTGGCCAGTATCAGAATTTTACGGGCCACATCAACGCCGCTCAAATCAACACGTGGGTCAGGTTCAGAGTAACCTTCTTCCTTCGCCATTTGTATGGTTTTACTCAACGGAATAGTTTCCGAAATGGTATTGAAAATATAGTTAAGCGTGCCTGAAAGAACGGCTTCAATCCGTAATACCTTGTCGCCCGAATTTACCAGATCGTTCAAGGTATTGATAATGGGTAAACCGGCCCCCACGTTGGTTTCAAACAGGAACTTCACGCCTTTCTTTTTCGCTATTTTTTTAAGCTCGGCATAATTGTCGAATTCCGACGATGCGGCAACTTTATTAGCTGTTACAATTGAGATATTCGAACTTAGCACATCTTTATAAAGGGCTGCAACAGCATCCGAAGCGGTGCAATCAACAAAAACCGAATTGTAAATATTCATTTTCTTAATCTCTTCAACAAAGCCTTGAAGTGACGATTGCTGCTCTGACGCATCGAGTTGAGCCATAAATGTTTCAATATCAATTCCATCACGATCAAACAGCATTTTCTTGGAATTAGCTATCCCCGTTAGCTTTAAGCGCAAATGTTTCTCCTTTAGAAGTCGTTGCTGTTGCTGCTTTACCTGGTCGAGCAAATTACCGCCCACAGTACCAATTCCCATTAAAAAGATATTCAACTCCACATTCTCCGACAGGAAGAACGATTCGTGCACCACATTCAACGTTTTTCGCAAGTCATCGTTTTTAACTACCCACGAAATATTTAACTCCGAAGCTCCCTGGGCAATAGCAATAATATTTACACCACTTTTGCCCATAGTAGAAAAAAGCTTGCCGGCAATACCTGTGGTATGTTTCATATTTTCGCCAACAATAGCCACTACCGAAACTCCTTTTTCGAGTTCTATTTTATTGACCTGGCCACCAACTATTTCTTTTTCAAATTCTTCACGAATAGCAGCTTCTGCCAAATCGAGGGCCTTTTCTTCAATGGCCACGCTTATGGAGTTTTCTGAGGAAGCTTGCGAAATAAGGATAACATTGACATTTACTTTTGCCAATGCTGTAAACAACCGCATGGAAATTCCGGTTACTCCAACCATACCAATACCCTGAAGCGTTACAAGGGTTATTCCCGAGATAGACGAAATACCTTTAATGGGACGATCAAAACCATTTTTAACCCCTTTTACGATTTTGGTTCCCGGATTTTCAGGATCAAAAGTGTTTTTAATTTGAATTGGAATTCCTTTTTGATAAACGGGAAGGATAGTAGGCGGGTAAATAACTTTGGCACCAAAATGCGAGAGCTCCATAGCTTCAGAATAAGTAAGCTCCGGAATAGTGTATGCTTTTCGAATTACCCGGGGATCGGCAGTCATAAAACCATTTACATCTGTCCATATTTCCAGTATTTCCACATCAAGCGCTGCAGCAATAATTGCCGCAGTAAAATCGGAACCTCCACGCCCAAGTGTTGTAAACTCACCTTTACTGTTTTTCGAAATAAACCCCGGAACAATTGCAACCCCCTTATGGTTCGCAAAGGCTTCGTTTATTAACTGCCTGGTAACGGCAAAATCAACTGTAGCTTTTCCGAAATTACTATCGGTTTGTATAAAGGCCGATGAATCTTTACGCTGACAGCCAATATATTCGGCAACAATGTGCGAAGAAATCCGTTCGCCCAAACCTACAATCCGATCAAGTGTTTTAGCTGTTAACTCGCCAACAAGTGTAATACCGGTAAGCAGTTTTTCCAGTTCATCAAGCAGTTCCTCAACAATGTATTTTATCGATCCTGAACCATTAAAAAGCTCGGTCAGTGTTTCTTCGTGTTTTTGTTTTATTTCCGTAAGTTCCGTATGAAAGTTTCCTGTACCAGAGGCAGCATTATGCGCTGCCGTAAGAATTTTATCGGTTACACCACCAAGGGCAGATACTACTACAATTACATCATCATTCTGGTTAAGTACAATGTCTTTTACACGTTTAATGTTTGCGGCCGAACCTACGGATGTTCCGCCAAACTTTAACACTTTCATACACGTTTTTTTATCAATTTATATTTGAAATGCTTACGGTAATACCATAAGCTGTCTTATAAAAAAACCGGATGAATCGACAGAATCAATTCACCCGGTATATTCTGTCTATATCAGTTTTTTTTATTCTGTGGTTGTGGTTCCGGTAATTGCCTCAATAATTTTCGTTTCCAATTCCTGAGCAAGCTCCGGATTGTCAACAATCAAATTACGCACTGTTTCGCGTCCCTGCCCTAGTTTTGTATCGCCATAGCTAAACCACGACCCACTTTTTTTAATAATGTTATACTGCACACCCAAATCGATTATTTCGCCTGACTTGGAAATTCCTTCGCCATACATAATATCAAATTCGGCTTTACGAAAAGGAGGGGCTACTTTATTTTTCACCACCTTAACGCGCACGTGGTTACCGTTAACTTCATCGCCATCTTTAATCTGGCCAATTCGACGAATATCCAAACGTACTGATGAATAGAACTTTAGCGCATTACCACCTGTTGTTGTTTCCGGGTTACCGAACATTACGCCAATTTTTTCGCGTAACTGGTTAATAAATATGCAACATGTTTTTGTTTTGTTGATATTGGCGGTAAGTTTACGTAATGCCTGCGACATTAAGCGCGCCTGCAAGCCCATTTTTGAATCACCCATTTCGCCTTCAAGTTCGGCTTTAGGCGTAAGTGCAGCAACCGAGTCGATAACCACAATATCCAGAGCTCCTGAACGAATCAGGTTATCAGCAATTTCCAGAGCTTGCTCACCATTATCGGGCTGCGAAATTAACAACTCTTCAATATCAACACCCAGTTTACGGGCATAATACGGATCGAAGGCATGCTCGGCATCAATTATTGCGGCAATACCACCGGCTTTCTGTGCCTCGGCAACCGCATGTATTGCCAGGGTTGTTTTTCCGGATGATTCAGGGCCGTAAATTTCAACAATCCGGCCTTTTGGGAAACCGCCAACTCCTAAAGCAACATCAAGAGCAATGGAGCCCGACGAAATAGCCGGAATATCTTCATCTCCCTGGTCGCCCATTCGCATAATAGAGCCTTTACCGTAGCTCTTTTCAATTTTATCCATGGTAAGCTGAAGTGCTTTCAGCTTTTCTTTGTTCATCTGACTTCTTTCTTCTTTAGTCATGTTCAGTTAGGTTAAAGATTTAAAGTTTCAATTATTTGGTTGGTGTGATCTTTTGTTTTTACTTTTTCAAAAATTTCAACAATTACACCTTCTTCATCAAGTACGAAGGTTTTACGCAAAACGCCCATGTATTCTTTGCCATACATTTTTTTAAGCCCCCAGGCTCCATAGGCCTGTAAAATTTCTTTTTCAGTATCGGCAATCAGGTTAAACTTAAAGCCAAATTTTTCAATGAATTTCTGGTGCGACTTTTCACTATCGGGGCTAACGCCTACCACATCAAAACCTTTCTTTAACCAGGCGTCGTAATTGTCGTTTAAATTACACGATTCGGCGGTGCATCCCGGGGTATTATCTTTTGGATAGAAATACAGAATTAGCTTTTTTCCGGCAAAATCCTTCAGGGAAATCTTCTCTCCGTTTTGATTTACACCTTCAAATTCAGGCGCCTTATCTCCAACTTTTAAATTAGCCATGTCCTCTAAATTATTCAATTGTACAAATATAGTTTAATAAATGATAAATCTCAGTTACAATGTTCATCTTAGCCCCCACTTCAGTATAATTTAATCTCCAACAAAATACATTTTTTGTAAATTTACGTGCAGAAAAAACAACAGGTTTTACTATGACATATACAAAGGCTATTGCACCAATAACAATATTGTTCATTTTTTTGTTTTCAGCTGGTTTTGTTTCAGCAATTAATCAGGAAAATCCGCTTGCGCAAGCCATACGGTTATTTGATAACGGCAAGTTCGAAGAGGCCGAAATAATTCTAAAAAAATTATTAGACGAAAAACCTGACCACCTGATGGTTAATTATTATTACGGCGCCTGCCGAACCGAAAATGGCCATTACGATACCAATGAAATTATTTATTTATTAAACGGCAGCCTTGGCGAATCGCCACTAAAAACCGATTACTACATTGCGGTACAATACCATGCAAAAAACAGATGGGATGATGCGCTAAAATATTACAAGCTTTTTGGCAGCAAAGCCGATGCTGCAATACAAAATGAAGTTCAGCTGAAGGAAAAAATACAACTCTGTACAAACAAAATTAATCCTTTTGCTCCTGCCGAGGATCGCGAAGAGGAAACAGCAAGCGAAACAGACATACTCCCCACGGCAGTGCCACGCGAAACCCAAGCCGAAAATTTTTCTCCGGTTATTGACGAAAAGCTTGTTACCGGCGAATTACTGAGCCAGCCCGACTCTGTCGCTTTAAGCGATTCGATTAGCTCTGATTCATTGTTAACAGCTGATTTAAATACAAACAGTGTTGCTCCTACCGTAGAAAACGGCATAATAATACCGGCAAAATTGGCTGAACCCATTAATTTTGTAGTAAACACTGAAATTACTTATCCCGACACAACGTTTTTTAAAACACCAAAAGGATTAAAAGTATATCTTGAAGGACAAGAAAAACAAAAGCACCTGGAACAAACTATAAATGAAACGGATGAGCTTCGCAAAAAATACGGGGCGAGTAACTCGTACAGCGAAAAACAATTATTGGGAAAACAGATTCTTGATGCCGAAACTACTATTTACCAGTTACGCGAAGAAACAGCTGCATTGTTACTTGAAGCCCAGCAAGAGGAAAACTCGTACTGGCAAAATGCCACAAGCGACGAAAAACATTCTTTCAGAATGGAGGTTAATGATTTTTATGAACTTTTCGAGCAACAAAAGTCTTCTGCAAAACCAGACACCGTACTGCTTATAAGCCCGTCAGTTCTTCCTGCAGAAGCTGTTATTCCGACTGAAAACAATACGGAAAACACCAGCGATCTTGTGTACAAAATTCAGTTAGGCGCATACAGTCGCGGATTACCTGCCTATGTAAAACGATTATTCGACAAGTTATCTTATATTCGTAAAATAGAGCATTACACCGACGAAAAAGGCATTGTTGTATATACCACCGGAAACCTTACCAATTATAACGATGCCTTAAAAATGCAAGAGCAGGTGCGACAAGAAGGTGTAGAAGATGCCTTTGTAGTACCTTATTTTAACGGAAAAAGAATAACTTTGAGTGAAGCAAAAGAAATTGAGAACGACAAATGACGCAGAAAGAGACAAAAAAAATTCCGAGGGGGGATTTCACAGAAGAAGTTGTTGAAGAGAATTTCCTGACATTGCATAACGATGATGTGCATACCTTTGACTATGTTATTGATGCTTTAATCGCCATTTGCGACCACGGTTACGAACAGGCCACGCAATGTACCTTTCTTGTTCATTACAAGGGAAAATGCGATGTAAAAAAAGGTTCGTTTGAAGCACTAAAACCAATGAAAGACGCACTGATTGAACGCAAATTAAACGCAACCATAGATTAATGATATGAGCATTCTTGCCATTATTTTACTTATTCTGTTAGGGCTGGTACTGCTCCTCATCGAATTTGCAGTAATACCCGGAGTGACAATTGCCGGAATAGGAGGATTTTTATTGCTGGGAGGAGCTGTTTACGTAGCATTTGCAGAATACGGAACGCTTCCGGGATTTATCACGCTGGCCCTTGTACTAATTCTGGCACCGGCGCTGGTTTATTACTTTTTCAAATCGCGCACCGGAAAGAAGATGATTTTGGAAAAAAATATTTCTGGAAAAGTAGATCTTATTAACCGCGAAAAGGTTTTTGTTGGAGATACCGGTAAAGCTATTGGCAGATTGGCACCTATGGGCAAGGTAAAAGTTAATGGAGAAATCATTGAAGCACAATCAACAGGAGCATTTATCGACCACAACACCGAAATAAAAGTTTTAAAAATAGAATCGAATAAAATTATTGTTGAACCTTTAAATAAATAAAAAATGGTAGAAGCAGCAGGCACCTGGGGATTAATTGTTGGATCAATTGTATTACTATTTATTATCCTTTATTTTATCCCTATCGGATTATGGTTTTCGGCCCTGGTATCGGGAGTTCGAATCTCGCTTATTCAGCTCTTTTTAATGCGTTTCAGAAAAGTACCTCCGGGTATTATTGTTCGGGCTTTAATTGAAGGAACCAAAGCTGATGTTCCCTTGAGTCGTGATGCACTGGAAGCGCACTATCTTGCCGGAGGACACGTTGCCAACGTTGTACATGCTCTTGTTTCGGCATCAAAAGCCAATATTGAACTGCCATTTAATATGGCAACGGCAATCGACCTTGCCGGTCGCGATGTTTTTGAGGCTGTGCAAATGTCGGTAAACCCGAAAGTAATTAACACACCGCCGGTAACTGCAGTAGCCAAAGATGGTATTCAGCTAATTGCCAAGGCGCGGGTTACTGTAAGAGCAAGCATTAAACAACTGGTTGGTGGTGCAGGCGAAGAAACGGTACTCGCCCGTGTAGGTGAAGGAATTGTATCTTCAATAGGATCATCGCACTCGCACAAAGCCGTGTTGGAAAATCCCGATTTTATTTCGCGGGTAGTTTTAGAAAAAGGGCTTGACGCAGGAACAGCATTTGAAATTCTCTCAATTGATATCGCTGATATCGACATTGGCAAAAACATTGGGGCAGTACTTCAGATCGATCAGGCTGAAGCAGATAAGAACATTGCCCAGGCAAAAGCAGAAGAACGCCGTGCGATGGCCATTGCGCTGGAGCAGGAGATGATTGCAAAGGCACAGGAAGCCCGAGCCAAAGTTATTGAAGCTGAAGTGCAGGTACCACTTGCTATTTCAGAAGCTTTTAGAACCGGCAACCTGGGCGTAATGGATTACATGAAATACAAAAACATTATGGCCGACACTTCCATGCGAGAATCAATTGCTGATGAAGATGGAAAAAGCAAGGAAAACGAATAAAGCTTAACGTACAATCTACTAAAAGCCCGTTATCAAAAGTAACAGGCTTTTTTTTGCCAGAATCTGGTTTGTTAAGACTATCTTAAAACATGCTACAAAACATACCTTTTAACATTAGATTAACGCCCAAAATCAAAAACCACCCTATCTTCGCAGCATAAGTTTTAATTCATAAGTTTAGGTTTGATTAGTTTTATTGGTTTAGTTAGTGAAAAGGATGGGTGTTGACCCGTCCTTTTTTTATT